>CAZJLR010000022.1:0-98492 GCA_964546815.1 uncultured Candidatus Obscuribacterales bacterium | reverse complement strand
CTTAGCTCATATCATCGAACTTGATTCGGCTCCATTTTAGTTCGCCAGCAGTATTCCATTCGTAGCCCGAAAGTTAAGTTGCGGTGCTCGCTTAGACAGTTTTGCTCTTAAAAATGCCGGGCGACGCATGGCGTCGCCCCAGACAAAGATCGGATCCAGGACGACCTAGTCAGACCTTTGGCGCAAAGACCAAACTCGGATCCTCGCGCGACGATGGAGTCAGCCGTAAAGGAGTCGTTATTTAGTTGGAGCTGTCGTCAAATCTTGCTGATCGGTTACAACAATTTGTCGATTTGGGTTGAGTTCAAGCTTCAGTCTTAGATTTACTGGTGTAGCATTTGCCGGATTTGCCGGGTCGCCCAGTGAGGCGTGCACATCTACCACCACAGTATGTGAATCAACTCGTTCTTGTTTGAGTTCTGAAATTGTCACGATGGCGCCTTGCGGCATTTTTGCAAGTTGACGCTTGCTCAATGGGAATTTTGTTTCTTGCCAATATCGTTCTAGCAATTCAGGCGACATTGATGCCATCGATTGAATCTGCGAAATTCTATATGTAGTTGCAGTGAAATCGAGCATTTTGCCGACAAACTCTTTGACGAAAGCATCAACTTTCGAAGTCTCGAGTGGGTCAACAATGGCAGGTGCAGCAGCAGCATCTGATTTACCGGCTAGTTTAAGCCCGGTGACACCAGCGCCTATGCCCAGGGCGAAAACACTGAGTGCAATTCCCAAAATAGGAACCATAAACGAACGCAATACTGAAGCTAACATCAGCTTCATTGGCACGTGAACACTACTCAAAGACTGCGCAGGTACAGCCAAATCGGGATTTTCTTCGGCACTTTCTTTTTCTTCGTCGCCGCCAAAAAGTTTGGATGCTCCTCGGCGACGGCGCGATGCACGGTGCTCAGAAAATTCAGCACTCAAATCGCTGGCAGCAAAACTGCTGGCAAGAATTTTTGACAACTTGACAGTTTCGTCAGGGGTCAAAGCGATAGAACTACTCGGTGGTGTTCCGATTTGCCGTTTTACGGACAAAGCTAACTTGTCACCCAGCCTCTTTACAACAACCAGGAAACCTGACTGCGTGTCGAGCACTCTCTCAGTTGTTGTCGGCGATTCCGCCACCATGTCTGGCATATCAAATATTTGTCCTGAATTGTCCCCAGAAAAAGGGGCTGCCGGTGAACTCGGGTCATCAGAGAAACTCATAGCCTCACATTACTCCCAATTTCACCGGACAGCCAAATACATATCCGTCTATTATATGGCAACTCGGGTTTATAGATATTCTCTTAGACGAGAAGATCTTCCAGGTTGTCTTAGTTTTCTCAGAGCTTTGAACTCTATTTGACGTACACGCTCACGTGTAACAGCAAAAAGTTGTCCAACTTCTTCGAGTGTGCGTTGACGGCCATCATCTAGACCGAAACGTAGACGAAGTACGTCACGCTCGCGAGGTGTTAGCTCGTTGAGCATACGGGCAAGGTCTTGTCTCAGCAGTTCGTGTGTAACTGTTGTTTCAGGACGCTCGGCTTCACTGTCTTCAATGAAGTCGCCCAGACGTGAATCTTCTTCTTTGCCGATTGGTGTTTCTAGTGAAATTGGCTCTTTAGCTGCTTTGATGATTTCGTGCAGCTTAACCAGTGAAACACCCATGTTTTTAGCCAGTTCTTGCTCTGTCGGTTTGCGGTTGAGCTCTTGAGCCAACTGACGCGTAACTTTCTTGAGCTTGTTGATTGTTTCTACCATGTGAACAGGCACACGGATTGTGCGCGACTTGTCTGCAAGTGCGCGGGTGATGGCTTGACGAATCCACCATGTGGCATAAGTCGAGAACTTGTAACCACGCTCGTGGTCAAACTTTTCAGCAGCTCTGATCAAGCCGAGGTTGCCTTCTTGAATTAGGTCTAAGAAGGACAGTCCGCGTCCGATGTATTTCTTGGCAATGGAGACTACAAGTCTCAAGTTGGCTTGAACCAACTTTCTCTTTGCCATCATGTCGCCCTGCAGAATTTTGCGAGCAAGCTCAATCTCTTCGTCGGGCTTTAGCAATTGGATGCGTCCAATTTCCCGAAGATAGAGTCTGACGGAATCTTCAGTCGCAATTTCGCGGCTCGAAGGGAGCTCGGCAGCCGGTTCATCGTCGTCGTCGAGATCATCAGCTTCATCATCTATGATGGTGAAACTGTCGCTTTCATCGAGAAGGTCAAGCTCTTCGAGCTCGTTTCTTTTAGCGATGTTCTCGTCTTCGACAAGAATGCCACCCATGCTCTTTTCCGTATCAGCGGTTCTAGCTTTTGCCATGTTGATTTGTTCCCTCAGTAATTCCTGCTAAGCCAACGCCAGTTTGGCTTTTCTTTTTGGTGTGTCGCGTGGACATCACGCACAATTGGCTAAACTCGTTTTCAGATTCGTACCGGATAAGCGCTTGTTCTTTTATTACTTATTGATCTTGCAGTGAAGATCCTACAAAGCGGCTTTCGCGAGGGAATGTGAATCTGTTTTTGAACTTAAGCTCTATTGAGATAATATGTGCGAGAAGTGAAACGAAGGGGTTCCTAAATACTTCCGTAATCTTTTACTTTGCAACCCGGCACTCAACGCAAATTTTTTGTTTCCTTGGCAACACCCAAAATCGATTATAAGTGCGTGTTTGGAACTGTGCGCGTGCTGTTAAGCGAGATTAACTCTGTGATGAGAGCCGCTTAATAACAGCCTTGCAGCATACTGGCACAGCTTTTACAAGCACTGTAAGGTATGCAAGCAGATCGATTCTTTCGTATTTTTAAGGACAATGCAGACACGAAAACAATGATAAGAAGCCGGAGTTAGCATTTCCGACTGATTCTATATATGTATTCACTTGCTACTCAAAGCATATAGACCCCCACTACAACCCCTGCGAAGAGGCAGTCAGGAAGCTAGATTCGAGGATGTGGTATCACTAATCTGAATACACATTTGGATGTCATGAGGAGATAATTGCACGAGTGTATAGTCTGAAAGGGAGAACTTATGTCCAGGAATCTAGCCCCACTACTCGCAGTCTGCATCGCTCTTGCCGGTTTCCTTCCAGCTAAGGCTGACGGAGATTCAGTTAAAGGCGCAGCAATGATCCCGGTACGGCTCTTAGCTTTCGGGACTGGCGCTGTTATCGGTACACCAATTGCAGTACTCAGAAAAACATGCGCAAACACCACCGAAATGAGCGGACAGCTCTCAGGCAAGAGCGAAAACCCAGCCCTGAGAGGAGTTTGCGCCCTAGCAACTCTTCCGTTCGCCGTATTTAAAGGTGGCCTCGAAGGTCTATATTATGGAACGGCAAATAGCTGGACCAACAGCAGCGAACATCCATTCGGAAAAGACTCTTTCAGTCTGGGTGACATGAAAGACTAATTCCGGTGGGCGACACGTTGAGTCGCCTTCTATATAGAATGTCATCAAATGTTTGGCGACGCATCGCATCGCCCACAAACTTGGGGGTCAGAACTTTACTAAGCTCTGGCTCCCATTTTGCTTGCAGATACTTTTTTGGCTTCTTTGGCTTCGTTATTGTCTGGTTCAATCGCCAGTACTTTGTCAAAGCAGTAAACAGCGTCCTTATGTTTGCCCATTGAAGCCATGCAATGAGCTTTACCCATCCAGGGCTTAGGAGCTACTTTGTCTATTTGCAGCGACTTATCAAACCAAACGAGTGCTTGATCTGCTTTACCTAGATGGAGAAGGCAGTCACCCTTTTCGAAAAGCGCGTTTGCACTGGCGTTGTTGATACCCAATGCATAACTAAAACAATAAATTGCATCGTCAAAGCGTCCCTTTGATTTCATCGCGATGCCTTTCAAGAACCAGCCTTCATAATTCTTGACATCTGTGCTTGTTACTTTGTCATAGCATTTGAGAGCCTCATCGTAATAGCCATCTTTCATCAACTTATCAGCGTGATTGAGCCACTCATCAATTGACTTCAAATCTGGTAGAGGCTTGCCACTGTCTTTTTTCGCTGCGCTGGTATATGTCACTTGCGGCTGAGCTTTCGGTTTTGGCTTAGCAACAGGCTTAGGCTCAGATTGAATCGGACGAGCTGGCTGTGTGTTTTGCTTTTTGTTTTCTTCAACACGTTTGAGCTGCTCTGCTTCAGCAGACTCAAGGCGGGCGGCCATGGGCTCAGCTTTGGCAAGTTCAACTTCAAGCTTAGCTGCGACAGCCTCAGCTTTGGCTACTTCAGCCTCAAGGCGAGCCACCACCTTTTGCGCAGTTTCGACTTTGCTGAGGTCTGCAAGCATATCAACTGCGACGTCTGGTGCGAAATTAACAGAGACATCACCAGCTCCCAGTGCAATAGCTTCATCTGAATTGCTGCCAGAACCGAGTGCGATAACTTCTTCTGATTTTGAAGCTGCAGCAGCTGCGATCACTTCTTCTTTCTTTGCGCCAGCATCAAGCGCGATTGCAGGCTCGACTTTCATTCCGCTTACAGTGGTGAAAGATTCAAAAAGACCATTAGCTTGAGCCACTGTTTTCTCAGCATCAGTTTTTCCTTGTTCAGCCTTAACCGGGCTTTGAGCGCCTAGCGCAGCAGCTTTTTCTGCGTTCACTTTCTCGTTGTCATCACTGCCATTGCCCAGTGCGATTACGTTATCTTTGACGGCAGCTGACTCAGCCGCTGCTGCAAGAGCCACTACAGGACTCGAATCTAGAGGGCGGTCCCATCCGCTGTCATCTGTTGCAACACTGCTGCCGGCAGACAAAGTTGGTGCATGCGCCTCAGCATTTTCAGTTTCGTTAGAGTCAGCATCAGACGGCTCGTCTTTGCCATCGTCTACGCCGGTTAAACTTACAATCAATCCACCAAAAACAAGTCCGACAATGGGGCTGCATATGGCATAAATCAGAAATTTGTTTTCCTGAGGATGTTGCATAAACTCATAGAAAAGCATGCCCATCGCAGCAATAGAAGGCAGCATGCAAAGCCACCAAATCATATGAAGCTTTTTATTGCCCATAACGTTGTCCTTGTCCCCGGGAGTACGGTCACCCTACCAGTGCTAATGTCTTTTATTCCAACATGTACAGGGGAATCAACATCAAAGCCCCTACTTGGCAAGCTTTTGTAGTTAAATTCATGCAAGATCTACTCTTGTCTAGCCTGATTTAGGCGACATGATAGGCGCAAATAAAAATCAAAGCGCCGACGGCACTTCGAGACTGAATTTACCAAACGCTCACCATCGAGCAAACAGCTGTTTGAGCGGAATATACCTTCGCGCAATAATCCTAAGGCTTTAAAATTCGGCAAAATAGATGCGCAAACGAAAGGGCATAGGTCAAAGAGGGTAGAAAGTCCATAACAACGACCCAGGTTTTTGCGTGAAAAGTCTAAGCAAAAATTCTCTCAAAACTAAGAGCGGGAAACTCTGCTTAGCCGCGACGTTGATTACTTTGCTTGCCGCAGGAAATTTAGCCGATGCCGCCCCCGCTAAACATGCGGCACCGGCTTCTAGCAAATCAAGATCGCCCGTGATAAAAGCAAAGCCGAATGTTGTCACCACAAAATCGAAAGCAGCGACGCTGAGTAGCACAGTGGCAAAGCCCAAAGCCGTGCCGGGCAGCAAACTGTTCATGTGGAAAATGACTTCTGAAAGCGGCGCCACAATCTATTTCGTAGGAACCATACACGTTTCGCGACCAGATTTTTATCCTTTACCTGAAGAAATGGAGAAAGCTTTCGACAAATCGCAAGAATTGCTGGTTGAAGTTGTTAGCTCAAAAGAGGACGAAAAGAAAGCCAAATCGTTGTTTGAAACAAAAGGCTTTTATCCAAAAGGCGATGATTTGAGCCAGCACGTTTCTCGTCTAACTATGAGAGCGCTGCAAAAATATTGTGCAGGTGAAGACGAGTCGGAAGACCGTTATTTGAAGATGAAACCCTGGTATGCAGCCATGGCGATCGAATATTTTGAGATGGCCAGGGGTGGCTATTTGCAATCATTCGGCATCGACAATCATTTCATGGACAAAGCAAAAAAACTAAAGAAGAAAATTATCGGGGTCGAGACAGAAGAGTTTCACGTAAATGTGCTTGCAGAGCTAGACTCAGATTTGCAAGATCAAATGCTCAAAGCAACACTGCTAGACTTAGACCAGTTGAAACCAACGGGATCTAATAAACTATTCAAAGCGTGGAAAGAAGGCGATGATAAAGGAATGGATTACTTGCTCACAAAAAATCAAAAAGAGCACCCCGAATTAATGCCTTATGAAGAGCGTCTTCTTTATGCACGCAACGAAACAATGGCAGAAACTATCGAGCCCTATCTCAAAGGCAAAGACACCTTTATGGTAGCAGTCGGCTCAGCGCACCTGGTTGGTGAAAGAAGTATCCTTGAACTCTTGAAAAAACGTGGCTATCAATACACACAAGTACTCGTAGGCGACAATATTTAGTTAGGGAATTTTTGATGAAAAAGAGAAAACTGCTAAACCTGGTTTTGCTTTCGGCACTAGCCTTGAGCAATCAAACTCTTTGCCTTGCCGGCTCGACAAATACTGCACCATTAAAGCCAGCGCCAAAGAAAACGGCAGGAGTAGTAAGCAAACAGGCTAATACAGCAGCGGCAAAATCAGCTAGCAGCAAACAACCAACAAAGACGAATGAGACTAGCAGCAATAGAGTGCTCAAAGCCGGCAGCAAAGAGTTTCTCTGGAAAATTACGAACGAAAGCGGCGGTACGCTTTTCTTGCTCGGTACAATGCACATAGTAAAAAAAGATTTTTACCCATTACCCGTTGAAATGGAAAAAGCATTTGAAAAATCGCGGGCAATACTGCTAGAACTCGATATGACCAAACAAGACCCCGATAAAACCAGAATGCTTTTGAGGCAAAACGGCGTTTACCAGCCCCCGGATAATCTGTCTCAGCATATCGGCCCTGACCTGGCAAACGAAGTAGAAAAATACTGCGCACGCAACAAACTGCCATTAGCAAACGTACTGCAAATGAAGCCATGGCTGGTTGCGCTCACAATTATGCAATCAGAATTTCAGAGACTGGGTTATAGCGCAAAAGAAGGAATAGATCTGCACTTCACTGCCGAAGCCAATAGTCAGGGAAAGAAATTAATCGGGCTGGAAACAGAAGAGTTTCAACTTAAGTTATTTGCCGGCTTATCAGATGACCTACAAAACAAAATGCTGAACCTGACGCTTGTAGACTTAGACCTGCTCGAGAAAGACGCTGATGATTTGATGAAAGCCTGGAAAGACGGCGACGACGTAAAAATGGACGAGCTTACTACTAAAGATTTGAAAGAGCATCCAGAATTCGCACCAGTCCAAGAAAAGCTGCTCTACGAGCGCAATATCACTATGGCTGAAAAGTTAGAGCCATATCTGAAGGGCTCAGACACTTTTATATGCGCAGTTGGTTCAGCACATTTAGTAGGCAACCGCAGCATAATTCAAATTCTAAAAGACAAAGGATACAAAGTAACCCAAGTACTGGCAGGAGATTCCATATAACAGTTACTAAACTGTCAGTAGTCCGCTGCATACGAGAAGCCGTCCAGGTATAATTGCCAGAAGTGCAGCATTTGAGCACAGCTTAGATGTAAAACCAAAACTTTCATCGAGGTGGGCAGTTGACTGCGACAGTAAATTTCTATGCTGCCTGGATTGCGATTTTACTTGGCTTAATCAGCGGCACAATTCAAGGATTGTTTTTTGCCGATGAAAACTGGTTAGGCGGATACAGCTCATGGCCGCGTCGCATGCTGCGGCTGGGGCACATTTCGTTTTTCGGTCTGCCATTGTTAGACCTGGCACTAATCATGAGTGCCGATCATTTGAAACTCACCGAAGCAGACATGCTCTGGACAGAACGATTAATGATCGGCGCAATGATTTGCATGCCCAGCATTTGTTATTTATCTGCATACAAAAAGCATTTCAAAAACCTGTTTTTTATACCTGTCATTTTTGCCATTGCGTCAGTTTCAATCTTTATATATAAGGTAGGCGGCCGATGAAGATTGGACTTATAGCGATGAATGGCATCAAAGCCTACGACTCAGAGCTGATGAAACTCGGCTTTTCTCTACCAGGTTTTATCGACCGCGGCAAAGCCATCGCTTCGCTCCCCAGCCTGGCGTTGCTCACATTAGCAGGAATGACGCCAGCCCAGCATCAGGTTGAATATATTGAAGTACCTGATTTGAGCAAACTAGACTCAGTGCCAGACGGCTTTGACCTCGTCGGCATCTCTAGCTATTCAGCCCAAATTATGGACGCATACAAGCTGGCTGACACCTATAAGAACCTGGGCATTCCTGTCGTGATGGGTGGACCACACGTAACATGCCTGCCGACTGAGGCTGCTGAGCATTGCGATGCTGTTGCCATAGGCGAAGGCGAAGTAATTTGGCACAGCATTTTAGAAGACTGCGCAAGCGGCAAGCTACAAAAATTCTATGGCTCAGTCAACAGCAAGTTCGATTTAAAAGATGCGCCGATGCCGGCGTTTGAACTCTTAGACCCGCTCAAATACAATCGCCTCACAGTACAAACTAGCCGAGGCTGCCCACATCACTGCGAATTTTGCGCAGCATCTATTCTTTTGACCAACAAATACAAGCAAAAGCCAAAAGAAAAAGTCTTGAGCGAAATTGACAAAATTAGAGACATCTGGCGACGCCCGTTTATCGAGTTTGCTGACGACAACAGCATGGTTGATAGAAAATATTGGAAAGACTTGCTGCCCAAATTGAAAAAACGCAAAGTGAGATGGTTTGCAGAAACAGACATTTCTGTAGCCAACGATGATGAGCTTTTAAAACAAATGCACGAAAGCGGATGCGTTCAAATACTCATCGGTCTTGAAAGCCCGGTGCTAACAGGTATGGATGGGCTGGAAATCAAATCGAATTGGAAGCTGAAAACATGGGCTTCATACAAAGACGCCATCAGAAAAATTCAATCATACGGCATCAGAGTAATCGGCTGTTTTATTGTAGGTCTCGATGGACATAACTCACAAACGATAGACCAACTTTTCGACTACGTTGAAGAACTCAATTTATTTGACGTGCAAATAACTGTGCAGACAGCCTTTCCCGGCACACCACTTTACGCCAGATTAAAGAAAGAGGGCAGAATTTGTGATGACCTCAATTGGAACAAATGCACTCTATTCGACGTAAACTTCAAGCCGAGCAATATGAGTTCAGAAGAACTAGCTAATGGTTTCAAAAAACTGGCATCATCTTTGTACACTGATGAACTCACCGCCAGACGCAGGCGTAATTTCAAAGACACTGTCAAACTAGCCCGCAGGAAATAAACTTGAACGGCGGAGAATAAGTTCTGTTCAAGTATTGCAACTAAAGTTACCAGCCATTATGGTGATGGTAGTGTCCCCAGCGCTCACCACCGTAAGCGTTTCGATAGTATTGTCCATAGCTGTTGTTGCGATAACGGCCATAACCATTATTGGTTGCCCAAGCTGGAGGGACAGTATTTTGTGCCCACGCATTTTGAGCAGCATAATAATTGTTGATTGCCTGCTGTTGATTCCAGTACGCTTGTTGCTGATTATTTGCTTGCTGATTCATCCACATTTGCATCGCCATCTGATTTGCAGCATAGCCGTTAGGATCTTTTGGAAATGCAGGAGCACATGCAGACGTTATAGCGAAAGCGCCTGCAAGCAGGCTTAGTGTCAATTTCTTGCTTATCATTTCTTGCTCTCCAAAATTCATGATGCAGTTAAACAAGACTCGAAGATCTTAATTTAGTGCCCGGAATCTTCAAGAAATTAGAGTTAGAAAAAAGGCTACAAATGAGATGGCGCAACGTTAATTGCGTCACTATCAAGATTGTTCGACGTTTTTATATTGGCTAAACATGTAGCAGTATGGTGGCAGTTTGACGCCTTTTTGCAACAACACAAGAAGAATTGTGGTCAAAATTGTGCTTGAAAGAATTATCGAATAGGCCACATTTTGAATTATGGGTCCATACGAAAGCCCTGCCGCTACTGGCATTGAAGCTAGCACTGCTGCTGCCAGTCCTTTAGGACACATAATTGCTGCAAGCTCAGCATCACTTTTCGCCCACTTATTGTTTAGCGCAATTCTTGTACTGATGATTCTAAAAAGATAAATCCACCCAGTTAGAAGTATGCCGGCAATTATCTGCATCTTGTCGTTAAGTTGAATGCTCAAGCCGAGATAGACAAAGAAAAAAGTCTTGACTATAAAAATCAATTCGCTGATTACTGCGCGATCCATAAAATTCAAATCTCGCGCAGTGGCTTCAGAAAGAATGCGAAATTGCGATGTTTCAGTTGAGTCTGCCTTTCCCGGTTTGGTCACAAAGAAATTCCCAAGGGAGATGAGCATTCTTGCCGCAGCGTTGCCTGACTTGAGGGCAGCATCTTTATCTAGATGTAAAATAGTGCCCACATTAGGCAACGAGAAATTTTTGACATTGCCTAACATAATTCCAAAACTCAAAGCCGCAATCGGACCACTAAAACCGAGCAATTCTGTGATTGCATAAAGTATGCACAAAAATGCCGGCGTGGTTAAAATCGCATTTTCCAATTGATGAAAAAAGTTGAGGCTATAGCTCCATATCAGCCCGAAAGCTAATCCGATTACTGTCGCCATCAATAATGATGAAATCAAGTTGCCCGCAACAACTCCTGCATCGAGACTACCTGTAGAAGCTAGCTTCAAAACAGTCAATGTTCCGATAATACAAAGAACGTCGCCAATGCTTGCCTCAAGTGTGAGTGTTACTTTTAAGTCTCTACTAACAGGCAGCTTCGACAAAATGGGGATTACAACGGCAGCCGAGGTGCCGCCAACAATAAAACCAAGCATCAATCCAGGTAATAGCTCAAGCCGCAAAGCCGCCATACAAATCACAGTGACGACTGCAACTGTTGCCAGAAAACTGAGGATGGTAACCCCTACAGAACTCACAAATGAAGCTTTCAAATCAGAAAGTTTTAGCTCAAGCCCACTTTCGAATAAAATAGCCACAAGTGCAACAGTTGAAAAGACCGGACCAACTTTTCCAAAGGCTTCTGGTGTCACCAGTCCCATTAATGGTCCTATAATCAAGCCAAGAGCCATCAGTGGCAAAATGTCTGGAATGCCCAGCCTGTCGAATATGGCCGCAAATATATGGGCCAGGAAAATAAGCCCACCAATAGCAAGAATCGCCAGCGAGATTTCCATTAACACTCCGACCGGACAGACGTCGTATTAAGAATAAGCTGAACCTCCAAACTTAAGCAAGAAGATTCGCAGATTTTTGATCGACAATGCTGAGAAAAATAAGGCCAGCACAAAACAATCTAAAAGTTATGAATTCCAATAACTTGTTTGCAGTTGCAGCGTAAGACAATGACTAGAGCAAGCTCAAGAAAGAAACTACCTTATACTCCGGCGATTTTCCGGACAAGCTTGTTGCTGGTACTGGTGCCAGGTCTTATTGGTAGTACTTTTTTCATCGTCCTTGACCAGCTCTGGATATCAAGCAGCAAGCTTATGGCTGAAGAGCAAGATCGCAGCGAATCGGTTGCTTGCCTTAATTCATCATTCGCAGCACTTCTGGCTTATTGTGCAGACCTGATGAATTGTTGTTTCAAAAACGACCCAAACTCTAAGGCTTTATCAGAGCAAGACCTTAAAGAAGCGAATAAGTCGTTTGAAAAATTGAAAACGCTTAGCAGTGCAGACCCTGAATTCAAACCAGTGGTTGAAGGCTTAGAGCGCTCTGCAAGGTCAGTATTGGCAGAGGCTGAAAAGCTAGCCCCAAGTTTGGAGAATGCCGGCTTTCGAGACAACTATGCGCGCTTCCTCAGCGTTTCTGTATTAGTAAAAAAAGGACTGCTTTACGCAGGAAAGGCGCAACTTGTTGTTGAAGATCAAAACGCAATTATCAACACTACCCGAAAGAATCAGCAGCAACAATGGGCATTATTGCGGTCGTTGTCCTATCTTGGTCTTTTGGGCTCAAGCTTGATTGCGGTTGTATTGCTGGTGGCATTTAATAGAAAAATCAGCAAGAGACTAAAGACTCTGGTTAGACATGCGCAGGCCTTATCAGCACGAAAGAGACCAGAGTCACTTCTCAAAGGCAACGACGAGCTTGCATATCTTGATTCAGTTTTCGATCATTCTGCACAAGAGTTGATTGCAGAAGCAGAGCAGCGCCAGTCGGTAATACAGATGGTGGCGCATGATATGCGTTCACCGATTATGTCCAGTCAAATTTATGTTGCTACCTTTGAAGAACTGCTGCCTCCGCAGCAACCCAAACAAATACAAAAGTGGCTCAAGACATGCGATGTGTCCTTAAGCCGCGTAATGGACTTCGTAAATGATCTTTTGACCATTGAGAAATTGGATTCAGGAAATTTACCATTCAAGCCAGAACCATATGTATTGCGCGATGGAGTAGAGCAATGTATTGCGCAAATCTCTTCTCTGGCTACAAGGAAATCAATCACGATCAATAACCTTTGCGACAAAGTTGAAGTAACCTGGGATCGCCAACGTATTCAGCAAGTCATATGCAATTTTGTTTCAAATGCATTGAAGTTTTCGCCAGAAGGTTCTGCAATAGATATATTGAGTCAAACAGAATCCGGCAAAGTAAAAGTCATTGTAAGAGACCGTGGTCGTGGCATAGACGAAGAAGCCCGGAAGAAAGTTTTTGAAAAATTCTACCAAACCGAAAGATCAGATCAATCAATGGGCTTCGGTCTAGGTCTTGCAATTTGCAAGACACTCATAGACAGTCACTCTGGTCAAGTTGGCGTAGATTCTGAGTTAGGAAAAGGCAGCGATTTTTGGTTTGAAGCACCGCTTCATCCCAGCGAAAAACAAGCAACAAAACAAAGCATCGAAGAGCCACAAATCAAAACCAGATCGCTTTGGGACAGAATTGCAAATCCGCAATTATTTGAGAAAGGACTCTTCCTTGTTTTGTTCCCTATTATTGTGCAAGCGGCCTGGTTTGTATGGCTAGATGGGCAAATGAAAACAACTGAAGCTCTTCTGTCAAGAATTAACCGACAATCAAATGTTGTAACGCACCTCAGTATTTTAGAAACCAATCTGTTCAAATTAGGCTCTTCTGTGGCTTTTTATGTGGCTGGGCGAAAGGAAGTCTTCAAAAATTTAGCGGAGAAAAGTACGCTCAGGTGCCTGGAAGAATCAGAAGCATTAAAGCCTCATTTCATCAAATCAAAACATCTGGTGCTTTGGAACGAGCTTAGAGAACTTATCAGCAAATCGCAAGAATACCAAAAGGACGTTTACAGTCACGGAGGTGAAAGAGCTTCACAGTCCGATCTCGGATTGATTCCCGTTTTGATGGGCGACTATCAAGATTTAAACGGCAAGATTCAAAAAATGTTCCAACAAGAATCTAAACGTCTAGAGCGACTTCGGCGTGAACAAGCAAGATATATTGCCAAAGTTCAAATAGTAATCACTTTAGGTATCGCTGCCGGTTTCCTCATGTCACTCGGTCTTCTTTCCATATTCACGTTGGACATTACAGAACGCCTGCTTGCCCTTGTGGATGATGCGAGAAATCTTCTTGCCCGTCACAACAATGAGTCATCACTGACAGGCAATGACGAGTTTCATTTTCTTTCCACTGTGCTTCGCAAAACCGCGGACGAACTTCAACTTGCTGAGGACAAACGTAAATCCTTGATGTCGATGATAGCGCACGACATGCGAAGCCCATTGATGGCTGCAGACGGTGCAATCATGTTATTGAATGAAGCAAGCGTCGAGAAGCTTCCCAGCATGGCTAAGGAAAGCCTGGAAGCTGCAAGTACAAACATCATGCGTGTTCTGCGGTTGCTTAGCGATCTTTTGACTCTTGATAAAATGAAATCAGGCAAAATGGAATTGAACTTGCAGCCGGTCTTGATGAGCGACTTATTAAAAGACGCAAGTGCTATGGTCGCCGGGTTAGCAAAAGAAAAATCAATTTCAATAGAATGCGAAGGAGGAGAATTTTCCCTCACTGCAGACAAAGATCGTTTAATCCAAGTCCTTGGAAATCTTTTGACCAACGCAATCAAATTTTCTCCCAGCTCATCTTTGATCAAAGTTATCGCCAATCAAAATAGTGAAGGAGAAACAGAAGTCGCAGTTATAGATCAAGGACAGGGAATGGATGCTGCAGCAAGTGCAAAGGTTTTTGAAAAATTCTTTCAAGTAGAAGGTCAATCTGCAGCTGGATTTGGTCTAGGATTGGCAATATGCCATTCGATCATACTTTCTCATGGCGGAAACATTGGCGTTGAAAGTGAGCCAGGCAAGGGTTCCAAATTCTGGTTTCGTTTACCAAAAACATCTCATGCCTGATTGAAGATGAAGTATTTGGACTATGCGCACACTTATTTCACCCAGCCAAATTCTTGAGCTTCAGCTGACTTTGCTGAAGCCATGTTTCAAGCTTCTTTTTGCGCGCTAAATCAACATACGATTTGTATGCAAGTCTGGCTTCCTCATTGAAGTTATGGCGAAGATACCAATCGGCGCAAATGTCGCACGATTGCACTAAGTTTGATTCCTCAGCACTCCCGGATTTGCAGGTGCTATTGATTTGCTGCAAAGAAAGATCAATCGACTGCTTCACGACTGTCTTCGCGCTTTTTTCATTTCCTTGCTCTAAATAAACATCTGCGATTATCGTGGTTGGGCAATATGCAAAATTCATTTTCCATCGAGAGCCAAGTTCAAGATCTGCAGATTTGGCATGTTTAAGAGCATTTGCATAGTCACCTCTTTCTAAAGCGGCGTTTGCAAGAATATCTTCACAGGTTGACCTCAAAATCGCTCGGTCTAGATCGTTGTAATAATTTGGTGGCGAAAGGCTATAACCATTTCCATTTTGCAAACCAGTTATTTTCATTGCCATAGATGCATAAGATTCTGCTTTGGGTCTATTGTCCCTATTTAGCTCTGCAAATGACAGCAACAAGAATTGTTTAGCAGATTCGATTGGGTACTGGTCGTTTTGATTTTTGGAGAGCTCAAGACAGTTTTTGAACGATGCAATCGCCTTGTTTTGCCGCGAAAGAAACCACTCACAGTCAGCTTTGGCTGCATATGCAAAATAAAGCATCCGCTTGTCGCTCTCATCCAAACTTGGAATCAACGCGTCTATCTGTGTGGCAACGTCACCATAAGTTTTTACTGAAGGATGAGCTCTAAGATTCACTAGCAAATCACGCAATATGCGATCTGCTTCTTGAGAGGATTTCTTGCTCTGCTTTTCTTTAGGTGCTTCTATTGTGCCAGTATCTGAAAGGTGAGTCGATTCAGCTTGCCCCTCACCTGTGTCACTTTCCTCATAGCTATCAGGGTCAGGCGATTCGGGCTGAATGCCGGCAAAAATCAAAACGGCAATAAACACAGCAATAATCCCAGTAAAAAAGACCAAGAGCCTTTTCAGCAGGGCTCCCCGGATTTTCCGCCTGGACGAATTCGTCCCACGCGTTTCTGGCAATGTACTTTCGGGCTTCGTTGTGGACATGGTTCCGCCTCGGTTCGTACATACCCTAGCGTACTGCCATCCAAACCGCTGTGCCGCCCTGCCGATAATCCCCCGATTTGGGTCAATTTCACATTCGTTTCACCTTGAAATTGTTAGCCTAATTTCATGAAGGCTAGCAAGTGAGTCTTCAATTACCACAAGAAGTCACCTAAATCCAAACCTGGAGCTCAAACCGCATGGTAACGGACAGACATCAATCAAACGATAAAGCTGAAGAAAAGCGAGGTCTATCTGAGCAGACCAACTCGCTCCAGAACCATGTAATTGACCTGAGGACAAACGGAAACCATTTCGCAAGCACCAGAGATAGTCAAACTACGGCGGAGAGCCTGCTGCCGAAATTGCAGCTCAGCAATTCAAACAAAGAAATGACACCTCAACTGGCAGCAAATGAAGGACCCTACCAGGCACTTAAAAATCAACATCCTGATTGGGACCATAGCAAACTAAAACAAGAAGCCCGAGACATAAAGCAGCAAACCGGCCGTGAGTCATTTTCGAAAGGAGAACAGTTCCGCAAAAACGACGATGGATCTGTAACCACAAGATTAGAAACAAACGGTAAGTATCTTGAAAAAACAAGTAAAGATGGAAAGCTAGTTTCGCAAAACGACAGCCCGATCGAAGTTAAGTCGAAAGAGGCAGCAGCCAAGAAAGAATGGACAGTCGCGATAGATCTAAGCGCCACGCTTCCTGGAGCCGATAGAAGCCCAAAAGGATTCGGTGTCGATAACAAGTTAGACTACCTGAAGCAATTAGCTAAAGAAACCGAAGGCAAATCAGTCAACATTTTGATTCATGCAGATCGCACAGTTGGTAAAAACAATAAATTCTGTCACGATGATAAACGACCCTTATCAAACAAAGAAGCAAATGCCTGTGACTTAAACGCCACCGAAAAGAACCTCAGCAAATCAGAGAATTACTTCATTCACGACGGCAAGATAGATAAGCTGCCCGACTCAAAGTCGAAGTCATCACAAGAAGATATCAAAAATCTGCTGAAAACAGCTAGTGAGCTGAGTCCATCAGACAAGATTGCATTGATTATACAATCGCATGGCATGGGGGCGGCAGGAATTAAAACAAATCGTGGGGACCTCACGTTGAGCGACACCACAAAAGGTATTGAAGCAGGACTGAAAGGAAGCGGGCATGAAAAGCTCGATTTCCTGGACTTTGATGCTTGCAATATGAGTTCAGTACCAGTGCTTGATAAAACAGCAAAGATTGCAAAAAATCTAGTAGCGTCGGCTGCGTCTGAAGCGGCTGGACATCCCACAGAGAAAGGCGATGGACAAAACCTTAAAGCTGCTTTGCAGTCACTTTTTAACAACCCTCAACAGTCTGGTCGAGACCTGGCTGCAGGTTTTGTCGAGCTTGCAAAAAATGGAGAAAATAAAGAAGGTAAAACCAATAACACCTCTACGCTGGCGAGTTTTGACCTGAGCAAGTACGATGAATTCAAACAAGGACTAGATAAATTCGGTAATGATTTGAAAAAGCTAAGTGGTGCAAGCAACATTCACGCACTGCATGATGCCATCAATCAAACAGTAAGACCTGAAACTGAAGAAGAAGAGTTTCGTTCTCACGAAAGAGACCTTAAACAGTTTGCAACGAACACGCTCAGTGCAATCGACCAGGGAAAACTGAAAACAGATAACGACGACCTAAAACTTTCAGCGCACAATTTCCTTAAGGGTTTAGATGCGCTAACCATCAATAGTTTCGGAGACAAAGACAAAGGCTATGAAAATTTGGGCGGACTTACCGCAAACATTCCAGGCAGCGAGATTCTGGACAAGAAGGAATTAAGTCGAATAATTTCCCCGCTTCACGACAACTTAACTCAAATCAAGAAACTGGCGAGTGATGACTTGCACTTTTCAGACAAGAAAGATGTACAAGACACAGTTGATGGCTTGAAAGAACTATATCCAGTTCTTAGCGGCGTCAAAGGAAATCCTCTCAAACGCCTGAGTGATGCAAGAAAGACAATTGACGCGGCCAGAGATAATGAGCAGCTCGCACACTCACTCAAGAAAATCGTATCAGTAGTCCAGGACATCGAGAATTCGCCAGTGGGCAAGCAGCTTGCCAGAGAAAGCCAGCCAGACAGCAGCTATATTCAATCTCGCTTTAGAAGAGAAAAGAAAGTTGAAATTACGCCTGCATGGGATGCATTCATTCGAAAGCTCGAAGCAGGAGCTAGATGAATTTGATAGCAGTGGCGGAAGAGAGTCCAAGAATTCCGCGCTTAAAACGCCTGGCATATGAATTTCACCACAAGCACGAACTGGAAGCAAAAAAGAAAGAGCATTTTGAGCCGAAGAAGTGTGATTGAAAATAGCGATGAAAGAACCATTGCTAAACGCGTTTCGTTGCAAAGAAGCTATACTTCGAGTCGTTTGTGTGCGTGTATATCAGCGGGCTTAAGACTCGATGGCAAAATTACTGATTGTTGACGATGACGATTCACTGGCAAAAGGACTAAAAAACTTCCTTAGCCTGCAAGGCCACACTGTTGAAACCACAGGACTTGGCAAAGATGCACTGCAACTGCTTTCATCATTTCACTACGACCTCATTATTCTCGACTGGCATCTTCCAGATCTAAACGGACCAGAAGTGTGCAAGTCATTTAGAGGTACGGGCGGCAAAACACCAATCATATTTTTGACAGGTCAGCAAGAAATCGAGTCCAAAGAGCTTGGACTCGATTCTGGTGCAGATGATTACGTAGTAAAGCCTTTTGAAATTCGAGAACTTTCAGCACGCATTCGAAGCAATTTGCGCCGCCCCACAGAGTTTATTGCAGAGCTTCGAATAGGTGATGTTCTGCTGAAGCCCGACTCCAACAACATCACCGTTGGCAGCAAGACTATCGTTCTTCGCCCAAAAGAAACTGCTTTGCTAGAGTATTTGATGAAGCACCGCAATAAAACTTTTAGCGCCCAAGAACTACTTGATGCAATCTGGTCATCTGAAAGTGCCACTTCAACTGCATCTGTTCGAACATGGATGAAACTGCTGCGAGAACAGCTAGCAGACTTAGGAAAGCCCGAATTTATAACAACAATTAGACACTCAGGCTATATGGTTGTGGATAATGAATAATCAATTTCCGAAGCTATAGCAACAGCCCGGCTCCGCCCACTGCTTATCTACATGGCATTCAGCAATTTCTCGGTCTCTTCCATCTTCTCAAGCCTATCTTCAATAAGCTGTTCGGGCATCTTGTGATTTTTTTCCAAACGGTGGATATACCAGAGGTCGAAAATCATGGCAGTTGCAGTGACGCTGAGTGCCAGAGCGCTCCCTGCTGTGCCGGCTACAGAACCAGCATAATCGTATTTTGCCTTTTGCCTCTCATCTCTTCCCACAAAATTGTAGTGACCGTATGTCCCCAGAATGCCCTGTGCAAGTGCAGTCGCACCCACCAGTGGACCTATAATGTCGGACTGCGCCGCAACTGAATTTAGATATTTCATCACGCGTTGTTCGCGTCTTAGTTCTTCCTCAAAAAACTGAGAGGAGCGCGAGTACAAAAGTGCTCTTCCAAAAGCCGCGGGCAATTGAACTCCAGTCCCTTCAACCTGCTTTAGCATTTCCTCGGCTTTCTTTGTTTCGGCTTCCATTTTTTCTGCAGGATGCTCGGGAATTTTACCAACAGATTTTGCTAGTAGTCGTTTCTCCTGCCAGCCGGCCAAAAGCCCGCTGGCAGTGCTGAGCAATGGGCTTACAGTTGCCAACGCGCCAGACACAGTGAGGATAATCTGCGCCGGTGCATTATAGTGAAAATCTTTCGTTGATTTGACGACGTAATAAGCTGAGACTGCATTCAAAATGTTGAATGAGCTGTTAAGTACATAGAAGAGATTTTCGTCAACGCGCAAACGTCGCACGTCGTGCAGAAATGTCGCAAATTCGCAAACAAAAGCATCGCGCATCAATCGCAAAATTCGCCCCTCGCATCTGGCCAATTCGACCATGGGGTGGTCTGCATGAGACTCTGTGAATGCTTCTCTTTCAGCTAACAATTGATCTATTACACGCAAACGTTCAATCACATATATTCTGGCGTGCTTGCTGTCAAACTTGTTTTTTGCATTGCGCGCGGCTTGCAGCGAGTTATAGCTGAGCGAAACAGCCGAGCCGGCGCTTGCGATAATTCCAGTTACCATTGCCGCGCGTGCGCCATAGCGCAGCCTACGAAGTGAAATCTTATCAGGGTCATCCATGCCCTTATGGAATTCGTTGACTCCAACGACATTGAGAGCAAGTGTTCCTGCAGCCCCTGCTTCTTGAGTGGCGAAATACTGCAACCCCATGGGAAGCCAGCGCCTCGTGCCATAACGACGATAATTCAGACTGAAACGACCAAGCTGAAGTGCTTCCAAAAGAATCTTTTTTGTTAGCAATCTATACTGTGCTCTTATTTCCTGGTCGCTCATTTGAGCACCAGAGCTTGCTTGCGGTGCCATTTCTGGGTTTTCTGGTTTTGCCGCCTCAGCGATTTCGTTAGCCCGAACGAAAGAGCAGCAAAGACCATTGGTCCAGAATGAACAAAGTAACAACAGACTCAAAACACGCTGTTGGAAAAGGCATCTCTGTTTAGCAGAATTTATAGATCTTTGGATTTGCATCAGAAACAACAGCGAAGCATTTCAGCAGCTGTGACTATTTTTGTTTTTGCTTAGTAACCAGATGAAAGGAAATGGCTCGCCCGGTGCGAATCACTTTCAGCAATTCGTAACGGTTTCCACTATCCTCGCGCACATAATAGCCTGTTTGGTCGACGAAAGTCACGACTTAAATTGCAGATTGTCAAGCAAAGAGGCGCGAGAGGCAAAAGCTATGTCATGTATTGCCCGCGAAATTTCCATTTACACTGCGACGTGACAAACGTCATAATAGGGAAAGCTGAAATTTTGACGTGAGCAGGGAAGATTCACAGAATTTAGACCGTGACAACATCAAATAGCTTTGCTTGATGGAAAAGATTTATGGATACACCGACAAACTCAAAAGTTGAATTTGAACCTTTCGAGCTTGACGATAAATATGTCATCACGCATTTAATTGCCGAAGGCGGCATGGGCAAAGTCTATGCGGGCGAAACCAAACTTGTGCGCCGCAAAATTGCTGTCAAAATCCTCCATCCAGATTTATGCGCGCGACCAGAGATGCTTTTGCGATTTAAGATGGAAGCTGAAATCGCAAGCTCACTCAGTCATCCTAATATTGTCAATGTGTTTGGCTCAGGAGTTGTCGCTGACGGCATTCCCTATCTGGCAATGGACTACGTTGAAGGCCAGAGCCTTGAAACATTGATTCAAAGAGACGGAAAAGTTAAAACGAGCCTTTGCGTTGAAATTTTCACTCAACTAGCCAGGGCGCTTGAGTACACACATGACAAAGGCGTGATACACAGAGATCTTAAGCCCAGTAATGTGATGCTGCAGCCAGAGGCTGACGGCAAAATTCTGGTTAAGCTATTAGATTTCGGCATTGCCAAATCGGTTTCAGTTGAAGACACCATAGCGCGCGAGCTAACTTTACCAGGCACCGTATTTGGTAGCGTACTTTATATGAGCCCAGAGCAAATTCTTGGCAAGAAAGTCGACTTTCACAGCGACATTTATTCGTTTGGATGCTTGCTCTATCACGCGCTGACGGGGCAACCACCCTACCAGGCCAAAAACCCTGTTGACTGCATGCAAATGCATGTAAGCGAGAGCATTCCCGACCTGGCTGACTTTTTGGAAAACGAACACACAGCAGGAGAGCTATCAAAAATAGTCAACACTTGCTTGCTAAAAGATCAATCGCAACGATTTGAAAGCTCGCAGCAATTGAGACTTGCGCTTGAGCGAGTAAACGACGAAATTGCAGCAGCTTCAGGCGTAGCTGCAGCTCCCCCAACTATAACAGCGGCAGCAAGTTCACAGCAGAATGATGCTCGCAAAAACGACATGCTTGCTGCGCTCAGCATTTTCATCATCGGTGCAATATTTTCGGCTGTTCCATTTCTGATCGACCTAAATCTTGCAAAAGCGGAAAGCAAAGTTTCTGAGCCAAAAGAAAGTAAAGAGAAAGACAAGAAACAATCTGCTGCGCGCGACACCGCAGAAGCAACAGCAAAGGTTGATGATTTGCTGGCGCAAACTCAAAATGCAATGGATGAAAACGACGCAGACAAGGCTGAAAAATTGGGACGCCAGGCATACCTCACATCACTGACTTTACCATCGGACAATCCGAAAATTGCCGAAGCACTCTTTCTGCTTGGTCAGGTGTTTGAAATGCGCC
Organism: uncultured Candidatus Obscuribacterales bacterium; assembly: GCA_964546815.1. GTDB lineage: Bacteria > Cyanobacteriota > Vampirovibrionia > Obscuribacterales > Obscuribacteraceae > JAIEPM01. Next base: position 76,578 of record CAZJLR010000022.1, on the reverse strand, counting down.
AAAATTACTCAGGTGCCAATCAAGCATACAACTGGGCGTTGTCGTTCAATCAATCTAAGTTTGGGCCGATGGCGCCACAAACAATCGCAGTCAAAGAGCGCGTAAAAAAATTGCAGCCTCTTTTAAATGCGGCTGCGGGTGAAAGCAGCCCGCCACATATTGAGTCAAAATAGACAGAAACGGAATAATGACTGTGCTCGATGTTTGCATTGGCATTTGCGCAATAGCTAGGACCGCAATATCGAAGAAGCTGGAAATTTCAATCTGGAAAAACTAGAAATAGACTATGAAAGGAAAAACTCGTTACATGTTCCGAGGGGAATGAACGAAGTTGCATGGGAGACGCATGGCGTCATCTCCACAGGCGTTCATGGCCTGTGCGCATGGGCAGAATACTTTCGGACAGTTCATGACCTAGAATAAAGTACCGCTGGATGCCTACCACCAACAACGGTCAAGCGTAAGGCTACTTCAATTCCTGTGCAGCCCAGGTTCCTGCTATTCGCGGCGTTTGGTCAGCGTTAAAGTCAAGTTTTACTTCTTTTTCTGTGTTGGCTTCAATATCTTTGAATAAGTTGCTGAAAGAGCTGTAGTCGCGATCGCGTTTGAAGCATTCGATTAGTTGTCTTGTGAATACGCCGTTTTGATATCGTCGCGATTCCCAAGAGCGCTGATTCTTATCGCTAGAGGCTACTACAAGCATTGATTGCGAAACAAGATATTTCTCGGGGTCGAGATTTCCATCATTTTTAGATTCGTTGACTGAAGAAAATATTTTTGTCATAGCTCCGCTATAACATGTGTCAGATACAACAAGAGTTCTTCTCGCCTTGCATTTGTCTCTAAGTAGTTTGCAAATAAGATCCATCGGGACACCGGTACCAAACAAACGCTCTTTTTGAGTGTCATAGGCTACGATGTAATTTTGGGCTGCAGCATCGCGGTTTGCTGGAGTGCCATGGGTAGCAAGAAAGCAAAAAACCAGGTCGTCGGACTCTGCCTTTCCATTAATCCATCCATCTAGCGTGTCTATCAATGCCTTCTTGGTGGCAGCTTCGTTTGTGAGCAAGCGAATGTTTTGAGGTTTAAATCCATAAGTGTCAATTAGCATATCGCGAACGTCTTGAGCGTCCTTTACTGAATATTTTAGGCTCGGAATGCTTTGATCTCGAAATTGTCCCACACCAAATACAATCGCAAACTTCTCTCTGACAGGATTGTTCAATGGAAAGTTTTCGTGGGTAATATCTGAAATTGAAGTAACCGCTCGCTCTGTCAGATCTTTAAGTGCAGGCAATTCGTCTAGCCATCCCCTGCACATATTTAGGTCATCTTTCGCCACATTTATTTTGCCGCTCTTTGATTCGGCAAGCGATTTCAAAAGCAAAATGCGAGAAGCTTCGCGTCTGTCTGAATTGAGCCAGGTGGGTAGAGACTTATTTAGCCTTTCTATTGCAGAGCTGTAGTTAGCATGAGCAATTTCAAGCTCCGCTTTTTCCACTTCTGATGTGAATTTGTCTTCTATTGCTAGTTTGTAGTTGCGGTCAGATTCAACAACATTTCCGATTTTCGCGTAAAGCCTACTCAAGCGAGCGTATTGATTAGGCCAAGGCGTAGACTTAGCGGAATCAATTGCTTCTTTGGTGTGCCCTTGTGCTTCTAATAAATCCAATCCTAGTGATCGAACGGTGCCGTTTCCAATATCCACACATTTTTGCCTACCTTCGGAGAGCAACAGGCTTTCATCAAAGTACTTCTGCGCTTTCTCGTATTCTCCTACCCAGAAATATGACATTGCCAGCTCCCACACAACAAAACCTTTTAGAGGAGCTGAAAGAAATTGTCCTGAATTCTCTGGCAGCTTGCCCCATCTTTTTGTATTTATCGGCATGTCTGAGTCTCGGCCTGTTGTATCCAGTTCAAGCCGTCGCTTTCTTACTTGAATTGCGCGTCGTTGTAATCCTAGTTTGTCGTATAGTCTTGCACGTGTTTCCAGGTCTAGACCTTGCGTCATGAAAATATAGAAGAGTCTTTTGTTCTCATTTTCCATGCAGAATTTGTCTTCATCGCTTAACTTCACATGCGATTTGCGAAGTGCCTCATATGTGTCTGCATATTCTTTGCAGGTCTCATAGATTAGCGGTGCTAGAGCTTCTCGTTCGAGATCGAGAGCAAACAATTGCCTTGCAGTCTCATCACTTAATGACGTCTCTAGCGTTTTTGTTAATTCCTTGATTGACTTTTCGAGTCCAGATTCTTTGTCAAACAAAACTTCCGCGCGGCTGTTAATTTCCTTCAGAACCGGATTTTTCTCATAGTTAAACCCATGGGAAGGAGCCGTGGTCAACGCAAATACAACTAAAGTTTTGAACAATACTTGAACAATTGGTCGACTGGCTGATTTCTTGTGAGGCGTGATTATCATTCGGTTTCCCTACTGAACCTATGCAAAGCATGAGTAAGATCGCGACGAATTGGAACACAGTGAATGGTACCAGCCGTTAAGCTACACTGGATCATAATATCTGCGTGGAGAAACTATTTTATTTCAAATGAAAGACTGTTTTGTGTGAGTGGTGGATGTGAAATAGCACTCTGAAATTTCCCTTTTGCAAAACTTTGATGAAAGCCATTTGATTAAATTCGCATGGCTGCAGGAATCTAAAGAGTTGAGTTAGACTTGTGGTTTACACGGTAGGTGCCTGGAGTGAGAGAATTTGGAAAACGCCTTTAAAGAAGAACTAAAGAAGGTTTTCACACTCAGATTAGTTACAGAAGAACCTAAGGACAAATTGCTATGATCAGTACTAGCATGCCGGAAGCACAAATTCTAGATTCCTGGCAAAGTCTACTTCAAAGACCGCTTCGAAGCATTCTTAGAAAGCCACTGGCACTATTCCTTGTTCTTGCTTTCACGTCGACTGCTTGGCTCGAACAGGGTGCCATAAACCAGTCCCAGGCGGCTGAAATGGTGCCTCAAAATATTACTGGGCACACGCGGCCTGTTACAGCTCTATCCTGGAGCGCGGACGGGCGCAGCTTAGCTTCTGGCAGTGATGACAGGACAACAAAATATGGGACGCGGTCACTTGGCGTGAGCTGCGGACCTTTACATGGAATGAATACGGTACCTCGGGCGGTGTTATAGCCCTTTCATGGAGTCCGGACGGGCGCAGCCTAGCCTCTGCAGGTTGGGCTAACATAAGCACATTGGACGTCGCCAGTGGGCGCAAAATTCGTACTATCGAGTATCAGCATTATGGTCCGGTAGCATGGAGCCCGGACGGGCGATTCATCGCTTGTTGCAGTGCGGACAAAACAATAAAAATATGGGATTCGGCTGCCGGGCGACAGCTGCGCACTCTTACGGGGCATACGGGCTGGGTTAACGTGCTCACATGGAGTCCGGACGGGCGAGCACTGGCTTCCGGCAGTGATGACAAAACGGTGAGAATCTGGGACGCAGCGAGCGGGCGTGAGCTGCGCACTATTCCAGGGGAGGGAATGGTGCACGCGCTAGCGTGGAGCCCGGACGGGCGAGCCATGGCTACCGGTAGCGAGACAGTCAGAATATGGGACACGACTAGTTGGCATGAGCTGAGCACTCTAATTAGACGGATTGGTGTCGACACACTTGCACTTGCATGGAGCCCGGACGGGCGTTGCCTTGCATCTGGCAGTAACACCAAAATAATAGAAATCTGGGATGCCACTTCCGGGAGAGTGCTAAGTGCTTTTGCTGGGTCTGCGAATTTTGTCAGGACACTTGCATTTAGTCCGGACGGGCGCAGCCTGGCGTCTGGCGGTAGTGATGACGGAACAATAAAAATATGGTCACTGGCGGCGGACGATGCACTCTGCAAGTATGCGCCCAGCAGGGAATCGATTATTCGCGCGCAGGCTGAAAAGATTGCAGCGGATCTACTAATAAAGAAGCAAGCATCTTCGGCTGAAGATCAGCGTCTTGCTGACGAAGCTGCAGCAAAGCGACTAGCCCAACAGATAGTTGAGCAGAAATTGGATCTTCATGGGAAAGCGGAAGCTGTCGCTTCGATAGCTTCATCATCAGCCTCGGAAATATCGACCAATCAGCCATCAGCGTCAAACTCCAAAGATCGCCCGATCCGGGACAAATGGGCGGTAGTTGTCGGAGTTAGCAAATTTCAAGACCCCACGATCCCGAAGTTGCAATATCCAGCAAAAGACGCTCGCGATTTCTACAATTTCCTGATCACAAAAGCCAATTTCCGCCCCGATCATGTGCGCTTGCTTCTTGATGAAAAGGCTACTAAGAAGCGGATAAACAGCGAGATAGGCGATAAATTTTTGCCGTTTGTAGTCGGACCCGATGACCTTGTTGTGGTTTATTTTGCCACGCACGGGAGCCCGGCAGAAAAAGACGTTCGCGGCGACAGCTACTTAATCGCATACGACACCGAAAAAACAGAACTCTGGTCTGACGGTATCGACATGCCAAAGCTGTTAGGCACCTTGCAAGAACGCACTCGCGCAGACAGAATTCTTATCGTGCTAGATGCGTGTCATAGTGGAGCTGCTGATCCCAATTCCAGAGCGCTCGATTTCCAGAGCACAATCGATATCGAGAAATTGCTCTCACAAAGGTAGATATGCTACAAGTCCATTCCATTCAGCATGCTCACTACATGCCAATAACAGGAGAAGCTCTTTGATCATTCCTCTTAGATGAGCTCTTCCATCCAGAACGAACACTCACGCCATGGGCTTTGCGGCTGCCACACGGGCATACGCAAAATATGGCATAGTTGCGCGATCATGGGTCAACACGATACGATCATTTTCAGCCGCCCAGGCCAAAATGCTTTCGTCATCTAATCCTCTAAGACCGATGTCCTGAATTCGCACGAGGTCAATGTTAGGTTCACGAAGTCTCAAGCCACGGACGACATCGGCATTGAAATTTTCATCGCTTAGCAAGCGAAGCATAAGCACGCCTCATGCCTGACGATGTTTAAGCAGTCGTTCACGGATTTGCATAAGATCGCCCTGCTCAGTTTCGATATGCAGCCGCACCTCGTTTCCCTTTCGTTCTCGCTGGCTGAGATACTCAGCGACCTCGACGGGATGCTTAAGAAAGTATGCAATAACCGCATATACATCTGGCAAATTTAACGTATCGTAGCGTTGAACAATCGCTTCAGGGGTCGCGCCATCCTGAAACGCCTGAATTACTAATTCAAGCAAAACCCGAGTTTGACCAATGCGGATTTCACCGGATGGGTCTTCTCTCAACGGAGGGGCTTCGGGTTTGACAGTGAAAGTCATTGCATCTCAAACAGCAAAACAGAGGAACAACTCAATACTGACTGGATTATACACCAACTATCGAGCGCGCATCACAGATAGGTCATTTCAGTATTGTCTGCCAGTGTTTTTGCACGATTGTCTGCGCCGGTGTTGCTGTAAGCAATCACTGATTAATGATTTGGCAGAGACTTTAGTGAATTAGCCATTTCATTAAGTGCGCATGGCTGCAAGAATCTAGGGAGTTGAGTTAAACTTGTGGCGCCCTGGCGGGTGCTTGAAATGAGAGAATGGCGCAAGCGCATTTAGAATAACGAGAAGAAAAGAAACAAAAGAATTGCAGAAGAGCTACAAAGAAGAATTACAAAAACACTCCGGATGGAATCCAATAGAACTGCAATAAAGCTACAAGAGAATTGCAGAAAACTAGAGAAGCCAGAAAAAATACTGAAGCAGGCCCCTATGAACCAGAGAAGAATGCAGAAGAACTAGATAAGAACTAGAGGATAAATTGCCATGAACCAGATAATTGCCATGGAAAAACACATTCTAGAAACATGGCAAAATCAACTGAAAAGACCTTTGCGAAGCATTCTTAGAAAACCACTGGCGCTATTCCTTGCTGTTGCTTTCTCGCTGGTTTCAGGGCTTGCCCCCTGGGCCACGAGCCCAGGTCTGGCGGCAGAGATGGTCCCTCAGACTATTATCACCGGGCATACAGTTGCCGCAATTGCATGGAGCCCGGACGGGTGCAGTCTGGCTTCTGGCGGTTTGGACAAAACAATAAAAATTTGGGACGCGGCTAGTGGGCGTAAGCTGCACACTCTTACCGGGCATACAGACTTTGTTGATAAGCTTGCATGGAGCCCGGATGGGCGCAGACTGGCTTCTGGCAGTTGGGACAAAACAATTAAAATTTGGGACGCAGCTAGCTGGCGCGAGCTGCGCACTATTACTTATACTGCGCATACGGACGGGGATATAGAAGCGCTTGCATGGAGCCCGGACGGGCGCAGCCTGGCTTGCTGTGGGGACAAAACAATTAAAATTTGGGACGCGGCTAGTTGGCAGGTGCTGCACACTATTACTGTTTCGGGCCACGCTAGGGCGCTTGCATGGAGCCCGAACGGGCGCAGCTTCTCTTCTATCGATTCCCACCCAAAAATTTGGGACGCGGCCAGTGGGCGTGAGTTGTGCACTCTTACTGGGCATTATAGCGTTGTTACCGCGCTTTCATGGAACCCAGACGGGCGCAGCCTGGCTTCTTGCAGTTGGGACCTGCACCATACAATTAGAATATGGGACGCGGTCAGTGGGCGGCAGCTGCGAACTATAACAGCAGGGAATAACAAACGCCTTAATGCGCTTGCCTGGAGTCCTGACGGGCGCAACCTGGCATCTGGCAGCAGGGACAACAATACAATAGAATTATGGGACGCGGCCAGTGGGCGGGAGCTACGCACTATTACTTTTACTGCGCATACGGACGAGTATATACAAGGCCTTGCATGGAGCCCGGATGGGCGCAGTCTGGCTTCTTTCGGTGAGGGCGATGCAATAAAAATATGGCCGCTGGCACAAGATCCTGTGATGTGCCAGTACGTGCCAATGACAAGAGACGAGCGTATAAAGCTTGATGCGCAAAAGATGGCTGCTGATTTGCTTGCAAGAAACAAAGCAACCGCAGCGGCAAAGGCAGCCGAGGCGCAGCGGTTGGCAGACGAGGCGGCAGTAAAACGGATGGCTCAGCAGCTGGTGGCGCAGCAGACGAAGCAGCAAGGCGACGATAGTATCAGGACTAGTGGCAGTGATAATGGGAGCGCCGAAGTTGGCGAAGCGGCTTCTAGTAAAGTATCAGCATCTGACAGTGCAGCAAAAACACCTGTTAAAGACAAATGGGCACTTATTGTTGGAATAAGTGAGTTTGCGAATCCGGAATACAGGCTAAGGTACGCAGCTAAAGATGCGCAGGATTTTCGAAACTTTCTGGTCAATGAAGCGAACTTTCGAGCAGATCACGTCAAAATGTTGCTCAATAAGGATGCTACAAAACAGCACATTCTGGAAGCCTTTGGTGATAATTTTTTGCCGAACCTGGTTCGCCCGGGCGACTTGGCTGTGATTTATATCGCAACACACGGGACGCCCTCTTCCAGAGACAAAGGGCACAAAAATTATATCGCGGCATACGATACGGAAAAGAGCAAGCTGTACTCTACTGGAGTTGATATGAACGAAATAAACGATCGCATCAAATCTGCAGTCAACACTGACCGAGTATTGATTGTGCTCGATACTTGCTATAGCGGAAACGCAGCAGCCGGCGCTCGAGGTATCGAAAATGGTGGAAATTTCGATCTTGAAGAAGTAGCACGAGATATGGGAACAGGTCGGCTGGTTATCAGCTCCAGCGGTCCGCAAGAACAAGCGTGGGAGTCGAAGGGGTATCAGAATGGCATTTTTACACGGTATTTGATTAATGCGCTGCGGCAGAATAAAGGAACGATTGATGTGCAAAAGGCATTTGCCATGATCAAGGATAAAGTACAGTGGGAAGCAGATCGCGATTATGGTGCGAAACAGACGCCGCAATTGGGCGGAAGCTGGTCGGGGCAAGAACTGATTCTTTCCGTGCCCGCTGTAGCACCGCGGCCAATGTCAGCCAGGTAGTTGCTTTGCAGCGCTTGTGGCTATATAGTTCATTCCTGATTCTCGATGCACATTTGCCAGAAGCGTTGGTGAATTAGCTATTTCATTAAGTACGCAAGGCTGAAAGAATCTGAGGAGTTGAGTTAGACTTGTGTCTTGCAACCATGATGGGTGCAGGAAATGAGAGAATGGCGCAAGCGTAATTATAAAACAAGAAGAAAAATAACAAGAGCAGATGTACAGAAGATTTGCAGAAAACCACCCAGAATAATTGCAGAAGAACTTGAGGACAAATTGCCATGAATCGGATAAATGCCATGAAAAAACACATTCTAGAAACTTGGCAAAGTCAACTGCAAAAACCGCTGCGAAGCATTCTTAGAAAACCACTGGCTACATTTCTTGCTCTTTCTCTCGCGCTGGCTTCCGGGATTGCCTCAGGCGCCATGAGCCAGGCTCGGGCGGCAGAGATGGTCCCTCAAACTCTTTCTGGGCATCGCAGCTCAATTGCCGCGCTTGCATGGAGCCCGGACGGGCGCAGCCTAGCTTCTGGCAGTTTAGACAATACAGTTAGATTATGGGACGCAGCGAGTGGGCGTGAGCTGCGTAATATGACTGGGCACACGAACTGGGTTGAAGCAGTCGCATGGAGCCCGGACGGGCGAAGCCTGGCTTCTGGCAGTATGGACAGTACGATAAAAATATGGGAGGCGGCGAGTGGGCGTGAGCTGCGCACTTTTACAGGGCATAGGGGCACAGCTGCCGCGCTTGCATGGAGCCCAGACGGGCGCAGCTTGGCTTCTGGCAGTCTGGATTACACAGTAAAAATATGGGACGCGGCGAGTGGGCGTGAGCTTCGCACCATTACTGGGCATAAAGGCCCGGTTACTGCGCTTGCATGGAGCCCGGACGGGCGAAGTCTGGCTTCTGGCAGCGGCGACTCAACAATAAAAATATGGGACGCTGCTGCCGACCGTGAGCTGCGCACTATCACTGGGCACACGAATTGGGTTAAAGCAGTCGCATGGAGCCCGGACGGGCGAAGCCTGGCTTCTGGCAGTATGGACAGTACGATAAAAATATGGGATGCGGCGAGTGGGTGTGAGCTGCGCACTCTTACAGGGCATAGCGGCACAGTTGCCGCGCTTGCATGGCGCCCAGACGGGCGCAGCTTGGCTTCTGGCAGTGCTGACAAGACATTAAAAATATGGGAATCGGCAAGTGGGCGCGAGCTGCGCACTATTACTGGGGATATGGGCTTTTCCACGCTTACATGGAGCCCGGACGGATGCCGCCTCGCTTCTGACGACTACAACAAGATAAAAATATGGCCGTTGGCGGCGGACGATGTACTTTGCAAGTATGGACCTGGAACCAGTGTTCACCCCGAGCGTGTCAATAATTTGACAGCAGAATCAACAGCAACCGCAGGCGCTAGCGGACAAGTTCCGTCACGATCGCCTGCAAGCTCATCCACAGTGCCAGTCAAAGACAAGTGGGCGCTCATCGTTGGAATTAGCGAATTCGCAAATCCTGAATATAAATTGAGATATGCGGCGAAAGACGCACAGGACTTTCGGAACTTTCTGGTTAACGAAGCTAATTTTCAAGCTGATCACGTGAAGATGCTGCTCAACAAAGACGCAACCAAACAGCACATTCTGGCGGCTTTTGGCGATAACTTCTTGCCTAATCTCGTCCAACCGGGAGATCTCGCGGTAATTTATATCGCCACGCATGGCACTCCATCTTCCAGAGACAAAGGACACAAAAACTACATCGCTGCCTACGACACAGTGAAAACTGAACTCTATTCAACTGGTGTCGATATGAATGAAATCAACGATCGCATAAAGTCCGCGGTCAACACAGACAGAGTGCTGATCGTATTGGATACCTGTTACAGTGGCAACGCAGCGGCAGGCGCTCGTGGTATCGATAATGGTGACAATTTCAACCTTGAAGAGATTGCCCGCGATATGGGGACAGGTCGCCTGGTCATAAGCTCAAGTGGACCGCAAGAACAAGCGTGGGAATCAAAGAATCATCCAAATGGCATATTCACACGCTATTTGATTAATGCACTGCGCCAAAACAAAGGAGCAATTGATGTGCAGAAGGCTTTCTCTTCGATCAAAGGACCAGTGCAATGGGAAGTGAAGCGCGATTATGGCGTTCAACAAAGCCCGCAGCTCGGGGGCAACTGGACAGGACAAGAGCTAATTCTCTCAGTGCCTGCAACCGCACCGCGCCCAATGTCTTCCTCTTCAGCTGCGCCGGCTCGAACCTCCGGGTCAAACTTGTCAAAGAAGTCGGCAATTCACAGCAAGTCAGCAAAATGAGCTGTTTTGGGAATCGAAGCATTTTGTGAAAACGAAGTTTTCACAAAATGCTTCATTGAATCGCTTTCGAAAAATCTCTGTGTACCGTGTTGCTGAAGTTGTAGAAAAGGAAAGAAAGAGTTGACGTCCGGGCAATCCCAAATAGCAAAAAAGCCTAATTACACTAAACGCATTTCAATATCGAACAATGCTCTCGGTAGCACCCAACACGCCACCACTGGTAATACCTTTATCTTTGTCGATGGATTGTGCTAAAGCAATAATTACGGTGGCGTCGAAGTCTCCTGTGCACACAGCACTCATGAATACTGAAGGTTAGAGCAGGGTATTTACGGTGTTGTGGTATAACTTCCATTACTTTCAAATGCGCAGGCTCGACTCAAATGAGTTTGACCACCCTTTACTTTCAGGCATTACAATTGATCGAGGTATATGCCATGGCAAGCCGCGTGTTCGCGGGCTTCGCTATCCGGTCGAGATGCTATTGGAATTGCTCAGTTCCGGCGTGACTTTTGAAGATGTATTGAAAGACTATGAGGATCTGGACCGCGAAGACTTTTTAGCAGTCCTCGTGTTTGCCGCAAAATTGAGTTAGACTAGGCGCCTCCAGCCACCAACTGCATGAAGTTCTTGGTATATGCGCAGATGCCGCGAAGGGTGGTAGGCAACTTTTCTCACCTCTGATTCCCGTTTTGGTTTCAGAGTGCCAAGCAAGCTCATTTCTTGAGATGGGTTGCACAGGGTGCATCATCCGCAGCTAAACGGACTTCATTGGCGCCTACCTGCGTTCTCGCGATGTTTTTGCAGCGAGGTCCTGCATCTACTTGTTGAGGCAATGGATTGATTTGTCTGCAAGTCCCAATATGATTTTTGGCGATGCCTCAAATGAATATTGCAATCGTTTTCTTTAGAACAACAAAGTTCTGACCTGAGCAATTTATATAACCTGCTAAAGGGAGCTGCTTTGTTTATTTAGCGTATTCACCATTCATACTGAGGCTCCATTATGCAAAAATTAGGCAAGGTCTATCTGAACGAACCATTGCAATTTGGTATTTCCGTTTAACTATTGGCATGTATTAATAAAAATACGAGCAAATGCAGTCTCTTTTCAGTCCACTTATGTCCGTTCAAGCTGACGAAAGGGTAATTGTGACTATGAGCGGACATAAGTGCTAGCAACAAAGGAGAGAATATTCATGCCATCAAATTGCAAGCTAATAATAATTTCTTCATTCGCAGCTGTGGGGCTTGCCTTTAGCGTGGGTTCTTGTATTGCAGAGAATAGTGCCCTCCAAGTAAGCACTAAGGAGTTGGTTGATTCACCGAATCAGTTTTTAAACAAGACTGTCTCTTTCAGTGCTAAATTCTTTTCTTTTGGCAATATTGGTTTAGACTACCGACCGGCATTTCGATCTTCAAAAGATCATCTCAATTTTATTGTGAGTCCTGATAATTCTAAGAATCCACTTAGTGAACTAAAGCTTTTCATTGCGACTCCAACTAATGCACAAAAAAACAGGTTGTTAGAATGCTTAAAGGAAGGAGCTTCAATACACCTGACGGGCACAGTATTCAGTACAGTACTCGACGACCCGTGGGTCGATGTCACTGACCTAAGCGTTATGGACCAGCAGGGTCAGGAAATACCACCGAAATTTATATTCTCTGCGAATACGATTGGTGGACTACTGTCGGCGCCACAAAGTTTGCCCAGACAAAGTGCGACAGGCGCTGCCAGCGCCACAGAATCAGCAGTCAATGATCTCGCCAGCCAACAACGTATTCGTGCCGCTGCGGAAAAGATCGCTGCCGATCTAAGGGCAAAACGGCAAAAAGAGCAAGAAGAAGCCCGCAAACTAGCTGAACAAATGGTGGCGACAGAAGAACGGTTGCAACCGAAACAGGCGGATGCTGCTTGTCACGAGCAGCAAGCCAATGCTGTTGGGCAGGCTTTAGGCATCAATTCCACAGATCGCCCAATTAGAGACAAATGGGCTGTAGTTGTTGGGATTGGCAAGTTTGCAGACGAAACAATTCCAAAGCTGCAATACCCGGCGAAAGACGCGCGTGATTTCTATGAGTTTCTAACGAAGAAAGCTAACTTTCCGCGCGATCATGTACGCTTGCTTCTCGATGAAAAAGCAACTCAAAGACGCATAGAAAGTGAGATAGGCGATACATTCCTTCCGCGAGTTGTGGGTCCGGATGACCTTGTTCTGGTGTACTTCGCGACTCACGGCACTCCGGCTGAAAAGGACGTTCGTGGCGAGAGCTATTTGAGTGCTTACGATACTGAAAAAACGCAGTTGTGGGCAAGTGGAATCGATATGAAGAAGCTGTTGGCTGTGCTGCAAGATCGTGTTCGCGCCGACAGGATTCTTATTGTGCTGGATGCCTGCCACAGTGGTGCTGCGGATCCCAATGCCAGAGCATTTGACTTCCAGAGCAGCATTGACGTGGAAAAATTCTCGATTGGTCGAGGCAATATTATTCTTGCTTCGAGCAAGCCAAACGAGACTTCATGGGAATCAAGCCAGTATCACAACGGCATTTTTACAAAGCGACTTATTGACTGTTTGTCAGCAAATCCAAATATTCTCAAGGCATTTCCGGCGCTGAAAAATTCAGTGGCTGATGATGTGCAGCACGAGTTTGGCAAGATTCAGACACCACACTTGAAGGCCGATGGTTGGGAAGGCAAAGATCTTTTAATTACAGCACCATGCACCGGTTCGGCTCCGCTACCTGCGGTTGTAAAAGCAAAGCTGCAGCCTGACAGCTCAGTGCTTGCGCCCGCAGCGCAAGCACCAATTAAGCCCCAGCATAAGTAATCAGGGCGATGCGGTCCATTGCATTTTGGCTAACTCACCACTTATATTGCGGAGCTTAAGTTACGTGCAAGAATTAAACGAAGGCAGTCTAGCAAAATCATTTCTTTTTGATATTACCAATATTGACATGTTAGAAAATGCTTGACCTAAAAGAGGAGCAAATCCATGCATCAGCACCTGAAATTTCTGGTTGCAGCTTGCATATTTTTAGCAAGTTGCTGGTCAGAAAATGCCTACATGACACCTGCCGCGCAAGCTGCCGAAATGGTCCCTGCGACTCTGAGTGGCCATACTGGTTTTGTACGTGCGCTGGCATATAGCCCGGGTGGCCGCAGCCTCGCTTCTGGCAGTTGGGACAGTACAATAAAAATATGGGAGGCAGATTCGGGCCGCTGCCTTGCGACTTTTCCAACTTCAACATATAACCAAATTAATGCGCTGGCATACAGTCCGGACGGTCAAAGGCTCGCTTCGCATAATTTTGGTGATATAGAAATATGGGAACCGATTTCGGAGCGATGCCTGTCTACTTTGACCGGACCTAAGGCGTCCGCTACCGCCCTCTCATATAGTCCTGACGGGCGTAGCCTCGCTTCTGCTCATCTGGACACAAGCATAGAAATATGGGATCTGGCTTCCGGTCGCTGCCGTGCTACTTTGAGCGGACATACAGACCTTGTTAATGCTCTGGCATTTAGCCCTGACGGGCGAAGCCTCGCGTCGGCAAGTAACGACGAAACAGCAAAAATATGGGACCCGGCATCTGGTCTCTGCCTTGCTACATTGAGCGGACACAAGTGTGCTGTCAAGGGACTCGCGTACAGCCCTGATGGACACAACCTTGCTTCAGGTGGTTATAGTATAAGAGTATGGGAGCCGGCGTCGGGGCGCTGTTTAGCGAAATTGCCCGGACATACGAATTACATTGGGGCACTGGCATACAGTCCGGACGGGCGCAGCTTGGCTTCTGGCAGTAGGGACAATACAATAAAAATTTGGGAAGCGGCTAGTGGGCGTGAGCTGCGCACTATCAAAGGGCATACGGCCGAGGTTAACGCGCTCTGCTGGAGCCCAGACGGGCGCAGCCTGGCTTCTGGCAGTAGCGACAATACAATAAAAATATGGCCGTTGGCACAAGATGATGTGTTGTGCCAGTACGTGCCAATGACAAGAGAAGAGCGTATTAAGCTTGATGCGCAAAAGATGGCTGCTGATTTGCTTGCAAAAGACAAAGCGGCAGCAGCGGCAAAGGCAGCCGAGGAGGAGCGCCGGGCAGATGAGGCTGCAGTGAAACGCATGGCGCAACAGCTGGTGGCTGAGAAGACTAAACAGCAAGGTGCTATGGAAGGTGCTGTTCTGGTAGGAACTAGCACAACACTCTTACCTGGCGCAGTATCGTCAAGCAAGCAGTCATTGGACAATAGTTCAACAGATCGCCCGATCCGGGACAAATGGGCGGTAGTTGTCGGAGTTAGCAAATTTCAAGACCCCACGATCCCGAAGTTGCAATATCCAGCAAAAGACGCTCGCGATTTCTACAATTTCCTGATCACAAAAGCCAATTTCCGCCCCGATCATGTGCGCTTGCTTCTTGATGAAAAGGCTACTAAGAAGCGGATAAACAGCGAGATAGGCGATAAATTTTTGCCGTTTGTAGTCGGACCCGATGACCTTGTTGTGGTTTATTTTGCCACGCACGGGAGCCCGGCAGAAAAAGACGTTCGCGGCGACAGCTACTTAATCGCATACGACACTGAAAAAACCGAACTCTGGTCTGACGGTATCGACATGCCAAAACTTCTAGGCACCTTGCAAGAACGCACTCGCGCAGACAGAATTCTTATCGTACTCGATGCCTGTCATAGTGGTGCCGCCGATCCCAATTCCAGAGCGCTCGATTTCCAGAGCACAATTGATATCGAGAAATTCTCCGTAGGTCGAGGAAATATCATTCTCAGTTCAAGCGAACCTAACGAGCTCTCCTGGGAATCAAAACGCTATCCTAACGGCATTTTCACAAGGCGACTGATCGATTGCTTATCCGCAAATCCCAGCATCATTAAGTCATTTGCAAACCTGAAAAATTCGGTTGCAGAGGACGCGCGTCATGAGTTCGGCAAATTTCAAACGCCGCGGATAAAAGCCGACGGATGGGAAGGCAAGGACCTTTTGATTAACGCCCCTTGCACCGGCAGCAAGCCGCTTGATCCGACCGTAAAGGCGAAACTGCAACCAGACAGCACCGTGACCCGAGCACAACAAAACCGGTAGAACAGCCTCAGCGCAAATAATCAAATAGCAGGTCATCAGTAGACATTCAGAGCGACTCAAAATGAGAATGACGTAAACGTATTTAGAATAGCTAACAGAAGAAGAAGAAGAAGAAGAAGAAGAAGAACTGCAGAAGACCACCCAGATTAATTGCAGAAGAGCTTGAGGAAAAATTACCAATGAACCTGATAAATGACCAGGAAAAACACATCCTAGCGACAGGGCAAAGTCAACTGCAAAGACTGCTTCGAAGCATTCTTAAAAAGCCAGTGGCTCTATTTCTTGCTGTTGCTATCGCGCTGGTCTCAGGGTTCGCCCCGGGCGCCATCATTCCGGTCCATGCAGTAGAGATGGTCCCTAAGACTCTTACCGGGCATACGACCCCTGTTCATGATCTTGCCTGGAGCCCGGACGGGCACAGCCTGGCTTCTGCCGGCAACGAGAAGACGGTAAAAATATGGAACGCGACTAGTGGACGCGAGCTGCGCACTCTTACCGGGCATACACACTTTGTTGAAGCGCTTGCATGGAGCCCGGACGGGCGCAATTTGGCTTCTGGCAGCCTCGACAATACAATAAAAATATGGGACACCACCAGCTGGCGTGAACTGCGCACTATGCTCGGGAATGGGGGCACGGTTTACGCTCTCGCCTACAGCCCGGACGGGCGCAGCCTGGCTTCTGGCGGGCTCAGAACAATCAAAATATGGGACTCCGCTACCGGACGTGAGCTGTGCTCTCTTTCCGATGCCGATCAACACAGGGAACCTATCGCGCTTGCATGGAGCCCGGACGGGCGCAGCCTTGCTTCTGGCAGACTCAAGGTTAGAATATGGGACGCCGCTAGTGGGCGTGAGCTGCGAACTCTCGCTGGGCATCTGGACCATATTAAAGCGCTTGCATGGAGCCCTGACGGCAGCAGACTTGCCTCTGGCAGTAATGACAAGACAATAAAAATCTGGGACACGGCTAACTGGCATGAGCTGCGAACTATTGCAGGGCATACGGACACTGTCTACGCTCTTGCCTGGAGCCCGGATGGCCGCAGCCTTTCTTCTGCCAGTTGGGACAATACAATAAAAATATGGGACGCGGCTAGCTGGCGCGAGCTGCGCACTATTACTGGAGATACGGAAGTTGATACGCTTGCCTACAGCCCGGACGGGCGCAGTCTGGCGTCTGGCGGTGGCGACCATACAATAAGAATATGGCCACTCACTCAAGATTCTGTGTTGTGCAAGTACGTGCCGATAACAAGAGAAGAGCGTATTAAGCTTGATGCGCAAAAGATGGCTGCTGATTTGCTTGCTAAAAACAAAGCGGCAGCAGCGGCAAAGGCAGCCGAAGCGCAGCATCTGGCAGATGAGGCTGCAGTGAAACGCATGGCTCAGCAGCTGGTTGCACAGCAGACGAAACAGCAAGGTACGGCTGTGGAAGGAACTAGCAGCACAGCGCCACCAGCCGCAGTATCGTCAAGCAAGCTGTCATTGGACAATAGTTCAACAGATCGCCCGATTAGAGACAAATGGGCAGTGGTCATCGGGGTTGGCAAATTTAAAGATCAGACAATTCCACCCCTCAGATATTCAGCAAAAGACGCGCGTGATTTCTATAACTATTTAGTGACAAAGGGAAACTTCAAGCCAGATCATGTTCGTCTTCTTACCGACGAGAAAGCAACTCGTGAGCGCATAATCACTGAGATCGGCGATACATTTCTGCCTCATGTTGTAGGACAAGACGACCTGGTGTTGCTGTATTTTGCTTCTCACGGAAGCGGTGCCGAGCACGATGTTCGCCGCAGCAATTACCTGGTGGCATACGACACAAAGAAAACAAGACTTCATGCTGATGGTATTGAGATGCAAAAGTTACTGGATGAACTGCAAGACCGCACACATGCCGACAGAGTTTTAATAGTTCTCGATGCGTGCCATAGTGGTGGCGCAGATCCAAATTCACGCGCACTCGGTGATAACGGCGCAGCGGTAGATGTAAATTCGTTTGCGATCGGGCGCGGCAACATAATTCTGACATCAAGCCATCCAGATGAATTGTCGTGGGAATCGAAAAGGTATCCTAATGGCGTATTTACAAAAACTTTGATCGAAACTCTTTCAAAAGAATCAGGAGTTTTAGCCTCATTTGGCAAAGTGAAGGACGTGGTATCAGACGAGGTTCGTCAATCATATGGAGTCAGCCAGACACCGTACTTGAAGTCGGATGGCTGGGAGGGCAAAGAGCTGCGTATAAGCCTACCGGCAACACGACCAATCACTATTTCAGAAGAAGTGAAAAACAGCTTGGAACCTGATAGCAAAAATGTAGACGCAATAAAAGATCCTGCTAACGACAAATTGCCAGGTCATCATTAGAAAGGAAGGGGAAGGAGAGGAAGCATTTACAATGTCAGCAGAAAGCGGCAAAGAAGCAACGGCGACGCGATCATTTTCAGCACTGATTGCCGATGACCATGAGTTCGTTCGCAACTGGTTGCGCGATGAATTAACAAGAAGCTTCCCTGGACTTTCATCCGTGCAAGTGGTCAGCACGCCTGCTGAAGCTGTCGCAAAAGCCATATCACTCAAACCTGATTTGATTTTTCTTGATATCGACTTCGAAAATGATCGCTCAATAAACGGGATTGAAGCAGCAGAGCGAATCTGGAAAGAGCACAGCGAAGCCGCAATAATAATCGTTTCCAGCCACAAGGGCGAAGTCTACATAAAGCACTTATACAAGGTCACCCCAGCAAATGGCTCCTATGGATACATACTCAAAGACAAAGTGGCTAAATATCTCGTTGAAGCCACCAATGCGGTTTTGTCCGGAGATTGTTGGATCGACCCGGAGATTACGCAAATTGTCAATCGTCTCCAGCGTAGCAACCTGTCGCTGAGCGACAACGAATACGTCGCGCTTGTTTGTGCCGCGCTCGGCTTGAGTGACACTACGTCAGGTCGCCTACTTTGTCTTACTGAAAAGGCGATACAAGCTCGCTTGCAATTGCTTTACTCAAAGTTCGGAATTCCGCCGAAGGGTCATCCCGACGCGGGCATATTTAACCCAAGATGTAGAGCCGTCTGGTGCGGACTGCAACGTGGCTTGATCAATGAAAGCGAGTTGCAAGCTTGGGCAGCAGAGTTTTCGAAAAAGGCCAAAGAAAATGGAATACTAGTCGACATGTAGTTCAGCTAAAAATCAGAATTGGACCATGTTTAGTTCTTTCCCCATAGAAAATGCTCATGAGGTATGAGAAACTTGCCGGCATGGTTTACCAGAATTGAACAGAGCCAGAGATCGGAGAAAATGCAATGTCAGAATGCCGGGGGATAGCGACAGTTACACGCAATGATTCTCCAATCCTACTTCGCTCAATTCAATGCGCATGCCTCCTGATCTTAATTGAAATCTGCCGCCTTTGTCCCCAGCTATTACCAGGCGAAACTGCGATAGCCGCTGACACCAGTACTTATGAATTAGCTGAAAAATCGAAAATACCAAATTCATCCAAATTATCTTCGGCGCATGATGTTGCTGGTTTGGTTTTGCAGATAACCGGTGAGTGGGACGCACTATTGGGCACAAATGCGGGCAAACTCAAGAGAGGGGATGCCATCTTTAATGGCGCGGTGCTCAGAAAGATTACGAAGAACGGCGCCATCACTATCGTTCTAACTGACGGAAGCAAGTTGAATTGCCCGGGAGATGCCGCATGCACAGGCACAATTGCAGTACACAAACAAGCCTTACTATTAGACACTTGGTTGGCTGCAGCAATCAACATGTTTGTGCAAAAACCGGACGCGTGGGCAAACGCAGAAAGTCGAAGTCTTGACCCGATAGGCACTAAGGGCAAGCTAAATGATGCGGTTGTAAAATTTGAAGCAACTCAAATAGACCTCTCTCCGATTTTTATGGCTGCTGAAGATGGACAATACCTATTGAGGATTTACAAAGCGACAAACGGTGTTGCTAGTGAAGCTTGCTTTGGAACGGCTACGGTAACTATTCACAAAGGACAAGCCGCTCTGATCGAAACACCTGCAGGAATGGCAACAGGACTTTATAGAGTCAAAGTAACTCGAAGCAAAGTCGATCCGTCGGCGCAAGAACTGTTCATCCTAGCCAGCGATCCACAACACTACAATCGAAACCAATTTCTATTTGAGAAGGCAAGTGCCGATTCGAAAGAGTTTAGGCAGGATGCCTCTGCATCAGCTATACAAGAGCTCTTGCGAGCCTACATGGCATGTTTGGATGCAGAGTGCCATCGTGCGAGCAACTAAAAGCTCTAATGCCCCTATAAATGGTCAACAGTGACATACGAGAGGTACAAGGCATTGCTGCTCGTTTTTTGGGACGTCGGATTGTTACCAGCATTCTGTAAAAATCGGTCTAAATCTACCATCACACCAGTGGTAGTAATATCGCTGATAGGCAGATGAGCTGCGCATTCAAATAGAGCGTTGCATAATTTCGGATCAGTCATCCAATCTATTGGCTGCTTAGACGCAACAACAAGAATGGTCTCACTACCTTTAGGAGGTTCAATTCTAAATTTGGACGTATGCAAAGCCATTCGAGCGGGTAGCAGGTTTGTTTTGTCTCCAACCGCCGGAAACATCAAAGATGCAGTTTTTGACCAGCGACCTTTGTAAATCAGGTACACATAACTGGCTTGGAAAGCGTCAACGCGGAATTGAACTAAGGCATTATTTTCTAATTTGCAGTTGGACTCCTGAGCAATCCACGTTTTAAGCGGTGCTGATGGATCTTCTGCTAACATTGTTCTCAATTTCACTAGCTGATCAGCCGGTTCTGCCGGTCTTAGTTTATCCAACACAAACTCAGCTGTTTGAAATGAAGGCTTTTCTAGAGTCATCCAATAAGCAAATAGAGCAAATAAAATTGCGACAGGAATTACAGCAAAATAAGTTGCTAAGTCTGCTAGAAATGGAGCCTTCTCGACAGGCAGTTCTGCTTTTGTTGATTCATCCTGGCTTCTCAGAATAGGAACAAACTTATGCTTGCATTTTGCACAAGAGCGAGCAGAATCGTAAGTTTCTTGACCACACGATGGACACTTCAGTGCCGCAATTTGATTGCAACCAGGCGGACGTATGGGTTTCCGAATTCTGGATGCTTTGTCTTTAGACGCTATAGGTTGAATAAATTTGCGAGAAAACTCCTGTTCCCCAGCAGATTTCAAACACTGAGATACAACTTCCACCCAAATCATCATCTGTATGATGCCAGAAGAGTTATCTAATTCTGCGGAAGAAGGAACAACTCCGCAATGCATTCCAACAACCAGACCATCCTTAAAGATGGGAGTGCCTCCGGCGCTCGGCAACAAAGGAATCTCATGTAGGATGTGTTGAGAATCATATGCATCGATTGCACCCAAAATGGCATCGCTTTTTACGCGTGTTTTGGTTGTAAGTGCATCTATTGTCACATGCCGAATTGAAGCAGCAATTTCCTCTCTGTCTTTGGAGCCATAGAGCTTGCCGGCTGATTCAACTGAATGGCCGAATCTGGAAGCCAAAGAACGTCCAGTGCCATCGGCATTCGCATAGCCCAGGCCTGCATCGATGTCGACTCCAACCGAAGTGATTTGTTCGCCAGGAAATAAGGGAAGCTCCAATCCAAGCGGAATTGGTAACCAGTTCGCCGGGGCTTGCGCTTGCAAGTCGGCAGAACTTAGTTGTCTCGTGCCCCCCTCTTGTACTCGCCGAATCAGACCTTTACGGTACATTTCCTCAAGAACTCGGAAGATCGTGTAATCGTCAAGTCCGATTAAAAGCCAGAGTTGTTCCGCAATAGTCATACCATCTAAAACTCGCCAGACTAATCCAGCAATATTTCGAAGTTCTTCTGATATGTTCTCTAAGTCTAATTGCGTTTGAGCCCGTACATAATAGGTCTTGTCCTCTCGCAGCATAGCTCTGAGTTTCGCCAATTCATCCAGGCGTCTCATAGACTCGATCAAAAGCATATCTGGCGTTTTGGAAATCAAACTTTGGGGAAGCCAGTCAACCCAATCACGAATTTCACAGTCCTTAAATACAAATTTCCCGCCAATCTTTTTTTGTATTATCTGATAGATGGCCAGCTCATTAGCCAGATTCTTATAGCGAGCTGATATCAGGTTTCCGCCCTGAAAGAACATCTGCGCTAGAGGTCTGTCAACTTGGTCACAAATATACAAAATCCCTTCTTGCCTGGCGCTGATTATTGTTTGAAATACAACCGGAAGTTCTAGGTTTTTAAGTGAGCCAGAGAATCCATCTTTCGTTTCAGCTTGCAGCTCGAAGGCCTTAGCAATAGCTGTGAAATCTTGTTCACTTAGTTCACTTAACTCATCGCTCAAATGCAAAATCGCACAGTTGTATTTTTGCAGTGTTGACTCCCATGAATCAAAAGGAATACCTCTGCGGATTCTCTCCTGGCAAGCCTTCAGATCAAATTGAGGATGGAATGAGATTTTAACAACAGCACATTCCTTACCTGCTTTAGGGAATGCAACTGATATTGCCTCAGGATGTTCGGCAAATGGAATAAGTGCACTTGCAATGGTGGCAGCTCTGTAATCAGATATGAGCCAAGCTGAGCAAAAATGCTCTCCGCCTATAATGGTGCGATCATTCACCATGCCAATGGCACCAGCAATTGAAGCAGAATTCGTAAGGGTACCAGTCATGCGCCGCTCAGTTGCTCCCGTTTTCCGCGTAATATTTATTCAATTGTTTTATCTCTTCATCGGTAAGATTCGGCGGAATTGGATTAGCAGACTCGGAATTTTGATTCGAGCCCGGTTTTTCTGGCTCTGCACTATTTAAGTCTGTCACAGGACCGTATTGTGAAGAAATTGGATTGGAATTGCCACCTTTGGAGTCTGATGCAGAAGGAAAACTGTGCACGTTTTGGTCTTGCTTCGCTCCAGAAGTTTCAGGAGATTCAGTCTTGCTTGCTGTGGCGGAAGTGGCCGGTGCTGGGCTTTTCGTTCGAGGTGAAGGAGGAGGAGGAGGAGGAGGTGGCGGAGGCAGATAAGCAACAATCTGATTGGGTAAGTTGAGCTGAGTGAAAATGGCAGCCTTTTTTTGGTAAAGAGATTCCACAGAGTTAACTAACTCTTCCGGCTTTATCTGTAATCCCTGTTCCAAATCAAGATCAGTGGCTTTGAAAAGAGAGAAACCTGGTTTGAGAGCAACAATCATTAATTTGGCATCTCCAGAATTAGCTTGCTGGATAACATCTTGCGTCAGGTCAATGCTAACACTGGATGACGGCGGGCTTGAATCAATTTCGGCGGATGGGGGAAATAGCAAATCGCAGTTTTTCTCTCCTACTTTGACAACATAAAACTTGCATTGTTGGACTGTCGATAATCTGGCCTTTAACCCGGCAGCTTCACTATTTTCGGACGTGATGCCTGGTTGAAAATCAACACAAATAGCAGGGATCGCACTTGTATCCGAGCTGTTGCGATAGGAAACGAAGCCACCAGCTACGGTGGCAAGCAAAAATACAGAACAAAAACTTGCAAATAGAATAGTTGGCTTTATCGCCATAATAAATTCGAATTTAATCGCCTCGTCAAACTAAAGCGCGCCTACTTTTAAACGCAGCCTGTTTCCATACGATCAATTCGTGAACTCCTCCAGAAAATCTGTTCAATACAATCGCCAAGATTTGGGCGGAGCAAGCTTGTAAAGAGACGCCGATTCATATATGTCAAAAAAATCATACCACGATTGAATATGCGCGGTAGGCATTCCGAAAGATCCAATAGAAAATGGCACGGCGACTTAGTTGCTCCGGGCATCTGATTGGTATACTCGTGCAATGCTGTTTCCTAGGAGGGGAAAACGTGAGCTCAACCGAGCTATTTTCTGGAACTTGCCATAACTGTGGTACCGGCGTTGTTCTCGGAATGAAATTTTGCGTGCACTGTGGAGTTGAACACGGGAATGCCTCGGCGGCAATGCCTGCAGAAGACAGTTCATCGGTCAGAACAGCATGCTCCAGCTGTAACTTTTCTAATGAACATGTTTCATTGTTTTGCTCCAATTGTGGCTCCCCCATAAAGAATCAGCAGGACTCTGCGACGACTGAGACGCGCAAGACACTGCAATGGAATTTGCCCACCCAAAACGATTCTTCTCTGCAGCAATCAAATGCCGCGAGCGCGCCGACAGCAGTCAGTCCCAAAGTGCCACATTTGCAGCAGTCCAACGCTCCGAATTCATCGACAGCAGATAGCCCAAAGGAATCTCAAAGCTATCAGCACAAAATTATGAAGTCACGAAGAGCGCTGCCCGTTGATAGAAACGCTCTTGTTGGATTTAGCATTTCCTGCCTGCTTGGTATTACGTTGGGACTAGCAGTGTGGTGGTTCGGCAATGATTATATTGTTAGACCAAACCAAGAGCGTCAATTTTGGCAGGGGCACTCTCTAGTTGTGTACGCCACTCCGATTGGAGCGGACGTAACAGTTGAGGAAGCGCAACGAAAAGCCACAGCATTTGGAAAAATTCCTGGAACCGGCAGACTGATATTTGATGACCTCAGTGATGGTGAGTATGGACTCTTCATTAAAATGCCAGGTTACAAAAGTCTTTTCGCTGCAGTGAAGATAGAGTCCGGGCACCCTTGTGTATTAGGGTTTCCGGCAGCACTTAAACTGCCTCCGGAATAACATCTGTTGAGGGTTGATTACTAGTTCGCGACAATTGTCTTATAGATTCAAGTCGATAGAATGCTTCGCATTTAAAACACATACGAGCGCAAAAATAAAGTGGAAAACCAAGTACAAGATCAATTGTTATGCGCAAAATGCGGAGCTCATTATTACTCCGTCGCGACCTACTGCGGTTTTGATGGCTCAGAATTGCTCGTTTGCCAGGATCTGAGCATAACCTCGATTACAACAAGAGAACTTGCCCCCACCGGAAGAGAGTGCAAAGAATGCTTGCACAAGTTTCCTCCTCAATTCAATTTTTGCCCGCAAGACGGTGCCCGACTACAAAATTGGAACGACTACAATCAACCCGATATTCCATCAGATAACATCGCCACAAGCAGTAGCACGGTCAAAATGGGAACAGATGTCCATTCTGAAAAAAACTCACAGACAGAACACAGCCTGGTTGGCCAAATTCTAGACGGAAAATATTCGATTAATAGCGTTTTCGCAGAGGGCGGTATGGCAATGCTATATCAAGCCCAGCAAATCTCCGTTGATAGGACTGTATTGATTAAAGTCATGCATAGTTCGGCAGCATACACCAAAGGAGAGCTTCAACGATTTGAGCAAGAAGCAAAACTTCTTGCCAAATTGAATCATCCTAATATCGTCTCGGTATATGATTTTGGTTTTCTCGAACAACGATTACCTTACCTTGTAATGGAGCAAATACCAGGACTGAACCTTGCAGAAAAGCTGAGAGCAGGTGCGCTCGGTCCAAAAGAAACCCTACGAATAATGATGCAGTTGTGCCGTGGGCTTCAAGAGGCACACAAACTGGGTATCGTGCACCGCGATTTGAAGCCTGAGAACATCATACTCAACGAAGATTCTGAGCGTCCAGATTGGGTAAAAATAGTTGATTTCGGCATTGCACACACACCAGGACAGGATGGCAAAAGACTTACCCTAGCAGGAATGATAATGGGTACGCCTGCATACATGGCACCAGAGTTGTTTAGCGATAATCAACCAGGTCCGAGCTGCGATATTTATTCGTTAGGTGTGATTATGTTCGAGCTCCTCACAGGGAACTTGCCTTTTTCTTCAAAAGAATTCCCTGCACTAATAGCAAAGGTTTTGCAAGAGCCGGCTCCAAGCTTTAATAGTGTTCGCCCAGAGATTCCTCCCGACACCAAAATTGAAAAAACAGTGCAAAAATGTTTGGAAAAGAATCCAGCCAATCGCTTTACCTCGGTCGGCGAGTTACTGGCGATGCTGCAGGAGTTGAGCCTCGGCTAATAGAGCTTTCGCCGCCTTGCTATAGCTGTTTACGCAGATATAGAATGTTTACAGCCTACCTGGGAGATGCTCGGAATGCGTCGAGCAAGAAAATTACGGAATAGACAAAATTATAGGGGAGGTTCTTTAGCGGAGTTAGGTCCGGCACTATGGGTTCTTCTTTTTGGGCTATTTTTCCCCTTACTTTGCTTGATATCATTTGTGTTTTCCTATGCGGCTGTATTAGTCCTCAACAACTCTCAGGTGCGGGAAGCTGCTCTATTGCCGTATAAGGAAGCTCAAAGTGCGACAGGAGCTGTCAGGGTTTTAATTCCCTTCCATTGGCGCAACGGGGGGCTGGGTTCGTTTGTAAATCCAATTGGACTTCCCGATACTGACGTATCGTATAGGACAGCCACGAAAGACGCCAATGGCTTTCAAGACTATTACGTTGTTGTAAGGACAAGCTGCAGAATTAGATCGTTGCTCAACGTGCCACTTTTCGGCATGAAGATCCCCGGGCTGAATAGCCCCGTTCCTGTGGAAATCACGAGTGAGAGCTTGGTCGAGAACTACAAGAATGCTCCTGGCCCCGACTCTCCAAAGAATTAGCAAAAATGCACCCAAAATTTCGTCTAAAAAAAACAATCAAGGTCGAGTTGATGGCTAACTTAAGAAATCGAAGATTCAAATTAGCAACAGTTAAGAGGGGCGAAAGTGGATCCGAAATAGTCCAGGTTGTTTTGGGTGGAATCATCTTAATCCCAATCGCCCTTTTTCTAATCGATGCAATTTTTCTTGCATTGTGCGCAACCATCAATGCGGACGCCGCCAAATTAGCAGCCAGGGCTGCGGCGAATGAGCAAACTGAAGGACTTGCCAGGAACGCAGCAGAGGCAAGCATTCAACAGCACAGCAATGGCATAGCAAAAATAAAGCTGGCTGAGTTTTCTAGAACTCCGGACCAAGTCACCGTGCTTACAAAGATAGGTTTTAGGCTGCCTGCGCCATTTCCGTTTTTTGATCATACTGAGTTGAACTCGGGGTATGTGGTAGAGCCAGTAGTTTCTATAACCAAAGATTCGAAGTAAGATTGCCTAATATTCAGTCATCGCAAATACTCTGGTTGTAATTTTTAATGTGAGCCCAATGTTTTCGCACTAGCCGCATCAACCCCGACAGGCTATCCTTGGAAAATTGTTTAAGCAATTAGCAAAGTATTTTCACTTCAGGACTCGATTTTAAGGTGAGAACGAGTAAGAATCAGATTGGTAGCTCGGCAGCCTTGGTTGTTGTCTTGGCCTTTGTCCTAATTATCATTGGACTAGGCTTCTTTACTTTATCGATGTTCTTTGGCGGATCTCGCCAAGTCAAAAACGCTAACGACGCCGGAACGTTGAATATCGCACGCAAGGTTGCTGACGAGAAAAGCGTGCCGCTATTGACGCCTGATGAGCTCAGATTTTCTGATGTAGCCGGCACACATGCCACCATGAAAAATATAAATCGCATCTGGGCAAAGGCATTTCTGATTGGGCTCAACGCACATGAAATGGGCGAAGGAAAAGACAATGACACAAAAGCATACAATACCGCAAAAGAACTCACCACCCGATTGACGATGCATCTCCGCAGACCAAGCAACCTCAAAGATTTTCACTCGCAGTTTGCCAACGCAAATCCATTGAGTATGCTCGGAATCGGAAGCAAACTTGATACATCTGATTTATCCGGATGGTCTCAGTCATTCATGGATCGTGGTGCAGAGAGCAACGTTGAAATAAGCAAGGGACAACTGCCACTTAACTTGGGAAATGACGTTAAAATCCCTACCCTACAAGCAGACAAAAAAGATTTGCAGAGAAGTTTTTTGATTGGTTATCAACCTTACAAAATAGGTGAGAGGGAATACTTACAGGTTCCATATCGTTTTGAACAAAGACCAAATCTTGTCTCCGGGACTGAGTTTGATAAAAATCGCATATTCACACCTATATGGTTTCCCCCTAATGCATTTTCAGCCGTTGCCAAAGCTAAAGACAGCGCCGGTCTTGTTCAAACTGCGGAGTCATGGGCTCAAGTCAATCCTGGTAAAACTTTTAAGGCAGCAATTCCATCGGGATTCATCCGTATCATCGTAGAAGTGCCAACTTATGAAATAAGCCTTTGCGACCTGATATCGTGGGAAAAGAAACAGGCACCAGGCTTCAAACCATTTAGCCGTAAAATCGTGCTTCCCAATGGTTTACCTTGTGGGTGGATTAAGCTAACACAGTATTTTGGGAATGAATACATATCTCCATTTCTCTACAATGTCATGTTTTTTGCCCCACCCTACGAAAAGGGAAAGGCTTACTATACCTTGCTACAACGCGCAAGACAAATAAATCCCAACTACGATGCCTCTACATTTTCATCTAAAGTTTTGCAGCTACGTCCAGTTTCACAATCAGCTGAACGGAAGGAATTCTTTGTTTGTAATGTCGTTGGACAAGGCGAAGACGGAACTCCGTTTGGACCCAAAACAAAGCTTGTGGCAGCACCCTACATCCCTAATGCATTTGATGCTCAGCCAGAGGGAACAATGAAGCTCATTGATGAAAAATCAAACTGGTACGTAAACTTTGGATACTTTGATTACTTTTGCGCGCTTGGACCCACCCTGAAGCTTTCTTATGTACCGACAGTGACTGAAAGTAAAACCAGTTACTACTGGCAACCAGGAACCGGATATAACAGATGTCTAGGAACTCTCAAGGTTGTTAGATTCACAAAAGCGATTTTGTGGTTCATTCCTTGTACTTGTTTTCCATGGTAATTGCACGTTGATTCAATCAACTAAAGGTATAGATGAAGTACTTTCACTCAAACATCTTCTTAGGATTAATGCTGACTCTATCGCTGGCTTCAATCAACATCAGCTGTTTAGCTCAAGTCGAGAAGAGAGAGGGGAATGAGCGCCTGCATGAACGAAAGAACGAGTTACTTTTGCCACCCAAATACACTGCAGCGCCGCCAGCTAGTTTCATTGTGCCAACTTACACTAACAACCTAATTCAAAAGAAATACGCATGTATTCAATTTGACGCCTCAAACCCTTCATCAGTAGCAGTCATTCAATCAAAGGATTCACCGGGAGTAATTTCTCGCTGGTATGAACAAACATTGGCTTCGTCGGGCTGGCAGATTGTCCGTAAATTTTCCCAGGACGACATATCACTGCAAGGCAAGACTCTGAGCTCTGAAAAGCCCGGCGTTGAGGCATGTATGCTCCTGGCAAAGAAAAATCGCAAAAATTTGATTCTAAATAGCTATCGAGAAAAAGACGCAGGCTTTAGTACTAGCATGATAAACATATCCAATGAGCGAAGTGGTGAGCTAAAATAGGGACCCTTTCGATTGATGTACTGTTCTGACTTGAGGATTGCGAATGAAAAATTTGGTCTTAGCACTAGCCACCATGGTGTTTATTTGCAGTAATAGTGCTGCACTCTCACAAACGGCCGACCTCTACACCCAGCAGTTAAATCAACCCAATTCAAAACTAAACATAGGGATTCAATACTGGATAGAATTGCATAGGGGCAAGGAGATAATCCAAACAAACCATAAGGCAGCCTTCAAGTCTGGAGACCGCATACGATTTCACGTGAAGCCCAACATAGATGGATACGCATATATTTTGCTTACAAGCGGTAGTGATGGACAGAGAGCACAGCTTTTTCCTTCTGCCGAAACAAGCAAAGACAACAGAATTCACCGAGGCAAAGACATAGTGTTGCCACCGCCTGATGCGGTTTTGAAATTTGACAATACTCCGGGCACGGAGAAACTTTCTCTTATAATTTCAAGAAACAGCATAAATCCACATGAATATCTAGAATCAAGTAAAGCACATAAAAACGTTAGCAAACAAAGCAACGAAAGAAAAGAAAGCAAAGAAGTTATTCATGCTGACGTTACCAAGATTGCTATGAATACTGCTGGTTCGCGGGACTTGTTTCCCGATAACGCATCGGTTGCTTATGTTACGCCATCGGATCTAGAACCTCCAAAAGCGACGCCAAACAAAACAAAGAGGGTTGATACCCCCCCCCCAAAGCAAGGCAACAGCGAAAGCTCAAGCACGGTCGTAGCGCAGTCCCATGGACAAAAGTCGAGGGAAGAGAAAATGCAGAAAGTTGAAGAGAAGAAAAATTCAGCGCCTATTAAGGACGAAAGCATTAGCAGCGAATCTAAGGGACTCGTCACTGTTGTATGCCGCAACCCGAAGGGGGTATTGCACTGCGACATTACACTCAAGCATATTTAGTAAAATTCAATCTAAGTGTTGGCGATGACTCCCTCTTCGCAGGGCTAGGCTAGCGGTGGATATTTCAAGTGATTATGAAAAACTGAGTAAACTTAGCAACGAGGGGACTTTATACATGCAACGTAAAAACAATTGCATCGCTTTTACAATATTATTTTTTCTCGGTTCTTCGGTTACAGCCCAGTCGTCCCAGTCAAGTGGCTCTGCTAAAGCCCTGTTTTATGAACAACTGGCCGAATCACCTTCCCAAGTCTCAAATATTGGAATGAGCTATTGGATAGAGTTGCGCAGAAATGGTGTCACAAAAAGAGTTGATAGCCGGTACAAGTTTCATAGCGGCGACAAAATCAAGTTCCACATTACGCCAGATATTAACGGACATGCTCATGTGGTAATGCTAGAAGGCTCAAGCGGTGCCAAATCAATTTTGTTCCCCGTGCCAGGCATAGATCCAAACAATGTTGTGCGGCGTGGCAAAGACCATGTAATCCCTAAAACGAGCTACCTTGTTTTTAACAACAAGAGAGGAAGGGAGCACCTGCGTATAGGTCTTTCCCGCAACCAGGTTAAGACTGCAGAGTTCTTGAAGCCGCAGGGCACATCAGAGATCGCTATGGCATCGATTACTTCAAATGCTGCTGTGGATCCAAGTTCAGGTAGCCCTCAATTGCTTGTTGCATTCCCAGAGGATGACCAGACTCCAAAAGCACCTGCATTAGAATCGACTGCCACAGACGAGGGCATTACAAATGCCATACCTAATACTGACCAATTCTCAAAAGATCTCTTTCGGGACGATCCTGTACCAGTCCAACCGCACATAAAGAAACCTGCCAGCTCCGCCCCCCATCGTGTTGCGCATCGTGCGCGCCGACCGCCTATGGGAACAGCAGCACCACTGCCTGTGACAGTGGTGTTGAACACCAACGCCAAAGAGGATCTATATGTCGATATATCGCTTGAACACGACTGAAGCAAAGAAATCGCTTAGATTCTTGATTTTTACAAGTATTCTTTTTTGCAACGCTATGTCGTGCTCTGCATCTGAGAAGCTATCAAATGCAAAAGATATGTTCTACGAAGAGCTTAAAGACCCAAGCGCTGGCGGCACATCAATTGCATATTGCCTTGAGCTGCGCAGAGGAAACGCAAAACCCATTTTGTGCAACAATCGTTATTCATTCCGCAGCGGCGATGGAGTGCGCCTTCATGTAAAGACGAGCAATCCTGTTTATGCATACATATACCTTAGCGAAGGCAGCGGCGGAGAGAAAGCTATCCTTTATCCACCACCTGGATCAAAGGAAAACAATAAGATCGAGGCCGGTAAAGAATATCTTGTACCACCGCGCGGGATGGTCGTATTTGATTCACATCCAGGAACGGAGAAGCTCACTGTCGTCTTTTCTCCCCAACCACTAAGTGGTAACTCTGCAGACTTTGCAGCACCCCCTTTGATCAACTCAGATACACTCACTGGTATACCGCAAAAACTGGGCACTTACTCCATTTATTCCAATGACGGCGTTTATGCCTCTGAGCAAAATGCTCCGGGAAACGGACTGGTATACGTTCATAATCCAGATTCAAGCAAACCTACAGCTGTCGGGATCGTTCTCGATCACGCCAGCGCAGATTCACCCTTGCCACCACCAGCAAAACCGCCAACTCCAGGCAGCTCCTCTACGGGTGCTTTCAATCGCCCAGTCACCGACAAATGGGCTTTTATTGTTGGCATCGATGTTTTTGCCAACTTTCCTCATTCCAGTCTTCAATACTGTGTCTCTGATGCAACGAGTTTTAGAGATTTCCTCATAAACGAGGCCGGATTCAAACCCAATCATGTTTACTTTCTTTCGGACGAGCAAGCAACGACTCGCAACATAAACAGAGTTATTTCAGAGCTCCTGCCGCGCGCGGTCCGTCCGGATGATCTTCTGCTGACTTATTTCTCTACTCACGGCAGTCCTACGCTGAGAGAAAAAAACTACGTGGTCACTCATGACTTTGATGGAAAAGGAAAGACAGGTATTGCCATGCAGGAGCTGGGCGACACAATCAAGTCAAAGATATCCAGCGATCGCATTGTCATGATCCTCGATACATGCTTCTCAGGAAATGCCAGGGACCTCGATCAAGGTGAGCTCTTGGACGAACTCCTGCAGGGCTGCGGCCAAATCATAGTCAGCTCCTGCGGAGCCAATGAGAAAGCATTGGAAGACTCAAAACTTGGACATGGTTACTTTACCTATTACTTAATCGATTCTTTGCGCAAGGTAAAGGGGCTAAAGCAGGGGTTCGATTTGACCAGTAGACAAGTAAGTCAGCTTACTGAACTTGAGCACAAGCATTCCCAGCACCCGGTAATCAAATATGATCGGTGGAGAGGTAATGACCTTGTACTGTTTGCAAAACCGTCTTCCCCAAGGAATTAAAATGCACGTGGAACTCTCAATCATAGCTGGCCTGCTATGTTTCAATTCTCTCCCTTCATTGCCAAAAATGACTAAACGAGGTACTCCCGCATTAATGATCAAAACGTCAATGCCACTGTGAGTGGTGCGACAAGCCCGCACTATGTTTTTTCGCAAAAATCTTTAGCTGATACATCGTCGGTTACACATATCACTGTTCCCGAGACTTCTTTTGTAAGTTGAGCTCTATTCTCGAGTTCCTCCGCACCACGAGCGTTAATAACAAGTCCTGCCTGGTGTTATTGAGCCAATTACAGAGCCAGCGATCATTCAATCTCGCCGAATTTAGCGATTCTCTTCACTTATGGTGCCACTCACCTTTGCTCGAATAATTCTTCGCGCTTACTTTGCTTTTATTTCTTTCACCGATGGCACCGTCGAGGGTGAACTGGCCGCTTGTTTCATCAAATTCAATAGATCCGGATTTAGTATGGGTCTGTGTTCTGTCGGTGATGCAGACAAATTGAAGTCTTCTCCTTCCCATTCCCCGCCTAGTTTAGGATGTTGAGGCTGATTGAATGCATTTTGAACTTCCCATTGAACATCGTTTGACAGTTTTTCAAACGTATTTTTGAGATTTCCTTTTGTCAGTTGCAAATCCTGGATCAGATATTTCGTAAACACACCGTTTGCAGATACTTTACTTTCCCAAGATCTTTCATTCGGCGCGCTACTTGCAAGTACCAGGTGCCCGAAGCCTTGTGATATTTGCGCTACATCAAAATTAGCACCATCATCAACACCTCGTGCCCCTGGCACACCGGCACCGCTGTAACATGTATCCATGACGATGAGTGCACGATTGCTTTTCACCGCTGTTTGCACGCTTTTGTAGAGTTCTTCCATATTTACACCAGTGGCATAAAGAGAATTGGGATTAGTATCATACGCAACAATAAAATTTCTTTTGGCCGGGTCCTTGCTAGCCGGGGTGCCGTGCGTAGCAACGTAGATTACAACTTGATCTCCAGAACGAACCACCGCAGGCAAGAATTTATCACCAAAAGCAGCCATGATGTTTTCTCTTGTTGCCGCCTCGTTGAGTAGCAGAAGAACGTGGTCTTTGGAGAATTTTGCCTGTGTAGTCAGATAAGTATAGAAATCCTGTGCGTCCTTTGCAGAATATTTGAGGTCGATACTCGGTTGCTCTGGGTGCTTCTTCGAATAAGCAAATTTACTAATGCCAATAACAAGCGCCCACTTGTCGGCAATTGGTTTGTTAACCTTTTTGGGATCGATCGGGCTCTGCGGTTGAATGCTGCTGTTCGCAGGTGCTTGTTTTTCAAGCAGCGCGGTTGCTTTCGACTTGGAATTCTCGGCTGCTAGCTTATTCCCTTGTTTTGTATAAATATCCGATAGCAATAGCAACACTCTCGGGTCTTCAGAGCCTGTCTGATAAGCACACGTCATGGCGCTGACCATTGCTGCGTTAATATTTCCAAGTCTCAGCAGTTCTTTGGCCGTTTCATAATTTTTTCGCACTTCCGGGTCACTGTCGAGGCGAGTATTCGTATCCGTCCGCGTTTTCATTTTGATAACGGGCATTGCCTCATATGGATAGCCTGCAATATCCCGTCCGTCTTCTCGCAGCAATTGCCACATCTTTTCGAAATGCTGATCCCAAGCCAATTTAGCATCGCCTACATTACCAAGCTCTTGCAAATCATTTGATAGAATGCGATATAACTCGGAGGCTGCTGCTAGTTTCTCACATCGGGCTCGCCCCTTACCCATGGCATTTATTTCAGATTCTAAATTTGCAATATTCTTGCGCTCTGTAACTATTGATTCTTGGTCTGCGCAGACTGGCAATACAGCAAATAGAAAGAAGAACAAGCCGATAAGCACTTTGCAAAGCGACAACAAAGTATCAAGATTACTCGCTTTGAATGCCAGCTTTTCATTTTTTTCTGTTGTATAAAAGAGGATTTTTTTGAATAACATATCTGTGTAGCTTCGAAAGAGTAATTCAGATTGCACCACATACCACTAAAATTCTGGCTATTTACGCAATACACATTATCGCTGCAATTTAGTGCTCCTGGGCTGATAAGTTCCAGAGGAGCGCGGCTGCGTAGGGCTACTTTGCAAATTGATAAGTTTCAGCAAGTCCGGATTCAGTATCGCCCGTGGTGCGTTTGGAGTTGCAGAAAGCACTAACTCTTCCCCTTCCCAATCGCCCCCAAGCTGTGGATGCTGTGGTTGGTTGAACGCATTTTGAACTTCCCAGCCAACATCATCCTTCAGTTTCTTGTAAGCATTTTTTACGTTCCCATTGGCCAGCCGCAAATTTTGCAGAAGATATTTAGTGAACACTCCGTTAGTACTGACCTTACTTTCCCAACTCCGTTCAGATGGGGAACTACTGGACAGCACCAGATGGCCAAATCCTTGGGCTACCTGCGCCGCATCAAAATTAGCACAAGCATCCATTCCCCTCGCACCTGGAATTCCCGCGCCGCTGTAACAGGTGTCCATAACGATCAGCGCGCGGTCTGTTCGCACTCCCTCCTTCACACGTCGATAAAGTTCGTCCATATCGACGCCTGTTTCGTAAAGGGCATCAGCTTCGGTGTCGTATGCAACGATGAAATTTCTCTTTCCAGGATCTTTGTTTGCCGGTGTGCCATGCGTTGCAACATAGATAGCAACAAGATCTCCGTCACGAGTGACTGCGGGCAGAAACTTATCTCCAAAAGCAGCCATTACATTTCGACGAGTAGCATTCTCATTCAAAAGTAAAAGCACATGATCTTTCTTGAAATGTCCGTCGCCGATAAGATAGTTGTAAAAATCCTGTGCGTCCTTCGCGGCATATTTCAGGTTGTATTGAGGATTTTGAAACTTGCTAATACCTATAACCAGTGCCCACTTGTCGGCAATGGGTTTGTTGATGGTAGACACAGCAGCCGGCTTAAGTCTCGAGTCTCGAACGTCTTCGACATTTGAGGTCTTCTGAGGCGCGCCGTGCTCTATCGCAGTTGTACGTACTGGCAACGAGCTGATCTGAACCGCTAATAATCCAGCCGCTTTGGCAGCAATATCATTGGCAAAGGCAGGAAGCTCATTTTCAAAAATACTAAGAGCTTCTCCATCTGCGTTAAAATTTTTTGTTTCAAATGAAGTTGCACTAACTGAACGGACGTCCCTAAAAGTCTTAGCACATTGACGGTTCTGAAGCGAATCAAAATAACTGATGTGCATTGAAATATTAAGTTCTGGCTGAACAACATTTACGCTCCCAATACCCGACCTTATATATTTGTTACCCAACCTAATAATCGAGAATGTGACGGACACATCAACATCACCTTTATCCAACAGTAAATCATCTTTACCGCCAAAAGTAGTGCCATATTTAGTGGCTAACCGTGATGCATCGGCGACAGATAGTACTGAAAATTCTTGCTGGGAACCGAGTTTTTTGGCTAGAGCATCAGAAAACAGGAGCTCAAAATTTCTGCTGGTGGCATCAGGAATGCCATGTCCGTGCCAGCTTTGGTTCAATTCCGACGGCTCAACGGCAATTCTGATTTTCTCAGCCGCATTTGCCTGGCCCGCTGCCAACAAAAATAAAACGGGAAATAAAACGGGAAATAAAACGAGAAATAAAACGATGTGCACAGGCCGAATGGTAGAGAAGCTATTTGTGGGTCCAACAAAAAATTGGTTTCTCGACATCGGATGAGCTCCACCAGCTTGAGGAATCAATTGTTACCCACGATTTTACCCCAAATCCTTAGGCCTATTCTATATCATTTCAGGTACCCAAGATTTCAAATCCCAAACAATACCGCAGGTATTAGCGCCGGTATTTCTGAGCAATAGATTGATCTACTTTCTCAAGTAATCCTTTGTGAGCGGGTCGAATAGCTATTTAGCAAAGCCCAGAACAACATGGTTAGATGCCAGCTTTTCATTTTTGCTGTAGTGAAAAATTTATTTGGTCGCCTACGGCTTCAACCTTGTCAACTGCATTGCCATCGACTTTCAGCCCCTGAATTTTTTTCAAAATGCAGCGTGGGTCTGATTTGTCAATATTGAATTTGAGAGTTTTGTCGATGTTGAGCGTAATGTACCAAGCATCTTTGTTGTAGGGCGCTTTCAATTCCATCGCGACACGTTTATCAGCAACTTTTATGCCCTCAACGCCAATTGTTTTATCGATCACTCCATCAAATTCTGGCACAACATTCACCATGACAATCGAGCTCTGCACTGTCAGATCAACGCCTTGAGACTTCAACAAGCTCTTAAATTCGAACTGATTATCAAAGTATTGGCCTCTGGTTTGATCAAGCGCATAATCGCAGTTTTGTGCAAGCAGAGTGGTCTCACTTTGCGAAATTACAGAGATTACCAGGTTATTTTAGAGTCGTTTTAACAACGCCGGTATCAATTGAATTTGACGAGTTCTGTCAAGGTCTTCAGGAAGTGCGGCTCGACGCCTACAATTAGGCGACATGAAGCTGCTAATCACTGAGCTGCCGTCATTGTGAGAGTTTTACTACACCTTTGACATTTCGAAAATTCAATTAGGCAAGTGGAACAGGTGAACGAGCATGGGAATCTAAGCAAGTGAAGAATGGTGTGTTTACGCACCATTTGATTGAGGCTCTAAAAAAAAACACAAAGGCAACCTAAAGACTGCCTTTCCCGAATTGATGAAAAATGTGGAGTGGGACCTAAAGCAACTTGAGCACAAGCAATAGACTCCTCAGATTGGCGACGATTGGGAGGGAGCCGCTATGGTCTTATTTGTGTCAGCTTCACAACCCGAGCTTACTGTCGCACCTTAAAAGGTAGACAGCGCTGATTGAAGGAAAAGGATAGAAATCTTCGAGAGGCTTGTTCTGACTATGGTGAGGATTGTTTTCGCCAAACTAACAGTTCCTGAAATTCCAAAATGTTTAACCTAAAATCGAAAGTCTTGAGGATAGGTTCTCCATAAACCCAAAGGATTGACGGGCATAAATAAGCTAGGAGTTGGCGCTCGACTCTGTAAGGAGAATA
Source organism: uncultured Candidatus Obscuribacterales bacterium (assembly GCA_964546815.1). Classification (GTDB taxonomy): domain Bacteria; phylum Cyanobacteriota; class Vampirovibrionia; order Obscuribacterales; family Obscuribacteraceae; genus JAIEPM01. Next base: position 39,427 of record CAZJLR010000022.1, on the reverse strand, counting down.
TTCAAATGCGTCTCAAGTTGAATCATCGTAATCCACGTGCAACAAAAGCCATACTGATGCTTGCAGCTTTATTAAACTCCCCATCGGCCTGGTCTACGACAAGTGGATCCGCTGCTTGGACAGAGTCAACAGCTGAAGGCAAAAAGGCTTATAAGAACAACGACATGACTAAGGCAAAGTCCATGTTCGAGCTGTCTATTAAAGACGCAGAGGCGGAAAAATTCAACTGGGAAGCACTTGCTGAATCATGGGGTGATCTTGGCGTTGTGTTAATGGAACGCGGAGAACTCGACGCCGCGGACTCCGCTATCAAAAAGTCGCTTGAACTAGACGAAAAGATTCCTGAGAACCAAGTTGCCACAGCTCAATGTTATGAACGTCTTGGGCTATTGAACTTTAAAAGACAGCAGTTTGAAGAGTCAGAAAAGAACCTTCGAAAGGCTCTTAATGCTTGGAATGCGACGCTTTCTCCAAACAACTCAAGCTTGGCTGAAATCAACGAATTCTTGGCCGAAACTTGTATCAAATTAGAGAAATTCGATGATGCCGAAGTTGCAGCAAAGAAAGCTTTGGAGATTCGACAGAATTCTGCCAAGGAATCAAAGCTGGAATACGAACGTAGCGTCGCACAATGTCTCCGAATTGCACTAAAGAAAAATGACTTAATCAATGCAGCGGCACTTCTAAAAAAACTCGAGAAAGTCGATTCTACAAAGAGCGGAATTTCAATCCAGATTCTAACTGGGGATTTGTATTTTGCAAAAAATGAATCAAAAAAAGCAATGCCATATTACGCAAAGGCGCTCGTTGCTGCCGAAAAAGATGGCGTGAAAACGGAACAAGTAATTAATTGTGCTCGTAGACTAGCAAGAATAGCTAAAACGTCAGGACTGGCTCAACCAAAGGAGCTTGCACACTTTACTATTGAAGAGTTGGCGCCTGAGCCCAAGAACCCAATCGAACTAGCTGATGCTTGTCGTCCTGGAATTGACGTGCCTTTTGGAAAGGACGAGTTTGACGGAAGCTGGCAAGTAACTTCCCATTGGAGTGGACGATATGGCTCGGGCTCAAGTGAGTTCCAACTTACGTGGAATTCGGATACACAGACATTTGATGGAGAAGCGGCAGGAAAGCCCCTCAAGCTGTTGGTGAAAAGCTTTGACGGGCACAACATTAAGGTTGCTTTTGAGGGTATTACAAGTGCCACCGTATATTCTGGAACCTATGATGGAAACAGCTTCAAAACATCGGCCTACGCATATTCAGCAAACATCACTTACAATGGAACGAGAACATCCTCTGCAAAGAGAGAGCGGCGTGACAGAGTAAGAACTGAAGCAATTGCGCAAGCAAAGAAAATCGCTGATGATCAAGACCAAGCTCGCAGGCTTGCACAAGAGGTTGATCGCGTTATGCGCGAACGTGATGAAGCCAAGAAAGCTTCAATTGCAGCTGCAGCAGCAAATAAACCAGCACTTGCACCAGTAAATCGTCCAGTCAAAGATAAATGGGCGCTTGTGGTCGGAATCAGCAAATTCAAGAATCCCCGATACGATTTACAGTTTGCTTCAAAGGACGCAACCGACTTTGCAGAGTTCTTAGTAAAAGAAGCAGGCTTTAGGAAGGACCACGTTCGTATACTTTTAGATCAGAACGCAACCAGAAGAAACATAATGTCTTCGTTCGGAAGTAAATGGCTTCCGAATTTAACAGAACCTGATGACCTTTGTGTTGTTTATATTTCAACTCATGGAACTCCTGCACACAAAGATAGAGGAGCGAAAAATTACATTGTTGCTTATGATACAGAAGCCGATGACCCGTATGCCACAGGTGTCGATATGGAGGAGGTCTACCGAAGACTAACTTCCGATGTAAAAAGCGATCGTGTCTTGATAGTAATGGATACTTGCTACAGTGGCGGAAGCATTCCAGGCTCCAGGAGCCTGGAAGACAGCGACAATTTTGACATTAGCAAAATATCCCTTGGCGCTGGTCAAATTGTAATCAGTTCTAGTGGTGTTGGTGAAAGGTCATGGGAGTCTAAGAATTATTCGAACGGAGTATTTACCAAAAATTTGATTGATGTTCTGAGAGAGAATGGTACAAAACTGGACTCAACTAAGACTTTCGAAGAGTTGAGGAAACGCGTTCAGTGGGAAGTAAAACGAGACTTTAGCAAAGAGCAAACACCCCAACTTGGCGGGAGCTGGGAAGGTCGAGATCTCGTATTGTCAATTCCACCTTCAGCACCGCGTGAAGCCGGAGCTGCTGCCATGGAAGGGATAATTACTCCGCAGGCGACTGCGCCCCTGTCTCCAACAAAGCCGACGGGAGTGCTCGGCAAACAGGCTCCAGAGAAAGCTTCCAAGACATCTAAGTAGCATCGCTTTCGGGGTGCACAATTCAGTAAAGATAAGTTCGCTATGATAAACTTCGAGATCTTGCCTCGAAAAAATAGCTGTTTTTATTAGTATTGCCCGCGGTGCATTTCGTCTATATCCAGCAAATAGAATATTTGTTGCAACAGCGCTGCTTCAGGGGGCAGCGTTGTGACCTATGATAACGATAAAGCCTTGGCGCTAATCATCCATTCACACCTAAGAAACAAGAACAACTAGCAATTCCGATGCGCAGGTTTTAAGGTTGCACGGTTAGAGGAACCGTGCTATCGGGCTGCAATTTGGCCTTTACCGACTCGGGAAGCGGAGCACTTCCAGTGACTGGCGCATTTATCAAAAGATCTTTTCCTTCCCATCCATCAGCCTTTATGTGGGGCGTTTGAAATTTGCCGAATTCATGGCGTACGTCATTGGCTACAGAATTCTTCAATTCGGGAAATGACTTGATAATGCAGGGATTTTTAGTTAGACAATCAATCAGCCTCTTTGTGAAAATGCCGTTTGGATATTGGGTCGATTCCCAGGAGATTTCGTCGGGTTGGCTCGAAGTAAGAATTATATTGCCGCGACCGATGGAAAATTTGTCTATATCAATCGCACTTTGAAAATCAAGTCCTCTGGCATTAGGATCAGCGGCGCCACTGTGACATGCATCTAGCACGATGAGAATTCGGTCTGCGTGAGTTCGGTCTTGCAAAGTCCCAAGCAGTTTTGGCATGTCAATTCCGCCTGACCACAGTTCCGTTTTTTCCGTGTCATACGCGACCAAATAGCTGTCACCGCGAACATCTTTTTCAGCAGGACTGCCATGGGTGGCGAAATATACAACGACAAGATCGTCCGGACCAACGACGTACGGTAGAAATTTATCGCCAATCTCACTGTCGATACGCTTTTTTGTTGCCTTTTCATCAAGAAGCAAGCGCACATGGTCTGGTCGAAAGTTGGCTTTAGTAATTAGGAAATTGTAGAAATCTTGAGCGTCTTTAGCCGGATAATGCAGCTTAGGAATAGTGGGGTCTTGGAATTTGCCGACTCCAACAATTACGGCCCATTTGTCTCGTACTGGGCGATCTGTCGAACCATTGTTTAGAGATTGCTTGTTTGGTGATGCGTATGGATGCGTAGTTGTTGCAATAGATTGAGTTGTATTCTCTCGTTGCTTAGCGCGCTCGGCATATAGCTGGTCTGCAAGACGGAGCGCTTCGCTGTCATCGGCTTGTTTTTTAGCCAACCTGGCAGCTGCTATTTTTTCTGCTTGTTCGCGAATTCTTTGCTGCCGCTGCACTGGGCTTTCTTCGTTCGACAAAGTGGGATGTGATTGAGCTGACGATGCATCTGCAGTGTAGGTTCGAGAGTCGCGTAGTCCAGCAAAACCATCGATATTACTTTGTGTAATTTTGTTCGCCGGACTTACACTCGGTTGCAATGGTAGATTGCTACTTTGTTTTTCAGAATCTTCCCTCGCAGTCGAGAGAGAGGCAAGTACTTGTACCTCACCAAGATCGCTGCGCACCTGTGGATCTTCCTTAATTTTAAGAGCTTCGCCAAATTCGACTGTCGCTCCCTCAAAATCCCCAACTAAACGAGCCTGTTTTCCAAGTGTAACCCGATCATTAAATGACTTGGGATCTTTGCCGAGGACCCTAATTACACCTTGCAGGTTTTGCAAAGTAACAGGATTACTTGGGTCATAAAACACTGCCTTGTGGAATTTTTCAATTGCTTGCTGGGGCTTATTATGTAGCTGAATGCCCCAATTGTTATAGCAAGTACCCATATTTTGGCGTGGCAGCTTGAAATTCGGCTCTAACTTCAAACACTCCTGGAATCTCTGGATAGCTAAGGCCCAATTGTTGTCTCTAAGCGCACTAACACCCTCATTACTCAAACGAACGACGTCATCATGAGTGGCATAAGCCGATGGTGGGTAAGCAAAACACGCACATATCGATGTACTCAAAAGAACTACCGCAACACTTTTCTTTCGAATCATTACCTAAGCCTCCAGGCTGTTTCAACAAATGCACATGCCCATAGCAGCTGTCGCTTGATTCGCATCTTGATTCATTGATTGAGGTATTGTACCTGATTCAAATCGACGGCCTAGCGTGTCTAATGAGACTTAAGTATCAATCTGTGGTACAGCGATGAAGTTTAGTTGTCGCCTGAACCGGAGCACTTGTAAACACATTCTCATTAAGCTCGAAATTACCTTGACCAAACCTTTAGTCAATTCCCCATTCGCAATAGAGAAGCCTAATGCGACAATTCCAGTAACAAAACTAATAGGTCTCTTTCAAAATTCAATGTTGTTCACAACCATTAAAAATATCTCCTCTTGCCAAAGTGATTTAGCAGCTAAAGTCGGCCCAAATCATAGGCCAATATCAATGGCATCAGCCTTAGCAGCAGGTTCTTAGTGAGGAGTGCATGGACAGATAACATTGAGCGATTACAACCAATCTGTGGAATTTGAAACCGAGGACCCAACATTACTAAAGTATTTGCTTAGCTCTACATTTATAATTACCCTTACAGTCTGCTTTCCGGAGGTTTCCATGAAACGTTTTATTCCCATCACCACCGCCTGCGCCATGCTCTTCTCAATGGCTGCAGCTAATTGCGCAGACCAGGACATTCGCGGAATGTTCGTCGAGCAGGAGCACAATCAGACTGCCAAGAAAAATACAGGCGTTTGTTACTGGCTTGAACTAAAACGCAAAGATCAGTCGACCTCGCAACGTTGCACTAATAAAACTGTGTTCCACGCAGGGGACAAAATAAGAATTCATATGAAACCGAATGTGGATGGCTATGCCTACATAGTCATGCTGGAAGGCAGCAAAGGTGATAAATCAGTCTTGTTCCCATCTGAAGATCTCGGTAGCAACAAAGTCAAAGCTGGCTCTTACATTACTTTGCCTGTGGCCGGAAAAAACGACAGCGCGGCATGGCTTAAGTTTGACAAAAATCCAGGGACAGAAATGCTTCGAATGATTGTATCGCGCAACAAAATCAATCCCGATGAGCAATTGCATGATGGCTCCGTGGTTATAGCAGATAGTGAGTCATCCTCTGACAAAATTCCTGATGGAACATTGGTTTCAATTACAGTCTCCAAAGGTAACAACCTCAAGTCGGGTCTTCGCAATCTAGTTATTGATCATGACGCTAAACCACAAAACGAGGGTGAAACTACAGTGGTAGGTAAAGCTAATGAATCCTTGGCAGTTGATATTGCTCTCAAGCACAGCCGCTAATAACTGGATCATTCAAGAAACTCCAGCAAACAATTGCATATTTTATTGAGGTGAAAGACGAATGAATTCGAACTTTAGGCGCTGCCAGAGTGCTGCAATGGCGATGCTGGCGCTATTTGTCACACCTGGCTCGCTGCCTGCCGCATTGGCAGATCGCGCTGCCAGGGACATGTACTATCAACAGCTAAATGAGCCGTCACAATCTGAAAATACTGGAATGAGCTATTGGATAGAGTTGCGACGCAACGGAAAGTTAATGCGCGTAGACAGTCGATTTGCCTTTCGCAGCGGAGACAAAATCAAATTCCATATTACTCCAAATGTGGATGGACATGCCCATATCGTAATGCTGAGTGGATCTAGCGGAGCGAAATCAGTTCTCTTTCCAGTGCCGGGGAAAGATGCAACAAACGTGGTCCACCGTGGAAAAGATCAGGCTGTTCCTTCAAGTTCATTTATAGTTTTTGACCAGAAAAAAGGTAGAGAACATCTTCGCATAGCTATCTCGAGGAAGAACGTGAATACTGCTCAATTTCTAAAGCCGCAATCATCGTCGGAAATTGCTATGGCTAACATTAGCTCAAACCCGGCAATTGATCCAACCGACGGAAGGGATCAAATTAAAATTTCAATGCCGGAAGACTCACCAACATCAAACGCAGCATCGACAACAGCTACGGCGTCGTTAGATAGCCCTCCGGTCGACGCGATACCAAATGACTACTCGCGAGATATGTTCCGTGAAGACTCAGTACCGCATCACGTGACCCCTCATCACCCAGCCCCTCAACACGCATCTGCACATCACAGTACGAGTTCAGCAAGCCACGGACATGCGCATCATGCAGTGGCTCATGGATCCCACGGTGCTTCGGTAACGCCTCCGCCGGCACCACCTACAATTGTAGTGTTAAATACAAACGCCAACGAGGATCTTTATGCGGACATTTCGCTTGAGCATAACTGACAATGATTAAGTGCTTTCATCAAAAATTCGTGGCATTTAAGCTTTTAGCGCTTCTCAGCCTTTCAATTAGCGGCTCATCAATCGCGGTCGAAGCAAATGAGCTGCTGACTAATGCCAGAGACATGTTTTACGAAGAACTTAAGGGAGCCGACGGCTCTTCAGGCACATCAATTGCTTACTGTCTGGAGTTGCGTAGAGCTAATGAGCCACCAGTGCTGTGCAACAATCGTTATGCTTTTCGCAGCGGTGACGGCATTCGATTGCATGTGAAAAGCAGCAGCCCGGTTTACGCATATATAGTTCTTAGCGCGGGTAGCACTGGAAAGAAAGCGGTGATGTACCCACCGCCAGGGTCCAGTGAAAATAATTTGTTGGAGGCAGGCAGAGAATACCTGGTTCCGCCAAAAGGTATGGTTGTGTTCGACTCACAACCCGGCACGGAAAAACTTTCATTGATATTTTCACCAAAACCACTGGACAGCAATGCAATGTTTGATACCAGGGCTTTGCCAATCGATTCGGACACACTAACAGGACTGCCTCAAAAACTTGGTCCTTACTCAGTTTGCTCGACTGATGGAGTTTACTCGCCGGGAAAAAAAGCGCCAGGCAGTGGACTTGTCTATGTGCACAATCCCGATAGCACACAAGCAACTGCGGTAAGTGTAGTACTCAACCACCATAATGCACCGGCTGAACCGGCTGTAGAACCGACGCCACCAAAAGTATCTGACCAGCAGGACATCAACCGACCTATCACTGACAAATGGGCAGTTATTGTTGGCATCGATAACTTTGCCAATTTCCCCGACAATTCTCTAAGATATTGCGCCAGCGATGCAAATACGCTGCGAGACTTTTTGATCAACGAAGCAGGATTCAAGAAGAATCATGTGCTTTGTTTGACTAACGAGCAAGCAACTACTCGACAGATTAAACACCTGATGACTGAATTACTTCCAAATGCTATACGTCCCGACGATCTGGTTCTGACCTATTTTTCCACGCACGGCACTCCATCGATGAAAGGCGAGAATTATATCGTCACCTACGATTTTGATGGAAAGGGAGATACTGGAATCCCTATGAGTCAGTTGGGAGACATGATCAAATCAAAAATTCCGAGCAACCGCGTGGTGACAATTTTGGATACGTGCTTTTCGGGAAACGCCAGAGATCTTAACGATCAAAAAGAGATTCTAGACAACCTCATGCAGGGTTGTGGACAGATAATCGTCAGCGCATGCTCTGCAAACGAGACTTCACTGGAAGATTCCAAACTTGGTCACGGCTATTTTACGTATTATCTAATTGATTCATTGCGCAAACAGAAAGCTCTCAAGCCGAGTTTCGATCTAACCAAGACACAAGTAATCACCCATACCGATGCCGAACATCAGCATCCACAACATCCGGTGATTAAGTATGATCGTTGGCAAGGAAATGACATGGTACTCTTTGCGAAACCTTCAAATCCCAGGAATTAAAAATGCAAGAGTGTGCCTTGTAGCAATGCATTTAGCACTTTGGTCAATTCACTATTCCCAGCGTATTGCTACTGTGTGACAATTTGAAAGATGAGAAAATTGAACTAAACGTCAACAACTTTAACTGAATAAATGCAGATGTAAAATGCGGTAGAGTTGCTTAATTGAAAACTAAAATGCCGGGTCAAAGCGGAGTGAATATGAAAAGGCACATGGTTAAAAGCTCCACAGTTATAGTCGCTTACACAGAAGGTTATTTTACGCAAAAGAAGAGATTTCGAAACGAACGGAAAGCATTCTCTTCCAAATCCTGCGCATTCCGACTGACCGCGGGTGCTTGCAGTTTTGCGCTTGCCTCATCACTAATTGCAACTACTCTTACCTCAGCAATGACATCACCCGCAGTGGCATTATCAACAGCGGCAACAAACGCCAGAGATATGTTTTATCAGGAGCTAAAATCTCAAGATTTGAGCACCGGCATATCAGTAGCATACTGTCTTGAGTTGCATAGAAACGGCGCAGACACAGTTCTCTGCAACAACCGGTTTCCATTTAAGAGCGGAGATGCAGTCAGACTTCACATAAAAAGCTCATCGCCTGTCTACAGTTATATAGCTCTAATTGGCAGCTCAGGAAAGCGGGCTGTACTGTATCCGCAACCTGGTTCACTCGAGGACAACCGACTTGAAGCTGGCAAAGAATATGTAGTACCACCACATGGACAAATTACATTCGACGATAATCCAGGAACTGAGCGCCTCTATGTAATATTGACCAAAGAAAAACAGGATGTTTCCAGTTTTCTGAATGAGCGGGGAATGGTAATTGATAAAGACTCTCTTACAGGACTGCCCGAACGAGTTGGTGATTACTCGGTGCTGTCCAACGATGGTTTTTATGAACTTGGAAAGAAAGCACCAGGGTCTGGGCTGGTTTATGTGAATAATCCTAACCCGGGAAAGGGAACGGCAATAGCTCTTTCACTCAGCCATTCCGCCAACGGCGAGGCACCGAATCCTGATACGGAACCGCCAAAACCTGCCCCTTCGCCGCCACAGCCAACTCCCAGCCCAGCTCCACAGCCACCGCCGACGCCACCACCGCCCCCAGAACCAGAGCCTAGTTCTCAGCAGACACTTAAGGTTAAATACAATGTGTTCTGCCTTCACAATGACGGCAACCCACTGGCAGAGGATAGCGAGGTAATTCTGGCTTTCAAGAAAGATAATAGGATTTCTCAATCTGGCATCGATGGCGGTTCGCGCGATCAGTACATCGCCGGACTCAATCATCTCTACGCAAATTGGGTAGATCAGCAAGTTGAGTTACCAGATCAACAAGGACGCATTTTTTACTTGCAGGAGTTGCAAAATCTGAAGACAGGCGACACAGGAGAGCGCTTGCGCATCCCCAACTTCGCAGGACGAATTTTAGGAGAACCGGGTAACCCGGAAATTCCATGGGCTTCACCCGGTTTTGCGTCACTGCCTCCAGGTATGTCAAGCCTAGAATTAACACTAAGCAAGGGGAAGAATTCCTACTTGTGCGTAGGGACAGACTGGAAAAATAGAAGCCCGAAAGAGGTCCACGTACTGGAGAGTGGTCGTGATCTAGATGCGGCATGGGAAGCCAATGATGGTGAGCCCATGATTATTGCAGTGAATTGCGCGGCTCGATTATTTCAACCATCGGGTCCCGGTGGACATGTTGTGGTACTTAGCGATAGACGGAACGCACAAAACAAATCAGGACAGTCCAAATATGAATATAGACTGCTGAACTCATGGGGCAAAGATACAGACGGCAAGCCACGCAACGGTTGGGTAAATGGAGATGCCGTGGTCAGTGCAATGAACTTCACAGATTCGGCGCACGATCAATCAGTACCACCAGAGCGCGCGTTAATCCCCGGGGCCTTACCTGTTGCCAGCAAAAATAAGTTCGCTCGTGGTAATGATGGATTTGTGTTGCAAACGGAATCGGCAAGAAGCCTGGACATGTTCAAGTGGTCTGGTCGCACGAGCAAACACGGAACGTTAAAGTATGAAAGCTATCTGGGAGGGTTTAAGAACAAGAGAACTTTCGATATTGACACCGAGTTGGTTGAGCTACGAAAACATGTCGCAGATCCCACGGAGGGACTCTCGCAGGAAGAACGCTTGTTGATTGAAGATGCGGTGAAAGCGCTCCAAAACAATGTCGATGAAGAAGGAAAAGCCCGCAAATTTCCGTTGTCCGATCAGGACAAAGCTGGAATAGTTCATGAGGCGAACCGCATGTTCACTGAGTCAGCGAAGATCTACGCCCAGGGACTTGATCAAGGAGATCGCAATCGCGGACTTATCGGCATGTTGCATGACACGGTGAATCCGGAACACATCAACCAAGGTGCTCACAATACATGCAACGTAGTGACGATCATTAAGATTGAAACGTTCTTACGACCGTTCGCGCAAGTTAAACGCTTCGTTGATATGTACACGAACTCGAATGGTGACAATACAGTCAGCATGCCGCTTTAGTATTGCTCTAGAGCTGACAATCACATCACGCACAAAAATATTTCTACAGATTCGACTAGTAACAAGAAATTGATTTTTTTTGATTGGCTGGTATTTTACTTCTCTAGATCTAGTCAACAAGTTGGTTTGCTACAATCTAGAGTTCGCTCTTTTGTCCAAGTGGTAAAATAGTCAACTCAATTGGGAAAAATCAAACTGGCGCGGTAGCAGTCAGCCGATTAAGAAAGTAGCGGCGAAGCCTCGGAGGTGCAATGAAAGGGAACAGCAAAGGACTGAGTCCGCGTTTCATCAATTTACTTGGTCTTTTCTCTTTTTTGGTACTCGCCGTTTTTGAATGTGCATTTTGCCCAACCGGCATAGCCGAAGATGACTTGGCCACTCGTTACATTGCGCTTGCTTGGGCTTCAGAAGAATTACAGGATGATTCACAGGCCGAGAAATACTGGAACATGGCCGGACCCGATTACATAAAAGGCAAGTCATGGTATCACGAACGAATAGGACGAAACGACCTGGCGGAAAATGATTGGACCCAAAGAATAAACAGAAGAGCAGCATGCGAAGATTTGATTCAACGAGGTCACTTTTATGAAAGAGTAAACCGCCTCAATGACGCTCTTAGGGATTACAACGCTGCAATCGGAGCACACGGGACTGACACGCCATTCAATTACTTGGGGCTTGATGCTCGAGGCTGTTACTATGGAAGACAGGGAATGTGGCAGCAAGCGACAAACGATCTTTTGAAGTCATACAACTATAAATTGTCTATCAGCAAGGGAAACAACCCAGTTTTTACTGGTGTGTTTACGGTGGCAGCAGCCTACGAGATGCAAGGAAAGCATCAAAAGGCGATGCAACTTATCGGTGATTCAAGTGCCGAAAATCTTAAACGACTCGAAGAAGCTAAGAAGGCTTTTGAACCTGCTACCCAAGGCACGACGCGAATCCATCTTAACGAGAGTGATAAAGACTTTCTCGGAACATGGACACAACTCGGAAAGTACTATAAAGATAGAGGCGACACGCCGAGAGCGCAAATATGCTATGAGCATGTACTCAAATTGTCTCCAGATAATGCTATTGCAAAATCGTATTTGGCGGATTTAGGAGTCATAGCAGAAAGTCCTGTTGCAAAACCCACAGCAACTCCACCCAAAAAAGAGGAAAGCTCTTTGCCTCGGCTATCCACAGGACAACCGTCGACCGCTAGCAATTTAGCGGCTCCTCCTGGCGAGAAAGTCAACCGTCATACAGATGGACCAATCCGGGACAAATGGGCACTAATTGTTGGCATCAGCCACTTCAAAAATCCCCAATATGACCTCAAAGTAGCTGCAAAAGATGCTCAGGACTTTTACAATTATCTGGTAAACGAAGCCAATTTCAGAAGAGATCACGTCCTACTTTTACTTGACGGAAAAGCAACGCGTCAGCAGATTATGAGCGCGTTCGGAGATCACTTTCTTCCTGCCGTTTGCGAGCCTGGCGATCTGGTTGTTGTATATGTTTCTACACATGGGACTCCTAAGACGAAGGATAAAGGTGGTAGAAACTACATTGCTGCCTACGACACTGATGCTAACGATCTTTACGCTACAGGTGTCGACATGGACGAGCTGAACAAGCGCCTTTTGGAGGGCGTCAAGACCGACCGAGCATTGATAATAATGGACACTTGCTACTCTGGCGCTGGCATTCCGGGAGCAAGGGCGCTCAACGTTGCAGATAACTTTAGCGCTAACGAACTAGCGCAAGGCTGCGGTCACCTTGTAATTTCATCCAGTTCGCCCAATGAAAAGGCTTATGAAAGTCGTGTTTCAAACAACGGCGTTTTCACGAAATACCTAATTGAAGCTTTGCGAAAAAACAATAAAGTTGATGTAAAAACCGCTTTTGCTGAAGTAGAAAAACAAGTAAGCTGGGAAGTGAAAAGCGTGTTTGGCGAAAAGCAAACGCCGCAACTTGGCGGAAACTGGGATGGTCAACAGCTCATTCTTTCTGTACCAGCCTCAGAGTCCCGCCCGATGCTCAATCCTGATTTGCTCAAAATGATGCAACCAACAGGTACTCCCCCACTCAGCAATTCGGCACAAAAGCGCTAGTTATACATTGCCACCGAATCCGGTGCTTGCCATCTAAAACTTAACGCAGCCCCCAAATGGGTCATTTCATAGTTCACCAGGCTTTAGTCAATTCCCCATTCATAAGGACTCAGGTTATTGCGATAATTCTACTAACGTTAGAAAAAGAACTTGCGGTTGAATGGTTTGCTTCAGCAATCAGAAAGACTTGAAAAGACTTCCGATCGCCAATCTCTTATGGTAAAAACAGTATGACTTTGGAGGTTTATATGAAACGCTTTTCCCCCATTACAATAGCCTGCGCTTTATTCTTGTCAATCATTGCAGGACATTGCGCCGACACAAGTATCCGCGGAATGTACGTCGAGCAAGAAAAGGATCAGTCCGCTTCAAAGAACACAGGGGCTTGCTATTGGCTTGAAGTAAAGCGAAAAGACGAAGAGCCGCAACGTTGCACGAATAAAACAGCGTTTTATCAGGGTGACAAGCTCAGAATTCATTTGAAAGCTAATGTCGATGGATATGCGTATATTGTACTGAAAGGCAGCGACGGAGATAAAGATGTTTTGTTTCCAGCCAAAGACCTTGGAAGCAATAAAGTAAAAGCTGGGGAATGGATGGTTTTGCCTGCCTCAAAAGAAGACGACCAGGCATGGCTCAAGTTTGACGAGACTCCGGGTATAGAAAATCTGCGCATGATCGTCTCACGAGAAAAAATCGATCCGGAGCAGAAATTGGATGACGACTCGGTGGTAATTTCTGACAAAGACTCAAAAGATAAGGTGCCAGAGGGCACGGTGGTTTCAATCACCATATCGAAAGGAACAAACATCAAGTCAGGGCTTCGCAATCTAGTGATAGATCATGACGCCAAGCCAGAAAGCGAAGGCGAAACTACCGTCGTGGGCAAAGCTGATAAGCCGTTGGCGATAGACATATCGCTTAAGCACAAAGCCGGCAGCAGATAACAGAACGCCAGGTAGAATCGGCACCATATAGCTGCGTCAGCAGCGTCCTTTGCCATCGCGTTTAAGAAAGGCACAGAAGCGAAAGCTTCAGGCTTTCAATTGCCTAGCATCGGATTGGAGGAACTTGATGCAGACATTTGCCCCAAGCAGGACGGACCTGTTCCTAGCCATTGCGCCATACATTTTGCTCGCCACTATCGCGCTCAGTCTGTCGCTGGCATCGCCAGCGGTGGCAATTATTGATTCCAGCGAAAAGAGCTCGATTGATAATGCGCCTAATTTTCAATCTGCAAAGCTAGATTTAGCGTTTAAGCTGTTCGCCGAAGAGTCTAAGCACAGTAAAGGCAACATAGTAATTTCACCTTTTAGCGCCTATAGCGCTTTGTGCATGACGATGAACGGAGCCGCAGGCGAAACACGCACCCAAATATTGAAAGTGCTGGGACTTGCAGATGAAAAGATCGAAGAAACAAATCAAAGAAACCAGAAGATGCTGGCGACCCTGGCTTGCAATAAGAGCATTCAACTGGAGTTAAGCAATGCGATCTATTCTGATATCAGCAATTCAATCAAGAACAATTTCAGTGATACTTGCAAAACCTTTTACGGTGCGCAAGCAAACAGTATTGATTTTTCTGCAGCAAGCTCTATTTCAACTATAAACTCCTGGTGCAACGAAAAGACAGACGGGAAAATTCCGGTGATTATCGATAAACTCTCAAAAAGCAGCAAGATACTGGTCCTCGATGCCGTATATTTTAAAGGCAAATTGGCGAACTGTTTTGAAAAAGCTAAAACAACAGACGATCGGTTCAGCGTTTTGAAAGGACAAACTACTCCAGTAAAAATGATGCACCGCAAAGGTGAAATCAGCTATTTCAAAGATAGGGATTTTCAAGCAGTTTCGCTCCCCTATGAGGGAAAGAAACAAAGCATGCTCATTTTTCTCCCGAACAAAGGAGTTGATTTCGAACGGTTCCGCACAAAATTCAAGTCGGACAAATGGATGCAGTGGCTGAGCTTGTTTCAAGCAAAAGAAGTTAACTTATCGTTGCCACGCTTCAAGGTCCAATTTTCTGCGGACCTGGCAAGCACTCTTAAGACTATTGGCATGCCGGAAGCGTTTTCTGATAAGGCTGATTTCTCAAACATGATTGCTGCGCCGGCTGACTTACATATAGGCAAAGTCGTGCAGAAGATTTATCTGGATGTCGAAGAAGAAGGAACGGAAGCCGCAGCTATAACAGAAGTGGAATTTACACCCAGAGATCTTTTTTTCGAAAAGCCAAAATCAGTTGAGTTTCGAGTTGACCATCCCTTTGTGTTCGCCCTTGTGGACGACGAGACCAAAGAAGTCTTTTTTATTGGCTCTATCGATAAGCCTTAGTTGTTCATATAATTGCTTGAACTGCAGCTAGAATGGAAAAACGCTGGGTAAGAACTATAGGAATATTCCGCCCGCAACTAGAGCGGCAAGACAGGTAACGTGTGTGAGGGGGGAAATGGATGAGGCGCTCAAAACGAAGAATGATCAGGCTGGCTAAGGTTATGTTTGTGGCGCTCTCAGTGGCAGCGGCGACTAGCTGCTACTCGCCGGCAGCAATGGCAACTGATGCTCGTGCAATACAGTTAAACAATAGCGCAAACCAATATTATGACCAGAAACAATATGAGCGCGCAATTCAAGACTTCGACCAGGCTATCAAATTAGACCGGGATTACAAAGTAGCTTACTACAATAGGGGTAATGCTCACCGCGCGCTTGGAAAATACGAGCGCGCAATTCAAGATTACGACATGGCTATCAAATTAGACCCGAATTTCAAGCAGGTCTACAGCAACCGGGGTTTAGCTTACCTCGCGCTTGGACAATATGAGACTGCAATTCAAGACTGCGACAGAGCTATCAAATTAGACCCAAATTCCAATAAGTCTTACAGCAACCGGGGTTTAGCTTACCTCGTGCTTGGACAATATGAGACTGCAATTCAAGATTTCGACCAGGCTGTCAAGTTGGACCCAAAGTACAAAGAAGCCTACAACAAGCGGGGCCACAGTTACTATCTTCTGGGACAATATGCGCGCGCTATTCAAGATTTCGATCAGTCCATCAAACTAAACCCGAATTTCAAGGAACCTTACTTAAGCCGGGGTTGCGCTTACTATATTCTGGGACAATATGAGCGCGCAATTCAAGATTTCGACCAGGCTCTCAAATTGGACCCGAATTACACGGAGGCTTATGATGGACGGGGTTCGGCTCGGATTGAACTTGGACAATTGGAGCTGGCTGTTTCAGATCTGCAAGGTGCCTTGGCCAAGCGCAGTGGATATAACCGATTAACTGAATTGGCAGCAATTGCGCTTTGCTATGCGCTTGACGGGAAGAAAGAAGATTCCAACAAATGCTTAAGCGAAAGCATGGATTTATGGGAGAATGCTACTGAAGCCCAACGACTTGAAACCGCATCGGCACTGCTCGATGCAGCCAGGGCTCAGGTTCAAATGGGCGAGCTTGCCAAAGCTCGCGACACGCTTGCCAAAATGAGCGGCAGCAGCAAGTTATTAGGCGCCGGTGAGAAAGCGCAAATGAAAGCACTTAGTGGACTGATTGAAAGGTCCGAAGGCAATCGTCTTGTTGCGGAAGCAGACATGAGCGAGGCACTCAAAATATGCTCAAGCAATGCACTTGTTCGCGCCTGGAGTAAGAGCCTCAGCGACAAAGCTTCAATTGTGCAGAAGGCTAGAAGCAGCGCGGTTGTTGCGCCTGCGAATTCATCAGCACAGAAGGTATCTTCCAATTCAAGTTCTATAGATCGTCCAATTAGAGATAAATGGGCCGTAGTAGTTGGGGTAAGCAAGTTCAAGGACCCTGCGATACCATCGTTAAAGTATTCTGCAAAAGATGCTCGTGATTTCTATAACTATCTCATCACCACCGCTAATTTCAAACCAGATCACGTCCGCTTGCTCACAAACGAAAAGGCAACTCGCGAGCGCATATTTACTGAGATCGGCGATAAGTTCTTGCCTCACGTTGTTGGGCGCGATGACCTGGTTGTGCTTTATTTTGCAACTCATGGAAGTGGGGCAGAGCACGATGTCCGCCGCAGCAATTACCTGGTCGCTTATGACACACCGAAGAATCTTCTTTATGCAGATGGAATCGAGATGCAAAAATTGCTTGATCAGTTGCAAGATCGTACACACGCAGATCGAGTGTTGATAGTCCTAGATGCTTGCCACAGTGGCGGCGCCGATCCGAATGCTCGGGCACTGGGAGACAATTCCGCCGCGATGGACATCAATTCTGTTTCGATTGGACGTGGAAATATCATTCTCAGTTCTAGCCAACCTGATGAACTTTCATGGGAATCGAAGCGATATCAAAACGGTGTTTTTACAAAACAGCTGATCAATTCTCTTTCAAAAGATCCCGGTGTGCTGAGCGCATTTGACAAAGTGAAAGATGTGGTGGCAGATGAGGTTCTGCAAACATTCGGTCAGCATCAGACGCCACGCCTCAAAGCCGACGGCTGGGAAGGCAAAGAGTTACGCCTAAATTTGCCTGCGACGAAACCTGTAACTGTGTCGGCGGAAGTAAAACAGAGCGTCGGACCTGATAGCAAAGATGCTGAGTCCCTGAAAGCTCCGCCACGTTCGAGTGCACCTAGAAATCATTAGTTAATCATCCCGTGGATGGACCCAATTTCCCATTCCTAGTCATCAGAGTTTCGAGACAAGGAGAATATTAATGCGTGAGGGCATGGGCTATTACAAAAAACTCGCGCAATACAGGCAACAGATTAGACTCTACCTACAAGCTTGTAAAAGACAACGGTTCAATATCTACGAATTCAATGATAGTTTTGGGATGTCTATTTGTTAATAAGGTTATGGATAGAATGAGAAAAGTGATGAAAATGCGAGCGGTAATTCCAATTTCTGATTGCAAATCTACATGTTGCGCTCTAGTAACCTTAATTTGTCTAGTATTTTCAACCGCACCGCTTGCTTTTGGTGCCACTAGGGAAGCTGTGGTAAACCTAAACAATGAAGGTGTCAGAGCTTTACAATCCAATAATTTAGAGCTCGCGGAGGACCGGTTGCAAAAATGTTTAAAACTTGATCCGTCGTATAAGAAAGCGAGAGAGAATATGGCGATTTTATACAACCACAGGGGAATTCTCCTGCAGAAAAATCCGCCTAAAGCCATTGTTGAATTTCACAAAGCACAGTTCTACCAACCAGGAAATGCCACGTCGTCACAAAATCTTCGATATATAATCAAAGCTCTCGGAAAAGACCCTGATTCTTTTAGGGACCGTCTCGCACTGGGCAGGGAAGCGCGCTTGGCAGGAGATCTTATTGGGGCCACTGTCGAGTTTGGCGAGGCTCTGAAAATTAAAGATGATACTGCTGTGCGATTAGATTTAGGCAACACATATAGGGTTCTAGACCAACTCGATGACGCAATCGAACAATATAAAATTGTATGCAGCAATGTGGGTCTAGACTCGGATACTAAAGTGCAAAGTTATCAAAGTCTAGGACGGGCCTACCTGGCAAAGAAAGATTTTCAAAACTCTATTGCGGCGTACAAGGAAGCAATTGCGATAAACAGCACGGACCGCGAAACGCTTGAAGCCAATAGAGCGGTATGGGAGGAAATGCTTCGAAACGATCCTACCAGCGTAGCCAACCACGTAGGACTTGGGCAAGCTTACGCCTACCTTGGAGACTTCGCCGCGGCGCGGAGTGAAACACTTCAGGCTCTCGTGTTTGACAAAAATAATGAGCAGGCACGACAATTGCTAAACAAGATTGAAGGCGGACACCCGCAGCGAGTGCCACAAGAAGCGAGCAATCGTCGAAATAGCTCCGGGGCATCGGGAAACATTGGAGCAGTAGGCACAAATTCTGCGAGGACAGAAAGCGGCGCGATCACCTCTGGGGAAAGCGAGGCGGACCGACAGAAAAGGATTCACGAACAAGCCGAAAGAATCGCAGCAGCCAGACTCGCTAAGAAGCAAGCAGAGGATGCAGAAGCGCTGCGCCTTGCAGATGAGCTTTATGCCCAGAAGGCAAAAGAACAACAAAATCATCAACAAACACAGACAAACGCGGCTACCCAAGCACAGACAAGTGCAGCCACTAAGCTTCAACCCTCTAAAACTGCTTCGATCGATCGCCCAATCAGAGATAAATGGGCGGTAGTGGTTGGTGTAAGTCAGTTCAAGGATCCTACGATACCACCATTAAAGTACTCTGCAAAAGATGCTCGTGATTTCTATAATTACCTAATTAGCGACGGTAATTTCAAACCGGATCACGTCCGCTTGCTCACAAACGAAAAGGCAACTCGCGAGAGAATATTTACTGAGATCGGCGACAAGTTCTTGCCTCACGTGGTCGGACAAGACGATTTGGTTGTACTTTATTTTGCGACTCATGGAAGCGGTGCAGAGCACGATGTCCGCCGCAGCAATTACCTGGTAGCTTACGACACGCCCAAAACTTTACTCTACGCCGACGGCATCGAGATGCAAAAGTTACTAGATCAGCTGCAGGATCGTACACACGCAGATCGAGTGTTGATAGTCCTAGATGCTTGCCACAGTGGCGGTGCCGATCCAAATGCTCGGGCACTGGGAGACAATTCCGCCGCAATGGACATCAATTCTGTTTCGATTGGACGAGGTAACATCATCCTCAGCTCTAGCCAACCTGATGAGTTGTCCTGGGAATCGAAGCGCTATCAAAACGGTGTTTTCACAAAACAGCTTATCAATTCTCTTTCGAAAGATCCCGGCGTTCTGAGCGCATTTGAAAAGGTGAAAGATGTGGTGGCAGATGAGGTGCTGCAAACATTCGGACAACATCAGACGCCGCGCGTCAAAGCCGACGGCTGGGAGGGCAAAGAACTGCGTTTAAACTTGCCTGCAACAAAACCTGTAACTGTGTCGGCGGAAGTAAAACAGAGCATCGGACCTGATAGCAAAGATACTGACCCACTGAAAGCGCCGGCACGTTCGACTGCGCTGGGTGGTCATTAGATGGTAATTCCGAGCTCAATTATTCTTTGGATTTAGTCAATTTCCCATTCTCAATCATCATAGTCTTGGGGTAAGGTGGATAACAGAATATGAGGGCGTGAGATGATGAATGGCAAACAAATAGGCCGGCTGTGTTCGGGACACCGGAACTGCCATATAGCAAATAAGGACAGGCAACCTAAGTTCAACTGCGCTCCTTAGGGGTCTAACGTGACGAGGGGAAGAGGCGTGGGGCGCTCAGAACGACCAGGAATAGGCAATCAAGGTTACATGCTCGCTGCTGTGCTTGCAATCACGATAGCAAATGTCTTTTACTCGCCTCAGGCAAGGGGAACGGATAATCACGTAATGGAGTTATATAAAAGTGGAGTCGAGTTTCATCATCAAAAGAATTATGAGCGAGCAATTCAAGATTTTGACCAGGTAATCAAACTGGACTCGAATTTCAAGTATGCTTACAACGATCGGGGGGCGGCATTTAGTGACCTGGGACAAAATGAGCGCGCAATTCAAGATTACAACCAGGCTATCAAATTAGACCCAAATTTTAGGATGGTCTACAACAACCGGGGTAACGCATACAAAGCGCTTGGACGACATGAACGCGCAATTCAAGATTATGACCAGGCACTCAGATTAGACCCCAAGTTCTCATTTGCCTACTACAACCGGGGCTCGGCTTACTTAGCGCTTGGAAAATATGAGCGCGCTATTCAAGATTACGACCAGGCTATCAGGTTAGACCCAAATCACACATTTGCGTACAATGGCAGGGGTAACGCATACAAAGCGCTTGGACAACCTGAACGCGCAATTCAAGATTATGACCAGGCAACCAGACTAGACCCCAATTTCTCATTTGCCTACTACGACCGGGGCCTCGTTTACAACGCTCTTGGACAATATGAGCGCGCTATTAGAGACTTCGACCAGAATATTAAATTAGACCCAAATTACAAGAAGCCCTACCCCAACCGGGGCAATGCCTACCTATCGCTTGGACAATATGAGCGCGCTATTCAAGATTACGACCAGGCAATCGGGTTAGACCCAAATTACACGTTTGCATACCATGGCAGGGGTTTGGCCCGGATTGAACTTGGACAATTGGAGCTGGCAGTTTCCGATCTGCGAAGTGCTCTTGCCAAGCGCAGTGGATGTTTCAGATTAAATGAATTGCCTGCACTTGCGCTTTGCTACGCGCTTAACGGGAAGAAAGAAGAGTCCAACAAATGCTTGAGCGAAACTATGGATTTATGGGAGCATGCCACTGAGGCTCAACGACTTGAAAGCTCATGGTTACTACTCTGGGCAACACGGGCCCAGGTTCAAATGGGCCAGATTGCTAAAGCGCGCGAAACACTTGCCAAAATGAGCGGCAGCGGCAAGCTATTAGGCGCCGGTCAGAAAGCGCAGATGAAAGCACTTAGCGGATTAATTGAAATGTCTGAAGGCAATCGTCTTGTTGCAGAAGCAGACATGAGCGAAGCACTCAAAATCTGTTCAAGCGACGCACTTGTTCGCGCCTGGAGTAAGAGCCTCAACGACAAAACCTCAATTGTGCAGAGCGCCGGAGGCTGCGTGGCGGACGCTGCGGTGAATAAACCTTTAGGATCAGCATCAACTCAATCTACAAACCGTCCAATACGCGATAAATGGGCGGTGATTGTCGGCGTGGGCAAGTATGCAGACCCGAGCATTCCAACTCTCAAATACCCGGCAAAAGATGCGCGTGATTTCAGTGATTTTTTGATTAGCAAAGCAAACTTCAAACCAGATCATGTTCGCTTGCTTTTGGATGAAAAGGCAACACGAGAAAGGATATGGACCGAAATTGGCGATAATTTCTTACCTCGCGTGGTTGGACCCGATGACCTTGTCGTTCTATACTTCGCTACACATGGCAGTCCAGCCGAACGTGACGTACGCAAGAATAGCTATTTAATTGCTTACGATACGAAAAAGACAAGGCTGCATGCCGATGGAATCGAGATGCAAAGCTTGCTCGAAGAGCTAAATAAGCGAACAGGCGCAGATCGCATCTTGATTGTACTCGACGCGTGCCATAGCGGTGCCGCAGATCCAAGCGCCCGCGATATCGACTTCCACAGTGCAATGGACATAGATCAATTCTCTGTTGGTCGAGGAAATATCATCCTTTCATCCAGTCAACCGGATGAAAGATCCTGGGAATCCAAACGATACAGAAACGGGGTATTTACAAAGAACCTGATTGATTCATTGTCGAAAAATCCAAAAATAATTGCGAGTTTCGATGAGTTAAAAAATTCTGTTTTGGACGAAGTACACCAGGAGTTCGGAGAGCGACAAACACCGCGCATCAAGGCAGACGGATGGGAAGGAAAAGACTTGATGCTCGCGGCGCCGGTGCTGAAAAGCACAGTTATCTCGCCAACAGTAAAGAGTCTTTTGGAACCAGATAGCAAAGTGGTTAATGTAGTTCCCGCACCCAAGAAGTAAGTGCAGGAAACTTCGAAACTTTGAGTTTTAGTCAATTCCCCATTCCGGCAGCAACCTTTGCTTGGGACAATTAAAATAGCCGCAGAAGAGTTCTCCAGAGGCGGTCATTGGAGGTTTCCATGAAACGAATGATTCCTATTTCAACAGCGTGCGCGATGCTATTTTCGATCGCGACAGCACATGGCGCTGGTCCTGTCCTGCACGGAAGACTTGTCGAGGAAGAGTACAACAGCCCTGGCGAGAAAAACACTGGGTTGAAATACTGGCTGGAACTGAAAAGAAAAAACGAGCCAGCGCAACGATGCAGCAACAAAACAGAATTCAACACCGGTGACAAGATAAGGATTCACGTCAAATCTAATGTGGATGGGTACGCCTACATTATGATGCTTCAAGGTAGCAACGGAGAGAAAGAAGTCCTATTTCCGGCAGAAGATCTTGGTGATAATAAAGTTAAAGCCGGTTCGTATATTACTTTACCAGTCCCGTCAAATCAAGACATTGCCGCATGGCTCAAATTTGATGAGCATCCGGGCACAGAGCTAATACGTATGATAATTTCGCGCAAGAAGATCGATCCGAAAAAGCAAATGCAATTACAGGCAAGCGGAGTTGTGCTAGGCGACAAAGAGTCTTGGTCGGACGAGGTGCATGCTGGAACGGTTGTATCAATCAAAGCGCCCAAGGGTAGCGAGATAAAATCGGAGCTTCGCAACTTGGTAATCGACCATGACACCCTACCTCACAACGAAGGTGAAACTACGGTCGTAGCAGAAGGATGCGAAATCCTCGCGGTTGATATTGCACTCACTCACAAATCTAAGAGCAAGTGAAGCGCACAAATAACCAGAATCAGCCGCATCTAAATATTTCTAAAAGCCTTATATCCTGGTATCCTTTTTGATGACTTGCAAATTAAGCAAGGAGACAATTGGTTCATTTGACTGACAAGCTTATTAGCGTTGCCACTGAAGATAAGGTGCCATTCGGGCGCTCAATAATTCATGCATTACCAATTGTTTTAGCGGTGAGCCTTATAACAGCTTGTATACATAGCTTCGGTTGGTTAAGACCATTCGAAACAACCACGCTGGATACTTTGATCACCCTTAATCCTGTTTCAGCCAAGCATGTCTATCTTGTGGAAATTCAGAACGCTGATTACAAGAACATTTTTGAAAACAAAAGCCCTCTTGCTCCAGAGAAAGTAGCGCAACTGGTGGAGGCTATCGAGGTGGGCGAACCAAAAGTAATAGTTGTCGATCTGGATACTTCTGATGAGCGCTTCAAAGGTATGAAACTGCCTGCTTCAGCCGCAAGTGTTGTTTGGGCGCGTCACGCAAAGGGTTTACCTAACGAAGATGAAAACACTAAACAAAAAAGCGACGCTGTAAATGGTGGGCAGCACGCAGAGTCTAAACAATCTGAAAATCAGTCGAGAAATAGAGCATCAAATGATCCATCTAGCAAATTACTATATGCAGATCGGGTGCTAGGAAAAGAAGCCTCTGGTGCTATTGGATTACCTCTTTCCGGACTTAGCATTTTGCCCATGGATTCAGACGGGGTAATCCGTCATTATTGCCGGTATGTCAATGCAGTGGAAGCTAATTCTGCATCTGCGCGGATGCTCGCCACATTGCCCTGGGTGGCAGTGCAAACATTCCTCGCCGATCACAAGGAAGACGCACATCCATCGGACGAAGAAATGGTACTTGCATCAGTAGGTGGAAGAAAATACTTGCCTCGCATTTCCGCGAGCGATCTATTAGAAATTTACCAGGAGCTGGGATGGAAAGAGGCAGTGAAAGGAAAAGTAGTATTGCTTGGTGGCGACTACGACGCGGCTCGCGATGACTACCTTTCAGCTTCAGGACGCATGCCAGGAGTTGAGCTGCTTGCAGAGGCAATTGAATCGGAGCTCTCCCGTGGTGGCATTCACCCCGTAAATACAGTTTGGTTAGTCATCACGCAAGTGCTGGCAAGTTTCATAGTAGTCGCAATCAACTCTCGTTTCCCTGGAACCAGAACAGCGCTTATCGGTTTGCTCGCGATCCCTTTTGCAGCCTTTTTGTTCAGCCTGCTTTCGTTTTCATCTTTATACCTCTGGGTCGACTTTGTGCCGGTTCTGTTTGCCGTGCAATTGCTGTATTTGTTTGAGCACATAAAGAGGGTAAGGCAACAAAACGTGGAGCTGAATAAAGCGAATCATGAACTGAGACAAGTAAATGCAGAGCTGAAACAAGCCAATACTGAACTTGTTCGCGCAAGGCATGAGCTGGCAACGGCAGTAGATCAGGGAGCAGAGCAAGAGCGAAAACGACTAGCGCAGGAATTGCACGACGACACGCTCGGACAATTGTTCCAGGTTTCGGTAGGCTTGCAGCCACTATCTAGCAGCAGTGATGATGGAGAAAAAATTGGCAAGGTTCTGGGCACTGTGCACCAAACAATGGCAAACATCCGAAAAATCATGATGAATCTGTATCCGCCTGTTCTTGAAAAATTCGGGCTCTGTGCCGCAATAGAAGAGTTGTGCACCAATCATAGTGGTGGCGCACTAGAAATATCATTTAGCGACCAATCGGGAAAACTGCCAGAGAGATTTGATAAAAAGACTCAGCTTGCGCTTTATAGAATAATTCAGGAAGCGCTCAACAATGTGCGGAAACATTCCCAGGCGTCCAGAGCCGAGATAACGCTAAGCCAGAGCAATGGCTGTTTCACGCTATCTGTAATTGACAACGGCAAAGGTATCGGCAACCCGACCGAGCGAACTGATTCATATGGGCTTCCAGGAATGCGGAATAAGGCGGCTTTAGTTGGTGCCAAAATAATGTGGATATCACCTCCGACGACACGGCCAAGCGGAACTGAGTTGCGAGTGGAATTACCGACAGCAACAGCAGCAGACATTAATTGAACTGGCATTTTCCGGCTCTGCCATTAGACCCTAAAGAACCGGGCAAAGATTGCACCAAGTTTTAGCCAGCGACTAATTTGGCGCTGCAGGCGAAGAGAATAAACCCATGGCTTTCCACGATCCAGCTAGCTGAGGAGTCTGTCCGACTTGGTAGTCTTCACGCACCTCTGCCTCCACGCCGTGCTTCAACATTTCGAAAACGTGCTGAAAGTCACTATAACTGCCGTCAGTCTTTAGAGTTTGAATTAGCTTGCCAGTAAATACACCATTACTGTAGCGCCTAGATTCCCACGAACGTTCATTTGCGGAGCTTGAGCAAAGAACGAGTTCGCGCGCACTTGACAAGAGGTCGCTGGCAACTGAATTGCCGTACTTAGCATCGGTAATACCACCACTGGTGGCGCCGCTGTAACAGGTATCACAGACCAGGCAAATGCGGGCATTCTTGAGTCGATCATGCAGCATGTCTGTTACGTATTGCATGGCAATTCCGGTTGAGAAAAGGTGATCACGTTGGGTGTCATAAGTCACCAAATAGTTAAGCGCCCCTATGTCTCTGGCTGCGGGGGTTCCGTGCGAGGCGATGAACACCAACACTGCATCCTCCTCTTTCACAACACTGGGCAACCACTTATCTGCCAGCTCATCCAGAATTCTTTGACGAGTCGCCTTGGAATCAGTTATCAAATGAACATGATCAGGTTTGAATCCTGCTTGGGTCGTTAAAAGGTTGGCAAAATCGGTTGCGTCCTTAGATGCAAACTTTAGAGCTGGAATGTTTGAGTCAGCAAACTCAGATATGCCTATTACGAGCGCCCAACGATTCCCAACAAGCTTGCTTGCGATTTCCTTTCCTTTACCTATCACTGAAATAGTTTTTTGTGCTTCTGCTTCAAGCAAAGGACTTTCGCAAAAGAACCTTCCGACGTCATCGATATCATGTTGAGCCTGCGCAATCTTGCCCATTTTTGCATAAACTTGTGCGCGCAACAGCTGCAAGTGTGAACTTCTGGGAAAGTTCATTTGATTAGCATTGAGCGTCGCTATGGCTTCGGACAGTCTCGCCAAGGCTTCCGGGTAATCGTTGATCGCAGCATAATACTCACCTGATCTACCCGGGTAATCTCCGCCATCTTTATGGCCCTTCTCAATTTTTGTAGGGTCGTAGTTTTGTTCAGCCTGAGCTCCTAATTCTTTTGCTTTGGCCATATCGCCAGAAAGAGCATACAATTTTGCCAGAACGAACAAACCGTACCACTTTGAAGACTCAGGGGCTTTCTTATTCAAATCGAGGTAAATGGAAATAGCATCGGCATATTTACCTTGATGCTCAAAAGCCTCGGCCAATAGTTGTTGCGGCACAAAATCGGAAGGAGCTAATTCTGCGGCTTTCTTTGCATCGCTCTCTGCTCCTTTGAAATCCATTAATAGCAACTTTGCCTCTGAGCGTGTTTTCAGAGTTCGGGCTAATTCCGATTGGTCCGTCTCCAAACCCAGACTTATCCCACAACTCTGTACACACTTTTGCGGTTGTACGGCAATGAGATAATTAGAATTTAAGGCCGATCGGGTAGCCCGAATGGCATCCTGTAACGATGCAATCGATCCATTCGAAAGCCGAGACATTTCATTATACCAATCAGGCGCCATACCGAACGATTGCTGTTTTAGAATGTCTAGACAGCGCTTGGATTCAAAAACGTCCACTGAAATATCTGACCCCGAAAGATATTCCTCTGAGACTTTTATTTTTTCAATTAAATCGTGAGCAGTCATGGAGCGGTTAGCAGCGTCGCGGCCTTCCGTACCAACTTTAACTAGGTGTTTCAATATAGCTAAGTGGTCTTTCAGTGCCTTGCTTGCTGCTGATCGAAGATGAATTAGTGAACCTTGATCCTCAAGCACCCTTGGATCTATCTGAAAGGCCCGGTCGAAGTCTTCTTTAGCTTTCGCATCCCTTCCGGACCGCTCGAAGAATGCTCCCCTTGCCCAATAAGCGGCGGCGAGTATGTGCGTCTTATGAGGCTTGTCTGCCGCCTGGCGACAGTTAGCATAGATTCTCCTGGCGTCTGCCAGATTTTGATTGACACCACTTTCAGTGTAAGCCCAATCCTCGTTGGCCAGACAGCGCCCGCTCAAAATTACGCATAGTCCAAATGAGACAGCAGCGCCAATAGCTAATTCTGTCCATATTCGTTTGATCAATCTTCGGAATTTATTGAAATAGAATCTTTTCATGTTTGTGAACTTATGAAGCACTGTTTTTTGATACGGATTGACGCCGAAATAGCCTACTTTACCTTTGCTTCTTTTGCTGAAGGCACCATAGACGGTGCGACTGTCGGCTGTTTCATCAATTTTAGCAGATCTGGATTTAGTATTGGTCTGTGCTCCGTTGGTGAGATTGATAAGTTGAAGTCTTCACCTTTCCATTCTCCACCCAGCTTAGGATGTTGCGGTTGGTTGAATGCATTTTGAACTTCCCACTGAACATCGGTCGAAAGCTTCTCAAATGTGTTTTTGAGATTGCCTTTTGTAAGCTGCAAATCCTGAATCAAATACTTTGTAAATACACCATTTGCTGAGACTTTACTTTCCCATGATCTTTCATTCGGCGCGCTACTTGCAAGTACAAGGTGTCCGAAGCCTTGTGATATTTGCGCAGCATCGAAGTTAGCGCCATCCTCGACACATCGAGCGCCCGGCACGCCGGCACCGCTGTAGCATGTATCCATAACGATAAGTGCGCGGTTGCTTTTCATGGCTGTTTGTACACTCTTGTAGAGCTCCTCCATATTTACACCGGTTGCATAAAGTGAATTGGGATTAGTATCATATGCAACAATAAAATTTCTTTTGGCCGGGTCTTTGCTAGCCGGGGTGCCGTGTGTGGCAATGTAAATTACAACTTGATCGCCCGGACTAACCACCGCAGGCAAGAATTTATCACCAAACGCAGCCATGATATTCTCTCTTGTTGCCGCCTCGTTTAGCAGCAGAAGAACGTGGTCTTTGGAGAATTTTGCTTGTGTGGTCAGGTAATTATAGAAATCCTGCGCGTCCTTTGCTGAATACTTGAGGTCAATACTCGGTTGTTCTGGGTGATTCTTAGAATGAGCAAAATTACTAATACCGATAACGAGCGCCCACTTATCGCGTACAGGCGCATCCGTGCCTGGCTGAGCTGGCTTGTTATTTCCAACGACCTGTTTGTTTGTGGTCCCTGGTTCAATGGAAGAACCAGCCTGCGGTTTGAACATTTCGGCTTTCAATAGATTGGCTATTTTAATTGCTAATTCCTGGTCATTTTCAACGGGACGCTTCGAAACCTCATTAGTCGCAATTCTCATTTCTGCGTCCATACATAGCCGACGTTTTTCGGATATTTGATTGCGACTCCCAGGAGACCAACCGTAGGAACTAGGACACCATTGAAGCGCTTTCGAATAATCTTCTGTGGCATTTTTCCACTGCTTCAATTCCATATAGATATCGCCACGATACTCAAACCACTGCCAAGCCCCTGGCACATATTTGCCGGACGGAATTGAGTTGATAACTGCATTCATCGCAACCAAAGCATCGTCATTTTTGCCCAGCTTGCGCAGGGCATATTTG
This sequence comes from uncultured Candidatus Obscuribacterales bacterium, assembly GCA_964546815.1. GTDB lineage: Bacteria > Cyanobacteriota > Vampirovibrionia > Obscuribacterales > Obscuribacteraceae > JAIEPM01. Next base: position 10,653 of record CAZJLR010000022.1, on the reverse strand, counting down.
CGCGAAATCAAAATATCAACATCCCCAGGCTTTGCTTGAAGGTACCTGGAACTTAGCTCTACACAGGCGGACCAATCTTGCGTTTGCGAAAATTGTTGTACTTGTTTAAAAAACTCCTTTTTTGTCAAACCATCCTCGGCTGCATATACTTCGCATCGAGCAGCAAAGAAAAGTACGGCTACTACTAATTCTAATGAAAAACTCTTGGTCATTATTTGTTCCAGGAAAGGTTGTTCGCACTTTACAAATTTGGCACTTCTTTTGGTCACAGGTCTCCACGGAGTTCTACAAGTCAAATATGCTGGCGTAGACAATTCAATTATTCCCTGTTATTCGTTTGCTCAACTGCACCTTGGTCTGGAGATTTAGTGATTCCAGTGGCAGCCGGAATAGTTTCTTTGTCGCACAAAGGTTTAGTGGCAAAAGGCGCTTTCTTAACAGTGGTGGAATCGAGGGGCGCAGTAACAGCGTTTCTGGAAGCCCTGGCAAAATCAGAAATCACAGCCACCTTCCAATCCTCAATTAGCGGCTTCGCTGCATCATGATTTGAGTATTTTTTCGCCTGTTGGTAATTAATCTCTGATAGATCAGTTAAAGCTTCCAACTTATTCGCGACGCCAAATCCAGAATAATCTCACGCAAGGCTGCAATGAGCGCCTGCGTACTTAGGGTCAATTGCTATTGCCTTGTCAAAATCCTCTATTGCCCGCTGAAATTGCTTCAATTTGTAATAAGCGATTCCTCGGGAGCGGTAGCTCAGTGAGAATTTGGGATTCAAGTTAATTGCCCTGGTGTAATCAACAATAGCCAGCTCATTTTTATTCAACCATGGATAAGCGGTTCCGCGATTATTATATGCAAGGCCATTTTGTGGTTTAAGCGTTTTGAGAGACTTCTCCTGCCGAAGTATTGGGAAATTCATTTTTTGGATCGTTCTCTTGTTTGATAAATCATGCATGCCGCCAAGAGAATTTACTTGAATGTTTCTATGCTGCAAATGTATTAGTTATCTCCAGTCCAAGAAATATCACGGTAGCGCATCGACAGAAAGAGCCCAAACCAACCATTGAATGCATGTTATCCTTGTGCTCAACTTTGCGGGTCGGATAAAGCATTTTACTTTGAGCCGCGGGTCAAGAAACAGTTAAAAGAGAAACTCGCCAAATTACGACAGCAAAGAAATGAATAGCGGCGCCCTCAACCCAAATACAATTCCGCTTGTAGTACTTTTGCTAGGCAGCGTTGTTTTCTTTGTAGCCCTAGGGATTCTGCCAATAACGCAATTTCCTGAAGAAACAATCGCTATTTCTGTCCATCCTCATAAGGTTAAAGTCCTCGCGGTGTATACCTATAGGAATCCCTGGCCAATTCCGATAACTCAGGGATTTGGACTTCCTTTTCCCATCGATGATCAACACCCTGCTCCCCTACCGATTGAACTAAAAATCCACAAAACTGAACAGAGAATCTTGATTTCGCGTTTTTTCGATGATGAGACATTCACTTTAAATTTTGCGCCCCATGAAACAATCGCGGTTTCGCTGTATTATGAGCAAGAGGCGCACACTCCGAACGCCAGATACATACTAACGACCACGAAGTCTTGGGGGCTCCCGCTTACCAAGGCTCGATATCTTTTGAAAACGGAAGGCGTAAGTAAGATCCACTCGAATTATAAAATGCGTCAGGATGATGAAAACAATTGGCACTGGGAGCGTAGAGATTTTATGCCAGAGTCTGACTGGCTGATTGAATGGGAGAATAATTCGTGAGAGTGCTTTTGCTGTTGGCTTTGTTGATGTTTGCCTGCGCTCCATCTGCGATGGCAAATATTCCTCCCGCACCCCAAGCGTTTGCAGGCTTGATCTCCTTGCAGCTTAGCATAGTGCTATTTTCGCTGGTAGGCGGAGCCTACTCAATTCTCCACAGGCAAAAGCCATCGAAGATCTTCGGATGGATCTGGCGAATATTGGTTTCAGTCTTAATGATAATGATTTTTTCTGTTCCGGAAGTATCATTCATCATTGCCTTGGTTTATGGCTACGTCGCGATTAAACGTTCCATAAACATGATTTCCTGGTCGAGAAATTGTAAGACAGGTTTGCTTCCGGCGCTACAAGGAGCAAATTCAGTGCGATTGATATTCAGCGGCGTTGGACTCTTGCTCAGCGCTTCGCTATCGTTGAGTCTTATTTTTGTTTTCTATCAACCCTGGAGTGGACGCTACAATGATGACCAGTCACTGCTGAGATTACTCAAGAAAAAGCTCAGCTTCGGCATGGAACACAAACACGCTAACGGTCAATCTTTTTACAACCGTGACGAAGATGCCTATTTCAATAGCCCACGATTCAAATTCATCTACGGAAAAGATGATGAGACCTTTACAATTTTAGTTCTACCAGACAAATTGCCAGCTTGGCCATACAATCTGCTGGTTTCGATGCCCTCATTGCGCGCCGATCAAACTGGTCAAATCCGATTGATACTTGTACATAACAACTTCGAGGAATGTCCACCTGATGCACCGGTTGTGCACATAGTGGATAAGCAGGAAGTTTCAGATCTCTACACTCCAGCAAACATTCGACGCCACCATGATTGGATGGAAGGCAAGCCTGTTTGGTAATTAACATTCTTTCTTTCCTATTTCATTCAAACACAGCACGCGTTAGCTCAAGGTGACCGCGATCGACTAACTAATCGTTGAATTTTTGAAAACAGAAGATCAATCAATTAGAGTTGCATAACCGTTGAATACTTATGCAACTCTAAAAGCGCTGATTAGATTTGGCCGATTCTCCAAATTGGCAGATCAGGAATTTCATTGATCAAGCAGGCGACAAGCGCAAAATGCTAGAAGCACATTACTATTTCGCCTGCCTTCGCTTCTCAAGCTGCTGCTGCACAACCATCAACTGATCGCGCAGCTCAGCCGCACGCTCGAAGTCCATTGTTTTTGCCGCAGCCTTCATTTCTTTTTGCAGCTTGAGTACGAGTTTCGGCAAATCGGCTCCAGACATTTCGAGCTGCTCGGTTAGTTGCTTGTTGCTGATTTTTTGAACAGGTTTGGCATCTTTACCACGCAACTGTTCTAAGAGCGCATTCGTGGTGTCTTTTACAATTGTCTGCGGCGTAATGTTATTCTCTACGTTGTAAGCCAGCTGAAGCGTCCGTCTGCGAGATGTTTCACTCATCGCTTTAGCCATCGAGTCTGTAATTTTGTCGCCATACATTACGACCTTACCACCAGAATTTCGCGCCGCGCGGCCAATGGTTTGAATCAAAGATTTCTCTGCGCGCAAGAAGCCTTCCTTGTCAGCTTCCATAATCGCGACGAGGCTTACTTCCGGGAGGTCTAATCCTTCTCTCAATAGATTTACGCCAACAAGCACATCAAACACACCAAGACGCAAGTCTCTTAAAATTTCAACGCGATCTAAAGACTGAACTTCAGAGTGCAACCAACGCACACGTATGCCGATTTGCTGCAAATATTCAGTGAGGTCTTCTGCCATTCTTTTTGTCAAAGTGGTAATTAGAACACGCTCTTCTTTAGCAGCTCGTTCTCTAATTTCTTTGATTAAGTCGTCGATTTGCCCCTGAATAGGACGAACTTCTACCTCAGGATCTACCAGGCCAGTTGGGCGAATAATTTGCTCGACGACCTTTTTGCTTATGCGCAATTCGGTGTCGCCCGGTGTGGCAGAAACAAAAATAACTTTTCCGACTTTGTTGAAAAATTCTTCTGAAGTTAAGGGCCGATTGTCTCGGGCACAAGGCAAGCGAAAACCGTAATCAATCAGTGTGTTTTTGCGGGAACGATCGCCATGGTACATCGCTTGCAATTGCGGCAATGAGACGTGTGATTCGTCAATGAATGTGATGAATCCATCTCTTCCATATTTGCGCACGAAGTAATCAACCAGAGTCTGGGGTGGCTCTCCTGGAACACGCTGATCTAAAATGCGCGAATAATTTTCGATGCCGTTGCAATGTCCTACTTCTTTGAGCATTTCAATATCAAAGCGAGTGCGTTGCTTAAGCCGCTGCGCTTCGAGCAACTTGTTTTCGGACATGAGTTCTTCAAGGCGATCTGCAAGTTCTGCCTCGATTTGCTCTACTGCCGCATCGATAGTATCATCGTCAGCGACATAGTGCTTTGCGGGGTAAATGCGTGTTTCGTTGACGAGCTCTTCAATTTCACCGGTTGTTGGATTTACAATGGCAAGGCGTTCAATTTCATCGCCAAAGAATTCAATGCGCACAACACGTTCTTCATATGCAGGGAAGATTTCCACCACATCTCCGCGCGCTCTAAAGCGTGCGCGTTCTACAACCATGTCGTTGCGGTCATAATGAATATCAACGAAGCGGCGCAGCAAACTGTTGCGTTCTACCTGGGCACCGACTTTTAGTTCAATAGCAGCAGACAAATATCGTTCAGGAACGCCAAGACCATAAATACAGCTTACAGAAGCAACCACAACCACATCATCTCTTTCCCAGAGTGAGCGAGTAGCCGAGTGACGCAATCTATCTATCTCGTCGTTGATGCTCGCTTCTTTTTCTATGAATGTATCGCTACTCGGAATGTATGATTCCGGCTGGTAGTAGTCGTAATAGCTGATGAAGTACTCAACTGCATTTTCGGGGTAGAATTCGCGAAATTCATTACAGAGCTGAGCAGCAAGAGTTTTATTGTGTGCCAAAATCAACGCCGGCATACCGGTTTCCTGGATGACTTGAGCCATCGTCATCGTTTTTCCAGACCCTGTTACACCCAACAGAGTTTGATAATCTAAACCTGCGCGCAACCCATCAGAAAGACTCGCAATTGCTTTTGGCTGATCGCCGGCTGGTTTGAACTGAGAAGTGATCTTGAATTGCGTCATAACGACACACACCAAATTGCAAGCGACTAAACTAGACTACTCAATTCACATGTGTCGAGCTTCCTCGTCACCTGCCTGTAGTCAATTACTTCGAAACAGTCGATGCCATGCATCGCTTTTCCAAAATTATAGAAACTATTTCTTCTCTTCGGCAACGGTTGCTTCGTGCTTTTCGCTTTCTTTCAAAGCTGTGGTCATTTCGGTTTGAGCGTCGGTTAGTGAGCGCTTGAAGTTGCCAATTCCCTGTCCGAGAGCCTTGCCCAGCTCGGGCAATTTTTTAGGTCCGAAAATGAGGAGCGCAAGGCCGAATACAACAGCTATTTCCGCGGGGCCTACGTTAAACATGATTCTTGCCTCAAGTATGCAATCTCAATTCTAACACACTGTTATTTGGACTTGGGTTCGGAAACGGCAGGCTTGCTGGTGGGGGAGCCTTTTAGAGTGGCGGCGTCCTTGGTTAACGGCACGGGCTCGGGGGGTTTAGCGCCGTTTGTGTATGTGACCAGGGGTTCATCAAGAATCTTCATCCATTTGTTGGTCCTAACGCGGTCTGCAAGTTCGGCTACAGCTCCCTCCATGAAGGCATAATCGGGCACAAGACCCTCTGGCTCCAAATATTGGTCGATGGTATCCGAATCGATACTCATGTTTGCTCGATTATCGACAAATGTAGACGGCTTCATATAGGTCACCGCTCCAACATATGCGGCAGAAGGATTGAGCCGCAAAAACTTCGGCTTGTATTGCAAGAATGTGTTGTATAGCATCGCTATGTGCGGATGGTCTGCTTGCCTTTGCAGATGGTCGAGATTGCTGCCAAAAATCGTCACGGCAAGCTCAGGATGCGCTTCTACAAGCTGCTTTACATATAAGGATCCATCGCGCTCTCTGAAATAAGCGATTGATTCTTCATAAGTCGCAAATGGCAGCTTTGGCGCCTCTGGCATTTGAACTTTTTTCGGCTTCTTGCCTTTTTCATCTGTCGGCGGCGGGGGCTTGGGCGGCTGAAATTCAGGCAAAGCCGATAGTGCTTTAGTTACAGAAGGAGGATAGATTTGCTTGTCCATGCCGATGTCTGTCGAATATGGAAATGCAAATTCTTTTGACTCGTCCCAAACTCCGTTAGCATTTTCATCAAAGAAGGCTACCCCTGGTAGCTCGGGTTCATCAAGCTTTTTGTGCAATCCAGGAGCTTTGGCTCCGCTTTGTTGATATCTCAATTTGCGATAATCAACAATGACCTGCCCAGTGGCACCGGTTCCTTGCCTGTAGTGCTTGTTGATCATCATGTCGTGATTGCCACCAAGTGATGGCGGGTAGAACATAGAGCCAACAGGGCTTTCATAAAATACAATCCATTTCAAAAACGGCAATTCGGCGCCGAATTTTCCCAGTGATACCAAAAGTGTATTGCCGCCGTTAGACCAACCAACTGCTCCAACGGTTTTATTGCTAACTTTGCATGGAAGCAAATCAGAAATCAATTTGCCTTGATGATCGGGCAACTCACCGGCAGCAAAGCGTAATACATCGCGCACAGCTTCTTGTGATTTTATTCCCCGGTTATCGTATATGCCAGATGATACAAAACCGGGTTTGCCTCCCCCCGGAAATGCAAATCGAACTTCCACCAAACCTTGCTGGGCTGCGTGCATCGAAAAATCGAGCCCCTGGCTGCCGTTGCCACCAGGCACCACCACCACCACCGGAGCGCCATCTTTATACCTTGGCTTAGCCGAATAAATCAGGTTGACTGCAAGCCCTTCACCCGGCGCAGCCTCACATGGGACGTAGGTACTGACAGACTCCTCCTTAATCATAGGAGGCACTTTGAGCGCGGCAGAAGGCAGTTCTGTTGCTATAACCGAGCAGCTATAAAGCTGCACCAAAATCATTAGCATCAAAACGGGAAACAGTAATTTTGAATTTGTTTTTTGCATAGAGTTGTTCGCTAAGGAAGCAGCGGTTTGAGATAACGAAAATCACCAATTGCTGAGAAATATTTGTAGATGCTGTTCAAAAGTGCATGACGATTGTTTCGCTTTTTTGTGTCGGGGTCTTCAACCATGACATTTTCAAAGAACTTCTCAATCGGCGAGGACAGGGTCGTAAGAGCTTCGCTTAGTTCTTTGTAATCAGCAGCGTTCATCTTTTGACTCAATCGAGTGTCACTCCATTTTGATTGAACATTGGCAACGAATGCATCAAACAAAGCACGCTCTGCATCAAGTTCTAAAATGGCGCTGTCAATTTTCTCAGAGCAATCATCAGACAAAATTTTGCCGACTCTCACTCCAGCGCGAACAAGCGATATGCCTGCTTCAGATTTCACCAGTGCATCTAGACATTCGCTGCGTGTTACCGCATCTGGTATGTCGCTAAGTACACGACCGCTAGAACATACAGCTTCAATTACTTCTCTGCTGATGTTCTTTTCCAGCAATTTGCTGCGTACACGTTGCACCAGAAATTCGCTCAAGTCTGTCAATGTTTTGACGGCATCAAAACCGCGTCTGTTTGCTAATGTTGGCTTGAGAAGCTCCATAATCAGCGCCATCAATTCGGAAACGTTCACACTATATTCAGACAAACCATCCATCAAAATATCAACGAGTCCGTGCGCCTGACGCCTCAAAGCATAGGGGTCGCTAGAGCCGCTTGGTCTGCGCCCCAGTGCGTAAAGCCCGACAAGATTGTCCAACTTATCAATCACTGCGGCAAAACGCCCGACCATGTCTTCGGGAATATTATCGTCTTGCGAGCGCGGCGCATAATGAGTTGCAATCGCTTCGACAACCTCAAGAGACTCGCCTTCGCGAGCTGCATACCAGGCACCTACGTGCCCCTGTAATTCAGGCAACTCACGCACTAAATTTGAAACAAGATCGAGCTTGCTCAAAAGCAGCGCCCTCTCGATGCAAACTTGATATTTTGACTCAAGCATCAACGCAGAAGCCAAATGTTTTGCAGTCAAACAAAGCCGCTCTGTTTTCTTGAGGTAACTACCCAATCCTTCTTGAAAGGTGAGCTGGTCTAATGCTTCTTGCCTATCAAGCAATTTTGTTTTTTGATCGTCAAAAAAGAAGAAACGACCGTCTGCAAGCCGCGCCCTGATTACGCGTTCATTTCCTTGCTTGATTGTAGCTTCAGCTTCTTTCCTATCGTTATTTGCCACAGTTACAAAATAGGGAAGCAAAGAATGAGAGCCGCTGTCATCATCCTTTTCGACAGGGAAGTACCGCTGGTGGTGCACCATGATTGTTTCAATCAAAGTATCAGGCAGCTCAAGATATTCTTTACCAAATTCGCCAACGACTGCATGCGGCCACTCAAGAATATTCATTACTTCGTCAAGCAAGGCACCCTTTAATTGACGGGGCTTACCAGAAAGCTGCGAAGCGGCTTCTGTAACCTGCTTCTCTATCAAAACTCTACGCTCAGCAGGGTCAACTAAAACTTTTGCTTTGCGCAACGCATCAACGTAAGATTCAGGATTTTCAATTCTCAATTTTTCGGGAGCAAGTACGCGATTGCCAAAAGTGTCTCTACCCGACTTAATTCCTTCCAGCTCAATACTGAGTTCGTCGCTATCGAGAATAGAAACCAGCCATCGAATTGGACGACGGAATTTCAACTCCGAATCACCCCAGCGCATCAACCTCTCGCCGGACACCTGCAAAATTGCCTGCGGCACGAGCTGCTTGAGAACTTCAACACTAGATTTGCCTTCAATGACAAGATTTGCCATCAAATACTCGACACCATCTTTTTCTTCGCGGCTCAACTGCTCTACGCTTAATCCATTTTTTTGCGCAAAACCTTTTGCAGATGGAAGTGGCTCGCCTTTGGCGTCAAAGCTTGATTTTGTCGGAGGTCCCTTTACTTTCTTGTGAATTGTCGATTGCATGGGCGCCAGCCCCCTGACAATACAACTCAAGCGCCGCGGCGTGCCCATCGTGTCTACCGATTCAAATTTGACGCTTGCTTCAGTGAGCGCATCAGAAATAAGCGATTTAAGCCTTTCTTGGGCTTCGCTTACATAAGCGGCGGGCAGTTCCTCTGTGCCAATCTCAAGTAGGTAGGTGGACATTCAGCTGACCTATCAGTCGGAAAGTTGACATTATATAGAGTTTGAATGCCAGCTCGCGTGCGTTGTTAATTAAGCTTGCTTTCCCAAGACTCAGGAACGTATCCAAGAGTCTTGGATGCCTGCAATTCCTGCTCTGCTTCGTCAGGCTTGCCTTGCTGCTTGTAAACAAGTGAACGATGATAATGACAAGCACCATTCTTGGGGTCTAAATCAAGACCATGCTGGAAGTCGGCAAGAGCTTTGTCGAATTCTTGCAAATGATAAAAAGCCAATCCACGCGTATCGAGCGACTCAGAATCATCGGCATCTAGCTTGATTGCCTGACTGGCATCTTCAACAGCCTGCTTGTAATCACCCACGGCAATTTCGCTCCAGGCACGACTGTTAAAAGCCGGCGATTTGTTGGGAAACTCATTGATCACTTTGCTCAAATCTTTAATTGCATCTTTTTCATTGCCAAGCTCATGATTAACGCGAGCACGCGCCAAATGAGCGTTTGGATCTTTCGGGTCAAGACTGCATGCCAACTCACAATCGGCAAGAGCGCGCATATATTGTTTCAGCCCAGTCAATGCAGCAGCTCTGCCAACAAGGTAAGTTGAACTCGGCTCATCTTTTACGAGAATGTCATAGCCCTGAAGTGCTTTTTCAAAATTGTTTGCGCGCAGATTGGCCATTGCGGCAACTGCAATTCTAAAAGTTGTAGACCTTTTATCAATTCTTGCTGCACTCACACAAATTATCGACGTAAAAATCATCATTGTAAGCAGCGCTGCTAACTGCATTGCTTGACGCAACTGTTTGTTATTTTCATTGCCTGGTTGCAAAAATAAACCGCACAGAATGCCACCCATCACTCCGCCGATATGCGCAGCATTGTCGATATCTGGATTGAAGAGACCATAGAAAATTGACGCAGCGATCATCGCAGCAAACGCAATTGGGTGACCGAATGCACGTGCTTTATCAGCTTCAGGACCATGCAAAATGTAAACAGAAAGCAATGCACCGGCGATACCAAATATGGCACCAGAAGAGCCGGCACTGGTTTGTGTCGGGTTCCAGGCAGAACTTGCCAATGCGCCTGCGAAGCCCGACATAAGATAAATAGCGAGAAATCTAAGATTGCCGTAGATTGCTGAGACGGTTGGTCCAAGGGTGTAGAGAGCCCACATGTTAAAAATGAGGTGCAAGATACTTGCATGTACAAACATGCACGTAAACAAACGCCAGTATTCGCCGAATGATGTGAGCGCACCGAGATTCGCCCCCCAATTCAGCAAAGTCTCTTGAGGCGCAGCGCGCAAGATTCGCGCGCCAGAGCTAAAGATCATCACAAAGAAGATCACGACATTTGCCAGCACCAGGAAATTTGTGCAATTTATCCAAGCAAGAAAATTGCGGGATGAAGCCGACAACTGGTTGTCCCCATTTGAATTAAAACTGCTTCGGGAAGAGGCGGACTAAATCTAGCTCAAGAAAAAGTCGACACCCACATTATCTCCTACATTATTCAGATCAGCCAGACAAGTGCAAGTGCATGTCTAAAGTATAAGTAGGGATTTCACGAAGCTGAACTGGCGCGGCGTTGAAGGGAAGGGATTATGTTCGCCTGTAGGGGCGACGCATGGGATACTGCTGGCGAACTCGAATGTTTAGCGAAGCCGG
>CAZJLR010000021.1:0-104772 GCA_964546815.1 uncultured Candidatus Obscuribacterales bacterium | reverse complement strand
GCTCAAAGTCGCTCTCTTCGTTTGCGACTCACCTTATGCAAATAAGAATAGCAGCCGATCTCAGCCTTGTGAACTACCCCAGAATACAATGGCGCAGGTTCTATTTACAATATCGGCAATTGCGATTAGCTATGATCATTTCGTTATCACTATGATTGTCAGGCACCCGGCCAATTGGCGAATACGAGGTTGGCGGTGAATTCCCCCAAAGAATATCTAAAAGGCGCATATTGGATATGCAATCAATAATAATTCGGGTTTGATTAGATATACTCTCGACAGTAAGCCACTAATTACTAGAAATCATTTATGATCTGCAAGTGTGTTTGCATCACGAGGAAGCATGCCTGAAAGACAAAACAAATTCCGCGCCCATAGCGCGTTTCTATTAGTGATTGCATGCTATGGCTTATTGTGCGCGAATGCATCGGCTGATAGCCCTGTAAACATCAATGATGCAGTTGCGCTGGAAAACAGCGCGCGAGCTGACGCTAAATTGAACAATTGGCAATCTGCCGAAGAAAAATTGAGAAAAGCGGTGACCTTAGCTCCCAATTCATGGACGGTTCATTCAGACCTACAATTGGTTTTGCGGCGCACCGGCACGCTTGAAGAATCAATGAAAGAAGCGGATATTGCCATCAAGCTAAATCCAAAGGAAGCGGTTACTCTTGTAAACAAGGCGTGCTTATACATTGATATGGGCAATCTAGATGAAGCTATCAAAACTTATACCGCGGTGTTGCAGCGATTTCCGCAATATCACAACGCTGCACGAGTCAAAAGCCTCCTTACGGCTTTGAAGGAACAAGATGCCCGCTGGAAGAGAATCGCAAAATCGGTTGATGGGAAAAACGACGATTACTTCCAATATGTGAGCTTCAATGGCATTCAACGATGGGATGCCGAAAAATTTCCAATCAAAGTGTTTGTACCCTCGGATGAAGAGGCATCAAAAGTACCAGGCTATAAACCTGAATACAGAACTTGTCTTTTGAAGGCCTTTGACGATTGGCAAAAAACATCTGTAGTAACTTTTGCGTTTGTAGACAATATAGATGACGCCAGCTTGAAATGCAGCTGGGCTAGCGACCCAGCTGTGTTGCGAAACCCGGCAGAATGCGGCGAAGCAACAGTCCGGTGGGAAATAGGCAAACCAATTCAAACTGCAAAAATAGTCATTTTGACTGAAGACAAGAATGATCCATGGAGCAAAATCATCTCACCAAATCTGATGCACAAAATTTGTTTGCACGAAATTGGTCACAGCCTGGGCATTCGTGACCACAGCCCATTTCCTAACGACATAATGTTCGCTTGCGACCGCCGTTCCGAAGACCAGGAAGTACTTTCAGACCGTGATATAAAAACATTGGCACACCTATACAGTGCAGATGTTTCAACAAAAACGGCAATCACAAACCCCAGCACTGATGCTGAATATTGTTCGAAGGGCGTGGATCTAGCCGAAGAGAAAAAGTACCCTGAAGCACTCGTACAATTTCAGTTGGCTTTAAAATGCAATCCAAAATCAGAAGTAGTAAAAAAGAATATGGCTGTCTGCTATCTATATTTAGCTTCTGATTCAATCAGTAAAGGTGAATACAGCGAAGCTCTTAAGACTATTCAAAAAGTCAAAACTTTTTCGCCGATGCTATACGCCAAGAGCGCAGAGAAAATGTTGGACTTCATCGCGAAGCAAAGCGATCGGCTTAAACGCCCACAAGAGGCTGCTGCTGCCAAACTGGAATTAGCTAAGTTGCGCGCTGCCTCCGCAAAAAAATAGGCACAAAGAAAAAATTCTCTACGTATAAACCGCACGCATAAAGCCGTGATAGCGCCGCAATGCACAATTATGCAGTAACAAATCGGTCACATTTCGTTGTTATGGTCTCAACATGAACTGAATGGCATGGATCTCACGGGCACGACGAATGGGTTGGAATAACGTTCGTAGTTAAAGTGGAGTTTTTTGAAATGCCCGAACAATTTAGCGAAAGTGATCGTCCCTCAGAAAAGCAAGCGAGCTTAGACCCTGGACTTGCTCAAGTATATAAGGAACTCAACTCGCCTGCATCACGTACCGTCGGTCAAAGACTAAGAGACGAAATTGACCTGCTAGCACATATGCCTATGGATGCAGGGAGCAAAGCAGTCGAGCATATCAGCAAAAATCCTCTTTCAGTGGGCGAGCAAGTACTCATAGGAGCAGCATTTGGAGCAACCATCGCTTGCGCGGTGAAAAATCCTGCAGTCTTCGGCAAAACGCTCAGTCGAGGCATAATGAATACCGCCGAGCATAGCGCACCAGTTTTTGCCGGTATGGCCGGCTTAGATTGGAGCTATAGAGTAGGTGCTCCAATGGCTGATTTGTGGCAACACGGCAACATGTATAACGCCAGAGAGAAAATGGGCACCAATGTCGGCTCAGGCGTGGTTGATTACACAGCAGGAGCAATTGGTGGCGTATTGGGTGCCAAAGCAGCCTGGTCTCTCACACCAGAATGGGTGAATGTTGCACCAGCATTTGATCGCACCCCTTCGGTGACCTTGGGAGAGAAGCCTAGAGTCTATGACGGTGATGCTAGCAAACTCAAAACAGTCAAAGAGAATGTGATTGCTGATGACGTGAAAGATTTATACGAAAAGGCATTTCCAATTGAGGAAAGACAGCCTCTTCCTGAAGTCCAGGAACTAATGGATAAGGGCAGAATTATCACGCACACCACAAGGGATGCAGATGGAAATTTGCAGGGCTTTTCATTTACTTCGATGCATGATGAGACATCAACAAAATTTGCCAATCTGGACTTTATCGCAATTCCAGAAGAAGCAAGATCGAAAGGTATGGGTTCTGAACATTTCAACAGATTGCGCAAACTGATTGGCGAAGAGCATCCTGAGCTCTCGGCTTTGACCTTGGAAATGGAACATCCAAAAGAACCTGGCATTGATGACTCGGTAAGAGCCCTACGCGAATTCCGCTCTAAGTTTTACGACAGACTCGACACACCAGATACAAATGTTAAATTCATGATTTTTGACTTTGAAGATCCCACCTACCGCGGTCCAGCCCAATGGCGCGCCTGGGCATACAAGCCGGAAGAATTCAATGCAGTGAAGACTGCCAGAACCATGTGCATGGACGAAGGCGGATATGGACTAGCAAAAAATTCGATTCAAATCAAAGAATTTGACAGAGCCAATAATTATTGGGAGCCCCAATACGGGGCAGGCAGAAGCGGCTTATATGGCGGCGTTGTTTCAGGAAACAAAATTCTTGATTTGTTGAGAAAATAAATTGACCAGACAAATAAGTCGTGTCGCATGCACATTTGAATGCGACACGACTTATTTGTGAATAACTATTGGTTGATCAAAGGTGCTCGCTCAATTCAAATTTCAGTATTTACCCGCGCCACTACGCTTGTAATGATTGAAAGCGTCGAGTGAATTACCTGTGGTGCATTGATAACAAAACGCTCCGGTTTTCTGGCGATCTTTATAACTGAGAGCGAGCTCGGCGTAAATTGGTTCGTCAAGAAATCCTATGCCTTGCTGCGCAGCATCAAATATGGTGGCTGCAAAAAATATGTGGTCGATGCGCGCCCAACGTGTCGCGGCATAGCACATTGGGCATGGCTCTGCAGAACTATAGAGTTCGCAATGTGAAATCTCGCACTCTTGCGGCAATTTGAGCATTGGATCGCTTTTGCTTATTTTGCCGAGATCGAAAACGCCAAGTTCGTTGCATGCTTGTCTAATTGTGGTTACTTCGCCATGAGCAGTCGGATCGCACCATTCCACAACATGATTCCAGCCAACCCAATAGCGAATTACTTTGTTGCGTTCATCATCAATTTGCACAATAACAGAACAGAATGGACCACCACCATATTTAACTGATGCCAGAGCTTGTTCGCAAGCCAGATCCATCCACTTGTTTGAGCATAGCTCAACACCTGTATATCGAAGGCTTTGCTTGATGTTTGCAGTTTGTACGGGCAGCCTCAGCGCATCTTCTTTCGGCAAAGTGCATTCGGGTTCGTAACCGGTCCACGGTTGCAAATAGCGCATGGGGTCATGGGCTGCCAGCGGTTCTGGGCGCGTGTAAGGCTCATCAGCCGAGATTGCCTTTAAGTTGTAGCATTTGGGATCGTATTCGATACCGAAAAACTTTTTCTCAGTAGTGGTACCCATTGGCTATTTGGCTCCTCCCAGAGTTGACCCGCCAGGCTTCGTGCTTAGCTGGAACATTGTAACAGTATGGCTTTCAGCAACCTGCTGTTGGCAACAACAAGGCACTCACTTTAGACGGCTAAATTAGCGCGAAACAAAATGCAGTCATCGACATTAGCCTGCGAATATTAGCACCGCATGCCTGTAGAAACCCACAGTATCGACCTTTCGGGGGGATATCCCCCATTGACGCCCTTTAGAACGTGAAATTAAATATTCAGAGGACGGGGTAAGGCATGCGGGAACGTTAGTTTCTACGCTGGAGAAGGCTGACATATGGATAGAGAAGTTTCGACTGCGCATCACGGTCGTCATCAAACAGAATCACACACACATACTCAAGCACACAGCAATATCCATTCGGAAGCGTACAGTGCACACACACAACATCACAGGAATGACCTGGGCGCACAAGCCGGCATGGCGATGTTTGGACAAATAGTGAGCAGTATGTTCGGCCCAATATTTGACCGAGGGCACAACCGTTACAACAATTGCAATGAATACGGCTATGGAAGAGAGCGTTACGGCAATTACAACAATCGTGGCTACATAGACGCCGCATACAGGCAACCTGGCTACGACACCGGCTATGGACCTCAGTGTGATAACGGTTATGGACCGCAATACGACAATCAGTATTATCAGCGAACCCAGTACGACAATCGATTCAACCAGGGTCCTCAATTCGACAACGGTTACGGACAAATTCCGCAATACGACGCGTATAACCGAAATCTGCCATATAGCGACGAGTACTATCGCAATGCAAATTATGGTGATGCAAACTACAGATACGCAAATTACAACGATGGATATCAAAATCCCTGTTATGACGAATACGGAAACGTAGTCAACTACAATCGTCCTCCCTATTACGGCAGAAACATGGGATTTGACTGCAACAACCGCAATCCTATCGGCAATATAATTGGCTCATTATTCGGTGGAATTATGAACGGCGGGCTGATGAGCGGCGGATTCCTGGGCGGACTCTTTGGTCACCGAAACCATTACAACAATTACCGTTACGCCAACTATTACGCACCAAACCAAATGGGCATCTTCCAACGCCCGCGCTGTTAATTCAACTCCTAAAAACGCGTCAGCCCTGGGGGCGCAGGCTTCCAGCCTGCTTATCCGTGCGCCGAAATAACGCCGTCAGGTCCAAAGCATGCTGGAAGACCCTGTTGGCGAACTAATTCTGGTCCGATTTAATTTGGCGACGCCATGCGTCGCCCGAAACTTGAATTGCGGTGCTCGCATAGACAGTTTTGCTGTAAGAAATGGCGGGCGACGCATGGCGTCGCCCCTACCAATTTACAGCGGAAACTCGCCTTAGAATTAGGTTCGGAGCAAGTTTAGGCATACAAACAGGACCGGGCGCGTCTACTAAAATGAACCTAGACAAGTAACAAGCTTAGAGTTATTCTAAAGCTATACCCATTTCACTTGAAATCCGATTTGACTGACATTACCAGATCAGATTGGATACCAAGCCTGAAATCTACAATAATGTGCAGATCTTGATTGGCATTTAGGCATCTCAGTTATCGACTTCCAATCCGTACTTCAGGAGAGATCATGACCTCGAAAAAATCATTCGCGCGTGTAATGACCAGCCTCTCGTTGCTGTGTGTGGCGAGTTCGGCTTTAGCGCAATACTCGCAAGCCGCGGAATCTTCTGCAGACAAGTCGGAGTCTACTAGTAAATGCCCGGTCATGGGCGGCAATTTGGAAGCAATAAATAGACCTACTGCGGCTGGCGCACGCACGAATGGTGATTGGTGGCCCAATCAGTTAAATCTCAAAATACTTCGCCAGAATTCGCCCATGAGCAATCCTATGGGCAAGAACTTTAACTATGCTGAAGAGTTTAAGAAGTTAGATCTCAATGCACTGAAGAAAGACATCGATGCTTTGATGGTGAACTCACAAGACTGGTGGCCGGCTGACTATGGCAGCTATGCACCACTTTTCATACGCATGGCCTGGCACAGCGCCGGCACCTATCGAGTCGCAGACGGCAGAGGTGGAGCCGGTTATGGCACTCAGCGTTTTGCACCGCTGAATAGCTGGCCCGACAATGTGAACCTGGACAAAGCACGTCGATTGTTATGGCCGATCAAACAAAAATATGGCAACAAAATCTCCTGGGCAGACTTGATGATTTTCACTGGCAACTGCGCCCTTGAGTCTGCTGGACTTAAGACATTTGGCTTCGCCGGCGGCCGTGAAGATGTTTTTGAGCCCCAGGAAGACATTTACTGGGGACCAGAAAGCGAGTGGCTTGGCGACAAGCGTTACACCGGCGACAGAAAATTGGAAAATCCACTTGCTGCAGTTCAAATGGGATTGATTTACGTCAATCCACAAGGACCAAATGGCAAGCCGGATCCACTTGCTGCGGCCAAAGATATTCGCGAAACTTTTGACCGTATGGCGATGGATGACAGAGAAACTGTGGCGCTTATTGCAGGCGGTCACACTCTGGGTAAAACGCATGGTGCCGCCGACGCTAGCAAATATGTCGGTCGCGAACCAGAAGGAGCCAGCATCGAAGAGCAAGGTCTCGGTTGGAAGAATTCGTTTGGAACCGGCAATGCAGGCAGCACCATCGGCAGTGGCTTGGAAGGCGCCTGGACAACAACTCCAACAAAATGGTCAAACGGTTATTTGCACAATTTATTTGCATATGATTGGGAATTAGAAAAAGGACCTGGCGGCGGATACCAGTGGAAACCGAAAGACCCTGCGGCTCAGGCACTCGTACCCGATGCATTTGACCCAAACAAAAAACATCCACCAATGATGTTCACCACAGACCTGGCATTGAAGATGGATCCTATTTATGGTCCAATCGCCAAGCGTTTTCATGATCATCCAGAGGAGTTGGCAGACGCATTCTCCAAAGCATGGTACAAGCTTACCCATCGCGATATGGGCCCCGTTAGCCGATGCCTAGGACCGCTCGTCGCTCCTGCTCAAATCTGGCAAGATCCAGTGCCGCCAGTAGACCATCCACTTATCGGAGAGCAAGATATCAGCGCTCTCAAAGGGAAGATTCTAGCGTCGGGGCTCAGCATTCCTCAACTTGTTTCTACAGCCTGGGCATCTGCATCAACATTCCGCGGAAGCGACAAGCGTGGTGGCGCCAATGGTGCGCGCATTCGCCTGGCTCCGCAGAAGGATTGGGAAGTAAACAACCCTCCAGAACTAGCTAAAATCCTGCAAACATACGAAAAGATCCAAAAGGACTTCAATGCATCCCAGTCTGGTGGCAAGAAAGTTTCAATGGCAGATCTCATCGTTCTCGGCGGCTGTGCAGGAGTAGAGTTGGCTGCTAAAAATGGTGGACATGAAGTGAAAGTTCCATTCACACCAGGACGGACTGATGCTGTGCAAGAACAAACAGATGTGAAATCGTTCGCATATCTTGAGCCAAGCACTGACGGCTTCCGAAACTTTAGCGGACACAACATCGACAGACCTGTGACTGAGTTGCTGATTGATAGAGCACAAAAGCTCACACTCACTCCACCGGAAATGACTGTATTGCTTGGCGGTCTGCGTGTTTTGAATCCAAGCTCAGATGGTGCACAGCTTGGTGTACTCACAAAACATCCGCAAACATTGACTAACGATTTCTTCGTTAATCTGCTCGACATGAGCACAGAATGGAAAAAATCAGCGACAAGTGATTGCGTGTATGAAGGCCACGACCGCAAAACAGGAAAGGTTAAATGGACTGGCACCGCGGTAGATCTCGCATTTGGATCTAACTCTCAGCTTCGTGCGCTTTCAGAAGTTTATGCAAGCGACGACTCACAACAGAAGTTTATTAATGACTTCGTTGCAGCATGGAACAAGGTAATGAATCTTGATCGGTTTGACTTGACTCCATCACAGCGGTCATAGAAAAACCGCTGTACGCGCGATTCTTATCTCCTCAATGAGGCAGGCAGCTCCTGCTCTACTTTCTTACGAAGGGCAGCAGCAACATCTACTGGACTTGGTCTAAGAATGCTTGAGGAAATTATGGCATCCTTATCATAGAAAGATTCTGCCAGATAATAATCGGACGACAAGCGTAAACGTGAATAAGCAGCGATATCTTTTAGTCCAAGCTCCTTTGTCTGGCTAGGCTTCATGGTAGAGGGATAAAATGATTCATTGCCTTGCGCATCAAGTCGCATTTTTCCAAGAAAATCGCTTCCGACGTTCAAGACACGTTCTCCATCGGCCCTAGTGAACAAATTTAGGGGAATCTCAGGCTCCTGCCAGTGAATTCCCTCCAGGGCTTTGGCACCTTGCACAGGATCCAAGAGGACAGACTTGGCGAAATCTTTAAGCAAGCCTTCGTCGGCGCTCAAAATTGCGGCGTATCCCTTTTTTGCCAGTGCTTTATTTTGGTCACTGAGCTCGGGTCCTTTTACAATGCCCCCCTTGTCGTAATCACGGAGAGACTTGAGCGGGCTATCAATTTGCGCAGAAGCGAAATCAGAGAGCAACTTATCTTGTTCTTTCAACGAAGCAGGATAATTTTTCCCGTCAATTTTGGCACCATCAGGAGTGATGGTCACTTTAATATCTGGAAAAATTGGAATACAGTTCGAAAAACTCAGCTGGGTAATGTTGCCGTCGGCATCTGTTTTGACAGCTTTTAAAGCATCGGAGGCAAAGGGTTTGGTCATAAGTTCTTTGTTCAGTCCACCATCGGCCTTCAGCTGGTCAACCTGACGAAGAATTTCTGTTCTGGCTATTGGATTGTCTTTGGACAAAGCGCATGAACGATGGACGGCATAAGCCGAATCAATGAGCTTCTGTTGGTGATAGTCTTTAAGATCGGGCTCGCCTTGAGGCGCTGTAAAAGTCGAATCGTGATCTCGACTTCCTTCAATTCTTGCATTGTCCATTTACCAATCCCCACTTAGTAACTCAAGTCTAGTGGAGACTGTCTGACTCGAAAACGTTCAGGAATGAAGATCTGAAGTCATAAGGGGGCAGGCAAACCTGCAGTTAACTGTACGGAATACTGCATAACAACACAGAAAACAAAAACACCATCCGAACTGAATCGCGATGGTGTTTAAGCTATTGCTTGGCTGCCTCTTGCTGGAGGCTCAATATTTCAATACGCTTCAGCCAATCCTTCACGTATCGCGGGCTCTGCTGCTGACGTTCCCGGAATGCGCATTCCTGCTGTTTCCGCATCGCCCCTCGGCTCAAAGTCGCTCTCTTCGTTTGCGACTCACCGTTTATGTATATAAGAATAGCAGGCGAATTCTGCGTTGAAAACTACCCCGAAAAAGTAGTGCCACCACTCAAGGTAGATCCCACAATTGCAGATGGATCAATCAATATTGCCACCGAATGCGATGTCAGCAACCGGGACAAACAGTGCTGCGCGCGTCCAGCCAAATAGATATTTAAGGTCAAACCATTTGACGGCCATTGAATATACATCTTTAGATCAGGTGTATAAACAACTCATATGTTTCGCAAATCCTGTTGGGCATCAAAATATTTTTTTTGGATTGGTGAACTGTTTTCTGGACTATCCCACTGGCATCCTTGACCTTCTGCGAGCAATGCAAAGACAAAAGAAAAGAGCGCAGACTGGGTCTGCGCTCTTCGTCTACTAATTGTTAGTAGCTTCAGGACTTAGTAGTTGCCATCGTAAGGGACAACATACTGACGGCCCTGGAACAATGAGCAGTGGCTTCCGCTGTGTGGGCTGTCATAGCCCATGAAACCATGCATTGAACCATAGCCGAAGCCATGAAGAATACCGTAAGCCGAACCACCTACGAGACCAACAGGACCGCCGAGCAGTCCGCCAGCTACGAGGTCGTACGGTCCATCTTCGTTACCAAGGTTGCGAGCAACCATTTTGGTACCGCCGATTGCGCCTTTGATACCGTCTTGGAATGAACCGGTTGGTACATCCCAAAGAATGGCAGACAATGCGCTGATAACGCGTACTGGGAAATAATAAGCTTCGTACTGAACGCGCCAATCTGATGGACGCTCAGGATAAGCGTTAGCTGCGACAGAACCAGAACAGGCTGCCATCACTGCAAGTACCGAACTAAGAACAATTTTTTTCAGCATACTCCTCACCAAATTTCCAGGGTGTTGTTAAGACGTTCTTTGACCAGGGTCTAAGTTGTCTTTACTTCTCTTCCATTGTGATGTAGGACCATCGGCTGAACGGCTTGCTCCAGCCGGTCTTGAAGCCGTGAATTGCCCCATCAAGCGGACCATAAGCAGTGCCTAGAACCAAACCGACGGATCCGCCGATTGGAACAGCAGCAGCAATTTGGCCTGCTCCTTTTTCATCGCCGAACTTGCCGGCAATGTGTTTGGTTCCTTTGAGGAACCAGTGGTAACCATCATCGATCGGAGCGCAGAACAAACCGTTTACCACGGCTCCACTAACTCCACCTACCAATCTTCCTGGAGCTTGAATGCACCAGTTGACTGGTTTGGCCTCGTAATCGAGGGCAAGCGCCGGAGCGATGGTCGATGCAAGCGCCAAAGAAGAGATTAGAACTCTCTGCATAACCGTCAATTTACTCATTTACCTCACCGTCTTTCTATTGCCCACCGACTCTCGCCGCCGGGTACCTGACTTGACTATTTATCGTCACCCAATCCGACCAGGAAGGATTCTGTGCTGAAAGGTTTTTCCCAGCCAGTTCCCAACCCATGCTTGGCTCCACGGAGGAAACCAGCAGGAACTCCCCAAACCATACCAACCGGTACTCCGATGACCGTTGCTGCTACGTTTTGTTGGAATCCTTTTTCATCACCGAATTTATCTGCAAGAGCATGCTCGGTTTTGAGCGGTACTCTATATAGTGAATCGATGACCATCGCGGTCGGTACATCAAATACCGTCGCGGTAACCGAGCCAAAGAAGCTCGCGATACTTCCCAGACCATTATCATCGGCAAACGACGGAGCGTTTATACCGAGTGCCATGGCGCTGGCGAGTGACAATACTAAAGCTGTTTTCCTCATTTGCTCCTACCACCTTGGAACCGAGGGCAGCGAACCGCCCCCGGTCTAGTTAACTACAATCCTTGTGGAACCTTCACGAACTACTCTTCCTTGAATGTGAAAGAATCTTTCGAGAACGGTTTTTCGTAGCCCGTTTTCATTCCGTGCCAAGTTCCATCGAACGTCCCGTAAGCAGCACCGCCGACGATACCAAATGGTGCAGCAAGAATTGCGCCGCCCCAGGTTTGATATGTACCGTCTTCGTCACCGAGCTTACCGGCCATCCAGTGGGTTGACATCATTGCGCCCTTAACACCGTCCTTAACGGCTCCTTCCGGTAAACCAATCGCGCTACCTACGGCAGATCCGAGGACGCGTACCGGGAAGAAGCAAATTGACTGGAAGGTATCGTCGGAAGCGAATGAAGGAGCAACCACGGCACCGACAAGTGTCGAAGCTAGTAAAAAAGAGGTCGCTAATTTCCTTACCATGCACATCTCCATCTCTTAGCAATCTTCTGAATAATCCTGGACCGCCACGGCCTCAAGACTAACCCATTGTACCTATTTTCTTGATTTGGTCTATATTTTGTTTTTTGACCTCTTTCAAGCAAAGAGGCAAATAACACGATGCCTACATCGTTTCGGGCGAAACAGCTCCCAAGAAAAAGATTTTCTGCTTCGCAACTTTTCGACGAATTATCCGTCAGAGATATATCATTTATATTGAATTCTCTGTTTGCAACGCACTTGTCATGCACATGACAGCTACATGTCAGAAGGCAAAGCTCCCTTGACGACTGCGTTATCGGACTCTTTTAGTAATCGTTTCTGCGATTTGGAATGCACCAGCCGCAGTGGCGAACTAATGAGCGTGAGCGCCACCATATTCGGTTATATGTGACGATTGCGTTTTCGTACTTGTTTATCGAAAAAATTCAGCAGCTAAAGATCGCTACATCTGGCTGGGGAAGATCCTCTAGTTATCGAGTCTACGACTTCCGAAGATGTGGATTATCAACGAAAGTAGAAGGTAAAAACCTCAGTAGTTCTCGCCAACATCCTTATCGTACTTGAACTCGAGTTTTTCCGCTGCAGACATCGAAAATTCTTACAATACGTAGTCAAAACTGCCTTGAAATCAGGCAAGTAGCGCGTAAATAGTCACGAGAACTCAACAAAAAATGCAATTTAGTGCGATTGCACCACGGACTCAAGTGCTTCACCCAAGTGCTCTGTACGGTGCCAGGTTGACGCCTGCCGCTTGAAGGCTATATGGACGAAGGAAATTATGATGCAAGGCACCCAGTGAGCATACATATATGTATTCACTTCAAAGGTGTGCACAAAAGCTTCCCAGAAGCTCATGTTTTGCCTGTACGTGCGAATTGCGATAAAGAAATTGACCAATGACACGGTGAAAGTGCCCGCCGCCACCAGCAACAGAAATTTGGGATAAATTGGCTCACCAATTAGGAAATTGAATGACTCAATTATGATTTCCAGTGCCAGCAATCCAGGAATCGCAAACTCAGAGGTAAAAGCAAGTATGTCCAGGCGCTCTACGAGCGACAACCGGCTCGGGGAATTGAGCGGGAAGATGTAGTCAAGGTAACGACGAATACTGCCCTCTGCCCAACGTCTTCTCTGCCTGATTAAGCCTTTCCATGTGGTTACAGCTTCTTCGAAAACATGAGTCTCGGCTGAAAATCGCACAGCCCACTGTGAAATCATCAAACGCATGGTTAGGTCTAAATCGTCTGTAATGGCTTTATTGTTCCATCCGCCGACGTCAATTAAGGCTTCCCGCTTCATCAACTCGCCGTTGCCGCGCAGTTCGACAGCACCGCCGATTAAATCGCGTCCTACCTGGAAATAAGAGTCGAGCGCGTATTCTGATGATTGGCAGCTAGGCAAGAAACCTTTCTGGTGCTCGTAAATACGCTTTTGCGCCTGCACAGCGCCAACGCCATCGGGCTCGAGAACAGGCAGAATTTTTGTCAAAAAGTCAGGGGCAACATAGGCATCAGCGTCAAAAACAGCAATTACTTCAGCTCTGCAATGAGGCAATGCGTCATTCAAACCTGCGGATTTACCAGGATAAGATCCCTGTGGACGACTGATGTAGTTGAATTTCGGGAGTTCAGCTTTGAGCCGTTCAAGAATTTGGGGCATGCCGTCATCAGAAGCATCATCCACAACCCAAACGCGATAATTCGGGTAGTCAAGCTCGCAAAACTGCCTGACAGTGCGCTCAATCACCCTTGATTCGTTTTTCGCGGCAATAACTATGTCAACCGACGGCGTCCAGGTGGAAGGCTTACTGGTTTTGGGTTTGCGCTTGTCACTATGCTGTGCCTGCAGCAGCCACATAGTGTGGAATGTCATTAAAGTTAGACTGAAAGCCAGAATCACGCAAAGTGCCGGCCAGGGCAGGATGTTGTCTATCACTAGCAAAACAGCTAGTGAGGCAACGCTAAGTCCGAACAATAAGAGACGATTTCGCATCTAAAACTTGATACCTCAACCACGCACTTAGTCTATATGTGAAATGTCAAATATTGAGCGTAGTAGAGACTTATATAAGGAAGTGCTTCATTAAATAACTTTGATATTGAAATTGAGATCTGACTTGAGCTAAATCTGACGCCTAAGCTGGGTTTTCGCCAACAGAATCGTCACGTAACGCCCGCATGAGATGGTAGATTCCAACGAATGCAGTCGGCAATCCTATTAAGAACAAAGTTGTGGAAACTCCACCCGGCAAATTGTCTATGAACTGCCCAGCCAGAACCACCGGAATCGTTGACGCGGCAGACATAGCAGTGTTTTGGGCGCCAAAAACCTTTCCGCGTAAATCTTCGGGCACCACAGCTTGAAGTGCAGCTTGCGTGGGAACAGCGACAAAACCGCAGGAAATGCCGACACAGCAAGCCATAAAGAGCGGCACAATCATCAACATTCCGTGCCAAGAGCCGAGAAATCCGAGACAGCCAATCAAGCTCATAAAGACGCCCAGACCGGTGAATCCACCGTAAACCAGGACATTTGATGGGGCTTTGTGCGCATAATGCGCCACCCAAAAGTTGCCGATGCCCATTCCAAGCCCCGCAGCTGCCACAACATAACCGAATTGAAAAGCCTGTATGTGCAGCACTTGCTGTGTTAAACCGACTGCAATTATGTTGAGCGTGATTATTGTGCTAAACAAAATCGTGATTTTCATAATCGCCCGAAACACAAGCGGGTTGCCAGATATGTACGACAAACCGAAGCGCAATTCTTCCCACCAGGGCTCACGTGCGACAACTTTTCGCTTATTGTCCTCAATGGTAAAAAGCAGACATGAAGCTATGACGAAAAGTCCCGAAATTACCCAGGGTGAATTGTTTAAGCCGATATGCGAAATGATGGGCTCGCCGATTGCAAATCCAAAACCAAGTGCAATCATCATTGTTGTAAAAAACAAAGAATTCGCCGCGAAGAGCTCTTTCTTGCTTACAAGACGCGGTATTGAAGCAGTTTCAGCCGGTCCAAAAAATTGGCAGCCAACAGAAATTAGAAATGCAAGTGCAAAATCTAGCTTGAGTGATTGCGAAACTGCAGGCATTACTACAAGTGCCACACAAGCAGCTCTCACCAGATTTGAAAGAACCAGGACTGAGCGATGCGACCAGCGGTCTACGTACACGCCAGCAATGGGGCTGAACAGAACAGCCGGAATCGTAAAGGCCACATAAAGCCAACTTGTAAGCTCTGCCGCGCCATTTTGGGCCAGTCCAGTTTTAGGGGCGTGGGCCTGTTGCAGCGTGAGAATCGCAACAAAGAGCACAAAAACTGCTCTGTCGGCAAACTGAGAGAACACTTGCGCAATCCAGAGCGCCATAAACTGGCGATTTTTGAACAAAGTTTGGTAGCCAACTTGCGTTCCAGTTGTGTCGTCGGCTGTGCTTAAGTCAGAGGTTTGACTGCTCACGATACTGTGCCCAATGATATAGCGCGTTAATGCATACTTTAGCACTGCCACGCAGTGGCTGCTTGGGCAGCACCTAAAGGTTCATTATAAGAGCGCTGAGTCTCCAAGAAGACACTCTTAGTTTTAGCTAGTAGCCGTTAAATTTCGTCTACAGGAGAATCGAGTGTTTCGCCCAACTCTCTGCCGCCTTTGCCACCGTCGCCGAATGCTGGAACCACTCCGCGTTTGCTATTGGCAAAGAAGTCACATACTTCTTTGACTTCGTCAAATTGCTCGACTTCTTCTTTGATTCTTGCAATCGCCTGGGAGTGATTGAGACCAGAGCGAAGCATTAACTTGTACGTTTGCTTAATCGCTGCTCTCTTTTCTGGGCCCATTTTATTGCGGCGCAAACCGATGACATTGAGCCCGCGCACCATGGCAGGGCGCCCATCGCAAAGTGTGAATGGAGGCAAATCAACGCGCGAACCAGTCATGCCGCCCAACATGCAAAATCTACCGACTTTGACGTGTTGATGCAAAATAACCATTCCAGCAAAAACAGCTCCGTCGCCGACTTCTACATAACCGGCTAAAGTGGTGTTATTAGCCATGATTACACCGCTACCAAGCTTGCAGTTGTGCGCGATATGGCAATAGTTCATCAAAAAGCAATTGTCACCAACAATGGTACTACCTTCTTTGGTGGCACGATGGATAGTGACATACTCTCTGATTACAACGTTATTGCCGATGGTGACACCAGTTTCTTCGCCATCGTATTTCAAATCTTGCGGATCAAGACCGATTGCCGCGCCCGCATAGATATTGCAGTTTTCGCCAATTGTCGTATGTCCATCAACTACAACGTGGGCACCAATTTTGGTGCCGGCACCAATTTTCACGTTAGCACCGATAACTGCAAACGGCCCTATTTCAGCCGTTTCGTGTATCACTGCTCCATCAGCTATTACTGCTGATTTGTGGATACTGCTAGTGGTATTCATTCGGCCTCCGATTTAACCATGGCAAAAGAAATTTCGCCTTCAGCAACAACTTTGTCGCCGACTTTCGCAGTTCCTTTCATTTTGCCCAATGGACCCTTTTGCTTCAACAAAACTACTTCCAATTCGAGCTTGTCGCCCGGCACTACCATCTGACGGAACTTGAACCCGTCGATGCCTGTGAATACACCAAGCTGTCCCTTATTTTCAGGCTTCATCAACATTGCGATGCAACCCATCTGAGCCAGTGCTTCGACCATCAACACACCAGGCATGATTGGTCTGTGCGGAAAGTGCCCCTGGAAGAAAGGCTCATTAGCAGTGACATTTTTGTAGCCGATGGCGCTCTGTCCAGGTACCACTTCGTTGACTCGGTCTACAAGCAAGAAAGGATAACGATGCGGTATCAACTTCTTGATTTCATTGATGTCCAAATTTGTGATCTTCTCTTCACTTGTCGTTGCAGTCATTTCAGTCTTTCCTTGCTTTTACGCGTGTCAATCGGCATGCCGAATACGTGTCGGTCGCGGCGTGGTATGCCAGCGATGACAGAGTATATCGCTTTGAAGCCGCAGACAGGCATTTTGCGCCGACATTTTTATCAATCATGTTCACACATTGTTCACTAGGTTTTATTACAGTAGGAATCATGAGCCGCGCGCTGATCTGGCACTTGCAGCACATATGCGAAAGCAACAAATTTGGAAATTATAGTAATGTTAGATCACGCATTGCGATTCAACCTTTCAGTATCCTTGATGTAGGCGCATAATAACGCGACCAACTGCGCAGGAACTGCACGGTCAAATTTCGCCGGAAGCAGAGGGAATCTATGGAAACGAGTATTTCGAGCATAAGTTATTTTCGCCCGGCAGCTGAGTCGGCTACGCGAAACGCTGGAGTTCAGACTTCAACGAAAGAATCGGCATTAACTACGTCAAACAAAATCGACCTTGAAAAAGTCGCCCTTGGCGTGAGGATGATACTCGAAGGTCTCGGCGAAGACCCAGACCGCGAAGGATTGCTGGAGACACCAGCCCGAGTCTCGCGCATGTACCAGGAGCTGGTGTATGGACTAAATGTTGACCCGGCGACCGAAATCACTTGTACTTTCTCGGAAGAAACCGATGAACTTGTATTAGTGAAAGATATTCCTTTTGCCAGCATGTGTGAGCACCACCTTGTGCCTTTCATGGGTACAGCGCATATCGGCTACATCCCATCGGATGGAAAAATCACAGGATTGTCAAAACTTGCAAGAGTGGTTGAAGTAGCATCGAAACGTCTGCAAGTGCAAGAGCGCATGACATCGCAAATAGCCGAAGCTCTCGTAAGAAAACTCAACCCAACCGGCGTCATTGTGATGGTGGAGGCAGAACATCTCTGCATGTCATTGCGCGGCATCAAAAAATCGGGAAGCAAAACAATTACAACTGCGGTACGCGGACTGATCAAAACAGATAAATCTGTTCGGCAAGAAGTAATGGCTCTGCTGAGCAAGTAATTTACAGCTGATCTCAAGTGCAGACAGACATACATTCTCGCGAAAATACCCTTAAACTATTGGCATAAGTTCAAAGGGAGAAGTAGCAATGGATGACAAAGGCAGCTTCGAATTAAGTAGAAGAAAATTCTTGACTGCACTTGCCGCCCTTCCGGTATTGTCGCTTCCATGGACGTCGGCGGATGCAGCAGTAACTCCATTTTCGTTTGTCTATGTGACTGACATTCATCTTGCGACAGGCGTGCAAGATAATGCGTTCAAGATGCTGCAAGAAAGCCAGTTATTTTTCCAAGAAATAATCAAAGGCATCAACGCGCTAAAACCAGATTTTGTGATTTTCGGCGGCGACCAGGTTGAAACTGTCGGCAACAACGATGCTAACTGGCAACTATTCATAGATATAGTCCAGCAGCTACACGCACCCTGGTATTTCGTCCTGGGAGAACAAGACGTTTCAGGCAAAAGCATTGTCGACAAAATGAAAGAATTCGGACCTGACTTCAAAGGTCGAGGTATCACCGGCAGTGACTCTTATTGGTCGGCAGACCCCACATCAACGGTTCACCTTATCGGTTTAGATACATCTGTTGCAAATTCCACAACCGGTGAATTGACAGAGCAACAGCTCGACTGGCTGAAAAAAGATCTTGCCGCAAACAAAGGCAAATTCACCATTATCACTACGCACCATCCTTTGCTGGCACCGGCTCCATACGACGGCGGTCCACCATATGACGATTACATCATTCCAAACGGATCTGATGCACGCGAAATTATTGGTGGCAGCACAGACGTGCGCATGGTTCTTAGCGGACATCTGTACATGAATAAAGTACAAGTCGAAAGAGATGTTTTCCATATTTCTTGCGCGGGACTAAATGTTTATCCTTGCCAATACAAATATTTCAAAGTAAACAAAGATTCAATCGTTATGGAATCTTTCGAAGTGCCATTCCCGGCGCTCGTAAAAAGAGCTTTTAAAGCGTTGCAATCATCTACTTTCGCAAGCAAAATCAGCAAAAGAAATCCGGGCGCAATAATCCAATTGTGCGAAGGTTCTGCGGAAGATCAAAACGCTCTGCTAACTCTGGGCACAACAAAAACTGTTAAGCCACTATCGAAAAAACAACTTCAAGAAGACGTCGACCGTCGCGATGAGCAGCTTGAAAAAAGCGAAGAAGAAGCCCGCAATAAGGGCAAATCAAAAGGCAAGAAAAAAGATTCGGCCAAAGAAGATTCAAACTCTAAGTCGAAAGAAGAATCAAACCCGAAATCAAAAAAGGAATCGTCAAAATCAAAAGATAAAGATGCCGATTCCCCAAAAGACAAGGACAAGTCTTCCGAGAAATCGAACGACAAGGAAAGCAGCAAAACGGACGATACTAAATCCGCTGATACCAAATCCGACGATACCAAATCCGACGATACGAAATCCGTGGATGCAAAACCTGTCGATGTAAAACCCGACGAATCCAAACCCCAGAATCCGTAGGGGCGACGCCAGTACAGAAGGGGATCTACGTGACCGGCGGGCTCATGCCGATTGCGGGCTTTCGCACGTGGAAGTGTGCAATTTGACAGTCTCAAATTTCCCGAGATCCTTGCGGGTTCTACGGATGCGGGGGGATATTCCTGACGCATATACTGTGGGGTGCTGGTACGGGGAAAAACTGGTGGCTGAAACTTTCGATACGCTGCACAGGCATCAATCCGATGCCCCTGCAAATCATGAAAACGAACACGAGCAGAGCCGAAATTTGTTGCTTGCAGACGCAATGGGTTTTAGCGCCGCAAAAGCTGAAAAGCAAGTTGTTGCGCAGGGACCAGGAGTGCCTGATGAAAGCAATTGGCGTTGGCCAATGCCTCGGGCAAAAACGCTTGAGCTGCAGCCTTTAGCGCTCGAATTAACGAAAGACGAGAAAGAGCGCATTGGCAAGAAAGTTTGGAATAACGAATCTGGCGGCACTTTTGAGGGATTGACAGCCTGGAATAAAGGCGAAGAGTTTCCTTCACTGGGCATAGGACACTTTATCTGGCTGCCTAAGAATGCTGATGTGCCTTTCGGTCAGAGTTTTCCTGAAGCAATGCAATTCGTCAAGGATCAGGGGGCAACACTGCCATCGTGGCTGAAATTAGATAAGCCCTGCCCATGGGAATCTCGCCGTCAGTTTTTAAATGACTTTGACGGAAAAAAATTGACTGAACTACGGCAATTCCTCAAGGACACAGTGCCTCAACAAACTGATTACTTGATTCACCGACTTGAAAATGCGCTGCCGGGAATTCTGCAAGCTGAAGATGAGGCGCTTCGCGAAAAAATCCAAACACGCTTTTATAAAGTGCTGAATAGCGGTCCTGCGGGCGTTTTCACATTGGTCGATTATGTCAATTTCAAGGGCGAAGGAACTGCCCTTGTGCCTGAGTACAACAATCACGCCTGGGGACTGAAACAGGTTCTGGAAGGCATGAAAGACACTGGTAATCCAGTCCAGGACTTTGCGAATTCAGCAAAAGAAACACTACGAATTAGAGTCGAAAACGCGCCAAAACACAGGCACGAAGAGCAATGGCTGCAAGGCTGGTATAACCGCATTGATCGATATGTGAGCGACCCACCATTCCGCGCCAATAGCCATCATCGGCACAGATAAGTGCCAGCAGAATAAAATATTGGCTCTGATCATATAGATCGGAGCCTTTTTCTTTTCGTAGATCATAGTCTCCAAATTCACCGGTTGACAAAGTCGCATGTTAGACTTATTCTAAAGAGAGATGAATTACAGGAGGCTATATGGAATCTGCTGAGCTTGAGGAGCTTCTTACAAAGAAGGGGGTCAAACCCACTCCGCAAAGGATGGTGATTGCAGACTACCTTCTACACACAATCTCGCACCCTACCGCTGACGAGGTGCTGGCTGCCGTTGAAAATCGGCTACCGTGTGCTCTTTCCAGAGCCACTGTATACAACACTCTCAACTCCCTGGTGCAGGCAGGTGTCATTCAAGAAGTCTTTACCGAACCAGGAAAGACCCGTTATGACGCCAACATCTCAGACCATCACCATTTCGTTGACGTAAAGTCAGGAAAAATCATCGACATCCCAGGCGAAATGGTGCCCAAGTTGCAAGAACAGCTTGGTGCTCAATTCAAAGTTCATAGTTATCAAATTACGTTCTACGGCGAGCTGGATGACCCAAAGTCAGACAACGCCACAGCTACAAACTAATAGACCGGACCAAAGCCTGAATAACAGGTGACGGAACCAATAGAAATCGCTACCCCTGGGTCGCGGTTGCTTTCAGTCAAAAATTTTTGACAGACACTTAGACTGATTCTATTTTTGGAATCAGAAAAGGAGAACACGACCATGCATTCATTCGAAAACAAAACAGCCGAAAACCTCCACTCTGCCTTTGCTGGGGAGTCTATGGCCAACCGAAAATATCTATACTTCGCCAAAGTTGCCCGCAAATTAGGCAACGAAGAAATTGCCCGCTTGTTTGAAGAAACAGCTCACCAGGAAACAGGGCATGCTTTCTCGCACCTCGAGCTCTTATACCCGCCGGCCGAGCTGACTATCGAAAAGATATTGGAACTGGCAATCGAAGGCGAGCTCTACGAGACCAATCAGATGTACCCCGAATTCGAGCGCATTGCGATTGAAGAAGGCAACGAGGCCGCAAAACACGAGTTTCGCGAACAAGGGGAAGAGTCACGCGAACATGCGGAGATCTTCATCAAGGCACAAAAGCGCTTTAAGGCTCTAACGATGGTTGAGAAGTTTCACGCAAACAAATATCAAAAGGCACTCGATAAGTTCAAAGAATCGGCCTGAAATCTCAGCCACTTGAAAACGCTCAAAATTTCGACAAAAGTCTAACTTATCTTGTTTGAACTTGCCTCTGAGCAAGTCAGTCAATAAGAGGGTGGGCAAAATGGTCAAAGTAGCTATACAAGCAAAAAGCGCTTCAAAAATCGTGCTTGGATTTATGGTTCTTCTCTGTTCAGTACAAGCTGTACGCGCAGACGAATGTAATCCATGGCAAGATCTCGCGCCACAAAACAGCGTTCAGTGTGCAGATCAGTACTCATATTATTCAACTCAATCACAATGCCACAATACAAGCAATTATTGCGCCAATGGACGCAGTGTTGTTGCCCAAAGAACAGCCAGCAGTATGCCCGTGAAAGGCACCTACGTTGCAAAAGCAAATCTTGCTCTTCGCGCAGTCGGTCGTACAACCCTTCCGCCAACCCGCTTGACCAGCTTTGTTGAAGAGTCTGGAAAGGCAGAAGACATCTACGGTCACGAAGGTGAAGTTAATAACGACAGATACGCATCGATCGAAACAGGATTTCACGGGCAAACTGCAGCTGGTCTAACTACTGGTCAACACTACAGCGTGCCGCAAGTATCCACATTCCCAACCATGGCTCACATTGCCAACTAATTAAAGCATTTCGGCGCACAAAGCATGCCGGTTATTTGCGGTGCTATGATTTATTCGTCCGCAGAATTTGGAGGATAGCCGGTGAACACTGCAGAGCGCGATCGCATAGATCACATAGCCATACCGGTTCAAAACGTAAAAGAAGCGGTTGAATGGTATACATCAAAGTTCAACTGCAAAATCAAATACCAGGATGAAACCTGGGCTTATCTCGGTTTCAACAACATCAATTTAGCGCTAGTGGTGCCAAATCAACATCCAAGTCATCTTGCCTTCATACGCGAAGATGCTGAGAATTATGGAAAATTGAAAACACATCGAGATGGCACAAAGTCTTGTTATGTCAAAGACCCTGCGGGCAATTCAGTTGAGATAATGGCCCCATACGTCGACGAATAAAACTCAAATCAAAACAGATGCAGTATCATGGTGGCGTTAAGTAAATGGTGCTGCCATGACTACAATGTTTGGTTTGATTGCAACTATTTTGACAATAGCTGCCTCTGTTGGTGGGCTCATTTTTGTCAGGCGTAAAGTACATTTAGACACACTCAAACTTAACCACGATGTGGCCGACCCTCTGCTGTCAGTGGTTGGCACGCTGTTTGCTGTTTTGCTTGGATTGATGGTGGCAAATGCCATGCAACGATTTGAAGAAGCACGCATTACTGTGCAACAAGAAGCAAGCGCGGTAGGAAATATCTATCGCGCCTCAGCCGGACTTCCTGACGACATGCGCGATCGCATTCAAAAGTCCTGCAAAACTTATGTCGAAATAGTCATTGATGACGAATGGCCAAAATTGGCACATCAACATACAAGCGACACGGCCTGGAAAGCATACAACGAAATCTGGCTTGAAGCAGTGCATTTTGTCCCGGCAAACAATGGTCAAACCAATTTACAGCAAAGTATTCTGGGTTATCTCGGGGTTCTTGGTGACATGCGAAGAACAAGAATCGGAGCCTTATGCAACGGTCTTCCGGACATTCTTTGGTTTGTACTTTTATTGGGTGGCGCCGCAACTATTTGTTTTACATATCTGTTCGGCATCGACAATCTGAAATTTCAGGTCTTTATGACTTCTATGGTAAGCCTGGCAATTTGTTTGAATTTGTTTTTGCTGGCGTCTTTTCAATATCCCTTTGAGGGCGACATCATGGTGCGTCCCACTGCCTTTCTAAACTTACGCAGCAATATTCAAGCTATCGAGCATCCTGGGCGCCCATATTTACAGTGAGTTGATTGTAATACCTGTGTGGGTTACACTTCATTCGGCCAAAAGTGTGTACCGCATGCTTATTTAGACAGAGCGGCACAATAGGGAGAATCAATGAAAAACAGCTCTACTTGTGCAAAATGTTCTGGCACTGAAGTTGTGTCAATGAATCTTCGCGGTCCACTGGCACTTGACTTTGGCACTTACTACCTCGGCAATCCTGTCATTCCAGAGCTATTCATATGCTTGAATTGCGGTTATTCCGAAACATGGATTGTACGTGAAGATGATCTCAACGACTTGCGCAAGTTCGTCAAGAAGCGCAACTCAGTCCTTTAGTTTTTGACTCTACTCTAGTTAGGATATCCCCAGAGATATCCTTGAGCATATTGAACACCCATATCGCGAACGACTTCGAGGTCTTCGCGCGATTCAACACCTTCGGCAACGAGTTCTGCACCCAAGGCCTGCACAACTTTAACCAGTCGGCGCAGTAATCGTTGTTTTTGCGAATCAACGGCAATGCCTGCCACATATTTGATATCGACTTTCACAACATCAGGCTCTAACAAAATCAAGCTTTCCAGCGAGCTGCGGCCAAAGCCCACATCATCAATTCCTACAAGTATGCCAGCCTTCTTAAACGCGAGAGTATGCTCTTTCAGATAACTGGGGTCGCCGATGAATTGTTGTTCGCTTATTTCAACGCAAAATGTGCCGATGTTCTTGTCCTCTGGAAAGAGCGCAACAAGAGTTTCGATTGGTGTATCAAGCATCGTTGAAGGAAACAAATTTACATCGAAGCGTGAGCCTGGCTCTAGCTTTGCGGCAAGGTCTATACAGGCTTTCAAACAACGCAGATCAACTCGAGAAAGTATATTATTTTCGATGGCGACTCTGAAAAAGTCGTATGGCATTTCAAACGCACCGGCTGGGCCGCGACTGAGAAGCTCATAGCCGACTTTCTTTTCGTCAGCCAGTCGATACATCGCATGTTTGACGCTGCGGAAGCAATCTCCCTGGCGCAACATCTGAACGATTTCCATATCTTTCTTTGGATTTACGCCGCCTTTATCAACAATGCCGGCTTGCTCGCCAGTAGATACGCGATTTTTCCCTGTGGATTTTGACAATTTCAAAGCGTGTCGCATCATTGAAAGAAGTTCTTCAACTGAAGAAATTTCGTATGGCAATGGAGCAACGCCAAGACTGGCAGTCATGAAAATATTATCGTTAGAGCTGCGAATAGGGCTTTCAGCTACACAAAGCCGCACACGCTCTGCTATCAGTAGAGCCTCAGCAAACGCAGTTTCAGTTAGCAAAATAGCAAACTGGTCTCCACCAATGCGAGCAACATGGTCTGACGGACGCAATGTTGTTGTTATGCGTTGAACCATCTCTTTGAGAACAACGTCACCGACAGCATGTCCGAGAGTATCGTTGATACGCCCGAAATCATCGCAATCAAGCAACAACCCAACCATGGGAGAACCAGTACGCTTGGCGCGGTTAATTTCAGCAATCAAAATGCGCTCTAATCCGCGCCAATTACTGAGGTCGGTTAGCGGGTCGATTGTTGCCAACTCGTCAAGACGTTTCTTAGCGTCTTCAAGTTGTTGTTTGACGCTTTCAAGAGCTTCGTGTGATTCAGCCACTTCACGTTGATGTTTGCGAACCATATTGCGCTTGGTTTTCAAGACCGCAATGCAAACGACAACGAGCACTAAGGTGACGATGAGCAATATTATGTCTAATGGGTCTTTCAAGCTCATCCTGACCGGAATATAGAAGTTCCGAATGATTACGATGCCGCGCACAAAACAGAAGCGCAGTTACTTACTGGTATGATTATCGCTTCTGCAAAGCTGTGTCAATACTTTAGATTGACGAATTCATCTTGGAATGAAAGATTGTGTGACTATGGACACTGACAAACATCCTGACGATTCAATTCAATTAGACCAATTCCTGAAGTTTATGAACATCGTTAGCTCGGGCGGCGAAGCCAAACATCTAATTCGCCAGGGAATTTTTAAAGTAAACGGTGAAGTCGAAACCCGACGCGGCAGAAAATTACGCAAAGGCGATGTTGTCGAATTCGACGGTCAAAAGCTGGTGGTCGAATAGTCTGTTGTCAAACTTCATTGTTTGTCTGCAAGCTAGCTAATTGGCAAACGCAAAAAGATCAATCAACTAGCAACCAGGCCTTTTCATAATTTTGTTGTTCAAAATCTTCAGTGCGAATTAGCAAGTTCATCGACTTCCCATGCAAGTCCAACCCAAGGTCTGGCATTGAATTCAACTGCCAGAAAAGTTGCCAGTCTTTAGCTGAGTCAACTAAATGACTATAACAAGAGTCTTCTCTGCGTTGCTTGCTCCAGCTAACGCCATTACCGGCGAAGGCACATATTTCTTGCAACTTTTGAAAATCTTTAGAGGCTTGACCAAAAAGCTGCATTTGAGTTGACGGCGCCGGTTGGTTATTTGATTGCGCAAGCGAAAATTCAATTTGTGCGCCACCGCCAATTGAGGTGTCAGGCGCAATCGATTTATCCAATTTTTGTGCAGATGGATTTGGCAACCAGACACAACGAAATGCTTTTCGATCTTTAGGGTTGGAATAATCACGAGCTTTATTCCAAAACAGCATGAATAAGCCCTCGCGAGCTCTTGAAATATCACAATCAGGAAGCTCAGCAAAATTGATTTGGGCAATAAACAACATTGCCGTTTCGCTTTTGTCGCATGGATGATCAATGCCCGGAGGTAAAAATGCGTCACCGCCAATTCGACTACTCAGTGGAGAAGGGCTCGCACCTTCGCGAACATTGCCGCTAATGCATGCAGACATTTCGTTCATCTTCGCTCACAAGAAAGGATCTCGAACATTATACTTGCCCAGAGATCCTATCATGCAATTTAGCAACCCCAGCGATGATGACCGTGATGGAAGCCGCCGAATCCGCCAAATCCGCCGTAACCGCCATGATGACGATGATGACCACCAATTGCATTAATTGCCAGATTTAAGAATGGATGGTTGTAACCCATCGGATAGGAATTGTAGTAGCCGCTGTTGTAACCACCATTCCAATGATTGCCACCATAATAGCCACCATTGTAGCCGCCATTCCAGTGATTGCCACCATTGTAGCCACCGTTCCAGTGATTGCCACCATAGTAGCCACCGTAGCCGCCGTTCCATTGGTTAGTTGGGTAATATCCGTTGCCATAGCCGCCATTCCATTGATTGCCACCGTAATAGCCACCATCATTGCATGAGTAAGCACCGTTCCACTGGTTGCCTCCATAATAGCCACCGTCACCATAATAACCACCGCGATAATATGACCCGTAAGGATAACCCCCCAGGTGAAAACCACCGTGCCTTCCGTAAACACCAATGTTAGCTGCGCCAACTGTCTCGGCAACGAAAGCACCTATATGGTGCAACGCACGACCTAATCCGCCATGGCGATGGTGGTGCTCGTCACTTTCGATAATGATGATTGGCGGCTGCCCAGGCGTGCATGGCGGAGGAATTTGATCAGACGGATTGCCAGGCGGCAGAGGACGCGGTATTGGCGTTTGATCTGTCGGCACAGTAGGTGGCACGATAATGACTTGACGCTCACCATATTGACCAGCATTTTGGTATTGCGAGTTATTGTAGTCACCGCGTTGGTTGTAGTCGCCGCGTTGGTTGTAGTCGCCGCGTTGGTTGTATGAATATGGTTGTGCCCTGTAAGCATCGTTGTAGGCATTGTCGTTGGACGAGTAGCAAGCCCCGCTGATTTCATCTCTAACAGTTTTAGTACCTGCGTCTGAAGCGTATCTGTCCATGCCCAAAGCCCCTTGTTTTTCAAAGCAGAGAAATTAAGTTCAACCTGCGCTTACTTTAGGCAGGGCTTTTGAAATTATTTTGAAATGGCTCAAGCCAAGGTGATGTATCTACGATGGGTGTTTTCTCATTTAATGTGGAATTAATGCGATTACGGCAGCATGAAATGAGGCAAAAAGGCTAAGGGGAACTCATTAGAAATTGGCGTTGATTCTAATGAATGGGATTGTCTTGGAGGAATGGAATGAAAACAAATAGCCTGCTACCCAGCCTGATTAGTTGCCTTTGCCTGCTTACTTTGAGTTCGCCCAGCCCCGCACAGGATTCCAAAACAGGGGCAACAAAAGGAAGAGAAACCATAGAAGCCAGAATCAAACGCCAGCACAA
Organism: uncultured Candidatus Obscuribacterales bacterium; assembly: GCA_964546815.1. Lineage (GTDB taxonomy): Bacteria > Cyanobacteriota > Vampirovibrionia > Obscuribacterales > Obscuribacteraceae > JAIEPM01. Next base: position 77,168 of record CAZJLR010000021.1, on the reverse strand, counting down.
GAGAATTAACAACGGCCTTGAGCAAGGGACAATTAATAAAGCACAGGCAGCACAGCTAAACAGCGGACTGGACGATCTCGAAGCAAAAATCACTTCACAAAAACAGCAGAACGGTGGTCATCTAAAACCAGAACAAGTGAAACAAGCGGAGAACAGTCTCAACCAGAGCAATGAAGTAATACGCTCTTACGAAAATGCAGGTAAAAGCGCGGCCGAACCGGGTAATGTACTTGGTCCAAAATGGACCCCAGGGCAAGATGGTGCGCAAAAATCAGCCCCGCTGCTCAAACAAATGAAGCAAATGGAAAAGCGCGAATTGCGGCAAGAGAAACAAGCGAATGAGCAAACGTTGGAACAACAGCAACTCGATTACGAGAAAAGCATGATGAACAAATTCTCTGAGCAACGCCAGAGTGTCCTAAAGAAGAAAAGCAATCTAAAACAAGAAAGACAAGACACTGGTGCAAATTAGCTAATTAAGACTCTTGCAAATTGAATTTGTTCTTTTATAACAACAAACAAGAAGGTGCAAAATGATCTGCGGATTTTTGCTGCGACGGAAGCTGGCTGTATGTCTCTCACTCAGCGTCTCATCAGCACTCATGCTCACAGTAGCCTCACTTGCGGCTGAAAATAAGGATCGAGACACTGCCATCGAAAAGATGAGGGAAAGCGATTTCGATGCTGCGCTTAACTGCCTCGATAGAGCCGTGGGAGCAAGCAGAACAGATCCAGAGAATTTCATGCTTAGAGGACGATGCCTCTTTAGACTTTCAAATTATGAGCTTGCAATTGCAGACTTCAACATGGTTTTAAATCTGTCTCCAAATTATTTCTCTGCTTATTTGTGGAGAGGTTCAGCACACGCAAAACTTGGCGCAGACGATCTTGCTATTAAAGACTATGAGCAAGCCATTAGACTAAATCCCCGGCTTGCTCATCGATTTTTCCAGCCATCCGGAATGAAAGTCAAAGGTCAAAGCGAAGCGGTGAAGGCTGCAGAACGCTTTCGCCTTCCAGGTGTTTCTCCTGAAAATATAAACTCAAATGCAGCCAAAGACTACAAAGAAGCGATGAGACGAGTCTATCCTGACGGACTTGCAAAAGGCGCAGCTGAAAAAACCGGCAAGGGAGATTCTGCTACGTATGCTACAGATGCAGATGATCAAACATACTTGACTGACATGGCGTCTGGTGCGGAAAAGGAATCAAATAGTGATAGAAGCGCATCGGCAGACAGCTCCGCAAAAAACGATTCGGGAATAAGTGACGAGAGCCTTGACCCCAAGAAGAATAAGCGCGTGGTCAATCGAATGGATCAAGATCCGAATTACGCTGAGTTCGGAAAAGTGGCGGGCTCGCAGCCTCTCAATGGTGACGCAGAAACAGTCATAAAACGCTGCACAGAAGCATTACGCATGGACGAAAGCAATGCAGAATACTACTATCTCCGCGCAAAAGCCTATCAAAAGCTAGCAAAAGTAGATAAGGCTTATGATGATTATTGCCAGGCAATCAGGCTAGGGCAAGCTGTTTCCAAATACTACATTGGTAGAGCTTCGTTGTTCTATCAGCTAAACAAACCACTTTTGGTTGATGCTGATGTTAAGAGTGCCCAGAGCATGGATCGTGATTTACCGCACAAAATTCATTTCGGTGGGACTCTATATCCGTCCTCAGTAAAGTGGTCGGGCGACGGACCGGGCGGTCAATAAACTAAAGAAACTGCTCAGAGCTTTTTGATTTGCTCTCGCACAACTTTGATTGTGTTTGGAAAATATTTTTGAAAGGTTTTCTCGTCGCCAGGATTTTCAGGTCCTGTCAAAATCATGCCGAACAACGCAGCAAAACACTCTTCACTACCTGGACGTTCGCCTTTTGCCAGGTCTTCCTTTTGATTAAAATAGTCGTATATGGATTTCTCATGCGGGCTCAAGAGCCAGCTATTTTTCATAGCATTCAGGTCTTTTTTGAAAGCTTCCTGGAATTCTGGTTGATTGGATAATTTGCCGGAAGAATGGTCTAGCGCATGTCCAATTTGATGCACAAGCACATCGGGTCTGTTAACCATCTGCCGGTCGGTTGTGAAAAGTGGCGCTAATATCAATCTGCGAACATTATCGTGAGTGCCATCACTATCATCAAAAGTCGTTTCTTTCGGCCAGCCACGAGGTGTCAACGCAGCCAGCTCTGGAATAGCCTGAGAATTTGTGCGTGTAGCGATAATTTTGTAGCCCTTATCTTCAAGCGCCTTCAACACATTTGGCGGCAATTCGTTCAACTTGCTCTGTAATGCCCTGGTATGGTCCTGGGGAACACCAGGCAATGTTTCAATCAAACCTTTGTTCTTTTCCTGATGGGCTACGTCAAGACTATAGTTTTTGCTTAAATCTACGCTGCCGTCGTGATTGACCTGGTTTAGCGTCCAACCGGAGTCAACTTCGCCTGTGGTTGCATGCCTTACGCTAAAAGTGTTTTTGCCGATTTTGTCACTTAAATTGCTGGATAAACCAGGGTTTTGCTTTGAGAATTCGTCGCCAGAAACTGTCAAACGAGCTTTCATTGAAATTTTGTCAATGCCATCTTTAAGCTGTCCGCTCATTTGCCAGGCATTTTCTCTCTCAACTTGCACAGCAGGCAAGTCACGAACTGCATGTGCAATTTTCTCAACGCCCTTACTTATACTTGCGCTCAAGTCTGCCCAGACGCCACGAGACAAGTCTGCAGCATCGTTAGAATCAGGGGAGTCACCAGCTTTCCCAGCCCTTTCTTCTTGCTTTGAATCCATAGCATTCCCAGAAAAGGATAAGAACAATGGTATGTGCAGGTTCAAGACCAGTCAACTAAAATGTCCTACCTCCGCTGAAGAGGACCAAGTCGTCTCTCCAAATAGGCACGGAATTCTGCTTGATCTTTCAATTGCTCAGGGTCTAAATTTCTGGGTTGTTGCTTCAACGATTCCTCGTACTCAGTTCTCATTTGCCTGAATGCCTGGTTTGCAATGGAGCGCGAAATGGCGCCACTTCTCTCGGCACTTTCAATTTCACGGACTTTATCCATCTGCATGGGATCTCTGGTTGCCCTGAACAGCTCATTCACGCTTACGTCTCTTCCTGGTCCGCGGTCTGCACTATTGCCCCACTGGTTATCGAAGGTCACACGGGCAGGTTCTCCATTTCTACCTGGCGTGATACCTGTAACCAATATCACGTGGCCATCAGGTCCATCTTCTGGTCCATTCGGTTCTTGCATTTCTCCCCGTGGAGCTGGCGTCCTGCGAGAGGGGTCGCCGGGGCGAGGTTCTGCTTGAGGCAAAGCCCGTCCATGAACAGATAAAACGGCCGGCAACTGATTGTTTCGTTGAAGTTCCAGTATGCGCTGCTCAAGCTCCCTGGGACTGCCAAAGGGATTTCCGTGCATAGAGTCTGGTTCGCTCTGGTGGACCAAAAAGGCTTGCGGCTCTGTCCGACCTGTGAGCATTCGGTTTATGTTGACCATTTGATCAAGCTGAGCTGCGTGAATTGGTTGATCAGTTCCGATGGCCTCCCTATCTTCACGAGGCACATTGTTAATATTGCCGTGATAGAGCAGGCGCGCTCCGTTCGGTCCCTGTCTGAATTCATACTTGCCTTCAGGTCTACCTTCAGCAGCCGCCCGGGCATAGGGCAGATTGACCGCAGCCATCTGGAAGATCTGCCCCGCAAACGTTCTTGAGCCATCACCGCGCCTGTTGTTGTCGCCGGAATCGCCGTAAGGTTTTAGATTATCTGGATGCAGTTTTATTGTAGTACCATCTACGGTTGTGTGCGAACCAGTCAGAGCCAGGTCTGCGACAAGCTTGGCAGCAATGGCCGGCTCGCGTGTGTATAAACGATTTTCGATGGTAGTAACATTACATGTGTTGTTCTCGCCCTGGTCCGACGATGTAGGCTCAGCTGCTTTTCCCATAATTTGTTCTGCAAGCCTGATTCTTTGTCGCTCGCTTTGAACTCCTTGCCCCTGTTGACCTCTAGATTCCAGTAAGCGAGTCACTTGCCCCATTGTGTCGCGCACCTGATCAGGACTGAGGTTTTGCTCTCTAGCTCTGCGCTCAAACTGAGCGACGTCTCGTTCAAATTGCTGCAATTCACGCGTTGTGTTGGGGCGTCCAGCATCAGGAATGCGTGTTCTGGCTAACTCAACCAGACGCTGTCCCTCTGGCGATAAAGCAGGCGTGTTCGCAGGGGCTGAGACTAGATTCTCACGATTTTCTACCCTAGCAAGCTCAGCTGAGCCAGCGGCTCCCGGTGCGCTTTTTGACAAACCTTCAATTGTTAGCTTTGGAAGGCTACCATTATCTTCGAGCGAACGAGTGTTAGAGCGCATTTCGCGGTTACGTGCATCAGAAGAATCATTTAGTAAGTTAATTGGATCAAAACGAGCTGCTTGCTCACCACGCTCAGTTTGTTTTTCGGGTGGCAACGTTTTCTTGTCACCCTTAGTATCGTTTTCAATTTCAGCCATATTCTTTTCCCCAAGACTATTGCATCGTAATCATTAGCGGTAAAGATTTTGTGCATGTTAAAGGCGAAATTTGGATTGCTTGTCTAAAGTAAATACGCACAGCATTCTTACCAGAACTTATCATTGGGCTTGCCTCAGCCTAAAACAGCTCGACTACTCTGATAAATGACTGCTGAAGGAGCCTGTGTATGCATTGGCAAAGGCAAATTGATTTGAAAGAAGAAAATGAACAGATCAACCTATTAGTTGGCGAAGAGCCCCTGCTCGAACCGTGCCCGCAATTACCGGCGAGCCCAAAATCTAATCAGCCATTACCAGACAATCTAGACAGCGAAAAACTTTTCGAAATAGCCAAAGACCCCAATGCTGACGAAGAAAACTGGATCAATGCCTGCAACTTGTTAAATCAAAGAAACGATGGGGGCAAATCTAAGCCGAAGAAAAAACACATCATTTTTGGTGTAAAAGTCCTGGTGCCAGTAATTTTATTTTCGATTATCTCTAGCGCATGCCTGCCTATTTTTGCACCGTGGCATGCAGCCAATAACAGCGTTGACCCGCTGAAAGACCTTTCTTATGTCCAAATGCACGCACATTGGCAAGGCGAAGCGTTCAAAGAAAGAGTGACAGTGCGTCTGGCTGTTGAACTAGAACGACGCGGCTGGTCAGTTGAGAAAGCAGCAAAGTATTTCGGTGTGCCAAGCGAGCCGATGGGCGACTTGATGAATGGTCGCCGCAAACATACCTTTAAAATCGATGAGCTGTACAAGATGTTATATGCACTGGGCGAAGGTCCACACTTTGCGGGAACGATTGCCGAACAAGAGCTATACGATTCCATTGGTCACTACAGCAGAGCACTTAGTCTCAATCCACAAAACGCCCATGCTTACTGGCGCAGAGCGTTTGCTTATGATCAACTCGGACAGATGGATAAAGCCATTGCAGATCTTTCGCACAGCATGGAATTGAGACACTACCCTACATGGCAGCTCGAAAAACGCGCAAGCATGTACGTAAAAATGAAAAAGTACGATCTCGCACTGAGTGATGCAAATCAGCTAATCGCAAACTTTCCTAGCGAAAACGGCGAAGAAGTACGAGCCCAAATCTGGAAGGCTATGGAGAAATACGATCGCGCATTGATTGACGACAATATCGCAATCGCAAAGCGGCAAATGGCTAGCCCCGATCCCTATCACAACAGGGCCGAGATTTACAAGAGGCTTGGAATGTACAAAGAAGCGATTTGCGATCTCAAAAAAGTATTGGAAATCGACCCCAACGACTCGGACGCATCAGCTGAAATCGCTCAGCTGACAAATCAAACGAAGAGTTGAAAAATGGCAATTCTGAAAAGCTTGCGCGGTCTATTTAGACTCTACTTTTGCTTTGCTTTTTGAATCTTGCTCAGCCTTTTCTTTCTTTTGCATTTCGTCCACAACATTAAATGCCTTCTGTCTCACTTGTTCAAGAGTGCTGACTTCTTTGTCAATTTCGAGAGCTAGTTTTGCCAGAGAAATATTGTTCTTTCCAGCATCTTCAACTAACTGAGTGCACGCGCCCAACTTTTCATCAATTTTCAAAACACCTTGAGACCATTGTTTAATCATTGGGTCAATCGCGGTTCTGATAGCAGGTGAGACATCAATTTTTTGAGAGCCATTTTCGACTGATTTCACATCTTCTTTCAGCAGGTGCACCAGTGGCTCAAGAGTGGTAATGAAATAGACCAACCACGGCCGACGAAAGGGGCGCAGGTCCTTGCTTTCAGAAGGTATCTGGTCTGGCACTGAACTTAGATTGGATAGCTGCGCACTAACTTCGGCCGCGCCACGCTTGCGTGTGGCCTCGATATAAATATTGATTGCTTGCTGGCGAATTCGCTGCAGTGCATATCCAAGATCGTTAATATCATCAACACTAAGTGTGAGGTTGGCTTGGGTGACAGGCTCTGTTGTTTTTGCGGCGAGCTCGTCTGCTGCTTTGCTTCGGACGCTTCCTTTCGAAGGAGCTCCCTTATCTGTTGATTGACTTTCTGCAAAACACAAAGTGCACGAAAGCTGCATAGAAAGCAACAATGCAATCGGCAAGCAAAGTCGCATAAGTCCTGTTTGTGATCGATTCAATTTGCTAAGCATCTAGGTTCTCCGATTTACAGCCGAAACATTGATTCATCAATGGCAGGACAGACCTGAAAGTTTTTGAAGCGCACAGTGGAAAAGAACTTGCCGTTCTTGAAAAAATCCCACTCAACAGGCACGAATTGTTGTGGGTCTAGCAGAATTCTCTGTCTCAATTCACTAGATGGGTCACGTGTTTCTAAAACCAGCACCGAGTTATTTTGCGAATCAAGCTTTAATGGATTTTCGCTGCAATAGACTTTATGACCAGAACTTATTTGCGCTTTGACCCCCTGAACAAGAGACAAAAAATCGCACTCGGTTATTTTGAATCCGTTAGGCAAAATCAGCATGTGTGAATCTGGTTCCAAAGTCACCTTCATACCCAAAAGGGCCATGCCGCCTTTTGCTTTGATTTGCCCGTCTGGCTGTTTCACAAGAATTGAGCCAGACTTATATCCACCGTTCTTGACTTCGACCCTCAGGCGCGAAGGCGATTTGTAATAGAAGCTGCCAGAGTCGACTGCCAGCTCCTTTTCCTTTACCGTACAAAGATTTCCGTCGAATTTATATGCGCCAATCTGCTTGACCCTTTCAGCCAGCTTTTCGAGCATGCCAGCCCCGTCATGATTGTTTGTTATTACAGGCTGGCAGGGCACATCGCTGCCATCGAAGTTGCCAGTTGGTTTAGCCGCCGCCACCGCACCCATGGGTAAGGTTAAGAAACTGGAACTAACGGCAGTCCACAGCAACAGCGAAAGCGCCCATTTAATGTTCTTCTTTGAGCGGCTCACAAAGCCTGCCCCTTTGGTAAAACGATTACCAGGCAAGAATAATCGACTTTGACTTTTCTTGGATTAAGAGAAGTTCGATTATAATCTCACTTGAGATCTGCTTAAACCTGCTTCAGGCTAGCCAACCGGCATTGCCTGCGGTCGGTATCTTTAATAAACTGGTCCCTTACGAACAAAAAGCCCCAAGTTTCGAGGTTGACGATGAAATTTCACTCTAATATGTATGGATGGGAATATGTGTGGCGTGATTTTGCCGACACTAAAGGGGGCCAGGTAGTTAGCGACACTAGCAAAGAAAACGACCCAATCATTTGCATGCACATTCCAGTTGAAGGAACCAGCACGCACGTAACTATCACTCCATTCGCTGTTAAAGGCAAATCAAAGACAGAAGGAACTTCAGCTTCTCTGCACTACACACCGAAAGAGCATTTCGCTTTTGTAATTAGAACTGAAAAAGGCATCCATCAAATCGGCAAAGCCGTAGGCAAGCTGCAAGATATTCAACTTGGCGATCAACAGTTCGACCATAAATATCTTATTCAAGGCACAGACGACGGAAAGGTTCGCAATCTTTTCTCAGACATGAAGTTGCGCGACTTGATTTTGCAAAACAATTTGACTGAATTGCATCTGCATTCTTCAGGTGATGATTTGCCGGCAGAACACAAGATTCCACCTGGCAAACATTCAGTTGTATATAGCCACGATCAAAGACTAGACAAGTTTGATCAGCTCGAAGCAATGTTTGATATTTTGACTTCAGTTGTACATCGCATTGGCGCAATTCCTGCCCTTGCTCCTGATTATGTTGCTGAAGAAAATCAAGAAGAGGAAGTCGGCACAAGCAAGCGCTTGCACAGCCCATTGCTCGACATGGCTTAAGCTGACTAAGTCCAATAACAAAACAAATGCAAAAGGGGTCGAGAATTTCTCGCCCCCTTTTTTGTTAGACCAGAGTTCTGTTTTTGCGAAAGGGACTCTAGTTATTTTGAGCCTGTCGTCGTTGGCGAACTTGATTTCGCCATTGGGCAAACTCCTGGCGCAAAGTTGTAGGCGGCGTTACTGGCACCACAGCTGGTGCAGTTGTGCTGCTCACATTATTGCTGGTTGAATAAGTAGTATCAGTTGTTGTTGTTGTTGCTGCTGTTGGCGCGGTCGTAGTCACAGGATAAGCACTAGTGGGTGCAAGATAGGTCGTGGGTGCAACATAAGTCGTGGGGGCGACGTATGTTGTTGCTGTGCTAGTGCTTGCTGGATAGCTGCTGGGAGGGGCAGAGTAAGTCGTTGCCGAAGTGGTCGTTGTGGCGTAGCTAGTCGGAGCTGCAGTATAGCTCGTGGGAGCACTGCTAGTTGAGGTCGGAGCAGGAACATAGCTGGCACCAGTAGTGGCAGTTGATGATGTACTGGTGGGGCTGCTTGTGCCCGGGCTAGTCTGCGTTACTGTGGGCTTTTGCCCTTTTTGCCAGTCGACATTGTAGTCTCCTTTGTTGGCCGTATCGATGGTAGTTTCGCCGCCCTGGCCTTTTGTGAACTGCGTTGATTGGTTATATCCGTATTGCTGTCCCGTCGCGGCACTTGTAGCCGATTTTCCACTGTTGTAAGTGCCCTGACCTGTCTGGGCATTGTATTTTCCGTTGGTATAGCCAGAGTAAGTGTTGCCGTTAGCGCCAGTTCCACTCATCTGAGTCTTTTCAAATCCGCCTACACCTTTTTTCCAGGCGCCAGCGCCAGCACCAGAATATTGCCCGCCGTTGGGGCCCGTTCCTTTAAAGGCTCCGGCTCCACCAGCTGCATAGGGAGTAGCAAACCCAGCACCAGCGCCCTTAAATGTACCTCCATTGGGTCCATGAAAGTTGCCTGCAGCCGCACCGGCAGCCCCGCGACCGTAGAGCTGCCCGCCTGCGCCTGCCGCATTGCCATATTGCCCTGAATGCGCAAATCGACCGGAGCGCCCCGAAGCCCCATGCCGAGAAACGCCTCTAGCTTCCGCTGATAAGTCGAAAAAGCTAGAGCTGAAAACTCCAATTAATAAAGATGCAAGAACAAGGTTTCTCATTGCCTGAGTCTCCGATGGTGGGGGCCAACGAAATTACATACCCAGAGCAATTGAAAAAGTTGCGTTTTACCCGAGACGCCCGATACCAGAAGAGATTGGACTAAGACTTCTTACGAAATCCTTAAACCGTCTGCCTTTTGCGCAACCATGAAAAAACTGGAGTGTATTCCAAGTTGTGAATATGAAATAGCCAAGACCAAAGACAAGCAATTTACCAGCTAAAATTGCCAAACGAAAACCGGAGATAAGAAGATGAGCGAGACTGCCACAGCAATAATTGATCCTTTAAATCCAATTACACAAGAATTTCTCGATGACCCATATCCAATTTACGACAAAATCCGCAATGCTGCTCCACTTTGCTGGAGCAAAAAAGGAAAGTATTGGTTGGTGACTAGCTATGAACTTGCGCAAGAGATCACAAAAGACCTGCGCTTTGAAAAACACCTGGAAAGAACAAACAACATAAATCCGCTTTTCAAAATGTTGCCGGGTCCATCATACATGTCGAAAACACGTTCGAACTGGATGATTAACCAAAACCCGCCAGACCACACAAAGATGCGTTCGCTCGTAAATAAAGCATTTTCGCCAAAAATGATTCAGCAAATGTACGAGCACATTCAAGCTATTGCCGACAGATTGATTGACGAAGCTATGCCGAAAGGCAAAATCGAATTTGTCAGTGAGTTTGCATTTTTGCTTCCAATCACTGTAATTGCTGAAATGCTCGGAATACCTGCGAAAGACCATGCAAGCTTCAAAGACTGGTCTCACAAAATCACTCAAACACTTGAACCAGGCTATGGTCTAGACACGCTCAAAGTAGCCAATGACGCTTACGACCAATTGGTTGATTATCTTAAACCTCTAGTGGCAGAACGCCGCGAGAATCCAAAGGAAGACCTCATATCAGCTCTGGTACACGCGGAGATTGATGGCGAAAAGTTGAGCGAGCTAGATGTGCTGGGAAACATCTGCCTGATTCTCGTCGCCGGACATGAAACCACAGTAAATCTAATTGGAAATGGAATGCTTGCACTTTTGCAAAATCCAGATCAACTTGAACTACTTAAGGCAAACCCAGACTTGATAGCATCAGCCACGGAAGAGTTTCTGCGCTATGACAGCCCAGTGCAATCCGTCCGACGCCTGGTTGGCGAAGACATGGAATTTCACGGACAAAAAATGCACAAGCATGACATGGTTGTGATTTTTCTCGGCGCCTGCAATCGGGACCCAAAAGAGTTTGAAGATCCAAACAAACTCGACATAAACAGAAAAAACATCAAACACATTTCGTTTTCATCAGGCATTCATCATTGCCTTGGTGCAGCGCTAGCTAGAATGGAAGGTCAAATAGCAATCGGAACGATTCTACGCCGCCTGCCAAACATTCGCCTGGCCGAACAAACCCTGGTACACAAAAGACCATACAGCCTGCGCGGCGTCCAAGAAATGCATTTATTGTTTTAGCATGACGTTATGTTCGCCTGTAGGGGCGACGCCATGCGTCGCCCGTGACTAATATTTGGCGGACAGGATCGAGATTAGCTTCGTTTAGATGAAATAGAACAAGACGACAGAAGCTGCTGAACAAGGATTTTTTCTTTTTCTGCTTCGCGCTCAGTCACTTGTGATTCGATGCGCTGAATTAGAGATTCTATCTTTCGCGGTGCAAAACTAAAAGAATCGCTTATGCCCTTTAGAGTTGCCAAAGCTAGCTTAGCAAAGCATAGTCGAGGGCGACGAAGAGCCAGCTGCAACCAGTAATTTGTGCGGTACATAAATGAATGGCGATAGATCAAATCACATAAACTGGTGTGATAAACATATAGCAATGAAACGAAATCACTTAGCGATTCTTCCGGGCTCTTCCGGTACAAAGCAGTATCCTTTGTCTCGGCAAATCTTCTTATTGCCTCTGTATAACTTGCAAGTGCTTCGTTAACAATGATTGTTTTGTCGAATTTGTTTATTGATCTTTCTCGGGCAGCGTTGCCCATCTTCAAACGCAGAGGCTCATCCGCAACGAGCCTGTTTATGGCATCAGCTAGCGCCTGAGAATTGCGAGGCTCGACTACAAAGCCAGTGACTCCATCGGCAATATATTCTTTAGATCCACCAGCCGAAGTCCCCACAACAGGCTTACCACTCGCCTGGGCTTCAAGCACTGTATATGGTGCATTTTCGTAAAGAGACGGTACTACACAGATGTCGGCAGACCGGTAATGTGCAGCCATCTGGTCGAGCGCAACATGACTAATAAACTGAACCGCATTTTCAACACCGTCTTCGGCAAGCTTGCGTTTCAATGCTGTAAGCACCGAGGTCTTTCCAGGACCAGTATTTGTATCTGCACCAACAACAACAAAACGCACTTTAGAGTTTTGCTTCAAAATTGCTGGAACAGCCTCAAGCAGATAGTGAATACCTTTGCGCTCTTCTAAGCGACCGGCAAAGAAGACTGTAACCCGGTCATCTTTAGCAATTGCCTTCTCTCCTTCAGGAGTGAATTTTTTGCAGTCAACTGGATTGCGAACAATTTCGATTGACGACAACTTGACGGCAGTGTCCTCGGCCACATAAGCTGCAAGGTCTTCGCTCGGCGAAGATAACAAGTCAGCCTCCAACATGGCGGTTCGCTCAAGAATTGCCACCAATTCCTGGTCAAAGGAGGCATTTAAATTGTGATACTTTTCGCGAATGAACTTAGAATGCGGTGTATGTAGACGAATAACCAGAGGACAAACTTTGGTGAGCGCAGGAAATAATGCTTCAGCCAAATGTTCTGGTGCTTCGACTACATCAAATGGTTTGACGCTGTGTACTTCCAAAAATTTTCGCCACAATGCAACGCATGATTTGAGCACAAAATGTGTATACGGCAGCGAGATCCAAATTGTAGTAAGTTCTTCAAGCAAAGGCCCCCAGACAGCCCGATGAACAGGCACATAGAAAGGGTCTTCCGATGTGGTAGATACAGCGACGTCAGCGGTTGCATCTTTTTTGGTTAACGATATGACTTCAACATCGTGGCCTAATTCTTTCAACGCGCGGGCGTGATTGTACGTGTAGGCGCCGATGCCGCCCCAACCGGTATCAGGAGGATATTCACGTGAAATCAAACAGATGCGCACAGAACAATCTTCTCTTCGGCCGCGAAGTAGCCAAGAGAGTACAGCATCTGATTGAAACTAACATTGACCCGGTTTTATCCGCATTACATAACGGCGATTTTACCCTGTACATATTTCTGGAAACGCTGCTTGTCAGTTGCTTTCATATATACATCGACAGGGTCGGCTTTGCCTGCCTGGACAAGCTTCTCCAGCGATGCATCCATGAGCACCATGCCCTGGTTGCCACCAGATTGAATATGGGTTTTGATCATATTCATGTTGCCTTCGCGAATGGCGTTGCCAAGCCCTGCACTCGAAATAAGAATTTCGTTGGCGCAACAACGACTCTTTCCATCGACACCACGCACAAGTAACTGCGAACAAATTGCCACCAGTGAGCCAGCAAGCATTGTTCTAACAGCAGGCTGCTGAGCAGCAGGAAATACGTCGACAATTCTATCTACGGTTTTGGAAGCTGAGTTTGTGTGCAAAGTTCCAAGCACCAGAAAGCCCATTTCCGCAGCAGTCAGGGCAAGCCGAATTGTTTCAAGGTCGCGCATTTCACCAACGAGAATTACATCCGGATCTTCTCTAACTGAGGCTCTCAGCGCTGATTCAAAACTCTCTGCATGCGTGCCCACCTCGCGGTGAGTTATCATCGACTTCTTAGGTGAATGAACGAATTCCAGTGGGTCTTCAATCGTCACTAAATGCTTTGCATAACGCTCATTGATTTCGTTGATGATGCCGGCAAGAGTAGTTGATTTACCACTTCCAGTCGGACCAGTAACCAAAATCAAGCCCCGGTAATAATCAGCGAAAGTGCCGATAACCGGAGGCAAATTCAGTTCGGAAAGCGGTTTGATTTTTTCAGGAATGATACGAAAGACTGCCGCAGGTCCTTCATTTTGATAGAAGTAGTTGCAGCGAAAACGTGCAATGCCCTCAAGTGCATGAGCAAAGTCGAGGTCGCGGTCTGCTTCGAAATTTTTCTTTTGCTCTGGATTCAGAATTTCAAGCAAGAGTGTGTTGACCATATCAATGGTGAGATTTGGTGCACCTTGCACAGTCACAACTTTACCGTGTACCCGCATTTTAGGCGGCTCACCGACGACAAGAAAAAGGTCGGAGCCTTCTTGATCTCGCAAATGTTTGAATAAGGCATCAATTTTTGCCATTTAGAAATCCTCTGAATTTACAAGTAAGCTTCGTCCGCATATCGTTTTGCAACTTCTTTTGTGACTTTTCCGGCTCTAACCAGATCGCCAATGCTCTGTGAAAGGCTCATCATTCCTTGCGCTCGTCCTGTTTGAAGTACAGAAGGAATTTGGAATGTCTTTTTCTCTCTAATCATGTTTGCTACTGCCGGATTGATAAACAGCAGTTCGTAAGCGAGCGCTCTGCCTTTGCCATCAGCGCAAGGTAACAAGAGCTGACTGAAAACAGCTTGCAGTGACTCGGCAAGCATTGTTCTAATTTGGGGCTGCTTGTCCGGGTGAAAGCTATCTACAATACGAGTGATTGACTTGATGGAATCTGTAGTATGCATTGATGCCATCACAAGGTGCCCGGTCTCTGCGGCGGTTAGCGCCAAGCTAATAGTTTCAGCATCGCGCATTTCACCGATGATGATCACGTCAGGGCTTTCTCTCAGTGCAGCGCGCATTGCACGTTCATAGCTTGTGGTGTGCAAGATGACCTGTCTCTGGTTCACCATGCACTTTTTGTGCGGATGCACAACTTCAATTGGGTCTTCCAGTGTGAGCACATGCAGACCTTCGTGCTTCTCATTGAGCATATTCACGAGTGCAGACAATGTAGTGCTCTTTCCGCAGCCAGCCGGACCAGTTAATAGAACAAGTCCATGGTGATATTCTGCAAATTTTTCGACGACTGACGGCACGCCCAGTTCGGCCAGAGTGAGAGGCACTGGCGGCAAAACACGGAAGCTGGCATTGATACCGAGATGTCCTAGAAATACACTTCCGCGGAGGCGAGCCATTTGCGGTATTTCAACAGTGAAGTCAGCATCGTGCTTTTCTTCGAACGTTTTGCGTTCGTGTTCACTTAATAGCGACATCAACTGTTGGCGAAGTTGTGCATCGGTGAAGCGCTCTTCACCCATCGGAACGACACTTCCAGCAAGTCGCAAGGTCGGCGGGTATCCTGTGTGGAGATGAATGTCGCTTGCCTTGAGGCTAATTGCGCGCTCGACAAGTTCCTTCAGAGAGTCAATTCCAGTAGCTACTGTCACGCGGCTTCTCCTGCACGATGGGTGGGACCATATTGGTTATGCCCAGTCCGCAAAGTTGTCAACAGGAAATTTGAAATTGACCGAATAGCCGCAAAGCCAAACAGCGATTCGGATCTTGTGTTTCCAGATGTAAACAGGTTATAAGCCAGTCATGTATGGGCATAAATCGAGAGCGAAGTCTTCAGAGGAAACCAAAATGTCAAGTGAACCTAATAATCAAGCTTCGGGAGAAGACCAAGACCAGAACGGTATGACCGACGGTCAAACTTTGCTCAACGTCTCTACAGACGAACTCCTGAAATCCTCTGTCGATCGTGAATCAGTGGTCAATTTTATCGAAGGAATGGTTCAAGCAATGGGATATGCGGCAGTCGATAAGATGCCACAACTCCCCAAGAAGCAGCAAGAGCAAGCTCCTCCCTCACGCAAGTTTCAGTCCAAAACAGTTGGCGCAATCATGCAGAAATTAGAGCGCCTGGAAAAATATCCAGATCAAGCAAAGTCGGTGCAAGAAGACGCGACAATTCTTGAGTGGATTGGACACAATGGTTGCAAGCAAAAAGACTATTACGAAGAACTAGAATGCGCACAAGAACTAACAAGTTTCTTTGGCGGACACAGAAAGTTTGATCTTGCAATTAAATCAGCCTCGAAAGCACTTGCAATCACGCTTTTGCACAGACGCGAAGACAGCGAAACACTCGCAGAAGCATATTGGGTTCTTGCAGAATTACACGCTGCAGAAGACAGAATGGATGAAGCAATCAACTACATGGGCAAATGTCTTGAGCTTATGGAACCAGGCGCACAAGACCACAATCATCCAACCTACAAAGAACTATTGGCAAATCTTATGGAGACGAGAGAACGCAGCTTGATGGTTGCGGTCTGACGGGAAGGAAGAAGACAAACCAACGGGCGGCGCATGACTCAACATCTGCGCCGCCCGTAATGTATTTTCGCGTACAAATTTAGCATTGCTCATAAAGCGCAAACACTAAGAACAGTAATACTTTTGAACTTTGCCGTAAGCTAAATTAGACAGTTCAGCTTGACATAGTACCGAGCGAAATTTTACCCTGTTGACGAGCCCATCAAGGCTCACCAGCAAAGGGGTAGCGAACTTTAATGCTCGAAGCATTTCTTGGCGTTGTATTTGTCGCAGTACTTCTGTTTGATATTTTTCAGGCAGTCCTCGTACCGCGTTTTACGCCGGCATCTCACCGTTTCGCACCATTTTTCATTGGTAAAATTGCCTGGCCAGCTTGCAGAAAACTTGCGACTTTCATCAATTCAGAAACGGTACTCGATTCGTTTCTCGGTGCTTTTGCCCCCATGGCTTTCGTGATGATTTTCGTGGCTTGGATGATTTCGCTCACGGTTGCAGTCGCCATGATCATTCATGGACTTGGAAATGAATTTCGACCGGTGATTCATGATTTTGGAACTGCGCTCTACCTTGCCGGCACTTCGGTATTAACTTTGGGATTCGGCGATATCGTAGCAGTGAGCCCGCTGGGACGAGCACTGGTTTTAGCTGCAGGCAGCACTGGCATTACCGTAATTGCAGTCGGCGTTTCTTATCTGTTTTCGATGCAACAGTCAGTGCATAGCAGAGAAGTTATGGTAAACACGTTTCAATCTCGCATATGCACACATGCTTCGGCAGTGACATTGCTCACAAACTATGCAGATCTCGGAATTACAAATCAATTGCCTACTCAAATTTCAGAATGGGAGTTGTGGACATCGCAAATTGTAGCCAGCCACCGCGCATTTCCATTGCTATGTTATTTTCGCTCGGGTCACATGTGCGTTTCGTGGATAACTGTTCTCGGTGTAATGCTTGATGCAGCCAATTTGTTAACCACCACAATCAACGATTCAAAATGCGGACACGCTAGTTTCTTTTTGCAAATCGGCAGCAAGCTGGTCAATTTTTTCAGGGGATATCTAAACCTGGAGCCGGCAAAATCTTGCATTAGTCGTGAGGAATTCACTTCTGCATACAATATGCTGAAAGAGAGCGGCTATCCGATGCATCCGGAAAGCTCTGCCTGGGAAAAATTCCATATCACTCGCAGCGAATATGCGCCCTCTTTAAACGCTCTTGCATATTGTTTTGTTTGCCAGACTCCAGGTTGGATTTCACATACAACTGCAGATCCTGAAACGATTACAAAAGAACTTCTTTCGGCTGATCGCGCGCAAAATGCATTGCGCAGATAAGCATCTGCAGTGTTGTGAAAAGGCGACACATTACTGTGTCTTATTGATTTGCGACTTTTGATCCGGCGTCAATTTGTTTGTTGATGGTATATTCCAGTCCTGTCATATGGCGCTCTAGCAGTGCAGCATCGTCGGGTGTCACTTTGCCAACCATTGAATTGTTGCGCAAAATAGCCTCTTCCATTCCCACACTTGCTTGCCAGTTTCGCAAATTGTCATACTGAGCTTTAGAGAGCCAGCCCTTTGAATATGCCATCGATAGCTGCTCGGCAATATCGGAAAGCCGCCTTGCGTAGTTTGAACGCAATCCGGAATCATTTATATTGTTTGGCGCAATCAAAACTCTATTTTCGATAACACGAGGTGTTGCTTTGTGGATGTATACATCTTCTTCCACAACATTTGCGGGGGGCGCATCTCCAAATCGCTTTTCGATAATCTGCGCTGACACTGGAGCAGTTCCACCATAAATAACTAACAATACGAGTCCAGCAATTCCGTTACTGAATGATTTCATTTTAGACCTCCTTTCGGGAGCAACGCAGGCTCCCAAAGCTCCCGCACATGCGGGAGCTTATTCCTCTGCGGCTTAAAATACGTCTACACGAATCAAGCGACGAGGTACAAGAAGTGGATTTGTCACATCCACCCGTCTTTCAATTACAACAGGTCGGCTTACGGTGCGATCGATAAATACTGGTCTATCAATCATGCGGTCGACATAAACAGGTTTTTCGACAACACGGTTAATGTAGACCGGCTTTTCAACAACTCTGTCTACGTTTTGAATGACCGGTCTTTCAACGACTATTGGTTTTTCAATTGTCTTTTCAATCGTAGTCACCGATGAGTAATTTCGCGACGGTTTGCTTACTTTCATTGTGTTATGGTGCAGATATGCGACTGATCTGCGTGCGTGTGATGCAGAGTGCCTGGTGACAAAGTATGGCACTCGCTCTCTAACTACTTCTCTTTCTACCGTCTTAGTTGTGTTTTCCAGGACAACAGGCTTTTCGATAACAACTGGTCTGCTATCGGCATATTCTGTAGCAGTGGTGGTGTAACCATATTCGGTGACACCTGGTCCGACACTCTGAGATGTTTTCTGCGTTTCTAAAACGCATGTGTCAGCAAGACTTGGAAACGGACTAAGCCCAGTACCTATGCTGGCTACAACTGCGGCGATTATGCCGTATACAAGTTTGGTTTTCATTTTTGGTCCTCCTGGGCTTCTTTGAAGCCCCTCTCCGGTGGAAGAGCCCTTAGCTCTTCCACCTATTTCTTCGCCTCGATGCAGCGACTCCTCTTATTTATTTAGATTCATCGATACATCATTAGCGCAAGTCGATGTCACCGAACGGGAAGTCGAGGTGCAAGCCGCGGCGCGGATAATAACCGCGCTGGATCACAAGTGGACGGCGATCATCATCGTTAATATAGACTGGTCGTGAAACCACTCGGTCTTCGATAAATGGCATCGGAGCTGGAGTTAACAACGGACCATCTATAACAGCAGAGTCGTCCAGAAAGTGGTTCACCATATATGGTGACTCGTAGGTTCTCGTACGTTCATAGGTGTAAGTCTGAGCATTTACTGGAGCCAGCAAAGCCAAACCAGCTATACCTGCTGCTAACGGTAGGACAAACAGTTTCTTGTTGATTTTCATAATTTCTCCTCCAATTCGGAGTCATTTTTCTCAGTTCCTGTGCGATGAGAGTGACGCAAACATCATCATTGGGTTCCTCACAAGCTCATCACATAAGCGAAATTCGCGTTTTCACAAAAGATCCAAAAGACAAAACCTGCTTATTCATGACCTTTTTCAAGGAGGAGACTTAGCGAAAGAGAATCTTCCAAAATTATTCATCAAGCGCAAAACTTCAGCCAGTAGTCGATTTCGAGGCAGCGGCTTCAGATCTTGCACGACAAAGAGGGAACCATGATCATGCGAAAACGTCTCCCCTCTCACAATCGACAGAAAAATTGAGCAGGAAAGTTAACCGGGCACCACAGATCTAATTCTCTCGGCGAGAAGCTTTCCATAATCCCAGCAGAGCATCCCGCGTGGGGTGTAAGACAGGGAAGGAGGATAAGATGAACGCTAATATGGTAATTAAAGATGTACTCGACAAAGAATACTTACACGATAAAGAAGTGCATTCATTGAAAGTACTTCATGGCGGCGAACTAGCAGCAGTAGAAGCCTACGATATTGCATTGAACAAAGTAAAAGATGAAGAATCTCAGCACGCTCTACAAAAGTGCAGAGACTCCCATGCGCTCAGGTCACGTCTATTAGGCTACCGACTTGACTGTTTCAATGCACATAGCGAAGAAGGCAGCGGATTTTGGGGAACTGTTACTCGAGCAGCCACATCGACTGCCGGTTTATTTGGCCCGCGCGTGCTTGTTAGTCTGTTGAGCGCAGGTGAGGACTATGGCTTCGAGCAATACGATCGCCATATGAAAGATCTGGATTCAGATTCATTTGAATTGGCAGAAACCGGACTTCTCCCAGCCCAGGGTGAATCGCTACATCTGATGACAAACCTGTGCAAGCAACTCAGAGCTGCATAGTTTCAATAAAACAGGTCTTGCATTTAAATTGAGGGTTGCAGTAAGCTCAAGGCTTAATTGTCTCGTGGAATTTTAGATGTCCACTCGCGATAAAAGCAAAAGCACAGAAACTCTCAGACAAGCCTTCCGGCACGAAATTCACCCTCAGGAATATTTGTTGAGGGTGTGGATCACTGCCATTGTCGCCGGCGGTATTTTTGCTTATTTCACTGCAAGCAAGAACGGCACATTCGAATTGAGTCTTTTAATTCCACCAGGTGGAGTCTGGAAAGGGCATGACCCTTCCGGCGGACTTTATATGGAAACCTGGGGCACCCTGCTGGTTAACGGATTGCAAGCCGGATTTGGGCTATGGGGTGGCATTTTGATTTTTCTTGGGGTTTTTAGGGCTTGCACTGCACACAAGTTTGTCTTTGCTTGTTTCTATTTAGGCATAGCATTTATCGGTTTTGCCCTGATGCTTCCTAACTGGACCCAAATTCTGCTCAACATGCTTATCGAAAAATGTCCGGCTCTTGTTACCTGAGGCTAATTCAGGGCTAAAAGATCGTTTTCAGGGTTTCCCCTGTTCTTTCGAAGTGATTAAGTGTATATTATTCCGAAGCGATCTCCTTGACATCGAGGAAGTTATAGTGCCTACAAGCAATTCGGATGATCCCCCCTCTCCTAGTTTAAGCACACGGCAGTCAATCACCTATCGCTCAGCACCAAAAGTACTCCTTGCTGGTGCAGTGCTAACAACACTGACTATTTTGGGACTTTGGATATTTGCCCTTTCACCACCAGACAGACGTATTTGCCCAACTGACTATCAGCCATACGTCGGCACTCAATTCGATTCATCAAGCATTACCCGCATTAACGGACCCATCCAAAAATTCCAATATTGGATGCAATCACGGCTGATAGTCGGACCTGACAAAGTACCCGAAATGTGTTTCATTCCCTATCGCGGTATTCATGCCACGGCACTACGCCCTCCCGGGCCGCTACAAGTCAATCCTGATGCCATTCTCCTTTCAGATCAACACGACATACGTGAGCTCAACGAAACCTACCAATATACTGTCATAAACCTGCTTCTTGGAATATTTTTCGGAACAAGTTTGCTGCTTACAATGCGCTTGTGGCAACGAAGATTAGAAATAACAGAAAAGGGCATCTGCTTTCCTCCGGGTATGACTCTCGACCTCGAGTGGAGACGTACAAGAGAGTGGAGTGATATCAGTGCGATTGGACTTAGTGGTGACGGTGAGGCTGTTCCATATGAATTGCAGATTTATTTTTCGACAGGAGGCATAGCTTCAATTCACTTAGACCGGCTAAGTACTGGCGACCGCGAGCGCCTGTTCAACGCCCTAGATCTTTATTCTCCAGCCCTGAGATCTCCCGAATATGTTGCATATCGACATCGCCATTTAAATTCAAGCTGCAACCAGACCTTTACTCAAATGTGGGAAGAGGAATTGAATTCTCACTTTGCCTCAACAAACTTTGTCGCGCTTTCAGCAGGCGCAAAACTGAAAAACGGAAAACTCAAAGTTGCGATGCATTTGTCATCGGGAGGACTTTCTGCTGTTTATCTTGCAGAGAAGGGCAAGCAAATCGTTGTGCTTAAAGAATCGGTTGTCCCCTTGGGCACAAGCGATGAAAATCGCGCAAAAGCGCAGGAACTCTTTAAGCGCGAAGCAACTATGTTAATGAAATTCGACCATCCTAAAATTGCTAGAGTGCTAGATTGCTTTCAAGAAAATCAACGCGATTACTTGTTGCTAGAGTACATACCAGGCATAACATTGCGAGAGTATGTACACAGGCACGGCGCTCAGTCAGAGCAGACTGTTAAAGCATGGGCTTTGCAAATCGCAGACATACTCAAATATTTGCATGATCATGACCCACCGGTAATTCATAGAGATCTTACGCCGGACAACTTAATTATCACGCCCAGCAACGATATTGTACTGATTGACTTCGGCGCAGCAAATCAATTTCTTGGCACAGCAACCGGCACAATCATTGGAAAGCAATATTACATTTCGCCCGAGCAGTTTAGAGGGAAGGCAGAGCCAAGCAGTGACATCTACTCATTTGGCGGAACAATGCATTTCTTGTTGACTGGCAAAGATCCAGAAGCACTTTCTCAGTCGCGCCCACAAGAAATCACCCAGCGCATCAGCGACGAGATGAATGATCTTGTTGCAAAATGCACAAATCCAGAAAGCAAAGATCGAATAAGAACGTGTGCTGAACTGATTGCCAATTTGCAACAAGATTTTGCCAGCAAATCGCTGGTAAAAGAAGATTTCGAGCCTGTCACCATTTCCCTAAAACAAGCTGAGAAACAAGCTCTATGAACAATTTAGAGAATACGGTGAATAGCACTTCAGATGTTGTTTCTGAAGCAAAACAAGAATTCAAAAATCTACTTGGAGTTGCAGCTGAGACACAGCTGACGACAACGTCTCAGTCGCAACCTGAGCCAGACAAAGAAACTAGTAAAGCACAGGCCACCCAGAGCGAATTTCGCCCCCTCTGGAATATGCAGCAAGCAATCAGAACAAGGTTCTTACACCGTCCACAACGAGTACTTTTGACTTTATCAGCTGCTGTTATTTTATTGCACGCGTTTACCGGCACTCTTGGCTTTGCCACCTTAATGATTTGGCTCACAATCATGATGGTCTTAACTAAGCTAAATCACTTGTCCTCAAAATACTCTGCAAAAGTTGATAGATATTCAATTGAGGTTTACAAAAACAATTTTCTCGAAAACGACTGCTGGCGTATTGGATGGGACGACATCAAATCGGTACAACTGATTTCAAAAGAAGGTGCAGAACCAAACTTAGTCAGTATTCAGTTATACAGAACACCCCAATATCACCAAATGCAAATATTCAACGACATGGAGCATTCCGGCTCTTCGTTCAATATTTCTATCGATTCAATGCCAAACCAAGAAGCCCGAAGGCTATTTCTCGATTCGTTGACCAAATACTGTCCTCCGCAAATTCTGCGGGAAGGAGAGATGCCCACAGAAGATGTTATTTCAGATAAAGAGCTTATATTGGGCGCAGAAGAAGGGTATGTACTCAGCTATCTACCTTTGCACTTTTTTCAAAAGTATTTGGAAAAGACGCTCCATTTTATAGACAAATATCTCGTCATTCCTACTACTATTCTCACTGTCATATTCATTTTGAACTTTGGTATGGGCGCCTTTCTCATGCTTGCAGCGGCGCTCGTCATTCCCTTCATTGGGCTATTGCAAATCATTTACAAAAGAACCTTATTTGTTGTTTTCACTAAAACAGGCATAAGCAGTGCGTGGCAATGGAGAGGTCTGCAACGCAGCAAAGAAATTTCCTGGGATTCCATCATTCAGGTAATTCATGTGCCTTCAACTAGCGATCCCAACAAAGAGGGCTTAGATTTTGTCATCGATCAAAACAGTGACGATGCAAAAAAGGCGAGATCAATCGCACGAATACCGGTGGATCCATTTGATGAGAGCCAAAATTACCCATTTCACAGGCTTGACTTCAAAGGATTTATAAGTGCAAATGCTAAACATGAAATTCTTTCTGCAATCACACAGTTTCTTCCGCCAAACAAAATTCAAGATGAACTCAAGCAGGTCTTAAATCCTACAGACATCCAATCTTATACTCAATTGTGGCTGGATAGCCTGGGCAAAAATTCTATCCGTCGATATGATGGAAAGCTTGCAGTTGGTCAACAATTAAAAAACGGCGAATTTGAAATCATTGACCTGCTTGGAGCCGGCGGACAAGCTAGCGCATATCTAGCAAAAGACAATCGAGGACAATATTCAAAAAAAGAAACAAATAACAGCATAGTACTTAAAGAGTTCATTCTACCTTCGCACGCCGGCGC
Source organism: uncultured Candidatus Obscuribacterales bacterium (assembly GCA_964546815.1). Classification (GTDB taxonomy): domain Bacteria; phylum Cyanobacteriota; class Vampirovibrionia; order Obscuribacterales; family Obscuribacteraceae; genus JAIEPM01. The sequence goes on along the minus strand of CAZJLR010000021.1, from coordinate 53,606 downwards.
AGAACTAAGTATGAGATCGATAGCTCACATACAGAAAGAACTTGACCTGATGAAAAGGCTAGAACACAAAAACATCGTAAAATATCACGATATTTTTGTGGAAGATCACCGTTGCTACCTGGTTCTCGAACATGTAAACGGAAAGTCGCTGAGATCAATTGTTGAAGAATCGGGCGCAATGCCCGAAAAACAAGTAAAAGATCTCGCCTTCCAAATGGCACAAATTTTGGAACATTTGCATTCGCAAAATCCTGCCATCATACATCGAGACTTCACGCCTGAAAACTTGATTCTCGACCAGGATGGCACACTTAAGCTAATTGATTTCAATGTAGCGCAAGAGTTGGAAGAAGGTGCTACAAGAACTATCGTCGGCAAACACGCCTATCTGCCACCAGAACAGTTTCGCGGGAAAGCCTGCGCCCAAAGTGACATATACGCATTTGGTGCCACAGTCCATTTCTTGCTCACAGGTGAAGATCCCGAGCCAATCAGTTGTTCTCACCCGATCATTATTAACGACAGCGTAAGCCCTGAGTTGGATGCCCTCGTGGCAAGCAGCACAGAACTTGAGTTAAGCAAGCGACTCAAGAGCGCCGCTGATATCAAAACAATGCTGGATGATATCATTAGCTGACGTTGGTGGCGGAGCCTTGCATGGGCAAGCATGACAACCTGAAACTTGTTGGAAGCATTCTCGACAAGAAATATAGAGTCACCGAGTTGCTCGGTGAAGGTGGCATGGGTGCTGTATACAAAGGTGAGCATCAGCATCTAAAACGCGCCTGCGCAATAAAAGTGATTCGCAGACAACTGGCAGCAGACCCAACGGCACTCAAACGTTTTCAACTTGAAGCTGAAGCCGCCAGCATACTCAAGCATCCCAACATCATTGAAATTTATGATTTCGGAGTGACTGACGACGAACTCGCTTACATAGTCATGGAATATTTGCCAGGCGAATCTCTCGACGACACACTGGAACGACAAAAATTCATCCACTACGAACAACTTATACCTATTTTCTTGCAGATTTGCGATGCACTCATTCATGCTCACGACAAAAATATTTTGCACCGTGATTTGAAGCCTGCAAACATAATGGTTGTAAGCGAGGTGGGTGCAGACAATGTCCAGGTAAAATTGGTGGATTTCGGCGTAGCAAAATTATTACCGGGCACAGGCAGAAGCGTTGAAAAGCTCACCTTGACCGGCGAAGTTTTCGGTAGCCCAATGTATATGAGCCCAGAGCAGTGCATGGGCCAGGCTTTGGACCTGCGAAGCGACGTTTATGCACTAGGCTGCATGTTATATGAATTGCTCACCGGCAAGTTGCCATTTGTCGGTGATTCGCTTTTCGATGTAGTGATGAAGCATGTTAATGAAAACCCTCCGACGTTTTCCGAAGTGGCACCTGACATAGCAATCCCAAAGCAGCTTGAGGACATAGTATTTCAATGCCTTTCGAAAGAACGCTCATTGCGATTTGCAAATGTGAGAGATTTGCGCAAAAAGCTTGCAAGCATTTACACCGTGCGCCAGTTCAAAAATATGCAGCCGCCGGAGCAAACTCGTCCAGCAACTGCGGATCCGCCCAGTCAAAACACAACTCCTGAGGACGGGGCTCCGGTGAACAATGACACTCAAATCGACAAGACATCAAATTTCGGCACGAAGAAATTTGAACAACATAATTCTCTAGACGACGATATTGATCATACGGTAAGTTTTTCTACGAACGCAAATTCTCAGAATATCGAAAACAAGCTTGAAAGGAGCTTACTAGATGAGCTGGAAAGACTGGAGAAAAAGCTTGGACACAATTGCCGTTTTCAAATTGCTCCGTTGTCTGGTCTATTTCGTCTTTACCGCGACGAAGGCAATTACGAAAAAGCTATTGAGGCCAAAAGACGCCAACTTTTCATTGTAATTGAACAAGAAGGAAAAGATTCAATTGATGCAGCAGATTGCTATGAAGATCTCGGACATCTTTATTCCAATATTGATGCAAATGAGAAAGCCGAAAATTGCTTTACTGAGAATTTCCGCATAAGATCCACAAAGCTTGGACCAGATGACCTTAGCAGCTGCAAAGCCGCCGTCTTACTGGCAAAGTCTCTGAGGAAAACTAGTAAACAATCTCAAGCCGAACAACTTGCAGATGATGCTATTTCTAAAATTCATCGAGTCTTCGGCCACATGAGCTTAGACACGGCTGATGTCGAATACATGGTAGGCAATTTCTACTATGACCTCGAAAACTTTGACAAAGCCTTCCTGCATTTTTCAATGGTGGAAAACATTTACCGCAACCTTCTCGGCGAGTTTCACATTAATCGCAAAGACGCGCTTTTGGACATGGGCCGTTGCATGTACTGGTCTAACAAATTTGAGGAAACGGTTACTTATTGCGAGTTGGCAATTAAAGTTGATGAAGCAAACCCACATAGTTATGGCATTGCATTTGAGTACCCCTGGGCTATGCTTAGCTGGGCATGCCAAAAGCTGGGTCGTTGGGGTGAAACCGAACATGCATGCTTGAGGTCGATTGAAATTCTTGAATCGATAAAGGACATTGAGCCTGATCGATTTCAGCTTGCGTTTGATACCCTTGCTGATGTGTATGAAGAAACAGGACAATTTGAAAAGGCGAAGATCTACAGAACCAAGGCTCGCAATGTCGAGCGAAATTTGTAGGGGCGACGCATGGCGTCGCCCTTACAAGATAGTGCAGCCCCAGGATACTAGTTTGCCATCGAGGAAGGGGGCGATGCCGTGGAAGGTGGCGATTTCATTGGAGAAAACTTTGTCTAGCCAGAGACGATCGCTTTCCCACATGTCCTTGGACTCAAGACTTGCAAGGGGAATCCATTCTAAGGAACCTTCGTGATTGCCTTCATGTGGTTCGCCTGTGTATTTATCGATGCGAAAAATAAAAGCAAACCAGTCTTGTCCTTCTTTTCCGAACCCAGGCCAACTAATGGTTCCCCTCAAAACAATGTCTTCGCATTCAATGCCTGCTTCTTCTCGCACTTCTCTCTTAACTGCTTCGATTATATTTTCATTGTCTTCGATCTTTCCGCCAAGTCCGTTGTATTTTCCAAAGTGAATATCGTCCTCACGCTTATTGCGATGGATAAGCAAGACCTTGCTTTTGTCTTCGGACATGACATAAGCAAGCGTCGCTAGAATGGGACAATAGGCTGCCATTACTTTGAGCCTGTCACTAATTTATTTGCTGAGGTTTTCACAATTTTCTTGCAAAGGTCTGGGTCACCCTGGTCATCGATTTTTCCTAGATGATGCGACCAGCTCATAAAGCGAGCCAGCTCACTTCCTTTGCCAGGAGTAGAGGGTACGAGTTTCAACCCTTTTCCCGGCACATCATCGTGAATCATGCTGGCTAGCATTTCAAATGGAATACTATGACCGCGCATGCCTGTGTCTATTGTAGTGAAGTCAATTCGCTCAGCTAAACCTTTTTTGTGCTCAGGCAAATGATTACCGGAGGGGACAGGAACAGCATCATCGGATTTAGCGTCCGCAACGGCGTCTTTGTTTGCGCTTGCAGCAGAAGAAGCAGCAGCATCGACATTTGTCGCAGGAGAAGCCTCAGCAGGGCCGGCATTTTTCTTTTGCCCTTTTGCGTTTTTATCCGTAGAACCAAAGACGGTGCCTACACCCTCGCCCAATCTGTAATAGCCGCCATAAACCATTTGGGACAAAGCTAGCATTTTGTCTCGAGTAGAAGTATAGAGCCGCAAAATTGCGCCTTGATTTTCAATGCCATACACATAATGTTTGAATGTTTCTGCGTCGATATCTGGTGATACCAATTCAGCGTCTTTGACTAATCCAGTCCCAGCCAACAAATGTGCGGATCTGATTACAAGACGATTGCCCATGCTATGAGAAACCAAAATCAAATGCAGCTTGTGTTCTTTGCGGTACTCAATCAGCTGCTTGATGAACTCATTGAAGTGCGCTTGAGACCACTCATTGTTGCCACCATCGACAACATAATCAAACGTTTTTGGAACTGACGGCCAAGAGTAAAGAATCAGCGGATATTCCAGCTCATAAGCAAGTGTGGCCGCGTCCTCTGCTGCATCGTCAAATCCTTCACATGCACCATGCACAAACAAACATACGCGGTCTGAACCATTGGCGTCCATTGCGGCTTGCAATCGCTTGAAAAATTCATCTCTGGCTTTGTCATGATCTGCCGGATCAATTTTGTCGCATTTAACGTCGTTGATCGCATTCTTTGTAGATTTCTCCCAGCCTAGCTGCGAAAAAACTTTAGCGTCATCTTTGTGTTCTGTATTTGGTACGACAACCTTAGCTATTCCATAGAAAGGATCATGCTTGCAGTCGATTACATATTTGCGGCGACTGCCGTAAGAGCCTTTATCTTCTTCTCTGTCAGTCAAATAGAAAATCGGCACAGAAACTGCAGCAGAGTCATGAGATTCAACTTTTGACTGAGCCTTTTTCTCTGATTTGTTGTCCTTCGTTTCATCGGCTTTTGCTTGAATGAAACACGAACAACTTAGTAATGCAAATAGTAAAAATATGGCGCGTTTTAAATGAACATTCACAGGCGAGATTCCCAAATCAGAGTGTTTAATCCTATCAATCTTGTGATGAATCAAACTTAAATTTCAGAACAGGGTTGAGCTTAGTCCGCCTGAGTAAATGTTCGTATATCGCTTTTAGTGCCTCTTGGCATACCTTCAGTAGGTGCCAGCGAGCAGCTCCGCATCTCTGCTGGATGAGACTTTCGGGTTTACGATGGTTGCAAAGCGGCAGATCCTCATTAAAACTCCACACTGGAGAGCAGAGCGGGACTATGGAAAAATTGACAACTTAATAAGGACAGCGGAGAAGCCCTAGTGCCAGACAACGCGACTATGCTCAAAGCCCCGGTAGAGAGCAAAACAAGCAAGCCGGAGCAGTCCGGAGAGTTTAAGCTCGGTTATGTGCCGGCGCTGGATGGGCTTCGCGCAGTCTCGGTTTTGATGGTTCTTTCATGTCACGACATAGGCCCGGTGACATCAATTTACGGGCGCGCATTTAATTGCTGGGTGTCAATAAATGTCTTCTTTATTGTCAGCGGCTTCCTCATTTCGTCAATTTTGCTCAAAGAAGCCAAAAAGAATAACGGCAACTTCGACCTGAAAAAGTTCTACATGCGCCGATGGCTGCGCATCGCACCTGTTTATTATGCATTCCTGGGCATTGTCATGGCTTGGAACATCTGGGGTGGCAACCACCACTTGAAGCCATTTGCAGCGGCAGCCCTGTATTTAACCAATCTAGACTCGGCATTTCAGTGGAATTTAATTCCGGCACGCCTTGGGCTGAGCCATCTCTGGTCACTTGGTATGGAAGAACAGTTTTACTTGTTCTGGCCGGCGTCTTTGCGCATATTCAAGCAGCACGCAACCAAGTTTGTTGTGGCGACAATCGCTGCGGTTTACTGCTGGCGACTCTATCTTGTTTCACACGGAGCCCCATGGTACAGACTGGTTGACGGATTTGACACTTACATCGATACCATTTTGGTGGGCGTGTTGACCGCACTCTTGCTTTTCCGTCCGAAAGTCAATCAACTGGCACAAAAGCTGCTCGGGCACGGAATTGTCCAGGCTGCTTTTGCCGTTGCAATTTTCTATGCCTTGCAACAACTAGGACACCCCATGTATGGCGGGCTAAACGACCAGATTTTCTTCTGGGCAGTGAAGCTACCAATCGTAAACCTATTAATTGCCCTCTTCCTGGTGTCTGTCGTATCTAACCAGAAAGGCTTCGTATCGGGCATTTTGTCTAACTTCGCCCTGGTATTCATCGGCAAAATCTCATACAGCATATACCTCTGGCATCCATTTATTCACTCTGTGTACTGTGCCTTCTATTGGGATTATTTCTGCAAGCACGGACCTACCGCAGAAGCGATTCAATACGCGATAATATTTGTATGCGCAACGATTTCGTATTACACAATCGAAGAACCATTCCTCAAGTTGAAATCGAAGTTCAATTGACGCCGCGCAGCGTCGCTGAGACGGTGCAATGAACAACGCTTTCTTTCTAAATTCAGCCATAATTCAAGAAATAGCCCTCTGGCTAGCTAAAAACGGCGAGAATCTTATTGTCTACGAACCTATAGCCAAGAGCTGTTCGTCGATTGGCATCTTGCTTTGCCCGTATGACGAAGAGAAAGCCGCTGAAATTTCCAAGGTGATGGAGAAATGGTGCACAAGCCCTGAATTTTCAGGAATGCTGCTTGCAGGCGATGCGGAAAAAGCCAATATCAGCCTGTCACTTGCACGCACAAGTCTTTCGCCATTTGCCGGCTCAGACAGCTTTGTCGCAGGTATTCCGATAGACCAGGTTCTGTCGGCTTTCAGTGCGTTATTACGAGCAGATTTGCGAGCAAGAGACTCGCGAGCAAGCGCCCGGATTGATGAACTATTCCTCTGGCAAGCATGCTTTAGAAGAATAGACATGCATGATATTTGCTTGCTGCTTTTTGCAGCTTGCCTTTGCGAAAATTCGCTTGGACTTTTTGACCAGCTTATCGCAATTAAAGAACACCCGGGCGATCTAAAGCAAATAGACTTCAGTGAAACAAAACTGCCGGTGACACCACAATTCAATTCTGGCTTGCGGATGTTCGCCATATCAAAATTTGAAGCTGCAGAAAAAGCATTTTCACTGGCAATAGAAAAAGATCCCAACAACCCAACCGGCTACATTGCCAAAAGCATTCTTTACATACTCGATCTTAAGTCCGAACTTGCCTACGGCTTTCTTGAAGAAGCCGAGCAACGCCAGGCAGACCCAGTTTTAGTAACTTGCATCAAGCATGTAATTGCAATTGCACTTGAGGGAGAAACTGCAGACCCCTGGGCTAATGACCCCATCTCAATGGCGGCAGTCAGCTTCTTCATGCTGAAGAAACGACAATACTTGCAGGTCATCGACATGGCCGAAAAACACCTGCAAGAAAATCGAAATGACGCGCTAATGCGCTTGTTTTCAATTGAAGCTCAATTGCTTCCACTTAGAGAAGCACAGTTCGATGACCCTCCTGTGCCCGGAGCTCAAGATCCGGCACTTTTCAATGAGCTGAGCAGCATCCATAAAAAACTGCTCGACACTTTAGCAAGAACCGAAACCATGGAACTTCTTGCACTAAATTGCATCGTCGCCACAAACCTTTCTCTGCTTACGCTAATGCAAAGAAATTTTGCCGCCGCGACAAAATACTCAAAAGCTGCGCTTGCTTTCAATCCTTCAAGCGCAGAAGCGAAAATGAATTTAGCCACAGCAATGTTGGCGACAGGAGATCTTCCTGCGCTTATGCGAGCACTAGAAGGCATCGGTCAAAAATACATGCCTCGTGCCGCCCGCGTAGCAGCTGAATCTTATTATCACGCCTGTTCTTTCGAACAAGCAATTGCTGCGTGGAATCGAGCGATGCTAATGGAAGAAGACCGCCTCTGGCGTTTGCGTTTCTATTGCAGAATGCTTGAAGTATACAGACTTTTGCAAGATGCAAAACATGCACAAGAATGTGTCGACGCTCTACTTACTCAATTCCAACACGAACCAGAAACTTTATTTGCTCTGGGCTATGAACTATGGCAACTAAACAGAGTTGAAGACTCGATCACGGCACTAAAGCGTGCCAAAGAATTAGCTGCGCCAAATTTACAAAAGTGGATTGCCTGGCAACTGGGTCGCATTTATTTTGCCGAGAACCAAACTCTGTCCGCAACAGACGAATACGTGAGCATATCAGACAAAGCCGTTGACAGTATTCAGTCTCGTGAGTTTGCAGTTGCGCTATACAAAGCAGACATGATTACAGCCGCATATGAGCGAGCAAAAGCACTGCGAGAAGTAAATGGTGATGTAATTTCGGGAATCACGGAAATAGAAGCAGATTTCCTTGTAAGAGAAAAGAAGATTGAAGAAGCGAAAGAATTACTTGTTCGCTTATCAGACCTACGTCCAAAATCGTTTTTGACCAGAATGGCTGTGGTTAGATTATGCGCCAGCTTAAATCAGGAAGAAGAAGCTCTAGAGCATTTAAGTAAAGTGGCAGCACTTGATCTTACGCCAGAAATGCAAAGTGAAGTCAATCAATTCAATTCAGATCTAAACCTAGTAATTTCAATGAAGAAGAAGGCCGGATATTGAACCATGCAAAACTTCAAATTGGAATGGTTCTCAAGGATAGATATAAAATCCTTAGTGAACTTGGCGAAGGTGGTTTCGCAAGTATTTTTCTAGCGCAAGATCAAGATCTTGCCAGACAGGTTGCCATCAAACAACTCAAATTAGATCCGCTTGGGAAAGACTCTGATTTGCTGAGGTTTCAACGTGAAGCGAAACTACTGGCACAGTTAAGACATAAAAACATTGTCTCTGTCTATTCATTTGAACTCGAAGATGAAAGTTCAGTTCCATTTATCGTTATGGAATATTTGCAAGGAAAAAGCTTGCAACGCTATTTGCTGGAAAACGGACGTTTAAACCAGCAGCAATGCAAAACAATTTTGACGCAGGTTTGCGAAGGACTATCTTTTGCACACAAACTTGGAATAGTACACAGAGATTTGAGTCCGGCAAATATATTTCTCTCGGGACCCAGCAACGATTGGACTGTCAAAATTATCGATTTCGGCCTTTCAAAACTATTTGAGGATACTCAGGGAAAACTCACACAAACCGGCGCATTAATGGGCAACCCCGCCTACATGAGCCCTGAAATGGTAAGGGGCGAAAGAATAGATCATTTATGCGACATTTATGCAATCGGGTGCATACTGTACGAATGCCTGGGAGCCACAGCGGCTTTCAAAGCCGATAACCCAATCGCCTTAATAATGCAGCAACAAAACAGCTTTCCGCCTGAACCTTCATTTAATTGGGGTGACAAGCAGCTGGAATTGAAGTACAAAAACATCGCTATGCGCTGTTTGCAAAAGTCTCCTTCGCTGCGTCTGCAATCTGCCGATGAAGTAATTGCATGTCTGGAAGATAAGAAACTTCCTCAAATAACACCACCATCAGAAAGCATCGCAAAATTACAACAATGGTCTAGTAGCGAAAACGGAACTGAAGGAAAAGGTAATTCATTTGCCAATAAAGCTTTGATCGCCGCCTCTTTAGTTATAGCCATACTGGGCGCCACATTTTTCCTTTCACCCAGGTCATACTTTTTCGTTTTGAAAAGCATGCCTTCTGCTCTATCTATCGGTGCAGAAGAAACATTTGCTCGACTTGAAGAAGTTAGCAATCCTACACTTGCAGCAGACATTTATCTCGATTTGCTCAATCGGGACCTTAATCAAAAAGACCCAGAGGCAAGTTTCAAATTGAGATTGAAATTGGCACAGGTTTACAGTGGCGCAAACAGACCAAACGATGCCGTTGCGACTCTAGCATCAGCGCTTAATGATCTAAAAAAACTGGACACAAGCCAGAAAAGACAAAAGGCTTCTTCTCAAATTTTGCTTATGCTCGACAAAATTTGCCTTCATCAAACACCATCAAGAGATGAGATGGCTCTGCGCGCAGAAATCTTGAACATGGCTTCATTGGCCAGACAAAAGTTGTTGGCAATAAGCGCACTTGAATCATTCATTCCACGAACCGAACTTTGGGCACAACAGCAAGGCAATTCTCCAACGCTGAACAAGTGCATTGACGCTCTCACACTAGTTTTTCGCAGTTTTGCTTTTCAACCTAATGCTAGACAAAACGGCATGCTAAACATTCTCGAAGGTTATGCAACAAAAGATTCGATTTCAAAACAAATAGATCTTATCAACGCCAGAAAAAACAACCAGGGCACACCCTTAGAGGAAAGAACGTTGCTCGAGACTTACTACCTTGATGCAGTTTGCGAGCAAAATCCAGCTAAAGGAATTGCACTATCCGAGAGCTACGTGAAGGCGCACGAAGAATTAGCTGAGCCAATCAAACTAGACATTCTGAGCCAAGCTGCAGACGCAGCACGTTTATCTGGTGATATCAAAAAGGCAGTACAACTATTAAACGAAATGGAAAGAAGAATCAAAATCAATACGGTTGACAATAAAGCCTGGTTTTACTTCTATCGACAAAAGGCGATGATCCGTTATGCCATGGGTGATCGCAAAGGATTAAGAGAGGCAAGCTTAGATGCCATGGCTCAGATAATTAGCAACGACGATCTAGGAACAGAGCAACCACTACTCAACCTGGTTAAAGGCAAACGTGTAGATGTACTAAATCGCAAGCTTATTGCAGCCGGACAAGTTAGCAACGATTCCGTACACATGTTTGATTTTATGGTTTCAGTCCTCAGTAGCACAAAACAATGGGATCTAGAAACCTCGCTTCTCAAACAATTGAGCGAACTAGTTAGCGAAAAGAAGGCGATTCCCATTCCAAATTTGTTGGCTAAGCTACGCTCGTTGAAAGAATCGAATGAGTGTCCTGAAGCCAACAAATACATTGACGTGATTCTAAGCAACTAAAAAGAAAACCCGGTGTTACCCGGGTTTTCGATAGTCAATTTTTGACCTGATTTATTTGCTTTCTGTGCCTTGTGCTCTGAGCATTGGATTGATTTTCTTGCGAAGCATTTCCAATTCTGTTGCAGCAACAACGCTCATTCCGTATTGCTTAGCTGCATCGAGTGAGCCCAAGCCGGATACGACTCTGGCAATGCGATCTTTATCAGCAGAAGCTGATGATTGATCAACTTTGAGCTTGCTGACCATGCTGGAGATATCAGACAAGCGAGCTGCTGTGTCAGCAGGTTGCAGTGAGAAATCAGAAACCATCATGTCGAGAGTTTCGGCAAGTGCTTTGCACTTGGTTGCCAATTCGTCTGGATTTTTCGAAGACTTAATTGCTTCGTCGAGACCAGCAAGAATTGTTGCTACGTCAGCTTCAACGATGCGGTGTGTGAACATGGCAACATCGAGACGACGAACAAGGCGCAACATTTGCTCACGGCCTTCGTTGGTTTCACCGTCATTGCGAAGGACACGTCCCAGCCAATCTTGCATCATGCGAAGATCTACTGCCATGAAGCGTACTTCTTCTTTGCGGAGTTCGCGCTCTACAAGGTCAACACCTGGTGTTGGTCCTGGGTAGGCTTTTTTCAATTCTTTCACGAGGTTGAGTTCGTGCTGAATGCGAACACCGTCATTGGCGCTGAGGTTGCCGTTGCGAGCACCGCTGTCGAGCAAGCGTTGTACTTCAACAATTGCCTTGTCCAAATCTTTTTCGGTTGGCAATGTGCTGCAGCCTTCATAATGTGTTGAAAGCAAGCGCTTGAACAGTTGTTCTTTTACTTCAGGTGTAGCAAGTCTGCTGTTAGCCTTGTCGTTGAGAACTGTGTACAACTCTTGACGCACTTGTTGAAGGTGGTCTGGCTCGATTTCAAAGCTCTTGAATGTAGTTAGAGCGCGAGCACATACTTGATTACGTGCAATGTAATAGTCTGTGCGCAAAATCAAGTCGTTGAGTTTTTCAACTGTGATTTTGTTTTGAACGAGTGCGCGCTCGAGCTTATCGTTAAGACTGGACAAGTCGATTGCCAAAACGATGTATTCCCAGAAATCATAGAAATGATCGTTATTGAAAAACTGCTTCTTAATGCGATAAATGGCTTTCAAGCGCTCTTTATAAGGCTCGGTTGCCGAAGGCATAATAGTTTTGTTTTTCGAAAGTGCATCGAGATGCTGCGTCCAGGTGGTGACGAGGTGGTCGATACTGGGGTGCTTAGCTTTGGCTACTTGAGCCTTTGCAAGCAAGTCTCCCCATGTTTCTTCTAAACTTGATAGCGAATATGCACTATCAATTGCGGCACCGAGCTTGTCCGCATCTTCATTAGTAATTCGACCAGCAAGCTTGGCATTCGCCAGGTCTTCCTTGGCCTCGGCTTTGACTTCATCAACTGAAATAGGCACGTAATTTGTTGTGCCAGGCGCCGGTGAATAAGCTGCAGCGCGAACAAAACCAGATATGAAAATGCTGACCGCAAGCAGTCCGATCATGGAACTCTTTTGGCGTTTTCCAGCAAACATTAGTTACTCCTTTTGACAAGCCCAAAGCAAAATTGAGAGCAATCCCCTTAACAAGCCATTGCAAGGCCGTTGCAAGTTTCCTGCTAAACCCTTAGCAATATATCAATGATGGCCCTCGCTGACAATAGTAGAGCGGTTATTTCAAAGCCTTTTCGTTGCATTATTTGCAGCGTTATAAAGCAATTCAATGTTTACATCTATTGGAACCTGGGGGCGAAATCGTTCAAAATAAAGGGAAGAACCAGTCATATATAAAATGCATCCCTTTAATTAAAGGAAAAAGTTTTGCGTAAACCTATCCTCGCACGTATAGCTGCTGTTGCCACCGCGGTACCTCCGGGCATTTTGAGTAATAAAGACCTTGAAAAGATGGTCGAAACAAACGACCAGTGGATCGTTGAGCGTACAGGAATTCGTCAGCGCCACATTGTCGAAAAAGGCGTCACTTCATCTGATTTGGCCGCAGAAGCAGCTAGCAAAGTGCTGAAAAAGGCAAATCTAGATCCCAAAGAAGTTGATTTGATTATCGTAGCCACGATAACTCCTGACATGCAGCTGCCCGCTACTGCCTGCCTGGTTCAAAATAAAATCGGTGCGACAAAGGCATGGGCATTTGACATTTCTGCTGCATGCTCCGGATTTCTTTACAGTTTACAAGTGGCTGTTCAATTTATAGCAAGCGGCGCGCACAAAAATATTGTTGTTATTGGTGTCGATGTCATGTCCTCAATCATTGACTATACCGACAGATCAACCTGCATCATATTTGGTGACGGCGGCGGGGCAGTATTGGTTCAAGCCTCTGAAAGTGAAGCAGATGGCTGCTTCATTGATTTTATTCACGAATCTGATGGTTCTGGCGGTGAAAGCCTGAGCTTACCGGGCGGCGGCAGCAAGCACCCGGCAACCCATGAAACGGTTGATCAAAAAATGCATTTTGTCCATCAAGATGGACCTGCGGTATTCAAGTTTGCCACCAGAAAAATGGCAGAACTTGCAGTTAAAGTCCTCGAGCGAAACGGACTAAATGGTGGAGACGTTGATTTGTTTGTGCCTCACCAGGCAAACTTGCGCATTATTCAATCTGCTGTAGAACGTCTGAAAGCACCCATGGAAAAAGTTATCGTCAACATTGACGAGTTTGGCAATACTACCGCAGGAACACTGCCGATTGCGTTGAACTCAGCAATTGAGCAAGGCCGACTCAAAAAAGGCGACCTTGTGTTGATGGCATCGATGGGAGCAGGATTTACTGCAGGTGCAGCAATCTTCCGCTGGGGCTACTAATTTACTGCAATTTGATTGTAGAATTTCAATCATGTAGTAACTTGGGGAATGCGGCTTTCTATCGAAAGCATATAAAGAAAATATGCAAACCCCAACGACGGCAAAAAAGACTTCAAGCTTAAAGGGTTTACTGCAGTCACCGCTTTCCCGGCAATTGCTGCTTTGCTTTTCAATCCTGCCGCTAGTAGAGGCTGTATTTCTTGCGGTGCTCTGTTATGACATCAACACTATGGAGCACTCGGCAACCGAAGAATTCCGGGGCGCAAGAGCGTGTCTTGAGTTTTCCCTATCAATGGAATCGCTCAAGAAGGTAAACGACTCACTTCACATGTTCAAAGAAGACGATGCAGATCCGGTAATGATTCCGCTGATTCACAAACAAAATCAGGTTTTCTGGAATGACGTCAACATAGCACTCAAAGACCTAAAAAATTCAGGAGAATTTTCTGAGTCTTTCGATGTATTAGATACCAATGTAAGAGGCTTGTATGAGCGAGTAAAAAACACACTTGTCTCATCGCCGGAAAACGTGCGAGCATCTTATGCTGATTTCAAACAATATTTAGAAGGTGCCTACCCTGCTTTTCAAAAGTTGATGGAACAAGCTAGCAAAGCTGAAGCCGCCCACAAACTTGCAGGACGACTCTTCAATTTAGATCCGATGACGCTCTTGTACATTGCCGCAGCCGCCAATGTGGCATACATCATTGCTCTTGCTACTTTCATCAAGCTTCGCATTACAGAGCCTATTACTTTATTGGCCAAAAGCTGCGAACAACTCATTATCGGAAAGGCAATCGACAGACCGAAACAAACGAAATCAGAAATTGGAGCACTCAATGAGAGCTTCTATCTTATGTCATTGCAAATAGCTGAAGACAAAAAACGACGAACCAACTATCTTGAGCTTTTGCAAACTGTTCAGACAATGGCTTTACTAAAGGTAAACGGCTGGCTAGATACAGTTTTGTCTTTTAAGTCATTCTCCGAGCAAACAAGAAAACGCCTGGACAAAGCCAAAGGAAGTATTTCTACTCTGATATCGATTTTGCGTTCAATGACAGAGACTTTGAATGATACTTCAAAGAAAAACTTCACTCTGCAATTAAAGCAATGCAATTCAACTACTCTTTGCCAAAGCGCTGCGACTGCTGTAGAAGCGCTTCTTGAGTCTCGCAAAGTCAAACTAAAATGCGCCTTTGCCGATAAGGATTTAAGTACTGACCCTATATTAATAGGACGAGTGCTGGTCAATTTTCTTTCGAACGCCATCAAATACTCACCGGAAGGTGGCGAAATCGAATTCAGCGCGATAGAACAAAACAACAGTCTCATATTTAAGGTCAAAGATAACGGTCCAGGAATATCTGCGAAAGACAAGGACAAACTATTTAAAAGGTTTAGTCAATTGCACGCAGTCGATGGAGTGAAAAGGGCCGGTACAGGTCTTGGGCTCGTTATCTGCAAAGAAATTGTTGAAGAACACGGCGGCAAAGTGGGCTGCGAAAGTGAGGAAGGAAAAGGCAGCACTTTCTGGTTTGAACTTCCGCTTAAATCAAGTGGCGCGTCAGGCGTCGTGCAGTCAAAAGCTCGATCTAATTCGACGAATAAATGGACAGGCAGCTTGAACAATCAGTTTGCCGGAATGCTTCTGGCATTCGTACTTGTGCAAGGAATTCTATTCTGGCAATTGCAAGCAACATTTCAAGAATCGGAAAGTAGTGCTGAGAGCTTTTCTAAAGAGCGTTGGCAAATCTTGGAACTTGAAGATTTATATGCGACCCTCTTACTTAGTGGTCAGGCCGGATCCAGACGAGAATTTGATGAAGCCGCTGAGTTGCTCGATAAAATGGGACCAAAGCTAACGTTCATAGCCTCAAATGAAGTAGCTGGTTCTCGCGTGAGTGATGAGCTGAATGAAATAGCGCGCCGCCGTCGCTTTTTGGTAAAGGTACTTAAATATGTGCAAGACCATCCGGAAAAAATGATGTCTATTTTTGCCGCTTTAGAGCAAAAGGCGCATAATGCCGTTGATCAAATGGAAGCATCCATTTATAAGATCTTCAGAATGAAACGACAATCCTTTCAAACATCATACAAAGGACAAAAGGATCTCTCGTCTAAAATTCTCACATTGCTGATAATTGCTGCCTTAGCTGATATCTTAATCATCGCCTCTGTCGCCGTACTGTCACTTAAAATTGTTGAAAAAATCTATTTGCTCAAAACAAAATCAGATGATTTTGCAGCTGGCAAACAAATCGAGCCCAACATTTCCGGCAATGATGAACTGAGTCTTCTCGACTTCAGACTCTGCGAAGCCTCTTTATCAATTCAGGAGGCAGAAGCACAAAAGCAAGAACTGATTGCCGTAATTAATCACGACCTTCGAACGCCTTTAAGCTCTGTTTTAAGCAGCCTAGAAGCGATCACACAAGGAGTCTACGGTAATATCGAAGGTGAGCCGGCAGCGATATTGCAATCTTCAGAGCAAGAATTAAAACGATTGCTCAGCCAGATAAATGACCTTCTCATGCTTGAGAAAATCGATTCTGGTACTTATGAACTTGCAAAGGACACTCTCAGCTTTAAGAGCATTATCGAAGAAAGCCTAAGCCTGATGCAAGATTCAGCTAAAGGAAAAGACCTGCGCGTTTTACTCGAAGATTCAGCCAAAAATGAGGACCAGCTTGTAGCGGGAGACAAGCTCCTGCTCATTCGGCTTTGCACTATCCTGCTTGCAAATGCAATCAACGCATCGCCGGCGCGTGGACAAATAAAATTGGCTGTTAAGAAAACCGATGGCGTACTGCTTGCAGAAATTGAAAACCAGGGGACGGCGATAGACCCAGAACTAAAAAATCAAATTTTCGACCGCTTTCGATTCGTCAAAGCAAAACCTATCACTGGTATGGGACTGCCGCTAGCCTATCGCGTTTGCAAGATGCATGGTGGCAGCATCGATCTAGAACCTGACGACAGCAAAAACATTACGACTTTTGCTGTAAGGCTTCCTCTATCAGTTTGAGTGAAAACCCAATGAAAGATCAGAATCTGGGAATTTATGGAGCCACCAAAGAATAATAGTTTTGATCCAAGTTCAATCTTGCCGCCCGAGTTTGAGCTGGAAGAATTGCTCGGAGAAGGTGGCAATGGTCTTGTATACAAGGCCCAAAACAAAATACTTTCATCGCATGTAGCAATCAAGTTCATCAAGTCCGATGCAGCAGAAATTCAGTCAGCGAATTCTGCATCCCTACTGAGAGAACTAAAAGCATGTTCCAAGCTAGACCATCCGGGCATAGTCAAGCTACTGCAGCTAGGTATCGGAAAAGATTCCACCCCGTTTCTAGTTTACGAATATCTGCAAGGACAAACATTGCAATCGTATTTAGACTCACATTCGGTTGTGCCAAAGCATGTTCTTTCTTGCGTGTTTGAGCAAGTATGTGACGCGCTTTCTTATGCTCATGCTCAGGGAGTCGTGCACCGAGATATAAAACCTAGCAACATCATGATTCTTTCGAAGTCAGCTTCTTCGATGGTGCAGGTAAAGATTTTAGATTTTGGATTAGCGCGGATTATTGATAACGAAAACGTTCAGAGAGACGATGAAGCTGCTGAAAAGAAAAGCGAGCCGCAGAACCTCACAAACACTAAAATCATGACGGGAAGTCCTCTGTATATGAGCCCCGAGCAATGCAGTGGCGGCAAAATTGATGCGCGTACTGATATTTATTCTTTCGCATCTGTTGTCTATCAATGCTTGTTGGGTGAAACAGTATTCGCCGGAGAAACAGGACTTCAAGTACTTTACGCCAAGATGAATCAAGAGGCTCCACTACCCAACCACAAGCTAAATCCTAAGTTAAACCAGCTGCTAATGAAGGCACTTTCAAGAGAGCCTGAAAACAGACCGAATGATATCAAAGCTTTTGGTGAAAGCTTGCAAGAGGCAATGAAAGGTTGGAACAATGCCGAACCTGAAAGTAGCAAGAAAAAAACTGCAATATATAGCACTTTGCTCTTATTTTGCGTACTCGCATTCGTTTTGACATTCAATCAGCCTAATCACAAAAACAATTCCCTTCCACTAAAGAGATCAACACACAAAATAAAGGGAATTTACGCTGGAAAGAGCTTTATTTCTCTTTCTAGTGAGCTTGAGCAGTGCATCACGGAGTACGAATCTAGTCGATTTAAAAATCAGGCTAAAAGCGCAGAAATTTGCATAAACAGACTAAATTCTCTTATGCCCAACCTGAGACAATATAAAAATCTACATTTCATTGCTCTAGACCAGAAAGGCGACTGTGAATTGATCATCGGAAAACCCGAGCAAGCATGGAATAGTTTTTCGGAATGCCTGAAAGTAGCAACCTTAGATAACGGCGAAACGGCTTGGGAAGCAGGCAAAAGCAACGCCATGCTTGCAATCCTATCTCTTGGTAAACATAAGCAAGATGATGCGGAAAAATACGCTACCAATTCCATCAATCTTATACTCACACGGGAAAAGGGAAATCAGGCGCCAAGTTCTCTGTCGCTTCCGACATATTACAAATGCATGACCAGATCAAGTGTGAGATCTGGCATGTATCAAATCTTAGCGAACGCCGCAATGTCCCGGAATGAAGAGGGCAAGGCATTGAAATTTGTCAACCTTTCAATGGAATCAATGGACTTCCCCTGGAGTGCAACAATTTTAAAACGACCTTTCATAGCCAAAGCAGATCTACTGGTCCAACAAGGTAAAAGCAATGATGCAATAAAAACAATAGAAAACGGTCTGCTCGAAATTCAAAACAAGCTAGAAAAGGAAAACACTGACGGGCCATTCTCTAATGCGATAAACGCTGTGAGCGCAACTGACTGTCGCGACGAATTAGAAGGCTATTTCGCCGGTATCGACTGGTTAGCTAAAAAAGTCCATAGAAATGAGATTGAAGCAAAATACCAAAACCTTTTGAAGATTGCCGAGAGAGAAAACGTTAAACAGAGCATATGGTTTAAAACTATAGAAAATAACGCGCAAAAGCTGATAGGCTACAAAAAAGAGACAAAAGAATAGTTTATGAAAATGTGCACGGGAGATGGCCGGCACCATAGCATTAAGATCTAGATGAGAGGCTGCCTGGGCAGCCTCTCATTCTAACTTCAATTACTGCTCAACTATGACCCGTGCTTTGCAAGCAGTCCTTTCATTCTTGCTTCTTCGAAGAAATACTTAAATACAAAAGCTGCAATTAGCATGTACATAACATTCAACGAAAATGCAATCAGCAAACCTTTTGGATCGAAGCTTTTGTGTCCGAGAATGTCTCTCATTCCCTCAAACACATAACTAGCCGGAATGAATTTTGACACTGTTTGCAAGAATGGTGGCAAAACGCTTACCGGATAGAACACTGCTGATGCAGGTTGTATCAAGAATGGAACCGCCCAGGCAAGGGCTTCGGCCGGAGGACCAAATCGAACTATGATCCCTGTGGTGAAAAGACCCATTGCCCAACCCATTAGCAGCAAGTTTACAAACAAAGCTGCAAACATGAAGCCCATATCGAAAAGGTTAAAGCCGTAGAACAAAGCAGCCGCAGCAGACAAAATCAAGAGCACAATTATTGCCTGTACAAACCCCACCATATATGTAGCAGCGATGTATTCGCTAAGCCGGACGGGTCCGGCAAAAATATTCAGCAGATTTCGATTCCAGACATCGTCTAGAAAAGAAACGCTAATAACTTGCTGAGCGCGATAGAGAATGTTCCACATAATTACAGCCCCGATAAGGAATGTAATCATGCTGGGCACCGCGTTACTCACTTTTAGCAAATAGCTGGTGAGAAATCCCCATACGAGCAAGTCCATCAAAGGCCAGAAGAAAACATCCATGGCGCGAAATGTATTACGCGAACAGATGAACCCGTATTTTATGATTAATGCTCTTACTGTTCTCAGATTCATTAGGGTACAACTCCTTCAAGATTTGAAGATCTTGCAATTGTGATGAACACTTCTTCGAGGCTTTTGCCTCCGAAGCGATCCATAAGTTGATCTGCGCGTCCTTCAGCAATTACAGAGCCGCGATGCATAAAAAGAATGCGATCGCAAAGCTCAGTCACATCAAGCATGTTGTGCGATGTGTTTATCACAGTGATAGAACGCTCTTGCTGCAAACGCTTCAAAATTTTTCGCACTTTGTCTGCCAGGTCGGGGTCTAAACTTGCCGTGGGTTCATCCAAAAGAAGAACCTCGGGGTCATTTAAGAATGCCTTACAAAGGTTCAATCGCGTCTGCTCACCAGCCGACAATGTGCCGGTGATGTGCTTTCGCAGATGAACAATCTCGAATAGCTCAAGCAAGTATTCAATTTTTTCCTTTCTATTTTTGACACCATATATTTCGGCAAAAATAAACAGGTTTTCCCAAACTTTCAAATTCCACGGCAGGTAAACATAAGCCGACGCGAAATTGCATCTCTGCAAAATTTCGACTCGGTTTTTCTCAAGCTCTTGTCCGAAGATTTTGATTTCGCCCGTAGAGGGGCGCGTTAAGCCAAGCATCATGTGAATGGTGGTTGTTTTGCCTGCGCCGTTAGGACCAAGCAATCCAAAAATCTCACCGCGATTTACGGCAAAAGAAATATCTTTCACCGCCACAGAGTCGGCAAATTCTTTGCGGATATTCCGCACTTCAACAATTGTTTCGTTCATAACTAAGTCTCCGGAAGAAACGCCATTCCGATGGACACGGCGTTTGACTCTCTAAAGCGTGGTTCGCTGTCGGTGCTGCATACTGCTCTGCACCGAACATAATCAATTGAACTCCGTTGACGGGGCGGGCCGCGTCAATGGGTCAAGAGTGGAATCCTTACTTTGTACATCATAGAGAGTACCCCCTCCCAGGGGACGAATAAAACTAGTATACCTGAGAACTTCAGTTGGTAAATGTTTTGAAAACGGAAATTAAGTTGCTTGACTTAGCTTGCTTCCGAAAACAATGTTCTCAAATTACGTTCGATTTCAGGATTGAGCTGGCGTAGTGCCGAATTTTGCGTAATGAGTGCAGCGCTGCTCATGCCTGTATTAATTTTGCGAGATGAAACAACTGTTGCTGCGACAGGAGACTCAGGAACGCTTACTGCACAATGCTGCGCAGCATCAATCAATAGTTGCGCGAATGCTTTATATGCATCGCATTCCCATTCCTTATTTAATAGGTCGTCATTCATTGTTGATTCATCCAAGTCTTGAGACTCAGTTATTGCTGGAAGTCGCAAAGTAATTTCTTCTGATGGATCATTAGCCTGGCGATTTCTTTTTTCTGCTTGCGATCGAACAAACCAAACAGCAACAGTACTGAGACGAGGAGCTTTAGGCGGTTCGTAAGACGGCCATTTTGCATAAACTATGTTGTCCGACTCTTCGACAGATTCTGTCGAGCATGCTTCATGCAAGACTTCAGATACATTTACGCTTAATAGGTTAGGTAGCTCAAGACTAACAATTTCGGGCTTGCAAACTTCGCTTTCAGTAGATTCGCTGTCGATGACTTCAAGATTTGTCGAACCGAAGTCTATATCAGGTATCAGAAGCACCGGGGCCACAGGCGCAATGGGAGCGACAGGGGCGGAGGCAACGAATTCAGACTCAATCTTAACTGCGTGAGCTGCAATACTCATACCAACAATGTTTTTTGAATTGAATCTGGCACTATTGGGATTTAGCAACACGTTATCCGGAATATCAGCAAGCTCATAAAACAAAGTCTTGCTCAAGGATTCTTCCCATTCAGTTGAGAATACTTTTGCTTCGGCAAATTCGACCGAGGGCAAAGCAGGCATCTGCAGCTGCGCTGAGTCTGGTATCAAAATCGATTCAGCAACAACAGATTCAGCAGCTTCCATAAGCGCGGCTGATTCAAGATTGCTTGCAACAGGCTCTGCCGCAAAAACCGGTGCAGAAACAGGAAGTTTAATTAGCGGAGCATCTACAAGTGTTTCAATTTGAGATTGCTCAGTTCCGATTTCATCGTCAGCAGAGGTCTCATAGTCATAGTCAAATTGAGAGCTGAATGAAACCGAGGATTCGTTTTTCACGTTGAATAGTAAATAGACTACAGTGCCAAGGCTGGCGAGAATGAATGCAAAAGCAGCGAAGATTCCGATTCCCAATGGGGTGAAACCTTTGTCTTTGTTTTCTGGCATAACCTGGTCTTGAACTGGTGCAGCCAGGGGAGACTGAGCTTGCTTTGCTGCTATCGCCTGCGTTTCAATTGCGGTCTGGGTAATTGGAGCCCAGGTCGAAGTGCTTGCTGCTTCATTAGTATGAACAAAATTAGGCTTTGCAGACTTAGCTTGCTTGCCCAATTTCACTTTGCCGCTTTGTGCGGATTTTGCTTTGCTCAGTGTGGCAAACGGGGTAGCCTTTTTGACCACCACAGCGAATGGAGCAGCCAGGGATGGCTTATCATGGCTTTCGATACCGAGCCCGGTACAAACAGCTCTTAGCCTTTCGGAATCGCTGCCTGAATGGGTGGCGCCCAATACTTTTGTTTCCAGCCTGGCAAGTCTCTGGTCTAGCGAGCTTGAATAGTCGCCTTTACCAAAAACCCTCTCTTCGGCCTGAACCAATTGAACAAGCTCTTCGTATGAATAAGCGAATGCACTTATCGGGCAAGAAACGCCCAGAAAGAGCGCGCAAAAAAACGATAAACGAATATTCCTAGCCACTTTAGTAAGTTCCCCGATTACCGAAAGGTAAAAGTCCTTCGGTCTTCGACCGGGCCTTCCCTATATATGGAATCCCAGCCTCTCCCCCCAGCAAGGGCCGAAAAGCGCCCTCTCACTTAAAATAAGGGATAGTCAAGAGGAATTCAATACGCGATTTAGCGAATAAAAGCGTAATACGATGAGATTTCATTTTAGGCAGATTCCGACAAAGACTATTACCCGTTCTGGAATCATATGCATAAAGGGTAAAAATGACGTGGCATGGAATGCCGGCAGGTCAAAGCAGGGTATTCCATTCAGAGCAAGGCTGAGGTAAAATCGAGCTGCCACCATCATTAGTATCATTGATGAACGAAGCAGATATCAAAAAAGCGTTATACGAGTCTGAATTGGCCGCCTTTTGCCAGGAAGACCCCAGCACAAGAATAGTTGATGAGTTCTGCATCCTGGGCGGCAAGGTTAGAGTCGATGTTTGCGCGATTAATGGTTATTTGCATGGCTATGAAATCAAGAGTTCTGTAGATAATTTAGATAGACTTCCGCGCCAGCAAAAGTACTACAACCAGATATTCGACAAGATTTCGATTGTGGCTGACGAAAAGCATGTGGTGAAGGCAGTAAAGCTGGTTCCACAATGGTGGGGCTTAATTGCGGCTAGCTCGGGACCAAACGGCACTGTTCTCCAGGAAATTTGGCCCGCCCGCCAGAACCTGGAAATTGATGCAAACGCCCTGGTACAACTGCTCTGGCGCGATGAGTGCCTGTCTATATTACGAGTAAACGGCATAGGCAAAGGACTTTCCCAGAAATCACGCAAATACCTCTGGAAAGTCATAACGAGCAAGCTAGATTTGCCCGTTATCAAAAGCTCTGTTCGCAACTGCCTCAAGTACCGCATGGACTGGCGCTGAAAAATTGACTTATTAAAAGCAAAAAGGGGCTTTGGGTAAAACCTCAGCCCTTTGCAAAATATGCCTTCTCTCTGTTTGTGTTTATCCGTCCAGCAAAATTCTTGGACAAGGAGAAGAATTAACTTCGGGTAATTCTAATTTCCATTTTGACAAGAGCTAAGCAGACTCCTAACGGCAGCCCCTCAATGCTTACCCTGGCGGGGGTTAGCCCCCGGAGGCGGCAGATCTGCCTGAAAGATTAAATGGTGCCGGGTCCGAATTTTGAGGCAAAGCGAATTAATTGACAAGCGAATTGCCGGCTCACCAGTCGGGTAAAATTTGGCAGAACGACTAAATTGGAGGAAATATGGCAGCTACGCTCGAACGTAAAGCCGATGGCTCGGTATCTCTATTTATAGATGGAGACCTTCAATTTGATAGTCGCGACGAGCATATTTACCATGAAGCCCTGGTGACCCCGGCATTAATGGCAGCCCGCAGCTTCAATCCTGGAAGAAAGTTAAATGCATTGATAATCGGCGGCGGCGACGGTTTGAGTGCAAGAGAATTACTAAAATCAGAGCATGTCGAAAGCATCGAGTTGGTTGACTATGATGCCAACATTTTAGAAATGGCCCGCACTGAGTTTGGCTGGCTAAACAAAAATAGCCTGGGAGACCAGCGAGTAAAGGTTATCTGTGAAGACGCCTGGACTTACACTGCTGCCGCTGCCAGAGCAGGCAAAGTCTATGACATTATCATCAGCGACCTTACCGTTGCATCAAATACAGGCGAAGCGCGCTTCCACAGTATTGATTGGTATTCGGTATTGCAAACACTCTTAGGCGAAGGCGGGGTCCTGGCGGCCAACGCCGTTTCGACACAAGCCACGCCGGAGGCATACTGGTCAATCTTTAACAGCATGATGTATGCCGGAATTAAACCATATCCGTTTCACGTGCAGTTGTCCTCGTTCCAATCACAGGGGTACGGCAGAGACTGGGGATTTATTCTCGGTGCCAACCGTCAAATCAGTTCTGCTGATCTTAGCGATGAGCCAGAATTTCTTGCAGACAATCTATTTTTGAAAAGCAGCCATCAATTGAAGCAGCTTTTCTATTTCTCAGAAGAATTTATCAAACCGCGCCAGTACTCTCTTCCATACAGGGCAGGCAGCGACATACTTTTGCACTATTTTTTCAACAGCCTTGAAATATGCAACTCACTTGAGTCATCGTGGAATTCGCTGGAAATCAATCACCGCGACTTGTTGATACCAGAGCCGGACGATTGCCAGAGACTACTGCCACCCGAAATTCGCACAGAGCTGGCAGCTGCAATTCTTGAGTCACCAACGGAAGAACTTTTCGAAAGAGTTGTGTCTTTGGTTCCGGCTTTACGCAAGCATCAAACCAGAGAAATGATTTGCGACTTCGTCAAAGATCCATTGCGCTTTTTAGAAGCAATAGACTTGCCGGAGTTAGTTGACCGACTACTGCAACGAGCTGCAGAACTTCCTTCGTTAGTGGTGGCAGAGCTCAGACTGCTACAAGATAAGTTGCGTGATTGGTGCGGTGATTGCAATGATCTTTTGCGACTCGGCACACGTGTCATGACGGTCATAACTCTTGTTGTTATTGTAGGCAACCTGATGCATCCCGACGCAGCCTACGGCAAAGACGGTGGCGGCGGACATGGTGGCGATCATGGGGGAGATCATGGTGGAGACCACGGTGGGGATCGCGGTGGTGACAGAGGTGGAGATCGTGGCGGTCGCGGCTTCGGAGACAGAGGTGGACGCGGCTGGGGGCACGGCGCCTGGGGCGGACACTGGGGCGGTTATGGACATTGGGGCCACTACGGCTGGGCTAGACCATGGCACTCCTGGGGCTATGGCGGATGGGGCGGCTGGGGAGGCTGGGGCGGTTGGTCTGTTCCAATCTTTGGCGGAGGCGGTGGCTTCTTAAACGTCAACCTTGGCTCAAACAACACCAAAACAACTACGACGACAAACCCCAATAACGATAGCAACGGTAACGGCAGCAACAGCAACAATTCATACAACAATCAAGCTGTTGACGAAGAGGGCAATACTTACCCTGCACGAAATTATAATTACGTGCCTAACCCGGCTCAAAACTACAATGACGACAACGACGGAGACGGCTCAGACCAGACTGCTAACAACGGTCAAGGTGCCGGCTCTAACAATGCTCCGGTCAACACTGAAACTGCCGATTACAAGTTGGGTCCGGACACAGACGTT
Organism: uncultured Candidatus Obscuribacterales bacterium; assembly: GCA_964546815.1. Lineage (GTDB taxonomy): Bacteria > Cyanobacteriota > Vampirovibrionia > Obscuribacterales > Obscuribacteraceae > JAIEPM01. Next base: position 28,334 of record CAZJLR010000021.1, on the reverse strand, counting down.
TTGCCCAGCGGACAAATTGGCATTCAACTTGCAGACAAATCATATTTACTTGTGACACCACAGATGACACTGGTAATGGATCAAACTACTGGTAAACCTGTAATGAGTTTGCAAAATGACCCCACTCTGGTTTGGAATTTGAGCAACGAAATCAAACGCCAACAGAAAGGTCTGCAAAGCGCAGCTGAGTCGAGACAGTCATCTGTTAATTGGGGACAAAATGCCGGCTTCAAAAATCAAGATGATGATCAAACCGAAGCGAAAAACATGCAAGCAGCAGCAGACAGACTTGCTGCCGCAACTCAAAACTTGCCCGCAGTACCTGATGAGCGGCCGACAACTATGCAAGAACCTGTGCCTGGAGCAATCGAAGTATTCGCTTCAACATGGATGCTGCCTGATGGAAGATTTCTCGTAATAAAGAGACCGGACGGCAGCCTTGCTTATCTCAACGGCAAGAACTGGTACAGCGACATGGGCGTTACTCCTATCAAGGCTAAATACCCAGCAAAATTCAAAGAAATTGCGACCGCATACTTGAACAACATGGTGAATGATTCTTCGAAAGAACAAGCCAGCTTGCAGCAAGATCAAAAAGAAATTGCAGATCGATTACAGCAGCTTCAACAAGATCTCAGTGGATATACTTCAGATCCAAATGCAGATCCAAGCCAGCTTGTAAGCTTTGGCTCTACGCAAATTCCTAGAGACCATGCCATAAAACGCACCAAATTGATGATTGCGCGCACACAAAGGCGCATGGATGCACTTCAAAAACAAATGAATGCATTACCGCAAGAAACTGCTTGTGCTACAAAAACGCTAGCCACGTTGCAAATGTGATGACTACAAAAATCAAAGAAGAACTCAAAATAGCTCAAGTAAAGCTTATGGATCCCCGCTCGGCCGAAGGCGCCGAGTGGGAAGCACTTGTTGCTAACAATGAGCAATCAGGATTTATGCAAAGCCTGTACTGGGCGCAATTCAAACAGGCAAGCGAACAGACCGTATTCCAGCTTGTTGTTTCAAACGAAAACAAAATGATTGCGGGCTGCTTGCTTTACGCGTGCCCAGACCCCAAAAGACCAAGTATTTTACTTGCACCCTACGGACCAGTATTACCTTTCGGCAATGATGAATTAGCTTCGCAATGCTTGCGGCTAATAATAAACGAAGCAGAAAAAATTGCTGCAAATATAAACGCTGTTTCGATGCGGATTGAACCAAGAGTTCCTCATCCATTCCCTCGCATTCTTCATGAGTTTGCCAGAGCGCCGGTAAATCTCGTTCCGGCAACTACTATGTACCTGGATTTGAGACAAGATCTCGACACAATTTTGCAAGGTATGAAACCAAAATGCAGGTATAACACCTTGCTGGCCGAACGCAGGGGCGTAACGGTGAGAGAAGAAAATGGCCCAGAGGCAGCAAATATTTTATATCAACTGCTCGACGAAGCATCGGAGCGCGATGGTTTCTCGTTAGAACATCCATCATTTTTCCGTATTCTTTTGGACACTCTACTACCAACTGGTATTCTGCGGGTTTTCATTGCTGAACACGAAAACGATAAGCTGGGCGCGCTAGCTTTGATTACGCATGGAAAGAAAGCAACTTATTTATATGGTGGCATTTCAAACAATAAACGCCATTTGATGCCTGGTTATGCTCTTCAATGGAAAGCCATAAGGTCAGCAAAAGAACTTGGCTGCGAGAATTATGATTTCTATGGCTACGACCAATTCCAATCGCCGAGCCACTCATATGCCCGTTTCTCCAGATTCAAGCAAGGTTTCGGCGGCACGCCAGAGCGTTTTATAGGCGCCCAAGATTACATCTTTATGGACAAACTTGTAGACAATGTAATTGGATTTTTTCAGGACGTAAGCACGAATACGCCAAATTGATCCGAATCGTCGAATGTGATTCGGACCAAATATTTTCAATTTGCAATGCAGCAATTAAGCATCACCAGGGAAACAGAAAACTATCCATTTCCCTGGAGAGAAATCACTCAGGCTTTTTGCAAGCTGTCTCGCAAATCTTCCTTGGGCGTTTTCACTGGCTTAAGTGCATAGTTATCGACCAGTACTTTTAGAACAGTCGGAGTAACAAATGCCGGCAAGTTTGGACCAAGACGAATGTTCTTTACACCCAAATGTAACAGCGTGAGCAAGACAGCCACAGCCTTTTGTTCAAACCACGAAATCACGAGTGATAGCGGCAATTCATTGATGCCACATTCGAATGCTCCGGCAAGCGCACTTGCGATTTGGATTGCAGAGTATGCATCATTGCATTGACCGAGATCCAGCAGCCTAGGAATACCTTCGATATCACCAAAGTCTTCGAAGTTAAAGCGGTACTTTCCGCAACCAAGGGTCAAGATAACACAATCTTTTGGTACGCCTTCGGCAAACTCTGTGAAATAGTTTCTGGCAAACTCTGCACCGTCGCAGCCACCGATCAAATAAAAGTGCTTGATTTTGCCTTGTTTAACCAGGTCTACAACTTTTCCTGCGACACCAAGAACAGCATTGTGAGCGAAGCCAACAGTAATTAGATGCTCAGGCGCATCGGCATCAAATCCAGGCGCTTCCAAGGCAGCTTTGATAACGTCAGAGTAATCGTAATTGTTTACTTTGGCTACATGCTGCCAGCCCACGACATCCATTGTGAATAGACGTTTTACGTAAGATTCGGCTGGCGGCTTGAGACAGTTTGTAGTCATCACAATAGCACCAGGAAACTCTTCAAACTCTTTCACTTGATTTTGCCAGGCTGTGCCATAGTTTCCAACCAGGTGCGAGAATTTTTTCATCGCCGGATAGCCGTGCGCCGGCAAAACTTCTCCGTGAGTATAAACGTTGATCCCTTTTCCATCAGTTTGCTTGAGCAACTCATAAAGTGATTTCATATCGTGACCTGAAACCAAAATACATTTGCCCTTAACTGGAGTCGTACGAACTGGCGTTGGTGCAGGGTGTCCATAAGTTTCAGTATGAGCCTTGTCCAAAAGCTGCATAACCACATAATTCACCTTACCCGCTTCAAGACAGAGTGCTAGAAGATCGGGAACAGTTTGGTCTGCAGTGGTCAAATAATCAAAAGCCTTGTGAACAAAAGCATAAACCTGTTCGTCCACAAAACCGAGCAACTGTGCGTGATGTGCGTATGCTGCCAAGCCCTTAACACCGTATGTCAACATTTCCTGCAACGAAACAACATCAGCGTTAGTTGATTTTGCTCGTTCGATAATTCCGATTGCGAGCCCAAATTCAAGTAATTCTTTAGTGCTCTTCACTCCGCCCCATTCTGCCGGCCCCATCAACTTATCTGGAGTGGCACCTTTGGCTGCGCACAAATCAATATACATAGATCTTGTTTTTGCAAGCTGAGGCGTAAGTTTTTCGTTGATATAGCTTACGTGCTCTTCCTGGTCAAAATTGACATTGGTCAATGTCATGAATAGTGCTTCGAGAGTAACTTCATTTATTGAACGCTCAGACCCACCAAGTGCGCGGGCACGATTAGCATACTGTGAGATACCTTTGACAATGTAAACCATCAGGTCTTGCAAGGTTGAGGTATCGGGCGTCTTGCCGCAAATGCCCATGGTCGTACAGCCCGTTCCCTGAGAGGTTTGCTCACACTGATAACAGAACATACTCATAATTGTGCTCCAAAAGCTAAAAAGTAAGACTAGCCTATCAATATGAGCAATCTTATTTATCGGCCTTTAGGATGGCGGAACCATCACCCGTCGGGAGTACAGAACCAGCGGAAGCCTAATGACACAGGGAATACGCAAATGGCTGCATTTAGAATTAAGCCAAATCTTTGTACCAGGCATCTAATTCGATTTCTCGAAAAACTAAAGCTCCTAAGCCCTTATCAGACAATAGAAGAGCCCCGACTAAAATTCAGACAGAGCAATGTACGAGGGCGGACGATTACTTGCTGACAATAAAGTATTCGGCCAGGTAAGCAGTGCCATTGAACGCCCTTTCAAACGGAAGACCTGTCGATTTTGCAAACAGGACGGCGCAACGATTGAAGTATCAGTATAGAGGAGCAATTCAAGGCGATCTTCCTTACTGGCGGCTGATGGAAGCTGGAAATCAATGTCATCGTGGTGAGCATTGAGCAAGAGCAGGAAATTGTTATCCATGATGCGCTCGCCTTGCTCGTTCATCTCATCGATTTGTCCATTCAAAACAACGCCCAGGCAGCGCACAAAGCCAGCATTCCAGTCTTTGTCTTGCATCAAATTGCCTGAAGGATTAATCCAATAAATATCTTTGTATTCGGTTCCACGAATTTCTTTGCCGTGGAAAAATCTGCGTCTGTGCAACACAGGGTGCCGCTGTCTCAAAGCAATTACAGAACAGACAAAGCGGAAGAATTCCATTTTTTCTTCGTCGAAATTCCAATTGAGCCAACCCAATGGGTTGTCCTGACAGTAAGCATTGTTATTGCCAAACTGAGTATGACCAAACTCATCGCCTGAATAAATCATGGGAACGCCCTGTGAAAGCAACACAGTAGCAATGAGATTTCGTCTTTGTCTGGCGCGCAGGGCGAGCACTTCCTTATCGTCTGTTTCGCCTTCTACACTGCAGTTCCAACTGTAATTATCATTGGCACCGTCACGGTTATTTTCGCCGTTTGCTTCATTATGCTTTTCGTTGTAACTTACAAGATCTTGAAGCGTAAATCCGTCATGGCAAGTGACAAAGTTAACGCTTGCATATGGACGGCGTCCACTGTGTTCATACAAGTCGCTAGACCCTGTTAGACGCGTGGCAAATTCACTTACAGTGCCACCATCGCCCTTCCAAAAGCGTCGAACGTTGTCTCTATATTTTCCATTCCACTCAGCCCAACCGACAGGGAATTGACCAACCTGATAGCCACCAGGACCGACGTCCCACGGCTCGGCAATCAATTTCACTTTCGAAAGTATTGGGTCCTGGTGAATAATGTCGAAAAATGCGGATAGCTGGTCGACGTCATGTAGTTCGCGTGCTAAAGCACTGGCAAGATCGAACCTGAAACCATCAACGTGCATTTCAGTGACCCAATATCTAAGACTATCCATAATCAACTGCAACACGCGCGGATGTTGCATATTGAGTGTATTGCCACAGCCAGTAAAATCAGAATAGTATCGCAGCTCTTTTTCCTGAAGCCTGTAATAGCTGCTGTTATCGATGCCTTTCAGTGAAACAGTTGGTCCTAATTCATTTCCTTCAGCCGTGTGGTTATACACCACATCTAGTATCACCTCAAGACCATTTGCATGAAGTGTCCTGACCATTGACTTGAATTCTTGTACAGCAAAATATGGAAGTGGATTAGAGCTATAGCGCAAATCTGGAGCAAAATAGCCGATGGAGTTATATCCCCAATAGTTATGCAGCCCGCGTTTTACCAGAGAATGTTCATCTAAATGATGATGCACAGGCATCAGCTCTACAGCAGTGACACCAAGTTTCAACAAATGATTTACAGCAGCTTCGGTTGCAAGCCCAGCATAGGTGCCACGCAAAGGCTCGGGTACGCCCGGCATCAGCTTGGTAAATCCGCGTACATGCAATTCGTAAATAACGGTTTTGTGGAATGGAATTTTTAGTAATTGATCGTTGCCCCAAGTAAACGCGGTGTCAATTACTTGAGCTCGCGGTGCATAAGGAGCGCTGTCACGATCGTCAAATGATAAGTCTAATTTGCTATCTTTTATACGATATCCGTATAGTGAATCATGCCATTCAAGATCTTTTCCAATAGCCTTAGCATATGGATCTAAGAGCATTTTATTAGGATTGAAACGCAGACCAGACTTAGGATCGTAAGTACCGTAAACACGATAACCGTACAATTGGCCCGGTTTTATATCGGGAAAATATCCATGAAATACTCTGTCGGTTTGCTCAGGAAGAGGCAGTCGCAAAGACTCATATGGCTGATCGACTGAGTCGAATAAGCACAACTCAACTCTGGTGGCATTTTCGGAGAATAAAGCGAAGTTGACTCCGCGCCCATCCCAAGTAGCTCCTAGAGGATATGGAAGACCCGGCCAAACGCGCATTTGTTCATTTCATCAAGCTATACGAGTATTGATCATAACACACGTTGATTATCAAGATTCGCATGTTTCTGGACTTCAAGAGCGTACAATTTGGACAGTTAGCTCAATTAAACGACAGGACAAAAGCCGAATGAGTCATAAAGCAAGGCTAACTCTGGTGCGCGAAATCGATAAAATTGAATTTGTGCCGACGCAGCAAGCCGTTGCACTAAGCGCCTCTGATGCAGAACAATTCGGCGAACTTCTATTCGCCAGCTATAAAGGAACCGTCGACGATGAAGGCGAAACGCTGGAAGAAACGAAGCAAGAAGCTAAGGCATCTCTCGATGGTAAATATGGCACTCCCATTTGGGATGCGTCATTTGCAATTAGTAAAAACAATAAACTTGTGAGCGCTTGCCTGATTGTAGATCGCCAGGGACCCTTCATGGCCTTCGTTGTAAGCGACCCGCAATTTCAAGGAAAAGGCTTAGCAAAGGAACTGATTTTCCATTCACTAAACAGCCTTTATCTTCGCGGTGATAAGTCTCTCAAACTTGTCGTGACCGCAGCAAATACGCCCGCTTTAACGCTGTACAAAAAGCTTGGTTTCAGTGAAGTTCAAGATAGTTAGTATCCTAAACGTGAGTCTGCCGACGCGAAAAACATTGCGCTGCAAGAATTAGTTGGGAAAATCAAGCTGCAGATCAAACTCATCTCCTCATAAATTGTGAAAGCAAATTAGCCTGTAGTGCCTGCAACAATGGCTTACAAGCGTAAATTCACCATTGAGAACAGTGCGCCCTCCTTTTACGATTGCCATAGGGACTGGAAACCCAGTCACTTTGCGAAATCTGAGGGAGATGGTCATGGTTGAAGTAGCTTTAACGGCAAAAGAAATGGAAGCAGTGCGAAAGGCAACAACCGCGGCTGAACAAGGCAACGGATGCCGCCTGGCAGACCTTCTTCATGATGAAGCTGACGTTGCAAAACACGCAAAAATTTTGAACACAATGCTAAACCTCAACAAAGAGGATTTGCATAAAGTTGAGTTGCTGGAAAAGGCTGGAAAGCCTGTTGAGAAAGTGAAAGAACTCAAACGTGATGCGAAGGACAATATAGCAACTGACGGGAAGATCTCGATTACAACGACTACTATTCTCAGCGGTGGCAGACCTATTTACACCGAAGTCTGGAACGCAGAGAAAGGCGTTTATGAAGACAGCGGAAGCTGCATGGGTGGCATCGTTCCCAACTTTATTCCGAGAACGCCAGAGAAGAAGCCCTAATAACTGAGTATGGCATCCTTTATTGTAGGGGCGGCGCCATGCGTCGTCCCTTTGTTTTTGGTGCCAGGGCTGCATGCGGCTGGGCAATTAGAAGCAGGCTGGAAGCCTGCGCTCCCAGGGCTGTCGCTATTTAAGTTGGGATTCTAGTAAGTAGGCGTGCAGGACGAATCTTGTGTTCGGTATGGACCATGCGTGCCCCATGGCCCTTTTGTCCGGGCTGGACCTTCGGGGACGGACGGACCCTGGGTCCTGGCTGGACAAAAGGCGATGGGTGGACTTTGTGAGACGCACGGACCCTGGGTCCTGGCTGGACCTTATGGGACGGGTGGACCTTGTGAGACGCACGGACCCTGGGTCCTGGCTTGACCTTATGGGATGGGTGGACCTTGTGTGTCGGGTGAATCCTATGAGCCGCAGGGACCTTGGGTGGCGCTTCATACGATGAATGTGATTCTGAACTTTTGTTTATGAAGTAAGGGATTGACGGCGCTAGACGACCGGTCTATTATTTACCCATCGACCACCGAGACGACCGGTCTATTAGTTAAAGAGGATAAACAAATGAGTTTCCCAATATCAATACAGGCAGGTCATTCGGACGATTTTAAGGGTGCAGAAGGAGACTTGATAGGAGAACTTGCTGACAGCGTTATAGACTTCACAGCAGCACTCTTGGCAAAGCTCACAAAACCTGCTCAACAAGGCAATAAGCAAATGGCTTCGGTACAACAAAAACTGGTCTTGGCTCAAAACGCAGAAAGTTCCGCTCAAATCTTAGATAATCTAAGCTCTGATAACAGCAGTGAAGTGCGCATAGCAGTCGTGTTCAACCCATCGACTCCAGTTTCTGTTCTCATCAAATTAGCTCACGACTCAGACAGATTCGTTAGCGCCCAGGCAAAGACCAGACTATCGATGGCTGCATAAATCAAAGCAGCCGAGCAGCCCAAAACAGAATCAATTCCATTTATACATACGGAGCAAACAACATGAAAGCACTAGTCGCGACAAAATATGGCGAAGCTGAAGTACTTGAAGTACAAGAAATAGATCGTCCAAAAGTGAAAGACAATGACTTGCTCATCGAAGTATACGCAACAGCGATGAACCCCGTTGACACCAAATCTCGCAAGCATGGTCTTGGTGGCATGAGAGTTCCACCTTTCGTGTTGGGCTTTGACGTTAGCGGCATCGTGCGTGAAGTCGGTGCCAATGCTGCTTCTAAATTTGCACCTGGCGATGAAGTGTTCGGATTTATCTCGGTTTTTGAAAATGGTGCCAATGCAGAATTCGTTGCGGCGGACTACAGAACCTTTGCGAAAAAGCCTGCATCTATCGACCACATACAAGCTGCAGCATTTCCAGTTGCGCTACTCACGGCATGGGATGCACTCTATTCGCGAACCAATATTCAAGCAGGCGAGACCGTTTTGATTCACGCAGGCGGCGGGGGAGTAGGTCATCTTGCAATCCAGCTTGCTAAATTGCGTGGCGCAAAAGTAATCACCACGGCAAGTTCAAAAGCATCTATTGACCTGGTGAAATCTCTTGGCGCAGACATCATAATCAATCACAAAGAAGAAGATTTCGTCAAACGAGTAAATGAAATCACAAACAATAAAGGAGTTGAAGCAATTTTCGATTGTGTCGGTGGACCAGTGTTCGACAAATCACTTGACGTGGTTGCAGCAAATGGTCGTATTGCCACAATAGTCGAGGGCAGCGACTCTAACCCCAGCGAAAAACTATTTTTCAAGAACGCGACCTTGCATTACATTTTCGTAGGGGCGGCACTTTTATACAACACAAATCCAGAAGCACATGGAAAAATTCTCGAAGAGGCAGCTAAGCTTGCAGAAAGCGGCAAGTTAAAAGCGCATGTGAGCCAGGTCTTCAGCTTAGAACAGGTGCCTGAAGCACACAAGCTGCAAGAGTCAGGCAAAGTCACTGGAAAATTGGCAATATCAGTGCACAAATAATTTAAATCGTCGGAACCAAAGAGGGTGCTGCTGTGGCGGCACCCTCTTCTTATGCACACAATTCCTTAATTAGCTTACCCACACCATCCTCATGTTTTAGATTTAGAGTAGAACATGTAAGGCAGAGGCAAACAAATGATCAGCTCAATAAGCAACCCGAAAGAAAATCAACAATTTGTCCTGGACAATGTTGCATTTTACGGAAGAACATTTGATGAATATACAGAGATGTTTAATTTCCAGCCACATGATTGGGTTGGAAAAAATATTCTCGACTGTGCATCAGGTCCGTCATCATTTACAGCGGAAGCTAATCGCACAGGCATTCATGCCATAGCGTGCGACCCAAGATATTCTGAGGGTAGTGATGCACTGATTCCACTTGCAGAGAATGACATGCGAAACTGCCTTGCCAAAGTAGGACAGCAAGTGCATTTATTCGATGCTTTGAATGACAGTAACAAGTCTCACTATTTGGCGGAGAAAGCACATGCTGTATTTACATTTGCAAATGACTACAGCGAAGGTAAAAAAGCAGGACGCTATATAGCTGCCTCATTACCCGAACTTCCGTTTGCAGACAATTCTTTTGACCTGGTATTGAACGCTCACCTTTTGTTTTTGTACTCAAGTAAAAACTATGGAGGAGTTTTTGAACAAGACGAGTTTTCGATGAGCTTTCACATTCAGGCAATTCGCGAGTTAATCAGGGTATCAAAATGGGAGGTGCGAATATATCCACTCAAAGGACCGAATAGACCGGACAATCCCATGCTGTCACGCGTGCTGGAAGTCTTATCAGATGACTCAAGTTTGACCACGAGTCTGGTTCCTGTAACCTATAAAGATATTGCAGGAGCGAACTTGATGTTGCGCATTCAAAAACAGAGGTCTTAACCGGGGATGTGCCAGACCGAGCAAGAAGCACTTGTGCAATTTGCTCAGTCAAAGCGCATCCAATTCAACAACATGATCCCCAGAGGGCGGCAGTAAAATGCTGCCCTCATGTTTTCTACAACGGCTCAACCGAAATTTTTTGCACGTTCTTTCAACTTGTCCAAACGTCTTTGGAATTCCTGATTTTGCGGAATCTTGTTGATGAGTTCTTCGCAAAATCCGAAATTCTTTATGCATTCCTTGTGGTAAGAATCGATAGAAAGCCTTTCACACAAAGTCAACATCAAATCGCATACCGGAGTCATTTCTTCAGGCGAATAGGGACTTGCGTTTCTAAGTTCGTTCGTGACACAAATCAGCATTACGTCACGATTTGTGCCACCAATGTCTAGCGATTGCCGGAATCGCTCAAGGCGTTCTAAAACGGCGGAAAAACCTATAGCTTCATCGCAAGTAGAAAGAGCATATTTCAAATCAGTCAATGCCTCAGCGAAGCGGCGTTGCCTGACTCTCAAGCACTCTCTTTCAAATAATATATCGATACTAATCTCGTTGTCCTGAGGTTTTTCAAGCAACGACTGTGCTTGATCAAAATCGCTTTCAGATGCAACATAGTCGCCCAGTTTCCACTCAGACTTTGCTCGCAATGCGTACGACGCAATAAGAAATCGCTTCTCAGAACTTTGCTTTGCAGCTAGTAAAGCCTGTGTATAAGTAGATTTAGCAGCTTTGATATCTTCAGGATTTGCAGAAAGCAATTGCTTGCGCCCGAGCGCAAAGAGGTCATTCAGATACCGAGTCCGGATCGTTTGATCTTTTATGGTTTCTGGATTTTTCCAGTGAACCATGTGAGCTTTTGCTTTGGCGATATCAGCGACAATTTTTGATTGCTCTGTGCTTATCTGAATAGTTTTTTCGCTGACCTTGCCCTTCTGCACAGACAAAAGCAAAATGCACAGGCCGATTAGAAACAAAGAAACTATCAGTGCAACGGCAGTGCCACCCTTCAGTGCAGTCGAGTGAGTATTTGATTTGATCAGCTCAGCAGCTTTTTCCAAATCAATTATAAGTTGATCCATATTTGCATAGCGATTCTCTGCGTCTTTTGCCATTCCTTTAGCAATAATCGCATTCAAAATAGGATGGAATTTTTCGACCTTGCTGGCGTTCACTTCAGGAACAGGTGTATTCAGATGTTTGTACATTACCCCAACAGGTGTATCTGCATGCATGGCTGTTTCACCTGTTATGGTTTCGTAGAAACAAGCACAAAGTGAATAAACGTCAGACCTTGCATCAGCCGGAAAGCCTTTGCATTGCTCTGGACTCATGTATGCAACAGTGCCAACCATGGTGCCAGTTGCGGTGAGCTTTTGTTCTGTGCCATTAAGATCTGTCGGTTTAGCAAGACCAAAATCTACGATTTTGACGTGATCAGGTTCGGGCGCTTGAAGTAAAATGAGATTCTCAGGCTTCAAATCTCTGTGCACAATATTCTGCTTGTGTGTATAAGCAAGTCCGCGCGCGGCGTCAATCATGATTTTGATTGCGCGCAATACAGGAAGGCGACCTTCTTTGTCTAATATTGATCGCAGACTTGATCCATTCAAATATTCCATCACGATGAATGGAATTTGGTTTGTTGCTAATCCAAAATGGTAAATGACGACAATGTTTGGATGTGACAACTGATTCAAGGTTTTTGCTTCACGCAAGAAACGTGATTCGGCTGCTTGGTCGGCGATTGCAACATTGCGGAGAATTTTCAGTGCTATGAGACGATTTAAGTCTAATTGAAGAGCTTTATACACAGTGCCACTACCGCCAGCACCAAGCTCTTCGACAAGCTTATACTTGTCATCAAAAATGTCCCCAATTTTCAGGGCTTGCTCCACCAGAGATTCTCCCGAGCTTAGCATAGCGCTAAACTCTCACGCATCCAAGCAGTGCCCAAATCAATGTGACGGCTGCTAGATTGAACCAGAAGAAATATAGATCGCTAAAGCTGCTACTTAGTTGGCACGATAGAGATTTTGCAAAGAATTGAAATCGTTGGCTGTTGGTGTTGCAGCTGAGGAAAGCGTGCAGAACATAACATCATCAGGACGACGACTGTGTTCCATCAAGCCCAGAGAATGACCTACTTCATGTAAGCAGAGTGCTTTCACTTCCTTTAGGGAAAGTTGGGCATGATTGGCAGTTCTGTTTGTCAAAAGAGTGATGCGAGCATGAGTTACTTGCGCACCGCGGTGGCGCAATACAGCTTCGCCGCCTTCGCCGATTGAAGATAATTTTGAAACATCGTCAGTCCATGAACATTCAATATCAGCTTGTTGAGCGTCATTAACGAATTCAAAATTCAGCGCACCGGTTGTGCTCCAGGACAAGAAAGACTCTTGCAGGGCTTCATTAAACTCTGGTTTGAAACCAGAAACACCATCTGCACTGTGAACGAAAACTTTGAGTTGCTTCTTTGCCCAGTGGAAGTTTGTGTCACCACAAGAAGCTATTTTTGATGATTCTGCTTGCAAGTGTTTGACGATGTCAGCGATAACAGCTCTATCGCCGGCGGCTGGAAAGCGGAGCAGATATTCGTTGTAGAGTGAAACAGCCTTGCTGAGATCGCCGCACAATTGGTGAGAAGCAGCCAAAGTCACGAGAGGAGCTGCTGCTTCGGGAGCTTGAGCATGAGCATATTCAAGATGCTGAATTGCTTCTTGCGGTCTGCCTGTTTTGTTTAGCAGAAGACCCAAATTGCAATGTGCGCTGGCTAAGCCTGGTTCTAGTTCGAGCGCTCTACGTAGCTTTGATTCAGCCTGTTCGTATTGAGCAGCATTTAGTAAGGCAACCGCTTCATTTGATAAAGATCTCGAACTACGCATGGCAGCGAAACTCACAGGCGACATTCTGGCATTGACTGCCATAACGCCAGCAGAGCTGTGTGTTTCGCTGACATACTGTTCTTCGGCAGATACTGACACAAATAACTGTGACAGTACGCACGACAAAGCCAAGGCTAGTGATTGAGCCTTCATTACGCAAACCAGAGAGTTGAGATTTACTGTTCGTCGTGGGCTAGAGCCCCTGACAAGATCTTTATTCCCCCGGTCTGCCGGTTTTAGTCAAAAAGCGAAAGAGTCAAGTTAAAACTGCGGGAATCGCAGATTAAACTTGAAACTGTGACTGCCAACGATTATTTGGCGCGCCTTCCAAATTCAAAACCTTCCCGCTCGAATTTAATTTATGCCGCTTTCATGGGCGATTTAGTGAATGAAAAAGGAAAAAATTGGCGCAGATTTTTGATCTGCGCCAACGATTTAATCTGAGCAATTAGCTTAAATCTGAACGATTTCAGTCGCCGCCGTATGAATAAGGGTCGTTATTCATAGAGCTCATTCCAGACCCGCCGTCGGCAGTGCCACCCTGGTTATAGCCATAAGGGTCGCCACCATTGATTACACCACCGTTGTTATAACCACCATCAGAAATAGAACCGCTATCCACAACGTAACCACCACCCGGAGGGCAGGGACCATTGTCATAGACAGGTCCACAGTCTGGTCCATAATCGCCGCAGCCGTAGGGATCGCCGCCATAAGCACCGGTGCCGCTGTAAATCGAATTGCATCCACCACCGCCAACAGCAACGTTGATGTTGACACTTGATGTAGATGTTGAAGGCAAATAGCCGTAGTTGAAGTTGCCGCTGCGACCACTTCCGCCGCCCGAGCCGCCATTACCTACGAAAGAACCGATGCCGCCGCCGATAGGGGCAAGTCCACCTGTGCCGCAATATTGCGGATTAGGCTTGATACCCTGGCCGTAGCTATTTTGTCTTATACATTGTTTACCGGATTGTCCTGAAGAACCGCCGTAATTGCCGGTTGCAGCACATCCAGTATCTTGCCAGGCGCCGCTGCCGGAGCCGCCGCCGTATCCACCGGAGCCGGAACCGTAACCGCCGGAACCGTATCCACCTGAACCACCGGAGCCATATCCGCCTGAGCCACCGGAGCCGTATCCGCCTGAGCCGCCGGAGCCATATCCGCCTGAACCACCGGAGCCGTATCCGCCTGAGCCATTTCCACAGGAACCACCATTTCCGTAACCGCCGGAGCCACCGCCCCACGATCCGTGGTTTCCACCTGAGCCAGAGCCCCAACCGCCGTGGTGACCTCCTGAGCCGCCACCGTTGTTGCATGATCCGCCTGAGCCTGAGCCAGTGCCACCGTGGTGACCACCGGATCCGTTACCGTTATTGCATGATCCGCCGGAGCCGGAGCCGGAACCGGAGCCGGAACCCGATCCAGATCCAGAACCTGAGCCGGTACCACCATTATGACCACCGGATCCGTTACCGTTGTTGCATGATCCACCGGAACCAGTGCCTGAGCCTGAGCCGCCATGGTGACCGCCAGAACCGCTGCCGTTATCGCACGATCCACCAGATCCAGATCCCGTGCCTCCATGATGTCCACCGGAGCCACTACCGTTGTTACACGATCCACCGGAGCCGGAGCCGGAGCCCGATCCAGATCCTGAGCCATGATGTCCGCCGGAGCCTGAGCCGCCGCCGTTATTGCACGATCCGCCAGAGCCAGAGCCAGAGCCAGAACCTGAGCCGCCATGACTGCCGCTTGAACCACCGCCGTTATTGCATGATCCTCCGGAGCCTGAACCGGAGCCTGAACCTGAGCCCGAGCCGGAACCAGATCCAGAACCTGTGTTTCCACAGCCGGTGCCACCGCCAGGCGGTGTAGTGATAGGTGGTGGGCTAGCTGGTACATAAGCAACAGTGCCTAAGTTACCGCCACTATATGAAACTGGAGAATAAGAACCTGAAGGGAAATATGCAGGAAAAAATCCACCAGCATATCCGCCGTTGCTACCATGACCTAGGGTCGTGCCAAGTGCGATGGCTGTCCCGATTAGCGCACCAGCAATAGCTAGACCACCGAGTGTGGTGCCCAGCCCTGGAGGTAAAGCCCAACCGCCGCCGCCAGATGTGCCACCACTTGGGGCAGCAGCCACAGGCGAGCCACTGGATGGTATCGGCATTGGTGCAGCAAGTGGAGCCGCCACACCTGGGTCGCTCGGCATAGGCATGCCACCAGTTGTGACTATTGGAGCAGGAAGAGTTTGTTGTTCAACAGCAGGAGGTGCTTCAGCCTGCATGGGAATGCTCGGAGCTGGAGACGCAGGAACTGCGCTTCCCATCGGGTAGCCGCCAGTCGGCACAGCAGCCGCTCTCACGGGTGAACCTTCAACTTCATCGGCGAGACTGCCTCGACCTGCGACAGCGACAGAACTGCCACCTTCTACCATGTCAGCGACATTTCCCCGTCCGCGTACTATATATGAAGGAGCTGCGGCAGATGCGGCACTGGCGATCGCCATCGGTATGTAAGAGGCTGGAGCATTTGCTGCCAGCGTGGAGAAACCTTTGCTTGGAATTGCGGTACCTTCTGGTACTTCAACATATTCAACTACTGTTGGGATGCCGTCGTCATGGTGGTCGGCGTTGACTGTTTGCTGTGGAGCAGCAGCGACCAAAATTCTTGGTGCCTTTACCTTATTAGATGAATCGGCGACGTTCGGCTTGTCGAAACGCGAGCACATCTCGCCGCAAGTGCATGGATCGTCTGTTTTGTCGGCTTCCGCCTTCTTGTGGTCTGTGCATTTCGGGCAGTCTGAGCATGCGCCACTGGCAGTAAAGGTACAACCATCAGATTTGCAAAGGTCGCAATCGTTTGTGCATTTTCCGTCTGCACCCATCTTGCCGCCCATTTTCTTGTGCGGGCATTCATCTTTGTTTGGAGTGGCTGACGCAATTTGCTCAGGTGAAGTGGATGAGAGACCTTGAGCCGATTGATTTACTTTTGGGCCACAAGCTGTTTTGCCGGCGTCTGATTTTTTGCTACCGCAACATCCGCCGCCGCAGTCTGATTTGCAGTTATGCTCATCATTATGCTTGGCGATGCTTTGACCCGGTTTTGCCACATAACGTCTAACTACGTAAACGCGGCGAACTCGGCGGTGAGAACGAGCACCATGATGCGCTGCCCCTGGTTTGCGAGCATGATTTGCTTTTGCCGGGGCCTTCGCCTCGATGCGAGCGACGAGTGGATCTGATTCGTCTGCTGCGATGACTCTTTCAGCAAGATTATTGCCTGGTTGAGCGAAAGCTGGAAGCAAGAACGAGTTTTGAACACACAAGAAAGCTAGTAAAACGTAACCAATGAAAAATCGTTGCACTAAAGTTATCTCCACTCCACGCTGTCACTATAGGCGACACCCGCCCAGATGAGAATCGTATAATCCCCATCCTGCCCGCAATATTTCCCTGCTCCCGATGCCCAGCATAGAGCCGCTTGTCGCTTAACTACAGAGTTAAACGTGCATGAATTACTGGTGGCGGCTGTACAATTGTGCAAACTTTCGCTAATTGCTTGCCAGCACGGCAAAAGGAACGATATTTTCACGATTATGGTGTAGGCGAGCAAACTATGCTATTAAACTAAAATCGCAAGTAAACGCACGGAGAAACAATGAGAACTGCTCATCTGCTTAGAGTCTTGACCATCATCGCATGCAGCGCAACGCTGCCATCTTTTGCCCAGGAGCAAACAAAATTCACTCGCGTTGAAACACATTCGTCGAGTAATAGCACAGTCAACAGCAGCTCATCATCATCCTCCTCATCAAGCAGCAATGGTGGTGACACCAGTGGTGGAGACAGTTCATTCAGCAGTGAAACTATTCGCACTGAAAAGCCATCGATATTTTTCGTGCCCAAGTTCAAACAGAGAATTATGGATCTCAAAGACCAAATCACACTGGGACAAAAGAATGGATATTTGACCAACGAGGAAGTGGCAGCTTTTATGGAGCGCGACAACCAGTTGCTTCAGCAAGAGGAAGATCTTGCACGTAAAAACTATCCGAAGGCGCAGTTAGACGAGCTTGAAAAAGCCATTACTTTGCTTAATGGAGACTTGTTCAAAGCAAGTAACAAGAAGGGTCCTCCGCCAGGACCAGGTAGTGACACTACAGACAGTGCGAACAAAAGTTCCGAACCTGTTAAACCAATTTCTTCACCTGGAGTATCTACAGGCAAAGTAGAAGGGAAAGCAACAGGGGCAGCAGCAGGGTCAGCAACAGAGAAAGCAACGGGGTCAGCAGCAGCAGGGACAGCAGCAGGGAAAGAAACAAGGAAAGCAGCCGGGAAAGCAGCAGTGAAATCTCCTGCTCCGGCAGCCCACTCTAAGAAACCTGGTAAGCATTAAAGCTCGACTAAGTGAAGCAGATTTCTTTCTAACAGGACAAATGGTCATGTCAAATTTATTAGCCCTATTGATCTTTTTCGGTAGTGCAACTTTTGCAGTTTGTGGATTGTTGCTCGCCCGACGTTTTTTAGACCTGGAGAAGCTTCGTTCATCGCACGAGGTTAGCGGCTATTTTATTGCAATCGGTGGCACTATTTATGCCGTTCTTCTCGGATTGATTGTAGTCGATGCATTCGGACAAGGACAAAATGCAAGAGCTATCATCGAAAAAGAAACAAACAATCTTGCGGACGTGTACATTTTGTCTTCCAACCTGCCGCCGGCAAAACGAGATAAAGTCAGGGAGCTTTGTCGAAATTATGCTGCCCAGGTGCCAAGTACTGAATGGCACCAGATGAGTTGCTCAACCTATTGCGAAGTTGCACAGGGGTTGGCGCTAAATCTTATGACTGAGTTGATGAATTTTGAACCGAAAACAGAAAATGATAAAGCTCTTTATCCAAGAATGGTTGAGGAGGCAAGTGATTTCTGGCAGAACAGACAAGCACGTCTTAAGATGGCTGAATCAGGCATCCCGCCGATAGAGTTGACTACACTGCTTGTAGGCGCGGCTTTGATGATACTCTGGACCTATTTGTTTGGTTCAGAGAATTATTTACTGCAATCATTGATGACAGCGATGATCGCCATGCTTATTTCTTTGAATTTCATTTTGCTCTTTCTATTTGCGTATCCATTTCGTGGAGATTATTCAATCACTGCTGATTCATTTACAACATTGAAGAAAGTTTTTGCAATTACAGACAGCAAAATGGCTCCTGGCACGGCTAATCCTGCAGTGCAAATACAAAAATGACATGGTCGTTTTCAATCGGGAACAGCTCGTTTCGATAAGAAACTCCAGGCATAGTTCCATCACGCCAAGTCAAGCATCTTCGCAACAGTATTCATGTTTCTGGCCGTTGCTTTTAATGATGCAGGTAGTTTTAGCTTTGATCTGCCAATACCTTCCGGATAATGGATGTAGATTTCCCGCAGACCTAACTGAATCTCTTCATTACCTTTTCCCTTAACAGAAGAAATCAGGTTTGGGTCAGGTGCTTCATCGAGAAAGAAAACCATCGTTTTGGCAGGTTCTGCGCTAGGGAATGGATTTGATTCGAGAACAGAATTGAGTTCACCAGCAGAACGGACCATTACATCGACGGGCTTGCCTGAGTATTCCATCAAAGCATTTTGCAGAATGGATTTGATTTGCTTTTCGGATTTGCTGCTTTGAAATGCAACATTTCCGCTAGCAATATATGTTTTGACATTGGTAAAGGCAGCCTTTTCACAAAGGCTCTTCAAATCAGTCATAGGGAGTTTGCCTGTCCCTCCGACATTGACGGCGCGCAAGAATGCAATGAAATGGGTCATAGCAAAAAATTATGCAAATAAATCATATGAATAAACAGACTCCGGAAACTAGATTATATCAAGTTGGGACTCTTGGTCCTGCGGACCGGTCATGTGGATCGGTCATGTGAACTGTTCATGCGGACCGTTCATGCGGACCGTTCATGCGGACCTGTCATGCGGACCGGTCATTCAAACTTTCGTCAGGTCATGAGGAACTTCAATGGTTCTATTTGCTACTCTTGGAACTGAGAGGCTGAGCAGTATCAGTCTGAAGAGATCGAACAAAGGTCATGCTAAGTAGCATGACCTCAAGATGACCATTGAGCCTTACGCTATTGTAGTCACTCGTTTATATTTGCAATACAAGTATGCAACTGGCTGCCGGCAGGTTTAGAAATCCGGTCGCTCTGATTTTTTGCATCTACTTTCCGAGAGGCAGTGACAGTCGGGTTGCAGCCTCATTACTATCCCATTGCTTTTGGAGATTGAAGATGATTGAGACAGAGAGTTCAGCGGATCCCCGGGAACAGCGGTGGAATTCTTTATATGAGGAAGCAGCTGAAGAAGACGAAATTCCGCTAGAGGAAGACAAGCCTAATTTATGGCAGATCGGCGCCGGAACCATGGTGATGATTGCCGGAGTCATTTTGCCCGTTTTTGCTATTACTATTGCTTCGATGTTTTCGTTTGAAGGGATCTGGCGCTTACTGCTATTGCATCCCCTTGAAACTCTTATAGAAGCCGGGCTGGTATTGACAGTGCCTTTCGGCAACTTCAATGCCTGGAATTCGCTTTGTCACAAAGATTTTCGCCACCCTGTACGCACTGGAATTCTAAATGGTATCGCAATTGCAGTGCCACTTTGTACACTGGCGATTGCAGCTGCTGCGTTTGCTTTAAATTACCCTTTGATCGACAGTGTCAACGGACAAACTCACGCGTTGAGTATGAGCCTGATGGCGCTTGCATCACTTCCAGCAATAGGTATTGCAATTTACCTGGCACATCTATTGAGACAGGCCAAGCACACACGCATTTCTAAGTTGAACACAGTGCTTTATTCATTGCTGGGGATAGTGCTGACGCTGCTTTCACTTTGCGGCGCTGAAGCGCGTTCCACCTATATTAGAGTTATGGAAAACATGGCTCTTTCAGATGAAGCTAAAGATCATGAAAGCGGCTTAGCTGGACTGCGGGCTGCGCAACCGGAAAAAGAATTGAAGATGACTTGCGCCGACCCTCATTGTGCAGGTCTTGCCGGTATGTTTTTGCCTCTAAATAGCGATGCGCAAAAACGCCTTTATTTTGCCGCGACTGGCAAGCCATATCGTGACTCCCAAAGCACAAATATGAGTCTAATGTCCAATGAATATTTGCGCAATCATGTTGTCGGTGAGCCAATTGACGGTTTGAGCTTGCATCGTTCAGCAATACTTGGATCTGTGCATCCTCAAACTCTGTCTTCTACGCTCAACTGGACATTTGTGTTCAAAAACAAAAGCTACTCTAACCAGGAGGCAAGAGCTGAGATTGCTTTGCCTGAGGGAGCTGTAATTTCAGACCTGACTTTGTGGATTAACGGTCAGGCAAGATCTGGAGCATTCAGTGCAACTGAACAGGCTGCGGGTGCTTACAACTGGATAACTGTTCAGCATCGCGACCCGGCTTTGATTACAGACCTTGGTCGGGGCAGATATTTGTTGCAATGTTCACCTGTGCCAGGGCAAGGCGAAATGAAAGTGCAAGTATCTATCACCGAACCGCTCAAACTCGACGGAGCTAACAACGCCTCATTCGGCATGCCACGATTTATCGATAGCAATTTTGCACTAAACGGGCAGCATGCAATTTCGCTTCGCTCGTCTGAGAAATTGAGCAGCGGATTGCCCAGTGTCAAATCATCAGTAACAAGCGACGGAGCATCACTTTTGAGTGGTTCGCTGAAGCAAGCTGATATTAGCAATTCTGCTTTTACAGTCAAAGTAGATAAATCAGTTCAATTCAAATCTGTAGTGGTTAAAGATCCTTTCCGCAAAGATAATGCAATTGTTTTCGAGCAACTAAAAACTAGATCTGCTCAAGCTCCGCGTCACCTTGTTGTAGTAGTTGATTCTTCGCAGGCGATGAAGAGCCATGTAAATGAAGTGATCAAAACTCTGCAAAACATTCCAGACCAGGTAAAAACTGAAGTCATGCTTGCTGGAGACAAGGAAAGCGATATGGCTTTCAGCAAAGAAGAAGCAATTGAAAAACTTCGCAACAACCAGTTTGGCGGCGGTCAGGACAACTTATTCGCCGTTGTTAAGGCAGCAGAAAAAGCCGGCGAAAGCAAAGGCGGAGCTGTCATCTGGATTCACGGTGCACAGCCGGGATACAACAACGAAATGTACATCATGACACCATATGCAGCTACCCCTTCTTTTTACGAAGTTGCATTGGACGACTGTTTGACAGATACAAATGAATTTTTCAAAAATCACAAAGACGTTGGACCATTCGCAGCAATTGCTCGCAGTGGACCGCTGGCTGACGACCTCACAGCATTCCTCAGTAAATGGCAGCCAAATGCTATGGAAACATACGTTGATCTTGGTTCCACACCTAGCGGTGAATTTGAACTGAGCACAGACAAAGATGCTTCGCGCGAAATATCAGTTCTTGCAGCAGCTCAAAACGTCAAGCAACTACTGGCATCTGGTCAAACTGCGCAAGCCGCAGCACTGGGCGTCAAATATCACATCGTCACTCCTGTAAGCGGCGCTGTGGTTCTCGAAAACGCCAGTGACTACAGACGCTTCGGCATGGAAGTTCCAAATGGAACGCCAGAACAATCGCAGGTCGGAATTGCATCTGCACCAATGCTTCAAGGTGCAACAAATGGAACATTGGGACCTCAAGGCTCAGATGCAACTATGATCAGTGGTATCAACACCACAGGAACAGTACGCGTCAACAACCTAGCCAACCTGGAAGCACTAATCAATATCTGTGCAAACGGACTTGAATTAGTGGGAATGATCTGGGGCGGTATAAGCCTGGTGATGGGAGCTATGGGTAAAGGTATGATCTCACCGTTCAAGCTTTCAGCAAAAGGACGCATGGCTTTTGGAGTCACAATCGTTCTTCTAGGTCTTGCAGCGCCGGGTATGTTCAACTGGTTACTTGCATCTGCACGTGACGCAAATCTTTTCTCCTGATTAAACTCAGATCGCTAATCAATCTAGAAAAGAAGCAAAATGAAAGAGCCCCCGTTTTCGGGGGCTCTTTTTTATCAAGCGTTTATTGTGCACTTAGTCGCGGCTTTCTGGTCCACCGATGTAGTGCAATACCATTTCGTGCCAGTATGGCCAGTCGTGCGCAAAACCGTCCCATTCGCGGAACGAGTGCCAGACACCCTTGTTCCAGAGCGATTGAGAGAATTCGCGATTTTCATTTATGGCTGGATCTTCTTTACCGATGGCGATAATCAAATCCTGTCTTTTGATCAAATCGAGCTTACCGTTGTCTTGACCGCGGATGAATTCGAATGGGTTGCCCTGATAAATCACTTCATCATCGTAACCGCCTGTCCATTGACGAATGTCGTAAATGCCGCTCATGGCGATCATGCGGTTGAAACATTCTGGGAAACGCAAAGCGATGCTGGCAGCGTGGTAAGCACCCATGCTGGCACCCATTGCCATCACATAACCATTGTCATTGCGTGAATGAGCAAATGGCAAGACTTCGTTTACTACGTAGTCATGATATTGCAAATGTCTCAGTGCTTTGTCGCGGGCAGAAGCATATGGGTTGTCCCAGCTTTCCTGATCGATGCTGTCGATGCAGTAGACTTGAATCCAACCGTTGTCGAGATGCCTTGAAAGTGTGTTGAGCATTCCCCGATCTTCCCAGTCAAAGAAACGTCCGGCCTGAGTTGGGAAAACGATTACTTTGGCTCCGGCATGTCCAAATTGCAAAAGTTCCATATCGCGATTTAGACTACCGCTGTGCCACTTGTGATATTCACGATGCATTCTAATTTACGCCCCGTATAATGCTTGGCTACCCTGTATAAAGGCACGATTGTACCATGCAGCAAGAGGCTCTTTTACTTGCCTGACAATGTGTTGAAAACTGCTCAGTTGGCATGAAGTGGCAAGATCAAAACAGGCGACTTGCAAACTGCGCATCATCGGTGGTGGCATCTATCCATAACAACTGCAAGGAAAAGCAATAATTTTGCCTCTGACTTCCAGATTATCGGCAAGTTATAGCTGTAACCCGGACTGAATTAATATAATATGTTTAATCCATGGATTAACAGAGCGATCTGGGCTGCAGAATCATTTACCGGTAAATTAAAGACTATGTCAGGACCAAGACCACACCGAATCAGAGCTACGAAGCGAGTCAGGCAGGGCGCAGCCCCGCCAGCGCAGGAAGGCGGCACAGAAATCGCGCCTCTTCGCCTGGATGACCCATCGCTGTATATAAACAGAGAATTGAGCCTGCTGGCATTCCAAAGACGTGTACTGGAAGAAGCCCAGGACGATACGAACCCATTGCTGGAACGTTTCAAGTTCCTTTCAATTTTGGGCTCGAATTTAGATGAATTTTTCATGGTTCGCGTGGCTGGACTAAAACGCCAGTTAGAATCGGGCGCGGCGCCGGCATTGCCTGATGGCATGTTGCCGGCGGGAATTCTGTCTGCCATTCGCAGTGAAGTCACAAACCTGTTAGCAGTGTCATATAGCTGTCTTTCAGAGCAGCTTATGCCGGCCTTGAAAGAAGAAGGCATCCAAATACTCAGTTATGCTGAACTCAATGCCAGACAAAGAGCCAAGGCACGTGAGTATTTCATCCACACAGTATTTCCAGTTTTGACCCCACTGGCATTTGACCCGGGTCGCCCTTTTCCACATATTTCAAATCTAAGTTTGAACCTTGCTGTTTTTATCAAGGATCTTGAGGGAACTGAGCGTTTTGCTCGCATTAAGATTCCAGATACTTTGCCACAGTTAATTCCATTGGATAGGCTAAATACCTCGCCTGGTCGCAGAGTTGAAAGCAGCAAGTCAAGGAATTTTGTTTGGCTGGAAGATTTGATTGCAGCTAATTTGCAAGATCTTTTTCCAGGCATGGAAGTGCTTGATGCGCATCCGTTTCACATCACCAGAAATGCTGAAATGGCAATTCAGGAATTAGAAGCAGCCGACTTGCTGGAAACCACAGAAGAGGGCTTGCGCCAGAGACGTTTTGGTGATGTAGTTCGTTTGAAAGTCAATTACACGATGCCTGTGAATTTGCTGCAAATACTTGTGGCGAATCTTGAAATTGATCCTGACGATGTTTATCACGTGCATGGCATGTTGAGTCTAAATAGGCTGCGTTATATTTCGTCAGTTGACCGGCCGGAACTGAAGAATCCACCATTCGTGCCCATGGTGCCATCGAATTTATATCCGGACAGCAAGGAATTTGACCTTTTTTCTGCAATAAGACAAAAGGACATTTTGCTTCACCACCCTTATGATTCATTTCAACCAGTTGTTGATTTTTTGAGAGAAGCTGCAAAAGATCCCGATGTACTGGCGATCAAAATGACCTTATACAGAGCTGGCCGAAACTCGCCAATTGTTGAAGCATTGCTTGATGCGATGGAATACGGCAAGCAAGTTGCAGTACTTGTTGAGCTTAAAGCTCGATTTGATGAAGAAAGTAATATTGAATGGGCGAAGGCTCTGGAAGCCGAAGGCGTGCACGTGGTGTACGGCTTGCTCGGTTTGAAAGTACATTCAAAAGTCTTGCTCGTTGTACGGCGAGAAGGCGATGCAATTAGGCGCTATGTTCATCTTGGCACAGGCAACTACAATCCATTTACAGCTCATTTGTATACCGATATCGGCTTGTTTACCTGCGACGAAGAGATTGGTGCAGACGCTACTGATCTATTCAATTACTTAACTGGCTACTCGGCTAAAACAGATTATCGCAAGTTGGCTATAGCGCCGATTGGGTTGAGGCAAAGAATCGAAGCTTTAATCAAAAGGGAAATTCGCCATCAGCAGCATGGTGAGCGAGGACATCTGATCTTCAAGATGAATGCGCTTGTTGATCAAGAAATTATTCAGTTGCTCTATGAAGCTTCAAGAGCAGGAGTACAGGTTGACCTCCTGATTCGTGGGATTTGCTGTTTACGTCCCGGAATTCCAGGTGTCAGCGAAAACATAAAAGTAATAAGTATCCTCGGGCGCTTTTTGGAGCACAGCCGAATTTATTATTTCCGCAATGGTGGCAAGGAAGAAATTTTGATGGGCAGCGCAGATTTGATGCCGCGAAATTTAAATCGTCGCGTTGAAGTGCTGTATCCACTGGAAGACCAGCGCCTCATTCGCACAATACGTGATGACATTTTGCATACTTATCTGTCAGACAGAGTCAAAGCGAGAGAAATGCGAGCGGACGGTACTTATATCAGAATGGCAGCAAAGCCTTCTGAAAAGCGAATTCACGCGCAAAATGAGTTTATAAGTAAGCGACTGGCAAACCTCGACGGACGTCCGGAGCGAATGGAAGAGTAGTCTTTCAGTCCATCCAGTCCAGTCCCGAAGTCTTGTCCGCCTTTTCATGCCTGCTGGCTATTTTTGTAGCATGTCCTTCTTGAATAATCTTCAATCCACGCACCGCAATTGCTCGAACGAGCGTAGAACCGGATCTCGAGTTGTATACGAATTGCAAATCTACCTTTCCTTCCTCGGGGTTTTGCAGGAAAACTTTTTGAAAACCGAGATAAGCGCGCGTTTCCATCAGACGCCCTTTGCTGGCATTTGCAATATTCATCAAGTCTGTCATTGAAATATCGCCCCGATAATATTGCAATACCGGAAATGGCCAGTCTTGTTGCTTGATATTGCCATCCAGAGCGCCGTTTAGTAGATTCGGCTGATCGAGTGGGTCATCACTTTTGGCAAACACCATGTATGCAAGCAAACAAGTTAAACTGTCCCACTCGTTGTTATCTAGCGACCTTTTGAAGTCTTTGATTGCAGCTTCAAAATTGCCGGTGCACATGTGCGCGACTGCTCGAACACGAAGAGCATTGGGATCTTTAGAAGCGCCGCCGACTGCCTTATTTATGTCCTTGAACAGCTTATCTTCCTGGGACTTCATCAGCCAGATCAAACTTCTTCCGCTAAGTGCGCCGATACACATCGAATTGCGTTTTAGTATGTTGCTGTAAATAGCAAGTGCGCTATCTATTTGCCCGAGTTGCTCATACATTGCCGCCAAAGCCAACAACACAGCATCCAGCGGACCTTCTTTAGTAACATTAGTATTTTGCTTTGTAGCACCGCTGGTATTTGAAGCCATAAGCATCCCATTCCTTAACTCAGTGGTCTTAGTGACCAATTGCCCTGCAATTGAGACTCCTAGTATCATTATATATGCCCCGAATTCCAGATTCTTGTCAACCATCCTTACCCTTTGCGGCGCAAGCGGTTTGAGCTGTTACTGCTATGTAGGCGACCGAGCCATATAGTATTTCAGCTATATGTGGCGTTCTAGCAACCCGATTGCAGCGAAACTTGCTACTTGCACTAACTTAGACCCAACCCCGACATGGGATTGGATCTAAGTGGGCTTGGTTGGAAAAACTGAGACTTAAATTGCGTTGTCACAGCAAGAGCTGCTGATCTTAAATATGTGGCTAAAAAAGCGATTCAAGTGGTGCTTACGGTGCCTTGAATGATTCGTTGTTTCGTTTATTCGTTCATATGCGCATTGCAAAAGATCTTTTGATCTCAAAATTTGTTGATCACGAACAATTAGATCAACTCTTTGAAGACGAGTCCTGTGGCTGTGGCCGCTGCCATTGCTGCGAAAGCTAGAAGTAGCATGAGTTATTTCCTCCGTGGCGATACATAATCTTGTGACGGCCGATTTTGTGTTTTTATCCAGCCATTGGATTTTTTTAATGATATCACCGGCGATGTCAAGCGAACATCCCGCTAGAGCTATGCATTCAAAGCCGAGGCTGAACTGGCATCTAAATGTTGAAAACGAAACGCTTTCAATTCCTTTTCGACAACCGGAAATTTCAGTCAAGCAGCTGGTACTTTTGAATTACTCGAATCTCCTTGCGAGAAAATTTGCACGAAGAGTGGAGTTACGTATAAGCGATGTTTTTCATTTGCATCGGGAAAAGAACGGAAGCAAATATTCAAAGCTTCCGAAGTTGAAACAGAAGTACTTTTGCAATTACACCAGTACGAAGCAAGATATGGTTGCAAATATTTTCGACTAATGCCACCAAAATTCACACGTATAAAGTCGAGAAAATCACTCACCTCATTTTGGAGCTTCTCTAATTGAACATGCAGTTTAGGAGGGGAAAAGCTACGCCGGTAAGAGTCACCCCAAACACGTTCAATTTTTCCGCTTAACTCCAGCATTGTTAATACTTCAACCAGCGCGCTAAACGTAAGCATTGAGAGTTCAAGAAGCTTATCAAAGTGTATTGGCTTATCAGCAAGCAAGTTGAAAACCTTCTGTTCAGAGGGATTATCAAATAGGTCATCGGCAGGACTTTCACCCCCAGAAAGTTCAATCTTGGCTGTTTTTTCCAGCCCATCCTGTTCATCGCGTGGATGTGAGCGGGCCGGAGTTTCAATGCTTCTCTTATGAAAGACAGACTTAAACAAAGCAGAATGAAGCAGCCTGGACTCTTGAGGCATGCTATTTAGATTTGCAAATCGAATCCATTGCAAAATATCATGGGCAGTTGATTGAGCAATGTCGAAAAGTCTGGCAAATATATTTGAGCTAAAAACAACGCCCCTGACAGCAAACCAAATCGCAGCTAATCGAGGCTTGGGCTTCTTCACATGGGCAAGAATCGTACCCGCAGTAAACCAAGTATCTTTGTGGCACTGTGTACATCTTCCGACTCTTTTGTTTCGCCCCAAAATCATATTCCGGCCTGCGCAAGTGCCGCAACGAATTTCAATTTGAGCAATTCTGTGCAGCTCATCAAAACAAGCTTCATCGGTTGGAAACTCATTCGCAAATTGAACAAGTAGCTTCTCTAGCACTTGCATGTCAATTTTTTTTCTTCCCGGTGTGGGGCTAGAATCATCTGCATCCATGCTGCATGTTCCTCCGTCTTCTTTTTAAACGAAGAAATTGGTTAAAAAGTTCAATCAAAATTCGCCTGAATTAGTAATTCATTCAATGACAACCAACTAACAGGAGCTTTACAAAAGCAGCTCTAAAAAGTTATCCGATATCGGATAACTTTTTAGAGCTGCTAAATAATCCGTTCAAACAAGAAAATTGAACTTAATCAAGATGAACACATATTCAAATGCTGTTTACTTGTCGTCAGTGATTTAAAAGCGCGAGAATTAGCTGCGCAGAAAACTTTTCGAAA
>CAZJLR010000020.1:0-116246 GCA_964546815.1 uncultured Candidatus Obscuribacterales bacterium | reverse complement strand
GCGTCGCCCCTACAAATAGCGAAGGAGCGATGCATCGGCATCGCTCCTTTTGTAATGATTTTGAACTCTAGTTACTGTTCCATTATTTGCGCTTGTGTGTGCGTGTTCTGGTTACAGTGTGGCGATATGTTTTGACTTGAGCCACTGGTGCTTTTTTCACCGAGGTCTGTTTTGTCGTGGTCGTCGTTGTGCTTGAGGATTTTGCTGGTGTAGTCGCTGTTGATGCAGGAGTTGGATTTACACCAGACTCGCTGGCGGATTCTGATGATGCTTCGCTTTGTGCGAAAGATACAGAGCAATTAAGCAAAACCAGCGATCCTGCGACGACTGCGGCTATCTGT
Source organism: uncultured Candidatus Obscuribacterales bacterium (assembly GCA_964546815.1). GTDB lineage: Bacteria > Cyanobacteriota > Vampirovibrionia > Obscuribacterales > Obscuribacteraceae > JAIEPM01. The sequence goes on along the minus strand of CAZJLR010000020.1, from coordinate 115,905 downwards.
GCAAATTTCATATCATTTACCTCTCGGATGATTCTAGTCTCTAGTTGAGATGGAATGTGTTCTATATAGTTCCGCGTTTGAAGTAAATTCTGATTTTTATTGATACAAAAAATGTGCCACTGATTAGAGGAACCGCTCAGAGATCGTCGCGTCTCAGCACCCAGATAGAAAAGAAATGTGCGAGGCCGTGGAAATGTTATCGAAGCGAATCTGTTTGAGTTTGTCAGCTGTCTTGTTTATGGGGCTGAACACCCTGGCGCCATCTAGCGCGGCTACTCTTTGTCAAAACTGGCCCAGGTTGGGCTCTGCGGAAGAAAATAAGACTGCAAAAAATATTGAAGAACTTCGCAATTATGATCTGGTGATGTTGGTCGACTCGTCTAATTCCATGGCCGAAAAAGATTGCCCACCAGTCGGCAGTCGAACTAACATTGCAGTGATACCTGAAGCATCTAAGTATAGCTGCAGAAGCCGCTGGGACTGGTGCCGAGACGAGTTAAGTAGAGTGGAAGAAGATGCGCGAGGCGTGTTGACTGAGCCCATGCAGGTTGTTTGCTTTTCGAAGACGATTACCCCTTACAGTGGAACTCGTGCGCAAGCTGTATCTGCTGTTTTCGCACAAAACGAGCCATTCGGCGGCACCAACACCACACTTGCAGTGCATAACCAGATCGAACGTTATTTTGAGCGCAAGGAAAGATTGGGAGCAGCATGTAAACCCTTGCTGATCACGGTGATTAGCGATGGAGCCCCCGATAACAGCCAAACGCTAGCTTTAGAAATTGTCAAAGCAAGTAAGCGAATGCAAAATCCGAATGAACTGCGTCTTTTGTTCTTGCAAGTCGGAAATGAAAAACGTGGCACTCGTGTCCTGGCAAAGCTAGATAACGGCTTGCTTCGCGAGCATGCTCAATTTGACATTGTCAGCGTAAAAAATTTCCCACAGATTCTCGACAACGGATTCGTCACTGCCATGGTTGACGAAGTAAAGCGTCAGACTGGAGCAACTGATATTTCTGCGCAAAATCCTGGACAATTCGTTTCCCCTGCAAAAGAGCCAATGCAAACAATTTCCTCGGCTCAAGAGGAAGTGCAAACAACTGATAGCGAGACGCGTGAGACCGGCAGTGATTTTGAAACTGTGAACTACCCTGGCTTGATAGGGGAAAAAGTTCTCAAAGAAGCGTTTTCGATGTGAGTTAAAGCAATGGGCACTGAATATCGCGGTTCAATTTTTTAAATTGACGCCTTCAGCGCGTCGCAGAATTTTTCCGCTTCTTCCTGGCTGAAATAATGCACTGAAGCCCGAATGCATTCAGGGTTTGGAATTGTGCGAACAATAAAGCCTTTCGACTCCAGTGTTTTTACTATGTTTCCATGAACGGCGCCTTCTATTGAAAATGAAATGAGGCTCGAGCCGCCGGTTTTGTCGAGCAATTTTAGATTTGGAATTGTGCTCAATTCTGCTCTTAGTTTTTTTGTGATTTGAATAATTGAATCATATCGATCTGAAGTGCTGCCGGCCTGGCGATGCACTTCGATTGCATTTATTAAACCGCTCAATAATGGAAATGGTGCCGTGGCAACTTCATATCTAGACGAGTCTGGCTGCCAATCAATCGCCTGTCCTTTTGCATTGAATATTGCTCCGCGCCAACCAGCAAATGTAGGTTCTAATTCGTTGAGACTATTTGGATCTACATACAATGCGCCAACGCCTTCTGGTCCACCTATCCATTTGTGACCGGTGAAAGCATAAAATTCGGCGCCAAGTGCAATCATGTCCAGAGGCATTACTCCAGCTGATTGCGCGCCGTCTGCCAGCACTTTTACGTTTTTGCTTTTGCACAAATCTACAATTTTTCTCAAAGGCAAAACACGGCCGGTGTTCCACAAAACATGGCTGATCATAAATAGACGAGGATTGGACTCAAGCGATTTTTCCACAGTAGACAGAATTTCTTCTTCGCTGTCGAGCTCTGCAATATTGCAAATTTCAAGCTTGAGTTTGTTTCTTTTGCATAACTGCACTGCAGCTTTCATCACGCCATTATGCTCAGAGTCTGTGGTTAAAAGCGTGTCGCCCTCTTTCCAATCAAGACCCCAAAGAACAATGTTGCATCCTTCTGTAGTATTTTGAGTCAATGCATATGAACTTGCTTTTCCGCCGAATTCTTCAGCGATAAGTCTTTTGCAGCGCAAACCTTCTTCTACCAGCCAGGCAAACATGCCGGCACTTAAAGGTCCCTTTTCTTGCACATAATCATATGATTGTTTGATGGCGTCGATTGTTGAGCTTGCCATCGTTCCTTGTGCGCCGAAATTCAAATAGCTCTTGTTTTTCAGAGCCGGGTATTTCAGGCGATGTTCATTGATGACTGAAGAAATCATTTTTCGGCTAGCGCTTTTTCGATTTCTTCCACAATTTTTGAAGCGGCGTCTTTTGGATTTGCTGCTTTGGTTATAGGTCTGCCAACCACGAGATAGTCCGAGCCGTTTTTGATAGCTTGAGCCGGCGTTGTAAAACGACTCTGGTCATCGGCTGAAGCCCAGCTTGGGCGCACGCCGGGCGTGACTATAATCATTTCGTTGCTCAGTTCTTTTCGCAGTCTCAAGAGTTCTTCAGGAGACGCGACAAGACCTTTGACACCCGATGCCTGGCATTGCTTTGCCAGACGAATGACGTGGTCTTCCAGTGAGCCTGCCACGTTTAGTTCTCCAGAGAGAACTTCAGGGCTGATGCTGGTTAGTACTGTCACAGCCAAAATTGTTGGCTCGGGAATATTGAGTTGCGCTGCTTTGTCTTTTACCGCTTTCGATGCAGCTTTCAGCATGGCAGTGCCGCCGCCGGCATGGATGGTAAACATCTGGATGCCGTGAGCCGTGGCTTCTTCGGCAGCCTTGGCGACTGTATTTGGAATGTCTAAAAATTTGCAGTCCAGAAATATTTTGGCGTTAGCACTTTGAAAAACTTTTAATATTTCAGGACCGTAATGTGTAAAGAGCTGTAGACCAATTTTGAACACCCCAACATGCTCATGAAGCTCGTCAAGATATCGACGAGCTTCATCAATGCTAGAGGTATCGACCGCCAAAATAAGGCGGTCGCGAGCCTGTATGCTTGTAGCGGACGCTTGCACGGGCTATTTAGCCGCGTTGCCAGCTTGTTCGAGCTTTTTATATCGCTTGACGAAGCGGTCTACACGACCTTCCGTGTCGATAATCTTCTGTTGGCCAGTGTAATAAGGGTGGCAGCTGCTGCAAATTTCTACCCTTATCTGGTTTTTGGTTGATCCGATTTCAACCTTGTTGCCGCATACGCAGACCGCAACGACATCACTGTACTTCGGATGAATTCCTTCCTTCATGCCAGACCTTCAAAACTTATGAAACGACAATCTAGCGCCACAGGGCGCAAACTTGAATACTAGCAGAACTTTGGCAGGATGTCGCTATCTATTAATCGGCTGCTTAACCTCGATGCCCTCACCCTGGGTCATGGTTAATCTGCGTCCCTCGACATTTAGATAGACATCTTCCTTGATTTTGCTGCCTGCAACTGTCCTCGACAGCTGCTCCATGCGGGTTTCGAACGAATCGGTGCCGCCGTCGCTGGCAAAACGCCTAGAGAGGTTGATTTCCACTGCTCCGTCTTTTTCACTGATTCCCAATAAAATTGTGCCGCGGGGGATTTCGCTGCCATATCCCTCATTGATTTCATCGGGGCTTGGCCCATCAATGAGTGCTTTTAAGGCTGCTTCTAACTTATTAGAGCCCGCCAATTTTCGATTTACGCCAACCAGTTCCATCTGTCCCTTGTTTGTGCGAACAAACCAAACTTGCCCGGCCGACGGCATCAAGTCTTGAGACAATTCTTTTGTAGTCTGGGCGATATGCTTTGTGATAGCCGGTATCTTTCTGGATATCTCGGGCACTCGGCCTTGAACATCTTCAAGTATGAGCCTGTGAGTGCATGAACTCAGCAAGGTCGTGCAAAGCGCTATTGCTGAAAAGTATGCAGCTTGTTTGTGGTGCATATTCGATTGCTTTCTAGTTGAAATAGAATGGCTCTATTTTTTGCTTAGTTTGCTTGGTGCTGCCACCGCCGCCACCGGCTTTGGTGCCAACAATAGCTTACCTGTAAAATGCAGTTTTTGCTTAGCCAAATCGAATTCGCTCAGACGAAATGCGTGAGTTTTGCGGTCAAACTTACCGAAGTCTATTAGCGGGTTTAGCAATTCTTGCGTGAATTTGGAAAATTCTGTCGGGTCGTTAATATCGGCTGAATCTATTTTTGTGTCTTTCAATCGAATAAATCGTTCGGCATCAAGAATTGGACTGGCAGCAATGTCTACAGATATTCCAGTTTCTTTTGGAGCATTTGCTGTAATCAGCCATGTATTGATTTTGATTTTGCCGTCTTCCAGTTTTACTTTAGGGTCTAGCACTTGCAAATGCTGATCGCCGAGACCCGGCAGGTCTATTCTAAGGAAGCTCAACTGGGCTGTAACTTCTGGTGACTGTAATGCGCGTGACACATCAGACTCATCAACCTCACCAGTCACCGCCACCATAACTGGTGTCGTCACTCCGGGCGCACCATTTTTCGTTTTGAAAAGTCTTGCTTGCAGTGGCGTGCTGGTTTGAAATTTCAAATCTGCCAGAGGTACTTTGTTGTATGAACATTCTTTCAGGTCGACTCTAATTGATTTGAATTTTCCAGATAAGCAATCGGTGAGACTGTAGGCTTTGACCTTCACGTGTGGATGCCCGCCCAGCATCAGTTTTGCTGCAAGCGTGGCTCCAATATCAACGCTTTCCTGGGCTAGCCAGGTCAGCCCGGTGTATTTTTGAATTGCGCGGCTTGTTTTGCCTGAGACATGAAAAGGCGGCGGCGGGTCGCTTTTGCTCTCATCAGCCAAAGCCGGGGCAGTCGCTGAGATGCAAGGCAATGCGAGTGAGGCGAGCAATATGTTTTTTGTCGCTTTGATATTCACGTCTAGTCCGCAATAACGGGTTGACAAGGATAGCAGAAGCTTTCAATGACAAAAAGGTTTCTATTCTAAGACTATTTGTAAAGGGCTGAAATCTCATCGGCGATTCGGATTATTTGGGTCGTCCGGATTGCGCATTTTTTCGTTAAGCGCTTCTTTAAGCAACTCATTTTGTTTCAACAGTGCTTTCAAGTGCTCGTTTGCAATAGCAAGTTCGGCTTGCAGTTCTGCCACCGTTTGTTCATAAGTGACACCGGTAACAGGATCGCGTCCCGGCATTTTAGGTAGAAGAACATAACCAAGTTGCACTGCTTTTAGTGCAGCTGCAGTTCTTGTAGGAACTTTCAATTTGGCTAATATGCACTCGATATGTTTTTCGACAGTTCGTAATTTCATGTCGAGTTCTTCGGCGATTTCTTTATTGCGCAAATCAAGACGAATCAGAACTTCGATTTCACGGTCTGTGAGACTAGTGTTAGGCATGGCGTTAGCAGGAGTCTGCTTCACCAGCTGAGTGATTTTTGGATCGCAGTATGGCAATCCGCGTGTAACTTGATCTATCGCATCAAATAGAGTTCTTGGACCTGAACTCTTCAGGCAGAAACCTCTCACTCCGGCTCTGATGAGCTGGTTGTGGTACTTGGTTGCATGATATGAGTCAGTCAAAATTAGTAAGTTAGTTTGTGGCATTTCAGTCGTGACGCGACGAGCCACTTCGACCCCATTCAAGATATCCAGGTCGACATCTAGCATCACGAATTGTGGGTTGAGGCGCCTGATAATCTCGCAGGCGGCCATACCGTCGGAAGCTTCTCCGATGATTTCTAGAACTTCTGAAACTACTCGCTTCAATCCGAATCTAATGAGCTCATGACGCTCACAAACGACTGTCTTTGGGCGGAAGCTTGAGTGGCGAGGTGGGAAGGCGGAATCCAAGAAAAACTCCAGGTGCTTTTTTCAATTTTCTACTAAAAAGCGAGCAGTGCAAATCATGTCAGCTTGACAAAGCTTCTTAAAGGGATAATTTTAACAAGTCTCGAAGATTGTGTGAAACGGTATTAAAGTCGCCCTTACGAAAGCTAAGTTACGCAAAAGCTTGCAATCCGTCAAGTACCGTGTGATTGAGCCTATTCGGCTCAGGTTGGCTGCCAATAGGTTTGATTCGAGAGGCATTATGTGTCGCCGATAAGGTGTCAGCAATCTCTTTCAGGTTCTCAACTGTTTAAGAAAATAGATTCAAAGAAGTTGCCCGATGAGAGTAAGGCAGGTAACATTGGCGTAGCTTACTACCCTGACTGCCTACGTCCTTTCAACTTTTTTCTCTGACGTATTGCAGCCAGATTATTCCGAAATGGCCATTGGCCCTGTTATCAGCCCAGACGGCTGCTGGAGAAGAGGCAAGATGCAGTTCAATTTTTCGAAAAAGGCGCTCAGAGTGAGCTACCTTTGTCTTTCTGTGTCTTTGCTTATGCCTAGTTTAGCAATGGCTCAATCGACACCGTCAACGCCGTCGACACCGACCGTAACGGCTCCAAATATTCCATCGTCGAGCTTCGCACCAGCGAGCACGATTATTCCGACTGATACATTGCCTCTACCGGCGGTGCAGAACCGCATGACTTTCGCTGAAAACTTTCAGCTGAGAATTTTGCAAAAGTTGCCGGCAAGATTTTATTTCAACAGTACTGTTGAAACTTCGTTCCGTGATGAAACAAATCCATTCCAGTTTCCGAAAAAAGAATCTTTGATGAGGCAATTGCCCCAGCCACAAATCTGGGCTCAGTTAAGCGCTTCAAACCAACAATCTTTGTATAACACAATTGGTTTGGTTGCTAGAAACGATGCTGTTTTTCGTGTGCTGCCAAACGTCACTGCCGGTTGGACAGTAACGCCACGAACCAGGATCTATGGCAACTACTTCATGATTCGCGACCAATTAGCTCACGAAATCAGAATCAATACCGTTATCCACAACCTTGGTTATGGCATTCAACATGACATTCCGATGTTCTCAAACGGTAACCTTCAGCTTGATATGCAAGCTCGTCAGCTTTACCAACTTCACCAGCGATCTGTATTCGACTTTTTACCAGGTTTAACCTTCTCGAAAGTGCTTACACCTCGTTCTGTATTTTTCGCCAACGCACTACTTCAGATGCGCGGCTATCAATATTTCACCGCACCGACAAAAGAAATAGATCCCTTCTATACATGGGGTGCTTTGTACCAGAAAAATGGCTGGACATTCTCTGCTTCAACCACATTTGTGCAGAACTTTAGAGCACCATTCCGTGCTCATGCCACCATTCCGGTTAGCAACTATTCCTTCATTTCAGACTTTGAAATTGCCAGACGTGTAATTAAGCAATTGCCAGGCTTGCAAGCCTTCGTGCGCGCAGAGCCAATTTGGAACTTCCACGGAAAAGATAGACCAGGTCTATCGGGTATGGACTTCCGTCTATTCTTTGGTTTGAGAATGTCGATTGCAAAACCTGCGTTGACTTCTGCGCTGGAAAACTTGCGTCAACAACTTGAAGAGCAAGAAACCGAGCCGCCAGAAAAGAAAGACCCATCAAAAGAGCAAAAGCCGTCGGCATTCATACCGCCGCATGAGCTCATTGCTTCGAGCCCTCAGCCCATTCACGGTTTCCTTGATGAAGAAACCGGCGAAAGCAAAATGCCATCTGAATTTGCAAACAATCAGATGAACCCTGCGCTTGGGCCTGGTAAAGATTCAATGTTTGAACCATCGGTTCCTGCAGTTGCTGCGCCGCATGATCTAAACGATCAAGCCAAAGCTGACGAGAAAGAAGCTGGTCCAATTGGAATGGCCACTCCAACTCAAGAAGTTGCCGCTACTCCAGTTAGTTTCCACTAAATCAAATCCCTTAAGGTCGACAGGCTCTGCGCTTGCTACTTAAGCTTGCCGTTCTCCCGTCGGCGCATTCTTCGTGCGTCTTGAACTTGTTATTCTCCCGGGGCTTCGCCAATTTTAGAATTCGAAAGCTAGTGATTGCTGGCTCTTGCTAGCGTAAACCTAAAAAGCATGGCAAAATCTTCATAGGCACTTTCGGATAAATCATCTTGCTAGAGCCAGAAAGGACAATTTTGCCCCGTAGTTTAAGGCGACGTTGCGCTTTTTCGTTGCTGCTGATTTTGCCTGCTCTGGCTAATATGGGTGCTGCGCTAGCTCAGTCGAGCTTATCAGTGACACAGGCGCCAGCCGCTGGTACAGCCTCTGCTTCAAGCAGCAGCAGCAATTCGGCGCCAGGACGAAAAGCCCTAAATCTCGATCTTGGGTCAACAAAAAATACTGTCAGTGCCTCACATATAAAAGGATTGACTCAGACCACAATTAATGTTGGCGGTAGCAAAATGCTAGTAACGCCAAGTTCCATTTTGACCCCAGCTGAAAACTTGGCAGTGCGCCAGGTGCTTATGACTGGTCAGCAGCAACTTTTGTTGGGACCCCAGGGAAACGCCACAGGTGGTTCGGTTGTGTTAAACCGACAACTTAGCAGTTTGATGGTGCCCGGCGGGGTCACCGTTTTTGCTAATGCTGAAAAAAATGTCCTGGGAAATTTGAGCGGCACACTTAGCAATGCAGGAAATGTCATTGCCTTTTCAAATAATAGCCAGGTGCAAACGGCGCTTATTTCTGCGGCTAGCATAGTTAACCAGCAAGGTGCACTGATTAGTACAATCGCGCCGGGAGTGCTTCCGGCTGGCGTAAATCCGGCTGTCAATAGACTCAACTTAAGCATCAACTCTTTAAGCAACATCCTAAATTACGGCACCATCAGTAGTGCTGGCTCTTTAGCTCTGCAAGCCAGCGGCTCGATAATAAATGCGTTGCCTGCCGGAATTTCTGCGCCAAGCCCGATAATTCAAAGTTTTGGCGCATTAACTTTAAACTCACAGGCCGGCAAAATCACAAATGCTGGGCTGATTAGTTCGCTTACTGGCTCTGTCAATATTTTGTCTGCCGCAAATTCTTTGGCGATAAACAATATCGGTGGCAAGATCGAAGCTCTCAGTTCAACTATCAATATTCGAGATAAAAGCTCGGCAATCAGTAAGTTGATGACTGATATTACTGGAGGCACCTTGTCTGCTGGCGCAGTAAACGTGTTTTCGGGCAACGGAATAGCAAATTTAGACACGCAGTCGATAAATGGGTTATTAAACGTTGATGCTGGCGAAGCTCATATAAATACAGCAATGGGTCAACTTCAGTTAGGCTCGATCAAACTTTCAGGCGATCCTACTTTCTATAACAAAGATGGAGACGTAGTAATTAACAGCCCGCTTGTTTTTTCTGGTCAAAACTTGGCCATTGTCGCATCGGGCAATATTTTGACTGCCGCGGGAGCCGGCGCAATTGATACCTCGAGTGCTACCGGAAATGGTGGCGAAATCAACTTGATTGCAGGTGCCAGGTTTACAACAAATGGCCCCAACCCTGTGTTGCCGCCGCCTCCTGGTGACACTACCAGTACTTTGACTCTTCAAGGTGCATCAAGCACAGGAGGGCGAATTGACCTCAATTCAAATGTACCAATTACATCGTTGACTAGCGAAAGCAGCAAAGCCAATGGAAGTGGCGGCGCCATCAATTTATTTGCCTTTAAAGGCAGCGACCCACTTAGCGGCACCATCACAATTCCCAGTTCTGTAAGCATAAAATCTGGTGGTAAAGGTACCGGTAATAACGGCAATATACAAATCTACGCTGGTGCAAGTAACACTCAGTCCATTTCCATTGGAGGCGCTGATAGTAGCGGTGGAAAATTAAACAGCGGATTCATCAGTATCATATCGACTCAGCCTTTGCTTTCGGGAACTGTCCGTGTAAAGGATGGGAAATTGACAGGTACGATAAATCCTGGCGATGCCTATCGCACTGGGCACATATTAGTTGACGGCTCCTTAAGGTCGACCGCCGGAATCGTTGTTAGCAGCAAAGGTGACGTTAAAGTTGTTGGCGATATAGACACATCTGTAAGCAATGCAGGCACCGCTGGCGGTATCAATGTCTTTGGTCGTGCGCTTGACCTGCATAATGTTAAAGCAGACAATCACCTCGGTGCTGAACCGGGCTTTATTTACATGGTTGCCGATGGATTTTTCCAAAGCGGTTATTTGAGTGCTGCATCTGATTCTAATAAAGCGGGAGGAAGCATCGCGCTCGTCAGCAACGGAGAGAGAATAAACGGCGTCGATGCTACCGGTCAAAGCATTAATGTTTCTAGCACTGGAGGCAACGGTGGCAGCATTTATTTGCAAGATATTTCAGCAAGGCGCTTTGATGTCGGTACACTTGCAAGCAACAACGGCACCCTGGGCAGTATTACCGCAAGCGGTTTTGTCAACGGCGGCGCAATACAACTAACGTGCTGTGGTCGACTGGCGATATTTCAACCGGCAAGCATCAGCGCAATAGGTCAAACCGGTCGACCAGGAAGTATAAGCATTACCGATTGCGCTGACAAACCTCAAAAACCAGAAATTTTTGTGCTGAGAACTTCGCGCAACACAATTATCAGGGCTGATAGGCAGAATACTGTAACTAAGACTGACCCGACGAGAGCCCCCACTGATGTCACTCTCGGCGCGCCTGGCAGCGACGATCCTGATGATATTCCAGATATCGGAGAGACAAATGAGCGTGCCCGTCTTGTCGGTGAAGACAAACTGATAAATGGCGCGATAATACGCCGCTATGTCGGCAATGCTGAGCAGTTAAAACAGTTCAGTCAGTTTGGATTGATTACAGATCATTCCAGGCGTGATACCAATTTTGACATTGAAAAGGGCAACGTTTTGTTTCTTCCGGAGAAGCCTTTGCAGGTGGGCTTTCAAAATGGCAAGATAGAGCTATCGCCTGGCTCGGCCGTTTTTGTCATCGACAAAGGCGATGACCTGGCGATTTTGGATTTTCACGACACGGGCTCTGGTTCTGTGAAAGTAATTGCCGCAAATCGCTTGATGAAGCTCAGCCCTGGAAAGCTTCTGGTTTTAACTAAGACAGATTCAAAGAATTTCAAAGATGTTCATCCTATTCCAAAAGTAGGTTTTCGCAATCCAAGGCAGCACGACTTGGGTTCTGGGATAAAGGCCTTTGCGGCTGATTTTTCAATACCCTCGGCGCTGATTTCGGTGGCACCACTTCGAAACTTCATGAAGAATGCCAGTGGCTCTGACAAACAGATGATTAACAAGATACTAAAAGATTCTGCGATAATCGGCGATATCACTCCAACAGCTGGTCCTTACGTCAACGGGTTATGATTCATAGCGGCTTTGCGAAAATGAGATTTTTTACTTTCGCAGATATTTTATGTCTATGTGTCATTCATCTCTATGCGTTTCTTTTCCTCACTTTAATTCCAGTGTCAGCGCAGGAATTTGGCAAGCAAAGCAATTCTGCTGGCGTATTTTCAGCTGCTATATCATCCAAAGCCACAATTGCCGATCTGCCCACTGTGCGCGCCCCTGCCAGTAATATTTTGCCAACAGATGTAAACCCTCCGCCTGCAAATCTGGAAAAAAATCTGGTTGCTCCGCCGTGGCGTTTTCGCCTGTTTCAGAAAATTCCTGCCAGATTATGGTTTAACGCTACAACGGAAGAAGATCAGCGGCTTGAAACAAATGTCTATCAAACTCACGGACATTTTCGCGCAGATTATGTTTTTCGTACGTTGCCTAACGTGACTGTTGGTTACAACGTGCTGCCTCACGGCAGTATTTACTGCAATTATTTTGTGATTAAGGATCTCTTTGCCAGAAACAACCCTCAGCTTGGCCCGCCCACTACGCAATCTGTATCTCTAGGATTAAGGCATGATTGGGATCTTTCGCCTAGAGACAATCTTCAGTTTGACATACAAGCCCGAGAGTTGTGGATACAGTCGCACATACGACAGGCTGACTTGCTGCCTGCGCTCAATCTGTCGCATGTGATATCACCGTCATGTGTTTCATTCTTTGGGGCACTCATACAGCTGCGCAGTAACTATTATTTTCAAGGTTCTACAAGAGAAATTGACCCATTTTATTCTGGCGGCTTTGCATACAGAAAAGGTGACTGGGTATTTGTTGCTTCAGACACGCTTGATACCAACTTTCGCCGTCAAAATGCTTTGATACCGGTTGGAAGTTGTACCATGGTGGCAGATTTCGAGCTGTTCCGTCCAGTCAACTACAAGCTAATTCCCGGACTGGTTTTCTTTATGCGCTTAGAGCCAATATGGAACTGGAGCTGCCATAAAATTCCCGGTCAAAGTGGTACTGATATTCGCATGTATAGCGGCTTTCGTATGTCTATGACCAAGCCGGCTTATCATCAAACTATGGATACATTGCGCAAGCAAATAATGGAAGCTGAGGAAGACCCTCAATCAATTAATTCATCAACTCAAACTCAATCTTCTGGCACTTCACAAATTGCTCAGCCCCAACAGTCAAAGAATCCGAAATCAAAGGGTAATTCCAATCAAAATAAAAACAAGAAGTCGACCCCTTGAAAAAAACGAGCAAGCCAAAGAAAGTTGATTTAGTCGCTGCCGACACAAATATGCTGCTGATTGTTTTGACTTGGCTGGGGCTGGCATTTGTTTCTCAACAGAATGAGGTATTTCGGGCGCTTCTGGAAAAGCTCGGTCTTTACCGTATGCCTGGTGCAGAGGTTGTTTTGTGGGGACTCGTCGCCGGTTTACTTAGCGCTGGTTTTAACAAAGTTGTAAATGACCTGCTCAACAAACATGGGCTAAACAAAATTACACGTCCGCTCTGGAACTGGGCAACATTGCTGGGTATCGCATTTGTAGCACCTTTGTCTGAGGAAATTCTTTTTCGCGGAGTTGTGCAGTCGTATATCGGATTTATACCAACCGCTGTAGGGTTTGCATTTTTCCATATTGAAACTCACACTGTTTGGAATGTGTTGTTTTCGAAGCTTCCCACTGGATTATTGTTTGGTTGGCTCTTGCTTCATACAAATAATATATGGGCTTGCATCATTGCGCACGCAATAAACAACGTATTGCACACAATGGGTCCATATTACAAAAGCAGAGAGCTTGTCCGAGGCATTCAGCTTTTTCTCGACGGCAAACCTAAAGAAGCTATTCTTGTTCTAGATGAGGCAATAAAGGGACAGCCAACTCCTTATGCTTTCCGCAATCGGGCAAGCGTGCTTTCAGCCTTGGGCCGCTATGAAGAAGCTATTGCTGATGCCAGTCGTGCGATAGAAATGCACGACAATTTTCCATATATAATTCGTGCAGAGGCCTACCTCAAGAAAGGGGAATTGGATTTGGCCCATGCCGATGTTAAACAGGCAGTTAAGCACAATCCCAAATCATTTTTTGCCTTGCGAATTGCCGGTTCAGTTTTTAACGCCAGGCTGGAATATGCTGAAGCCGCGTCTTGCTTTGAGAAAGCTTATACTATTAGCAAATCGCCGCTTGATCTGATTAACGCAATTTCTTCGAATTTGCTTGCGCACCGATATGCTGATTGCATTAAAGCTTGTGACATAGCACTAAAGTCTGGTGTCTTGCGATATCTTGTTTGCGTAAATCGAGCTTTTGCTCAGCTCGGTATGAATGAATACGAAAATGCTTGTAACGATTGCGATGCTGCGATCAAGTATGCAAAAGATAGTGAGCTCGCACTGGCTTATGCCTCGAAAGCCATAGCGCATGCCTCTACTCGACGATGGGACGAGTGCCTTGAATATTGTGAAAAGGCGTTGGCTGTAGACCCAATTTTCGCTCCTGCTCTAAATGTTCGCGTATATAGCCGAATAGCGTTGAAGCAATTTGACGACGCCGAAGCCGAGCTTACTTTTATGTCGTCGCTGCCTAAAACAAATTCCAGCCTGGCTGACATGTTCTACTATAAAGCACTACTTTCAATATCTAAAAACAACATTGAAGAAGCGTTGACATTCGCAACTGAATCCAAGCTCGCCTGGCCGGGAAGTGCGTCTCGTATTTCACTGCTTGCATTAGCTCTTTTGCATGCTGAGCGTTATTCTGAAGCTGTCGTTGAGTTCAGCAAAGCGATTGAACTTGACCCTCTCCATGCCGAGGCGTACTGGTATAGGAGTAAGGCTCAGCTGGCTCTTGGGAATAAAGAGCTGTATGAGGCGGACAAACGCATCGCTGAGAAGTACAAATATATTCCCATTTTTTAGCTGGCGAGCAAGTGCGTATCTTCGCTTGTTTTTTAGTATGCGATTTCAAATTGTTAGAAGACAGAATGCCGCGGCGGAAAGTCCATATTTGATTGATTGTGACGGGGATTTTGTATCTGGGTATGATATCAGTGAATCTAAAAATGGTTGGGACATCGAATGAAACTCTTCAAAACAGCTGTTTTAGTTTTTTTGTGCAGTGCACTTGCATTTTTGCCTGCATGTCTCGCCGCGCCCGACATTCCGCCCGAGTCTGCTGGAAATGTGCGGGTAAGTAATCTTGCTAATTTAGAGGCGTTGTTAAACATAATAGCCAATAGTTGTGAGATTGTAGGTATAGCCTGCGCATTGAAAATTTTACCTTGTGGAATTGCCTTGCTATTTTTACAAGAAAGACGTGTACTGGGCGTTTTGTTGACGATTGCGGGCTTGGGGCTGGGTGTCGTTGCCATTGCCTTGCCTGGTGTTTTTATTTGGTTGGTTCAAAGTGCAAAAGATGCAAACCTCTAATTCTTGGGTGAAAAGCAATGCAAAATCAGGAAAGTAATTCTCCCGGCGAATTGATATATGCCGGTTTTTGGCTAAGAGTCGCTGCCTGTATTATTGATTCGATAATTATTGGAATTCCAATAGCCATTCTTCAGGGAGTTTTGGGTTTCCTGTCCAAGTCCGTTGGCGCCTCGGCGCTGAGCCTGATTATTGGTCTTTCTATGTTCGTTCTATCAGCCGCGCTCTACGGTCTATATGGTGGATTATTCGAATCATCCAAGTATCAAGCAACACCAGGAAAAATGTTGCTAAAAATCAAAGTGACTGACCTTAACGGAAATCGCTGTTCTTTCGCTCGTGCGTTTGCAAGGTATATGGGAATGGGTGTTTCCGACGCGACACTCTATATTGGCTATCTAATGGCTGCTTGGACAGAAAAAAAACAATGCCTCCACGACCAAATCGCCAACTGTCTTGTTGTTAAAGCTTAGATGTGTTGTTCTAGAAGATGTGGACCGCCTTAATTGTCTACTGCACCATAGTCCAGTAAAACCAGGCGTCCAGTGCGGTCTTGCGGCCCTTCGTAAATGATGCCGAATTGATGGAAGCCTGTGTCGTCCCAAGCGCCTTTTCCTTTTTGTTTAGGCAACGAAGATAGGAAGCTCTTCAGACCTGGATGCGCACCGATTTTGTCTTCATTTGTTTCTGCTTTAGGCTGCATGTATACAAAAAGCTTGGCCTCTCCCGGTAAGTCTAATTCGTGTTGTATGCCTTTTTCTAATTTTCCTTCTTCGTTAAGCCCATAAAGTGGCGAGTCAAATTTTCTGCTGCCCCAGTCCTCATGATCAATAGACTGACCCAGCACATCTCTTGTAAGCTTTAATACCATGCCGTTTTCCATCAAGATTGCTACCGATTCGAAGCCGGCTCCTAGCACTCTGACTGGTTTCATGTCTTTGTATGGTGAGTCTTGAATAGCTGTTGCATAATCCTCTAAATTGTGGTGCTCTTTCAAATTATGCTTTGTCTCACCTGTTGTGTGCGAGCCAAGGTCTTCGATAAATTTCGCTAAGGTCACCGGCTTGCCTTTGCTCTTCACCACTTCAGCAGATAGGTCTGATTGGAATATTTTGCCTGATTCGTAATCTGCTTCTTTTGTTTTCGATTTTGGCGCCGATTCTGCAGCTTTTGATTCGTATTTTTCTTGGAATTTTGCGCGCAAGTAATCGCGTAATACTGATTTGTTTGCTTCGCTTTCTGCATTCCAAGTTTTGCTCGATAGCAAGAAGAATTCCAGGGTTTTGTCTAATTCTGCGTTCTTTCCTAATCCTGATTTGAATCCTTGTTCAAATGTGAATCCCGCAACTTTTCTTGGCTTTTCTAAGAAAGCTATCAATTTGTTTGCGGCTTCCAATTGCTCCGCATTAAGAGTTGGCGCTGTGTCCTTGATAGAAGCCATTTCCATGCTTTTTTGTGCTGCGGCCGGCTTCGATTCTTTTTGTGTGCGTTCGAGGAAGCGGTAGAAGAATTCACGTTCTCCAGCTAAATGTTGATCTCCGAGAATTTTCTTTACGCCATCTGTAGACAGTCCGCTTTCCCGGAGGCTTGCTGCAATGTCTATCTCTCGAAGGGCTTCATTAATAGTGGCTTCTCTTTGCTTTGCATCTGGTATGCGATCGGACCAGAAAGTTTTCAGAGCTGTAAACTCGGGTGACATTTGGAATTCACCAGTGAAGCGTGAGATACCGCCAGTGGTGCTTTGTGTCGTATGAGCCCATTCTTCCATGACAATCATGGCTGTTTTTCCTAGCATCGCTTTGCCCGAAGGGGTTTGTTGGATGCTTTCAATCAGGGCTCGTTCGTTTGGACTGGCTGTTCTCCATTTATGATCGTCGTAAATCTTTGAAGCATCTCTCAATCTGAATTGTTTGCCCCCTGGCAGTTCGACAATGGGGTCGGCTGCACTAATTTGATGCGATATGGCGTTTGGATTGTTGCTTTGTGTTTGAGTGCCGTAGGCATGTCCTTGTGATTTCATGAAATCGAGCATTACCTTGAGGGCTTGCCCATTATTCAAATCAGCTAGAGAAATACGTTTTTCGACCCATTGTATTTTTGGTACAACGCTCACTTCTGTGTGAAGCTCGGGCGTTACGGTGTTAGATTCCATAAGTGCCAATGCACCCTTAAAATCCCCTGAATTCATGCGTGTGAGCATTTCACTGATGTCTTTTATCACTTGCTTTTGTGAGGGGACATCCGGTGCTTTGAAATCAAATTTCGAACCTTCTGGGAACATGTCTGGGAAGACACTTGATGCCGCTGGGCTGAGTTCTGCACGGCGAGAATGCATTTCGTTAAACTTGCCTTCGCGTAAGAGTTTGGCAAACTCTGCCGGAGCTCCTTTCATAAAAGTTTCAGCAGCAGCTCTAATTTCTGGCGACTGCGAAAGCATGGCGTTAAGTGAATTGCGGTCTAGAATACCGTCGCTCAAAGCTGCGCGGTATGCTTCGAGAGTGTCGGGGCTGATCGCAGCCGATTTACTCAGCTCCAGCAGCTTTTGAATGCTTTCCGGAGCGACTCTTTCTGCTGCTGGCTTACTCTTTTCTGCCATTAGCAATGGATTTACAATCAGGTCGTGCGCCTGTGGTACCGAAAGGTCTTTCATGCTTGTTTCAGTTATGATGCTTTGCTTGCGCAGTTCATTCAAGAATGATAGTCGATGAATTGTCTCGGTTAAATTTGGAGTTTGCTCACGGGGCACTTCGTGAATGCTTCTGAGCGCAGCATCACGAACAATCGGCTCTGTAGTCAAAATAGATCCGAGTGACTTGTCTGTAACCCAGCCTCTGATAGCAGCCGAGCTGAGGTCTTGCACTGCTGTCCCCGGGATTTGTTCAGTTCTAATCATTTCGAAAAGTTGTTTTGCCGTTGCAGCATTGAGTGTGCTGCCTCGCAGCAATGATGAGTAACCAGCACGCGCATCAGGGTCGAAACTGGCGAATGTTTTTATCTGGTCTTGGGTTATTAAACCTTTCTGCATTCCTTGAACTAACGAAGAGGCATAACTTACTTGGTGTCCTTCGTTTAGTGTTACTGTCGGCACAGAAAGTGCCAGGTTGATTTGCTCTGGACTTAATGGCACTACGCCTTTTGTTTGCGGTGAAAGCGCTCTAGCTATGATGTTGCGGTCTGCGTGATGCAGGCTTACAAATAGAGCAATAGACTCGGCTGAAATGGTTTTGTTGCTGTCTGAAGCTGCTTTCTGGATAAACTCGAATGCAACCTTCCTTTCTAGAGAGTTCATTGCCATCAAGCGGTCCATACTTTGTGAATCTAGAACTCGGTTCTCGAGAAATTTCATCGCATTGTCATAGTCATTCGCTGGCAAGCTGAAGATCTGTTCAATCGATTTGGGCTCTAGTTTCATCAGGTCGGAAAACGCCTTCTGTGAGAGCTTTTGACCTTTCAGAAGGGTTTCAATCAAGCCTCTATCCTCTGACGGCAATTTCAAAAGCTTTTGAAGTTCGATTGGAGAAATTGTGCCGTTTTGCAAATGTGTTTCGTACATTTGTCTTGTAGCTGCGGCATTTCGTGATTCTGGATGTAATGAATCGTTTTTGGTGCTTGCAGCCTGGTCTAGAATGCTCTTTATTGCAGTTCTATCTAGCGGCGCATTTGCATCGGCGGTGTTCCACGATTGCATCTCTCCAGCATTTTTCCCTGTGCTTCCCGGCTTTTGACCAGGTATTTCCAGACTTGTGCGTGTTCCTTCGAGACTGAGTTTTTCAAGCTTCAATCTGGTTCCGTATGTATCAATCGATTGGCGTTGTCCGTTGGATGCGTCCAGAATGTAGGGCGCTCCACCGTCAGCAGGAGCAACAATCGTGAATGTGTGAAATTCAGAGTGGTTGCTTGATTGCTGGAAGGCTGCTACTGTCTCAGCTCTATAAACGCCCGGCTGCAGCTTCTTAAAATCTTCCATGACTAGTGTTTCAAATGGAAGAGCTGCGCTGACTCCTGTTTTGTCATAGTTGAATGATGTGACGTGTGCTAGTGCTTGTGCCTCCGGTGCGGCAAGGCGCGCATCATCGAGTTTGCGAGCGCCGGTTTGGAGATCTGCCAAATTTCTCAGTAATGCGCGATTACAATTTGCGCAATTTGCTTTTCCAACTGAGTTTGCATGAATTGTTGAAACCAGAACATCGTCAATTGAGGCAGCCAATCTAATTGGCTTCTTGAGCTCAAGCACAACTTTGCCGTCAGCCTCAGCGACCTTGCGGAAAAGTGCTGCGTCAAATTTTGACGCTTCGGCACTCGACACTGTAACTCGTCCCGAGTTTTCATAAACGGTTTTGCCATTTGACGTAAGTGGGCGTCCAGTGCCTGTGTCTATCACAGGCTTCCAACCGGGAACTCCCAGCATGCTTGCTTGAACATTTTGACCAGGGCTCTTTACAGTGAAGTGGCTGGCCAGCTCTTGTATTGCCTTTTGAGTGTTGGCTCCATCTGGGCGTCTTATGAATGCGTCAATCATGAACGTAGATTGAGTCAATCCACCACGATCTATATTGAGTCCATCGGCAACAATGTCTATAGCTTCTTTCGGGGCTGCCGGATTTTCCTTTACAGCAGAACTCAGGTCTTCTAGCATTTTCATTCTGGCTTGCGCATTTGGAGATGATTCGTCGAAATTGCGAATAAAAGAAGTTAAGTTCTCTTTTGTTTCTGGGCTTATGTGCTCAGTCAACGCATCTCGCATTTTAGCCATCTCTTGCTGCATTTGAGCTTTGGCAGGCGCCTGATGAAAACGCGGATCAATTGTCAACGAATGTTCAAATGTGAGGTCGGCGCTATCCATTAACTTCTGTAGATCAGCAGAGCTTAGCGCTGCTTTCGTGGATGCTGCTTCACTGCGCAGTATGGCCAGAAGTCTGCCAGCATGTCCCTCACTGTTGTCGATGCTGAGCAGCTTTTGCAGCGCTTCAGAGTTTGCAATTTGACCTTTCTCTAGCGCAGATTTGATTGCTTGCGCGTCTGCCTTTGATGCGCTTGCAAAAGATCTGAAAGTGTCGCTGTCTTTGATCAAACCGAGTTCGGCAAAGTGAAGTGCATCTTGCAGGCTGGGACGTTTTAGTGTTTGACCAAAATCAGTGCCTGTAATTAGTCCTGCGTCCCATGCTTTCTTAATGGCTGCCGCATCTTCTGCGCGCAATCCGTCTGCTTTGCTTACAGCGCGTGCTAAATCTTCAATTTGTCCAAAGCGCAATGTGTTTTCCGCGCGAGGTTGAGAAAGAATCTTGTTGAGCAAGTCTTTCATTTGTTCTGAGTGCGCGCCAAGCGAGGCTATCTTGTCTATCAACTCGGCGTTTAGTTTGCCGGCTTCTTTTGTGGCTGCCGAAGCCGTGCTCTGACGCAAAGATGCATCATCGAGTTGCATGAGTTTTTCGAATGTTTCTGGAGATTTGCTGGCAAGACTGAAATAATTTATGCTCAATTCAATGCCTGCACTTTGGCCTTTCAGCGCTGCCAAATCAGCGAAAGCTTTTTGCAGTGTGCTGTCGCTTATGCGAGGGTCGCCTGTGAGTTGGCGAGCATAAGAAGCTGAAGTGTGGTCGAGCTTTGCAAAAGCAGTAACTGTTTCTGCGCTCAAATTTGTTTTGCCTTCGAGTTGTTTTCCTGCAAGCAATGCAAGTTGTGAAATTAGCTCTGCTGCATCTTTCTGCGATGCAATCATTTGATTTAAGCTTTGCTTGTTAAGTACGCTGTCTAATGCCTCGTTGCCGCTAGATTTGCCTTCCATCGCTTTGAGCACGGCTTCTAGTCCTGCAGGCGTCACTGAGGGGTTCTTAAACATCGAGTCTAGTGCAGGTTGTTTTAAGTCAAGAATGTTTCTAGCTTGTTCTATGCTGCGTTCCTTCGGCGAAACCCGAAGTAATTCGATTGCGGCCATATGAGGAGCAAGCGAGTTGCTTGCGCTACTTTGTATGTTGGAGCCGGAAAGTGCATTTTCTAGTTGCTCTGCATTTAGTGCTCTAAACTTTACTGCGTCTACAAGATCTTTTGAAACTTTGATCGGCAATTCATTTAGCAATTTTTCTGCACTTGCAGGATTTAGCTTGGCTAATTCTGCTATGATTTCGGGGCTTAAGGGCGCGCTGCCTCGCATTTGATAGGCAAGTTCTGCAAGGTGTTTTGCTGTTTCAGGATTAACTTTGCCTTGTATTATCAAATCGTTTAATTGTTCAAGTCCTTTTCTAGTCAATTCAAGTGCATTCGCTGCATTTGCGACTGAACCTGCTTGTGCTTTTGGTGCAGGTTTGTCTAATGCTTTCAATACTGAGCTTATCGCTTCTTGAGCTTTTACTTGCTCAGAGTGGAACGAAGCCATTTGATTTTGACCATTTTGCTGCCCGCCAAGAACTTCTGTCGGCAAAGCAATTCTTGAGTCTTTGCTTAGCTTCGATAGGAAATCAGCACCAACACGGCGCAGATAATTTTCAGCTGCTAACGCGTCTTTTTCATGAGTGCGCATATATTGACCGTATGCTTCGGTCATCTGTTCATTAAGTTGAGCGACGCGACTTTCGAATAATTTATCGAAAGCGGCTCGCGCTCTTGTTTCAAGATTTGCATTAGGTTTTGTAATGTCAACCTGTTTTGCAAGTTCTACAAGTTCTTTGATTGCGCTAACACGTGTTTGCGAAGAACTGTCTTTTGCTGCCCCTGATTTTGAGTCATTTGCATTGCCTTTTAATAGGTTTTCCGCATCGGCTCCCATCAGTCGTTGCGCGAGGTTGAGTGCTGTGCCGTCACCCTGGGCAGCCTTATTCAAAATCAAAAGCAATTCTTGAGCGCCAACACCAGTTTCCGAAACCATAAAGCGTTTTGCGTCTCGGATGCTGCTGTAGTCACGTCTGATTTCTACATCGGTCGGGCCTGTCTGATTTGCCATATCAGCCATACTCTTCACAATGTTTTCAGCGCGTACAAGACTTTCCTTGCTTAGAGGTGGGCTATTTAGTGCCTTCTCGACAAAACTCTGCCACTGCTTTTGATTGGCCGGGTCGGCGTTATGTTGCGCCATCGCTGCATATTGAGCTGCCACTTGTTCCGGCTTTATTTTTGCTAGCTGTTCTGCAGTTACCTTATCGGAACTTATGCCAAATTCTTTAGCGGCCATTTCCTGTCTGATGTATCGCAATACTTCTGCGTCCTGGGAGACGTGGGCATTCTCGTGATATGTGTTGATCAGGAATTTTGCAGGGTTGTTAGCCATGTCTTCTGTATTAACTTTGATAACGCCGTCTCGGTAGGACGCATCACCAACTTGTACATCTCCGAAGCGTTTCAGTTTAACCGGCGGATTTCCTTCCTGTGAATTGAATCTGTTTATTGCGTCTTCTACCTTTTGCAATTCAGTATCGAGTTGTCGGTTAAACTCTTTGATTGCGTCGCCGTTTGCTTTGCGAGTTTCTAGCAGCTTGTCGACTAGCTGGTTTCGCTCATTGTTATTGCCTGCCCATGTACGCAGCGATGCTTCGCTAAAATCCTTATCTTGCGGTAAGGACAAGCCTTCTTTAGCTAGCTCAGATTCTATGGCAAGTTTTGCTTTGTCGAAATTTTGCTTGAAAGGCTCATATTTTTCTGCCGCTTGTCGCGCGGAGTCTTGCACCGATTCTAGTGTTTTGCCTAAGGTATCCAGGTATTTTTGTGCTGTTGCCGCATCTGCCAACTTACCTGCGTCGACGCCCAGTTCTTGACTTAGTTTTGCAAGTTCGCTGCCTGAAAGGTTGCGTTCTGGACGCCAGAGTGGCGCCAAGCCATCAGCTTGTTCTGTTTGGGCAACAAAGGACCTTGCCATTTCTCGGCTGACTAATGATCGCGCTTCTCCATTGACTGAAAGCGCTTTTATCTCAACACGACCATCAGCAAGCTGAGCCATATGCTGCATTACCAATTCACGTGTTGCTGGGTGTCCGTCAGGCAAGACAAACTCTACTTTGCCCTGACTTTCTTTAGCGATATCGAAATTTTTGATAGCAGCAGGGTCGCTTACTACAACTTTGAGAGTTTCACCTTTGGGAACGTTAGCAGTGATCTTTGTGCTCTGGCCTCGTAGCTCAACAGTGCCACCACTTATGCTACCTTTGCCATTTTCAATGACTGCCGGTTTGCTGAAATTTGTAGCCTCAAGCACTGGGCTATCATATTTCACCACCGGCTTTTCATGAAATTGCGTGCCTTTTAGCGGCTCGCTGGTTTTGACGCTGGCTTCATGTTGCAAACCAAATCTTGCTTGCCCCACCGGGGCGATTTGCGCAGCCTTGAAGGTTGTATGTACTCCGGTCATAAATGGAGCGATGCCGTACTGGATGAAACTTGTCAAATTCTCTGTAGGCGAAGCAGCTTTACCATGCACCAAATTTTCGTAGCCGGCGTTTAGTGTATTGGCTCCAGTCATACCAGCAGCCATAAACATTCCCGAAGCACCAAAATGGCTGGCATTACCAAGCAATCTAGCCGAGCGCTCGTCAAGAAAACCCGATGTCACCATACGCATTGTGCTGGGGTCAAGTTTACTTGTTAGGGCTAATCTATTGGCGATCACTTCCGGGTTTACCAGATGGTGAGCTAGCCGCCCAGCCAGATGACCGCCGCCTGCAGCGAGGTTGCCACCTCTCAATGAATCGCCATATTGTTTCAAAATACTGGCGTCAGTGAGAAAAGATCCATCCCCTATGTTCGATAGGTTGATTTTTCCAGAGGCAAGCATATCTAGTGTTTCAACTGTAACTGAGTTGAATGTGGCAGCACCATGACTCCACATGAGCGACTTTCCTTCGCGGACAGAAAGGCTGAGTGCGCGTTCCATTGCAGTAGCCGTTTCTTTTTGGACATAGCTTTCGCCAAGCGAACGAACAGCACTTTGCGCGGCTGAGTTGAAACTTGTTTCTAGTGCCTTAGCGCCTTCCTGACCAAGCTCGTTTATGATTTTGCTTGTCAGTTTGTTGTTTCGCAGGACTTCCATGGCGGCGTGATTTATTTGTTGATCAAATCCTTTCTTTGATGCACTTTGCACCCCGTCACGTAATGCCTTAACGACAGCTTGTTCAATTTCTGCCTGGACGATTTTCTTTTCAGCTTCAGATAGTCCCTTAAATGCAGCTTCTTTCAGCAACTGTCCAGCTGCTTGTTGTGCTGCAACTTTGCCCATGCCGCATATTTTTTGGATGTGCCCAGGACCAATGCTCTGAATCAATGCGCTCTTCGCGCCATCCTTAGCTGATTCTTCGAGATCGCGCATTCTGGCATTGCCGCCCATTGCCCACTTTGTCATTCCGGCGCTAGCTCCAGCAGCAGCCATGGTGAACATGGCGATTGCCGCCCAGGACATTGTGCCTCCAGAGCCAATAGTCAGTGCAGTTGCGAATACTGCAATTCCGATGTCTCTGGCTACATTAGCCATTTGTTTTTGTGTTTCGACTACCCCAGCCTGGGCATCCCATACAGCGCCAAGATGCTCGTCAATTTTCGCCTGGTCTGTTTCTCTGAATTGTGCATTGTCGTTGCCAATCAATTTGCTGAGCTCACCCATGCGGTTGTCCAATTGATAGGCTGTTGAATTCCAGCCTCGGGTGCCCCAGCCTGTTCCGGTGATTCTTGCGCTGTGATCTTGCGCTCTGTAAAGTTGCTCGAGCGAAGTCAAATCACGTGTTTTAAGTGCGTTTTCAACTCTACCCAAATCGGCTGATGCTGCCTGGTTAACCATGTCTTTCAGGCAGTCCGATTTGTATTTGCTTGCATAGTTGTTTACGACCGAACGCCGCTCGTCCATTGATTTGATTTCGCCCAGTGTTTTGATCAAATCATCGGACGGAATTATTCCCAGATGGATGGCGCGCAGCTTGTCTTCGACTCCTATTGGTCCCTTTTCTGCCAGTATTGTCTCAACAAAGGTTTTGCGTTCACCACTAAAGTAAGTTCCTAAATGATCCTTTTCAGCAATGAGAAATTTTTCTCTGGATGTATCATTTAATTTCAGTAATTCTCTTGCTAATTTGTCTGCTTCAATAATTCCGCCACTGAGATCTCTCAGTGTTGCCAGGCTGATGAAGCCGTTAGTTTTGATTGGCTCTATAACCATCTTGCGGAATTCATCTTGAGCTCGCAGATAGCCTGCTGGGAAATGAGACTTCCAGGCTTTTTCAAATGATTTGGCAAAATTGGCATCATAGTCAGCTGATTTTTCGTCAAGTTTGCGTGCTAATTCTTTGCCATTTGGTCCATTGAATGCTTCTTGAATAGACAATGCAGCTTCTCTGGCAGAAATTTTGCCGTCAGCTGATTTCGAGAACAAATCGAAAATTACATCTTTCTCTGGAGCTTTATTTGGGTTAGTTTTGATTTGGTCAAGTAAATGCAATGTAGCTTGTTTTGCATTTGGATAGTTGCTCAATAATTTCTCGACGGCTGTGTTGATTTCGGCTCGATAGCTTTCGTTTGTTGCATAACGCTGTCTCTCTGCCGGCTTCATATTGATGATTGCTTCTTGCAGCGATTTGAAATCGGCTGAAAATGTATGGTTTACATCAGTTAGAACTTCAGAAATATCACGTCTTATGTTGTCCTTCGCTAACTCATATACAGTATGGCGATAGCTTTCTAAGGCAAATTTATCGCCGGCCTTGGACGGGTCGTTATCCAATGCACGAAGAGCATCAATTTGCTTTGAAGTAGACATGGAGTCAAGAGACCTTGCCAGGTCTCGTCCGTCTAGAAAGACTCTAAGTCCGGTTTTGTCTTCGCGGTAACTTTGCAGATTTTGCAGCGTCTGCATCGATTGAATATTCTGCGCACTTTGTGGGTTCAGTGTCGGTGCGCTAGGCTCGGCTTTGGCGCTCTCTAGAGCTCTGTACTGCTCAAGCAGATACTTGTTGTTTTTTGAAAGACTTGCTTCTGAGTATTGCTTATATAAGCTTAGCTGCTCTCTTTGATCCTCATTCAAGCTTGATTCGTTTGTTTTTCCGGCTGCAATTTGCAGTGAAAGTTTTCGTCCTTCATTGATCTGTCCATTAAGCTTTTCGCCGTCTTTCAGCTCATTAAATTTGGCTAGATCTTCAATTTGTTTTTCGTTGAGCTGTATACGTGCTTTTGCTCTTTCCTCGGGATTTTTGCCAACTAAACTTGCGTTCAGTTTTTCTGCTGAGCTGAATGACTCGAGCAAAGACGTACCCTGTGTGCGTTGCCAGGCCTTGAATAATGCGAGATTTGCTTGATCAGAGTCAGCGAGTTTGCCATTGAGTCCGCTAAATTTATCAAAAAGAGCGAGTTGTTCTTTTTGTTCATGGCTCAAGTTTGCTCTGCCTGCCAGGGTTTCAGCTATATGCCGTCCCTCTTCAATGTTTTTGAATAACTTTTGTCCGTCTTTGATTTGTTCTTCTACTTTGAGCAAAGCATTGTAATTTGCAAGTGCCTCAAGTGACTTCTTTTCTGCTGGGCTAAGTTTGTCTTGACCATCGCGAAGCAGGCTGTCGTGATATTTTTGGACTGCTGCCTTGCTAAGACTTTCAGCAAGCTTTTCTTCGGCCGAAAGTTCATTTGCCGGCTTTTGAGAACGTCTGAACAAAGCCAGAGCTTCAGTCTCTTTTGTGTTAAGCTGCGTCTCTTTTTTCGTGCCCTCGTTAATCAGTTTTGTCAGTTGCTCGCCTTCTTTGAGCACTTGTTCATGACGTTTACCACGATCAATTTGGTCTTGAAGTTTTTGCCCGGTTTCAATTTCTTTGTCGACTTTTCTATCGGCAATTAATTGGTCGAAAGTTGCTTGAGAAATATTTCTTGTTTTAGGAAGAAGATCTTTCAGGCTTACTTTTTGTTCTTCTCCGAAAGCCTTGCCCAGTCGTACCTTATCTTTTCCATCATTGCCGAGATGCAGTAAGTCATCTGATAAATGGAGCTTTTGATCGATTAGTTCTTTGGCTTTCTCGCCTCGTTCGTACTTGAAATTTTGCTCCATATATTTGTCGTTGAGCGAGCGAATATGGCGATTTGCAGTCAGCGAAGTGTAGCTGCGTTCGTCCATATTTTCGACTGTTTTCATGTGCTCGTCTTTGCTGCTGTTCCACCACATCATGCTGATGTTTTTATCTCCCATTTCCTGAGAGAAACCTGCGCCCGCAGCAGATTGCAAGTATTCATTTCGATAGCGAGTGTTTCTCGCGTCAAACATCGATTGGCGTCCGGCAGTTTTGTAGAGTTGGTCATAGCTGTCCAGTGCATTTTTGGCAGCCCAGGCTGTTTTCGGGTCGTTTAGCACAGCTTGTGCTTCTGCCCGCCTGAAATGTGCCAGGTCTAGCTTTTGTTCTTTACTGAGCTTCTCTTGCGTGATTTCTCCGCGGCTTAGCTTTTCAACGAGGTCTTTGCCGCGGCTGATTGCTTCTGGATTTTGCTTACTATATCTGCCTGGTCCATCAAGAGACATGCGTAAGTCCATGCCGAGCTGAATGCGGCGACGGTCGTCTTCTTTCATACCGTCAAAGATTTTCTTTATATCTGCATTCGAGTTGCCCGTGCCCCAATTGCCCAATTCCATCTGCGTCGATTCGCTGGTTTTGCCAAGCCTCATCGCATCAAGAGCAAGTGTCATGACTCGACCGGGGTCATTTTGTCCAACAGTAATGCCATTTTCAAAAACATAGTTGCCGCTGGCTTTGCGTTCTGAAGCTACGAGCAAGCTTT
This sequence comes from uncultured Candidatus Obscuribacterales bacterium, assembly GCA_964546815.1. Lineage (GTDB taxonomy): Bacteria > Cyanobacteriota > Vampirovibrionia > Obscuribacterales > Obscuribacteraceae > JAIEPM01. The sequence continues at coordinate 88,482 of CAZJLR010000020.1, read as the reverse complement.
GTTCAAGCAGCTTTTTACCTAGCTTTGGATCTTCTGTAAATGTCTGTCTAACATTATCTTCTACTCTGCCTTCTCCCAGGAATTCTTGCACAAACTCAAGGCGTCTTTGCCGAATGAAATCTCTCGATCCAGGTCTGACCTTGTCCAGGCTTCGATCTGCGAGCCCGGGCGGATAACCTGGTGGCAAGTACTCTGCTGCCATTTTAGCTAGTTTCAGTTCGTCTTCTAAACTTCGATTGCCTTTACCCGTGGTAAGGTAGGTCGTCATGGCCGTTTTGTGAAGGTCTGACGTGTATTTCCATGAGGTATCTTCTTGCATGCTTTGAAGCACGGTCTTGCCGTCGTGTGCAGCGGCATAACCTGTATTCAGCATATTTAGCTGCTTTTGATTTAGCGGTGAAACTTTCTCACGCAAATCTTTGTTTACTTCCAAAATACTTCGAGAGCGGTTTCTGTCGGCTCTTTCGCTCATCGCTCTGGTGATGGCGAGTTCAGCCATTTCTACGTTGTGAACATCTCGAGTAAATCCAGTACGTCGCAAATGACCATTGAGAACTGTATTTTCAGTGGAGCCTTTGTTCCATTTGTTGTTGACGTATTCACCGATGTTAAGCCCGCGGCTCATCAGATTGTCTTTTACTGCTTGAATTTGGTCTGCAGACAAATCTTGCAGCTGTGCATTTAAATCATTGAAGCGCGAGCCGGTAATGTATTGAATGCGCCACCTGTCAGCGATTGTTTTTACTTCATTTGCTTTTTGCTCTGTACCTGCCTCGTGCAAAACTGTCCATTTGTCATTGGCGAGGTTAAAATGCTCGGTTCTAAAATCATTTCGGTAGCAGAACATATCGCCGGTGGTGTGGTCTACGTGCCAGCTTTGATTTTCGTGCGCCCCTTGATTTTCGTATGTGGGCTTTCCATCACTGCGTATCCATTTTGGTGCCATGGCAGAATTGTCACCGGTCCAATACCAATGTTGCCAGTCATACGAAAAACTGCCTTGCCCCTCGCCCATCGTAATTTTTCTAAGTTGAGGTTGTCCCCAGCGGTCTTTCCCGTCAAAAGCAAACTGTCTTACTGCGCCGTTGCCGGTAATGCTTCGCTCAAGCAGTCCTTCGGCGTTTCGCACTGTGACGCCTTTGTCTTCCACCAGATTTAAGACGGCGCCATCGACGCCACGAATTTCTCTGATATTCGCCTTTGTAGCCTCGGCTCCTTGACCAATAATGTTTGATGATGTGCCGAAGTAGCGTTCCAATTTGCCTTCGGAGTTGACCCAAACCTTGCCATCAAAGCTGTCTACGGCTTGGCCTTGCGCATTCTTAGCTATGAAGTGATCGCCATTTTGTCTTTCGAATTTTAGCTTGCTTTCGTCGGTGAATGATTTTATAAATGAGTTAGGCGGAGTGCCTGCCCATTCGATATTGATTTCTGTGCCTCTGGCATTTTTCATCGAGACAAGTAAATCGTCGCCGTTGTACTTGTGCACTGTTTTTGATTTTTCATCTGTAATAGTAGTGCTGATTTTTTTTCCGTTGTCATAGGCGACTTCAGTAACTTCTGATTTTGCATTGCGGTCATAGGTAAGTACGAATGGTCTGTCCTGAGGACCAACCGCCTGGTAAATTTGTTTGCTTCCGTCTCCGCCTATTATTTCAGCGCGCGAGCCATCACTTTGTTTGCTTTCCAGCGTTCCGCTTGTTGGGTCGAATTTGAGATTTTCTCGTTTGATCTCGCCGCCTATCGGATTACCTTTTGCGTCATAGTTGCGCCAAGTGCTACCGTCGTCGGTGCCTCTGTAGCTGCCGTCATTGTTAAATACTTTGACCACATTGCCGTTGTCGCCAAGTTCAACTGTAAGCTTTTCTCCATTTGTGCGTTCGACTGTTGTTTTTCTGCTTTCAACGTCGATGCTGATGCTCTGCCCTTCCGGTCGATAAACCGTCGAGCTGCCATTAGACTTGCGGACAGTTATTACACCTTCTGGAGAGACAGAAACATTCCCCTTGAATTTTTCCTCTTTCCACTGATTTGAAGGCTGGTCGAAAACTTTCCGTGTCCAGTCGATTCCGTTGTCAGAGCTATATCGTTCTTTCGGCTCATTGGCGCCCTTGGGTTTAATCGCAATGTCTGAGACCTGGCCATCTTTATACTTAATATCGATGTTTCTTTCACGGCGGTCGCTGATCTGTTCTACTTGTCCCGAAATGGGCTTTTGAACTGTCTCTCCGCCAGGTGCTTTGCGCACCAGGGTACGTCCGTCACCGTTCTGCTGCCAACCATCAGCGAATGTGCGTATGACTTGTGCTGGCTCTCCGGGCTTTGCGCCTCTCGATTCTGCGTTGCCGCTGCGCGGGTCAAAGCTTTGAGTTCCGAGCCAGGTTTGACCCATCTTCATACTGCCGTTGCGAATGTCTGCATGGTCTGTGTAGAACCAGGTCGGATTATTTGGGTCAGATCCAGGCAGCTTGCGCAATACAGTGTCTGCTTTCAACGAATCGTCGAAGTTCTTTGTACCTGTTTTTACAACTTCCAGATTTTCGGCAGCGCCATCGCCGTAAACTTTATAGTGGTACTCAGTAATTTGTCCGTCTGGTCTTTCCAGAACATATCTGCTGTTGTTATTTCCTTTAAATTCTGCAGAATATTCATATCGTTTTATTTCTGTGCCATCAGGCTTGCGTACGAATTCAATTTTTCCTCGTTCGGAAGTTTGAACTATTTCACCGTTGCTTGTAAGTTCAAGCTTAGATTTGCCTAGATCTGAAGTGCCTCTGATGGAAGTTTGTGTGAGCTTTCCTGCTTCTTGTTTCCAACTGATTGATTGTTCGGTGCGAGGGTCGGTCACCGTTAGTTCTTGAACTGCACCTTGTGCATCTCTTTTTGCTACCGTTATTTTGCCGTCGGGACTTATAACCCCAAGTACTCTGCCTTGAACATCTCTTTGAATAACTGATTTATTGTCGAGCAGCGCTATCGAGCTTACCTCCGGCGTAAGCCGGCGCATTTGAAATCTCTCTGGCGGTGTAAAAATCGTTTCTTCGCGAGAGGGATCGCGTGTAATGCTTGCTTCTACTCGTCCGGGTACTTTCCATCCATATTGGCCGTTGGGTTTGGCGAAGAATTCACCGTTAAGCATTTGACCTGTGGCAAGATTTACGAATGTCTTGCCGTCTTTAGATTCCCACCTGCTGCCGCCTGATTCTGAAATCGAAATTGAGCCATCTTCGCTGCGCTTGATATCAACGCTTTGCTGATTAGCAAGACCTTCGACTTTTACAACATGACCTTGCTTGTCTAAGGTGGCTGTAGAACCGTCAGGATTTGAAATGTATTTTGATTCTAAAAGTTCTCCAGTTATTGACCAGTCTAATCTTTCTTGAGATCGATCATTGTTCAAGCTTCCGTTCAGTCTCAGTTTTCCTTCGGGACTGCGCTGAAAGGATTGAATGCCATCATTTAGAGATATTTGGATTTGATCGTGTACGTTTGTACTTACCGAGCTTGCTTTAAGCCTGGGATCTGCAATTGGCGAATTTGCATTTCCAGTTTCAATTTCTACCGAAACTTTCACGTTGTTAGCAATAATTTTGCCTGTAGTTTTGTCAATCGACAGTGAAGCAATTTCCCAGTTGTTTTTGTTGGGGTCAATTGTTTTCAATTCAGGAGAGCCGGCTGAAACTTCCTTGTGGTAATGCCTTATGTAGCCTTTCTCTGGCTGTTTTTCATCTCTAAGTCCAGTAGATTGTGCTGTGCCGTCTGGAAATCTGGTCAGCATGAATTTGAGTGTATCGGAATCTCCGAGATATTGATATTCCGTGCGTTCTTGGCCTATTCCCCGGCTTTCTCTGATGCGCCCTTTGTCGTCTCGGGCCAGCATAGTGCCATCGGCGTTTAGTTGAAGGTCTTTATATAGTGGCTTGTTTGTTGCATCGAGTTGTTCTTTGCTTGCGTCAAGCAGGCTTCGTTTAATGCTACCGTTTTCTTTCGAAACCTCGAAGTTTGCTTTGATATCGCTGGGTTGTCCATTCTTCCACAAGTAAAGCGATTTGTCCTCTGGGTTTTGCTCATTGCGTCGCCATACGTTGCCGTTTTCTTTCACTTCTTGCAGGTCGTCACCGTTGTATTTGAGTGAGGCTCTTTCGCCTCGTCGATTTATCAAATCTACTTGTCCGTCTGCACTAGTTTCGATGCGAGATCCATCAAGGCGAGAAGTTTCAACTGCTTCGCCGCTGATATGTACTTTGTAACCATTATCATCAATAGAACGAGTACCCTCTTGTTCTGGGTCTTCGTTCTGGCTCAAATTCTTCCATCTTGTGCCGTCAGGGCTAGCCTGCCACAGCCCTCTCTCATCCCTTACACCGGTCAGTTGCTTATTGTCTGGCGACCAGAAAAACTCACGTTCGACTCCATTTGAATCGCGTGTTTTGACAATTTTTCCGGCATCATTTTTTGTAGTGTAGCTACCGTCTGGCTTGATTGAAGTGCTTTCTTTCCTGCCGTCATCATACTTTTCTATAGTACCGTCGGCTTTTTGCAGGACATCAACGCGACCTTCCGGTCCCTTGCCGCTGAATTTCACAGAGCCGTCAGATTGAACTTCCGGCAAACCGTAAGCCTTTAGATCTGAGGGACGTTTTGTCCAGGTCTTTCCCCCATCGCTTGAGTCCCAGGCGCGCCCATTGTTGTCGTAGATGCTTGTTGCTTTTCCATCGGCACCACGAGTTATTTTGACAAAGTCATTGCTTGGTTCTGCTTTGAAAAATTCTTTTAACTGGTTGTTAGCATCAAAACGCGAACGATTTCCTGCCTGGTCTAGCTCTTCGGCGCCTTTAAATTCAGAACTGCGCGGGTCGTAAACATTTTTGCGAGTTAAAACTGCTTTGTTGTTTTCGTCAAATCGGGTGAATTCACGAATTTGAACTTTGTTATTTTCTGCGCTTACTTTGTATTCAGTTCTGTTTTTTGCATCCTTTATGGTAGTGATACCATTGGCGCTTTCTGCGCTTAAGCCCAGCTTTTCAAATTGGCTCGGGTTCATCAGCAATTGCTTGCCGCTTGTTTGAAGCAATGCTGCAAGAATTTCGGGGTTCATGTTGTCTTTTATGAGCGCAAGCTCGGGATTCGCTCCGTTATCAGCCTTCTTGAAGTGTTCGCTTGCAGCGGCAATCAAAGCTTTTGCCGCTTCGCGTCTGTCGTTGGCGTTTGCCGACTTCAAAGAATCAACGAGAATTTGGCGTGTCTCTGGCGACAATGAAGCACTGCCCGACAAAGACTTAAACAGGTTAATGCCTGCTGCACGCTCGCCTGTAATTGAGTCGGAACTATTGAGAGCTGCTTTTAACACTGACTCTCTAGTTTTCTCATTGGCTGCAAGTGCCTTAAGATATTCAGTTGCCTGTTGTTGATTTTGCTTGTCGAATGCAGCCAGTCCTGTGAGCAACTTTATTGCAGATTGATTAGCTTGCTCAGCTTGCTTAAACAAGGCTGGAAGATCTTCTTTCACTTGTGCTGCCATCTTATTATCTGTTGTGGCTGCACGCAGATAGCGTTGAACCAGTGCATCAGATTGCACGCCTGATTTGAGCGCTGACCCCATGGCTTCGAAAACGGCCTGCTTTCCGTTGAGCTCTAGAGTTTCTTTTCCGAGTCTTTGAACTTTCAAGGGATCAGAATTCAGTGCCAGATCAATAGCCGCACCCAGGAGTCTCGACGTTTCGAGATCATTCTTAGCTTCAGCTCTTATAAATGCGGCGCTCAAAGCATCTGCTTCTGCTTTCGAGATAGCACCATTGGTAGTGGCTACCTTGTTTATCAATAAACCAGTAGCTAATTTTTGCACTGCTTCCTGATTAAGATTTTGCAGATTTGGAATTGCTAGCGCCAGTCCATTTTCTTTTGCAGACAATTCTTGTGTTCTTTTTTGCGCTGGTGCATCACCGCTGTTTACAAGCATTATCACAGCGGTTTGTGCAAATGGATTGCCCTTTTGAGCTTGAGCAAGAAGTGCTTCAATTTTTGCGGCAGCTTGACTGGAAGCTTTGGCGGGGTCCTTTTCAGTTATATTGTTGAGTTCGCTAATTAGTTTAGAAACACCTGCCCAGCTATATCGATCTCGCAGCTGGGTTGCCAGAGCCCTGTCGCCATTAGCAGCTGCCCGTTCGAAATCTGCTTTTGTTTTCTCAATAAATTTATCGAATACTTCAGGCTTACTATCTGGCGAAATGCCCATTGAGCTGCTGCGTAATCGGGCGTCTGTAAGGCTATTTTGAAGCGTTTCGGCTGAGCTGCCCTTGTTTAGTGCCGCTTCGATTTTTGCCATGGCTTGCAAGCGAGTAGATGGGTCTTTGGACTGTAGCTGAGTCTTCAGTCCATCAGGTTCTTTGCTGAGAGCTTGAATGTTTGCTTCTATTAGTTTCTGTCTGTCGTCTGCCGGACTGCTAACGCCACCCAGCGCAATGATGATGTCTTGAGCAACTTTGTTTTCTGGATTACCTTTTAGCAAGCTTTCAACTTGCGTAATCGTTTGCACGGCGTCCGTGCAACGCGAGTCTGATTCGAGCAATGTTGTTTTATTTGGACTTTGTTGCAATTTTTCACGAGGCTGCTCTGGTGGCTGTGCCGCTCTTGCCTCACCGTAATCGCTGCGCTCAATGAGCGGGGCCATTTTGCCGGCATATTCTTTGCGAACGGGCTCTGGGATTTTATGTCCGACTTGCATAGCTTCTAGCCACTGGCTGTCAGTGGGTCTGTAATCCGAATCTCGAAGTAGTGTTCCTTCGTTGCCGTTTTTATCCTTTGCAAATTTTTCTACAACATTGATCAAATTGTCTGTTTGATAGCTTCTGCGCACCCAAGAATCATTGTCGACGCTTACTTGCCATTTAAATTCGGTGCTAACAGGAACCGACATGTTGGCTTTCGGCTCGCGTTCTATGTTGATGGGAAGAAGATGCTTGCTGCCTCTTTCGTCAAGAGGTTGTATAAAGCGAAAAATGCTGCCGCTTTTCGCGTCTCTTGCTTGAATGAGTTGTTCGGGTTGGTGCCAGGTTCCCCAGCGAGAATTGTTTACTTCAAGACCCGCATCTTGCAGACCCTTTTGGCCAAAGAGCGTACCCATCGCAATGACGGCCGTTTCTTGGGATTTGCGGGAGTCATCATCCTTGTTGCTGATTTTCTTTATGAGATCCTTTTGCAGTTCTTCCTGTTGCGCCGGTTTAAAGTTTTTGACGCAGTTAGCCAGTACGTTTGCAGTTTCAAGTGACATATTGTTCTTGATCAAATCAAAAGACTTATTGTCAAGGCTGCCAGAAAACCAGGCCATCCCTCGAGCGGCATTACGGTTGTCTGTTGGCGATGTGCTTTTCAATCCCTTTTCAAAAGCGTCGCGTACTGTACTTTGAAGTTGAGATTTTTCATCGGGCTTAAGTCCTGCACCAATACTTTCGAATCCTTCTTTTTGATTGGCGACTATCTGTCCAAGTGCTGGAAGCAGACTGGAGGAATCGTTTGAACTTTGAGATTTTACGATACCCTCGATTATCGCGTTTCGCAGGGCAGGATTTTCACTGAGTTTAACAAGCGCAGCCTGAGCATCTGCTGCTTCTTTAGGATTGGCATTTTTTCCTTGCGCGGTTTCGACCAGACCGGCGATTGCGATTGATTGAAGCTCTTTATTTTGCTTGATAGCCGCAGCATCAATTGGTGCTGTTGCTTTCTCCAGTTTTGCAATATCATCGGCTGTTTTTTCTGTAATGCCCTTAAATGTGCTAGCAGGATTTTCTAGCTTCGGAACAGCCGCTTTTACCAAAGCACCGTCATCTCGCGAAAGCATATCCAATGGTAGTGAAAGTATTTGCTTTGCTGAGCTGGGAGTTAAATTCGCCTGCAATGCGGCCAAGTCCGCCTGGCTGGCGCGTTGACCAAGTAATCTAATGCAATTGAAGCCTGCTTCTTTTCCTTCGCTGTTGTTTGATTTAAGTGTGTCTTGAATTGATTCATGTAGCGCCTCAGGCACAAATCCTGATTGAGATGCAAGTTGTGATGCGATAAGAAGCGCTGGGAATCGCTCGGAGTTAGCAGTTCTATTGCCGTTCAGAAGTGCGCCAATAACCAATTCTGCTCTTTCAGGATTGAACTCATTGTCTTTTCCGACAAACTGCATCAATGCGACGGCGGCCTTGTTTGCTTGTGACAAGTCTCCGTTTTTTCCGGCAGCGATTTCTGCTAAATCAGCAACTGCTTTTTCTGCTGTATTTGGATTAGCTAGTTTTGCTATGTGACTTTCAGGGTTGAAATCAGCACTCAGAGCTTGCAGACCAAGCAAGCCTTCAAAAGCTTTGTTTGTTTCAATGCCCTTTTTGAGTTCCTCAGCTTCAGCGCCTGATTTTGTTTTGAGCATCTCCTCCATACGAGCAAGAGCTTCGCTGCGCTCTTTTGCTGTGGAGTTTGCGGAGATGAATATTTCCTGGTCGCGCTTGACAGACTCGATGTCTTTTCTGGCTTGTGTGTTCGAATTCGACTCGCCTTTGACTTCTTCTGTTTTTTCGTTGCTTTTGAGATCGCTATCTTTTGCGGCGACTTTTGCAGTACTTTCTTTCGGTGCGGTTTTGGCTTCTTTGGCGCCGTCTAAGAGTCCTCTGAAGGCGACGATAGGGTCGAGTAACAGGCTGTCGGGGACTTTACCCGCATCGCTTCCCGTTGCTGCATCTTTTGTTTTGTTCTTGTGTCGAGTTCCGGAGTTGAGATCATCTACGGCTTGGTCTGCAATTCGCGCCTCGCCGTTTTCTGATTCAATGTCAAAGTCTTCGTTTTCCGACGTTTCGTCGGTTTTGTCGGTCTTTTTAGGCTCGCTCACTTCTCAATACCAAGGTTGTTTGGTGATTCAAGTGCCAGCCGGAAACCCCTTATTTATATGCCCGCATTTTGACATAAGACACATAATTTTGGTTAATTTCTAGGAAATGAGATCAAAATGCTGCACTGGGGTTGTCAATGTTATGCTGCAGGCGCGATGGTGGTACATTGACTGAGCCAGCCAGGAAACCGAAATAGCCTAAACGAGCCTTACCGTGATACAGGGTTCTCCGAAAGTACTTGACATATCTGTCCCATGTCTCCATATAGATGAGGCTCCGCAGGAGCCTCCGTTCACGTCTACTTGCACAATTTTTTATCGTGCTGATTCAGCAGCAATTGAATCTGAGCAAAACTTTGAATCACTGCCTGACAAAAACTTTGCCTATTTGACCTTGCCACCATATTTCGGCTCTGTCTATGTACTAGATCTAAGTGAGAGCACTGAGAGCACAATTACATATCCGCTACTAAAATCGGCAATGGAACCTTATCTGGATGTTCCGCAAGAACAATCGCCGCTTCGCTATCTTATCAAAACAAAGAAGAAGGGGGCGCCAAATGAGCCGCAGTCGAGTAAATGTTTGGCTGCTGACGCATTACTTTTTTTGTTTTCTCAAGGAGTTGTTTTGCTGGGCTTGGACACTGAATATTTAGACCCGCCGGGACAAAATCCAACTGTAAGTGAATTTATGCGTAACAACAAAATGGTCTGGTTGCTTGGACTTAACCTGGAAAATGCAGTTTCGCAAACCCAATATCTACTCAATGCTTTTCCTGTAATGCCAGACCAGGACGGTGTTTCACCGGCTAGAGCTGTTTTGATTGAGGTTCCTGAGAAATGATCGAGAGCGATATTTATTTGCTAGATCTTTCACCTGAAGTTGATACCTCATCAGTTCTCGATGCACTGAAGAAAAATGTTTTGTCACTTGCAGTTGTGAGCCAGCCCGATAATCTATTGCCATTCATTGGTCAATGTGCGCTTGTAGAACTTCCTGGAATCGGTGAAATTAAGGCTGCTGAAATCAGTGCATGTGTGGCTGATTTGCAAAGGCAAACTGAAAAATTCAGCAAGCTATATTCAGTTGAAATCAGCTTTCCGCAGAGGGTCTTGTTCAAGACACAGCAAAACGGTCAAAAAGATTCTGCTCGTCTATTTAGTGTAGAAGCAATTGACAAACTTGCAGAACATTTTATTTTGATTGGAACAGACAATAAAGTTATAGATCAAGAGCCAGAATCCGTTTTGCTGGAATATCTTTTGAAGAAGCCTTTGCCCTGCCTCTTTAATCTCGATTTGCAGGCAGTCGAACCTGGTATTATGTATGATCTTTATGCTGCACCACAGGCGGTGTCAAAGGCAAGGGTCTGCCCTGTTCGTCCCATATTAATTCCGCGCTAAAGTACAAAGCAAACAGCTTATGGGCTTACTGCGCCAAGCTTGCCGCTTGGACGTTTTACCATGCGTCCTACTTTTGAACTCAAATCGCGAACGAGTGAGGCGATGCCGGCATTCATCGAGTGATCTTCGTCGAAGCCGAGATCTATGGTTAGCTCTGGCAATGTGTGGCGGATAGGCAAAGGCGTTTCGCCAGTCGTCGCCGCTGCGCTTACTGGCTTTGCTGCACTTGTCTGTGTTTGTGTATCGCCAGTTACTGTGCCGAGGAAATTGTTCAAGAGCTCGCGGTCTACCGAAGTTTCACTGATTACTGTGATCAGTTGGTTTACGTCGAAATCTCTACGCAAGCGAGTCATGAACTGTGTGACTTCTTCTGCGTCAGGCAATTCCAATTGCTGCCTTGATTTCAATTCGATTACACGCTTGCCGTCTATCCAGTTTTCTTTAATGTTAGGACCATTCATATCGGCAATCAACCATGCTACGGCTTGGTTTTGATATAGCTCATCAGCAATTGATTGAAGCGTTTCGCCAGGGCGAACTAAATGAGTGCGTCTGTGCAATTTTTGCAATGCAACGGCATCTGCTTGTCCCGAGTCTGCGTCGCCTGCACTAGCTGCTGTTGGGTCGAAATTTTGTTCTCCGCGCATTTTTGCTGCGCCTGACATGGCAAGTATTGCTACCAGTCCAATTTCAACACCAGTGAGATAACGCTTGTCCGCACCAGCCTTTATTTTCCTGATAGGCATGCCGTGCTCATCAAGTTCAGTCTCACCTTCGGCAAGCGAATGAATCTTTCCTGCTATCGATGTTTCGGTTTCAGCTGCTCCTACTTTCACCACCAGGGTGCCGTTAGGGTCTGCACTCGGCAGCTTGATACCAAGCAACGGTTTACCAGTAGCGTCAACTGCAGAGCCTTCGGTTTTTTCTATGCCTGCTTTGATGCCTAAATGAGCTTCACCAATTTGGCGGCTGCCTGCTATCGCTGCCTCTGCTGCACTGCGAGCACCACTCAGCGAGTCTACAGTTCTTGAACCATTTAGAGATTCATTTGCCATCAATCCGCGTTCACCTGGAACTAGCGAAATTGATTCTTTCCTTCCTATGCCGGTTTGCAACGCAGCATCGTCAACTCGAAAAGCTCTAGTGGTACTGTCATTGATACCACGGTCTTGCAGCGCAATTGCATTTTGCGCTGACGACTTGTCTGAATTTTGCATGCGAGCTGTATTGAATTCGCCTGTAGACACACTCAATGAGCTGCCGTCAACTCTAAGACTGACAGTGCCTTGAGGAATGCCGAGCATGCGGTCTAAATTGCTTTGTGCCTGGCTGAGAGTTTTGAGTGATTGAATACCGCTATCACTATCTTGAATTCCTCCGCTGACTCTCATTGCGGCGCTGGGAGCCAACTGCTCGACGCGATTCATTTGAACTGCAGAGCCGTTGCGATCAATTGCGTTGGCTGCTGCGATTTGCGCCGCTACAGCGCTCGAAACAACGTCAAAAGCTCGACTGCGCTCTGTCTGTTCAAAAGTATTTACTTTTACTGCAGGATCAGCGACTTTTGCCAGTTCAGGAGCTTGTTGAATTCTTGTGTTGACCGCTTCGACCATTCGCGGCGCCTCTACTTGAGTCGCTGCGTTAGGGCGTACCCTGTCAATTGTGTTGTCGCGCTCTACTGTTTGACTGGCGCGACTTGTGTCTTGCACGCGAAGTAGATCTGGAGTGCGCATATCTTGCACTCTTGCTGTATCTTGAACGCGTGTGTTTTCTTGCGCACGTGCAAAATCTTGCCCGCTCGTTCTGCTTGCAATTTCTTTTCCACTTGTTTCAGACCCGCCGCGCAAGACATCACTTGTGCGATTGAAATCTGATTGTCTTAGCTCTCCTGTCTTTCCTGTGCTGTTCGAGATTTCGCTGTTGGCTCCCTTTCCTAATCCATTTGCTGCAAAATCTTTGGCTGAACCGATATTATTTGCATCAGGTCCTTTGCTTGCGGCTCCTGCTGCTTGTTCATAGCCAGGGCGACCTTCGACTGCAGTCATTCGACCCGCATCGTTTTTGCTTGGCTCATATTTAGCAGCATCACCTGGCTGCTTCGCTGCGGTAGTTTCTGGTTTGAAGTCGAATATTTTGCCCGGGTTAAATGCTTTGTTCGGGTCAGCTTGTCGCGCTTCATCAATGCTGCAAGGTCCGACTTTGTAGTCGTTTGATTTTATTTGCTCAAGCACAGATGGCTGCTTGCTGCCGTTATCATTTTTGCTTAAGCTTGCATCTGGCGTAGGTGCATAATTGTTTTTTGCATAAATGTCAATTTTCGGCAGGTCTTTTTCTGCGCTTTTGACGTCGCATGCGCCCGTTACTTTCAGGTTGCCTGAGTTCAGGGCATCATACAAATTGCTGGCATTTGTCTGAACTGCATCTGGCTGCTTTTCTGGCTGCGCTTTTGCTTGATCATTTTTGCGTAAGAAACTCAGGTCTGCGCTTTTTACATCACAGGCGCCAATGTTTTTTGTGTCGACAGTGTTGAGTTGTTCAAGCAAAGTTTTTGCTTGCGGTTCAGGCGCAACTCTATCATCTTTAACGGGACGGCTTTCGCGCTGCAAGAAAGCTGGGTCTGCGCTTTTTACATCGCAGGCGCCAACATTTTTGACTTCGCCTGAGTTGATTTGTTCAAGTAATGTTTTTGGTTTTGATTCTGATGCAGCTTTGTCTTCTCTGGCAGCGTTTTCCATATGGCGCAAGAAGTTTGGATCTGCGCTTTTAACATCACATGCGCCGACGTTTTTGATGTCGCCTGAGTTGAGAATATCCAGCAACCCTGATTTTGCTGCGGGTGAGTCTTTAGCCAGAATTTCTTTGATCTGGTTTGTGCTTTCTTTACTGCGACCAATCACGCTTGCGCTTGGGTCAGAAGATGAATTCTTAATGAGTGCAGATTTTATTTCAGCACACTCATTGTTGGCTGTGCTCAACTTGACGCCATCAATAAGAGTATTTGTAATTTCTTTTCCAACTTGACTCAGCCCTGTTGCAGACAGCTGCTGTGACTCTTTTTCTTTTGCAGCCACCAGGCGTCCAAGATTATGCTCAGGCGCCGGGCCTTCGAAAAATGCTGAAAGAAGTCTTTGGCTAGCTCTGTGCACGCAATCGCTAGCTTCGCCAAGAAGAGTCTTTTCTTCGACCTTCTTAAGCGGCTTTTCTTTGCTGTCGTTTGCTTCAACCATTGGTCTGTAAGAGCCTGAGTGATGGGGTGAATGGCGCTTCTTGCCAGAATGGAAGTATGGGTGTCCAGCCCGAGCTTGTTTTTGCCCGAACCCTTTGGCCCCAGTTCCCCTTTTACGTTAGCTTAGGACGATTGTCAAGTGAGAGTAAGGGCACAATGCACAGATGCTGGCTGTATATTTCTACAGTCGTCGCGTTTGTGGTGTACTCTGTATCTCGTCCTCACTTTGGTTATCATCTTGGTACTCAAGCAGCTTACGGTTCAACCGGTAAATAATTCGTGAAAGCTAAGGCAGAAATTTTTGCCAAGATTAAATCCGTCGGCTTAAGGCTGGCGGTTCTATTAATTGCAATTTTGGCCGCCCAGCAATTTTCTCTACCTTCATATGCGAATTCTGCGCCCGAAGAAAATTCTTCTGCCAAAGAAATTCCGGTCGGCAAAAGTGAGGCTGCAGAAACAGTTCAATCTAATAGCGATGAAATTGGAATTTTGAGAGCCGATTTCGGCGTTGTTACTAACAGGATAGGGCCAACCAAAGATTGGCGTTTGCATCCGATTGTTGTTGTGCCTAACTTGCCCGGTGTTCAGTACGCCTGGAAATTGAAAACAACGAGGCTCAGCCCTGTGTTTGTGCGCGAGGAATTTTTGCTGCCGGAAGCGCCTTCAATTTGGAAAGTCAAACAAGGCGAGGGAACCAGTCAGCTGGTCAATGGCGGCGAGGGAATCATTCTAGAGAGTTTCCAGTCTACAGATGATGGTTGGCTAGGTCATGCCTGGACAGTTTCAGCTGGTGACCCCTCGGGTCGCTATCAGATTAAAATTTGGCTGAACGGAAAACTTGCTCACACATTCATATTTAATGTCGGCGATGCCCCTAGAATCGGGCGCGAAATTCGCACTTACTAAGTGACAATATTAAACTTATGGGAGAAATACGAACCCCATGGGACAAACCCCAATAGGCCCACGCGTATAGATAACTTAAGCTATGCTCATTCTTCCGGAATCACTCTGTTAGAAGGCAATGAGCAAGTTGATGAATCGCCGTTTCTTTATCATTACAAGTTGTTTAGTCTCACTGGTTAGCGTTGGTGGCAATTCAAGCCCGGCGTTCGCAACCAAGCTCAATGCACGCCCTCTGCCATCAGAGCGCGAACTGAAAGACTTCGAAAACAGCGCAGCACATGCGCCTGAAGTCAGCCGCTTCAGCCGTCGCCTTGACTATCGTGAGCAAGAAAAGCTCCAGAAAGAGCAAGACGAAGCAGCGAAGAAAGAAGCAATGGACCGTGCTGCTAAGCAAGAACAACAGCAAGTAGCAGCAAGCAAGAAGTCTGTACAAGCCGCACTCGATGCAAACAACCGTGGTGTTGCGTTGGGCAAAGCTGGTCGCTGGAACGATGCCATTCAGGCACACGAAAGCGCAGTTCAGTTCGACCCACAAAACAAGCAATATCGCATCAACCTTTCAGCCGCACGTTGTGCATTTGGTCAAGATCGCCTGGCAGCCAAAGATTTGCAAGCTGCAGCCGGTCTTTTCCGCAAGTCTCTCGTTGCAGCACCAGACAATGGTCTTGCCGCAAAGCTTCTCAACGAAACAATGAAGAAGCAAGGTCATGATCCAACTGTTGTCGAAGAGCGCGTTGCAATCGGCGACCAACTTCTGGCAGTCAACGAATTCGACACAGCTTTGCTTGAGTACCAGGCAGCTATGCAGCTTGAATCTTCAGCTCGCACATTCACCAAAATGGGCGATGTTGCTCTCCGTTGCGGACAGCTTTCAACCGCTGCTAACTGGTACAGTCAAGCTATCGTCAAAGATGCTAACTACGGACCAGCTCACAGACAAATGGGCTTGGTTCAACTCAACATGCACGACCAAACCGGTGCTGCTGCATCACTGAGAAAGGCTATCATTCTCGACTCCAAAGATTCACTTGCCGGACAAGCGCTCGTAGATGTATGGCGCCGTCAGGTTGCTGCTAACCCACTCATGGCTGAAAACCACCTCGGACTTGCCGGAGCTCTCCAACTCACTGGCGACTTCAATGGTGCTGAAGACGAGTACAACAAGTTGGCTACACTCGAGCCAGGAAATCCTGGACTTGCAGCAGGTCGTGCTTCGCTCAACAGAGCAAGACAGCACGGCACAGCAGAAAAGCACAGACTTGCTTCCGAAACATTGTTCAACCAGGGCTTGAAGCGTGAAGCACTTGCCGAAATCGGTCAGGCTGTAATGATTGAGCCAAAGAATGCCCGCTTCCAGTTCTTGCTTGGCGAATGCCTCGAAGCAAACGGTGACTTGCGCGGCGCACACCAGGCTTACATGACTTGTGTTTTGATCGACCCAGCTAAAAATCAGGAAGCCGCCTACCGCATGAAAGAAATGCAAAAGGCTTCTATGCCAATGGCTGCACCACCGATGCAGTCAATGCAAGCTGCTGCTCCGCAATATGTTGCTCCGCAGCAAGCTCGCAACGTTCAAGCTCCACAAGCTTTCCAGAAAAATATGTTTGAAGGCGGCAATGGCGTACAAAACGCTGTAGCCAAAACTCAAATGGGCTTCAGCACTCACGATGAATCGATGGCTGCTCCAGCTCAACACGCAAACCAGCAAGTAGCAGCTCATGCACCGGCTCACGCCGCTGCTAAACCTGCTGATGGCTTCGCTGAGTTTGGTCCAGAAACAGTAGCAAGACTCAACGAAATGGAAGGCAGCCACAATTTCGATGGCGCTGTCGCTCTACTTCGCGAGTTGTCCGGACGTAACATTCGCAATGCTGATGTTCACCACAGACTGGCTGTTGATTTGCTCGGTTCGGGCAATGTCACAGAGGCAATTTCCGAGTTCCGTATCGCATCTGCTTTAAACCCTGTAAACAGGAACTTTGCAGCAGATCTGGCACGGGCAATGGAAATCCACAAGCGCTCTCAAGAAAATGCTTTCGAAGATGCTTCCGGAACAACCGGCAGCGTATCCGCATCGGGTAAAGAGGTTGCCGCTAAATGAGTTTCTATTTCCAACCCCCTGACTTAGCCGAATTCCCGAGACGTTCTTATAGAAAGTTTCTGGAAAAAACAATTGGCGACATGTTTCAGGAAGTGTCACCCATAGGCAGTGATTTCAACTCGCGCTATGAACTTTCATTTGTCGGCACCGACGGCAAAGTACATTGGAAATTCGAAGACTACGCCATTGATTCAGGCTACCCAAATTCACCTGAGCAAGCTCGCAAAACCAACATGACGCATGCTCGTCGTCTTTTGCTCGATGTTTTTCTTCGTGACACACAAACAGGCGTAATCAGAAAGTCTACAGCTTACATGGGCGACCTGCCTGTAATTACAGACCGCGGAACATTCGTAATCAACGGTTCTGAGCGTGTAGTTCTTGGTCAATTGGTTCGTGCTCCTGGTGTTTATTTCCAACAAACAACCGGCACAATCTACAAAGCTTTGATTCTTGCAGAACAAGGTGCCCCAATCAGTTTCGAGCTCGACCTCGAAACAGGAACAGGCAGAACAAGCCGCGCAAAATGCCGCATTAAATTGCCAAAGCGTGGTTGGGTTTCAGCCGTCACTGTTTTGACAGCTCTCGGCGTTGATTGGGACACATTGCAAAAACGCATTTTGCCTTTGCTCGAAAAGAACCGCATTGAGTACAAGCAAAATAATCAAAACGAATCGCTCTCGGTTCTCGGTAAAGCCTGGAAGCCAGATGGCGCCGGCGGTGTAAATTCAGGCAACGCAGCTTTGCAAGAAATCACTGACCGTCGTCGTTATTCACTCGGCTCGCTTGGTCGTCGCCGTTTCAATGCAAAATTGGAAACAGACTCACAATCCTTGCAACTGAACAAAGAAGACATTCTTGCAGTAACTGAATATTTGCTCGGTTTGCCACTGGGTAACGGCAGCGAAGACAACATCGACAGTTTGGAAAACCGCCACTTGCGTGGTGTCGGCGACGTTATGATGCGCAGCGTTCGTCCAGCTATCGCTCAAATGGTTCGCTCAATTCGCACCAAAATCGAAATGCACGAAGACGAAGAAGAAGTTGGCAGCCCCAACGATTTCCTCGATGTCCGTCCTTTCGGCAATGCAATCAACAAATTCTTCTCCGGAAATCCACTGGTTCAATACCTCGACCAACAAAATCCACTTTCCGAACTTTCACACCGTCGCCGTATCACTTCGTTCGGACCTGGCGGTATCGACCCAAATGCTGCACCGGCAGAAATGCGCGATGTACATCCAAGTCAAATCGGACGCGTATGTTTGGTTGAATCACCGGAAGGCAAAAACAGCGGTTTGGTATCTTACCTTGCTACTTATTGCCGCATCGACGAAGACGGTTTCATGACCGTTCCTTACCGCAGAGTTTCAGACGGCGTCATCTCAGACACAGTCGACTACTTGACTCCAAGCGACGACAAGAAATTCACTCTTGCACCACCCGACACCAAAGTAAACGGCAACCGCATTCTCGGACCATCAGTTTACGCACGTCGTGGTGAGTCATTCTTTGACGTATCTCCTTCTGAAATCGACTATGTCGGTATAGCTCCTCAAGGTTACCTCTCAGTCGGATCTGCCCTCATTCCTTTCCTCGAGCATGATGACGCAGGTCGCGCTCTCATGGGCGGAGGCATGATGCGCCAAACTTTGCCTTTGATTCGCCCCGAGCGTCCACGCGTCGGAAGCGGCATGGAAAAGATTGTGGCAAAATCTTCCGGTCACTCAATTATCGCCCGT
The DNA here is from genome assembly GCA_964546815.1 of uncultured Candidatus Obscuribacterales bacterium. GTDB lineage: Bacteria > Cyanobacteriota > Vampirovibrionia > Obscuribacterales > Obscuribacteraceae > JAIEPM01. The sequence goes on along the minus strand of CAZJLR010000020.1, from coordinate 70,243 downwards.
CGTGCCGGCACCGTAACCAAAGTTACCGGCAACGAAATCAGAATCACACAAGCTTCCGGCGAATCACGCAACTACCCACTTATCCGTTACGACAGAACAAACCAAAACACAATTCTCGACCAACGCCCAGCAGTCAAAGTTGGCGACAAGGTTGAAGTTGGTCAAGTTGTTGCTGATGGACCAGGCATCGACAAAGGTGAATTGGCTCTTGGACGCAACTTGCTCGTAGCATTCGTGCCATGGTACGGACAAAACTTCGAAGACGCTATCGTCGTTCGTCGCGGTCTTGTTCGCGACCACAAGCTTTCGCACATTGAAATTGAAAAGCACACAATCGGCGTGCACCAAACATTGCGCGGACCAGAAATTCTCACACCAGAATTGCCGAATATTTCTCCAGCAGACCTCGAGCACCTCGACGAAAGAGGCATCGCTAAAGTAGGTTCTTACGTTGAGCCTGGCGATATTCTCGTATCAAAGCTTTCGCCAAAAGAAGCCAAAGCAATGAGCGCAGAAGAAGAACTCTTGCAAGCCATCTTCGGAAAAGTTGCCGAAGAAATGGGCGACACAAGCTTGCGCGTGCCACACGGTTCTGGCGGTCGCGTTATCGACATCCGCATCTTCACCCCGGAAACAACTCCAGAATTAAAAGCTGGTTTGATTTGCGAAATTGAAGTATTAATCGCAAGACTCTGCCCGGTTGAAGTTGGCGACAAGCTCGCCGGACGTCACGGAAACAAGGGTATCGTTTCAATCATCGTTCCAGATGAAGACATGCCTTACTTGCCAGACGGCACACCAGTAGACATCTGCTTGAACCCACTTGGCGTACCAAGCCGTATGAACGTCGGACAAGTATTCGACACACAACTTGGTTTGTACTCCTCAATTCTCAACCGCTTCTACCGCATACACCAATTTGACGAAAGCATCTCTCCTGATGCCTCCTACAATTTGGTCAACGAAGCTCTTGCCGAAGTGCGCAAGCAACCAGGTTATGAGTGGATGGGCGAAGACGGCAAAGTGACACTTTATGATGGCAAAACTGGCGAAGCATTCGACAGACCTGTACTTGTCGGACGTCAGTACATGCTCAAGTTGAACCAACTCGTTCTGCACAAAATCAATGCTCGTTGCGGACTCGGTGGACCATACGCTGCAGTTACACAACAACCTGTCGGCGGAAAAGCCAACCATGGCGGTCAACGCATGGGCGAAATGGAAGTATGGGCAGTTCAAGCCTACGGCGCTTCAAACATTTTGCACGAAATGATGACAGTAAAAGCCGACGATATTGCCGGACGTCACCAGGTTTACGGCGACATTGTCCAGGGCAAAGAACTCACTCGCGGCGGTCGCACTGCAGCATTCGACGGACTTTGCTGCGAAATGCGCGGTCTTGGACTTGAAGTGACACTGGGCAAAGTTCTCGATGTCGAAGAGCCGATGGAAAGCAAGTCTTGCACCAAGGCTGGAACTCCAGGCAAGTCTCTTGAAGAGCAATATCAAGTGCGCCATGTTGACCAGGTTGAAGCCGACGGCATGAAGATGCTTGAAATGGCAGCAGGTGAATATGAGCCGATCGTTCGCCCAACAGTAGAGCCAGTGCTGGTTTCACTGGGAATGGGCAGAAACGCTAACAAAACAAAATTCGATATGTCTGAAGAGCCGCTTATTGACGACATTGACGAAAATGCTGAAGTAGCTCTGGTCGATGATTTCATTAGCAACGAAATTGCTGATATTTTGTTGCCGACCCCCGCAGTTTCCCCATTGATCAACCTCGATGATGAATGTGAAGATGATGTCACTATTCGCACAGTACAAATCATTCAGGAAGAACCGGTAATCGATTACAAGCTTTTGACACCCGAAGCAGCCGTTGCAGCCGCCCGTGCAGTTCAACAAAGCCTCTGGGGAGAAGAAAGCAAAACTGAAGAAGATGACTTCCCATCATTCAGCGAACTTTCATCACTATCGCAGCAACTATCGCAACTCCTACTCGGTGAGTCCGAACCAGAACCAATAAAGAGCAGCGAATTGACTGTAACCACCAAGGATTAAGGACAATGTACAAGCAATCGGCCAAAACAGAAAAAGCAGCTAAGCGAACTAGCTTAATGCTGCTAACTGCGGGTGCGCTTTCGATGCTAATGCCTGCAGCCTTCGCTGATTATGCCGAATGTCTGGGCGGTCCTCGACAGACAGATACACTGAGAAATCCACTGGTACCAGGAGCCCCAAACGGCGCTCCTGGTCATGTCGTTTCAGGGTCACAACCACCTGCAATCGGCAGCGGCAGCTGCGCTCCCAGGCTGATTCCTGGCGATCGCGGCGCATCTTCACCGGTTACATCTGGCTATGTTGATTCAAGCCATGGCAGCATTTTTCACACCACCGGAAGTCAGGGCGGCAAGCTCCCTTATGGCTACGTGCCTCAAGCCGGTCGCTATCAGACAAAATATGGCAATCAGCAACAAGGCATGTACGATTACGGCCAGGGGCAGCGCTGGGGCAAAAATACTTACGAATCTGGTTCTGAAAACGCAGGTCAAACAATTTACGAGTCTGGTCGCGAATTGTACGGACAACGCCGTTATGACAATGGCCAGGGAATGTACGGCTCTACAATTTATCAAAGTGGCGCAGGTAATTACGGCCAAAAAAAGTACGAGTTTGGCGGTGAGCAAAACGGCATACCGACCTATGAAAGCGGCATGGGCAACTATGGCAACCGCAGTTACGATTATGGTCAAGGAATTATGGGTCAAGGCACATACCAGAGTGGTATGGGCAATTTTGGTCAACAAACATATGAAAGCGGCCACGGTTTAGGCGGCTCGCAAACTTATGCCGGCAGCTATGGCAACAACGGTCAGCGCAGTTATGACTACGGTCAGGGAATTGCCGGACAGGGTACATACCAGAGCGGTTCCGGAAACAACGGACAGAGAACTTATGAATACGGCAGCGGACTTGCCGGAACACAAAGTTTCGACAATGGTGCCGGAAATGGTGGCACACGTCGCATGGACAACGGTGGCGGCAACAGCGGTCAACGTATGTATGAGCAAGGACAGGGAAACGGCGGCACACAGCTGTATTCCGGTAAAACTCGCGGCGGCGGTAGCAGGTCATACGACAATGGCGCAGGCAATGGCGGCACCAAAGTTGGCGATGGCGGTATGGGAAATGGCGGCAGCAGAACTACCGAAGCCGGTATGGGAAATGGCGGCAGCAAAATTTCAATCGAAGGCGGCACCAGACAGGGTGCGCAAGGTCTAGAAAATGAAGGCGGACCAGCTCCTGGTGCGCAGGGAACACAAGACCAGATGTTTCCAAAAACACCTGAAGGCAACAATTTTGATTTCCAAGGTCCATTGCCGACAGTTCGCACATTCTGCCGTTACCTGGTTATTCTCGGTGTAGTCGCCGCGACAATCTGGGTAGGCATGGCATCAATATCTGTAGTAATGGGCAACCGCAACGGCGTCCCCAGAGTTTACGGCGCAATCGCCGGTTTGCTCTTGCTGCTTGCCGGTTACACAATCTGGAAAATCGTCCAGATGAATACATTCCATGCCAACACAACCGGCGTCTGGGCTAACACCCGGGGCATGGCGCAGCCAAGAAATCAAAACGGACCAGTTAATCTGCCGCAAGCATTCGCGCCACCGGAAGACCCAGGCGTGACTCAGATGGCTCCAACTGCTGGTGCCAATCAACAAGATCCGCACGACAAGCAGGGTCCAAATCGCTTCCGCGACACTAACTCTAACAATCCGCGCATCGCTGATGCACCGATGCACTATCGCGACACGATGCCAAACACACCACGTCTATCGCAAGGTCCTAACAACTACCGTCCAGTCGGACCTTACACCGGGCATCCAATCGGTCCTGACAGAGTTGGCAGCTACGATATTCCAGCAGCAAATATCGTGCCGGAACCGCCAGATTCCAATGTTTACAACCCAAATCACTATTAATTTGAGGAAAATGCAGTAATTCCACCATGAAAAGGAACATAGGGACACGGTTTTCACCCTCCCCAACGGCGACGAAATAATTCAATATTAGAGCGGGCACAGAATGCCTCTTTAATCCCAAGCAACTGAGAGCACACATTAAGCACATGGCAAACGAACTGAGAGCAAAAATACTGGCAACGAGCGTGACCCTGGCGGTTAACGTACTCGCAGCAATTGCACCGGTTGGCGCTACATCGCCTGATGCTCCCAGGGCTGATTATTTCGGTCGCAGCACTCCTTCTCCTTCTTCGCAAGCGCCGATGCGTGGGCATGCCACCAGTACAGTGCGCGTCAACCTTCCACCACCGGCTCCAAACTCACCGCATCCGACAGTTAGTTCGGCAAGCAGCCCTGAAGAATGGATGAATGCATTTGATGAATATGTAGACGCTTACATGCCGACCAAGGCTGATGCGTACATCATCAACAAACCTTTCAATCAAGAATCAGAACGTGTTATGCAGTTCTGCACCACAATTTCCAAAGTTGGACGTAATTACAAAATTTTGGCTCAAAAACTCAAATCAATGCCGGCTACGCCGACAATGCCTGAGACAAAAGCTTTCCGTGACATGACTGTTGATTGGTATCTGGATGCATCTCTTGTTTATGAAGATATGGTTCGTCCTCGTCCGCCCGCGCGGACTAAAGAAGAGCTGAATTCGATGATTCAAGATTTGAATGACCGCTCTGAGCGACTCAAAACAAACTATGAGAAGCTCGCTGAAATGGATACTGATATTCGTCGGCAGTACCATCTGCAACCACCAAAACGTGATGATGCTTTGTACCAGTATGCTGGACACCACTAAGTTTATTTGATTTCGTTCTTTGTTCTTCTCCTTTCTCTCTCTCCTTTCTTTTTCTCTCTCTTCTATTTCATTCACCTTTCCTGCTCTACTTTATTTTTTGAGGACACACTATGGCCATCCAATTAAGCGAACGAGACATGATGATCTTCAAGTTCATTGAAGAACATCATGTGCTGCTCGAGAAGCATATTGCCTGGTTCATTTCATGCGATGAAAAACCAGTCTTGATTCGCGACAGGCTACGCAAACTTTTCTATCTTGATTATTTGCTCTGTCAGCGACACGCGGGCAAGCTGCCCTGGTGGACGACACCGACCAAGCCTTTGGTCTATATGTTGTCACCGATGGCACGCGGAATGGTTTCAGGCATCGACTCTGAAATGGACCTTGCTGACACTGACATTCAGCGTCACTTGCTTGAAGTCGCTAACTTGCGGATGATATTTTTGACTGACCAGAAAGCTGGCCTAATCTCAGATTTCACGTGGAACACAGTAACCTCAAACGCTGGGCTTGCCACCATCCCTGCTACCGTTACATTCAAGCGAAACGGTTCATTGCATCGCTGTGCAATCATCAACAATTACGGAATTCCGGTAGATCATGTTCGCATTGCTGCCGAAAATGCCATCGCTGAGAACATGGCTGACATGGTGTGGATCGTGTCAAGTGATGATGCTCAACAAGAAAAATTGCAACAAGCAATTTGCGAATCGAGTGCTGCCAGCCGAATGGCATTTACAACCCACCAGGAAATCTACAAAGCCGGTGTGGTCAAAGCAAAGTGGCAAAGTGCAAAGAAGCAGTTTGCACCGGTAATTGCTGAATCTGTAGTCGCAAATATCAACATGAATTGGAATCCAACCATGGCAACAGCCTAGTCGTAAAATTGGCGCGGCGGCGAAATACATCTATAATGCAAACGACAAGCAGAAATGCTTGCCGTTTTGCTTTTTGCGGAATCTTTTGAGCAGTCGAAATCGATGACACTTCACAACAATCAATCGACATATGTGAAACGTGTAGGACGTGAGTTCCTTTATTTTGGGGGGACGAATTATTTAGGTGTGGCGCATCGGCAAGAGTTGATTAATGCTTCAAAAAACGCTTTTGAGAATTATGGCTTTAGCTCTGGCGCATCGCGTCTGACTTCAGGCGAAAACGAAATCCTCCTTTCACTTGAAACTGAGTTGGCCCGTTTTGCGCAGGCTGAAACTGCTGTGGTTCTACCTGCAGGATATATGGCAAATCAGGCGCTTGTCGAAGCTCTCGATGATCAAATAGATGCATGGGTTATGCCTGCCCGTTCGCATTCGAGCATTGCCTCTGCGTTAAAGCAGGCGAGCAAGCCTGTGCTGATTGACGAATCTAACGAAATTGATTCGACTGATTCTTGGAGAGCACGGCTTGGTCTTGAGGCAAAAAGATCTGTCGCTGTTTTTGCTGAGCCAATAGACGCTCTTACGGGCAAAATAAAAAGGATTGATGACCTGTATAGACGCATCACTTCAAGTGATTATTTGATTCTAGACGAAGCTCAGTCTATGGGCGTCTTAGGCGAAAGTGGTCGTGGTGCCATGCAACATTTTTTATTGCCGTCTCCCACCAATTTGATAAGGACAGGCACTTTCAGCAAGGCAATTGGGACGTATGGTGGATTTGTTTTAGCAACTCAAGAAATAATTTCAAATCTCAAACGCAGTTCTTCCTGTTATAAGGGAAGCACTTCTTTGCCACCACTTGTTTGCGCTGCGACAAGAGCATCATTGCATTTATTGGAATCAGATGCTGAGAACACCGTTCTTAAGCTCAAGCAAAACATAGAGCTGCTAAACAATCAATTGCTGGAACTATCCAAGAAACCCAACGGCGAGTGTTTCGCTAGAGCCACCAGTTCGACGCCCATTTTTTATATGCCTTACTCGAAAATTGTAGATCGTATATTCGAAGCATTGCCAAAGCAAGACATATACATTCCCTCCATGGCAAGCTATTTCCCCGGCATCACCGAAATCGGCTTACGCTGGACCATCCAATCCGGCCACACCGAATCCGAACTCCAAAAACTAAGCACCCTCTTCCAAAATCTCCTGTAGGGGCGACGCCATGCGTCGCCGGTCCCTTAAATCCCCTCCCGAAACACCCATACGATCCAGATAACAAGGGCGACGCATGGCGTCGCCCCTACAATTTCGTACGCCGTAGATTAACCCTTTGCCAGCCATCGTCGCCAAAAACCCTGCTAGTATAGACCCAGATGGAACCAGACGTCGAAAAACAAGAAGAGGCTCCAGTCGTGCAAAAGCCGGCTGCTACTCGCAATGCTTTGTCTGATGAATTGCTTGATGCCCCGCTAGTGCACGGTGGATTATGGAAAGCAATTTGGCTTATGTCCTGGCCGCTCATAGTCAGCACAGTCGCTACCTCAGTTGTTGGTGCCGTAGACGTTAAAGTGTCGGGTCAGCTTGGTGCTTCTGCGCAAGCTGCAGTCGGCTTGTCGGAACACATAATTTTCCTCTTTATGGTTTTCATCTTCTCCATTAGCGTCGGCACCACTGCCATCGTATCTCGTGAATTTGGAGAAGGTAACTCAGAAGGAACCTTAACAGGTACTGCGCAATCGCTGGTCCTTTCCGGTACCAGCGGTATATTCCTTGCAATAGCGGCTCTTAGCTGCGCCAAATTCATTTTGCCTCTTTGCACGTCTGCGCCGGATGTGCTGGAGCAAGGCTTTTACTACCTGTCGATTTACGGCATGTACATGATTCCCTTTAGCATTTTGTGTATAACTGGTGCTGCCTTTAGAGCTATTGGTGATACCAAAACACCTTTGCTAATCGTTCTCACCGACGTTACTATAAACGTCATTGGCGACTATTTGACTGTGTACAAAAATTGGCCTGTCCCAGGATTGGGAATCAAAGGTATTGCATATTCTGCCGTGGTGGCAGCTATGGTGGCAGCTTTCTTATCGATCTTCATGCTGTACCGATCTCCCCTCAAAGAAAGTTTGTACCGTCTAAACAAATTCGATTTTGGCTGGCAAAAACGCATCCTCAAAGTTGGCTTGCCATCTGCTGTTCAGCGACTTGGCTGGGCTGGAAGTGTGTTTGCCATGTTCTTCATTCTTGCAAGAGTAAAAGAAAGCACCGCAGCTCTTGCGTCATGGTCTATTGGCATTAGAGTCGAAGCCCTATTGTTTATGCCTTTAGTCGCATTGAGTCTTGCAGTTTCTTCCATTGTTGGGCAAAATCTTGGTGCAAAAAAAGAAGACAGAGCCATTAAAGCTGGATGGAATGTCACATTGATCGGCGTGATCATGATGCTCATAGCCGGTGCTTGCATGTTTTTGGGTGCTAAAGAAATCGCTGATGTGATGACTCCCGACCCTGTGACAAGAGTCTTTTGTACGGAGTATATGCGCATCAACGCGTTCGCAGAACCATTTCTTGCCGTCGCTATGGTACTAATGGGTGCAATGCAAGGCGCCGGTGATACCAAAGTGCCAATGTGGATTTCTCTTTTCTGCAACTACATTATCCGCTTACCAATCGGCGCTCTTCTGGCGCTAGGATTAGGATTCGGTCCCTCCGGAGTCTGGTACTCAATGGTCACCTCAGTACTCGTATGTTCCATCCTCTGCAGCGTCCGCTACCAATCCGGCAAATGGCTAAAAATCCGAGTATAACCCGCCCTCTCTCACGTGACACCGACAAAACCCTATCTTAAAAAGCGATAGCCCTGGGGGCGCAGGCTTCTAGCCTGCTTCGATTTTTTCGTCACTGCCGTGGAATAATCTTACTAACTAGCTTTTTTTGATAAACGCTGAGTTGTAATTTCTGAGTTCGAAGCGCATGGTGGGCTCCTCATTTATGGAAACAACTCCGCTGAAGCATCCCAAATTCAATCGAATCGATCTGTCCTGGTTGAACGATATGGATTATCGCCGATTGCTTCTAATTCCTTTCGCTTCCTATTTTGTGGGAGATCTTGCGTTTTCCGTTTCCAAAGAGATTTCCTTTTGGCTCCGGTTTATTCCGTGGAATTCTGCTAACCTTACCTTCTTGTCGCCGTTAACCAGTGGTGTTCCCCTGCAAACTTTTATACTTTTGGGCTATTTTATCGAGCCCAAAGAAAGGATTTCTGCCGCATTCATATTAGGAACCTACTATTACATAACTCATTTTGAAGAGCTCCTGACGTATGCTCCATACAGGCCCGCCGTCTGTCCTGGTATGTGCGAGGTTATCGTCCCAAACCCTGTGCCGTGGCTTACTCCTCTTTTGGTCTGTACATATGTCGTGCTACTAAATATTTTTTTTGCTGTTAGTTTACGTCAAAGCTCGTTGCCAGGCACGACTAGTGCTTTTCAATCAATGCGATTTGCTTGGCCTTCGGTTGATCTTGTTCGTACCCTTCTTGTTGTGCCCCTTGCGACCTTAGCCTCCGAGTGCGGAAACTACCTGGTAAATGTATTCGCAGAGCCCTTTTATTCATTTTTAGTTCGGTGCTTATTACTTTTGAATCTTGGCGATCTATGCGAATACTTGAGTGTGTTTATCAAAATTCCATTCATGGTTGCATTCATAGTGTTTGGCTTGTTTATCTCGCCAAAGGAAAAATGGAAAACAGCCAGAGTACTTATACTTTATTCGGCAGTAGTGTCAATCAGTCTAATGCAAAGGCTGTGGGGAACGATGCCACTGCTGCTATTGGTCTTTCAGGCACTTTTAATTTTTTTGAGCCTCTATATTAGCTGGAAAATTTGCAGAAAGAGGTATGGCCCACAGGTAAGCCCAATTGCAGCTTGAGCTTGTGGACTTTGCCTGGCTATCGACCTGCGAATTCTTTCATTACTTGTCCATAGCGTTTGCCGACTGCGCCGCATACGATATCGCACATTTCGTAAATGGTATCGTCTGCGATGCTGTAATAGACGAAAAGCCCCTGGCGGCGTTTTTGAACAATTCCTTGTTCTGCTAAAACTGAAAGGTGTTTGCTTACGTTGGCCTGGCTCATTGCAGTGAGCTCGCATAAATCTTGTACTGAGTGTTCTCCAGTGAATAATGTTTGCAAAATCTGCAAGCGTGATGCGTCTGACAGGGCTCGAAATCTGGAGGCTACGATTTCGAGCGCAGCTCGAGTCAAAAACTGTTTTTTTGCTTTCATCGTCGCAAACCCGTCAGATTGTACTGTTCGGATTATACAACCTGTGACTTATTTGTTCAATCAATCTTATGGTGGATTCGGTATATAACCATATGGTGATATAGTTGAGGTCAACGAGGGTGAGGTTCTTATATGTCAGATCAACAAAATGCGACAGTTTGTGAGCAGCTCACACCTGCTCGGCTAAATGAGAATATCAGTGAGAGCGTACTTCTAGATGTACGGAGCCCCATAGAATTTGAAACGGAGCACATTTCCGGTGCCATCAATGTTCCGCTCGATACACTTGATGCCAGGTTTGATGAAGTGCCACGGAAGGGGCAATTAGTAGTCATCTGTCGCAGTGGTAAACGTGCTGAGCGTGGAGCGTATATGCTGATGGGAAGAGGTTTCCAACCCAAAGTTCTTGAAGGTGGATTAGTTGCCTGGCGCAATGCAGGCTTGCCCTTGATCGAAGGCAAAAAACGGCTACCAATTGAACGTCAAATTCAACTTATAGTCGGCGTTGGCGTATTGGGCGGTGTATTGCTCGGTGTGTTTGTAAATCCGTTGTTTCTCATCCTTCCCGCATTTTTCGGTGCTGGCCTAACTTTTGCTGGTTTGTCTGGTACATGCGCTTTGGGAATTCTGCTGGGAAAGGCACCATGGAACAAGCTAGAAGCGCGAGGCACGAAGGAAGTCACTACTAAGTCAAATTGCTGTTCTTAGCAGAAACCAGAAAGTTGACGGCAAACTAAAACTTAGAGGAAGTAAAATGAAAGTTGATAGGACTAAAATACAAGCTCGGAAAATAATTATTGTCGGTGGTGTCGCTGGGGGCATGAGCGCAGCGGCAAGAGCAAGACGCATTTCAGAAGACTCGGAAATAATTGTTATTGAACGTAGCGCTTATGTGTCTTATGCCAACTGTGGCTTACCTTATTTCATTGGTGGTGAGATTTCCTCCAAAGAAAAGCTGTTGGTTGTCACTGCGGACGTATTGAAGGAAAAGCTCAATTTAGATATTCGGGTTAATAGTGAAGTTGTCGAGATAGACGCTGAGGCTAAGCTCGTTACTATAAAGAACTCTGCAAATCAAGAGACATATAACGAGAGTTATGATGACCTCATATTGTCTGTGGGAGCTTCACCTATTCGTCCTCGCGTACCTGGTATTGATCTTTCGGGACTTTTTACGGTGCGAAATATAGAAGATGTGGAAAAAATACAAGCCTGGCTTGAAACTAATTCCCCAAAAACAGCCGTTATTGCTGGTGCCGGTTTCATTGGATTGGAAATGGCAGAACAGCTTGTTCGGCGAGGGCTAGAAGTGACGCTAGTCGATGGTAAAGAACAGGTTTTGGCCCCGCTCGATCCTGAAATGGCAGAACTCGTGCACGACGAATTGCGCAAACATGGTGTCAAGCTTGTGCTAGGAAAAAAGATTGATGGGTTTTTGGCTCCGACAGGCGCAGGCGATGCAAATAGCGCTGCGCCCAAAAGTTGCTGGGCTTTAGCAAGTGACCATGCTCCTTTAAGTGCAGATCTGGTTATATTAGGACTTGGTGTAAGACCTGAAATAGCACTGGCTCGAAAGGCTTCTTTGTCAATTGGTGAGCGTGGTGGCATTAGTGTTAACGAGCATCTACAAACAAGCACAGCCAATATTTGGGCGGTGGGTGATGCCATAGAAGTACGAAACCCAATCAATGCTGTGATGTCGCTGATTGCCCTCGGTGGACCCGCCAATAGACAAGGACGCATTGTTGCTGACAATATTTTCGGTGCTAACAAAATATACGATGGCACCCTCGGCACCGCTATTTTGCGAGTATTTGATTTGACTGTTGGCTGTGTTGGTTTGAATGAGCAACAACTTCAATTGAGCAAAATTCCCTATGAGGCTATATACGTGCACCCTAGTCACCATGCCGGTTATTATCCCGGAGCGGAACGTCTTGATATGAAAGTTCTATTCCATAAACAAACTGGTGTATTACTTGGAGCGCAAGTGATAGGTAAAGACGGCGCTGACAAGCGCATTGACGTACTAGCCACAGCCATCAAAGCTCGCATGAGCATTCAGGATTTGTCCGAACTCGAGTTGGCCTACGCTCCGCCATTCGGGTCTGCAAAAGACCCTATTAATCTAGCTGGAATGGCGGGCAGCAATGTTCTTGATGGGTTGATGGAGCAAGTGCATTGGCACCAACTGACCAAATTCGTAGATGAGGGTGCATTCTTGCTTGACGTTCGAACACTCGCTGAATATGGTCGTGGGCATATTGATGGAAGCACAAACATACCACTAAATGAACTGAGAAGTCGCATTGCGGAGATTCCTAACGAACGAGAGATTGTTACATACTGCCAGAGCGGTCAACGATCTTATGTTGCATACCGCATGCTTAGACAACACGGCTTTAGAGTAAAAAATCTGGCTGGCGGCTATCTCACCTGGCGGTCTGCGTTTTCTCGCAGGTTTGAAGAAAACTCCACGATACAATCTATTTCTCCGGCGCTAACTCGCTAGTTAATCTGGCTCCGTCTGTGTAGAAATCCACGACAGTGCTTCTCTGTTTAACTGAACAATTGAGTTGAATGAAACTAATGGAAATCGAACTAGCAAACAAATGCCCTGCCGTCGCAATTTTTCTGCAGAGGTACATCTGGGACACAATTTAGAGCTATAAGCAATAGAGGTAGTTGCGGGGAAAGACCATGTCGGACCAAATAGCTCCATTGAAAGCTGAATTGCAGAAAGATAATCCTCAAGTGACTTTAGCTTCGGATTTGTTGGTTAGTACCATGGCTGTCGGCCGACCGCGATCTACAAACGAAAAAATCAAAGATACTTTGGACATCTTTTCCAATTTCCCAAGTGTATTTGATAAGTCTGTTCAACATATAAAAGAACACTCGGCGACGGTGGGTGAACAATTTGTTGCAGCCGCAGCAATAGGTGCCGGTCTTACTTGTATGGCAAGAAACCCGAGTCTTGTTGGAAAGTTTCTAAGTAACAACATTCTAAATACTGCAGAGAAAGCTGCACCATTAATGATCGGATTGATGACTGCAGATGTAGGTCTTCGTTTGGGTAGTCCAATGGTTCAGCTTTGGAACGATGGCGACAAGAAAGCAGCTCAAGAACAATTGGCTGCAAATATAGGTAGTGGCCTTGTCGATTATGGTGCTGGAACTCTAGGTGGACTGCTAGGGGCGTCAGCCGCTTTCAAATATACTCCTCGAGCCATGGAAGCCGCATTCAAAGTATCGAAAGTGCAGACAGATAACATGTTACTGCGAGGAAAATTTTCGCATATAAATGAGTTATCCGGTCCGGCCGGTTTGAGCCGGTCTGAAATTGAAATCTGGCGTAAGGGTTTTGAGTTGAACGGCGAATCGCCCTATTTTTCCGGTAAACCCGAACCGGTGCCAAGTCGAAGTGATTTGCCACTAGACAAGCGCTTGGGATTTGAAGGTGCAGATCGACTGCTTCGTTTTCAGGTTGGAGACCGCATTATGCCGGTTCGTGATGACCTTCTGGCGGCTAAATATCCAGGCGGTGTATCAAGCGGTAACTTAGAGTTCAATAATTTGGGCAAGACTCTTACCGTCCTTAAAACGGACAATTCAACTACGATACTTCGTGGACAATACCCTCAAGTGCCAGAAAGCGCACGTCAGGGAAGGCTATATCCAGACATTTACGAAGTTAACACTCGAGCAATTACCGAAAGAAATTTTTTCAAGGCAGAACGATTCAACGTTGAACCTGGTGATATGCTCGCCTTTCCGAAAACGGATCATATGCCGCTTAATTGGACAGGTGACGAAGGAAGGTTTGACCCCGCGCTTAAGGCATTGCAAGGGCGTAGTTGGCAGGTGGTGGAAGCCACCGCAAATGGTGCAATTGTTAAAAACGGAATACGTGAAGTCGCAATTCCAAATGACATTATCTCAACGCCTTACAGTTATAAAATGCCTGAATGGGAGGCAAGGTTACCACAAGATCTTCTTGTTTCTCGCACCGGCATACATAGTGGTATTAGTGCAAGTGTCGGCATTATTGCTGCAGACAACTTAAATAACTTTGCCAGAAAGAAGTAACATGAGAAGTTTCATTGCCGCCTGGGAGGCAGTGAAACGCAGTGGGGAACTCTGTTGAGCAAAGCGAAACAGGTGCACTGCGTTGAGCGTGCTATCGGGACTTAATGAGCTTGGAGTTCAGGGGTATTTGAGCGCAGCCAGATGAGGGCGTCATCGGGTGTACTGAAGGCTCCATTTCTTTGTGCATCGAACGCCGCGTTTTTGATTTCGCCTAACCGAGGTCCGCGTTTTATGCCTAGACCCAGCAAAAGTCCACCATCGATGATTGGCTTGGCGCCGAGTTTTTGTGCTTCTGGTGCTGCGGCGAATTCTGCAAGTTTCGCTCTCAAGAATGCGGTTTTCGAATGTTGAGCACCGTCTGTGCGCCCTGTACCCATAGCATCAGCATGTTGCAATGTAATCAAATCTTCAATATAAGGAAGCTCAAGCAATTTTTTGAGAGTACTCGGATTCATTTTTTCTACATCGTGCATCTTCATGTGCTCATTCACGATGCCTTGCACTGTGCTGGTTTCGGCATTGGAATATTTTAGTCGCTCAGCTATTTCTGGTACGCGCTTTGCGCCAGCTTCGGCGTGTCCGTAATTTGAAATGCCACCATCGGGCCAGATTTTTTGAGTTTCGGGCTTACCAATGTCGTGCAGCAATCCAGCAAGCATTGTTTCAAATCTACTTCCAGTGAGCCCGCCCAAAACCAGTCGTGTGTGATTCCATGTGCTGCCCTCTGGGTGCCATATGGGATCTTGCATTGCTTTGGGACCTGTGAGGTTTGCAACTTCAGGAAGAACATGTTCCATCAAACCAGTATCCATCATCAAATCTAGTCCAGCTACCGGATTCTGTCCGGTGAGCATAGAGCGAACTTCTTGACCCATGCGCTCACCAGAAACATTTTTGATTCCTGCAGCATTTTCTTTCATGGCTGCGTGAGTTTCCGGGTCAACGGTGAAGTCTGGGAATTTTTGCGCAATGAGGCGTGGAATGCGGATCATTCTCAGGAAGTCTTCGCCAAATCGCTTGCCGGGCTCGCCGACTGTCCTGACGATTTTGTTTGCCATGTCGTTTTGACCGCCGAAGAAATCGTATGTTCTTCCGCTTACTGGATCTTTGAACATGGCATTAAAAGTGAGGTCGCGTCTTGCGGCATCTTCATACAAAGATGCCACATACTTCACGCCGTCAGGGCGCCTACCATCAGTATAATTTCCGTCTGTGCGCAGTGTCGCAATATCGTACTCTTCACCTTCGGGATTAAGTTTGCCTTTAATGTGCACTTTAATTACGCCAAACTGTTTGCCCGTGAGATTTACGGAATAACCGTGCTTGCGCAGCGCGGCTTCAACTTCTGCTGGTGTAGCTGATGTGGCGATGTCGAAATCTTTTGGTAGTTGCCCGCGTATTTCATCGCGGACTGCACCGCCGGCAAATACAGCAATATGACCGGCTTCCTGCAACTCTTTTACAAGGTCAGTTGCAGTTTGTCTTTGCTCTAAGGCTGCGAGTTGTTTTGCTGTAGCATTTTCAAATTTTGGTTGTTCTACTGGTGCGGCTTTTGGCGCAGTGATCGTTTCGCCTGGGCGCCAATTGCCGTTGGATGATGCGAATTGATTGAATTCTTGGCGGATGCGCATTTCATAAGTTTGCTTACCAGGAGCTGCCCATGCGCCAATCTCAAGTGCCAGATTGCTTTCTGCTAAAACCTCGCTGCCGCTTAGTTCGCTTGATATGAGTTGACCCCGGTGAAATGCGTTGCCTTCCTGGGCAACGCGCGCAGATCTAAATGCTTCGAATGCATCTTCTGATTTCCCTGTTTGCAGCAATTCTTTCGCTTTTAAGAATGCAGTCTCTTGCTGCATTGTTTTACTTTGCTCAATTCTCGCCAGCCCTCGACCAATGTCCTCTGCACTGGCTTTCATTGGGTCGAGAATTACTGTGCCGTGTCCTCGGGAATCGAACTCATTATGGGCTCCATATTTTGCTTTCGCCCACGTATTTGTAGCTAGCAAGCTCTGGAGTTCTGTCGACTGTTTTGCTTGAATTTCTGGGCGTCGATCTATGTATTGGTCTAGCCAGACTTTCCCTCCGCTAGCTAATTGTGCCCTTTGGATTTGTGAGTCTACGAATTCCTGCGCATGCGGCAGGACGTTGTTCATGAATGCGCCACCAACTCCGCTCTGCAGCAACTCTTCGCTATTTGGTGCTTGTCCTGTGGCTGTTAGTCTGCTTACTGTTAATGCTGTATCAGCGCCGATGAAACCGGTTGCAGCACGAGCGATTAACTTTCCTGCCAGTGGAAGTTCTTTCGTAAATTGGTTGCCTACCCCAAAAACAGTGAAAGCCGCCGCGCCGCCCAGCATGTTTCCTAGTCTCGTTTCGTTTTCTTTGGGGTTTCTCAGCCCGTCATACATGGCTGCACCGGCAACGTAAGCAACAGATTGATTTTTCAGTATGCTGGCAGTAATTCCTTCCGCGCCAAGACGGGCGCCAGTTTCACGCATTGCGCCGCCAGCAAATTTGCCGGCTAGGGTGTATGGCACAATCATGCCCAAGCCGCCCGCAGCCGACTGTAGAAACCAGTCAGTGCTGGCAAATTTATTTTGGGCAGTCTTGAGTAGGTTTATTTCCTCAAGAGGTGCACCTGTTGTGGCGTTGATAATGTGCGCTGCAGCGTTGTATGGCTCTACAAGCGCATTATTGAGTAATGGATTGACTACATTTTGTTTCAAATAATCCATGCCGACCGGGCGGCTGCTGGAGCTGTCGAGAAGCAAGCGCTCCGCCGCGTCGGCAGGCACTGATACTTTCTGCAGCGTCGAAACGTAATCCATATAGGAAGATTGCCATCACGGGGCTTCCATGCCAATGGCAAAAGTCCCACTCCCGTCATGGGCTGAGAAGTAATTTATATTAAGGATAGGAATCGGAGAGAGAGTCTTTTTCTTGAGTTGTTTGGGGCTGCGCTGTTGTGGTAGTTGCTGTTGCTGGTCTGCTCACCTTCGGTGCGTGATCGGGATCTGGCTCTTTGAGGCGAATGTAAGCAAGTTTGAGATCTGGATCGGTAAATTTGTTGATTGACCATGATATGTCATAGCATTGCTTCGCTTTTTCTATATTTCCCTGTCGCTCCCTTAGGCGACCAAACACATACCACATGTAAGAATCAGCACCCATTTCCTCAATGGTGCGCGTGACTTTTTCTATAGAGTCTTCAACCTGTGCATCCGTGGTCGACGGGCTGCGTGCAATAGATAGGTGGTAGGCTTTTCGTGCGTCCTCGAGCTCGGCTCTATTTTTGTTTAATCTGTAACACTCCAAGTATTCGATTCTTGCGTGTGCAAAATCTTTTGATAGTACATACGCTGAACCAAGGTATAAGTGATTGTCAAAACTTGGTTTTATGGAAACCGCCTGCAATCCGCATTCTGTAAGATCTCGTAAAGCTTTTTCATTGTCTGGATTGATACATGCTGCCCTTCTAAATTCTATTCCAGCAAGAGCTAAAATCCGCATGCCTTCACTTGCGTGACCTTCATCTTTCGATTGGTAAGCCTGTTCGAGCAAATGCTCTCCAATCGCGCGGTGACATTCGGACAATTCGTTCAATCTATCAGGGGGGAAATCTAGTAAGACTGCTTTGCGAAATTCCATGTCTGCATCGTCGCGTTTTCCTTCTTTCAAAAGTTGCTTCGCGTGTTCCGTCAACGCGATAGCTGATGCCGAATTAGGCTCTGTTCTTGACGCTGGCGTCGCCTCATTTTCATTGCTGTGGGAAGAAGCTTTTTCTGTCTCGCTTTTGTCTGTAAGTTTGTTATTGACTGATTTGTTTGAACTCTTTGCGTCATTTCTTTTGGTGTCGTTTGCTCGTTGCGTCCAGAGTTTTGCAAGGTCTCTATTCCCTTGCTTTTTGTAAGCTAGCGAGACGAGCTTGGCAAACTCTGGGTTTGGATTTGCAAAATATGCTCGCTCGCAGATTTCAATGCACTTATCGAGCTTACCGTCTCGAAAGTTCTTCTCAGCATCTAAATACATTCTTGAATTAGTGCTTTTGTTTGATTGCGCGTTGAGTTCCCAGCCCTTTGCCCGCGCTTGTGCCGAAAGTTTTGTGTCATTATTTGCCGGAAGGTCAAAAGTGAGGGGAAAGGGTGGAAAACTCTTTGGCGCGATAGGTTCTTTAACTGCAACACCCAGCATCCACTCGTGGGAAGGTAAACGATGGATTTTCGCTTTTGAATCCTCGGTTGTTGAGGAAGTGCCTATTTCTGTTTGTACACTTACTGTACCTTTAAGTTTGTCTGCGTTTTTAGCGGCTACTGATTGAATCATGCTTAGAGCAACCAGAAGGACTAAGCCAAATTTACTTAAAGCTAATGCTGATTTGCCGTGATGTGTTGCCGTCAACTGTTTTTACCTGGGCATCTGGTTTTAGTTTTTGATGCTAATCACTATAAGTCCAAGGTCTGCATATTTCAACACAATTAAATCAAGCAAAACTGCATCACATCAAATAGTGCATCACCGTTTCTTCTTCTTTTCAGTAGACTCATATCGTGCGCTCGTTCAAGATCGTTGATCAATAAAATCGCCCAAGCGTTTTTATTCGAACTTACGTTGACCTTGCAAGTGCACAAGCAGGCGATTGCGGAAATTGTCTCTTATTCCTCAATCTTTCGTGGTTTAGGAAGCCATTTCACCAGGTCATCCTCGTTGGAGAAATCCAAAAGAGACTCACTTAAGAGCTCTATTTGTTCGGGCTTCAAGTTCTGAATCTGTTCAATAGTCGCGTCTTTCATGTGACCGAAGCGCCGATTGAGAAATCGAATCACAAGAGACCCCATGCTTTGTTTTCGTCGCTTCTCTGTTTCTTGCAGCTCCGCCTCGGCTTCTTGCCGTCGCTGCTCGGCTTCTTGCCGTCGCTGCTCGGCTTCTTGCTGCCGCTGCTCGGCTTCTTGCCGTCGCTGCTCGGCTTCCTGCCGTCGCTTATCTGTTTCCTGCAATTCAGCCTCGGCTTTCTGCAGTCGCTTTTCGGCTTCCTGCAGTCGCTGCTCGGCTTCCTGCGCAGCCGTCTTCAGCTCGTCCATATGATTCTGACGACTTCTTTCATCTCGGAGCACGCGAATCCGTGCTTTATAGCGTTCTCTTTCCAAATCGTCGTGGCTCAGCATGCTAAGTTCCTCAAGTGCCTTGCGAATCTCTGGAGTATTGACTGTTTGTGGAAGATTGTCGCTATCCAACTCCTCCGCCTTTGAGAGAAAATAGAGCCATGCATCGAGCGAGCTAACAATCTTGTCCGGTTCAAGCTTAAACTTGCTAAGCTCAAGTATTACTATCATTATATCCGAATCGAATACCAGATCATGCTCCCTGTTGCGCAGCTCAAAAGTTAAAAAGTAGTCGTTCGTCGTGGGAAACAGAGGAAAGTCTGTTATACAAACAGAGATAGTTGGCCTAAGTTCAAAGTAATCATCGCCTTTCTTCAGTTGCTGCTGATGCAAGTCGGCCCAATAATAGAGAATTCGTTTGGAGAAAGATCTATCAGTAAGCAGCTGCATCTCAACATCAAAATGGCGACCACTGAGATCTCGTGCTTTAACATCTACAATAGAGAGCTTATCATCGTAAGCATCCTGTTCGTTGAATGGATTCAAAAGCTCCAATGCGACAATTTCCGAGCCCGCCGTTGGTCTCAGCACGGCATTGAGTAAATGCACAAGCAGCGGTATATTTCTCTCCTGACCGAAGAGCCATTTAAAGGCAAAATCCACCTTGGGATCAATTTTCGTAAGCACCATAGGTGATTCCTCCGCACGAAGTATCAATTCCTAAGACGATGGAATCATGCCAAGGGTTCAAAAGGAATTCTCAAATTCCTTTTCTCAATGGAGACGTTTGAGTTCGCGGCTGCCCATTTGTTTCCAGGATCGGCTGAAAACGGAAAACGGGCATAAGGAATTTAGAGAACACTTAGAGTCGGTAACTGTAGTGAAATTACTGCCTAATACAGTTATTAGAGATCGTTATCTTATCTTGAAAGAGCTAGGTGAGGGCGGATTCGGCAGCGTATATCAAGCTGAGGATCGCCTCCTTAATCGCGTCGTAGCTGTTAAGGTTCTGAAAGAAATATCGGAAAGTGATTTCAAAAGATTTCAGCGTGAGTCAAAGCTTTTAGCAAAACTATCGCATCCAAATGTTGTGTCTGTTTATTCGATAGAAATGTTGGATGAACTTTGTCCGATGATCGTTATGGAATATCTGGAAGGGCAAAGTTTGAAATCGCTCATCAATCAGTCTACTGGAGGACTTGATGCCAAAACCTGCAGAAGCGTTCTCATTCAAACTTGCGCTGGGCTGGCAAGTGCGCACGATGAGGGAATTGTGCATAGGGATTTGAGCCCTGCAAATATTTTTATTCTAAATAGGAGTTCAAACGATCTGCAGGTCAAAATCATAGATTTCGGATTATCAAAATCGCTCAATCCTGTTTCTTCGGCGAGCAATTCGCCTGGCAGCACTAAAACACTAACGAAAGCAGGATCTTTAATCGGCAATCCTTCTTACATGAGTCCTGAGGCTTCGAAGGGTGAAGTAGTAGATTGCGCTTCGGATATCTATTCACTCGGTTGCATTTTCTATGAGATGCTTACTGGGAGCCAACCTTTCGAAGCGACCGAGCCAATCGGTATTTTATACAAGCAGCTAAGTGAATATCCGAAGGAGCCCCTGCTAAATTGGGGCAATGGACAGGAAGCAGAGATATTCAAAAATATTGCACTCTTCTGCCTTCAAAAGGAGAAGGACCGCAGGCCAAGCTCGGCATCAGTCGTTCAAAAGCTTGTTGAAAATAGCGTAGATGTTTCTAAATATCTGATGGGTGCTGGCACGTGGCAATGCGACAGCAGCAATGCTAAGTCTCCTGTTAATGGTAATAAAGTCAAATTGTTTTCTGCTCTGGCATTGCTAGCCTTGTTGTTGCTATGTCTTGCACTTGTCAAAAAAAACAGTCCTGCTGATGGCTCCGCAAAATCAGTGCAATTGCAAGCAGGTCAACTCAACGAACTGAAGCGTCTAAAAGAGAAAGTGGCTCAAAAGCAGGCAAGATATGGCGCTAATAGTCTAATGGCAATAAATGCTCAAAATGATTTGGCCGAATATTACTACGAGCACGAATCATACCAAGATGCAATTGAAATTCTAAAGAACCTTGTGCTGTTGCCGCCGCGATTAATCAAGGAGAAGGAGCAATTAGAAGATGAAAGAATGCTGGTGAATAGTTATTTGCGCACAAACCAGCTTGACCTGGCTGAATTATGGGCTAACCGTGCTTTTAAGTCTGTGTCTGTTCGCATCGATAAAGACACTGAGACCTACCGTTATTGGCTGCAAAAACTTGCCTTTGTTTATGTTTCTGAAATGAAATGGACTGATGCTGAAAAGTACTCTTTCCTGGCATTGCACAGTGCTGAAAAATTGTATGGCAAAGATAGTCTTTTTTACATGACCGCGCAGCTTAGTGTTGCAGAGTGTTATTCCGCACAACGCAAAACCAAGTTAGCTATCCAAATGCTTGAACCAGCGAGCAAAACTGCTGAAATGCTAATTCAGGAAGATGACCTGAACTTGCACCAATCAGCAGATTTCAGCAATTGTATGCTTGTTATGCGCATGTTAGGCCTGGAATATTGCAACAATCATGATTTTGCTAAAGGAAATGCATATTTGAAAAAGTGTATTGATTTCGGAAATTCATATAAATGTTGCTCGCCGTGGCTTCCATCTTTTAAATCGTCTTTAGCAATGTCGTTAGAATCTCAAAACAGGCTGCCTGAAGCAATCAAGTTTTATAGAGAAGCATATGAAGATGCTGAGAATCTTGGTTTGCAACTACGAAGTTCACGTAGTTATTATTTGCTTTCATTAGCAAATTGTTTGCGCCGGAATAAAGACTACGCAGAAGCATTTCGTGCATACAAGAAAGCCGTGGACTATGCGGAAAATGAACGCAACCGCGATCCTCTCGGCTGGTTTAGCTGTCAAAAAGAATTGGCGTTTTGTTACATATGCACTGGGCAGCACGCAGAGGCAGCAAAGATCTATAAATTCATAATTCCACAATTTAAAGGTGATGCAGATTCTTGGATGCTAGCTGAGTCGTATGAGCGTCTTGCTGAATGTTTTGGGGCGGAGCAAAAATGGGATCAGGCTCAGAAAAATTTGGAGTTGGCAAAAGCGATCGCCGAAAAGGACGAGCATTCTCACACGATGGCATACGTACTCAGCGGGCTTGGAAAAATTTGTCATGAACATCATGAGGAAAAAAAGGCTGCCGAATATTTCGAGCACGCATTTAACCTTGGAATAGCACTTCAAGATCCTCTGTGCGTTTCCATAGTCGGCATGGAATATGCAAATTTCATGGAAGCCAATAAAGACTATGAAAAGTCTGCCGAAATTTTGCGAAAGGCGTTGAAGTTTTTTTCAGACGAGCACTCTTCAAAAGAATATGGGTTGGACGTTCGCAAGAAACTTGAGACAGTTTTGGAGAAACTCGGAAAGAATGACGAAGATCAAAAATATCGCCTGAAAGAGAAAAATTGGAACTTACCGACCAGAAAATAGTCAATAATTCATTTGTTTCTTAGTGCAGGACGGATTCTTACAAGCTCTAGCTCTCCCTTACGTTCGGAATATGCACCAGATGCGGTGCTGGCGTCGGCTGTGAAAACTGTGTCGAAGCTTACTGCTTGTTTTTGCGAATTACTTGGAAAATCTAAAATGGGAGAGCCGTTTAAGCGTGCGACTGCATTGATCAAATTAGATTTGAAAGTGGCAGCTTGGTTGTTGCTGTGAAGGATTTGTGCTTCGATATGCCGCGGCTGTCTGACGAAAATGCGGATTGTAGCTTCACCTGGCTGCTGACCTGCGCTTATCCAGTTTCTATAAAGCGCATTAGAAACACTTTGATACCACGCATCCCATAGGATGTTTTGATCCGCATATGCTGGTGCCGGTGCCGACATCGGCTGTATGCCCCAATCTTGCGGGGGGATGGGCACTGGACGCATCTTGCCGGATGAATTATTTCGATTTAGATTTGCGTTGCCACCCTGGCTGACTAGATCGGCTTTCAACTGTTCTTGAGTTATCATTCTGCGGTTCCAATCAGATGAAAAACTGTTGTTTCCATTCCATGAGTTGCCGACTGCCCAGCCGTTGATGCCCCAGCCTCTAATGCCCCAATCACCAACACCCCAGCCATTGTTGATTGCCCAGCCATTTATGCCCCAGGCAAATTGTTGACCACCTTGTTGATAGTTTGGTCCGCGATAGCGTCCTGATTGCAAATCGGCTGTCGTGCTGCGCTCTGCGGTCCAATCTGATTTTGGAGTCATAGGCTTCAAATTGAAATTGTCCATTTTGAGCGCAGAGTCCAAGCTGTCATCGTCTGCAGCGCCTCTTAGGGGTACCCCATTGTTCATCGTTGCTTGTCCGGATAAGACTCTTACAGACTTACTCAGCGGGTTGCCCTCACGCGGCCGCAAAATGTGGTCGGCTTTGTCTCTGTCTTCCACTTTTCCGTGCAGTAATTCAGATGCGCGCTTTTGCGCATCTGGGCCGAAATCGATGTATGAATCTTTCTGTGTACTTGAATTCAATACAGTGTTTGCTGTGCTTGCTTGCAATGGATTGGCGTCACTTTTTCCAGTTTGAGATGAAAGTGATTTGCCATCGTCTCTTTGTTCGACCTGTCCTTTGAGTATCTCCTCGGGAGTCTTCGGAGCCTCGCTGGCGGACTCTGCTGATTGTGCCAATGCTGGGCTGTTAAATAAGGCAAAACTCAATGCGACAAAGACTAAGCTATAGTGCGCTTGTCGCGCAGTACACGTGCTCGCTTGAATTGCTTTCGCCTTGGGCGTCCCCATGAGCTGCATTCCTTATCGGTGGCTGGGCACGATTTCTATATCGTCTTTTTTCCAATCAAATCCAGAATCGCCATTTTCAGATAAAGAGAATGATGTTCTAAGAGGTACGCTTTGTCTTTTTGATCCGGCGGGAAAGGTGAGAATGTCTGTGTGAGCCAGCATACTCAATGTGCGTTCGATGTTTCTCTCAAAAAGTTCTTCCTGTTTTGGAGAAACATGCTCATGTGGGTCGACTCTATAATTTTGCATCGCGAAATCAAACAAGTCTCCATCTTTTGAAATTCGCACCGAAATGTCGGCATAACCTGCGACGTTGCCGTAATCTTGCCAAATCTGATAAAGGTTGCTCTGAACTCGTTTGTACCATGCTTCCCAGGCGATGGCCATTTGCTTGTCTGAATCGCTTGCTTTGCCATCAAGGCTGGTTTTTTCGCTTCGTCCTGTTTCTGGATTGTATTTGAAATCAAAAGAATTTTTGTCGAGAATGCTGGCGACAGAACCGGCTAAATTTACGCTTGATTTGCGCTTGCTGCCGTGTGGACCAGCCTGGTCTAAAGCATCGCCTAACGGGCGGCTCGGCATTGCAGGACGGTTAACTCTGGTCAAAGCAGATCTGTGCTCAACATGACCGGAAAGTACGTCACTTGCAAGTGCTGGTGCTTGCAAGATAAACGTCATTGTGGCCAGAAACGTTAGCGCTCGCTTCATGCAGTCATTCCTCTATTGACCTGAGTCGGCGGCTTCTCCGCCACTGAGGGGACGAAGATGAACCATAGCAATTTTTGCCGAGTCTAAAATTGCTTGCTCTTGTGCGATTTGAATTTCTTGATCTAAATCAAGCAGTGCTTTGCGTGAAGCCTCTTCTGTAGGGTCTAGATAAATAGCCATTTTAAGGTGGTAAGCTGCCCACTCATAGACTTTGAGTGCTCGCAATGATTGACCAAGTGCATAATGTACTTTTGATTCATTTGGGAAAATGCGCACAAGCTGATTTAGTTGTTTTGCCGCTTCGTAATAGTCGCCGTTTTGAAAGGCTTCACGGGCTCTTTGACCGGCTTCTACAAGGCTGTCTTGTCTCTTGTTTTCTTTTGCTTCAGCATCGATTTGCATTTTTAGTTGCACATCGGAAACTGCCTTAGCGAAGTCGCGGTCGCCTGGCTTTATGGCGAGAGCTTCGCGGTAATAAGCCAATGCTTTGTGCAAGTCATTGTGCCACTCTGCAATTGCACCCAGGTTGTATTTTGCGTCTGCATTCTTTGGAGTTAGTGAAAGAACCTTTTTGAACAGCTTTTCGGCTTCATCATATCTTTGCCGACTGAATGCAGAAACAGCTTTGTCGTATATTTCAATTGCGTCTTCTTGCAACGAAAGGTCTTCAAAAGGTTTCATCGGCTGAAGCTTTCGCACGCCTTTAGGTGCTTGCGGCACAGCTGTCGCCGGCAAAGCGGAAATTGTTAGAGTGGAGCTTATGAGCAGTGTTAAGACTAAGAAACGGTGCATTTTTGGCGGATCCTCCACTTAAGATCTGCCCAATTTGAATGAAAAATCTCGTCCATTTGTGCCCAAAGCCAGGGAATGCTCTGGGTATATACGCTTTTTTGTCTGATAGTCCGCAGTGCTGGCGTTTTAGCCAAATTGAAGTGTAAAGCTAGTATAAGCGCGGCTTTCGGCTTCGGGTTTTGTGGTCGCAATACAAAAGTAATACATAAACAAACGAGAAACCCCCGAAAGGGTTTCTCGCTTTGATTTGTTTTGCCTCTAGCCTAATTATTCATGTGGTTGGCTTGCGGCTGATATTCGAGAACAAGGCGCTCTTGTACTCTTGAGCGTTGTGGCTTTGTAGAGCCCGCCATTTCGTGGACAAACACGTAAAGCTCGTCCGGTGTGCCGCCGTCATCAGCAAATATGTCCATGACGCGTCGCTTGACTGAAGAAAGTTGTTGAGACAAATCTTCTGTTTCGCCAAAATACAGCACTGTGTGCGCTTTTGGTTTGTTTTGTGGATCTTTTCTGTATGTGATAGCAAATACCGCAGCGCTAGGTGCTGGCATAAATTCATTCAGCGAACCACACGCTGAGAATTTGAAACGTTCCTGTCTACCCCAAGAAATAACACTCATGTCTTAAACCTCGAACTGAAAAAATAAGGGCTGTCAAAATTTGCGTTAATAACGGCTGTTGTTGCGTGGCTTAGGCTGAGATACAGAAACAGAGATTTGACGTCCGCCTAGTTCTTGGCCATTGAGCCCCTTAATTGCGGCTTCGGCATCGGCTTCGGATTTCATTTCAACGAAACCAAAACCGCGCGATCTGCCCGTCTCTCTGTCTGTGGCTATATTGCATGAGCCAACCTGACCGTATTTGACGAACATTTCGTGCAAGGAAGCATCAGTAACTGTGTAGGCTAAATTACCTACAAAAAGCTTATTATTCATTCTATCAATCCTTTTCGACCAGAACTCTCATCGGATTGACAGGAGAACAAGGCCAAGAAAACCGTAATATACATTCATTATCGCACTATTTTGGCCAAGCAGCACTGATGTAAGGCAATAGCGTTGCAAAAAGCTGTCAAAGGGCAGGCTGCAGGCTCGCTTCGGCGCAATCGCCAGGGGCTGGGCTGTAGAACCTTTCTCCGTCTTTGTTTGCAGGCTTCACTTGCTGCGGGCGTGCTCTTCTTTGCCCAAAAGGCGCACCCGTCTTGTCATATCGGCGCCTACGGATAGCTGTCTGATCAGTCTTGAGCTATGGGCACTGGCTTCTGGCGGATGGAAGTCAAATGAATAAACGCCTTGCGGAAGAGTTAATGTGCAGCGACCATCGTCAGACGTATATGCCGGCATTGCCACTTCTTCAATATCCAAAATTCTCGGCTTGTCATTTTTCAATTCATAAGCTTCGAAACTTACCTGGCAATTTGGAATTGGCTCGTCATTTTCAGAAACAACTTCAAAACAAACCAGGCAGACATCGTCAATAGTGAGGTTGTTGGTGAGCTGGCTGCCTGATACGTCAATTAAATGCCCCGTGCTAGCTTGATTGTTGAGCACAAGCCAGTACTTGTCTGGCTGCAATCTGAATTCATAGCCGCCGTCATCACCGGTGATACCAAGCCAGAGTGGGCGGCGCTTGGCACATTGCGCATCGAATTCACCATTGTTTGTGGCAAACAATGATAATTGAACTCCAGGGCGAGGCTGTGTTGATGGATCTAATACAGTGCCTGTTACAAGCACACCTTCTTCCATGTTGATATCAAGTTCGGTGTCATGATCGAGAATGAGCGATGTTTTGCTTGGTGCAAGTTCCATCGTGGAAACGCTGCCCAGTGAATCAGGCTGAGCCGCTACTACGACTTCGTATGAGCCCCCAGGCAATGAAAACAGGTATTCGCCATCTTCATTGCTGTGAGTTGCCGAGTCGAGACTGACTCCAATCACATTTACTGTCGCATTGGGCACTGCTGTTCCTTTGTGCATAACTTTGCCGGACAAAATGTAACCGGGCTCAAGTGAATAATTGCGTTTTCTGTCTTGATCTACAAATATAGCCGCCACAGTTTTTTCAGCAAGATGTGAGTCATCTGGAGGCGCAAGCCTTACGTTGTAAGTGCCTTTTTGCAGCAAGCATTCGAAGCTGCCATCTTTCATGGTCATTGTAGAAACTGTCATTGCTATTTCTTTGGCAAAAACATTTTCTGGCTTTTCTGTGCCAGTGATAATTACCCGCACCGCCGCCATCGGGTGTCCATCATGGTTTGTCACTTTACCCTTAAAGCTTATTAGTGGTGGCAAGCTGATGTCGTGTTTGAAGTCTTTATCTAATTCAATTACCTGGAAAAATGGGCAAAGAAACGGCGTATTTTTCGTTTTGCCTTTGCCTGCTTCTTGTTCCAAATGTTTGAGAGCTAAGTAGTATTTGCCAGGTGCAAGTGTCAAGCTGAAAGCACCATTTGCGTCGAGTTTTTGGGTGACGCGAAGTACGTGCGGCTCGATGCCGAATACCATCAGCTCCGCATCACTGATGGTGCGTGCCGCAGAGTCTCTTACTGTGCCTGAAAGTATTGAACCTACTTTCAAAACAACATCGAAATTTTTGTTGCTGGTTACTCTAATTGCTTCGATTGATTGGCGTGCATAGCGCGTATTTTCGCTTGGAATAATCTCGATGCAATAAATGCCTTTGCGCACGTCAAAACTAAAACTGCCTTTGGCACCGGTAATTTGCTCGGTGAGGAAATGTTTTACCAGCGAACCGCTTTGATGCCAGTAATCATACAAGCGGACAATAGCGCCGGTGATGGGCAAGCCCATACTTGTGACACTTCCGCCCAGATTGTATGAAAGTTCCCTCGTGACTACCATGAACTCAGCCTCGCCAGTAGATCTCGTGCAGCCTAGCATTGTATTACGCTCAGCCTGCCTGCCACAAGCGTTAGTAAACCGTACTGTCCCTTCGAGAATCTTCAGGAGTTTTGTAAGACATAAATTTGAGGGCTGCTTTTACCGTTGCAAATGAGCCGCAGGCAATGCGGATAAAAGAGCCGTTTGTCTGGGCCAGCGCGGCTTTCAAGGCTTCTTCCAGGCTTGGGAAGGCTTTTGCCTCTGCTCCCAATTCAATGGCGCTCATGACAATCTCCTCTGACGGTACAACCGGTCGTGTGCCTGGGCTTTGGGACGCAAAGACCAGGTCGCCGGGGCGCAAAATTGCCGAAAGTATTTCTTTGAATTCCTTGCTGCGGTAAAAGGATAAAACGAAGCATCTAGACTTGTTTGGAAATAATTCATCAAGGCTTTCTTTTAGTGCTTTGGCTCCGGCTTGGTTGTGAGCGCCGTCCAAAAGAAGGTTATGTTGCTCAAAATATTGCAGACGACCCGGCCAGAAAAATGCGGAAAGAGATTTGTCAAAATGTTCCAGGCAGGGCTTGCCTGTTTCAATTTCCCAGATTCCCAAAATTGCTGCAGCAACACAAGCATTGGCACGTTGATAGCCGTGTTTTTTCATTATTGAATTTGTAATCGGAATGCTTGTGCTTTCAAATCTTTTTTTGAGTGCGTCTACATACTGAAACTCTCTTGGATTGCCGCTGCCGCAACTAAGATTGCAATTTTCATCTACCACAATTACTGCTGCGTTTTTTTCTTTTGCTTGTGCCACTATGGTGGCAAGTGCGATGCCTTTGCATGCAGTAATTAAGGGCACCGCGCTCTTAATTATGCCTGCTTTTTCTGCTGCTATTTGGCTTTCAGTTGCACCCAAAATGTGTGTGTGGTCGAGGCTGATACTGACTATGGCAGAGGCTATAGGAGCCGAAAGCACGTTGGTGGCATCCCAACGTCCACCAAGACCCACTTCATATGTGGCAGCCTCTACTTTGCTTTGCGAAAAATGGAAAAATGCCATGGCTGTGAGCAGCTCAAACCAGCTTAGAATGCCATGTTGACTGTGTCGCTTGCCGAAGTCCTCGGACTTTTCTTTTAAGTCACTTACAAGAGCAGCAAATTCATCGTTTGAAATGATCTTGTCGTTAACAGCGATTCTCTCATTGTAAGAAAGCAAGTGCGGACCCGTATATCGCCCGGTTTTTAAGCCTGCTTCTTTGAGTGTTTCAGCCAGAATGCTAATAACAGAGCCTTTGCCGTTTGTCCCGGCAACATGAATGCTTTGAACCTGGTCTTGCAAGCAAGCATGTTCCTTCATGAAGAGCTGAAAGCGCTCCAGACCGGGTTTCAGCACAGTTGGCATCAGACTTTCGATGTACTCGATTGCTTCTTCGTAGTTCATGCCACTAAAATGTATGTGATTGAATTGTTCACTGTGTCTGCGGCTTGCTTGTAGACATTTAGCGGAGGCAAGGTTTTGACACTCTTTACACGCCAACATCTTATCGGCACAGAGCGAATATTTGAAGGCTACATATTCAATGTTCGCCGAGATTCTCTCCAGGAAGGCGAACGTGTGATTACACGTGAAGTGGTTGAGCACAACGGCGGAGTAACTATCGCTTGCCAACCTGAGCCAGGAAAAGTCTTGCTAATCAGTCAATATAGATATCCAATCGATCATGAATTATTTGAACTTCCGGCAGGGCGAGTTGAGCTCGGGGAAGACCGTCTCTTGGCTGCTCAACGGGAGCTTATTGAAGAAACCGGGTTTCGGGCAAAAAAGTGGAGCGACCTTGGAACCATGTATTCGGCGCCAGGATTTTGTAACGAACTTCTGTCTTTCTACCATGCGACAGACCTTGAATGGGTTGGAAAGAACCTGGACGAAGACGAAGAGACAGATGTAATCGTCCTTGATCTCGAAGAAGCCTGGGCCTGGGTTCGTTCCGGCAAAATAATGGACTGCAAAACCGTGGCTGGGCTTGGGATGCTGCTGCATCCATAGGTTCGCCCCTACAAGTAACGTTGGTGGCGTCGTCCATATGATCCGGGTGGCGTCGTCCATATGACCAGGGTGGCGTCGTTGGTCAGGGGCTGTGGATCCTCTTGACGATCGGGGCTTAATTATCAGTTCGATAACGATCTGTTAAAGCCTGCTAGACAGCTTCGCTTGCCTGCTATACTTTCACTCGATTATTCACGCAGACGAGGCGTTTAAATGGCTAAGAAGGAATCCAACACTGAAGGTATGAGCTTGCCAATCATTGGCATGTTGCTCATAGGAGTGCTCGGCGCAGTTATCACCGCAGCTCAGTGCGAAGTCATTAAATACTGGCCATTGCCTGTATCTATCGCTCCTTATTTCGGTGGCGAAGTCGGATTCTGGTGGGGTCTAGTGGTTGGCGCTGTTGTTGGTCTATTTGTTGGTTTTATCGCCGACGAAAAGCACTACGATTGATAAGCGACAATATTTTGATAGTTGCAAGGGTCGAGCATAACTCGACCCTTTTCTTTTGTTGCGGCGTCCTGGCGTTGAACTAATAGAGTTTTCAAAAAGGCAGATTGCGGCATTAATTGTCTAAAAGAGCAGAATCAAGGTGTTCTTTGTAAGCCGCGCTCGCGCTAATATATGCAGCAGTTATAAGCCCGGCTCTGTTTCCAAGCAGAGCGCATTTGGGTGCGATGTCTAGTTTTCCAATTTTTTCGGGGGGAGCGCAGCGGTGAAAATGAAAGTGGTGGACAAAGGATCGGCTGACTCTAAGGAAGGGGAATTCAGAGCTTCCGGCAGCAACACAAGACTGCCAGGCGGACGCCGAGAAATCATCAAGAAATACCCGGTTAAAGCCAATCTTGAAGATTACGATGCCGCTTATGCCAGTTTCTCCTGGGATGATGCGAAAAAAGAAATCAGCTGGTTTGCTAACGGCAAAATGAACGCTGCGTTCAACGCTGTAGACCGTCATATGAACAATGGTCGCCGCAATAAAGTGGCGCTATATTCAGTTGACGCGCAAAATCAACTCGAAGCCTTCACATTCCAAGATCTCTATTATTTGTCCAATCGTCTGGGCAACGCTCTGAAAAATTTGGGCGTTGTTAAAGGCGACAGAGTTTTCATATTCATGCCGCGCGTTCCTGAGCTTTATGTTTCAAGCATAGCAATTGCGAAGATTGGCGCTGTAATCGGACCACTCTTTTCAGCGTTTGGTCCTGATGCGCTCAAAGATCGCTTGCATGATAGTGGCGCCAAAATTGTCATCACAACACAAGAACTAAAACCAAAACTCGACGAAATTCGCGATCAATTGCCAGACCTGGAATACGTAATTGTGGTTCGTGGCAGTGGCGAAATGAAACCAGGCGATCTTTCATACGAAGAGCTTATGGTTGGTGCATCTGAGCATTTGAGCCCAACACACACAGATCCCGAAGATCCGCTTTACTTGCTTTATACATCAGGCACCACTGGTAAAGCCAAAGGTATTCTGCACGTACACAACGATATTATCGGTTTGCATGCCACCACTAAGTGGGTGCTAGACCTGCGAGAAGACGATGTTTACTGGTGTACGGCAGATCCAGGCTGGGTGACTGGCACAGCCTACGGCATTTTTGGACCATGGTCTAACGGAGCATCTGTAGTTGCATACGAAGGCCGATTCGATGCGTCAGCCTGGTATCAGCTTATAGACCGATTGAAAGTCACAGTCTGGTACACCGCTCCTACAGCGCTTCGCATGCTGATGAAAGCCGGCGATGAAGAAGTTGAAAAACATTCTCTCGACAGTGTCCGCCATATTCTCAGTGTTGGCGAACCGCTCAATCCTGAAGTAATTAGATGGGCTCACAAAGTTTATGGCTTGCCTGTTCACGATAACTGGTGGCAAACTGAAACTGGTATGCAATTGGTTTCAAACTTGCCTTGCTTGCCTATTAAGCCGGGCTCAATGGGCAAACCATTGCCAGGTGTCACAGTCACGGTTGTAGATGATGACGGCAATGAATTGGCACCAGGTCAATTGGGTCGTCTTGTTGTAAGACCAGGCTGGCCTTCAATGGTGAGACAGGTTTGGCGCAATGAAGAGAAATTCAAAGAGTATTTCATGATACCGGGATGGTACTTCAGCGGCGACAACGCCTGGCGCGATGAAGATGGCTACCTCTGGTTTGTAGGTCGTGCTGATGATGTTATCAACACAGCCGGACACAGAGTCGGACCATTCGAAGTCGAATCTGCACTTGTTGAGCACGAAGCTGTAACAGAAGCTGGTGTAATCGGCAAGCCAGATGAAGAGCGCGGCGAGATTATCAAAGCGTTTATCGTGTTGGCAAATGGAGTCAAGCAAACACCAAAATTGCTCGACGAAATCAAAGACTTCACGAAGAGACGACTTGCTGCTCACGCTTATCCGCGTGAAATCGAAGTGCGTGATTCGCTGCCGAAAACACGCAGCGGCAAAATCATGCGTCGCTTGCTCAAAGCCTGGGAACTGGGATTACCAGTCGGCGACACTTCGTCTCTGGACGAAGAATAAAGTCACGGCTATTGTAGGGGCGACGCCATGCGTCGCCCGGAAGTTAAGCAGCGGTGCTCGCTCAGACAGTTTCGCCGTATGTATTAGCGGTCGACGCATGGCGTCGCCCCCGGGGAAATTTGTAGTGGCCTGGATATGCGATAGCGATCTGTCGCATATCTTTTGGAACTTGAGCAAATCTGAATGAGGCCCAGTCCCTTTCCAGTGAGATAATTGTATTACTGGAAAAACTCATCAATAGCTGTCCGACACTTATATCTGCACGCATTTTTTGCGAATCAGAAAGTGGCGATTAGCTTCGGTACTTCTGACAGTCGTCAGGATTTTTACCAATTGTTTGTTGTCGTAATTGAACTTTTTGCAGCAAAATTACGTTTAAGAGTTAGCGGAATAAAGTAGAGAGAACCGGGACATTGCCAAGAGATCGCGATGATAAGAAAAAGTCGAGAGACAGAGACTACGGATCAAACAGAGACTCTGAATCTTCATATTCAGACCCTAACGTCGAGCGCATTCCCCCGCAGGCATTAGAAGCAGAGCAGGCTGTCTTGGGCTCTGTTTTGTCTAATCCAGAAGCTCTCACACGAGTTGTTGATTCACTCAAGGCTGAAAGTTTTTACCGTAAATCGCACCAGATTATTTACGCTGCAATTGAAGATCTTTTCGAAAAAAACGAACCAGTAGACATTATGACTGTGTCCCAAATTTTGAAAGATCTGGGCAAACTTGAAATTGTCGGAGGCAGACCATACCTCATTGAGTTAGCCAATTCTGTGGCTACAACAGCCAATGTTGAGTATTACGCCAAAGCAGTTAAAGACAAAGCGCTTTTGCGCAACCTCATCAACGTCGGCACAGAAATCGTAGCTGCAAGCTATGAAGAAACAGATGCAGACGTCGCTGTAGATAAGGCAGAAAGACTTGTATTCGGTCTTGCCGAAAAGCGTGAAATGAATTCACTGGTGGCAATTCGTGAAGTCGTAAACGATTCATTCGCCAGAATTGAAAAACGATATGAACAACGCGACAGCTTGTCGGGGCTTTCAACCGGGTTCTACGACCTTGACGAAATGACTTCGGGCTGGCAACGCTCAGACCTTGTGATTGTCGCTGCTCGTCCTTCAATGGGCAAAACAGCATTCACTCTAAATCTTGCGCAACACGCCTCAGTTGAAATGAATGCACCAGTTGCATTGTTCAGCCTTGAAATGTCAAAAGAACAGCTTGTCACCAGACTTTTGTGCAGTGAGGCACGCATCGACGCTAACAAATTGCGCAGCGGCTTTCTGCAAACAAACGACTGGACTGCGCTTGCAAATGCCATGGGACGGCTTGGTGAAGCACCATTGTTCATCGACGATACTCCAGCTGTTACAGTGCTCGACATGAGAGCCAAATGCCGCCGTCTCAAAGCCGAAATGAAAGACCTTGGCCTCATCATCATTGATTACATCCAGCTGATGTCTGGACGTAAAGCCACAGACAACCGTGTACAAGAAG
This sequence comes from uncultured Candidatus Obscuribacterales bacterium, assembly GCA_964546815.1. Taxonomy (GTDB): domain Bacteria; phylum Cyanobacteriota; class Vampirovibrionia; order Obscuribacterales; family Obscuribacteraceae; genus JAIEPM01. The sequence continues at coordinate 35,805 of CAZJLR010000020.1, read as the reverse complement.
TATCTGAAATTTCTCGTGGTCTTAAGACTCTTGCCAGAGAATTAAATGTACCGGTTATCGCACTGTCCCAGTTGTCCAGACAGGTAGAGGCGCGTCAAAACAAGCGCCCCATGCTTTCAGACCTCAGAGAATCAGGCGCCATCGAGCAAGACGCCGACATCGTGATGTTTATCTACAGAGACGATTACTACAATCCTGAAAGCGAACAACGCGGCGAAGCAGAAATTATCATCGCCAAACAACGTAATGGCCCGGTAGGTACGGTAGAGCTTTTATATCAAGCCAGCATCACCCGATTTTTGAACAAAGCTGCGCACGTTGTAGCATAAACAAATATAATGAGTAAAAACATCCTCCCCGGTAAGGATTTGCGCGCATGTTTAAAGTCGGAAAGCTAACAAAATCAGCCGTTGTATCTGCTTCGATTTTTTGTTTATCTGCTCTTGCCTTAGTTTCGGCGGGCGCTCAAAACGGCACAAACCAGACTGTGCGACTTGAGACAAGTAAAGGTCCAATCACCATCCGGGTTTATAACACGATTGTTCCTTACACCGCGGGAAATTTTTTAGATCTGGTTGATTCCGGCTTTTACAATGGGCTCGTCTGGCACCGCGTAGAAAACTGGGTCATTCAAGGTGGCGATCCAAACGGCAACGGCACCGGCAACGCCACTGACGCCCAGGGCAACCCCAAGTTTTTGCGTCTTGAATGCAACCCAAATCTCAACCATAACCAGGCTGGAATGGTGGCAATGGCTCGCAATCAAAATCCTAACAGCGCCAGCTGCCAGTTCTACATTCTAAAATCACCGATGCCTCAATTAAACGGCAAGTACGCAGTTTTTGGCAGAGTCATCGGTGGCATGCAAACAGTGTATGCAATTCGCCCTGGCGATCGCATTATTTCTGCGCAGATTCTTCAAGCAAACAATGATGCACCGGCTGCTTCATCATCCTCTTCATCAGATAGCAGCTCATCACAAGATGCGCCACCGATTGGGCGCAATGGCAAACCGAAAGATTCCGGCTTTTAGCCTGCAGGCACCCAGATGATTTCTTGCGTGGTGTGTCCTAACTGAACTTGCTTTGTAAATTCGAGTGTTGTGGTATCAAGCACACCGACTGTGTCTGTTTGCTGACTGGAAATGAGCAAGAATTTGCCGTCGGGCGTCAGGCAGATAGAATGCGGGAAATCTACATCTAAGGGCAGCTTTACTTCGTTTGTTTTTTGCAGCGACTTAGTATCGTATATGATGATTGTGTTGTCTCTTCCGTGAGCAACGTAGAGCTTCTGCCCATCAGGACTGATAGCAATTCCTGTGGGAGATGCTCCTGTTTTGATAGTGTTCAAAACTGTTCGTTTGGTGAGGTCTACTATTGATACTGTGTTGGACGAACGATTTGTCACGTAGGCTGTTTTTTCTGTTGGATGCACGACTACACAAGTAGGTACGCTGCCTACTTTTACAGAGCCGATGACACGCTGGTTGTATGTCGAAATAACTGAAAGCTCAGATGCTGTTACGCTTAGCAATACGATATAGACGCCGTCGGGAGTAACAGCCATGCGGCTTGGTCCTGTAGGCACTTTTGTTTTTGTCAAAACTTTGCCGTTTTCTGTTTCGATAACAGCTACTTCTGATGCGCCGCTCAATGAAACATAGACCCATTTACCATTAGGCATGGAGGCAATACCTCTGGGTGCGGTTGCCACAGGTAAGTCTATCTGCCCCTTAAACTTTCGAGCACTGGGATCGAGAAGTAAAATTCTGTTTTTGGCCTGGTCTGCAATAAACAATTTTCCATCTACAAAAGTCATGCTTGAGGGCGTGCCTTCTGTAGGGAATTCAGCAATCTTGCTGAAATTTTTGGCGTCCATCAAAATAATAGTGCCATCTTTAATTGATACAAAAGCGAATGTGCCTGCCCCTGTATAAGCCTCACGTGGAGCGCTAACAGTTTTGTGTCCTAGCTCGGGCTTCATCAAAGATACGTCTTCAAGCAATGGCACATTCAAATCGCCCAAAATCGGTTTCATTGATTTTGGCAAGACAAAACCGTTTGGAACAATGAGATCTGACGGCAGCTTCATTAAAAGCAGGCGCTTCTTAGTGGCTTCAGCTAGATCGCTGGGGAATTTTAGTGTGACTTTGCCGTCTTTTTTTTCTGTTTTAATTTGAGCCCAACCATTTTCGTAAATGATCAAATCAGGCTCAGCAGAATTTGCTGGAAACTTTTGAATTGCGTCTGTTTTCAATTTTTTCAACGGATTGACGCCCGGAATCAGCGGCAAAAGCAAGTTGCCGTCAGGCAGCTCAACTGAGCCGTCAAGCCTGACGTTGCCTGCCGGATATATTTCAAGAACTGTTTTTTTTGTGTCTGGCGGCAGTCTGGTTGCTTCTACAGAAGCAGGCAGTTGCGTAAACGCTAAAGAAAAAAGTGCCAAACTGCAAGGCAAAATACGCGTGATGAGTTTTTTGTTTCTAAATGAATTCATGAAGCACTCAGTCTCCATGCGCGCCTTTGCCTTTAAAAACTCCAGCGATGGCATCGAAAATAGAGCCATGTTCTTTTGAATCTTTGCTGTTGCCCGCGTCTTTTGGATGATTGGGTCTTTCCGATTCTGGAACGCTTAGGCTTTCGCCACGAAGTTCTGAGAGCTTTTTGTATAACTCTTTTTCTTCATCGCTGAGTTTTGTCGGCGTTTCGATATGCAAGTGAACCAATTGGTCGCCACGTCTGTCTGGATGACTCAGATGCGGCACGCCATCACCTTTCATTGTAATGACTGTACCTTGCTGCGTTCCGCTAGGAATTTTCAGCAATCGTTTTCCACCGACAGTGTCAATTATCATGTCGCCGCCGAGTGCTGCCATCGACATGCTAATTGCTTGCTTTACGTGAATTGTTGTACCTTCACGAATGAATTTTTCATGCTGTCTTACATGCACAATGACGTATAAGTCGCCTGTGCCGGCGCCCTTCTTGCCACTGTCGCCTTCGCCGCTAACTCTTATGCGCGAGCCGCTATCAACGCCAGCTGGAATTTTTAACTCTAAGCTGCGCTCTTTGCGTATAAGTCCCTTGCCTTTGCAATCGTCGCAAGGCTTCTCAACTTTGCTGCCTTCACCTTCGCAATGTGGGCAGGTGCCAATTGTTGAAAATTGTCCAAACAAAGTAGACTGAACTTGTCTAACCTGTCCATGCCCGCCGCATGTCTGGCAAGTGACAGGCTGACTGCCGGCGGCTCCGCCTGTGCCGCTGCAAGTAGCACAAGCACGCATGTGTTTGATGCTGATTTTTTTCTCTACACCAAAAACGGCTTCGAGAAATTCAAGTTCCATGTCATAGCGTAGGTCGCTGCCACGCTGAGCTCCGCCACGTGGGCGTCCCTGCCCGCGCATGCCACCACCGCTGAAGAAATATTCGAAAATTTCGCCAAGGTCTGAAAACGAACTCATGTCGAAATCTGCGCCATAGCCGCCACCGGCATTGGCACCACCGCGTTTTAAGCCGTCTTCGCCATAACGGTCATAGAGCTGCTTTTTGCTTTCATCAGAAAGCACTTCATATGCAGCAACGAGTTCTTTGAATTTAGACTCGTCTCCTGTTTCCTTCACATCTGGATGAAGCTCTGAAGCTTTCTTGCGAAATGCTTTTTTGATTTCTTCAGGAGTGGCGCTTTTGGGTACGCCAAGTATGTCGTAATAGTCGCCAGTTGCCATTTTTTATCTTCGCGTTTCCAACAGCCTTTAGTTTAGCCTGAAAACTACTTTCCTCACAAATAACTATTAAGACTCAACAGAGTCGGTTGCTGCAGCTCTGCCGCTGCTGTAAAGTATGCGACCTACTTCAAGTAGTGACACGTCTAGTTGATCGACCAGGGTTTTCAATTCAGGAGAATCTCCAGCCGCCATTGCTGCTTTGACGTTCTCCAGATTTTTGGAAACAAGGTCGAGGAATTGCTGATCGATTACACCGTTGTATTTTGTCAGTGTACGTTCGGCTTCGTTGATGAGTGTTTCTGCCTTCATCTTCGCAGCAATGATGTCTTTTTGAATCTTGTCTTGTTCTGCGTGTTCGTTGGCTTCTTTTTCAAGTCTTTCAACGTCGTTGCGTGAAAGTCCTGAGCTTCTTCTGATTGAAACAGATTGCTTGTTGCCAGAAGCCGCATCTTTGGCGCTTACGTGAACAATACCGTCTGCGTCGATGTCGAAAGTTACATCAATTTTCGGTATGCCGCGCGGTGCTCTGGGAATGCCGTCGAGCGTAAAGCGTGCCATTGATTTGTTGAATTTTGCCAGCTCGCGTTCGCCCTGCAAACAGTGAACTTCTACGTGCGATTGTCCGTCTTCAGTAGTCGTGAAAGACATACTTCTGCTGGTGGGAACTGTGGTGTTGCGCTCAATGATTTTTGTGAACAATCCACCTGCAGTTTCAATACCAAGCGAAAGTGGTGTCACGTCGAGAAGCAGTACTTCTTGCGTTTCACCTGTGAGGATTGAAGCTTGAATCGCTGCTCCAAGTGCCACTGCTTCATCTGGATTTACAGACTTAACCGGGTCTTTTTGGAAGAAACGTTTGATAGCGTCTTGCACTGCTGGAATTCTGGTAGAACCGCCAACAAGCAAAACGTGTTCGATTTGTTCTTGTCCTAAACCTGAATCTTCAATTGCCTGTTGAACAGGTTCCATTGTTGATTCAACCAGGTGAGCTATTAATTCGTTGAATTTAGCTCTGGTAAGAGCTGCCTGGAAGTGCTTGGGACCAGAGGCATCGGCTGTTAGGAATGGTAAATGGATTTCGCTCACCATCGCTGATGAAAGCTCAATCTTAGATTTTTCAGCAGTTTCTTTTAGACGCTGAATAGCCATCAGGTCATTTGAAATATCAATGCCGTTTGCTTTTTGAAACTCAACTTTCATCCAGTCGATAATTGCCTGGTCAAAGTCATCTCCGCCCAGACGGTTGTTGCCGGCTGTGGATTTAACTTCAAAAACGCCATCTGTAATATCTAGAATGCTTACGTCGAATGTGCCACCACCAAGGTCATATACAAGGATGGTGCCGTTTTGATCTAATTTATCCAAACCATATGCAAGCGAGCTTGCAGTGGGCTCGTTGATGATACGCAAAACATCAAGCCCGGCGATTTGACCGGCGTCTCTTGTTGCTTGTCTTTGCGAGTCGTTGAAATACGCTGGTACTGTGATGACAGCTTTAGAAATGGCTTCGCCGATGTAGGCTTCGGCGTCGACTTTCAGTTTTTGCAAAATCATTGCTGAAATTTGCTCAGGGCTGTAAGCCGTTCCATCTATAGTGACTCGGTAGTTTGTGCCCATCTCGCGTTTGATCGACAAGATTGTGCGACCTGGATTGGTGACAGCCTGTCTTTTAGCAAGATGTCCAACAATTCTTTCACCTGTTCGGGTAAATCCCACAACTGATGGCGTTGTCCGCGATCCTTCAGCGTTCGGTATGATTTCAGGCTTGCCGCCTTCCATCACCGCCACACATGAATATGTGGTTCCCAGGTCAATTCCAATTACCTTTTCCGTTGTCATGCAACACCCTTTGTTTTGATGCCTACACTAAGTCGTCCAGACTGCCGAGATCGAAAACTTTTTCGTTTTCGTCCGGTTCTGCTGTTACTGTTGCTGATGCTTTAGACTTCACTTCGTTTTTCTCTTCAGCAGAAGCTGCTGCCGCAGGCTTCGCTTCAGCAACTGGCTCAGCTACAATCTCAACTTGCGGAACAGAGTCAATCGGTGCACTTGTGTTTAGTGCAACATTCACAAGCGCCGGGCGAATAACCCTGTCGCCGAGAATATATCCACCACGCAGTTCATGCATGATTGATTGATCTGGTTGTTCTGTAGTTTCGATTTGCTGAACAGGTTCATGAAATCGAGGGTCAAACATTTCACCCTTGGTGTTCAAGCGCTTCAAACCAGCTCCTTCAAGGCATTGCAAAATGCGCGAAGCAACTAATTTGAAACTTTCTATGACTTTGTCTGCCGGAGTTTCCGGAGTCAAATACATAAGTGCTCGGTCTAAATCATCGAGAGCCGGCATAATCGCTTCGGCTGCTTTTCGCACACCGGCGTTTGCAAACTCTTCTCGCTCACGCTCCATGCGTCGGCGGAAATTATCGAAGTCTGCAGCCATTCGCTTGTACAGATTTTCTGCATCAGCTGTGCGCTGCTCGAGTTCTTTTATTTGCTGCTCTAGTTCTTTCACTCGACGAGAATCAGCTTGCGAAGACGGAGCTTCATTAGCCCCTGGGTCTTCCCCCGCGTACATCTGCCGGAAGAATGCCTTGGCGGCATCCATTCTTGAGCCCTTCTCTTCAGGTTCGTTATTTGCTTGGTTTTTCTCGTCGTCGTCCGGCATCGCGCCCCCGCAGCCTCCTAATTGTCCATGCCCACAGTTTCACCGTTACTACCAGTTATGCTGGAGCATAGGGGTTTTCCCTAGCGGTTCACTTGATATCTGGGTGATTCCACTTATATAGTTATTCCCAGTCAATAATTTTAGGCTAATCGGCAACAAAGCTCATTAGCTTTGGCTTTTTCCAACAAAGTAAGTAATATTAAATGCGTTATTGTTTTTAGTCCCTTGGCAATCCATGGGGCACATTCAGGGTGGGCTCAATGATCGCGACAGAGAAGGAAAAGGCCGGTGCTTACTATGATTTGAGCGCCAGGTTGGCAATTTATACTCCAGACGCACTCGGCAAAGGAAGCTCAAAAACGGCAGAAGGCGTGCTGCGTTACGGTAGCAATCCTATTGTGGCTGTAATAGATGCCACAAAAGTCGGACAAAATGTTTTTGATGTAACTGGCATCAAATGTGACGCTCCAGTTGTTGCGACAATCGAAGACGCCATCGCGCTAAAGCCAGATGCTTTGCTCTTGGGTACTGCCTGGGCTGGCGGTGGTCTTCCTCCAGAATGGAAACCAGATTTACTTAAAGCAATAAATGCCGGCCTGGACATAGTTAATGGATTGCATGATTTTCTATCTGACGACCCAGATTTGGCAGCGGCTGCAAAGAAGAAGGGCACAAAGCTGATTGATGTCCGCCGCCCACCTGAAAACTTGCCGGTAGGAGAAGGTAAAGCAGTTCATGCTCCTTCATTTATAGTGCTGACAGTCGGTAGCGATTGTTCTGTCGGCAAAATGACTACTTCACTCGAAATTGCTAAAGTCGCTAAAAAGCGCAACAAAAAAGCAGCCTTTGTCGCCACAGGTCAAACCGGCATCATGATTTGTGGCACCGGTGTTGCCGTAGATAGAGTCATCGGCGATTTTATGGCAGGCTCTGTAGAACAAATGGTTCTTGAAGCTGCCCCAGGCAATGATTATGTTCTGGTCGAAGGACAGGGATCGATTGTGCACCCAAGCTTTTCGGGCGTCACTATGGCTTTGATGCATGGTTCATGCCCGCAGGCTTTGGTACTTTGCCATAACGCCAGACGCAGCAAAATAAAGGGGCTAGAACACGACCTTCTTCCTTTGCAAGAGCTCGTCAATATTTACGAGCGCATGTGTTCATATTTGCGTCCTGCCAAAGTTGTCGCTGTTGCATTCAATACTCATGGCATGTCCGAAGCCGAAGCTCTTGAGGCAATCGCTGCCGCAAACAAAACTCTTGCTTTACCTGTTTGCGACCCTGTCAGGCAGGGCGCTGACATACTGTTTGACGCAATTGAAAAATACAAGGAGTCGTTAAAGTGAGTACCGTGAAAACAAAATCTAAATTGCAATTCTCATTCGAGCTGCTCACACTGCGCACTAAACATCCATTCGGTATTTCTTACGGCAGTTCGTCAGACAGCTACAGCGTGTTGCTGCGTTTGAGCAACGGCGAGCATGAGGGGCTGGGCGAAGCCTGCCCGGCTTCATATCACAGTGAATCAATCTCGACTGTTATGGCTGTGCTCGAACAGCTGCAAAAGAAAGACATACTGGGCGACGACCCATTTGCAATTCAAGAAATTTGTCGCCGCATGGATAAAGAAATTGCCGGCAATTATGCTGCCAAATCTGCAATTGAAATGGCTCTGCAAGATATTTGCGGCAAAATTCTTGGAAAGCCTCTATATCAAATATATGGTCTTTCCAATTTAGCTGCGCCGATAACAGACTTCACTATCGGCATAGACAATCTTGAAATGCTCGAAAAGAAAACCAAAGAAGCTGTTGAAGCTGGTTTCAAGGTGCTCAAAGTAAAGCAGGGCACAAGCTATGACCGCGAAATTGTGAAATGCGTGCGCAAACATGCTCCAGACACGCCGCTTCGGGTCGATGCCAATGGCGCCTGGACGCCAAAGCAAGCAGTTGAAATGGCGAAATTCCTGGCAGAATATCAAGTTCAATTTATTGAACAGCCTGTGCCGAAATTTGCACCGCTGGACGAGTGGCGCTATGTGCGTGAGCATGCGCCCATTCCAATTTTTGCAGATGAAAGTTGCTGCCGGGCTCAAGATGTGGCTCGACTTGCTGGAGTTGTTGACGGGGTTGTTGTTAAGCTGGCTAAAACTGGCGGTATGTCCGAGGCTATGCGCCTTATTCACACTGCCAGAGCGCACAATTTGAAAATTATGTTTGGTTGTATGATCGAGTCATCGATTGGAGTTACAGCCGCAGCACATCTAGCTTCGCTGGTAGATTATCTGGACCTTGATGGAGCAATGTTGCTGGCTGACGACCCATATGAAGGTGCCGAATATAAAGACGGGCAGATGGTTCCGCCAGATCGTCCGGGGCTGGGTGTTATTCCGCGAAAGTAGAATAGCAAGCAGTTATTGCTTACAAAAACTCACCGCTGAAAACATCCTGGGGTCTAATCCATTCTGACGCCACCAGGGTGTCGAGCAGCGGAATCGAGTTTTCGCGCATTTCTTGCATGGCTAATTCAAACTGAGCCACAGTGAGCTTGCCTGCCGAAACTAGTTTTTGCGCAAACAAAATCGAGTCAAATTCATCAACCGACAGCAATCCTTTTTCCACAAGATAATGTCCAAGTTCACGCTCGTCGGACACGCCTTTGTGCTTTTCAATAGCTTCGGCAAGTTCTTTGCCGCTGATTAAAGTTGAAAATTTGAACAACTCTTTCAGTGGCATCAACTTTTGTTTTGAGGTTGTTTCCGCGCTTGCGCCGCCGTCGGCCGGTCCAAACAATACGAGGTCATATTGCAAACGGGCGTTTGGATATTTCAGCACATCATGGGCCAGGCAAAGTGATGCGACAAATTCTTGAAACTGCCACATATCAAGCGTCTGGTTAGCCAGCTTCTTGTTGAGCTTGCGAATCTTTTTGAAGAAGCTCTTGTGTAGCTCTTCAAATGAGGCTGTAGAAGGAATGGCCAGGATTTCGTAAAAACTATATCCTTCGAGTTTTTCGCGCAATTGCTCTTGCGTCATTTTCTTGGCAGGCTTGGCCGCCTGACCGCTTACCTTCGACTTCATCTTGTCGTTGAAAAGCATGTCAACGGTCGAACTAGGCTCGTCACTGGTCTTTTGACCAGACTCAGCAAGCGGTTTATCGACGACCTGTCCGACAACTATTTCAAACGAATCGTTCATCGAGTCGTTCAGTTTTTGTTGTTTTTTGCGTTCTTCAGCTCTTTGCTTTGCCAGAGTGAGTGTGTCGCCGGCAGACCAGCCGCCGGGGCTTGCTGCGGCTGTGCTTCCCTGTGTTTGCTCGACTTTGGCAGCTGCGCTTGGTAATGCCTGAGCAGCTTCTTGTTTTTTCTTTTCTTTTTGAATAGCTTCTGCCTTAGTAAGCAATTCACTCAAGGTGCCCATTTTTTCGCTGGCTTTTAGCATGCCATCCATGTCACCAGCTTCAATACATTGCTGCATCTTTGAAGCTAACTCAGCCAGTTGTTTTTCCAGCACTGCCACTTCAGGAATATCGGAATCTGGCGCAGCAGCTTGAGCTGCGGGGCTATGTTGAGGCGTCGGCTCTGGTGTCGCTGGTGGTGTGTGCTCTACCGGCGGCGTAGGCGTGGCTGTCCATGTAGGCATCGGCGCAGACTCTGGCACTGCAGGTGTAGCCGCCGGCGCCTGCCCCTGCGGTGCGACATAAAATCTAGCGAATACACTAGGATTGCCGCCCGACCAGGCAGCACTAAGCTTTGCGACTAACTGACATAGTCGATTGTGATTTTGCATCATTGCAGCAAAGTCTTTAGCCTCGGAAGCTTTACGGAACTCTCGTTCCGTCTTTTCCAGCTCGCTTTCTATGCTGCCTATCTGCTCTTTGTTTGGATAGGACATCTTTTTATCGTCTTCCGCAACCGCGCCCCCGGGTCCGGCAGAATTTGAGTTATTTACCACAGCTCCCGCCCGTGACTACCTGCATCAACCCCTCTTTAATTATTCCTTCCGGGCACCGAATTTAACTCTTTGGGAAAATTAATCTCCCAAATCTTCAAAATCGTTACGGTCTTAACATTTGCTCGAATTGGCAGGCAATTTGGCTGGACTGAGTCGAAAATGACCTGATTGGTCGACTAAAATTCACGCCGGATTTAAAGACCACCCATAATGTTTTGGAAAAACAATATCAATGATGGGCCGAGCAAAATCAACATTAGCGAAGGCATGATGCAGAACCATAGAGGGAAAGTCATCCAGATTGGTAGACGCGCTGCTTTTTCTTCTGCCTTTTGTCCAAGGCGAACTCGAACAAAATCGCTTTGTGCTCGCAGAATTTTTGATATTGATAAACCCATTTTGTTTGATTGGTTTAGAGCAGAACCAAGTGACTTCAGCTCTTCAACTCCGGTGCGTTCGAAAAGCTCCTGGTATGCTGCTTCACGTTTCATGCCAAGCAAAATATCTCGACCTAAAAGTGATAGTTCGTCATTCAGTCCATTTGATAAAGATGAACGGTCTGCGCCGATGCGTTGTAATGTTGCGTCAAGACCCAATCCGGCATCAACACACAAAAGCATCAAATCAATTGCCTGGGGTAGTGATGCTGATATTTCTGCCTGTCTTTTCTTTACTGCTGATCTGAGTTCAAAATCTGCTGCGAAAAATGCTGCCAGGAATGCAACTGCGACAATCGGTAAAGGTAAAATCAGCCCCAACAAAAGTGATGCTATTGCCGGGTAGACTTTCATCGCGGCAAAGCGAGCCAGCTCTTTAGTGCCGCGTCTGCCGGCCCACTGCATACGTTTTATCAAAAATGATTTGTATTTCTCCGGCAGTTGCATAAGGAGGGTCAAAGCGATCTCTTCGAAAATATTTGCACTTTTCTCCGCGCGTTCTTCATTTTTGCGGGGCAGAAAAAGCATAAACAATGCCAGTAGCCCTGCCATGAGAAATTCCGGATTTTGTAGCAGTAATTGTGCTTGCATTTGAGTCTAAATCCTAAATGTAGATAGTTTGCGCATGACAATAAATCCTAAAATCTCCAGTACTAGAGCTGCGGCAAGCAGCATTTGCCCAATGTTGCTTTCGAAAAGTGGTTTCAAATAATTAGGATTCATGGCATTGAAGCCAATCCCGACAACAAGCGGCAAAATTCCGCAAATCAAAGCTGAAAGTTTGCCCGGTGACGTCAACACTTGAATTTGAGTTTTGAGCTTGAGCCTTTGTCTTAGTGTTGAATTTGTTTTTTCGAGTAATTCAGCAAGACTGCCACCAACTTCTTGTTGAATATCGCAAGCTTTACGAATCAGGTCTAACTCAAATGTTTCATAGCGATCAACTGAATATTTCAAAGCCGAAGGCAGACTTTGTCCAAGATTCATTCTCTGGAAAATTTCGGCAAATTCTGTGCCACATGGAAATGGCACTTCCTCCGACACTGCTTTTACAGCTTGCGGCACGCTGTGCCCGCTGCGCAAAACTGAGATCATCAGGTCTATGGCGTTGGGCAATTGAGTAAGAAACTTGTTGCGGTTTTGCTCTGCTTTTGTGCGCAAATAAATGTAAGGGACAATCGGCAAAGCCAGAGAAGCTAAAATGCAAATTTGCATAGGCAAATCAAAAACAACGCCTAAGGTCAGAGGAAGAATCGCTAAAAATCCAATCAAGCCAAGAATGTCATCGCTAGCCGTTTTAAGATTGGCTTGCTCTTTCAGCTTGTCTATATGTTTGAGCAATGGTGCATCGAAGAAAAAGATAGACTTCTTGGCAGTTTTGCCTGACGATTCTGTTGCTTTGATGTGCAGCGGCAATAGCTGTTCTTTAGGAGAACCAATGAGTTCTTCCAGTCTGCGGCGAATGAGTTCACGATTGCGTCGAGCTGCGTTTATGCGTGTGACTGCGATGCCGCCAGTGATAGTTATGAATAGAGTCGTTGCAAGGATGATTCCTTCAGTTGTCATCGCTTTGTACTCCTTCTTCAGTTTTTATTGTGAAGAGTTCTGTTGCTAGCTCAATTCCTGCTTCCTGGAATTTTTGCGAAACCGATGGACGCAATCCGCAGGCAGTATGCCAGCCGTGGACTTTTTGACTGGCGTCTTTGCCATCGTGTTTGAAAACGAAAAGGTCTTGCAAGCTGACTACACCTTCTTGCACACCAATTACTTCGGTAATGCTCACCACTCTGCGGCTGCCGTCGGCTAGCCTTTTGATTTGAACAATGAGATCAAATGCAGAGCCGATTTGTTCTCTGATACTTCTCTGGCTGAGTTCGACACCACCCAGCAATACTAGAGTTTCAATTCTGGATAAAGCGTCTCTTGCAGAATTTGAGTGGACTGTCGTAAGTGAACCTTCGTGCCCGGTGTTCATTGCTTGAAGCATATCTAGCGCTTCAGCGCCACGGACTTCGCCGACAACGATGCGGTCGGGGCGCATACGCAAGGCATTTTTCACCAATTCTCTTTGAGTTATCGCTCCGCGTCCTTCAATGTTTACCGGGCGCGATTCAAGTCTAACAACATGTCTTTGTTGCAAGCGCAGTTCGGCTGTGTCTTCAATTGTGACTATGCGTTCCGAATCTGAAATGTGCTCTGACAACACATTGAGCAAAGTTGTTTTGCCTGCAGATGTGCCGCCTGAAATCAAAATATTGAGTCTTGCTTCAACAGCAAGTTTCAAAAACTCAGACATTTGCTTGCTGAGTGTGCCTTTTTCAACAAGATCATTTAGATGGTATGGAGTGGCACGAAAACGTCGAATTGAAAGAACCGGACCTTCAAGTGAAAGTGGTGGAATAATTGCATTAATGCGTGAGCCGTCAGGCAGGCGGGCATCAACAATTGGAGATGATTCATCGACACGGCGACCGACTTTGGCAACTATTCGATTGATTACATGAAGCAGATGGTCTTCACTGCTAAAACGAATATCGGTTTCTTCAAGTCTTCCGTTTCTATCGATCCATACACTGTTATAACCATTGACTAGAATGTCGTTAATATCCTGGTCTGCAAGAAGTTTTTCAAGCGGACCCAAGCCGAGTGTTTCGTGCAGAACATCGCGTCCTAAACTTTCGAGTTCTGTTTGCGTAAGAGGCAGCTTTTCTTCTGAAATGATCATTTGAATCGTTTCTGAAATTGCAGCTTCAAGTGCTGGGTTGCCTTCCAGTTGCATCAGGCGTGAGATGTCGATGCTTTCAACAAGGCGATGGTGAATTTGTGCTTTCAATTGTTCGTAAGCTTCGTTTTGCGAACGTGCAACAACGCGGGCAAAACTTCCGCTCAAAGATAAGTTTGCATTGCGAACCGGTGTTTTTGCCGGTGTGCTTGAGGGGCTGCTTTGAGCCAGATTGCTTAATGGCGAACTTGCTTGTTCTTGCTCGTCTTTAAAGAGTAAGTCTCTAAGGTTGCTCATTAGCTTATCCTCCCGGTCAGAATTGCTTTCTTGCGAAATTCTTGTAGAGCTTTGGACAGCGCAACGATAGCAAGCGAATATTTGTCTTTGGGGTTTTTCAAAATTGCTGGTTTGCCGATTTGACTGCATTCTTCAGCAAGAGCAAAAGCGTTGGGAATAGGAATAATTTCTTTGCCTGAAAGCAAGTTGCTCAGGTCTGACTCAAGCTTGTTTCCTCTGGCGCCGGCGCGGTTAAGGACGAGCATCAATTTGTCTTGTGGATAACCAAGCTCAGCAAAAATTTTGAGCCAGCGTTTGGCTGCTGCTACTGAAGTCAGGGTCGCTTCAAGTACAATCAAAATCACGTCTAGCTTGTCTAAAAGAGTCACTAGATGTTTGTCTAGATTTTTCGGCAAGTCTACAATCAAAAAATCATTGTTCTTTCTAAGTGGCTCAACAACGTTAGCTAGCTGACTCAAATTAGTTTGGGTAGCAGCAGAGCCGGTAGCCGGCCCGCTAATTAGTGAGCATCTGGCAAAGCCAACTTCGTCTGCTAGCGACAGTGAGCATGCTTGAAAAATCGTTTCGTCGATATTCTCGCTGCGGGCGACGAATTCTACTAGTGAATGTTCTGGCTCTTGTCCGAGCAAAACTGCTATGTCTGGTTGTTGCAAGTTAGCATCTAGAAGTGTGCTGTTTTCCTGGGCTTTTGCAAAGGCTATGCTCAAGTTAAGAGCCACTGTGCTGGCGCCAGAGCCACCTTTTGCTCCCAGTACACCAATAGACAAGGCTGCTTTCTTTTCTGTTTTGTCGACGTTTGAATCTGCAACTTTGCCAGAGACTTTGTTGGCAAAATGCATATCGACTGCTTTTTCAGAGTGGCGCGCTGCGGTGTTTACCGGCAAGTTAGTATTTGCTGTTGCGGCTTGCGCTGCAAATGCAAATTTTGGCTTCAGGTTGGCTAAAGTTCTAAACACCGTGTAACCTCTTTATCAGCTATGGGAATCTATGCGTCTGGGAGAAACTGTCGGAGCAAGTACTACGCCTTTTGGCCTGGCAGAAAGGGTGTTTGTTGCCGGGTTAAACTTACGCATAGCAAATGGATTGTTTTGCGCATCGTACAAAGCAGGTAATGGAGTGCCATCGAATTTCGGTATGCTTTTGAGCCCCGACCCTGCGCTTGCATTCAGCACAGGCAATGATTCGCTGGCGCTAAAAGTGAAGTCCCAGAGTGCACCCTTTTTTTCCGTGCTTTTCAAATTTAGCCAGGCGAATCCGAGTACTTCGCACTGACTGCCGACTGTTTCTCTCACAACCGGAACTATATAGCAGCGATTTGTCGGCAGCTGGGAAACTACAGTAGCTAAATCTGCATTTCCAGAAAAACTTGAGCTGGCGAATCTATCTAGCTGGACGCCTCGTTCCAGAGCTGCAGGTTCAATCACTGCTTCTGGCACGTTTTGCTCTGCGTTGAAATACTCTATCAATCCAATTAAATCGCTTACACGGCTTGGGTTTTGTGCATCCCAATAATAATCGTTGATTTGCCCGCCGCTTTTCAAATTGACAAAATATCCGCGCATTTCATTTGAGGCTGAATATTGCGATGTGCCTGGATTGTTTAAGTGCACAAGCGATGTGCTGGCTGCACCGGCTGATGAAACTGCTCTTTTAAAGTCATCGTAGTTAATTGCAATTGGAAAACTGGCCAGTCGTCCAGCTGCTAAAACTTGTGCTTTTCCACTTGAGGCGTCGAGTGCAGCACCCGGCCCTATGCGTGTTGCCGGTTGACCAACTACTTCGACTGTTTGTACCAGGTCTGCTTGTTTGCTGCTGGCAGGTGCTGAAGAAGAGCCAGACAACATGTTTGCTGCATAAAGAGATGGTAGCAAGAAAAATTTGATGGCTTCGCTGCCGCTGCGTCGAACACTAAGTTGAATCAAAGGGTCCTGGGCATCTGTGCTGCCTTGCACTGCAACTGAGCTGAGGTCTGTGCCTTGCAAGCTTACAGGTGTCAGCCAGTTGCCGCTGTCTGTGGGATTGCTGATTGCCTGATTCCAGGTGGGTCCTGACGAATTTGTGCGACTCAGTTCAGCCTGCATTTGCGAAAGTGCTGCTTGGGTCAGGCTGCCATCAGGATTGCATACGGGTGTATTTTGCGGCATGCCGTTTGCATCAAGGCAAGCAAACGGCAGTACATCTAAAGCAGCAACTTTGGCAGCAAATTTCAGCTGCTGTATTTCCAAAATGTTGCGCATTACGTCCATTACAAAAGCAAGAAAAGCAAAGATGGCAAGCAAGGCAAAAACCACGACTGGCATAATTGCGCCGTGGTTTCGTCTTTTTTGTATCTTTGTTTTACTTGTTGGGTACCGCATACGTTTCTTTCTTAGATCCAGAGAACATCTGTACTACCCAACCAATCGGATCTGGCGCTTTGCCTTCGTCCGCCTGGGGCAATGGTGGTGGTGGCAAAGAAGCAGACACGTCTGCCGGAGGTGGAGGTATGAAAGCCGATGGAGCTGTCGGTGCTTTGTCTAAAGCATCTTGCATGGCAATTTCTTTTAGAGCAAATCCGGGAATCAAGTCTTTTTCGTCTGCGCCAGGTGCATTGTAATGGGCTGGGCTTGCCGGGCTCCGAAGTACCAGTCGAATTTTTCCAGTGCTAGCTGCCATGCTTAGTAATTCGCAGTCGGCAGGTGATGCTGCAAGAGTAACGCGGTTTTGATCTGCTGAGCGATTTGATCTGAGCAATACCTGATTTCTTTGCGTGCAGAGGATAACAGCA
Organism: uncultured Candidatus Obscuribacterales bacterium; assembly: GCA_964546815.1. GTDB lineage: Bacteria > Cyanobacteriota > Vampirovibrionia > Obscuribacterales > Obscuribacteraceae > JAIEPM01. The sequence continues at coordinate 19,237 of CAZJLR010000020.1, read as the reverse complement.
AGGTTTTCGCAAACCGTTTTGGTGAACTTTCTATTGTGTTGTTTAGCCCAGTTTGGCGTTGCGGTAACAATAACGTCTACTTTGTCGCCAGGTTGAAGTGAATAATCAATTTGTGCTTCTGCATCTAATTGAAGAGTTATGGCGCGCATGTCGCTTGGCAAAGTTTCGGCAATTGAGCTTACTGAAAGCACATCAGAATCTAAAAATGGGTTGCCTTTGGCAATGAAATTGCGGCTCGTTTTGCCGACCAATTTTTCATAAGAGCCATACATTGATGAACTTGCATAGCGTCTTGGTATCGTTAGATAGTGCAGTGAGCTAAACGAGATTTTGCAGCCTGCCGGTATGTCTTGGGCTGCAGCTACTACATCTATAGTGGCTGGTGTTTGTTTGCCGTGCAAAAATGTTTTTGAGGCGCCGACAATTAAAAGGATGAGCAATGTCCCCAACATCAAATAGCGAATCGCCCCAGCTTTGGCGCGCTCAGGTGGTGGCGTTCCCGCTCCTCTTACCTTATTGAAATCTGGGGCTGTTAAAGTAGCCAAGCTGAACTCCTTCGCTATTGTTGGAATATTTCTTGTCCAGCTGTAGCGGATTGCTGGATAGTCATGTTGCTGAATGATACCGGTGGATTTTGGTGATCTAGGCTCAACGCGATGTTGACTGAGTCACCGAATTTCTCGGACGATTGTCCTGTTTTCCAATCCATTGATAGGCCAAACGGATATTGAATCACCACAGTGACAGTGTCGGAGCTGCTTGCTACGCCGTCGTCCCATGGCAAGATTTTTACAGTGGCTCCGTCGGGCAAATTTCCATGAGCTCTATCTGCTCCGCTCAACATTTTCGCGGCTGACAAAGCGCAGTAAACGGGTGAAGGATTTTGCGTTGGATCGTCAGGTCCAACTACCGCACCATCTGTGGTGAAACCTCGTATGCTGTCTCTGACAGCTGCGTCGCTTAAATTAGGAATTTTAGCTGCGCTGCGGGCGCCTTCTTGGGCTGCATACAAAATTGATTGCGATGCGAAGAAGTAACGTCCGAAATAGAGTATTGCCACAAACAACAAGATTACAAAAGGTATGCTCAGCGCAAACTCGACCATAGATTGCCCATGCCCGAGTCTTTTTCTGCTTTGTAATTTAGATCTCAATTTCGTTATTCCAGGAAATTAGATTGTCTTGTAGCCCTTTCTTGCCGTAACCGGGAACTTCTAGATTTTTGTAGTCTGAAGTTCCCGGTGTTCTTTTGTCAGTTAGTGAGCCGAGCTTACTTAAGAACCCAAGGTGTGGTGCCCTGCAAGCCGCCGCTGAAGATGGTGCCCGGATCTGAAACCTGGTCATCCGAGTCGTTGATGGAAGTCAAAACTGAATTTGTGATGTCAGCTGCAGCGTGACCGAGTCCGCCCATCACTACCATGCAAACTGCGGCTACACAGCCGATGCCAATGCCATACTCAATCATGCTTTGGCCTTTTTTATTACGACGACTACGCATTTGAATTCCTCCAGTTGAAACTATTTATTTGATTTGACTGTACTAATGCTTGCGAACTAAGAACAAAAACTAAATTCTGTTTATGACAGCTCAAGTCATTCGCTTCCTTGATTGCTGCAAACTATTCTCAACAAGTGAGCTTAGAGTAGATCGGAACCTGCTCACTGTCAATTAACAGCTGTTCATCTTTACCATTTAGCTCCTGTCAATTTTGAAAGCATTGTCTAGCAAGGATTGTGGGGCTTCAAAATTGAAATAATTCGGGGCAAAAATGCTCTTGGAATGTCGGTTTTGCATGTCTTTTTCGTGCGAAGATTCTCAATAAGCTCGATTCTTTTCTCAAAACTTTCTAGACTTTTGAGACGATTGTGTCTCTAAAAGCGGGCGCTTTTCGCCCAAAAGCAAGAGCTGTGGCATTTTGGAGAGATATGCAAAGTTGAACGAAGCCTGATATCTTTTTGTCATTGGCTTTAAGTAAGAAGATGTATGGACGAGTCCGCCGAGCTATTAATCAAGACACGGCATAGTCAGGTTCAAGAGTCACTTGAGTCCTTTATAAAAGGATTGCCTCGTGGTGTTCACTTGACAGCGCCCGAAGTTTTCAAAATGGCTAAGGAGCAAGGGCTCAAAGTCAGTTTATCTACGGTATACCGAACTTTGAACAACCTTTCGGTGCAGGGACAGGTGCAGGCGCTATCCGGTGAGCACGGTCGGCGTTATGAGGCCTCGGACGGTGGACATGACCACGATCATCTTATATGTGTTAAGTGCGGTCTCACAATTGAATTCGAAGACGATTTAATTAGAGGCTTTGGCAAAACTGTTGCTGACCGCAAAGGATATGAATACAAGCACAGTCGCTTTGACATTTTGGGTGTATGCCAACCTTGCAGGTCTCAAGGTGATGACCACAGAATTGATCAATCGATTCGAACTGTGGAAAAAATGCTGGCAGCCTGTGAATCTATAACTCAAGAGTTGGAGCTTTCGCTAGAGCAACTGCAGTTGCGCAAACTTGTTCGCGCGCGCGAACTGATGGACAATGCTTATCTGCAAATTCAAGAAGCCGGCGATGAGTTTGAAAGAAGTCTTGAGTTTTTGGATATTAATGCAGCAAGAGAAACGCCCAAAGAAGGCTAGTCTTGCGATTGCCTAAGCTTTATTCAATACAACTTGAGTTTGCCGCAGCATCTCCCTGCTCTGTTCGAAGTGATTCTTTGACTTCAAATAAATGACCAATTTTTCGAAAATTTCTCCGGCTTTCTTTTGATTGCCCTGCTGTTTGTATGCTAACGCCATTTCGAGTAGAGCATTCGTTGCGTAAACACTGTAGCTGCCTGAGTCGTCCCAGTCTTTTAAGGCTAGCTGAGCTATTTCGACAGCCTGCTTGCTTTCGCCTATTTGATTAAGCAAATGCATTAAGGCTCCAGCTCGTTCCATAGCATCTCTGTGGTCTCTTTTTTCCAGCTCTAAATATCCGTTTCGGGCTTTTTGTGCTTCTTTATTTGCTTCTGCGCTTTCTCCAAGTTCGCGATAAACGCTAGCGCGGCTTATGTAAAGTGCTATGAGTGTTTCTTGGTCTTCGATTTCTTGCAGAGCTTTTTCTCGAATTTCCAGATGCTTTAATAGCTGTTTGAAGTCCCTATTGGACCAGTCTATTGCAATCAAACTTGCATAAACGTCTGCCTGTCGCTGCAGGTAAGCTTCATTGTCTTCATTGGGTCTCTTCATCAGAAGCGCGTTATAGGTTGCCGTTGCTGCTTCTTTCTCTCCTAGCAAGCATTGCAAATCTCCAAGATCCTTTTCTACATTCTTTGATTCGGACTCGGTAGGGTCTAGTCTTTTCAATGAAGCGATCTTCTGTTTTAAAAGCTGCTCAATTTTCGTACCCTTTGGGCTCAGTTCTTCTATACCTAGTTCTGCCCTGATCGAGCTGGCATCGTGATATGCCTTCCATAGTTGAACAGGTTCCATATTTTTTAAAACAACATTGGCCTCGATCCAGTCATCCAGCAATTTGAGTCCTTCAAGGTTGTGTTCTGGCTCTGGGCGTTTTGTTTTCCTTAGCTTAAGTAACCTTAGTTGATGCTCGCTTTGTTTCTTATCTACTTTTGCAAGGTCGTTATTCTTTTTGCCGGCAATAAAACCTGCCGACGTTATCAAAATCGCAACAAAGCCGCAGGCAAGACCAATGAGCATGCCTTTGTGCTTGGGTGCTCTGGCAATTGGTGTTCCCTCGGCAGCCTCTAGCGCACTCAGTAATTCGTTGCTGCTGCCAAACCGTTTTTTCGGATCTTTCTCAAGGCATCTTAAAATAACTCGTTCGAGCTCGCGAGAAATACCGTGTTTAGCAGGTACGTTTTTGACTGTTTTATTCAAATGGTTGCTCATCGTAAGCAGGTCGCTTTCGGCTTGCATGGGTGCGCTGCCGACCATCGTTTCGTACATCAGGCATCCCATTGAATAAATGTCGGTGGTTTTGCCGAGTTCTTTTGAGCTGCACTGCTCTGGGCTCATATAATTAGCGCTGCCGATAAGTGTGCCGGTTTTAGTCATGCTGAGGTCTTCAGATGGGGTTTTTGCCACACCAAAATCCAATATCTTGCTCAGTGTTTTGTTGTCTTCGCCGCTTACATTGATGATATTTCCAGGCTTAAGATCTCTGTGAATCACATCGTGTTCGTGTGCGTAAGAAAGACCATTGCAGACGTCCTTGAATATCGGCATGGCTTCTTCGACTGTTAAGGCCTCTTTCTCTTTCAGGATTTGAGCCAGTGTTTTTCCTTCTAGAAATTCAAGCACCATGAAATTACGGCCGTCGTCTGTGTTGCCATAAGAAAAAAAACGCACAATGTTTGGATGCTTAAACGAGTTGAGTACGCTTGCTTCTTTTTGAAACCGTTGCTGTGATGTTTGTGAGTCACAATGACTGGAATGCAGAACCTTTATGGCGACAAGTTGATCTAAAAGCAAGTGATTTGCTTTGTATACGGTGCTGCTGGCGCCTGTTCCAAGTATTGAAATAATGTCAAAACGGTTTTGAAGTCTTGCACCAACGAGTTTGTCGGCTTCCTGGTTCATCGGGTTATCCTGCAGATTTCATCCGTCTGATTAAAGAGGGCGGCGCCACACTGTGACGCCGCCCATTGTCGCGGGACACCTTTACTGACTTATTAGACGTTGGCGTGATTCTGCAAGTTCGTTTTCTGAACGTACAATAATCTCTTCCATATATGAGTGTGGTACTCGGCGCAATTTGTTTATTTGCGCTCGTTTTTTGAGCATTTTTGGTGAGAGCATCAAAGCTCTCCAGCTGCCCTGCAACCAGGGTATAACCTGTCCGCCTCTGACAATAACAACTGCAAAATAAAATGCCTGCCAGTAAATTATCTGCGGCATAAATTTGATGAGCAAAGCCAGTGGAATATTTTTTACGATTGTATTCCAGTTGTTCTGCGCCGACAGTCTGACCACCAGTGGATGGTAGCCACTGCCAGTGGTGCCGCACCCGAGGTGGTACATAATGGCAGTTGGAACGTACAAACATTTGTACCCTGCGCTTTGTGCGCGCAGCCCTATGTCAACGTCTTCGAGATAGGCGAAGTAGTCTTCATCAAATAAGCCAATTTCATCAAGCATGCTGCGCCTGTAGAGTGCTGCGCCGCCGCATGGTCCCAAAATATATCTTTCCTGGTCGAATTGACCTTTGTCTTTCTCGCGATGTCCAATGCGACCGGGTAATCCGCCTCTTCTGTAGCCATCTCCGGCTCCATCAAGAAGAGTGCGATCGTCATAACCGAGCATTTTGCATCCGGTTGAACCAATTTCAGGATGCTTTCGCATCGCCGCAACCATTTCGCTGATCCAGTTTGCCTCAACGACTGTGTCATTGTTTAACAAGGCAATGAATTCGCCGCTTGAATTGCGAATGCCGGCATTTACCGCGACGCTAAAACCTGTGTTCTGGGCAAATTTGACCAGTTTTATTTGCGGGTAATTGCTTTCAAGAAACTCTACTGACCCATCGTGCGAGCCATTGTCGACCATTACCACTTCAATAAGTGCATAGTCGCTTGCAACTAGTGAATCAAGGCAACCCTGGAGAAATTTCTTCCCGTTCCAATTTGGAATTACGACGCTTACGAGACCCTTTTGGCAAGGCGTGCTGCTGCTGTTGGCGTCCATTGTGCTCGTCGGTGTTTTCGGTTTGCTTAACTGCACTGAAGATTCCATGACTCTACCTGGAAACAGATTCAGGAGCATAGCAGACGAAGCACGATTAGTACCTGAAATGTCAATAGGATTATCTGTGTATAAGGTTTCAAGCAATCAGAACAGCCGCAAATATTCACTCCTGCTTGTGGAGGCAATTGTTGGCGTGTAGAAATATCACGACTGTAGTCTTCTAAGGTCATAACGCTGAGATGTCTTGCCCAGCGGCTCTAGAAGCCTTGTTTGAATTGGCTTTCTACTGCGTTCATTGCTTGCTGTTGGCTTTCAACCTGCGACCTGTGCGACTGGTTTGCTTATAATTAGGCATCGGGTCGAAAACATTTAGTCTAGCTTGGAGAATACTAAGCTTGTCCAATTTTAGTCGCCGAATTTTGCTGGTTACTCTTGAGCCCATCTCTAAGAAGATGGCGGGTCCGGCGATTCGCTGCGTCGAAATCGCAAAGCAGTTGTCCAGGCAGCACGAGGTTACGGTATTTTCACCTCAAGCCACAGACTTCAAAAGCGGTGCTGAGCTCTGCAAGCAAGACAATGAGAATTTCAAGCTGTATTGCCATGCCAGCAAGTCGCAGTTATATACTCTGGCGCAAAACCAGGACATCATTTTTATTCAGGCAAATGTACTGAAGCCTTACCCTCGTCTGGCGGAACTCGACAAATATTTGGTCATCGATCTATATGATCCATTTTTGCTTGCAATTCTTGCTCAATACAAAGTAGATAGCACCAGTGCATCGGCAAGTTATAGCTTGATGCATCAAGTCTTGAAGAAGCACATGATCAATGCAGATTTTTCTGTTTGTGCCTCTGAAAAACAGCTTGATTATTGGCTCGGCAGATATTGCGCTATCGGTCGTTTGAGTCCTGAGATGTACGGCTTTGACGGTAGTTTTAGAAAATTGATTGATGTTGTTCCATTCGGTTTGCCTGATGAGCAGCCTGTGAAAACTGCAAGTGGTGTTCGGGGAAAAGTTCCCGGCATAAACGCCGATGACTTTGTTTTGCTCTGGGGTGGTGGCATTTGGGAATGGTTTGATCCACTTACTGTGATTGAAGCTGTCGGAAAGGTTGCTCAAAATAATCCTCAGTTGAAGCTCTATTTCATGGGCTATCAATCACCAAATCCACAGGTGGGCTTGATGCAAATGGCCGTGAAGGCTAAGGCACTCGCTGAGAATTTGGGTCTGCTAAACAAAAATGTATTTTTTGCCGAATCATGGACGCCATATGATGAGCGCGTTAATTGTTTGCTTGATGCCGATGTTGCAGTTTCAGCTCATTTCGATTTACCTGAAACAAGATTTTCATTCCGCACAAGAATTCTCGATTATTTTTGGGCTGGATTGCCAATTCTTACTTCAACCGGAGATCAACTTGCCGAACAAATAGATCGTCAGGGCGCCGGAATTGCTCTTCCCTACAAAGATGCAGATAAATGGGCCGAAGCGATAGAAAAGCTCATGAAAGATCCCGCTCTCGTTAAACAATATTCCGAAGGTTCAAAAAAGCTTGCTGAATCATATCGCTGGAGTAAAGCTGTCGAGCCGCTCATGAATTTTTGCAATGACCCATACCACTTACCCGCCTATAAGAAGATCAAAATGCCCAACGTAGTAGATCGTGCCAAGGCAGTCTACGAGCGCGGCGGAAAAGACCTCATCGTAAGACGCGGACGCGAAATCATCAAAGACGTCCTTCGCGGCTAATCATAATGATTTGTCCATCTAGCATCCCGCCCTCTTTAAGGGCGACGCCATGCGTCGCCCGCAATTTTATAGAGCGAACTTGTCTAAGCGAGCACCGCAGCTTAAGGTCCGGGCGACGCATGGCGTCGCCCCTACAGGAAAGGTGGTGGCGGGAAATGGGAGATTTGATCGAGATTAGAAGCTGTTTTGATAAGCATTGCCCAGGCTTGCTTTAGAATGATTGCTGTTTTGCTCTTCATTGTCGTTCGAGTCATCATCTATTTCCATTGTCGAATTTTGCTGAGAGTTGGCTGCATTGTGAGCTAGCATATTTTGCTGGGCTAAATTGCGGGCAACAGCAGCCTGATAGCGCTGCAGGGCATTGAGTTTTTGTATTTCAAATGCACGAGCAATTCCAGTTTCTTTAATTGATTTTGCAATGCGATTTGTTTCGCTTGAATTTGTGTTTGCTTCACCGTTTGATGATGCTTTTGCGTCGTCGCTGTCGCTATGTGCAAGCAAATAGTTGTCTGAATATTGCGGAGTTTCTCTAATTAGCTCATGGTTGGCGGCGATGAATGTTTCACCTTTGGGAGATTTGTGGTTTTTGTAGAATGCAGTCATGTAATCGTGCCAGATTTTTGCCATGACAGTTCCGCCGGTTGCATGTCTGTCGCTGATAGGCTTGTTCTGGTCATTGCCGCCCCAGATCGTGCTCACCGTGTCTGGCGTAAATCCGACAAACCAGAGGTCTTTCGAACTGTCTGCGGTTCCTGTTTTTCCTGCCACAGCAATTCCGGGCAGAGCAGCGAGAGTCCCGGTGCCGCGCCTTACGACATCTTGCAATACATCTCTCAATTCACATATTTCTTCGCTTTGAAAATTTGCGCTTTGAGTTGGCTGAAAAGTTCTGAAGTCTTGCCCGTTTTTAAATTTGATGCTGCGTAAAAGCTGCGGGGCTGAGTAAATACCCCCGCGAGCGAGTGTGGCATAGGCGTTGTTCACTTCAAAAGGCGTCAAAGCACATGAGCCCAGAGCTAACGATGGGTATGCTTGAAGCTGAGATGTGATGCCTGCCGAATGCGCTGTTCTGATAACACTATCTATGCCTACTGCCTGGGCTACTCTCACTGCACATGCGTTACGTGAGAACATAAGCGCTGTTCTTACTGGAATCCAGCCCAAATATTTTCCGTCGAAATTTTTCGGCTTCCAGCTTGGGGCGTGTTCTGCTGTGATTTCGATTGGGGAGTCGTTTATCAGCGTATCTGGTTGAAGCAAATTTTGCATCAAACCGGTTAGGTACACAAATGGCTTAAAAATAGAACCAGCTGTGTGGGGAGCGATAGCACGATTAAACTGTGAGTCTGAATATTTGCCCACGCCACCAACCATTGCCAGCACCGCGCCGTCTTTTAATGATGTTGTCACAAGCGCGGCTTGGTCGACACCTTTTGGAGCGTGTTTGATAGATTCATTCAGCGTTTTTTCGGCTAATTTTTGTGCGTCTACATCAAGGTTTGTATAAACTTTCCAACTCTGTGTCCACATTCTGTCACCGAGTTGTCGCTTAAGCACATCTACGGCGTATGCAATATAATGCGGATAGCGTAAAGCATGAGGACCGCTTTGGAAAGCCAGTTTACTCGTGCTTGCTTTTTCAAGCTCTGCTTTATTGATATAGCCCTCTTCTTCCATATTTTTCAAGACTACTTGTTGTCGCTTAAGAGCTGGTTCTAAATTGTCGGGGTCTGAAAGGGTGGTAGGTGACTTAATTAGCCCCACGAGAAATGCAGACTCAGGAATTGAAAGCTGGCTGGCGTGTTTGTTGAAATAGTGTTGTGCTGCTCTTTCCGCGCCATAAACTCCGCCGCCGAAATAGACTTCATTGAGGTACGCTTCTAATACTTTTGCTTTGGAGTAATGACAATTTACATTCAAAGCCATAAGGACTTCTCTTGCTTTTCTTGTGTAAGAGCGATCGTTTTTGTCCAAATATAGATTGCGCACAAGCTGCTGTGTGAGTGTTGAAGCACCTTCAACCACACGACCTGCCTTCCGGTTTGCCATGTACGCTCTGGCTATTGCCACAGGATCGATGCCCATGTGGCGGTAAAATCGACGATCTTCTGTTGAGACAAGAGCATTGCGAAGGTTTACTGATATTTTTGAAAGTGGAACGGGACAGCAGTCTTTATCAGCGTGAATTGTGCAGATAAAATGATCTTTTCTGTCGTACAGTTCAATACCTTGTGCTTCCTGTATAAGTGTTGGCAGTTTTACTGCGTTATACTCGACTGCATCTGCGGTGACATAGAAGAGGCCTTCGACCAAAAACACAAGCGTGAATAGAGAGACCAAAACACCTAATGGCATTGGACGTATAGGCGCTACTTTAGTTTTTGCCGAAAACCTTTTCGGCAAACGAGACTCGATTTTATTCATGAGTGCAAGCTATGCTGGGGTCAACTGCCGAATACGACGGGAAGACTAAGTTTTCGTTCCCGCGTGTTCGGAGTGTCTGCGTTAAGCAATCGAAAGTCCCTTCTTTAAGCCATTTTAGCCTGCTCGGGAGTTGCTCTTCTTGATGGCAATTTCGCTTGCATCGAGTTCTTTCAGCTTGCTGCCAAAAGCAGTCCAGTCGAATCCAACTGGATCGCTTCTGTCACTTGGCTGAATTTGTCCGTGACCTACAATTTGTTTGACGGAATAGTGATCTTTCAAGTAGTGCACTAACAAAGGCACAGAGTGCAATTGAGAGCTTGTGTATTGCTGCGATCCTGTTCTTACAATTTCAATACCGATGCTGCTGTCGTTGTTAACTCCTGCAAGAGTTTTTGACGAATCAACATGGAATGTTCCTAATGAGGGGTGCACCGTTTGGTAAATGGTGCCGTCTCTGTCAACAATGTATTGTGTCCCCGGATGGTTACGACCCGCGTTATTCCAGCTTTTCACAATGTTCTTGGCACTGGCTTCTCTTGCCGTTTCAGTTGAATGAATAACTATGCAACGAACATCAGATCTGCGTTTGAATATTCCACCTTTGAGCGAATATCGCGAGAAAACTCCAGCATTTGCAAGCTGATCTGGATCTATTTTTGCTGCATCGCCACTGGCAAATTCTTCTTTTATCAAGTTACGTTGAGCTTGTGTCAGCTGTGTCTTCTTTATTTTTGAGCTTGAGATTTTTTGTTTTCTTGTTCGTTGTTTTGCGTGTGTACTTGATTGGCTTCGGGTGAAGAATCGTCCTGGCGTTGGTGGCACTAGCGTTCGAACGCTTGAGAAAGCTGCTTGTTGTGAAAACAAAAATGTGAGTACTAAGGAGAAAAACGCAGTCTGGAAAATTTTGAGCACAGTGATACCTCATGCGATAAATAGGCGAAGGAATACACCGGAAATCTAAGTCCGGTGCTTGAGACGGCGAGCGTACTCTGTTAGTCTTTTCGCCTATCTCGTGCAATTGTTGCTCAGCGCACAGGCAGAGCAGCAACCACCAGAACAGGCGTGCATGAAGTTATTCTATGCAGAACTCTATTTGATCGCCATTGATTTGCTTTTCTTCGTTGTTGCGTTTTTCACTTAGGCGTGGCGCCGGAGATTCCAACAGGTCTTGCATTTGCGGATGGGACACAATCGGCGTATCATATGCTGCTCGAGTCCGTCTACATCAATTCGCTACAAAACTTAGCGAGCTGGGAAAGCACTCCAAATATAGTCAGCACAAGCATTATCGAGGCAACAAAATGAATGCAAGGTTTGATCTACAAGGCAACAGAACTCTTATTACAGGAGGGAGCAAAGGTATTGGCTTGGCTGTGGCGGAAGAGTTTCTCAGCTTTGGCGCCGCGGTAACCATAGTTGCCCGTGGTGAAAAAGAAGTAAAAGCGCTGGTTGACGATTGGCAATCTAAGGGACATAAAGCATTCGGTATTGCAGCTGATATGGCTAAGGAGCAAGATCGTATTAAGGTTGTTGATTTTGCTGTCAAAAACATGGGTGGCATCGACTCGCTGATAAACAATGTCGGAACAAATAATCGGAAGAAAACTCTAGACTATACTCTGGCCGAATACGAAGCTTTGCTGTCTACAAATTTGACTTCAGCTTTTGACCTGAGTCGCCTGGCTCATCCTCATCTAAAAAGTGGTGGCAAAGGAAGCATAGTAAATTTTGGGTCGATAGCTGGCGTAATCGCAATTCCTACTGGCTCACCTTACGGAATGACAAAAGCTGCCTTGTCTCAGTTCACTCGTAATCTGGCCTGCGAGTGGGCCGCAGATAATATTCGAGTCAATTGTATCGCGCCAGGATTCATCGCTACTCCGCTTACCGAGCCTCTGCTAAAGAATCCTGATTTTATGAACAAAACATTGCCGCATATTCCTCTTAACCGTGTTGGAAATGCGCATGAAGTTGCAGGGTTGACTGCGTTCCTTTGTATGCCTTCAGCTTCGTATTTGACTGGTCAAACAATTGTTGTAGACGGTGGGCTTAGTATAGCCAGATTGTGACCTGTTGCCCTAATCATTTTGCTGACGTAAGTGAAATCGTCTTTGGAATGGACGCGGACCTTGCCCGGGTGCCCAACCTGCTTTAATGGCGTCGATACCGCCCATAGCGAGCTGTCTGCTTATGTTCGCTTCTAGTTTTGTATCGCCAAGTTGCCTTGCGCAGGCTAATTGTGTGCGAAGCATTCGATAGTAGTCGCTGTCCTTTTCACCGTTCCAAGATCTAAGTGCCAATGTGTATAGTTCTGACGCCCATTGGAAAAATCTTTGCCTTGCTGCCTCATTTTTGCTTTCCATAGCAGCATCGTAGCAACCTAGTGCCAGAGGTCTCCACGTGAGGATCGGAGATGCTGTGCTGTCGATTTCTTTAATTGCGGCTTTTCCACCATGGCTGAGAATTGTTAGAGCCTCGTCCAAGTAGCGAGTGCTTGCCTCATTATTTTGCTGATGGTGCAGGCTTGAGACCAGTCTTGCCAGGGTTTGCAACTGCTGTAGATTCCTCGCGCCATAGGCAATCTTATATTCTTTAACTGCTTTCTCAAAATATTCTGATGCTGCGGGGAAATTTTTCTGATTGAATTCGAAATTGCCCTTTGTTGTGTATTCTTCTGCGCTTGATATTGCTTTCAGTTTTTTTAGAGCAGCCTCCGAAGTATTTTTTTGTGGGTGGGGCTTTATGCTAGCAATCGCATCATTGTGTTTCTGCGGAATCTCAGTGTTTGGAGCGACCGCGTGCAACGACGCCGTTGTCTTGTCTTTCTTTATTTCTGTGTTTGTCTGGTCTGTCGTTTTTTGCTCGCCAGATTTTGTATCGGGCGGTTTCGCCGGTGAAATGACTGGTGATATTACCTGTGGTGCAGCTGCTACAGCCAGAACGGCTTGATTGTTTTTCGAGTTATGTGCTGGGTTTGCATTTGCCTTCTCATCTGTTTTGTGGTTTAAGCCAAGCGCTGTTACGCCAATTCCAACCACTGCCACCAATGAAATTGCGGCAATTGCCAGATTGTTTATTCCGTTGCTCTGAAACGCTTCACCCGATTTTTCCCTTATTTGCGTGGCATCCAATTGCCTTTGACTCAATTCTGTTTTTAGTTTGTTCGGCCTGCTCTGTAAATTGTTCTCAAGCTCAGGTGCTTGATTTTGAGCTGTTTGTGCGGGTGTCGTGGGCGCAAAATCTGCCCTGATTCCAGATAGTTTTGTACCGGTCGGTCCGAGTTGTGCGGCATTGTGCGGGCGCGTAAAACTCAAATCTTCAGGCATGAGTTTTGAATGGATTGCTTCGCTTATAGCCCTGCCAAGCTCTGCCATCGTTTGGGGACGCTGCTCTCTGTCTTTGCTTAGTGTTTGCATTATTACTTGTTCTAAGCGAGGCGAAACGTGAATATCTCCCATAACCCGCGATAACGGTTCTGGCGTGTCTGAGATGTGCTTGTATATGGTTGCCATTGAGTTGTTGCCCACCAGTGGACAGCGTCCTGCAAGTGCGGTGTACATGACGCAACCAAGTGAATATATGTCGCTGCGATGATCTAACTCGTCACCTCGGCACTGCTCTGGGCTCATAAAAGCGGGGCTTCCTACTACCGTACCTTCATGTGTAAGTTGTTGCCCTGACGCATTGTTGTTCAACTTGGCTAAACCGAAATCAACAATTTTTACAATATCCTCAGCGTCTTCGGTGTCTACTATCATCAAGTTTGTTGGTTTGAGATCTCGATGAATAATTCCTTTCTTGTGCGCGTGCTGCATGCCGTCGCATACTTGAGAAAATATACGTTGAAATCGTGCAATTGAAAGTCCTTCATCGACAATAATATCTTCGAGTGTTTTTCCTCGAAGATATTCCATGACGAGATACGCTTGCCCATCTGCGCTTCTGCCAAAATCAAAAATCGAAATTATGTTTGGATGTGTAAGAGAAGCTGCGGCGCGTGCTTCTTGCTCAAAGCGAAGAAAAGTGCGGTCGTCCGAAACTTTGGACGCTAACATTTTTATGGCGACATCTTTGCCCATGTGAATGTGTTTGGCTTTGTAAACCATTCCCATGCCGCCGCGCCCGAGTGTCGAAATTATTTGAAATCGTCCCTCGAAAACTTGGCCCACAAGTGGGTCAGCTTTCGAGGGTTGATTTTCATTTAGATCGACCACTGGGTTATTACCTTGTAATTCGCCGGGTTGAGTTTGCTGATATCAGGTTCTCAGTTCTTGGCTTTGAGGTCTTTTGCCTTTTCCAGCCATGCGTCTGTTTCTGGGCATTCTTCACCCGTGGGGTCGCATTTTTTTGCGTCTTCGAATTGTTTTATAGCTTTGCCATAAGAATCTAATGCAATGTAATAGCGACCAAGCCAGTAGTGTACAGCGGCGTCATATGGGTTCCGCTCCAACGCTTTCCCAAGATGCTCCAAGCAAGGTCCAAGATCGCTAGCTTCAAATGAAATGATTCCTTGTGTTAGCAACGCGTCGTAATTTGATGGGTCAATATCGAGCACTTGCTCCAACAAATCCTTGCATTTATCCTTGTTTCCTTGCGCCCTATAGATAAGCGCAATTCTGCAAATTACGGCAGGGTCCTTCTTATTTATTTCGAGCGCTTTGTTGTAGTACTTCATGGCTTTATCAGTGTCTTTCAGGTCTTTTGCCAGGTCGCCCATAAACAAATAGCATTCTGTTTTGCTCGGGTCGGCTTTCAATACGGCTTCGTATTCCTTCAAAGCTTCGTCGTATTTCTTTTCTTTCTGCAAAACTGTGGCAAGGTTCAATCGGGCTTGCAACATGGCAGGTTTTAGTTCGAGTGCTCTTTTGTATTCTGATTCAGCTTTTTCGTAATCTTGCGTTGACTGATAGCTGAATGCCAGGTTGTTGTGCGCCTCGGCATAATCGGGGTCTAGCTGCACAACTTGTTCATAAATTTCAATGGCTTCTTTATGTTTGTTCTGGCGTTGGTACGCAGCGCCCATCCAATTTCGCACCGCTGTATTGTTCGATTCAATTTCCAGCGCTTTTAGAAATTCTACGAGTGCTTCGTCGATTTTGTTTTTATTGAAAAGATCGATCCCTTTATTCAGTGCTGCCGTGAATGCGGGGTCTAAAGGTTTTTGCGCGGGAGCGCCAGCACTGGCAGCTGCACCAGCTGGGGCTTTGTCTGCTGGCTTTGCTGCGGCTGATCCCGCGGCGGAAGGCGCTGCTGGTGTCGGTTTAGCTGGAGCCGCGGCTGCCGTTTTTGTTGGAGCTGCCGCTTTGTCCGCTGGCTTTTGCGCTGCTTTAGCGTCACCGACAGCAGCAATCTTGGTCAAATTTGCCGGCTTTTTCCCAGTCTGCCCGGGAGGCATAGCTTCAGCATTTTGCAGCGTTCCGGCTTCTGCAATAAATGAAAGGACAACCGCCAGTATTAACCTCTGCTCCACAGTGACACCCCCATCCGTACCCGCCATGTATTAGCATGCCCTGTGTGTCACCTTGGCATGCCTTCGGAGGCGCGGTATGTCGAATTATTAAGAAGGTCAAATATGCCCGCGGAGCAGCTGCGCACAGTTTCTAAAATACAAGAGTCCCGGCGCGCTTTTTGAGCATTTCATGCAAAGATCGCCGGGTAGCCGACTCTGTTGGTATTTGCAGTTGACAACGCCCGAGCAACCTGGAATTTACAAGAGCCCCGAACATTTGGTGGCCGAATCTTGGGTTGATTTCGAGCTGAGAGCCGCACTAAATCTGTCGCAAGCCATGGAGTCAGAGCTTAAAAAACTCAAGCTGCGCGTCATCAAAGAGCGTGTGCACAAATCGCGCGTGTCATTGCGCCGCTGGTTTTCAGTCTGGGGATTTCTTGCTGAAGACGGTTGGGAAGGCAAGAAATTCAAGAAAAAAGTCTTGACCCCTTTGCGTGACTTTCTGAAAGACCTGGGCGAGCTTAGAGATTGCGATGTCAACATTGAAACCGCAGAAAAATTGCAATGCGACGCCGAAACTCTGGCTGAGTTTAAGGCTATACGCAAAAAGCTAAAGCACCGAATAGACAAGACTTTGACAGAAGTAGACCCACCAAAATTGGCTGGTCAAATTGAAGATTATCTGACAGACCGCGCCAAAGAACTGCACAAAGAAATAGAGAAAAGCCCAATTGCAGACCACAGCGCTTTTGCGCATTTTGATAGATATTTGCAGTCACATGAAGAGCAAGTCAAGAAGCTTTCTCTCAAAGCATCGTCGCCAGAGTCCTTACATAAATTGCGCCTGGCTATTAAAAAGTGGCGTTATTTACTGACTGAGTGCATGGGGCTGACCAACTTAAATCTTGTCAGGGCCCAGACTTTACTCGGCGAAATTCATGACTACGACAGGCTAGAACCAGTGCTCGCCGATGGTCACGAGTTGACGGGTGCTATATATCGTCTGCGGCTTGAGCGTTCGGCGCTGGTGAATGAGTTTGAACAGCTTAAGAAGGATCTACCATTCGGTTTACGCCCCGGAACCATCACTTACGGTGAACCCGCGGAACTGCCCGGTTAAATGATTAATTTCACATGTCGCGTTACCGAATTTAAGCCGATTAAGACCATAAAATTGAAAGGTGAGATGTGGATATATCTGAATTACGCATCTGCTACAAAGCCCAGTTGAAGACTTGCCGATACGTTCCGGCAGGTATTGAGTTTTCGGCACCGCATTTGGATGCACGAGATTAATTAAAGGGGTAAACATGGCCATAGTTCGCAAGAAATTGACAATCCTCGGCTCGGGTGCTGCCGGACTTACTGCTGCTATATACGCGGCGCGTGCAGATATTGAGCCGCTAGTCATTCAGGGCTTGCAAGCCGGCGGACAACTCACAATTACAACCGACGTTGAAAATTTCCCCGGTTTTCCCAACGGTATTCTTGGTCCTCAGCTTATGGAAGAAATGCATAAGCAGGCAGAACGCTTTGGCACTCAATTTATATACGACAACGCCGAGTCTGTAGATTTGTCTCAGCGCCCGTTTGTTATCAAAACCAGTGGCGAAGAAATTCACACTGACACTCTTATCGTTTGTACCGGTGCTACTGCAAAGTGGCTTGGTCTTGAGTCTGAGCAAAAGTTGATGGGGCACGGCGTTTCTGCCTGCGCAACTTGCGATGCGTTTTTCTTCAAAGAAAAAGTCGTATTCGTCGTAGGCGGCGGAGACACAGCTCTTGAAGAGGCTAATTTCCTCACAAGATTCGCTTCAGTTGTTAATTTGGTGCACAGACGCGATTCTTTCCGTGCTTCAAAAATCATGGCAGACCGCGCCAAAGCAAATCCGAAAATCAAATTCTTCCTCAACACTGTTGTGGAAGACATTCATGACATAAGCAAAGGCGAAGTCACTTCAATTACATTGAAGAGTCTTGAAACAGGCAAAGTAGAAGAACACCCGGCAGACGGTGTCTTCATTGCCATCGGACATCATCCAAATTCCGATTTGTTCAAAGGTCAGCTTGAAATGAACGAAAATGGTTACATCCAAACCAAGGGTGTTCACACCAGCGTTCCTGGAGTTTTTGCTGCAGGCGATGTGCAAGATGAAACTTACAAGCAAGCTATCACAGCCGCTGGAACCGGATGCGCTGCAGCTTTAGAAGCTCAGTGGTATTTGGAAAAAATGGAAGCAAGCGAGCCAAAAAAAAACACTGAAAGCAGCCAGAACACAAATCCACAAAAAGCAGCAGCAGCTGTCCACGATTAATGCTGGGCTTTGGTCTTCAAACTGAAATTCAACAAAGCAGCGCTGCAAGCACTGTAGAGCGTTTGCTTTTGCTGGCAAACTCGCACCCCTGCTCATCGCATGCGTTGTTTGACTTCCTTTCAAATGCAAAACTGAGTGATGCGCAAGTTGCCTCACTCTTGCGCAACTATGATGCACACGCGTCAGTTTTGCGTCGCTTGCTTTTGAATGCTGCGACTTTTATGCCCGAAGAGGCTGTGCCTTTTGTTTTGGAAAATGTGCGCAACGAATATGGCAATGGCGACTATGCCGAAAACCATCAAGATCAATTGCGTGATTTAGCCTGGTCATGCGGCATTTCGAAAGAGCAGTTCTTCAATGTCGAAATCAAACAGGGAATTCGAGACTTTATTAAAGCCGCTACCCAGTTTTATTCGCCCAAGGGGCGCTTACCTTCAGGCATGAAGCGCGCTGCGATTGTGGCTGGAGCTATCACTGCAACAGAATTGCTGGCGATTAAAGAGTTTGCCCAGATGCAAAAGGCGTTTGCAAGCCGAAACCAGCAGCACCACATATGGTTTCATCACGTAAGCATTGAGCAAGAGCATTTTGATGAGTCAATGTCCCTGGCTTTGTTCTTTGCTGATAAAAATGATCAGTCAAATGCTGTGGAATATGGACTCAACGGCGTTTTGAACGCAAACGTTAGTCTTTATGATGGATTGCTGGAAAGTCTGCAATAATTTTTCCGAATTTGGGTAGCAATATAATATGAGGACCATAATGTTCTCATAATTGGAACTCAACAGAAATGAGGTTGCTGATGATTGATAAAGTAGTCAGGTGTTTGCTCGCCTTAGCATTTGTTTCCTCATTGGGCTGCAACGCTTTCGCCGAATCTGCGGATAACGAAGACTACAAGAAAGCGGACGAGCTGATTGCCAAGCGGTCTTTTGGTGAAGCCATTCCATTGCTAGACAAAGCTATAAAGGCAGACCCCAAACATGCAGAAGCATATATGGATCGTGCCCTCTGTAATTTCCACGAGAAAAATTATAAGAAGGTCGTCGAGGACTGTAAGGAAGTTACTGGACTCGAGTCTGCGCACCAGGTCACAAAACGTCAGGCATACATGATGAGCGCGGGGGCTCAAAATGCGCTTGGTGAATACGATGCGGCCATACAATCTTGCGGAAGCGCAATTGCTCTGGCGCCACATGCGTCATTGTGTTTTACCGATCGAGCGTTTGCTTATCAGAATTTGAAAAAATATGATGAAGCACTTCGCGATATCAATGAAGCAATAAAGCTAGACCCCAAACATGCTTCAAATTACGAACTACGCGCTGCGGTGTATGAGGCACTTGCTCGCCAAGATCGCAATAAGCACGCTGAATTGCTGAAGACACACACCAAGCCGGCTCAATTGGGTAGTGCAAAATAATTAGAGCTAAAACTGTGGAAAAGGAAGCCCCGCGACCAACCGTCGCGGGGCTTTTCTTTTCCACCGACCTGCACTGGCGCGCCTATTCCACCGACCTGCACTGGCGACGTAATGCGTCCTTTGGGTCGTTTTCACGATCTGAGGGGCGACGCCATGGATACTGCTGGCGAACTAAAATGGAGCCGAATCAAGT
>CAZJLR010000019.1:0-117073 GCA_964546815.1 uncultured Candidatus Obscuribacterales bacterium | reverse complement strand
CAGTATCCCATGCGTCGCCCGGAAGTTAAGTAGCGGTGCTCGCTTAGACAGTTTCGCCCTATGACTTAGCGGGCGACGCATGGCGTCGCCCGTGCAGTTGAACTCATTATTATTCGGCTTGGATTTGCGGGGCTTTGTCGTCCATTTTGACGTACTTGCCGGAAGCTGTCACACCTATGCCTCCGAAACCTTCACCCTTCTGGACTATGTTTACGAATTTGCCGTCGAACTCCATGATCATTTTGTAGCCATAGTCTGTTCCGAAGTTATCTTCGTATTCAGCTACACGTCCTTTTACTGGTACAACTCCAGAGGCTTCACCACTATGCGAGCCATTGAGAGCATCACAACAGAACTTGATTTTATTGCCAGGCAAACTTACTACTTTTAGATTGGCACACTCAAATCTTTGATCAGAATCGATGCGAGCATAAACTCCTGTGAGTGTATTCAGATTGAGATTTTTCTTGGGCTGCAATGCTTTTACGATTTGCACCGGCGCAGAACTAGGCTTTTCAAAAACAACGTTTAAGTGCGGCTCTGCATGCCTTGACTGCACGTCAGCAATATAATCTTTCACCGGTTGCGGCAATTGCTCGTCTGATTCGGCACCATAAACTGAAAGCTTATTGTTATCGAGAATAACGATGCATTGTTTTTTTGTTTGCAAATTCACATCGAAAAATGTTTCGCAGACCGTGTATAAACCGCGTACTCCACCTGCTGCGTAGAGGTCGTTACCATCGACTTCGGGCATTTCAGTTAGTTGGGTAAGGTCAAAATATTTTTCGACCGCATTGCCCAATACAGCCTTCATACCAGCTTTTACATCTTCATCTTCAAACACTTTCCACATAGTGTCTGACTTGCGAAGTCTTTGCAAAGTTGTGACGTGAGGCACAGGTGTCACGAAACCTTTTTTCGCTTCTGCGCTCGGCGAGAAGGCCAGAAATTGAATTGCTATTGCCGTCGAAACTGTCATCACTGCATAAAAGCGCTGTGTTAAAGAATTCATTTTCTGCTCTCCCTCTAGATTGGACTCGTTCCAGCCAACAATTGCATCTTCTCACAAGAGCAATCTGCCGAAAAGCCCTTCGGGCGGGTATTTACGGACTCCCAACCAGCACTTAGCATCCGTTTTGCCTGCGCCTTACATTCGAAAAAATACAAGAAGGGCGACGCATGGCGTCGCCCCTACAAGCAAGCATATTGAATTAGGAGTTCGCCAACAGCAACCATCGCATCGCCCCGCAAGAAGGCTGGCAAGTAGGCTTATTACTTACGATTTCTTCTTGGTTGTTTTGGCTGGAGCATCGGTGCTTGATCCGCTTTTTTCCAGTTTGTCCAGAAGAACAAGTACGCGCTCGTCATTGGGGTCAAGTTCTAGCGCTTTGCTTAAAGTGTATTTTGCGTCATTGGTTTGTCCGTCTTCATTTTGCACACGACCTAAATGATAATGCGCATTTTCATAGTCGGGCTTGAGATGAATAGCCACTTTGTATTCTTGCTCAGCACCTTTTAAATCACCAGTCTTCGACAACGCATTGCCTAAAACAACGCGAAAAATTGGTTGCTCTGCATCAATTTTCACAGCCTTTTGTGCTTCAGTCACAGCATCAGCAAATTTGTTTTGGTCGTAATACACAACACTCAAATTAGCATGCGCTTGCCCCATGTCTGGCTCTATTTCAATAGACTGCTTCAGGTATTTAGCAGCTTCATCAAGCTTTCCATTTTGTCTGAGCGCAAATCCGAGATCGTTCAAAGCTTCTGCGTCCTTGGGATTTTTGTCCACTTTTGCTTGTGCAGCTTTCAAATCGGGAGCGCCTTGCTCAGCTTTTCTCCAGGAACCTGCACGACCATCTTTGTCTGCAGCAGGTGCAGCATAAGCGTTAACCCCAACTAGTGATAAAACCAGGGAGAACGACAAAAGTCCCAGGCAAATTGGCTGCAATTTCATTTACTAAAACCTCTAATTCAGCGACCGGAAGCTGATCATACCATCATGAAATCACCGAGCAGGACAGTGGCACCCTATGTCTACTTAAGGATGGCGCAAAGCAAGCGCCCTTCGGCACATTCGGCAGATCACCAGGACATATTCTGGCTTAACCTGGATGCAGAACAAAGCAGTCGCAGCCATGCCGGGCTGGACACCTAATTACCACCAGGGGCGCCCATAAAACAAGCGATTATAAGGAAAAGCCCGATGCTTACTCCGAGCAAGCCAAACAATGCAACTTCAATCATATTCTTAGAGTCGAGAGAGCATCTGGAAATATAACCGCCGCCAAGAACGAATACGGCTCCGACTATAAATTCCAAAACTCTCTGGGCAAATTCCACCAAGACTCCATTAGACTTATTCGCCGAATCGCACAGCCACTCTTTTGCGTCCCCAGACTGAATCGAGTTTGTCGAATACGCCCGGAATGACCGTGTTGCAATGCGCGCAGCGATTATCTTTGAGATGATATCTTCCTATGTTATACCAATCGCGCTCAATTACAAGCTTTCCGCATGCGTGACAATACGTACTCTGGGTCATAGCGTCATTTATATTTCCGGTGTACGCGTACTTTATTCCAGCCGCCAGAGCTATTTTTCGAGCATTGAGCAATGTGCGCGGCTGCGTGCCCAGCCTGTCATTTAAGCGAAAATCAGGATGAAACGCCGTAAAATGAACCGGCACATCGGTGCCAAGGTTTTTCACAATCCAATCGCACATTCGGGCGGTTTCATCCTCAGAATCGTTTTCCTGCGGAATGACCAAATTTGTAATTTCAAACCAGACATTGCTTTCATGCTTTAGCCACTTCAACGTGTCTAACACAGGCTCAAGGTGGGACAAAGTCAGTTTCTGGTAAAAGGACTCCGTGAACGCTTTTAGGTCGACGTTAGCGGCATCCATTACTGAGTAGAACTCTGGTCTTGCTTCTGGGGTGATATAACCTGCAGTCACAGCAACCGCCATGATACCTCGGTCGTGGCAAGCCTTAGCAGTATCGATGGCGTATTCAGCCCAAATGACGGGATCATTATATGTAAACGCCACACTCTTGCAGCCATGACGCAGGGCAGCGTCTGCAATGTCTTCGGGCCCGGCCTTTTCGCTGAGCAGCTCGATTTCACGAGCCTTACTGATAGACCAGTTTTGGCAAAACTTACAACCGAGGTTGCAGCCTGCCGTACCAAAGGAAAGAACGCTAGAACCAGGCAAGAAATGATTTAACGGCTTTTTTTCGATGGGGTCAATGCAAAATCCGGTGCTGCGCCCATAGGTGGTCAGCACCATTTGATTATTTTCGTTTGCCCTTACAAAGCAAAACCCACGGTCGCCATCCTTTAATATGCAGGCGCGAGGGCAAAGGTCGCACATAATTCGGGCACCGTCCTCAACCGGGTGCCACCAGCGACCGGCATGCCCAGCAGGGTCGCTTGTGGAATTCGGCTTAGAAGCTTGATTATCTTGATTTGTCATACGTCTCCAGAGACCCGTCTATAGCACCCTTTTAAAAGTATAACCTCAATCATACCTACGTAATTTCCCCACTCAAACTGCACAAGCCCACAGTTTAATCTCATTTTTTGTCCATGAATTGGATCTAATGCGTAGATATCAACAGGGTGGGACGAGAGAAAACGGGTTAGGTCACATGTCTTTTGAGTGGATAAAAGATCAAACGAACAAAGTCATCAAGGCTGTTGGCGATGAAGGTTCTGCGCTGTACAAAGAAGCGCAACATCTGGTCGAATCAGCAGAGCACAAGCTGAGCGGCAACGACACAAAGAGCACAGACGCTAAGAGCAGCGACGCCAAAGGCGGCGATGCCAAAACAAGCGAAAACAAAACGCTTGAGATTACGCCACTAAAAACAGGCGCTGAGCTCAAAGTAAACAAAAGCGAAGCCCAATTACTAAACACAAAAACCGAAACAACAAAGCATGAAAGCTCGGTTTTGGGAACTGTGAGCGACTATGTTAGCAAGGCAGCAGTTAGCGCCACCGCTGCAATAAGCAGCGCGCTGGGAAGCATCGGCGTGCCTCTGGGAGCTGGAATAATCGCCGGAATCAAAGCCGGTACGGCTCTTGTGCAAGTTGCCGAAAACCTTTACCAATCAACAGACAAGAAAGTCACAGTCAGCGAAGTTAAAGGCGCCGAATCAGCTCAAATAAAAGAAGGCTTCGCAAAATTATTTGATGATTCAACTCCAAAACCAGAAGACAAGAAAACAGAAAGCTCAAAACCTGATGCAGCCGCTGCAAAAGCAGAGCCTGTAAAAACTCTTGAGTTCAACAATATTTTCGATGCTATCAAACATGTAGAACAAGCAAAAACATCAGATTCAAAAGAAGGTGTTTCTCGCGTTAGCAACCAGGAGTCATCCATTCCTGCTGACGTAAAAAGATGGCTATATAATGACCCCACTGAGCGATGCTCAGGAGAGGCAAAACTTGACTCGCATAACCTTTTTAGCTATCCGCTTGCAGACGGCGGCAAGACCGAAATCAACAATCAACCAGGACATGTGCACGTTGAACAAAGAGACGAAAACGGCAACGTAAGAACCATTGTAGACAAAACAAAAGATCGCCTTGTTGTTCTGAAAGACAAAGAATCAGTAATTAAAGAAGGCGACAAAACTGTGGTAAAAGGACCTGATTACACAGTTTCTTGGGACAACCAGGGAAATCGCCACATTGAATGGGGCAATCAAGAAATCATCAGAAACAAGCTCGATAATACAATCCAGGTTATCGACAAAAGCGCCGGACCGAAGATTTCCTCTCACGATGGAGAAGTAACAGTTGGCGACAACGTAGCCTTTGTTTCCAATAAGACTAAAGACCTCGCAGCACTGACAGCAGATGCATTGAAAACTCTTCAAGCTGGCGAAGACGGCCAGGTTTACATGCTTGCCATCCCCGGTGGTGGCACACGCACAATCGCCAAAGATGGTACAACACTCGATGTGTTGGACAATAAAGCTCGCTTAACAACGCCAGACCAAAAGGTAATTCAACTAGAAACCAAAGACAATCAATTGTTCATTCGTCAAGGCGACAAACTTGTCCCCCTGGACAAAGAACATTTTGACGAAGCCGGCGGCAAGAGAATGGGTCCCTTTGAACTAGACCCAACTACACTCAGACTCAGAACGCAGCACTACTTCCTCGACATTTTGAAAAATCATCAACAGTTGATAGACAGACAAGGTCAAACTGTCGATGCATTTGTCCGTCCGGACAATTGCGCGACTGTAAAAATCGGCAACACTACAGTCGAAAACGCCCCCGACAGCAACAAAGTCACCATCAGCAAATTGCCAGACGCAAAGCCCGGCGACAACTCAACAGACAAATCAGTGCAGCGTGTAAAAATTGTAATTGACCAGGACAGCAATAAAGTAGAAATCAAAGATAATAAGACTGACAAACTTTTGCTTACTGATACACCGAAGAACACAACAATTGCAGACACAAATACAGTAATTGACGCTGACCGCACTGTGCATATCGGCAACACGGTTGTTCGCCCAGACGGCGGCGTTCAAGTAGACAAACACACATTCATCGACAAAGATTTGCATGTAAGCTCTAGCGCAACTGACATTTCTACAAATCGTGCTGCCAGCCCAGTAACTCAGGCCACAGCGCAAAGCGTCGCCGCAAACATCAGCGGCAAGGCAATGAGCATTTCTGGAATGGCAAAATCCGGCGTGGTGAAATGGACAGAAGTAGCAGCGCTGAATACAGCACTGGGCGATGTGGTCGGGCTAATGGGAAGTATGCCAGTAGGCAGCCAAGCTTACGCAATGCTTCTCGAAAGTTACAACTTGTTAGTCAACGCAATCAACGTAGCAACTCCTAAGGCTCTTGCAACAGAAGACGCCAACGCCCGTGGCATCACAGCTCCATCAGCTGTTAAAGCCATGGAAGAGGGAGCAAGCGAAGACCAACTGAAGGCTCGCAAACAGGCAGCTTAACGCAAGCTACGGCTTCTTTCCATGTTCGTTACAACGGAACGAATTCTCGCTTCGTCAACGCTTCGATGCAAAAGCTGCATTTCTTTCAGAGCTTTCTTAAAGTAGAAGAGACTCAAGTCAAGATCTCCACCCTCGAAAAGAGACTGCGCAATAAGTTCATAAACATCTGCAGGTTTGAAATTTGCTTTGGGATCTTCCACTGCTGCAAGGCAGCATTCATCGGCAATAGACTTAATCTCGGCAGACTTGCCAACTCGTGGCATACACATTGCCAGGCCCCTGGCCATATCGGCAAGGTCAAATACATTGCCACCGAATTCCTGGGCATTATGGCAATAATCGAGCCTGATATGGTAGCTCTCTTTGTAAGACTCGTAAGCCTTTTCGTAGTCTTTGCACTTGTAATATGCCGCAGCTCTCATGTTTAGCAATTTATTGAGTGCAACAATTTCGTTAATTGTGCCAGCATCTAAAAGAGGCTTGCGAACCTTGTCTAAGTTTTGAGTGGCTATGCTTACGGCCTCCTTGCATTTATCATCCTTCAGCAGGCGGTCAACATGATATGACGCAACAGCAGCCACTGTCCTGGCTGAATTTTGCTCTTTCAACAAAATTTGCGCGATGCGTTCGGCCTCATCCTCGGGCCCAAACTGTTGAAGTAAGTCAAAATATTCTCGATAGCACCATTGCTTTGACTCGTTATCTGGCGGCAGATCTTTGTATTTATCCAACCAACGTTTACAGAAAATTCTGAATTCTGAACGCCTATCGGTTCGTAAGAACCGATTGCGCAGCGATCTCAACTCTTCAATATTTCTCGGCAGCGAGCAGCTGTGTAAATCAGGCAAAACATTTTTCTTTTCGATAACACGTATAGTTTCTTTTGTATTATTCAGGCTACTTGCTTTAATCCAGAAGTAGCCTACACCAAAAGAAAGAAAGAGCAATATAACTACAATAGAGTAAAGCGTCGATTGTTTATTCCAGCGATTTCGTCTTGGACCAGATTTTGCAATCTCTTCTTGAAGCTCAGCACGATTCAACGAGCATGCTAATAGATCACTACGCAACTCATCAAAATTCTGATAGCGCAGCCCTGGTTCTTTCTGCATGCATTTTGATATTATTCGAGCTAGCTCTTTCGGCAAAAGTTTCATTGCAGGCAAATTACCCACGGGCTCATGGATGTGTTTGTACATCACATCCATAGGACTGTCGCCCTGAAATGGCGTATTGCCTGTAAGACACTCATACATCACAACGGCAAAAGAATAAACATCAGAACGAGCATCGACAACCTTTCCCTGGCATTGCTCTGGGCTCATGTATGAACTGCTTCCCAACAAGAGCCCGGTTTGCGTGCTCGACTGGCTGCTATTTTGCTCCATCCATTTTGCAATACCAAAGTCGACCAATACAGCACGGTCTTGCCCCACTTCGGGTATTACAACAATGTTGCGAGGCTTTATGTCTCGATGAACTGCACCATGGTGGTGCGCATAAATAATGCCATCAGCCAATTGCAAGAAGAGATCAAAGAATTTGGATAGCTCAAGTTTGCCATCTCGCTTGATACAGTCCGCCAAACTTCTGCCTTTGAGCAAATCCATAACCAT
Organism: uncultured Candidatus Obscuribacterales bacterium; assembly: GCA_964546815.1. Lineage (GTDB taxonomy): Bacteria > Cyanobacteriota > Vampirovibrionia > Obscuribacterales > Obscuribacteraceae > JAIEPM01. The sequence continues at coordinate 109,470 of CAZJLR010000019.1, read as the reverse complement.
ATAAAGTCTGCCATCATTTGCTACTCCGCACGAATAAACTCGCGCGATATTTACATGTGACAATTTGCTGCTGTTCACAGCTTCATTTTTAAAACGGTCAACTGCGCTGGGATTTGAAAGTAAGTATGAATGAATCACTTTTATAGCAACTGTTCTGTCAAGCAAGGCCTCTCTTGCTTTATATACGGTTCCGGTGGCACCTTTGCCCAGAATTTCCAAAATTTCAAAGCGGTTATCAAAGACAGTACCGAGCAAACTTAAATCATCAGTAGCATAATCTTCCTGGCTTACCATGGATTTTTCATCGTCATACGTGGCCATTAAGTCAAGCTCCCAAATCATGTGCTCAGATTGCGCAAGCGTTTTTCAATTTCAGGTATTTCAGGAAACTTGTTAGACTTACACATGCTCAGCCACTTCTCGAGTGTTTCCTTTCTAGTAGCCAGGTCAGACTTCAGATTAGAGCGCTCGAAGTAGTCTGCGCTCAGTCTAAAATATTTGCGCGCACTTTCCAATTTTCGCTGTTCTAACAAGCAGTCAGCATACTTGCTGCAAATCTGAGCTTGCCGGCTCAAGCGCACGTTTAGCCCAAATCCAGCAGCTTTTTCAACGTCGCGCAAAGCGGATTCAAACAATGGTTCAGACTGAGCATACCTATGTTCGCTTGAGTAAATCATCGCAAGATCAAATTCGAATCTTGTCAAATCGAAAGGATTAGCAGGCTCGCCTCCCGTCTTCAGACTCAGCTGCAAGCCTTTTTCCAACGTTTCCTCCCGCAGCCTTGCCTTGTCTTGCACCGCATACAAATAGGCCAGCTGATAGTAGGCTTCGGCCGGATGACTGCAAGAACTTCCATTTACAATGTCTTTCAGCTTGCTTTCAGCAAGGTCGTAATTACCTAGCAGCGTATAAATTTGAGCAATCGATACAATCGCGCTGCATTGATCGTCGCTAAAATCACGAGTCTCATCACTAAACAATGCCAGAGTCTTATTTAATGCAGTTAAAGCATCATTTGGTTTCTTTTTCAGAATCAATATATTGGCATAAGCATTGTAATAGCGACTTAGCAGTAGTGATTTATCGCCATAGCGCTTGATAAGCCCTGAAATTATTTTACTCGAAATTGAACAAGCCCCATCCAAATCGCCAGTCCTGGTCTTAAAATCTACAAATCTACCTAGTTTTTCAGCCACAAAACTATCAACAAAAATACTGTTAGCATTGAGATAAGAAAACATCTCGTCATAGTATTTTGCTGCTTCATCCGGCTTTCCCAATTCAAATAAACTGTCAGCCAAATTTACAAACAAACCGCATCGGTTAGGACTAAAAGTAGTGGGAGTCAGCAGCAGCCCAATTTTTGCTGTCTCAACAGCACGTTGATATAGACCGAGTTTGTATTCAACTTCTGCCTTCAAATCATATGAGGCAATCAGAGAATTTTCCGGTGAACCATTCCAGTTTCGATATGATTGCTGAACATTCGGATTGCTCCACATCTCGACGCTTTTGTTGGCAAAGAACAAAGCTTCTTTGAGTCGACCACCCATAAACAACATAGAAGTGTGCCTATCATTAACCTGCGCCATCAAACAGTTGTTCTCTCCATATCGTTTTAATTTCTCTGTCCACTGATTTATGAGTTTTTCTGCTTCATCATTCTTTTTCTCAACAAGAAGCATGCCGTACATATTCGACAAAGCGTACAGATAGTAAAGATCATCCTTTTCCAATGCTGCGCCAGCTGTTTCGTCATAATGCTTTTCGATTAGCTGCAGCCCCTTTCGTGCATACTCATCAGATAGTTTTCGGTTTCTCAACAGCTCTTCTTGCTCAGTCAACAGACGATATGCATTTACTTCTTCCCACCATTGATTTTTCTCTTTCACAAAATCAGTAAGTAATGCAATGGCTCTTTTGTAACGTCTCTGCTGATCACAAATTTCAACCTCCCTGAATAAGGCCTGGTTACACTCGTTTTGGATACCCATTTTCTTGAATAGCATTCTGCCGGTATCGTAATATTTTTCAGCACTGGAAAGGTCATTGCCTATGCTAAAAGCCTCTGCCATACTGCAATAAGCACGAGCTGTTGACCCGGGATACTCTTTTTCTGCAGCTTGGGCAACCTTGATATAGTCTTTACCGACTAGCTCCGCAGCCGATTTCTTTCCTTGTTGCAACAAAACTATTATCAATCTGTCGCGCCAGACGTTTTGGGAAAAACGCGGCATATCATAAGAATCATCAAATTTCTTGAGCCCTTTTCTGATATAAGTTTCTGCGGACTCATTGTGCCCTAACTTCAGCTCGCAAAGGCCAGTCGCAAGGTCGAGTTTTGCTTCAAGTTCACCATATGATGAAAAATTGTCGTATTTTGCCGCTGTTGTCTGCAAATATTTTAGTGCTTTCTCCGCTTGTCCCTTATTCAAGTACATCTGTACGACGCAATCTAAGGCACTAAAAACTTTTTGACCTACATCACATGCAGCATATACTTTATTTGCATACGCTAGAGTTTCTTTTTCATTACCTTGAATCCCATAGTATTTTTCGAACAATTGATTTACGGCAATTCTATCGTCCGAGTTTTCCATAACATGCTTAGCGTGCGCCTCTTCCCACCTTTTCAAAATGGTAATTGCGGCTTCTGCCCCAAACTTCTTCTCATACTCCAACAGCTTTGTATTTAGAATGGCATTGTTTAACGGCGGATGCACCATTTCGGGAGGAATAAGCTCACTGTGATCTTTGGATTTACTCAGGTAATTTTGCGCACCATTTATCTGGAATTGTTGTTTTAGAAAGTAACAAGCAATAAGTATGAGCACAACACCGACAATGGTGGCAACTGCAAAAGTCCTTCCAAAATGATTGCTACCTTTGACTTTAGCTTCTATTCTCCGTTTTAGAGTATCGCGCATATCAGAGCACTTGAGAAAGTCAAGCTTGAGTTCGTCCATATTTTGATAACGAAGATCTTGATTTTTCTGCAAACATTTTTCAATAATTTTAGCCACGGACTCTGGCAAGTCTCTCAAAAATTCCAACTGGCTCAACGACTCATTCAGATGCTTATACATTACGTCTAAGGCAGAAACGCCCTGGAATGGTGCTTTTCCAACCAGTGCTTCGAGCATCACACAGCCTAACGAATAAACATCGGACCTGGCATCTACGGCAGCACCGATGCATTGCTCTGGGCTCATGTAAGAGCTACTTCCAACTAGTGCGTTTGTTTTCGTTCTGTCTTGCTCAGCGCCGCCGTCAATTATTTTCGCAATTCCTAAATCGACGAGCACGGCCCGCATTGGTCCTTCATCATCGTTAATCAGAACAATGTTGCTGGGCTTAATATCACGATGCACTATGCCCTTTTCGTGAGCATATCTAAGGGCATCAATTACTTGCAAAAAAACATCGCAAAACTCGTCAAAATCGAGTTTTCCATTTTTAGCTATGCGTGCGCCAAGACTTTCGCCTTCAAGTAAATCCATAACCATGTACAAGCGACCATCAGCTGCAACACCCTGTTTGTAGACACGCACAAGATTGTTATGTGACAAACCAATGCAAATCGCAGCCTCTGCGCGAAAACGTTCTACGGCCAAATCACTAGTAAGCAAAAAGCTATGCAATACTTTTAGCGCAACATTACGCTGAAGCAAAATGTCTTTAGCTTTAAACACAGTGCCGGTTGCCCCTCTGCCCAAGAGCGAAACAACCTCAAATCGCGAATCAAAAGTCACGCCGATGAGAGGATCGAGCTCTTCCCCCCCAGCAGCTTCAATAGATTTGCCATCTAATTGCGGGGAAATTTTGTCCCCAGAATCACTCATCCTCGCACCCAGATGTGGCTTTGCCTAGTATTTTGTACCCAACTTAGCCCAGTTTCTTCAATCGCGCATTTATATCAGCTGCTTTGGCGTCATCATGCATTTGTTTACAGGCAATAGACCAGAGAGATAAAGACGCTTTCAATTGACCTAAATCGTTTGGACCAGCACGCTCAGCGCACGATACAGCTTTTTCAAGATAATCTGCCCCTTCCTTTGGCTTGCCTTGATTAAGTCGCAAGGAACCTAAGCAATGGTAAGTCCTGGCCAGTTCTGAAGCCTGCGACTTGGGGTCTCCAATACCCGAAACATCCTTTAGTACCAGTGACAAAATATCCTCAGCGTCTTTGTATTGAGCATTACCAATATACGCAGAGGAAAGACCCAGCCTAGCATCACTGATTTGTACTATCGTAAATGACTTCGCCTTTTCCATTCGAGCTAAGCCTTCTTGCATGATTTGAACAGTTTTCGCAGAGTCCTTACTCTTTATAGAAGCCTCCGCCATGCGTGTATAAATTTCTGGCAAATTGAAATCTTGAGCAACCTGCAATGCCTTCATTCCATACTCTTGCGAACGTTGCAGATCGCCCATGTCCAAATAAACTTCCTGCATTCGCATCAAAGTAGTAACATACCACTGCTCACAAGTACCGGCGGCCCTCGGCACAGCCAGTGAACTTTCAAGTACCTTAATCGCCTCAGCTGGCTTATGTTCTGCCACGAGCGACTTAGCTAGATAACAATAATAAAGCCGCAATGGCTCAAAGTTCGGCCCATGAAGTTTCTTCATGATATCAACTGTTTCGGCGAAAAGTTTTGTGGCTGAGGGGTAGTCAGAACAACAATATCTGTAATCAGCATACTGCCAAAGATATCTTGCATAAGAGTCCGATTGAGGAGGAAAATGTGTTCGCAAAAGTGTATAGAACACTTCCATGTGTCCTGCAGCCTCATCTTTTTTGCCCAGCAGCACATAACTTTGCGTAAATTGATAATTGATATCAATTGCTCTTAAATAGTCATCCGGAAACCTTTTCGTATACGAAAGGCAGTATGAAAGTGCAGCAAGTGCTTCGCTAGGACGTTTTGCTGAATTCAAAATGCTAGCCTTGCACGAGTATGCATCTGAAAGATCTGCGCTTACATCAAACTGGTGGCTGAGACATTTGCTAACTACAGACTTGTCTTCCAAAATACTAATTGTTTTATTGATGCAATCTAAAGCTTTAGTGACCTTAGATCGATTTGCATATACATCAGCTTCATTTCTGAGACACCAGGCCAGCGTGCTGCTATCACCGGCTTTAGCTCTTAAATTGGAAACCCAGTTGTCCATGAAAGCGAAAGCTTCATCCACTCTTTTTGTTTCGAAAAGCAGACTCCAAAAAACTGTTGCAGCTGTTACATAGTGCTTAGATTCCTGAGTGCATAAGTCACCCTTGTCATTTTTGAGAGCTGCTTCTTCTGTCTTTATCACTGCCCTTGAGCACTCAAGTGCAGCAGAACTTCCTTCGTGGTTTCTTTTAACATTCACTAGTGTGTCAAAAATTCGCTCCCTGTCGAAATCTTTGACAGGCAGTTTAATAGCCTTTTGCAAGCATTTTTCGGCAGCTGCAAACTGATTGAGTTGGATATATTCTGTTGAAAGCTGGATTGAACTGGACGCGGCTTGATCTAAATCTCTTGCAGCTGTAAACACATCAATTGCCTTTTCCAAAAACGTGCAGCTCAAATTCAGACTGCCGCCGCGATAGAGGCTATCGGCAACCTCCCGGTAAGCAGAGCCCATCGACACATATCGATCATTCTTCGCTTCTTTTGTTTCCTTCAATATCGAATTTATCTCGCGCTCAGCATCACTCTTCTGCCCAAGAGCCGTATAAGACCACACCAAAAAACCACGTATTTGATTTAGAAGAGATAGCTGGCTTTCATCTTCCACTAGACCGGTATTGAGAGCCTTCTTTAGACAGCTAATCGCAGATCTATAATCTTTCATATCAAGATAACACTGGGCTTCCAGTTGCTTAATTCCAGCGTAGCCAGTGACTGGCAAAGTATTGGGTTGCAAGCGAAGCGAGAGACTCTTTAGCAAAGCAAGCCCTTTTTCTGGCTGGGCACGGCGCCTATATGCCTGTACTAAATCACTAATTGCTTTTAGCGGAGGAATCGGCCTATTTTTAGACAAGCTTAAGTCGAGATATCTCAGCGCCTCTCTCTCGTTGCCCATACTGCTATTAATGTAAGACAAACACTCCCAAACAACTAACTGGGTATCAATCAACCTAGCATCGTTGCCATTCTTTCGCTCCCACTCCTGCAAATATTTTATTGCGGCTTCGTCTCCTTCCAAATTCCTGATTTCTCTCGCCGCCGCAGTAAGATCTTCTTCATTAACCGGCATATGATGACGGGATGAACTTACGGACTTGCCCTTAGGAAGCAGACTCGAAGCCGATTTCACCTCGGTTTCAAGCAAAGCCGAACATATAGATGCAAGCAACACCAACGACGCGACAGATACAATTGTTCTATTACGCCAGACCAAATTATTTCGATTCCAATTAGCATCTATGCCGTCGAATTTTTCCGAACATTTGACGAATTCAGATCTCAGATCTTCCACATGCTGAAATCTTTGTTCCGGTTGTTTTTGCATACATTTTAAAATGAGTGCTGACAGCGACTTTGGTAATTGCTTGAAGAAAACTAGATTTTCAGGCGGCTCGTTAGTCTGTTTGTACATCACTTCCAAGGGAGTATCAGCGATAAATGGTGCTTTGCCTGACAATGATTCAAACATGACACATGCAAGTGAATATATGTCTGCTCGTCCATCAATTTGCTGCCCTTTACACTGCTCAGGACTCATATAGGCACTGCTGCCCAGCATTGACGCTGTTTTTGTCGCATCTTGATTGTTGTTCAAATCAACACATTTTGCGATGCCAAAATCAAGTAGAATCGCCTTCTTTGAGTCACCATCGGATACTACGACGATGTTATCCGGCTTAATATCGCGATGAACAATACCTTGCCTATGGGCGTAAATTAGTGCATCTTGAATTTGCAGCATGAGATTGAAAAACAAATCTACGTTCAGCCGACCACTCTTCTGTAAAAGTTGAGAAAGAGTTTCGCCTTCAAGACAATCCATTACTATATAAAGACGACCGTCTTCACTTACGCCCTGCAAGTAAACGCGAATTATGTTGGAATGCGAAAGCGTGGTACTGAGCGCACCTTCCTTCCGAAATCTTTCAACTGCATCATGACTTTGAAGCAGAAACTTGTGAATGACTTTCAGTGCAACAACACGCTGCAAAATAGAATCATAGGCTTTATAAGTTGTGCCGCTCGCACCACTACCCAGGTTTTCTTTGATCTCATACCGTGTTTCAAAGATCTCACCTACGCTTAACTCATTTGACTTTAAGGACAAAGACATCGGCATAGCCGAACTTGCTGCATTGTTTTCGCCTTCATCCAATGTTTTAATTCCAAACGGAAGCCTAGACAGTTTTACCCAGTTTGACTGCTAATGATGTCCCCAAAAGCGTTGCTCTTTTGCAAGTCGATAAAGCCACACAGCGAAGTCTGCGCGCGAAACAACTGAATTTGACTTTGGCACAAACTTTTCAGACCTGATTAATTTGTTAGCGGCCAGCTCTTGCATGTCTTGAGTCGAAACAGCGCGGTCGAGATGAGCATTGCCATCATCCGACAGTTGCATAAGCTTCTGCGAATAACATGCAGCAAAAGATTCATACAGTGAATCGTCGTAAGGGAGATCAGCAATTGGTACGCGCTCCTGGTCCATCACCTTTAAGCGCAACAGTTTTGCAATTGACTCTGCCATTTCACCTCTAGTCATCGCCTCATCAGGCCTGAAATGCAGTTCACTCAAGTTCGCAGGCATTAGCTTGCTAACAGAAAGAAATTGAATAGCAGCAAAGGCAGGGTGCTCTGGCGCAACATCATCAAACCAGAAGATTGGAGCACCGAAATTTACAATTTTGTCTTGTACAGTCCGCAGCGCACGCTTGTTTTTGTATAAGCGCAAAATATCTGTCTGTCGCGACAAAACTTCAGCCGCAATAATGCCGGCGGCTTCGCCAATGGCCCACTCGATAGGATGCAGGCGATAGGCTCCATTTGTGACATGGGTAGTGCCGATGTTTTTGCAGGCAGGCAAGTAGTTTCGTATCTCGCCTTGCAATAATGCTGCAGCTGGAATCTGAAAAGGGCGAGTAGCTTGTCCAGCTCCGGGGACATCCTGCTGTCCATGTATATCAACCGGGTAAAGCCCAATGCCTACAGAATCATTAAACAAGCGAGCACGTGCAAGTGGATTGCTGCTGCTAACAATATCTTCCTCGACAATTGTATATCGCGGAACAATGCGGCGAGACTCCCTAATATACGGGTACATTGACACACCGTCTGCGGTACCAATTATGTCAGGGCGTAATTTCAACTCGGGGTAGCCAAAACCACCTTCGTCTCTGGGCATCTCGGTTTGCATCCAGTACAAGAATCCAAAACTTAAGTACTTGCCGCGAGACAAGCGCTGAGCCATAGTAAGCGGCACCTGGTCGATTATGTTTTCACCGCGCAAATCATTGCTGTCCCAATTGATCATGGCCAGGTCGTGCGGGAAAACAGAAGCAGCAAAATTACTTTTATCAATGAGACGACGATATTCCCAAAAAGGCAAATATTCAGACTCTCTTCCATGCTCATTTATGGTTTTACTGTTTTCGAACATACGATAGCCAAACAGAGAAAACTTGCCTGACTTGTTAAATTCGTCGTAAAACGGCGGCTTCTCGATGACATGAGATTCGCCAGGGCAAAATTCCACAACAAACGGATAGGTAAAATCTTGAACGTTGTCGTGGTTTGCATTTTCCGGAGCGTGTATTTCCCCCGTCTCGGACTTAGACTCCGCACCACTTCTGTAGCGCATTCCAGCCAGCGGAAGCAAATCACCAAGCTCACTTGCATCGATACAAAATTTGCAACGCATTTCCAGCAATTTGCCACTGTCGAAATCTACAAATTGAACAGCACGAATTTTGTCTGTCGACTTACGCACAACAAACGGCGCAGTGCGCAAAAATATTTTCAGATGACCCGATGTTATATATGGCTGAAGCAGATCCGAAAGTAATTTGACTGCTACTTTAGGCTCAAATGCAAGTCGGCTGACCCAGCAATTTCCAGGGTCAAGATGTGGCTCAAAGCGCGCACCACCATCTTCGGCACCAAGAGCTTTGTAATAGTCGCGAATTGAATTACGCAAAGCCTTATAAGTCTTCGTCGCGCCACTGCTTTCAACCAAATAATTTTCATCAAGAGCAGACACCCCCTGCGAGCTGAGCTGACCACCCAGCCATGAGGTGGGCTCGCTGATGGCTACATTCAAACCAGCGGCACAAGCCGAAATAGCAGCGGCTACTCCGCCCATCCCTCCACCTACAATGAGCAAATCACACTTTTGCACTTTAGGTTTTGCGATTAAATCAATGCTTTTTACCGCATCTGCATAATGGTCGGCTGCAAGTTTTTCTACATCAACAAGCTCAAAATGGGTTGAAGATTTTACTTTGTCGCGACTAGCCGACTCTAAAGTTTTCATGCCGTCATTGTCTCCCTGGCCAAATGCAGCCGTCGCATGCAAGCATAGCAGGCAGAGCGCAACAAGCTTTTTCAAGTAAATTTTACGCCTGCCGAAGTCCCTATTCAACTATACAAACCCTTGCCATCGTCCTTCTATATTGAGAGGATAACTAGATTCAATACAGATTCTCCTAGCCTGACAACTCTTTGAGAATCGGCGGCATAAAACTGTCACAGGGATTCGATAGATGACGAGCAATTATTCAACAGAACAACTATCTAGAGCGAAAAAAATCAAATTATTGCTTATGGATGTGGATGGCGTCATGACAGACGGCAAACTCTATTATTTTCCAGACGCCCAGGGAAAAATGGTTGAGTTCAAAGGCTTCAATTCACATGACGGCTTAGGTTTATACCTGTGTAATGCTGCCGGCATCATAACCGGAGTCATCAGCGGACGAAATTCACCCGCAGTTGAAGAGCGCGCCAAAATCTTGAAGATGCGCTATGTGCATCAAGGACACCTGGACAAAGTAAAAACCTGGGAAGAAACACTCGCCGATGCCGGTGTTGACGCCGAGGAAGCAGCTTTTATCGGTGATGATTTTCCAGACATTCCATTGATGAGACGCGCAGGATTGGCTGTAGCAGTGGCAAATGCCAGACCAGAAGTAAAAGCCGCCGCTCATTTTGTCAGCGAGCACAACGGAGGCGAAGGCGCAGTGCGGGACGCCGCAGAACTCATCCTCAAATCCAAGGGCGTCTGGGATACGGTTTCAGCACCATATTTCCAAATTCCTGTGCCGTCTCACGATTAATCCGGCAAGGTCAAGCCAGGCGATGTTTCTCTGCAGAATTGGGCATATATAAACTGCAGCTAGCGGAAACCACTGGGAGACCAGACCTATGGGCAGGACAGACAGGCGTGAACGCACCGCCCTCGACGAGGCTTATCGATATTACATTCAACTCGACAACGAGAATTTAACGCCCGACATTTTTCGACTGAATAAGTCAGTCAAAACACTGGCGTTTGCTCTTGCAGTTGCGGATGTCGGCGAATTCAAGCTCACAAAACAGCTGTGGAAAAGGCTTCACCAGGCTTTGTTTGACAAATTAATCACTAATTTCAGCGGTCGCATTGCGATTTTGACTGAAGACAGACAAGAACTGGAAATTCGCAACAAACTGCCGGAAACGGGTTTCCTCGTATTTTATCCCGACCGTTGCCGCCGGGCTGATGATGAAAATGAAATTGAACTGAGCAAGCTTTATCCAAAAACGCTCAATGCAATTACCCATATCTGGGAAGAACGCGGAGCATTCATCAAGCCTTCCGACTTTGAAGGCGGCGATTGCGACTCAGGCGTATGCTTTATGAAGCCGATGCTTTTGGGTCAAGACAAGCTCAATGAAGAATCGGCAAAGGGACGCATGGACGCTCATCACAAATGGTGGGAGCTTTACTGGCAAGCATATTGCACTAGCAACAAACGTGACCAAAGCATACTAACAAAACAGATGAACGAGCTGGAGGCCGTCTGGGGAAACCTTTATTACTGAACTTCTCTGAGCAGTAAAAAGCGGTGCAATGAAAGACTGGTTCACGAAACTCTGGTCCCGCATAAAGGGAAAAGACAAGTGGAGCGAAAAGTTCGAAGAGGGCTGTCGCCTGTTTCAAGCTGGAATTTTCCCAGAGTCCGAAACATGTTTTCAGGAAGCACTAGCCTTAATAGAAATTTCGAAGAAGCCCGACCCACGAAAGTTTTCCACACTCGTGTGCCTGGGCGCTTGCTATCGGGCTCAAGAAAAATATGAGCAAGCAGAAACAGCATTGCGCCAGGCCATAGACTACAGAAACAGTGAAAAGAACGGACACGCAGGTGATACTGCTTTTGCATTTAAGGAATTAGCAAGCTGTCTTTACGAGTCTGGGCACAGCGATAAGGTTGAGGAACCAATCAGAAAGGCACTTGAGCTTTACGAGCAAACAAGTGAAAAGGGCAAAGACGAAGTCGGCGAATGTTTGCTTATTTTGTCTCGCACTTTAATTACCCGCTGCCGCTTTTCCGAAGCGGAGCCACTGCTAGAGCGCTGCCTGGCCATTTTCGACAACGGCAATGAAGAGAAAATATTTGAGCTGGCAGACACACTAACCTGCCAGGCAATCGTGTGGAACAGGCGCGCGGAATTTCAACAAGCCGAAGCCAACTTACGCAAAGTCATGCCACTGCATGAAAAACTTTCTGGGCAAGAAAGCATGGAAGTTGCGCGATGCAAAACTGAATTAGCTGCATCACTTCTTGCGCAAGTGCGCTATGAAGAAGCAGAGCAGTCATTTAAAGAATCAATGCGCATTATGAAAAAGCTGGGCGCCCAGCAGACTATAGACTTCGCCGACGCTCTAGCTGGACTTGCAACTTGCCTTCGTTCACAGAAAAAATTCGACGCTGCCATATCGTTCTACCTGCAAGCATTAGGTATATACGAAGAGTTCCACGAAAAAGACCATGATGATCTTGCAACAGTGCTAACTCAACTTGCAGTTTGCCACAGCGAGCAAGATCAATTTACTGAAGCAGAAAAATATTTTGCCAGAGCCGTGTCAATTACAGAAAGACTCTTAGGCAACGAACACGGTGCAGTTTCAGACACTCTCTTTAATTTAGCCAACTGCTATTCATTTCAAAAGAAATATGATCAGGCAGTACCCTTATACAGAAGGGCTATCGACATTTCCGAAAAGTTTACCGGTATTGAGCATCCAGATTTTGCATCTAAACTAACCGGGCTGGCATATTGCTATCAGCTGCAAGAACGCTTTGGAGACGCAAAGCCACTTTACACACGCGCACTAGAAATATGCGAGAAAGACCCGCAAACTCCCGAAGATGAACTTGCAGACAACCTGATCGGACTGGCAAATTGTCACCTCGAAACTGGAGACTACGGCGCAGCCAAACCACTTTACGAACGCGCCCTGCACTTCAAACAAAACAAGTTTGATCCAAGAGATCAAGAACTGGCATCTCGCATCGAAGTTCTTCTCAAGCGCATGGAACATAGTGTCGCTAAATAGCGTTAACTTAAAGGCTTGGCCTTGCAATAGAATAGCTGTCGCGTATTTCTGCGTACAGATCGCCACCAAGACGCGCTACAGGTTGAAGTTTTTCAATATCGATTTGCCCTTCGTGAATAATCGCGTCATCTACATGAATACATACGATGCGACCAAGGACAAGCCTGCTGGCACCAAAATCGATAATCTGAAAGAGCTTACATTCCATGCTAACTTTAGCCTCTGCAACTCGGGCCGCTTTCACTTTCAGTGAAGCCTGGCGAGCTAGTTTTGTAGCATCAAATTCGCTTTCGTCAGCTGCATAATTTGCACTGGACTGCACCATCTTTTGAGCAAGGTCGGCGCTAACAATATTCACAACGAATTCTTCTGTGTCGATTACATTTTTTAGAGTGTCTTTCAAAACAAATTCGCCACTGCCAGGCACGCGCTTCAAGCCCGGAGCAAAGCCTAAAATTGGAGGCGCCGCACTGAAAACATTGAAAAACGAATATGGCGCCAAATTATCAACACCGTCAGAACTTCGTGTCGAAACCCAGGCAATGGGTCGGGGCACCACGGCGGAGATAAGCAACTCATAAACACCACGGACGCTATTTTGTTCACAATCTACAAGCATTGCCAGACACACCTCAGTCACCGCTCACAAATTAGCACATGTCCTGGTGTAAAAATGCGCTATTGTAATGCACGGTAATTTCGCAAAGAGCAAGCAAAGTGATATCAATACATTCAATTAAATTTGACAATTTAGGCTGGAATAAAGTCGAAGAAAATGAACAACAAATTTCATTTCAAAATCCGCAAAAGCCAGAGACACTCACTCTTCGTTATTTTAAAACAGCTCCAGAAATTTCCTGTTCACTCGACCAAATCGACTTGCTGAGACAAGCCTATAGGCTGCCAGTGGCAGAAGCCGGAGGCGGGCTCATTTCATTTGATTTGATTCAATTGCAAAAACTGAATTGTATTGACGCCATTTTCAAAATTCCCCAGCAGCCGCGTGGCATGTCGTACCTGGGTTCGCTCACATTTCCATTTGCTGATTTCAGCTTTGCTCTGCGATTGCAGTGTCCCGAGCTAGGCACAACAGGGCTTCGCGAAGCTTTTGTGATTGACGAATATATGAACAAGGGTCTATTGCAGATTGATCTGGAAACGCAGCAAATGATCGGTTGGGCGGAAGACCCATACGACTCGACTTTCAACGGCGGCAACCCGATGAACAAGGCAGAGCAAGAAAGCTATGATGTTCAATTTCCTGAGCATCCACTTTCGCGGGTAAGACAAATGATGCCGCTATTGAAGCAATCGGTCAGGGTTTCCGCAGAACTTTTACTGGCGAAACCGTTTGCAAAATAACGGCAGCAGGTCGCTTGGTCTACTGAAAAATTGGGACCCCGCAGTAAATGTGACAAGCTTAGCAATAATTCACGCACGGATGAATTATTAGTAAGATTCGTCAATCCTTATAATGCCTGGCTGTCAACGGGATTTCAGTAGATCTACCTGGACTAGCTCAGACATGTCGAACGCCTCATTCAATGGGCTTAATTCGCCCATTGGAAACCGCTGCTAGTATAGACGGGACTTAGGGAGATAGCATCAGAAATGCCTGCAGTGATTGCAAATCGAGAGACACAAAGACTCGATAAACCAGCGGCTAAACCCTCCTACTTCGAAGCGGCGCTCAGCCACAAAAGCGCGCCGTATTTTGTCACGGCATTATTCGTCACGGCTTTGCTGATCTGGACAGCGTTAGATCACTCACTGCCAATTCACGACGCTGCCTGGCACAGCTCATACAGTAATGCTGTGAAAACATGGCTTACTCACCCGCGCAATTGGAATCTTCAATCGTTAACTGCATTGCTCACAATGCAACCAAACTACCCGGCAGGAATCTGGTTTTTCAATGGATTTTGCAAGCTTTTCCTGGGCGACACACTCTGGTCGGAGCACGCGATTCTAGCCGTCCACTTGTGTATTTTGAACGCATCGACATGGACGCTTGTAAATTTACTCAGCAAAGACCGTCTCAAAGCTACTCTGAGCATAATGCTTTTGGACTGCTGCCCACTAATTCTAGCTCTTCAACACGTTAGCTTTATGGACCTTCCCAGCACAGCTTTCTTCGCATCGTTTTTGTGCGGACTTGTGTGGTGGAAGCAAAATATGTCGTGGAAACGCACATTTCTAGCCGGCGTGCTTTTTGGAGCATTTTGTGTAAGCAAACAAATCGCAATTTTGTATGCAGCCCCGTGCCTAGCCGCATATGCAGCCATCTTGCTGTACAAGCGCCAATTCAAAGGCATCGCACAAATGGCAGTCATCACTGTGATTGGTGCTGCTTTTCTTTCAAGCTGGGTAATTCCCAATTATCATGAAATTGCCAATTACTCGCATTTGCGAAGCAGCATGGCCGCAGAAAGAATAGGATTTTTCGCGGGAGTCTGGCGCAACATGCAGGCTGCTGCGGTACAAATATTCCAGAGCTTCTCACCACTAATGGTGGCACTGCTTCTACTGTCTTCAAAGTTTATTCGCAAAGAAGATTTGAAGCAGGTCTGGCCTGTAATTTTGTCGCCAGTCGCAGGCGCGCTGCTGATGCTTATCACTGCATTTTTCAATTATCCTGAGCCACGCTATTTCTGCGCTGTAATGCTTCCTCTTTCAATAGTTTTAGCCGCAGCATTTGCTCAGGCAAGTCGCAGCTCAAAGCTGGGCACTAATTGCGCTATTGCGGGAGTCATTTTGGCATCGGTACAGGCTCTAATTCTATCTTTCCAAAGCGCACCAGCAGTGCCATCTGAAGCTTTCACAAATCCCAATCCTGTTTTTACCGGACTTGGAATAAACGACGCATTCTTGCGAACAAAGATTCCTTACTATCCAGCCGGAGACCCATGGAAACAGACCTGGATGTTCAAATACATCGAAGATATTGAGCGCGGTCGCCTGGTTTATTTGAATGTATTGAGCAATTCATTCGAGTACAACCAGGGCACTCTTGTTTGCCTATCTCGCATGCGACACAGCCCAGTTTGCCCAACAACCTGGCGCACATGCATGCCAGACCAAACCGATTCGTTCAATTACACCGAGCAAGATTTGCACAGCATGCAATGGGTTTTGCTACAAAAAAATGGCGCGAGTACTCGCTGGTATGATCAACACAGCAAAGAAAAGTATGACGAAGTAGTGAACACACTTGAGTCAGGCGAACAGTTCATCGAAGCCGCGAAGCAACCTCTTCCAGACAAAAGCGAGCTTGTTTTGTACCGCAATAAATACTGGATGTTTACCCGCCCGGGTGAAAAACCAGATCCGCGCCTTAGCGCTTCTTCAACAAAGCAAACTAGCGGAGTTCAATAAGTCAGCCTTATTGGTTTGCGTGCCTTTCCATGAAGTCTACCAGCTGCTGCAGACCGATTCTGTTGTGTGCTTCAAGAACGCCTTTGTGTCCTTCCAGATAGTTTTTGATCTCTCTTTTCATATCTTGAGCAGCCATAGGGTCTTCATCTTCATCAAGATCAAAACGCTCACGAACAAAACCCAGGCCGTGGAAGATGTTGCGAGCCCCTAGAAGATCTCTCTTCTTGGCTTTGCCAGGCAGGAAAAACGCTTTAGTAAATGCATCGAAATGCTTTACCAGCCAGCTCATTTGTTTCTTCTCTTTACTCGGAGAGAGTTTTGTAACTATCAGCATTTCATCGCGAGTGAACATATGTTCGGGGTCCATTTCGAGGTCTGATACCAGACTTGCACTTGTATCGAGCGCGTTGGCAGCCTTATTGAAAGGAGTGTCACCCCTGAAAGAGGCGGGATCTTCGAGAAATCCTACAAAAGCGTGAAACATGCTATCAAAGCTATTCAATTTGAGCGCTTGCAGGGTTTTCAGAGACTTCTGGTCTATGACCCCATCAAGTTCTTGAAGGCGTTTACCTTTTTGATTGATGCTATTTTTTTCGGTCTTTTCCGTTTTTTCAAT
Organism: uncultured Candidatus Obscuribacterales bacterium; assembly: GCA_964546815.1. Classification (GTDB taxonomy): domain Bacteria; phylum Cyanobacteriota; class Vampirovibrionia; order Obscuribacterales; family Obscuribacteraceae; genus JAIEPM01. Next base: position 92,933 of record CAZJLR010000019.1, on the reverse strand, counting down.
GCCGTCCTTCTTTCCCATTTTGTCGGACTTAGCTGCATGCTTTTTGATATGGTCAAGCAAATACTTCAGGCCTGCCGCTTCGTGAGGGCTCAATGAATCCTTATTAGCGTCAAGAAACTCTTTGACTTTGGCGGGGTCCAAATCATTCAAATTCTCAAGGGAAGGCGGCTTGTTAAACCCAAATTTGTCATTCACCACTTTGAGTCCGTGAAAAACATTTCTGGCAGCTTCGATGTCGTCCTTACCAATTTGATCTTTGAAAAAACATGCCTGCGTAAACGCATTGAAATTTTCCACAAGCCAGCTTAAAGCCTGTCTATTGGCGTCAGTGGTCTTTTGCAACATGTAAGCAAACTCTTCGCGACTGAGCAAATGATTTTTGTCAGTGTCTATTGTGCTAAATAACTGTGCAGTTAAATCAAGGGCCATAGCCGCACTCGCAAAACTTGCGTCAGACTGAAAAAGCGGAGCATCCATCATAAATTGCTCGAATGCACCGGAAAGGTTGTTGAATGACTTAAAATCCATTCCCTCAAGAAATCGCATTGCCTGAGTGTCAATCAAAGATTCCAGCTTCTTTGGTCTGTCAACCACCCGCCGGGGCTTCGATTCAATGAGTAAATCACTAATTTCTTCTTCGTCAGCAGGCGTATTGGACATTTCAAATCAACCCCGGAAATAATTGCCTCAAAGTGTGTCAGCACGACTCAGATATATCCTGCCCGCCGGTACAAATTCGAATCTTAGCTCGGACAATGCTTAACAGCTCCAGCGGAGATTGCCTGCAGCTAACCTGGGGTAAACCTGCTGCCCACCGGGGAATACATTGTGTATAGTGAGAAATGTCGCGTTTTTTAGGCAGGAGGCTTTAGATGAGCGTTTTGGATGATCTTGTTATAGCAGCGCCATGTCCGCTCAGCTGGGAGTCAATGGTCGGCGACGACCGCGTCAGACTCTGCACCGGCTGCTCGAAAAACGTCTACAACATTATCGACATGACTGACAAAGAAGCAGAACGCTTTCTTCAGGAAAACGGCGCTACGCAGTGCATGAGAATATTCAGACGCGCCGACGGAAAAATAATGACGGACAATTGCCCGCGCGGGCTGCGCGAAATAAGAAACAAATGCCGCCTTGTCGCAAAAATAGCAGCAACTTTCCTTGCGTCAATATTTAGTCTTTCCATGACAGCTCGGGCGCAGTCTCAATCCGACCATGTTGAGTTGAAAGGCGATGTTTATATCCCGCCAAAACAGAGCGAAACAAAATCGCCTTCGCAAGCTCCAACGCTTATGGGAGGGGCGCCGGCGATTATGCCGAACACTGATTTGAATACAAAAAAAACGGTATTGTTAGGTGGCGAAAGCTGTTCTAAAACAGAATTGGGTAAGCCAAAACTTGAAACTGGGTCAAAACCAAAACCCAAAGCCGGAGCAGCGCTTACTTTGAGCAACCCGGCGAATATGCCAAAGCCCGCAGATTCGGAAGCATACAAACTCTACTTAAGTGCAAAAGAAAACGAAGCGAAAGGAAATTCGCTCGTTGCATTGACTAAATACCAGGAAGCCATTACAACAGCAAAAGCGAAGAACAACGCCGACCCCAAATTTTTGCAGGCAGTAACTTCGTCAATGGAAGCCCTGCGCGAAAAAATGCACGCAAGCCCAACGGCAACTCAGGTGAAGAAATAGTCTTTCTTGCCAAGCCTGAGCTCAAAGCTTGCAGCTCGCCCCTGCAGCCTTAACAGGATTAAGCTTTTCAACAAAATGAATGATTTTCGCCTGCACCAAATCATGCGCACGCTCGAGGTCACCATGCCCGCAGGGAAGATCGACAAACTCAGTCGGTGAGTTAGCTATTCGAATGAGAGCCTTGGAATTGCTAATGGGAATTACTTCGTCTTCATCACCATGCAAAATCAATATTGGCGGATGATTTAGAGACGATACATACTCTGCACAGCCGAGGTCACGCTCTGCCCACAGAAATGACGGGTAGAACTTCAGCCACGGCAGCGCTTTTGCGCAAACAGATCTCAAACTTACATAAGGCGCACTCAAAATAGTGCCGGCACAGACTTTCTTCTGGCTCAAATTGGAAGCTATGCCAGTGCCCAGTGAAAATCCAAAATTGATTAACTGTTGGGGTTTCCATCCCTTTTCGTGAACTAAAAAGTCATAGGCAGCTTCAGAGTCCTCACAAACACCTTTTAGAGACGGCGAGCCAGTGCTCTTGCCATAGCCACGATAATCATAAACAAGCACAGAAGCACCCGCTCTGATTACCAAATCAGCATACCACTGCAAAATGGAAAGATTGCCCCCATTTCCATGATGGATGAGCACTACGAATTTAGAATCTGGAACTGGGAAATACCAACTGTGCAAAAGCACTCCGTCTGTACTTTTTATGCTGAGTTCTTCAGCCTGCACGCCAGCCACTTTGCTTTTGTCATAGTATCCAACCGGATACGGGCTGCTCGGAAACAAAAGCTTGTAATACATGACTCTGCCCACAAGAGGAGACATTGCCAGATAAGCCACTACGAACAGAATAATCCACACCATCAAAATGCGCCTCAAATAGTGCCGAGAGCCAGGGCGGGCAGTGGCATTCTCGGTTAACGATTGATATTTTGCTAAAAACATCAAATCCCTTCCTAGTTTCGCCAATGCAAGCACGCCAATTAGCGCTTTGCTGAATCATAATTCAAACACATCAAAAGCAGTTGCGCTCGCGATCACTTGTTAAACTGTTACCCGGGCAGAAGCTCGGACAAATCAGCCCATTAACGGCTCAGCGGGAATTTCTGATGCGTACGGGGCATAAAAGAACTTAGCCACCCCCTCAGAAAGCTCTGAATTATGAGCCTAGCGCCCGATGAATTACAAGATGAAACAATAACAGTCGGCCGCGCGGTGGAGGGCTTAACTTCAGATGCCCTCCTGAACACAGTATTCGCACAAAAATACGAAATTCTCGACTTGCTCGGAAAAGGCGGCATGAGTGTCGTTTACCGCGCCCGCCATAAGGTACTGGACAAAATTGTTGCACTGAAAGTTCTTCATGTTCATCTGGCAAATGACGCACTATCACTGCGTCGATTTAAGCAAGAGGCCCAAGCCGCAGGTACACTCAATCATCCAAACATTGTGGCAGTGCATGATTGCGGCGAAAGCGAAGACGGCACGCCTTACATTGTTATGGACCTCGTTCAAGGGCGCCCTCTTTCGGAAGTTTTGCGCAAAAGCGGCAAACTCAAGTTGGAAAAATTTCTATCGCTGATGAGACAAGTCACGTCTGCACTAGATCACGCTCACAAAGCTGGTGTTGTCCATAGAGATCTAAAACCAAGCAATATCATGATTGCAGAAACAAGCTCAGGCGAAACAGCAAAACTTGTAGACTTCGGCATTGCCAAAATGATCAGCAGCTCAAGCGAAGGAGCACAGCAACTAACACAAACAGGAGAAGTCTTTGGCAGCCCGTTCTACATGAGCCCCGAGCAGTGCGGAGGAGCCTCGGTGGACAACCGCTCTGACATTTACTCACTTGGCTGCGTCATGTATGAATCACTTTCAGGCAAGCCACCGCACAAAGGCGACTCAGTTGTAGAAACCATTCACAAACACATGAATGACTCCCCTCCGCCACTTGAAGCAGCTCAGCTGAGTGACGAGGCAAGACAAAAACTAGAGGTCATACTGCTGCGCTGCCTGGCTAAACAGCCAGAAGACCGCTATCAAAGCATGTCCGAACTCAACAAAGACCTGAATTCGATCGGTGCAAAATCAAATGCAGGCATTTTAACTTCAATAGGAGATGCCTGGGATCTAGCAGCAGCAAAACGCAGAGCCAAACGCAAAAATCGACTTCCATTGATGGTAGTCACCCTCATGACCGTCTCCTCTTTGTCGGCGGCATCTTTGTTATACATGCTTGTCGGCCTGAGCAAAGCCGGGTCTGAAATATCAAGACTAGAACAATCCCGCAAAATAATCAGCGAAGTGTCCCTCGCGCAAGTAGACTTCGACAACGTCTCAGAAACCGGAAGAAATTATTTCACAATGATGTTTCTTTCAGGGGGCTCGGCCGGCGGGGAAGCCGAGAACTTCAACAATGCAGTGAAGGCAATTGAACCAAGGCTGATATCGCTGGACAAAGCGCTAGACGCAGATCCAAAATTGCAAGAACAGTTCAGAAATCGCTGGTACCCAAAGCTGCATTTGCTGGCTTCAAAAGCGAATAAAGTATTCAGGGGAATGGAGAGGAATTCTTTTGGAGGCGCAGCCATTTCTCCGGGAAATATAACATCAAGTCTTGCTCTATCGAAGATTTGCTCTGATGGTGCCACCACTTTACGCGAAATGTCAAAAGCCGCCAGTAAAGTAGAGAAAAAGCAAATGGGCGATTTCAAACTTACAGAGCGCTGGATAACATTTTTGGGATTGATTTCTGCAGCATTGAGCAGCGTTGTTGTGGTTTCACTGCTTGTATATTTCGGCAAAGGCACACCTCAACGATTGAAACAGCTGGCTGCAAACGCAAGCAAAATTTCTCAAAAGCGTGGACTTGGAGCCATCGAAGAAGGCAGCCAGGACGATGTTGCAGACCTCGACAATGTTTTGCAACAGCTAGCAACTGCCTTAACCGAAGCAGAAGAACGCGAACAAATCTTGCTAAGCAAACTAAATACCAAAGAAGTCCAAGATTAGTTGTAGGGGCGTCGCCCCTACAAATGCACATTTGGCGCAATGTGCGTCGCCTTTACAGATTAGAAGGAGAACAGGAATTCCAGGTCTTCGCGGGTCAGTTCTTTAGCTATTGATTCGTCGCCGCCGATTACCAGATCTGCGAGTTCTTTCTTTTTCTTTTGCAAGCCGATGATTTTTTCTTCTACTGTTCCGCGAGTAATCAATTTGTAATTGAATACATGTCTGGTTTGACCAATACGGTGAGCACGGTCTGTGGCCTGGTTTTCTACAGCAGGGTTCCACCAGGGGTCATAGTGAATAACATAATCAGCTCCGGTTAAATTCAAACCAGTGCCGCCTGCTTTCAAGCTGATCAGGAATACTGGAATAGAAGGATCTTCATTGAAGCGGTTGACACGTTCCAGACGCTCTTTCGCAGGAACCTGCCCATCTATGTACTCGTATGGATACTTCGCCTTTTCAAGCTCTGGTCTTATGAGTGAGAGCATTTCGACAAACTGGCTGAATACCAGAATTTTGTGCCCGGAGTCTGCGATTTCGGCAATCATCGCCAAAAGCGAGGTGAGCTTTGCCGATGGCGCCGGCGCAACCTTCGGATCTCTGTCTTTCAGCAGACGTGGGTCGCAGCAAACCTGGCGCAAACGCAGCAGCGCTGCCAGAACTGAAATCTGCGAACGGCCAAATCCACGAGAAGCAATTTCTCCAAATACCTTTTGGCGGCACTCATCAAGAACATCGAGATAAAGTGCGCGCTGCTCATCATCCATTTCGCACTGGTTAATGATGTCTGTGCGAGGCGGCAATTCTTTTTCGACCTGGCTCTTAAGCCTGCGCATAATAAACGGATGAACAATCTTGCGCAGCTTTTGTCCAGACTCACCAATACCAGCTTCGATAGGACGCTCGAATTGGTCGTTGAATTCGCGATAGTTGCCCAGGAATTCAGGCATTAAGAAGTCAAACAATGACCAGAGTTCTTTCAGTCTGTTTTCTACCGGGGTACCAGACAGACAGACTCTGTGAAGCGCCTTGAGGCTCTTACAAGCGACCGCCCCGACAGATTCAGGATTTTTGATGTTTTGAGCTTCGTCCAAAATCAAATAATCAAACTGAACATCTTTAAGCTGCTCATAGTCGCGACGAATAATACCGTAAGTTGTGAAAATCACATCAGGTAAATTAGGAGCACCTTTTTTCAATCTTTGCAAAAGCTCACTACGGTCTCTTCCCAGGAAGAGTGCGGTATTCAAGCCTTTGGTAAACTTCTCGGCTTCAGCAAGCCAGTTGTATACAACAGAAGTGGGTGCCACCACCAGCGATGGCGCACGCTTCTTTCCGTTTTGGTGATGGGACAAAAGCAGTACGAGAGCTTGAATTGTTTTTCCAAGTCCCATGTCATCTGCAAGAATCCCAGCCAATCCGTACTCACGCAAGAATGACAGCCAGTGGAAGCCTTCGCTCTGATATTCTCTCAATGTGCCAAGGAAGCTCTCGGGCACAGGCATCGGTTCCAATTCTTTGAAATTACGCAGCTTGTGGATAAACTCCTTAAAGCTATCACTCGCCTCAATTTCAATGCCTTGTGTTTCCAAAAGATGCGCGATAGGTAGAGCCTGGTAAAGCGGTCTCACCGGTTCCTTACTGGCTCCCACACCTTTCAAGACTGCCAGCAAAACAGCCACAGGCAAGCGTACAAAAATACCGTTTGCTTGCTTCAAATAATTTTTGTTCTTAAATACAGCAGCAATAACTTGAGCAAAGTCGAGCTCAGACCCCGACCCCGTAATTGCCTTTAGTTCAAATTCGAAATTGTAAGACTCTTTCTGCAAGGTGAGCACAGCCTTGAGTCTTACCGGCTCCTTTTCTACCTGGTAATACTTCAAAGTTTCAAGCCCAGAAATTTCCCAGGTTGAACTTTCTTCAGAACAGGTGTAATAGAGCGCATCAAGCGCAGGCTCATCATTGAAGAAAAAGCGATCAGCTAATGTGCGGGTCGGCTGAAGATTGCTGAGGAAACGCCTGAGTTGGCTTTCTTGCTCCCAGGTTCTCTTCACCCAAACACTCTGCCCGGTATCAGCGATGGTGCGCGTGTAAGGTTCAGATTCAACCGCGCTTGTTTCATCACGCGACGGCAATACCAAATCGCCATATCTAAAACCAAGAATAACTTCCAGCTCGGGAGAGACACCGGCCGGACTCGGATTACTTCGTGTGCCAGAACGCTCGCCGACCCTGATTGAAGCTTTGGGTGGTTCTGTAATTGCTTGCGGAAATGGCGCTGCAGTTTCGTCTAAAATGACTTCCATTCGCTTTCGCAAAATCGGCAAATCAATTGCAAGAAACTTGGGCACTGTTTCCAGTTTTACAGTCATGTTGCCGTGCGAATCGAAGAATTGGAACAAACGATGTATCGCGCCCAAATCGATCGGATAGAAAACTTGTTTAGACATCACCCATGATGGCTGCCCCAGGAAAAATACTGCTTCAGGCAAAACCTCGCCATTTGCATCAATGGCCGATAGCACGATGGACAATTCGCCATTTTCAGTTTCGGAAATCAGAATTCGCGGCTTTGCAGCTTCAGACGAGAAAGTCATCGGCGTGCCGTCTGATGCATTAATAAGATTGCAGCAAAGTGCGAGCTGTCCTAAAACCACGCCTTCATCACCGCGCGGAATGCGATGCCCGCCAGCCGGTCCCTTTGTAGCCTGAGGCAGAGCCAGAAGGTATTTCACCAGGGTGGCGATGCGACTTTCAGGCGGCAAAATGTTGAGCATCGGCTCTGGCACTTTGAGAATATTGACCTTGCCCTGAACTTCATTCGGCAAAGTACCAATAATGAATGCAAGCGGCTTTTCCAAAACAAGCACGCCCATGGTGAACTGCCGGTCAAAATCACCAGCGGCAAGCGCCGCAAGTGCAGCCTTGGGATCTTCCAAAATTTCTTTGGCGCGCGGACCATGCTCTGTGGCAGGTTCTTTGAGAGAGTCACCGGTGTCAAAGCGAATGCCGGGAAAACTCCTGGCAATGTGTGTTAGCAACACCGCCACCGAATGCTTGCAGATTTCCTCAAAATACGGGCAAGAGCAACTGGCCTTGAACTGGTCATTGCTCTCGACTGTCACGATTATCTTGTATGGCTGCGGTTCCGAACCGATAACAAGAGCCTCAACCTCAGCCCCGTCGTTCTGCTCGTCGTACTTAAGTACTTTCTTGCGACGCCAATATTGCACGCCACGTCTGTATACAGCCGGGCTGCTGGCTTCCTGCAAAGCCTGGAGTGATATGGTTGCTCTTTTACTGGATACGGGCTTCATTCAGTAGGCTATTTCTAAAACGTGGCAGCCGTAAAAGCCAAAGACTTCCGCTTTCAATTCACAATAAGAATTGACCGCGCAAAATGTCTAAGCGCTTTAAAGCTTAGCATGTAATGACGTTCAAGAAAACTTACCAGGAGATTCAGTAACAGAAGGGTTCTCAGGGGGAACATATGCTTCAGCCATGCCCGCAGCTCTGCCGGTTGGCGCAACGCTGCTTCTCTGGGCAAGCAGTCTTTGTAATTCAGCCTGTCTTGCTTCAAGCTGAGAGCAATATGTTTGCCAAACTTCGGCTTGCGAACGCAAAATTCGGGCATTGTGTGTCAATTCTGGCAGCAAACTTTCAACTTCGCCGATAAGCGACGATGCCTTGTGAAGTGGCGGGCGCACTATGATGTTCTCATCTGCCTCTGGGGGCGGCGCAGTTTCGGGGTCTGTGAGGAAAAAGTCTTCTTTCAGCTTCACAAGTGACTCGCGAATGCGAAGAGCACGCTGGTAAGCAAGTTCCGCCTCCTGCTCAAGCCACTCTTTGCGTTTTCGCTGCGATGCAATATCCGCATTCAGGTGGTCTAGCGCCTTACGACGCAAACTGAGCTCAGATTCTTTTGTAGACAGTTCTCGTTCTCTCAGCTCAAGAACGCGTTGCCGCCACAAAACCATCACAACAAAAGAGAAAGCAAATCCAATCATAACCAGGCTCAGCAGAATATATCCGCGCTTGGAGCCGCGCATTTCAAGCCAGTTACTGAAAACAGCGCCGAGCAAGTCTTCCATAAAAGCAGGCGGCACGCCGCGCACATAATAGACCCGCCCGATAACGCGACCGGCAGGTTTGCTCAGCTTTTGTACTTTATCTTCCCTCGGCCCGACATGCTCACTTTGAACACTCAAAGGCGGTGGGTCGGTCAACACATCATATGGTTCTGCAAGTGTTTGCAAAAACTCAACGCTCAAATGCGGTTGCCAGCTTTCCTTTTGATAGAAATTGCTAGTGCGGAAAAGAATTTCTTGCCCGCTTGCATCTGTCACTATCATGCCGAAGATGCCGTAATTCGAATTCAGAACTTTCTGAATCTCATCATCCTTGCCGGCAAGAACCATCTGTGACAGACAGCTGGGCAGGGTGTGATGCAAGATATTAAAGTCAACGGTTTGGACTCTATGTATGGTTCCATTCCAATAGCTTTCATAATGCGAACGACAAAAGCCGAGCCAGAGCATCAACGCTATAAGGATGACTACCGGAATAAGGAATTTTGTTTGTACCGAAAGAACAAGCCGGTTCATTGGGCCCCTGCAAGAGCATCTGCGGAATTGGAAACGTACTGCCAAACAGGGATATAACATCCCAGGCAATTAATGTACATACGTATTTATCCGCCTGGAAAGCGTCTTTCAGTTGTTTTCTTAATCGTCCCTACACATATTTTGTTATCCACACAACATTTTTTAAATTGTGTATTCCAGTTTACAATTTAGACGTTTGTACTTTGCAACGAAGAGGTATGATAGAAGGGTGCAGGAAACAGCTGTTTGGAGGACTCTTATAGAGTCAAACGTCCTAGAGCTAAATATTTCTAACACATTTGATATACGCCAATAGGCGAGACCTCCGGGTCAAAAATCATCGGCCGCTCCTTCGGGGGCGGCCATCTTATTTGTATAGAAATTCCAGACCAGAGCGCAATGAATCGATATCATAGGGTTGCTCAGACCCACTTGAATCGAGGCGCGGCATTGGAACCAGCACAAAAGCTCAAAACAACATCTGTCCTATCGCCACTTACGCCTGTCGAAACGCTGCGCCTGCTGGCGCAACACGCAAACAGCGTCACACAGGGACACGCCAGAAATGTGCCGAAGGTGACTTTGTATTTAGCCGGCGCATCCTTTATAGGATTCGTCGCTGGCATTCGCGACGATGCAGACATGAGTTATTTGCTTTTCGTAGAACATGACGACAACGTCAAAGGCAGCATCAACACAATTTACTTACCAATGTGGTCAATTGTGGGAGTCAAAGTGCATGACGCAGATGAATATTTGCATTTGTTGTCTGGCGGAAAAATTGCCGCACAACTTGTAGTGCCCAACATTATGGAATTGCGCAAGCGCATCTCGGACGAAGTTGGTCGCCTGCGCGCCACAATGCAAATCAATATCAATCTTGAAGTAAGTTGGGAAACTCTTGGTCAAGATGATTTGACCCTGGTCGGTCTTATGGAGCTGATTGAAAACAGCATGTATGTAATTCACCAGGCTCTCACAGACGAATTCAAGCGAATAATGTTCAAGAGTTTTATTGGCGCAATTCGATTTCAAAATGCTACCGAAGCTGAAGTCATGCTGGACAATCGTGTACTCGTTGTCCGTGCAGACATCAGGGCACGAGACAAAGGCCGCTTTTCTCGCGAAGAGTTTAACGACGCACTAAATTCAATTTTGACTCCGGTACAACAATAAGAAAGCGCCCGACGAGTGATTGTTTAGTCCTTACTCGCCAAGCGCTTCAACGCGGGCACGTCCTTTTATTGCATCTTCCAATTCCACACTATCTCTTGGAGTGACACCAAGTTTTTCAAAGGTTTCTATTGCACTTTGATATGACGTGCGTGCTTCATCATATACACCCTGCTTTTCATAAACTTTGCCCATCCGGCAAAAACAGACAGCATCATCGAAATTATCCTGCCCGAAAACACTGCGAAAGAGGTCTTCAGCACTTGTATACGACAACAGAGCTTCCTGGTAGGAATTCTTCAAAAAATTGAGATCTCCTATTCCCAAATGAGCAAATGCCGATTGCTCTTTTGAAAAATCGTCTTCTTTAGAGCCAAGCAAAGAAATTACTTTTTCATACTGTGCTCTAGCATCTGCATATTTGCCTGCATTGAAAAGCTGGTCAGCCTCTTTCAGTTCAGGAATGGCGTGGCGATCTGAAATCTTCACAGCGCGAAGTTCAGTAGGAATTGCATGACGGCGACTTTCAATGGCATTCAGACTAAGCGCAAACATTGCAAAAACAGCAAAAATACTTACACCCAAAAGAGCGAAGTGATGCCAGCTTAGATTCAGCCCTTTTTTCATCGTGTGAGTGAATGACTGGTGCAGAGGAACTGCTGCCTCGCCTTCCTCAAAATTATCAATCGCCTCGGGTGGATTGCTTGTAGAAAGAGCTAGCGCTCGCAACGCAGCATTTGGTTCATTTCGAAGTTTTGCAGTCAGGTCAACTAAGCGCGCTTGCTCATGAGTCAAAGCCTTACGCTTCGGGGGTGCTTCGGGCGCCTGCCCACGATTGGGACGAGGAACGGAATAGCCTCCTTTCAAACGGCTTCGACGCCGCTTTTTACTGACATATGCCGGTGAATATTCTGCGGCATTGAAATCTGCAAGATCACTCTTTTCTGCTTCAAGCGAATCAGATTCATCATCATCGTCAGCATCAAATTCGTCGTCAACCCAATCCGGAAGCTCGTTGTTAATTTCCAGCGCCGGCAAAGTCTCGGGCAAATCAATGTTGCTGCTGATGTCTGGTATCGATTTTGGGTCTAGCGAAAGAAGATATCGAATAGTTTTGGCAGCTCGGCGAATGTCTGCATTATTATGTTTTTCTGTAAGCAAAAACGCGCGCGATCTCAAAGGGTCATCAAAGTCACGCTTGCGAAAAAGCAAGCAATCATCACCAGCCCTGAGTTGATACCATAACCCCGGGTCAAGACTCAAAATTTCTACGGACAGATAAATTACCCAGGCAGAGAAATTATCGAGGTAGGGTCCAAAATGTTCTTGCGACCTACCCGGATGCTGGTAGGCACGATGCCCGAGTTCATTGCTCAACTTGCCTTCGAGGGCAGGCACATACATGCCGTCGTAGTCAACGAGTTTAATTTCGTTGTCCAGCATCAAAATATTGCCATGCTGAAGATCACCATGGGCGATACCAGCATTTTTCATGGAAAGCATGAGTTTTTTCCAAGAAGCCATAAAAGCTTCAAGATCATATTTTTTGCCAAGGCGCGCGCCAAGCCAACGGTCTAAAGTTTCACCCTGGCACCATTGCATCTTCAGTACAGGAAACCACTGCCCCCTGACCATCACTCCGCGCTCTTGCATGGCGAAATCCAGCATATGCGGAAATGCGTTTAGCCTCAGAGCTGTTTCAATTGCAGAATATCGCTCAACCTGGTCTGGCACGAAATGCAAAAAACAGCGCAAAGCCCAATCGCCTTCGCTGCATCGCATGCGGTAGACACTAGCAAACATGCCAGTGTTCGGTCTGGGCAACCCAAGTGCATCCATTTCAGCTTCAGCTTGCGCAAGACTGCTGTCTTTCAAGCAATCATGGGGATTTTGCACAGCCTCATTGTAGTCCTGCGGGCTTGGCCAGGACACAATGGTTTGCTTGGTGTGTTTTAGATCTTCCATGAGACCCCAGCAAACATTTCCCCATACCCAGATGCACTTTGCTACCCTATTTTTACCCAAAACAAGGTTTCTATCCCCGTTCTAGCATTTCAGAGCAATCTTTGCTTGCAAGCTTAAAGCAGCGGCATTCCTTGACCACCCCGGGGTCATAATCGGCGATAATCAACGGCATCGACTTAGGTTCAAATCCAGGGAAGACAAGTATGCCGTATACAGCAGAAATCAGCCGAGCCAATCCGTCTTGCATTGTCATTCTTATTGACCAATCTGGCTCAATGGAAGACCCGTTTGGACAGGGAGCAGGCAAGCGAAAAGCTGACGGCGTGGCAGACGCAGTAAACCGTCTCTTGCAAAATCTGGTTATTAAATGTGCCAAGTCAGAGGGCATCAGAGATTATTACCATGTCGGTGTAATCGGATATGGCGACCGCGGCGTCGGCCCGGTGTTTTCAGGTGTGCTGTCCGGAAAAGACCTGGCTCCCATTAGCGAAATTGCAAACAACCCAGCACGAGTTGAGCAGCGCACCAAGAAAGTTGATGATGGCGCCGGCGGCATTATGGAACAAAAAATCAAATTTCCTGTCTGGATCGACCCAGTCTACAAGGGCGGCACGCCAATGTGCGAAGCGATCAAACAGGCAAAACGCATCATCAGCAACTGGTTGCATCAGCACACCGGCTGCTTTCCACCCATTGTAATCAACATTACCGATGGCGAAGCAACCGATGGCGACCCGGAAGACCAGGCTGACCAACTCAAAAGAATGTCCAGCGAAGATGGAAATGTGCTTCTATTCAATTTGCACATTTCAGGTTCTAGCCACGCTCCTGTCGAATTCCCAGACAACGAATCAATGCTGCCAGATGACCATGCTCGTCTGCTTTTCCGCATGTCCAGCCCCTTGCCGGATTACATGTGGAGCATGGTGCAGGAGGAAGGCATCATCATTTCAGACAATCCACGCGGCTTTGTATTCAACGCCGACCTTGTGTCTGTTATCCGCTTCCTGACCATCGGAACACGCCCGAGCAATCTCAGGTAATTTCGAATGAAATTAAGTTACCGGGTGTTTTGGTTGCCAAAAGAAGGCTTGAGTACCGACGAGTACGAAGACGCCTTCGCGCCAGCCGAGGCAACGGACGACGAAATTAACGAGTTTCGCTGCGCCGTGGCCGACGGCGCTACAGAAACGTCCTTTTCGGGCCTATGGGCAGAAATGCTATGCAAAGCCTATTTGGACAAAAATTTTGACTTGCTCGAATTACAGGCAAGCTGGCTCAAAACTGTTTCCGGCAAAGAGTTGCCCTGGTATGCCGAGCAAAAATTAGAATCGGGTGCCTTTGCCACAATCATGGGATTGAGCATCAGCGAAGAGAAAGACAAATTGAGCTGGACAGCACGCGCGCTTGGCGACAGCTGCCTCTTCCATATTCAATCGCAAAAAATTGCCAGCTCAATGCCTCTCACTAAATGGGAAGAATTTGACACAACACCACTTCTATTGTCTTCCAATCAAAGTGCCAACGAAGGGATAATGTCACAGCAAAAGCACCATACCGGTCATTGCGAAAGAGGCGACATATTCTACTTAATGACTGACGCTATTTCAAAATGGTTTTTACGCAGATCAAGCGATCACGACGACGCCATTAGCATGCTTGAAGCGATAGAGAACAAAGAGCAATTCGAAAAATTAGTGCAAGAACAACGCCACATCAAAGACGACAAAGGCAGAGCTATGATGCCGAATGATGATGTGACGTGGACAAGGGTAAAAGTTCTATCTTGAATTTCGCAGCGCAGACCAGGCACCGCATATGGTGACTGAAACCACTGGCGCAACGAACTAAAAGCCTTCGCATTAAAAATAGTGCTCAGGATTGGATTGGGACAGCAAGAATTGCTCATGAATTCCAGCATCTTATTGGCACAAGGGATCTCGTGAAAAATTCGAAGCAGGCTGGAAGCCTGCGCCCCCAGGGCTTCGCCGTTTGAGTGGGAGCTTGGACAGGGGCTAGATCTCGCGATTTAAGTTGCTTGCTGGCAATTCCTCTATGCAGATTCGGAGCCGCCGGAAAATCTACTCTTTCATTCAATAGCCATCTCATGAAGTGCATGATCGTCGATAGCTTGAGAAAACATGAGAATTTTCTGCTTTGCAATTCATACATGGTACATATAACAACTCACCGAACTTACCCTGCACTTCATCCTCTCAGGAGATATACATGCTGCAGACCAAAATTGCTTACACACCATACAAAGAACACGACTTCAGCCACTTGAAGAACCTCACTGGCATTTCCGATAAGACATTGGAAATCCACCTGGCTCTTTATGCTGGTTATGTCAAAAACACAAACCTTCTCAACGAAAAAATCATCGAATTGACAGAGCAAGGCAAATCAGGTCAGCCGGAATATGCTGAACTGAAGCGTCGCTATGGGTTTGAATACAATGGTATGAGATTGCACGAATACTATTTCGGCAATTTGAAAGCCGGCGGAAGCGAACTCAAAGAAGGCAGCGAACTCGGCAAGAAAATCGCCGAAGTTTACAGCTCGATTGAAGTTTGGAAAAACGACTTCAGTAAAGTCGGAACAATGCGCGGCGTTGGCTGGGCTGTTCTATTCCAAGACCCAATCACAAAGACACTATCCAACCACTGGATCACATTGCACGAAGAAGGCAACGTAGCCGGCTTCGTACCGATCCTGGTAATGGACGTCTGGGAACACGCTTTCTTGTTGGATTACAAGCCTGCAGACAGACCAAAATACATCGAAGCATTCTTCGCCAATGTAGATTGGGATGCTGTTGAGAAACGCCTGGTCAAATAAAGAAGACATTCAAAATCCAAAACGGACGGCCCGCAGGGGCTGTCCGTTTTCTTTTAGGTACCCGAGAAGATCCCCCATAAATGTCGCTAATTTCAGATGTAAACAGACGATTTTGGGACCAGTAGCGGCGCATGGACGGTTGGGGGTTGAAAACCTTACGAAATTGATGAATTGTGGATCAACTCGGTGCCACTCTCCTTAGAACCTGTTATAGTGGAGTGAGTACAAATTGTAATCGCGTGACTACAGATGGCCGAAAAGACATCAAACATAAGCATCCGCATACCTGATGACTACCGAAAACGGCTCCAGCTGCAGGCGGACAAAAAAGGCGTCAGCTTTAACGCCCATGTATTGAGAGTTTTGGAAATCCATTTGATGAGTTCGGGCTTTGGTCCAACGTCAATTACTTCCGCCAGCGGACGACTGTTTCAGATTAGATGTGAGCCATATTTGGACAACGTGGATGAGACCACCTGGGCTTATTTCATCGACGAACCCAAGTTCGAGAAAGAACGAGCCTACTACACTATCGGAATCGGCCGGACAATTATGCGTGACTGGCAAGTCAAAGATAAAGCCACTGTGTCCAAAGAAGTTGGTCTTGCATTACTAAATTTCTACAATCGAAAAGGTCTAGAGATAGATAAACTTACCTGGAACCAATATCCAGGCCCTGATAACGATGGTCGACGCGTTTTGCAAGTCGCCGAAGTACCCGAAACACTTGAACAATATTTTGATCTGCTTATGGCAGACAAATGGGTCGACAAGTTTGTCCAACAGGATGAAAAAAGCCAGGACATACGAAGAGGCCGTCCCGAATCAGCGTTATATCGCTGAACTAAACAGTTGCCCCAGCGGCAATTGAGCGTACAACAAGCCAAAGAAAGAGGCAGGACCCATGATCGAATTCCTTACAATTTATGTGCTCAGTTATATATGGCACGCCTGCGGTATCACAATTGGTTATCACCGGCTACTGTCTCACCGGTCTTTTGGTTGTGCGAAATGGGCAGAGTACTTCTGGGTTTTCGCCGGATTTATGGCTGTTGAAGGTTCACCGATCTGGTGGGCAACAATGCACCGCGCGCACCACAGACATGTGGACACCCCGTTAGACCCGCACTCACCGCGTTATGGCATGGCTAATGCCACCTACGGTTGGTTGGGTTTGAAAGAATATCCATCTCACATCGATCCGGCATTACAAGCTAAAGATCTTTTGAAAGACCCTGTATACAGATTTCTAGAGCAAGGCGGAGATTTGCAAAAAGCCCATGCGCTCGGCTTTGCTATCAACATTGCATTTAGACTTGTGATTCTATATTTCTTCGGCTGGATTCCTGCGCTTGCAAGCATGCTTGCTGGTCTCACAGTATTGGCTATTCCTTTGATGTTGAACGTAATTTGCCATCTACCAAAATTCGGCTACAAAAACTACGAAGGCGTAGATGACAGCGTAAACGTCTGGTGGGTAGGAATACTTGCATGTGGCGAAGGTTGGCACAACAATCACCACGCAGCTCCAGCCTCTGCCCGCACTGGCATTCGTCCCTGGGAATTCGATCTTTCATGGCTAATCATCAAATCAATGAAAGCCCTGGGCATAATCGGACGCATGAACGTTGCAACCCACGAACAATTGGTAGCAAGATTCAACACCGGCAAGACAACAGAGAGCATCGTGCCGGCTGGCGTTAAATCCGCCAGCTCAAACGTCAAAGTTCTAGCTCAACCAGTTGCCCTAAGAACAATTCCTTTGCCTAAAACTGTTGCAGCAGAAAACAACCAATATGCAGGCAGTGCTAGATAGCACCGCTTAGTCTATCGATAATACTCTTAGCCTCCGCAAGTCCCAAACCAGATGACTTGCGGAGTGCTTTTAGGGCTTCTATTTGCCGCCCGGCTCTTAAAAGAACAAGAACCTCTTCTGGTACATCGAGACCTGCAGTAGAGAGCTCTACAGATGCCTGTGCGCGTGATGGGGCTTGAGCCGGCGCTCCGCTTGCAATTACTTGTTGCCCCATTTCCATACGCAATGATATCTCATCGATTTTTTCTTTTGATTCTTTCAAGCCGCTTCCAGACTCAGTTCTAACAGCCTTAATTGCTTCGATTCTTTTTCCGTCGCGCAGCAAACTCAAAGCATGTCCAGAAATTCCTGCCTCATAAACTTTTCCAGAGTCGATTTCAGTTTGTACTTCAGCCCCCAATTTTCGACTCAAGACTCTCTTGTTTCCGCCATCTACAACGACAACCAATAAAACAATGCCAATTAGCATTCCCACAATTGTTTGCGCAGGGTCGGCATGTAAAATCACCACGAGTGAAATAGCAACCACCATAATCACAATGAGAAAGACGGGCACTGGCTTGTTTTCAGTTTTAACTGGCGGTTGATTCAAAAGTCCGACTCCGCAGATTAGACACCATCCCTATATTCCCAGGGTATTGTCCGGCCTCTCACATCAAAATATTCAAGCTTGCAGTCTATTAAGCTCAAAATCAGGCACAGGTCAGGCTTAGATAAATTCTGCTAGAGTTTATATCTGGTAAAAGTAAGAGAAAAGCGGTCACTCATCCTATTAAATGACACTGCGTTATCGCAACTTACAGTTTATGAAACAGTGAATTTCATTGGCAAGAAAAAGCAGCAAAACGCAAACTCCAGAAACAGAGAAAAATGAGGAGCAGAAATGGCAGGCAAAGTAGTGAAAAGCGAAGAAGAATGGAAGAAGCAACTCACGCCGATTCAATATGAAGTAGCAAGACAGAAAGGCACAGAACGCGCGTTTACAGGCGAGTACTGGAACAATCACGAAGACGGTAAATATTATTGCATTTGCTGCGGCGCCGAACTTTTCACATCAGAAACGAAATTCGACTCTGGGTGCGGCTGGCCAAGCTTTTATCAAACAGCAAAAGATGCACCTGTCACTGAGCACAAAGATATGTCGCACGGCATGATTAGAATTGAAGTTGTCTGCGACAATTGCGGAGCACACCTCGGACATGTTTTCCCCGATGGACCAAAACCCACTGGACAACGGTATTGCATCAACTCGGCTTCTTTGAAATTTGAAAAGAAAGAATAATCCGCAACGCCCTCGCCAAACGACGACGCACCGCATGCGGTGCCAAACATAGAGCTCAATGACGCCTGTAGGGGCGACGCCATGCGTCGCCCGGCCATTTAGAACAAACTCGAAATTCTAGCTGAGGGCGACGCATGGCGTCGCCCCTACAAGATGTGTCAGGCCAATCTCTACCTGAGCACAATTTGAGCTAGTTCCAATCAAGAAAGATGCAAATCACTTGTATAATCTTGCTTGGGCACGCCGCCTTACAGGCGTCAAGGAGAAAAAAATGTCGAATATCGATTTCACAATTACTTATTGCGGAGCCTGAGGCTACCGCGCAAGAGCCGCTAGTTTAGCGGCTGAACTGGATGTAAAACTGAACGAAGCAGCAAAATTGTTGCAATCTTCAGGTGGAGTATTTGAAGTTCAATACAAAGACAAACTTCTATATTCAAAGAAAGCCACAGGACGTTTTCCTGAAGATGGCGAAGTTATGAGAATAATAGCCAACCTGGACAAAGGAATGACACTGGAAGAAGCCCAGGCTGAAGCAGCAAAGGGCATTCCCCAGCAACCGTCGTTTTTCGAATGGCTGGCTTCATACATGAACAGGCAAAGCAAGGCTGCCAAATAAGGCAGAACAGTGATTGGTCAAAGTAATTAAGACCCGGTTTTCTGAGCAAAATCGGGTCTTAAATCATGGAAAACCACAGAATTTGTCGAGCAAGCACCGCAATTTCCCCCTTGCATTGGCTAGGGTTTGATTAGAGAATATAAAGTTGGCAGGCAATTCGCGGAATTCAACGTGGACGTCATTTTTGAGGGAGCTTTATCAAAGTCCTGGGGCATGAAAGATGTCCTTAAAGCCGTCGCCGACGTGCCAAATGTGCCTTTTGGCGCCCTCAGAATCTCTTGCCCAAGCAAAAACATTCAAGGCAAGGTCTTAATTGCAGACGCAAAACACGTTGTGGCAGCATCATGCTCAGACGACATAGATGCCTACGAGGCGCTGCGCACACTTTTAGAGGTTAAAGACGGCAATTTCGCACTTTTAGACTTGAGCACCGAAGACCTGGCTGAGTTCGACCAGTCACTATTCATCTGCATAGATAGGCTCATCGAATCAATGCCTGCATTGCCGCACAGCTCATCTGAGCTTTTCGACGAAAATACTTTGCTAGACAAGGTTTTCGGCAGCGACGCCTGCGAAGGAAGCGCGGCTCCAAGCCCAACCAAAAACAACTTTCACTTCCCACTGCCTCCGGGAGTCCGGGCACGAAAGCCCAGCAATCCCAAAATCAGCAACAGCGCGCCAATCACACAATGGAATGTGCTGGAGCCGCTATTTAGAAGCCCGCATGCAACGCGTGTCGATAATGCCAATCATACGGTCGCTCCGGAAAGCAACTCAAAAGTCAGCAACGGAAGCAACGCGAACAACGGAAGCAGCATGATTCCTGATTTTGTTCAGACACCTGACGAACAACGTTCAACAATTAGCAAACTGAGACGATTGCCTGAATCTGAGGCAAAAGCAAGTAAAATCAAAGCTAGCCCGAGTGGATCCGAACCCATTAAATGGTTGCTTGCGGCACTTGGAATAACAACAATGCTTCTTTGCTTTGCCCTGCCGCAAGTTTGGAATGCAAGCAAACCAGCGACTCAGACAGCCCAACACACAGGATTTGGTAACTAAAATGGAAACTCTCATGGGGAGCCAACGCGTGACTGACGAGCAGCATGGCGCCTCCCACAGGAAAATTAGAATTGCCATAGACGGCCCAGCAGGAGCAGGCAAATCTACACTGGCAAAGCGCATTGCCGATACTCTCTCCTATCTGTACATCGATACAGGAGCAATGTATCGCGCAGCAACTTGGGTAGCCCTCGAACAACGCGCCAACCTGGAAAATCATGCTCAGGTGACAGAACTGGTTCGCAAAGCAGATATAGAGCTTCGTCCTGCAGATGAGTCATCGCAGGGTAGAGTGCGAGTCATTGTAAACGGTGCCGATGTAAGTTTCATTGTGCGCTCTCGCATCATCACTCGATTTGTAAGTGCAGTCTCGGCAATTGCAGGCGTCAGGCATATTCTGGTTGAAAAACAACAGCGCCTAGCCAGTTTTGGCGGGGTAGTGATGGATGGACGCGATATTGGTACAGTCGTTTTGCCAGATGCCGAACTCAAAATTTTCTTGACCGCAAGCCCTGAAATAAGGGCTCAACGCCGTCTAAAAGATATGAAAGAGATGGGACAAATAGCAGATCTTCAGACCATCATCGATGACATAAAGCAACGTGACCATCTTGATTCAACCAGAGAGACTTCGCCTCTAAAACAAGCAGATGATGCGCTTCTACTAGACACAGACAACTACTCGCAAGACGAAGTCTGTGCCAAGGTTATTGAATTGTGCAATCAGAAAATTGCAGCGCTCGATTCCTGAATTATATTCTTCGATCAGCTGCGCCAAATGCACTGAAGATGACGATGGAAAGCTTATAATAAGGAGTGATTTTGCCGCTGAGCGATCACCTTCAGATCACATTCATGGCAAAATCTGCAGCGATCAAAATGACCATCTTTTCAGATTGTCAGCGATTCAAACAAAATCGACCTTAATTCAATAAAATCAGGACATTCAGGGAATCAGATTAACCAGATTTAACCACGTTAGTGTGGACCAAAATGCTCAAATCTACGTCTCACAATGTGTTAAGTCAAGTCTTCCCGAATGCATCGCAAGCCTCACGATGCTCCATGGAGTTCATCCCCAGGAGAAACCTGTATGAGCAACATCGAACTGCAAGAACATAATGCAATGAAAGAACTAACTCGCACCGACGAAACAGAAAAAACAGAAAAGGCAGACAAGCCCAACTATTTGCGTTTTGTTCTATTGCTCATATTGGGTGCAGCTATGCTGGCCGGCCTCTGGTATTTCAGCAACGCAAGCAAAAAAACGCCCGCTGCAGCAGTAAAAGAAAGAGAAGTTCCGGTTACTGTCGCCACAGCAGGGTCGGCATCGGTGCCGATTGAAATTCGCAGCATAGGTAATGTGCTGCCGTTTTCTGTGGTGAATGTGATACCGCAAGTTAGTGGGCAGCTGAAAACTGTTTTTTTCAAGCAAGGTCAATTTGTAAAAAAGGGCGATTTGCTTTTTGAAATCGACCCCAGCCCTTACAAAGCTGCGCTTGCTCAGGCAGAAGGCAACGTAGCAAAAGACATTGCAAATATTCAGCAAGCCGAGGCTGCAGTTGTGCGCGACCAAGCACAAATCGGGCAAATACAAGCGAATATGGCTAAAGACGAAGCACAAGCAGGCTATGCTAAAAAACAGGACGCTCGCTATAATTCCCTGCTTTCGCAAGGTGCAGTGTCTCATGAGCAAAGCGATCAGATGGACACTAACCTCAGCGTAGCATCAGCAACAATTCAAGCCGACCTCAAACAAATTGAAAACGCAAAGAGTGTTGTCGAAGCAGACAAAGCAGCGATACGCACAGCCAAAGGCATACTGCAGGCTGACCAGGCTGCGGCTCAAACCGCACAAATACAACTCAGCTGGACAACTATTCGTTCTCCCATCAACGGTAAAACGGGCAGCTTGAATGTGTATGAGGGCAACGTTGTCACAGCAAACAGCAATGCGCCGTTAGTAAGCATTGCGCAAGTAAAACCAATCTACGTCACATTCACTGTTCCCGAACAATATTTAGATCAAGTGCGGCACGGTCTCAAAAATAAAAAGCTGCGATTATTTGCACAAATCGAAGGCGTAAAAGCTAATGCGGTTGAGGGGCAGGTCTCATTTCTGGAAAACACTGTCAACACCTCCACCGGAACAGTGACAATGCGAGCCGCTTTCGACAACGAAGATCACCGACTATTCCCGGGACAATTTGTCGACGTTGTTGCGTCAATTCCAGCTGAGGGCGAATCTGTTGTTATTCCAAGCACGGCGCTGCAAACCACACAGCAGGGAACGGCAGTATTTATTGTCAAACCAGACAACACTGTTTTTCTTTCGCCCGTACAAATTCTTCGCAGCACTGCAGATACAGCAGCAGTTTCTTCTGGAGTAAAGAAAGGCGATACGGTAGTGACTGACGGACAATTGCAATTGTCTCCCGGTACAAAGGTAAAAATAGTCAAAGGAGCCAAATCACGCTCCGGTGACTGACGATGAACATTTCAAGCATCTTCATCATGCGTCCGGTAATGACGACCCTGGTCATGGTAGGCGTGACTCTGTTTGGTTTGCTCTCTTACTTGACCTTACCAATCAACGACTTACCAGCAGTTGATTTTCCAACCATTACAGTCTCAGCCGGCTTGCCGGGCGCATCTCCCGAAACAATGGCGTCGGCTGTTGCCACGCCCTTAGAAAAGCAATTTAGCAACATTGCTGGAATTGATTCGATGAATTCCACCAGTCAAATGGGATCAACATCGATTACTTTGCAGTTCGATTTAAATCGCAAAATAGATGGTGCAGCCGAAGACACACAAGCAGCCATCATTGCGGCTCGCGCAATGCTTCCTACTAGCATGCCGACTCCTCCAACATTCAAGAAAGTAAATCCGGCAGATGTGCCGATTTTGTTTATTGCACTTAGCTCTGAAACACTGCCGATTTACACAGTTGATGAATACGCAGAAAACATGCTGGCACCGCGCATTTCAATGACAAATGGAGTGGCACAGGTGCAAGTCTTCGGCTCACAAATTTATTCACCGCACGTACAACTAGACCCGCGCAAACTCGCTTCGATGGGCATCGGCATCGATGAAGTTGTAAGCGCAGTCCGCAACAACAATGTCAATTTGCCCACAGGCACACTTTACGGACCAGACAAAGCTTATAACCTGACTGTTAACGGACAACTCTTCAATGCAGACCAGCTGCGACCATTGATCGTTGCATACAGAAACGGCGGGCCAGTCAGACTCGGTGACGTTGGCGACGTTATAGACAGCGTACAAACAGACAAAGTTGCAACCTGGTACAACGGCAAGCGAGCGGTTGTATTGGCGGTGCAAAAACAACCAAATACGAACACAATCAAAATTGTAGATAGCATAAAAGACCTCTTGCCCTCGTTTAGAGCCTCCATGCCAGGCTCAATGCAATTGAATGTTATTTATGATCGGTCAATTACAATTCGCAGGTCGGTCGAAGATGTACAAAAAACGCTTTTGATCACCATAGTGCTTGTGATAATGGTGATTTTCCTGTTTCTAGGAAACATATCAACAACCATCATTGCCAGCCTTTCATTGCCGATATCATTGCTCGGCACATTTGCAGTAATGAAAGCACTCGGCTTCACTTTAAACAATATCTCTTTGATGGCAATTACGCTCTGCGTAGGCTTTGTCGTAGACGATGCCATTGTTGTATTGGAAAATATCGTCAGACACATAGAACTCGGAATGCCGGCGTTTGAAGCGGCTAAAAAAGGAGCTCAAGAAATAGGATTTACTATTGTTGCGATGACTGTTTCTCTCGTGGCAGTTTTCATTCCTATTTTACTTATGGGCGGCATCGTAGGCAGACTGTTTTTTCAGTTTGGCGTCACAATCAGCGTCGCAATTATCATCTCGGGTTTTGTCTCCCTGTCTCTTACTCCGATGCTTTGCAGTCGCTATTTAAGACAAAATATGAGCCACAAGCCGAAAGGCATTATAGCTTTGACTGAAAAAATAATTGGACTCTGGCTAAAAGCATACGAGTACACGTTGACTATCGCGCTAAAACACAGAGACATGGTTTTTCTCGCTTTCATTTTGACTTTAGGTGCGACCTGGGTCTTAATGCAAGCCGTGCCAAAAGGCTTCATTCCTAGTGAAGACACAGGACAAATTAACGGTACGGTGCAGGCTCAAGAAGGCATTTCATTTAAAGACATGTGTGCCCACCAAAAGAAGATAGCCGACATTGTCCAGAAATGCCCGGACGCGCAAGGCACAATGTCCAGCGTGGGCAGCGGCGTTGGCGGCATGAGCGGCAATCAAGGGCGGCTGAATCTATTTTTGAAACCAAATGCAGAACGCAGCATGTCGGTTGAATCAATTATCACTAGTTTGCGCAAGAAAACGGCCGGAATCGTCGGCGTTAAGTATTTCATGCAAAATCCTCCGGCAATCAGAATCGGCGGACAAATGACCAAGGCGCTATACCAGGTGACAATATCATGCTCTGACATTGATGAACTTTACAGGTCTGCAAAAGCATTCGAGAAAAAAGTAAAAGCAATTCCAAGCGTGGTAGACCTGAATAGCGACCTGCAAGTGAAAGACTTAAAGCTGAAGGTAAACATTGACAGAGACAAATGTTCAAAGCTGGGCGTGTCACTACAGACGGTGCAAGACGCATTGAACAGCGCCTATGCCACCAGACAGGTATCAACCATTTTCACTCCGCGCAATCAATATTGGATCATCCTGGAAGTACAGCCGAAATACTACGAAGACCCTTCCATGCTCGACTGGCTGCGCATACGCTCTAGCAGCGGCATTCTTGTGCCCTTATCAACAGTTGCCTCTATCACACGCAGCGCAGGACCAATTCAAGTAAACCACCTTGCTCAACTTCCATCAGTCACACTTTCGTTCAATTTGAAACAAAACTCACCACTGAGCGAGGCGGTTGAAGCCATCAAAGAAGCGGCCAAAGGAACCCTGCCTGAAGATGTTAAATTCAGCTTTCAAGGCACCGCGCAAGCCTTTGCAGACTCCACGAAAAACATGGGCGCTTTGTTGGTGTTGTCTATTTTGGTAATCTACATTGTTCTTGGCATATTGTACGAAAGCTTCATTCACCCTATAACCATTCTTTCCGGTTTGCCGTCTGCCGGACTTGGTGCGCTTATCATATTGATGATTTTCCATAAAGACCTCGACATCTACAGCTTTCTGGGGCTCATTTTGCTGATTGGCATAGTCAAGAAAAATGCCATCATGATGATCGACTTTGCGTTAGAAACCCAGCGCAATGACGGGCTCGACCCGGAAAGCGCAATTAAGAAAGCCTGCCTGGTGCGATTTAGACCGATTATGATGACTACACTGGCAGCACTGCTGGGCAGCATACCTATCGCGCTGGGCTCGGGGCAAGGTTCTGAATCAAGACAGCCGCTTGGACTTTCGATTGTGGGTGGACTCTTACTTTCTCAACTGGTTACTCTGTACATAACTCCGGTATTTTACTTGTACCTGGACAAATGCGAAAAATGGATTCTCAAAAAAAGAAAAACAAAAACTGCTAGAGGTGCAGCACAATGAATATTGGACAGCTGTGCATTACTCGTCCTGTAATGACGACACTAGTGATGTTTGCGATTTTGCTTTTTGGCTCTATTGGGTACACACAACTGCCAATCAGCAACCTTCCCAACGTTGACTTCCCAACTATTCAAGTAACGAGTACGCTGCCTGGCACGTCGGCTGAGACGATGGCATCATCAGTTTCAATTCCACTGGAGAAGCAATTTACTACAATTTCCGGCCTTACTCAGATGACTTCAAATTCGAGCCTTGGCCAATCGCAAATTACACTTCAATTTGACAATTCGCGCAACATCGACGGCGCAGCCTTAGACGTTCAGGCCTCAATCAGCGCCGCATCAAAACAACTGCCGCCCCAGATGACTATTCCGCCAACTTTCAGCAAAGTAAATCCGGCCAGCCAACCTGTTATATATCTTGCCGTCAGCTCGCCGACCATGCCACTTTATCAAGTTGACTATTACGCAGAAACAGTAATTGCTCAGCGTATGGCCAGAGTAAGCGGTGTGGCGCAGGTACAAGTTAATGGCTCACAACAGTTTGCAGTGCGTGTGCAGGTAGACCCACAGAGGCTCTCATCATACGGACTCGGCATTGACGACATTATGACGGCAGTCTCTAGCGCAAATCAAAATCAACCAACAGGTACTCTCTGGGGCAAGCACCAGGCATTTACAATCGAATCGAATGGTCAGCTGCTTTCGGCAAACCAATTCAAACCAGTAATTGTAAGCACTAAAAATGGCATTCCGCTGCGACTCAGTCAGGTAGCCACAGTAATCGACAGCGTCCAAAATGACAAAACAGCAGGCAGCTATAACGGAACTCCCGCAGTTATCCTGGCAGTGTTGCGCCAACCGGGCGCTAACACTATTCAGGTTGTAGACAGCATTAAAGCGCTTATGCCTGGCTTCAAAGCCAACCTGCCACCAGAAGTGCATCTCAATGTTTTATACGATCAATCACAAAGCATTCGCGCCTCGGTTGACGATGTTCAAGCGACACTTTTACTAACCGTTGTGCTTGTTGTTTTCGTTATTTTCCTTTTCCTTGGAAATATTTCGGCGACTATAATACCCAGCTTGTCATTGCCGATTTCAATCATCGGTACATTTGCAGCCATGAAACTGCTCGGATTTAGCCTGAACAACCTTACATTGATGGCACTTTCATTGGCAGTAGGTTTCGTCGTAGACGATGCTATCGTCATGCTTGAAAATATTGTTCGCCATCTTGAAATGGGCAAACCGGCCATGCAAGCGGCGCTTGAGGGCAGCAAAGAAATTGGCTTTACTATTTTATCAATGACAATTTCGCTTGTTGCTGTGTTTCTTCCAGTGCTCTTATTGCCTGGAATTGTTGGACACTTATTCAACGAATTTGCAGTAACCATAAGCGTGGCAATCCTCATCTCGGGCTTCATTTCACTCACCTTAACCCCCATGCTTTGCAGTCGATTTTTGCGAGAACATGGAAGCAGCAGCAGCCCGCTTGTAGCATTTTCCGAACAGCTATTCGGCGCACTGGCCGGGCTTTACAAAATGAGCCTTGTGGCATCTCTCAAAAACAAAGGCTTCATCACCATGGTGTTTTTGGTGATGCTTGTAGGCACCGGCTATCTGTTTCAAATCATTCCAAAAGGCTTCATGCCCAGTGAAGACGCAGGACAAATAGTCGTTATGACCGAAGGCGCACAGGGCGTGTCGTTTGATGCAATGAAACGGCATCATGAACAACTCATAAATGTTATTCGACAAGACCCAAACGTCGAGTCAGTCATGTCGAGTATTGGAGTTGGCAATGGCAGTCCCAATCTCACGCTAAATCAAGGGCGCATTCTCATCGTACTTAAAGACCGCCAACATCGCAAATTGAAAGCCGATGAGGTAATTCCAGAGCTGGCGCCTAAGCTGGCTGAAGTTGAAGGCATCAACTGCTTTTTGCAAAATCCTCCCTCAGTAACCATTGGTGGACAGGTAACCAAAAGCTTGTACCAATACACTCTATCTAGCCCTGACAGCGCAGTCCTTTACGACACTGCTCGCAAAATTCTGCCCAAGATCGCTCAACTTCCTGGGCTTAGCGATGTCACCAGCGATTTGCAAATCGATAATCCTGAAGTGCACATTCAAGTTGATAGAGATAAATGCGCACAACTTGGAATTACGATGCAGCAAGTTGAAGACGCACTAGACAGCGCTTACGCAGCGCGGCAGATATCAACCATGTACACTTCAACAAATCAATTCTGGGTAATTATTGAGGTCGAACCTAAATTTTATAGAGACCCTTCAGTGGTGCACCAGCTCTACGTGCGCAACAGCACCGGCAAACTTATTCCACTCGATTCATTTGCACATATAGACCTGGGCATCGGTCCTCTCCTGGTAAACCATTACGGGCAATTTCCAGCGGTGACAATTTCGTTCAATCTCAAACCAGAAATGTCACTGGGTGATGCAGTAAATGCGATTCGAAAGATTGCCACATCAATGGTACCAGCAGCGGTGACTACAAGTTTTCAGGGCACAGCTGCAGCGTTCGAAGACTCATTCGGCAATCTCTGGATATTACTAGTTCTTGCAATTGTAGTGATTTACATTGTCCTTGGCATTTTGTACGAAAGTTTCATCCATCCTTTGACAATTCTCTCTGGCTTGCCTTCAGCAGGTTTAGGTGCACTTATCACATTGATGATTTTCCACAAAGACCTTGATATTTATGGCTTTTTGGGACTGATCATGTTGATCGGTATAGTCAAGAAAAACGCCATCATGATGATTGACTTCGCTTTGGATGCAGAACGTCATGATGGCAAGTCGCCGGAAGTAGCGATATTCGATGCCTGCCTTGCCAGATTTAGACCAATCATGATGACTACCATGGCTGCGCTGATGGGTGGTATACCAATCGCACTCGGCATCGGCGCCGGAGCCGAATCTAGACAACCGCTTGGTTTAACTGTGGTAGGTGGTTTGCTGGTATCGCAATTTGTCACCCTTTACATTACGCCTGTATTTTACATTTATCTTGCTCGCCTGCAGACTAAGCTCAGCAAGAACAACTCCACAACTACAGGTCAAAGTGACGAAGCGGCTTTGCACTGATTTATCTTTGAACTAATCAAGCCGCGATTTCGCAGATCGACTGAAAAGCTGGTTAAACTGTGGACGAACGGCTGTCGATCCGAATATACTCTTAGCTTATGATGTGGGAAGAAAGAGGACAATATCATGAAACAAGTAAACATACTTGTTGTTGATGATGATCCAGGCATTCGTTTAGCGCTCACTAAACAGTTGCAAAAGCTCGGACACACTGCTGAGGCAGTTCAAAATGGCGCACAGGCAGTGCAAGCTGTTCAAAAAAATGGTTACGCTCTGGTTTTGATGGATGTGGGCATGCCCGTGCTAGATGGTTTGCAGGCAACACAAAAAATCAGAGAGATGGAAAAATTGCAAAACAGCAAACATCATCCCATAGTGGCTCTTACTGGACAAAGCGACAAAAGCAAATGCCTTGCCGCAGGCATGGATGAGTTTTTGCAAAAGCCAGCCTTATTAGATGACCTCCGCAAAATGATTGAGCGTTTTGCTCCTGAATGTGACTGCTGCACTTAAATCATCAGGTAGTGTATGGACGATTTGATTGGACAAATTAGCGGTGGTTTTATGCCACACGGATTCTGTCTACGCTGGGACCTACCACTGCTAATCACCATGATCGCTGGCAACGTCGGTATCGCGCTGGCTTATTTTCTCATTCCAGCAGCACTCAGACACTTCGTAAAGAATAGGAAAGACCTTCCATATGGCTTCATGTTCAAACTATTTGCCGCATTCATTCTTTCATGCGGTCTAACACATCTGGTCAAAGTCTGGACAATATACCAGCCCGTATATTGGGTCGAAGCTGCAATCGATGTAATTACAGCAATCATTTCACTAATCACAGCCTTCATGTTGTTGCCGCTAATTCCAAAAGCTCTGGCTCTGAGAAGTCCATTAGAACTTGAACAAAGAACGAAAGAACTTGAACAGCTAAGCAGAGAACTTAAAGAATCAGAATTGCGTTTTCGCGGAATTTTCAACCAGTCATTTCAATCAAGCACACTGCTCAGCCCAGAAGGTGTCGTACTTGAAGCAAATCACGAAACACTGAATACATCATTGGCAAGTAGAGACGAACTTGTTGGTAAATATCTCTGGGAAAGTCCGCTACTCAAATCAAATCTTTACTGCCAGGAACGCATTAAAGAAGGAGTTGCAAGTGCAGCCCGAGGTAATTTTTTTCGCGATGAATTTCAACTTGAAGGGCCAAACAACAAACAGATTTCACTAGACTTTTCGATAAAGCCGTTGCTTGATCAAGACTCAAAAGTCATTCTACTTATTCAGGAAGGACGCGACATTAGCGAGCTAAAAATCGCACGAGACGAGGCTATTGCAGCAAACGACTTAAAATCGCAATTTGTGGCGAACATCAGTCATGAAATTCGCACACCACTTAGCGGCATTCTTTCTATGTCTGAGCTTCTCACCATGGAAGCCGAAGGCGAACAATATGAGATTGCGTCGCAAGTGCTCTACTCCGCCAAAAGCCTCATGTCTGTCGTAAATGACTTGCTTGATTTTTCAAAACTAGAAGCAGGAAAAATGAGCGCGGAAAAAGTGCCACTGAAGCTGCGCAACCTGGCGCATGATGTTCATAGAACATTCAAAGTTTCCGCAGAAACAAAAGGCTTGTCCCTCAACTTAACAGTGGCAGAAGACCTTCCTGACGATTTCATCGGCGACCCCGTAAGAATAAAACAGGTATTGCAAAACCTGGTGCAAAACGCCATCAAGTTTACACACGAAGGAAAAATCGACATTGCAGTTAGCCTGGGTAAAAGACTTGAATCAACTTACTTCATTCGATTTGATGTCAAAGACACTGGCATAGGCATCGACGAGTCACAGCAACAGCGCTTGTTTCAAGTATTCGTACAAGCCGATGGCTCAACTACAAGAAAATATGGCGGCAGCGGCTTGGGATTGGCACTTAGCAAAGGCTTTGTCGAACTAATGGGCGGCGTCTTAGGGCTAGACAGCAAACTAGGCGAAGGCGCAAAATTCTGGTTTACGATACCACTGCTAGAAGCAAGTTCCGAAGGTCAAAGCAGCGTTTAACTGTAATTGCAATCAGTCTGCAAAGTTATCTAAGCAAACATCTATACGAATCAAAGATTAGACCAGCCGGTCTGCTATTCTAATCAACTTCGTTTTCAAGACAGTCATATGCCAAATCCGTTTGACAACCAACAATTCGAGACTTATTCTCAGGCGATCCGCCAGATCGGCAAGAAAGTCACTGAAACAGAAGACCTGGCAACAGGTCTGGTCAATCTTCTATATGAAAATCTAAAAGACGAAAACGGACAACAGCTATGCGGACTAATTCGTTTTTTCCGCACCATGCCATTTGAAAAAGTTCCACCTGAGCTAAAAACCAAATTACTACAATCGCACGGAAAAGGCATCGCAGCGCAAACAAAGTGCCTGACCCTGCTAGCTACACGCGGACTTCGGTATAGCTGGAATGACCCGCGAAAATCAGAAGAACATCAGTGTATTTTATTGCAAAGCGGAGAAAGTCTTGAGGAAACGCCGATGATAAGCGGCTTGCTCAAGCAACTTGGTGTTGATATCAATCAAGTAGTTTCATCAGAGCCAGGCATTTTTCTTGCTCCTGAAAAGAAACAATACACTGTGTTTTATGTGCCTGAAGCAAAAAATAGCAATCTCGTGCCCGCACAAGAAGACTTTGTAATTCCCTACGAAATTGGCTCGGTAGTTGGGTTTGGGTCTCAGCTTGCATCTGGCGAATTGTTTGCGGTTTTGCTTTTTCTGCGTTGCCATGTCGACCTTGAAGTAGCAAAACGTTTTTCCGCTCTGGCTAAAGATACCGAACTAGCAATTTTAGAGATCGGGCAGCGAAATATAAGTGCAACGCGAATTCTGATTGCAGCTTCAGAACAAGGCAGTGACAGGCTTAAGCGAATCCTCGCCGGCAAACACAGAGTGACTTGCATAGAAACTCTAGGACAAGTGCCGAGCATTCTAGAAAACGAAAAATTCGATTTGATAATTGCTGGAATGCATTTCGATGATTCTAGAACATTTCAGTTTTTGAAAATGTTGAAATCACATGTAAAGTTCGCACGCAAACCACTAATTTGCATGCTGCTGCAAAAAACCCAACTGAGCGACAAATTGATGAGCAACATGGAATCAGTCGTCGGCATCATGGGCGCTAAAAGATATTTAGACGCAACCGAAATGTCTGATGATGATCTCTTGCGAGTAGTTGAATCGTACATTCCTGAGCCAGTCTGGGACACTACAGGTTCGTACAAAGCAATTAAATAGCTAGAGGCTAACGCAGCAAAAGCTCTTTAATTGGTCTAACTTGCCTCGCCTGGTCAATCCAGCGCCCCAGCGTATTTAGCTTGGGTTCCACCGGCTTAAAGCCCGCAGCGCGTAATCCTGCGTTTAAATATAGATCCCGACTCATCGTTTTCCAGACAGAGCCAGTTCGATAGTTTTCTGTCATTAGCATAATAGGCCCCTGGTCAATTCCAAGGACTTGATCGTCCACCCAACCAGATGGCTTACTGCTGTCGAAAGTAGGATTGAAAGCATCCTGAAAGCCCTTCGGACCCAGCAATTCTGGTCGATCATTCAACCAGTGCTTGAGAGTCGGCAACACAAGTTCAGGCGCAAAGGGTAATGATGCCGCGGCAGCTGTCGGTGCAATTGTGCCATCGTCAAAATCATTTGGATAACCACGAGCACTATAATTTCTAAAATGACGCAGCTGACCATCAACTATCTTGCTGACGTCACCAGGTCCATCGGACGCAGTCAGCCCCCAATCAAGCTTTCCGTATGAACGCCAGCCCTGTGGATTAGCGACCGCGTAAGCATTTTGAGCCAAGGCTGCGCGCCTGGAATTTTCAAAATAAGTAAAACCCAATTTCTCATTGGTAGCATCTTTGATGTTGCGGAAATCGAGCCAAATCTGCGGATATTGGTGCCCAAACAAGGGACCGAACTCAATATGTTTTTGCCCGTAAGGCTCGCTCACACGCGCAGTGGACATATAAGTTTCCCACGTTTTTGCGGGCAGCGGATGAGTGGGAGAACCCATTCCCAACATCATCAAAATTGGTGCTTCGTTCAAGCCTTCCCATTTTGCCGGAATGGTTCCGTTTTCTGGCGTCCACCCCATGGTGAGCTTGCCGTCAGGCTGCACGGCCCAGTTCCAATCAACACGGCGGTAAAGGTTGTCTGCCAGGTTGCGAATCTCCACCTCTTTAGGTGAAGTGCCGTCAAAATAATTTTTCGAATAAAGAACACCGCCCATAAGCAACGCAGTATCAATCGTCGAAAGCTCACAATTCCAGGTGCGCTCACCAGTTTTCATATCAAGGAAATGGTAAAAGAAACCATGATCACCATTTACACCAGTTGGAGCGTCGCTTTGCTTACCGTTCCACAAAGTACGAAGTACTTTCAATGTGTAATCTGCAGCTTCTTCGCGGCTGGTCCATCCGCGCTCAGCGGCTACACCGTGAGCAGTTAGAGAAAAACCCACCGCAGCAATACTTGCAGCAGATTTTTCTGTCGAGCGGTCTTTAGTTAAACCTGTTTCGGGGTCACTTTCTTGCTTGAAATATTCGAAATGCGCTTTTTCAATTTTGTCCAACATAAGCTGGTCTGAAGCACTTAGCTTAGGCGCAGCATTTAACGCTCTGATTTCGGCATGTTCATTTGCCAGTGCAACTGAAGTTTTCAAATAGTCACTCGACATATGAACTGCATCAAGAGCAGCTCCTGTCACCATGAATGATGCCATTGATTGCATCACGTGCTCCGAATCGGCGAAGCCCTTACCTGAAATCAGCGAGTTCGATTCGGCGCTAACGAAGCCACCGGCAGCGCCACTTAGAGCATTGACTCCAAGCCTGAAACCTATTCCTTTCAACGTTGCATTGAAAGCAGCATCAGAGACAGGCACAGCAAACCTGGATTCCGCCACTGACATAAGCCCTTTGGTAGCCAAGCCCATAGAGCCAAAAGTAAGAGCTGAACTTGCAGCAGCAGTGCCACGCTGCTCCCAAAAATTTCTGCTTGCATCTGTCGAAGGTGTCAAAAATGCACCATACAAAGCGCCGTCTAATGCCATTTTGGCGGCTGGGGCTGCGCCTTTAAACAATTCAGCAACACGTCCTGCCGCACCATTTTCCGCAGCATTTAGACTCAGCGCTTGAGCAAATTTTTCACCTAAAGGCATCTTTTCAGCTAAAGCACCGACGCCATTCAATGCGCGACTTGAAAGTCCGCGTACGGCCATAAACGGAACGACCATACCCAATCCAGAACCAACCGTTTCTGCCAGCCATTCTTTGCTGCCGAATTGAACCGCTTTTGGTGCACTAAACAGTTCGGGAGATTTAACAAGCTCGCGATCAGCGACCTTGTTTACAATTTGAGTCAAGCCATCAATTGGCTGCTGAATTGCCGAATGAAACAGTGCCTCTGTTCCCAATTTCAGCACGCCATCAGGGACATCATTGTGCAGCAGTTGTGTTGTCTCTAACCGGTCCATCAAAAAACCAACTTCATCCGAGGCTGAACGAGCGGTACCCATCGGCAGCATAGGACGTCGCCGCAGGAATGTCCGGGCGGTAAATACGAACTATTAACAGCAAATAATCGCCCAAACGAGCAAAGACTCATGGCGACACGCTAGCTGCATATTTCGATAATAGACTGCAAAACCTCAATACTAAAAAGGGTTTAGACACTTTGCAAACAGTCTGCACAAGTACAGTCAGCCTACAGCGAAGCACAGCTTCATAGAATTACGTTAAAATGAGTGCCTACAGATGAGGTCGACAAATGCTCAACAGACTCTTTCTTGCCTTTTTAACCGCATTATTGCTAACAGCACCTGCATGGGCAATAGAACGAGCAGAGCATGTATTTATCATAAGTTTTGATGGTGGCAAGCCGACGGTGATGCAAGAAAGCAAAATGCCCAATTTGCAAGCCGAGATTAAACATGCGGCCTACACATGGCATGCCCAAACTATTGTGCCCAGCCTCACATTGCCCTCGCACACTTCGATGTTGACTGGGGTGAAACCGGACAAGCACCACATCTTGTGGAACGATTGGGAGCCACTGCGCGGTCTTGTAAAAGTGCCGACAATATTTGCTTTAGCAAAAGAAAAGAAATTGAGCACCGCAATGTTCGCAGCCAAGCCTAAATTCAATCACTTCAACGTGCCCAACACACTGGACAATTTCATCATTCCTGCATACGAAGCGAAGACTGTAGCGAAAGTTGCGGCCGATTACATAATCACTCACAAACCGAATTTGTGCTTTATACACTTTGCTGATTCCGATGGCGCAGGGCATGCCTATGGCTGGGGTACTCCAGAACAAAAACAAGCGTTTGCTGATGAAGACGATGCTCTAAAGACAGTACTAGATGCGGTATCAAAAGCCGGCATCAAAGACAGTTCAGTTTTGTTACTCACAGCAGATCACGGCGGGCATCTGAAAACACATGGCACAGAAATGCCTGACGACATGAACATTCCGTGGATAGCTATAGGCGAAGGTGTTAAACAGAATTTCGAAATAAAAGAACCGGTATTTACTTGTGACACTGCTGCAACAGCACTTTGGCTTCTGGATGTACCAGTACCGGCAAGCTTCGAT
Source organism: uncultured Candidatus Obscuribacterales bacterium (assembly GCA_964546815.1). GTDB lineage: Bacteria > Cyanobacteriota > Vampirovibrionia > Obscuribacterales > Obscuribacteraceae > JAIEPM01. The sequence goes on along the minus strand of CAZJLR010000019.1, from coordinate 57,485 downwards.
GGCAAACCAGTTAAGAGCGCATTTGCTGAAAAAGGGAGCGCAAAAACAGAGGAAAAACCAAAAGAAAAATCCGGCGACAGCGCCGAAAAGAAGTCAAAAAAAATGAAAGCAGGCGCAGGTCGCTAATACAACATTGTGAGTATAAGTGATCCACAATGTTGGCTCTACAATTTCTGGCACTTCAGACTGTTAAGAGTGCCTGCTTCAGGACCAGAAGGATAGCGCAACAACGCCTCATCAATTAGTCTATTAGCCTTATCTATTTCATCGCATTCAATCAGCGATCTCAAGATCATCCGCACATGCATAAACGTTGGACTGTGTCCATGTAACTCAGCATTGCCGAGCTCAACAAGCCAGTCTATGATTGTTTTGTATCCGTCTGTAAGACCTTGATCTTTGAACGCCTTAGGCACACCAATGAATGCGTGTCCATCGCTGTCCATTGATAATAAAATTCTGTAGTCAGGTGCTTGCCTCAGTTTATCGATAAATGGCATTGCATCTTTAGCCTTACGTTCACTACACAGACACCCAATCAGATCTTCCAATGTCCAAACATATGAAGTCTCAGAAGTCTCGTCCAATAGCTCCTTCACGTGGACTGCTTCACGCATGAGTTGTTCGGCCTCAGCCTGTTTCCCCATGCCGCCGTAGAGCATATAACTCTTGTTGAGCAAAACATCCTCAGCATTCAAACACGACTCCTCATTAGCCCCAGAGCTAGCTTTGACTGCAGCTTGAATATCAGCCAGAGTAACTTTCATCACATTCAAAGCCTCATCCTTTCTTCGGCAGTCTTTCAAGATATCACTTAACTGCAAGGTTCTATGAAGAAGTGAACCCGGGTCAAGACTGATGGAGAATTCTTTTCGCGCTGAGTCATATGATTCACGCGCAATGCCTATAGCTTTATTTGCATAGCTCTCAGCCTCTTGTTTCAACCCGAGACTTTCTGTAGAGCGGTAAAGCAACATCAGCGCTTTAACAACGTTGCCGTTTTCAAGGCTTTTTTCAGATTCGACTAAATTATGTTTTGCGCAGTAGTACGCATTTTGAGGCTCGTTTATTTCCAAAAAAACAGCAGTCGCGAGCCTCCAAGACTCAGCAAAACTGGAAGAATTCTCAAGTTTTTCCGAATTACGCAAATACGCCAAGCCCCTAGCAGCAAGCTCTGAAGCTACCTGCATTCGCACCTTGTCCTTACCGGCAGACAGCAGCTCTTTTACAATTTCGAAAAGAAAATACGGAATTCGTGCAGCGTAAGCACCATATCTTTTCTTGAACGCATTTTCAGTTTCCTTAGTTGATTGCAGCAAAACCTTCACGTCGGAAGACCACGCCAAAGCAGAATCGCGCGCAAACATTGCATCTGCAATTTCAGCGTCGTTGGCTTCGTTTTTGCCTTTTGCAACGGCTTTCAAAACCAGCTCAAACAGGGGCAGCAGCCCTTTTTCACCTTCTAATTCTTGCACCCGCCGCGACACAAGCAATATTTCTCGCGCCTGCGAATGTGTAAATGAAACTGGGGACTCTAAACAATAGCTGCAAGATTCAGCCAGGAGTGATTTAAACTCATCAATAGCAAACTGCGGACCATTGTCTTTGCTTAAGTTGAATTTGGCAAGGTGCAACACAGAGCGCTTCGCGTCACTCGCAGCCAGACTGCTCTTTCCCTTCTTTGCGTATTCGCGTACCAGTTCCAAATTCAGTCGATCTAAAGCAAGTGGGTTTCGCTCAGTGCGACTCAAGGCAGATGCAACATCAGCTCTAATTTCATCAGCAGCTGCGCCGTCCTTTTCCGCTTCAAGCACATCAGCCTGTTTAAGCCAGTAAATCATTCTTTTTCGATCAAGATTAGATTTTAATTCCTGATGAGCCTTCCAACATAGCCCTGAATGGCTCCCAAAATACCAATACGAAGTACCAGCAAGCAGCAGCAGAAAACAGCACAACAATAACGGTAGAAGCACTGATTTTGAGCGTCGGCTATGCTTTGGAGTGAAACTCAATTCGTCTTGCTTTGATTGCTCAATCAAGCTAAGGTCACTGTCAAGCTGCTCCATTGATTGATATCTATCGTGCGCTTTTTTAGAGAGACCTTTCATCACAACATCTTCGAGATAAGGTGGCAAATGCAGCCCCTTTGATTTCTCTCCCAATCTTTGCGCTTCTTCGTTAGCGTGCTTGTGAATCATGCCGACGGGGTTATCACATTCAAAGGGCGGGCTGCCACAAAGCATTTGGTACAAAACACAAGACAAAGAATAAATATCAGAGCGCTCATCTGCGCTTTGCCCTATACATTGTTCTGGACTGAGATAATAAATACTGCCTATTAGCTCTCCTGTTTTAGTAAGTTTTTGTGCACTTGACTGTTCTCCATCAGCAAGCTTAGCAAGCCCAAAATCAACTACCTTCACCCAATCAGCCTCGGGCACCTTGCACAAAATAATATTCTCGGGCTTGATGTCTCTGTGCAAAATGCCGGCAGCATGCGCATAGAACATTGCCTGGCAAACCTGTCTGCAAATTTTGAGAGCCCGCTTCCATTCAATTCCATTTTGAAGCAAACGATTTAGGCTTACTCCATCTAAAAACTCCATCACGATGTACGGCAACCCACCATCGTAAATTCCATAGCTGTAGAACATCGCAATATGTTTGTGTTCTAACTTGGCAATGGCACGGGCTTCGCGCTCAAATCTGCCGGCACTATCAACATGCGCAACTAAAGAGGGGCTAAGAAACTTAATCGCTACGAATCGCTCTAAGTCTAACTGCCGGGCTTTGAAAACGCTGCCCATGCCGCCGGCACCAATGAGACTCAATATCTCATATTTATCATCTATCGTTTTCCCGACTAGCGACTTCAAGTCCATGGCAGCTCACCGCAAGCATCTGCTTAGTAATCTTCCCGAACCTCGTCACGAGCCATCAAGAGTTCTGCTTTTCGTGCGATATCTGCCATATCAGCCGGACTGTTTGGTGCAATTGCAATTTGCCTGCAAATATCCAGAGTTCTTCTAAATATTCTTACCACCAACCCTTCATCGTGGAAGGTGGCGCGCCTTATGTCTTCCCAAGTGGCGCCATCAGCCCACATTTGCGAAAGTCCGCAGAATAAAGGACTAAACTCAACGGGGATATCTACATCAAAATCGCGCTGAATTGTATAAACCTTGCGTGCAATTTTTTGAATTCTAACTAGCGAAGCTTCAACGTTGGGATCTACCTTGGCGGATGAAACATCGTCAGGGCGGCTGCTCTCTTCAGTTACCAGAGCAGTCAATACTGCGGCAAACTCCTGAGCATTCAGTGGCTTCAGAACCCCACTCAGTACAACCTCGGCAATAAATAATTCATTTGTTGCGCGTATTGCCGCAGCCATTTTCCCAAGGTCTGTAACCGTGTCACCATTGATGTAGCCTTGCATACGCAAAATGTTTGCCAGGCTCTCAAATGTGCGCCAGTATTTGCCGGTTTCTCTGCCTATTACTTTGTTTACTTCTTTGAGACGATTGGTCAAAGTTCTTACACGATCGCCTTGCTTCGAACAAGGTTTCTGCACAGGACAGTTGTAGCAGGGCATCGCACGCGCCGATTTTTGAATTTCTTCTGCCTCAAGTTCAAGCGCTTTAACTGCAGCAAAAATCTCCTTTTCTTCCTGCGGCCGCTTGCCCGCAACAAAGCCACGCTTAATATGCTTTATCTGTTTTGATTTGGTGTTGTAAGCTTCGTTCTTTCGTTTGAACACGCTCAAGTCACCGATCTCACCAGGACAGAGTGGACCCATCAAAGGTTTCAGCTCGTCTTCCATAGCCATTTTTTGTTCATACAATGGCTCAAGCTCATGGCTAATGGCAAATTGTCCAAAGCTTCGTTCAATCAAGTCTTTTGATTCTTCTACTGTATGACGCTGGAGAAGATTGAGCACCATTCCATACGACGGTGTGAAGCGGCTACTCAGCGGATTTGCAGTTGAAGTAGCAAGTTTTGCGACATCTTCGATATGCTCAAACGGATGTCGCAAAACCACAACATGACCCACATCATCCATGCCACGACGACCGGCGCGACCGGACATTTGCAAAAATTCCGAGGCAGTCAAAGTGCGATGACCTTGATCTGTGCGTTTTGAAATTGCACTAATCACTGTTGTTCTTGCTGGCATGTTAATGCCGGCCGCAAGGGTTTCGGTTGCAAAAACTGCTTTGATGAGCCCGCGTTGAAAGAGTTTTTCTACTGTAACTTTCCAGCTAGGCAACATTCCGGCATGGTGCACAGCAACACCTTTATATAGGTATTGCAAATGCGGATGCGTTTTTAAATTGTCATTGCCTGCAATAAGTTCGTCAACAGCGCGTTTCATTGCAGCTTGCTCTGCAGCACTAAGCAGCCGAATATCGCTGCATTTTTTCATTGACTCTTCACAGCCGCGCCGCGAAAACAAAAAACAAATTGCCGGCAACATATTTTTTGCTGCAAGCGCACGCAATACATCGCGCGGGTCTGGCAATGGCTCCATACGCCGCTTGCCTTTTTTGTTGAAACGATCATGCTTCTTGCCAAATAAAGATCTAAGTTGACCGTTTAAGCTTCCACCTGAATGCAACAGCGGAAACAACATTTCATTGCCGAAATAGTAAAAACGCAAAGGCACCGGTCTGAAATCTGAAAGAACAAGTTCTGTCGGGCCATGTGTTTGGTCAATCCACGCAGTTAGCTCAGCCGCATTGGCAATGGTTGCCGACAATGCCACCAACTGAATTTCAGGAGGACAATAAATGATTGACTCTTCCCAAACGGTGCCACGCTCAGCATCGTTCATGTAATGACATTCGTCCAGGACGACGCTTGCCACCTTTTCCATATTTTTATTGATGTCACCGAAGTGAGTGCCATAAAGCATATTTCGAAAAACTTCAGTGGTCATCACAACAATTGGCGCATCGCGATTTATTGAAATGTCACCGGTGAGAAGACCAACTTGATCTTCACCATATTTCTTCTTGAGATCGCCGAATTTTTGATTTGAAAGCGCCTTGAGCGGTGTCGTGTAGTAACAGCGCTTGCCCAAGCGCAATGACATCTCGACTGCAAATTCAGCAATTACAGTTTTTCCTGAACCGGTGGGCGCGCAAACAACCACGCTTTTTCCATCTTGGAGGTGCCGAATTGCCTCGAGCTGAAAGTCATCAAGCTTGAAAGGAAAAAGCTGCGTTAGATCTATGTCCAAAACCGAGAGGTGCCCTCGTTCAAACTTTAGTACACGGGGTGATCATAACAAAGTGCAGAGCCAATCGCACTAATATTCGACGGACAGCTCGTTTTGCTGCGCTGTGATATATAAATAAGAGGCATTTTGGATTGCTCAATGTTGTCATTCTTCCGCGCACTCTTCAAACTGATCGAAATCATTCGAGCCGGAACTTGCCCCTTGCATAGTTGCCCACTCGAATCAGAAGTCACTGAAGTGACACTTGGATTGAGCCGACGTTCGCCCAGCTACCAACGTGCGCGCAGGCTTTATTTTCCGCTGGCGCATACTAGCTTTATCAAAGCGGCTAGGTCTGCGAAGCCGAAAAAATCAAAATTTTGTCCATCATGCCGCAAAGCGGAAGAAAAATGGCTTACCGAAAATTCCATAGATTGGAGCGATGCTTTCGGATATGGAAAAACATTCAAGCCACCTTTCTAGAAGCGCGCGGACTTAGCAGATGACATTGAAATGCGAAAGGGCAGGACCTAACGATCCTGCCCACTGCTTCCTGTTATGGTCGGGACGAGAGGATTCGAACCTCCGGCCTCACCCACCCCAAGGGTGCGCGCTACCCCTGCGCCACGTCCCGAAAAACACCACCGATGCCAATTCAAGAGGCTCGATGTCTATTCATTATATTACAGAGAATAAGAGCAAAGATTGATATACGACATAGCTTCGCTTTTTTATACTTTTGACTTACGCAACGACTGTGCAAACGTGACTATCACCTGCAGGAACGTCAACCACGTCACAACTCAGCTCCAATAAACTTCCAAGTTGCAGTACGTACCTTGTAGGGGCTGACGCCATGCGTCGCCCGGTGCTTAAACACGACGTTCCTACCTAAGTTCCGGGCGACGCATAGCGTGGCCCCTACAAATCAAGTAGGGAGGGAAGCAACAAAAGCAGATTGGAATTTTTAGTGGATTAGCAGACTGCGAACGAGGTGTTTGCGATTGCGAATAGGATTTTGACGGTTGGGACAATAAACCCGACGGCCGGAAGCCAGTGTGCGAAATGACAAGTTGCTGGAAACGGACTCATCGGATGCCACTATGTCGTCGCCAATTGTAAGTTTATCGAGTTGAGCCAATTCTCTAATGAGTTGGGATGCCAGGTTCTTCTCGAGTGGTACGGCGATCTCTTTTAGTGATTTGAACATATGCGCCGAGCTCCTAATTTGTTTGTCTATCTGGAAGCGCTATTTAAGGGCAACAGCCAGATATATGTAGCGGATCTCATCCACCAATTCGGGAGGAATCATAGCAGGACTAAATCGCGTCACAAGCTTGACAACAGCCCGGGGCAGTAGAATTAATGCACGTTCATAACAATACTACTGACTTCACTTGCCAATAAGTTTCATAAGCGTTTGTTAACAAAGTTCGCCTTTGACGGCCGCCCAACGAGATCCAAATCCAGCTGCCTACCCCAAATGAATCTGAAAGTTGATCAGCTCTGTCCATGACAATTGTTAAGCCATATTGCAACTTATGCGTCCAAATCCCGCAGTTTGCCGGGGCGACGCCATGCGGCCAAATCCCGCAGTTCGTAGGGGCGACGCCATGCGTCGCCCGGCCGTAAAGAACGAATCCGAAATCAAGATGAGGGCGACGCATGGCGTCGCCCCTCAAATTCAAAGACATGGCGTCGCGCCAACCTAAATGCAGATAGGCATTCCGTGCTGTAGGTTAGCGAGTCATAGCACCACGCAAGATGCGGTCCATTTCGCCAGGGTTCAATGCATACTGGCGTGCGGTGTCAGCGTCGATCAAGCCTTCGCGATAAGCATTGTAGAGCGCTGCGTCCATGGTTTGCATGCCATCATACGAGCTTGCTTTGATGTATTCATACAAATTGTCCACTTCACCTTTCAAAATTGCGTCTTGAATAGAAGTGGTGCAAATCATAATTTCTTGAATACAAATACGACCGCCGCCCATCATTGGCACAAGTTGCTGCGCGATAACGGCTCTGAGTGCGTTTGCTAGCTGGAGGCGAATTGCTTCTTGCACACCTGGGTCAAACGCACCAAGAATACGTTGAATAGTTTTTGGAGCAGAACCTGTGTGAAGTGTTGATAGAACAAGGTGACCTGTTTCCGCTGCTCTAAGCGCCATTTGAATCGTTGTCGGGTCACGCATTTCACCTACGAGCAGCACGTTGGGATCGGCACGTAGAGCGGCTTTCAGAGCGTTCGCAAAACTCTTTGTTGTAAATCCAATTTCACGCTGAGTGATGATAGAACATTTCGGTCTATGCACAAATTCGATTGGGTCTTCCATCGTATAAATGTGCATCGCATCGCGCAAATTGATATTGTTGATCATCGCCGCGAGCGTTGTAGATTTTCCTGCGCCTGTTACTCCGCATACAAGAATGAGTCCCTGACGCTCTTTCGTAAGCTTATCAATTACGACTGGCAGCCCCAATTCTTCAACTGTTGGAACTTCGATTGGAACAATACGCATCGCGCAACCAACCGAATCAATATCGAGGTAAACGTTAACGCGCACACGGGCTGCATCTCCAAACAAGAGAGCGCAGTCTAATTCAAAGTTCTCTTCAAACACTTGCTGCTGACGTGGTGTCAAAAAACCAAAAATCATATGGCGCAAACTTTCAGGATCTAAAACAGGCAAATCCGGAACAGACCGAATCAACCCGTCGATTCTGAATACAGGCGGCATATTCGCCTTCAAGTGAATATCTGAAGCCTTATACTCAATGGCAAGTTCGAGGATGTCCTCGATCGAAATCTGCGCTGCTAAAGACATGCGTACAATCCCCCGTTCCGCGATGTGTGCCGCGTTCAGAAGATTTCTGTGAGCAGAATCTCCTTGAGCTTCTGAACAGCACTTTTGATAGTTCTGGATACACCCATTTCGGAAACGCCAAGAATCTTCGCTGTTTCTTTCTGACTTAAGTCGTAGAAATAAACGAACTCGACAATCTTCTTGGTGCGCTCTCCCAGCGAGACCAGAGCCTGACTTATAAGTTCCCTGTCTTCTGAATAACTAAGCTCATCGATATATTTTTTGTCCGCAACCAGCTCTGCAAGCGCGCGCGTATCTTCACGCCCTTCGCTATCATCACTGCTTTCGAGCGACTCAAAGTGCCTACAATTGTCCCAAGACTGCTGTGCTTCGCGCACTTCCTGCGGCGAATAGCCTGCGTGTGCAGCTAGTTCATCAACAGTTGGAGACGTTTCACGCTCGCGCATCAATTGCTCTTCAAGCTGGCTTACTTTGCTGTTGATTTCAGCGTAGCGACGCGGCACTTGAATTAAAGAACCATGGTCTCTTAAATAATGTCTGATTTCGCCCTTTATATAGACCGCGGCAAAACTTTTGAAGCTTGCTTTGTTTTCGCGATTTGCGTCGTAATACTTAACAGCCTTTAACAGTCCAAGGCAGCCCATCTGTATTAAATCGTCTGCCATATCTGGGGCAAGCCGAGCATAGCGCAGGGCTATCTGCCGCACCAGCGGCATGTATTGCTTAACTATTGCCTCCGATTGAAGGCAACTGGAGAAGTCTTGTTTTTCAGACAGTTTCGGCATCTAATCCAGTACTAGTAAGGGGAAATCCATATAATTTCTTCCCTTTACATCCTATATCTAAACCGTAGGATCCACATTTTCAGGAAGGCGCCGGAAGTTTATAAATTAAATCAGCTAGAGTAGAATTGGTCTATTGGTCTTGTCATCAATATATTAGTTAAGTGCCTCGCCGGAGACGAGTTGAGAAACCCCATATTTAAGCCAATCCGCAAATCAATTTTGATTGTGCAGCACCTCTGGGGAGGTATATCCACCCAGAAACGCTTGCTATTGCTTGGTTTAATCTCAATTTCGTCGCTCGTCACATTCACGGCGTGGATTCTGGTAAGCCATGCTCAATCTATAAAGAGTCGCTCGGTCAATCAATTTGGATTGGCGCTGGCTCACGCACTGGCAAGAGGGGGCGCTGAGGCTCTATCAAACTCGGGCAACCTGGACGGGCTCAAATATTACATTCTCACCGAAATGGTGCAAACGCCTGCCATTGCTTATATTGCTCTTGTCGATAGCGACGACAAAGTTTTGCTCGACAGCCAGCGCTTCATCAAACCAAAAGCCGGCTCTGAAAAAATATTTCTATACTACGCTCAACCGCAACAGCGCATTATTCCTGGCGTTTATCAAAGCCCCAGCGGATTTCGCGAGCTAACAAATATTGTTGTGCCGATGCGCAAAAACAATGTCAACCTGGGTGCATGCTGGGTTGGGCTAGATGATTCGTCATTCTCAATTTTTGGAACGCCGGGCGAAACCAAAGTATTTTTGTTCTCAATTTTTGGCCTGGTTTGGTTCTTGGGCGCATTATGCCTTGCCGTAAACTATTCAATGATAAACCGCCCATTGAAAGCACTTTCAGCGGGCGCCAGCCAAATTGCCGCAGGCAGATTTGGACATCAAATTGCATCGCAAAGCGCGGGGCGCGAAATCGACCAGGTGGTGAGCGCGTTCAATTATATGAGCAAGCGTTTGCAGCAATACGACAAACAAAATTTAGACAGCTTGATGGCAGAGCGCAACAAATTTATTTCAGAGCGCAACAAGCTAGAACTCGTCCTTATGTCAATCGCAGATGGCGTCGTTGTTTGCGACAGAGACAACAAAGTACAAATTATAAACGCAGCAGCATCTCAGCTATTTGATAAAGATGCAAAAGACTTGATTGGCAAACCTCTAGTATTTTGCACTGAAGGTCCAGATCGACCGCAAATTTGCCAGATCATCCAGACTTTTACAGACACAGTTTCACCGGGAAGACTGGGACCTGTTATGCAGCAGCTCAATATCGATGAGCGTGTAATCAGGCTGCACATCGCGCCCATTCAACTGAAAGGCGAGTTTCTCGGCTCGGTAATGATCATGCACGATATAACTCAACAGGCAGAGTTGGAGCGCATGAAAAACGAGTTCATCAGCAACGTTTCGCATGAACTGCGCACTCCGATTACTTCGATTAAAAGTTACGTCGATACAATTTGCCAGCATGGTGACAAGCTTGAGCCAGACATCTACAAAGAATTCATGCAAATCATTGATAGCGAAGCAGATCGCTTGATGAATTTGGTGAATGAAGTTTTGGACTTGTCCAAACTCGAATCTGGCGAACAAGAGCTCGAAATGGTTGACCAGGACATTCGCCCAGCGGCTGAGTACACACTCAGAGCGCTCAACATGATGGCGAAAGAAAAAGGTATCGAGCTGGCAATCTCGTGCGATGACCCAATTCCTCTAATGCAAATGAACAGGGAATCTATCGAGCGCGCAATCATCAATCTAATAAATAATGCGATTAAGTACACACCAAAAGGTGGTAAGGTCGAAGTAATCATCACTCATCAATCTGATCAAAAAGAATTAAAAGTGGCAGTTAAGGACAATGGCATTGGTATTCCAGAAGAGTGCCTGGACCACATTTTTGACCGTTTCTATCGCGTCGAAAAGAAGGTCCACACTATAAAAGGAACAGGACTCGGACTCACAATCGTCAAAAATATTGTCGAAAAACATGGGGGCCGAGTTGCGGTAGAATCAGATATAGGTTTAGGCTCAACTTTCATTATGTTCTTCCCGGCGCTTGAAACTATGTCTGAAACAAGAAGTGCGATAGTCGATAATGCTGAATCGACTGAAATAGCCACAAAAGGACGAAGTGCCATCGAACTGAACATATGATTGGCTTTTATGGAATCTCTCCAGAGAGTTAAGCAATGACAGACACGGCCAACTACGACGCAGCTAAAGAAATTTACGGCTCCTTACTTACTCGCCTGCAAGACGAAAAAGGAGTCCATGTTGAAACGGCTATTGCAGCCCTATCAGCAGTGGCAGGCGAATGGCTCTTGCGAGCATGCCATATTGATTTGTCGCCTTATCCGCAAGGCGGCATCGTTCTGGCAGACCAGATAAATGACAGCGGACCACGTTTATTGGGTTATTTAGAACAAACGTTAGACGAGCTTCTCGTTGAGCATGCAGATGATTGGTCTGGAAAAATTCCCGCAGATCACCAGCCCATGCGCGACCCGCTCAAATTGGCGCATGAATTACGACCATTTGCGCAAGAAATTTCAGGCAAATACGGACTGGCAGAAAGTCAATCAGCCTATGCAACTTGCATGGCGCTGGCATTCTTGATTCGCGACAGCCAAAAAGTTCTCGAGCCGGCAGTCTCAGTAGTCATCGCCAGCAACGTCATAGTCAGAGCTTCAAAATCAGTACCGCTAAACTAGCATCGTGCCTCAATCATTAATTGTGAGGGCGTCGACGTTGGTCGCCCGAAATCCTCGGATGATCTTTACGACCGGGTAAGGCGTGGCGCCGCGCATACAAGAGACAAAAAAGCCCGCACAGAGGCCATTAATTTAAACCAAGCGATCTCGTCGACGATGAAGCGAATCACAGAAAAAATTTGTATACTGAGTGAATGGCCGACTGTTTGAACTGCAGCTAAACTAAGATTCGCATTTAATCGCCGTTTTGTATGCCTACTTACACCAAAAGGTCGATTAAGCCGTGCGAATAGCGCTATATGGCGGAAAAGCGCTAATTTTGAATAGTTTCGCTTCATAACAGATAACCTAACCATGTCTTCAGAAATGAATAAAATGCATCAGACTGGAGTACGATTGGTACCTCTTGTAAATCTAAGGTGCACATGCTGGAATTCATTTCTTGGTTCGTGGTGTTTTATGTCTGGCACGTGCTTGGTGTCACGGTAGGCTACCATCGCCTGCTAGCCCATCGAAGTTTTCACTGCCCCAAATTTGTTGAATACTTCCTGGTAATGGGCGGCTACCTGGCTTTTGAAAGCTCTCCCATCTGGTGGGCGACAATACATCGTGCCCATCACAGATTTACAGAAACAGAAACAGACCCGCATAGCCCTCGATTTGGAAATTTCAAATCATACATGGGTTGGATTTTTGGAAAGCACTATCCAGCGCACTTAGACCCAAAACTCCAGGCACCAGATTTGGTGAATGACCCGCTATACCGCCTTTTCGAACGAAACAACAATTGGCACACCTCTCACCTGACCAACACTTTCGTTGGTTTCGGTTCCCGCCTCATACTCTGGGCATTGTTTGGATGGAAGATTGCACTGGCTAGCGTACTTGCTGGTCTGGTGGTGCAGCAAGTACCATTTGCACTCAACTTGCTCTGCCACAAACCGGCACTGGGCTACAAAAATTTCGCCACCGATGACGATAGTGTCAATGTTTGGTGGGTTGCATTTTTCACCATGGGTGAAGGTTGGCACAACAACCACCACGCTTATCCAGGCTGTGCACGCGCCGGAATGCGTTGGTTTGAGTTTGATGTTTCATATCTGGCAATTAAAACTCTTCAGTTTTTCAAGCTGGCATCGCACGTAAACGAGCGCTATAGCCTCACTTCTAAGACTACTGTATCGGCTCCGCTCGAACTGCCGGCTGAAGTGCACGCAGACAAAAACTGGGCACCAGACCACGAGAGAGAATGGGAAAACAAAGTTGCACTTGCAACATTGCACAATACCCCGAGCAAAGTCACAGAAAGAGCCAGCAAACCACTGACGCCGGTTTAAGCAAGATTCTAAAGACTCCAAGACCCGCACCACATATGGTGCGGGTCTTTCTTTTTGCCATAGCACCACCAATGGTGCCACACAGATCTAACGCCAAAGCAGGCATGTCTTTCAAGACAGGGACGCAGGCATACAGCCATCGCTTCTCAGCAAAGAGCCAATGAGATTCGAGACCCCACGCCCAGCACTTCCCCCTGGATGAGCTGGCACCCTGCCGGCTTCAACTCCCATGTCTCATCAAAACCGGCACTCGCCCGGCAAAGCGTTCAGCCTAGCTCCCTTGCCCCCCACAAAGACCAGCCTGTCCATTCAGGTCTGCAGAAGCCGCCGCAGCGCACGCGCCGAGTAAGTCCCCCCAAACAAAACTCGATCTAATCGCCATTGATATATATAGTCGGATCTTCGGAGATTGGATCTGGGCCTGCGATTTACACAAATACATAGGAAGCGATTCTTTTTCGATTTATTCATGAAGAGACTGCAAAGAAATGGCATCCGCAAACATAAGAACTATTTCACAACAGGCTTTAAGCGCCCACAGCGAGGATATCTTGCCGATAGCAAGTCGTCATCGCTGAGCAATTAACAGATATACGAGTCAGAACGGTGATCTTGGGCTAAGCAATCAGATCATCAAGAATCGACACACTCGCCGAACAGCCTACAAAGCTCATCTTCAACAGCGCAACTTATTTTTCGTAGTTGTCGCATTAAAGAAACCTAGGGTTGCAAAGCGGTCGATATCAAGAACTGCTGTGTTATTATTTTGGTTGACAAGGTCGAGGAAACTTAGCTTTGCATATTTGAGAGTCCGTTGTACCATCAGGATTTGAAGTTATTGGGAAACTACTCTTTTGATTAGAGCCGCATACCCAGGATCTTTCGATCCAATAACACTAGGACACTTAGATATCATTCGTAGAGCAAGCAAACTCTTCGACGAAGTCACCATGGCGGTGGTGGCAAATCCCGGTAAATCACCTCTATTGCCAATCGATGTACGCGCAAAGCTTATATCCGAGGTAGTGGAAGATATACCGCAAATAAAGGTAGAAACGTTCCAGGGGCTGACTGTAGACTTCGCAAAGAATAACAAGATTTCAGTAATCATCAGAGGACTACGCGCTATTTCAGACTACGAGGCAGAATTGGGGATGGCCCAAACAAATAAACAACTGCTTCCTGAACTAGAAACTATTTTTCTCATGACAAAACCCGAGTATTCTTTTATAAGCTCGTCAACCGTAAGGGAAATCGCTAAATTAGGCGGAGACGTTTCGCAATTCGTACCACCCGCGGTTCACTCCTACTTGAAGAAGCACTTCAATTTCAGCAGAGGCGCTGAGCAATGACAACGACAGTGGCAATAAGTCCAAACACAGCTGCATACAAGCAAACATCAATCTATAAGCATCTCGACTTGCTCGAGCATCTTATTGAGGATGCGTCAGGCGTCTGGAAGTTCAAACTTCTCAATGCCGACCAATTCCTTGAAGTGCTAGACAAGGCACGGGCACGGCTTCCCGAAGAGTTGAGAGAAGCAACTGAAGTATTGCAGCAAAGAGATGACATCATCTCCGAGTCGCAAAGACGCGCCGAGCAAGTAATTTCAACAGCACGCCGACAAGCGGAAAATATGGTTCAAGAGTCTGAGCTGCTCAAAGCAGTGCAGGCTGAAGTAGACCGCATCCGCAAGCAGGTTGTTCAGGAAGTTGAACAAATGCGACGTGAAGCGTTGGCTGAAGCAGACAAACTACGTATCGAAGCCGAAGAAGACGCCCAGCGCGTACGTGACGGCGCCGACCACTACGCAGAGCAAGTGTTGACACGCATCGACAGCGACCTCAACAATCTCGGCAAGACTCTCGTTGACGCTCAACAAATCGTGCGCAACGGACAAAGAGTGCTCGGACAAGTGAAGAGACACGTAGGCGTCTCACCCAATTTGTTGCAGCATCGAGAAGAGTAATCTATATTCAGGTTAGTTGGCGCATTGGTGCTTCGGCATCGAGAACGTAATTCAACGTGAATCAAATGTCTTATTCTTTTTCTAGTAGGGACGCGAATTGCGCGTCCTTTTCTGGTTGCAATGGAATTGCAAATTTCAAAAGAAGCTTTTGCCTGAAATCGCTGGCAGTATTTTTGGTTTTGCTTTTGGTTCAATATGCGGCTGCACCAGCCGGCGTCGCCGAGAGCAAAGTTACAAGAATAAAGAGCAACTTACCAAAAGGCGTTCAACTTTACTTTGCCACTTCCAGACTAAATGATGGAAGCAAGTCAGAGCCGTCATACGGCGGCAGCCGTCATTTAGACCTGGGCACAGGATCACTAGAATACGGCACTGCAGCATTGCGAACCCCATCAAATATGGCTAGCCCAAGCCAGGCAGCTTCGGGTCCTCAATATCGCGATATGCTCAAAACCGACACAGACCTCTGGCGTGGGGCCCGCATCAATTTCATCGGCTGCTTTGATGAAGATGACTTGTTCAAAAAAGTAAGAGAGTGCCCTGGAAAAATTTGCGTTTACATACACGGCTATGACAAACCTTTTGAAGAAGCCCTTCAAGACGCCGCTATGCTTTTCGCAGATTACAACCAATATAAAGATGATCAGCATCAGATTATCCCTATACTCTTCAGCTGGCCGTCAGCCGGAGGACGTGGAAAATATTCTGTCGATGAAGCAAACATCGAGTGGAGCAAAAAAGCATTCGAGCATTTCATGGACAAGCTTATTGAAGCGAAAAATCCAGATGCTTCGCTAGATATAGTTAGCCACAGCATGGGCAATCGACTCACGTTTTCGTATTTCATTCGAGAGCATCCAAACTTCAAAAAACCATATTTGAACAACTTGTATCTATGCTCTGCCGACGTCGATTTTCACACTGTTGAAGCCTGGCGAGACAAGCTTGAAGCCGCAGTCAATGACATGATTTACATCTTTGTCTCAGACAAAGATCGCCCGTTGATAATGTCACAATATATGCACGGCGAACCGCGCCTGGGCAGACCGATAGATCCACCCGGCGCCGCGCCAGTTGCAGATCCGGCGCAAATTCCAGCAGCTGCGGCCACCTCGGATTTTTGGCTCAAACTAACAATGGACGCAGCAGAAATGTGGTTCGGACCATCAAACACCGACACACCAGATGTCTTAGCATGGCTGCAGCAAAACCCTGCTTTAGACCAGGAATTCGGTGAAAAATCACGTCTGGTCGATGTGAGCGACCTTGCACTGGCTAATATGGGTCACGGATTGGCCTGGCCGGTGGTTTCATCGATTATGGCCGGTTATCTGGATTTCCCTCAATTGAGAGGCAGACCAGCGCACAAACGCCCTGACAAAACATATCTGGCACAGTGTGGTGGCAGACCACGCGTCTTATATCGATATATCAGACTAGACCCATTCTGAAAATTGCATTCGCGATTTAGTTGCAGCATCGACAGTTCTGGAATATGCTTGAATGGGCAGCTGGTTCTGCAAAGCGATGCTTGAGGCAAAGACTTCTCCGACAACCAATATAGCCAAAGAGGCAGCTGTACCAGGCTGCAAGAGCTTTGTGTGTCAATCAAATCTATTTATCAGAACAATCAAACAAAGAATAACCCAAGCAATTGCACTCACAGCAGCTCTTTGCTTTATTGTCATGACAAACAGCTCAGTCATTTGCATAGAACAAGCTCAGGCTAAGCCGGTTGAATCTGTTGAAAAAAACAAAGCAGCCAATCAAACCCAACCAGTAAGACGAACAGACCAGATTTATTTTGCCACCACCCGACTTAACAAGGGAAGCGAAAAGTCTCCAAAGTATAGTGGTGACAGGCATCTCGACATGGGTAGCGGCAGCGTCGAATACGGCATCGTAGGCATTGAAGAACCTGAGGGCATTAAAAGTCCTGCCTCCGCCAGCAGTGGCAAAGAATACAAAAAACGAATGCGAAGCAACGCAGACGCGTGGCGTAAAACAGAAATGACATTCGTCAGCAAAACGGACGGGGAAGAATTCTACAAGCGAATTCGCGAATGGCCAGGACAAATTTGCGTGTATATACACGGCTATGACAAACCATTTGACGAAGCCGTTCAAGACGCTTGCATGCTCTATCAAGACTACCAGCAGTATGAAGGCAACAATCCACAAAAGAAACTACTGCCAATTCTATTCACCTGGCCGTCAGTGGGCGGCCGCACCGAATATGGTACCGACGAAGCAAATCTTGAGTGGAGCACTCCATTTTTTGATCAATTCTTAGACCGTATAATGAAAGAAAAAAATCCGTCCGCCCAGATTAGCGTTGTTGCCCATAGCATGGGCGTGCGCATGATTGTCGGCTACCTCAGCAAAGATTGCGCCTTGAAAGAAAAGCCACTTTTCCAAAACCTTTTTCTCTGCTCTGGCGACGTTGATTTCATGCTTGCCGAAACCAAGAAGCAACTGCTTGAGGACTCGGTAGCCAACAAGGTTTATTGTTTCGTCTCCGACAGAGACAAGGCACTGATACTTTCACACATCATTCATGAACAGCCGAGACTTGGAAGGCCGATTGATCCACCCAAGTACACCAGAGCGCGCGGACAGGTGTTCACTAGCGCCTACCTTGAACAAATTGCCACAGACACCAGTGATTTGCTGGCAGGCAACGATTTCACCGAACCACCGGACGTACAGCGGTGGCTGGCGAATAACCCTTCACTGGATCGCGAATTTGGTGACAAAGCTATTTTTATTGACGTAACAGATCTGGTGACTAAAGATTTCGGTCACGGAACAGCCTATTCAGTTATAGCAAGCTATATGGCTGGTCAACCAATTCGTCATTTGAAAGAACAAATAGTGCATAAACGCCCAGATAGAACCACTTTAATCCAAAGTGGCGGCACGCCCAAACACCTTTACCGTTTTCATCGTCTTATGCCACACGGCGCTATCTAATATTGATCTGCGAAATTAGCCATTAAAACAAATCAACTCAGGCCACAGAGCTCTTTAATGCAACTTCCTTCTTAGGCAATTGATAAATCTCTATAGCCTGCTCCGATTCATGAAGATGATTTGCTAAGCCAGATTCCAGCAACTCTTTCACGTCTCTCAGCATTAGCGCAGCGCTAGTCATATTCATCACGTTGGTATCTACGGCCAACGACATCGTCATCATTTTTCGAATTTGGAGATTGTCCTTCACAACGATTGCACGATCTTCTGTAGAGCCCACTCCGAAGATACAAGTACTGACATTGGGCGCCAACACAGCGTTCATTCCAAATTTCCCCAAAGACGTCAAACCAAAAGTGGCTGGATTTACAGTCCGTCGCAGGGTGGCTAAACGCATGCCGACCCAGATGCCCACTTGCCGCAATAGCCAGGGAATTTTTGTAAGACTCACTTCTTTTCCCAATTGAGGTACCGCGTGGATTTCAGCCTTGCCATAATTCTCAAGCTCTTGCGCAATTTCAGCTAGTGATTTTGAATGAGCTTTTGGTATGATTGCAAAAAATACTACGGGCTCCCCTTCGACCGATCGTTCTACGGTAAAGCCTGCAACCGGCTCTTTCTCTGTAATTAAGCGTCCATCAGCCAGGCGATAACTACGGCTGCGCGGATGAGCAAGTTGAGCGATAGATATTGCTTTAAGCAAAATCGCAGTGATAGTTACACGCGTACCTTGATCAGCCAGGCGAGCTCGAAGCGCCTCTGCAGCTTCAACATCAATATCAACCAGCATAAAAGCAGGCTTAGTACGCCTGGCGATGATTGTAATTAAATCCAAAACATTCCAACGACTTCTCGCTAGTTTGCTATAAGTACAGGCCGAAGAATTCTCGTTCAATGTTTTACACCGCTTACAATACTATGCCCAGATCCACTAGCTCTATAACTTAGCCATATTGCGCATTTTCGCGCGCACTCAATGCACTCCAGATGACACCGCGCAAATTAGTGAAACAACTAAAATCACAACACTAAATATCATTACGTTTCGCGCATCGGGATCACTTTCAAATACTCCAGGTAAATGCATTAGTTTTACTCCTCTATAAAAATGGTGGTGGCTGGCGAACCCTTGAGCAACAGAGGGCCGCCAGTCACCTCACTGGTTAACCGCCGCAACAGCCGCCGTCACCCTTCTTCTTTTTGTCGTCTTTCTTCTGGTTATCTTTGTCTAATTCTTTGGACTTCTGTTCAGCAGAACGCTTTTTGTCATCGTTCTTCATGTCTTTGTCTTTATCCTGGTCTTTCATACTGTAACCTCCATTCGGATTATCCGCAGGACTCGACGGAACAAGATAATAATTGGTTCCACCAGCCCTGCATCCGATAATTAGCTATGGCCGGCAATCACCGCCGATAGTGGCAATCGGAAAAAGGAAAGCTGTCAAGCCATAAATCACTTCGAGCAGGCTCACAACAAGCAGTCGAATTCTAAGAGCTTCAAATACCCGCCAATAGTTAATGGAATAAAAGCAAGCCCGATTTCGTACTATCTATTAGGCAAAGCTATAAGGAGGAAGAATATCGCGTAAGAGATATAATTAACGGCTATGTTTGATTTTGGAAAAGCCAGAGCAAAAGAAGACTTCGAAAGGAGGGCCTATTTCCTGGCCCCCAAGCTTTACCGGCTTGCCTACGCCCGCCTGGGAAATGCGCAAGACGCAGAAGACCTTGTGCAAGACACATTCGTCAAAGCTTTTCGGGCGTTTAAGACTTTCAGGCAAAATGCAAATCTAGAAGCCTGGCTTGTCACCATTTTAATCAACACCATCAGAGACCACATTCGTAAAGCAAATAAGCTGCCGGCGCATCTGTCACATGAAGATGCCGAAGAAATAGAGATTGCCGATATTTCAGCAGGTCCGGAAGAACAACTCGAATCAAGTGAATTAAATGAAGCAATTTTGAAAGCACTCAAGTCAATTCCTGAAAGTATGTCTATGCCCCTTCTTTTGCGCGAAATACACGACATGACCTACAAAGACATCGCCGAAGTGCTCGATGTTCCAATTGGAACAGTAATGTCACGTCTTTCGCGTGCGCGGCAGCTGCTCAAGAATATTCTCAGCACAAATTCGAAAACAGACTCTGAGCCGCGCAATCGCAGCCACGACCTAAAGGAGGATCAAAAATGAACTGCGAAGAAATTCGACATTATCTTGATCCTCTTCTGGACAATGAACTTTCAGTGGACGAATCTGCTCGCATTCTCCACCACATGGAAGAATGCTTATCCTGTCAAAGCAAATGGAATAGCCTTTCGAAACTGCGAACCGATGTACATCAATCTATAAGCAGTATTGAGATTCCTCACCATCTAGAAAACAACTTGCGGCGAGCAGTTGATCAAGACAAGAAAAAAGAGCAAAAGATAGAGCCAAAAACTATTGTTACTGCCTCCGTATTGGCCTTAGCAGCCGCCATGACAGGTTTCATTTTCATAACAAGCACGCAAATTGAAGGCGCGCTAGTTGCCCAGGACATAGTCAAAGAAGAAAGCAAGTATGTTCAAAAAGCACAACCGTCCATTCTCACAGCTCAAGAAAATGCGCTAACACTAAAAGGCTGGACTCTACTTGCACAACAAGATTGTACATTAGGCAAAGCAGCAGCAATACGCTTTAATTTCGCAAACGAAAACAATCCATCCGTAACATTGAGTGTTTATCAGCTAAAAAGCGGTCAGTTTAAGCCTAGTGGCATGACAGAGCACCAGATCGAAGGAAGAAAACTTTGTTGTGGCGAGCTGGGAAAAACAGCTTTGATATTTTGTCCCGGCAAAATACACGATTCTGTCTTAGTCAGCAGTATGCCATTAACTGAGCTAATGAATCTTGCCATAAAAAACCGCATCTCTTAGCTCCCAAAAGCACCGATAGCCAAGCATTCTGTGGATTTGTGCAATAGCATGAGTAGCTTTATCCATTGCAAGATGTGGTCTAAAAGCAGACCATTAGACGATGGAAAGAGGCGATAGCACATTATCCACATCGAACCTACTGATAAAAGAACACGAGAGTGGTCTGCTTCAGCTATACAAAGCCGCTTATGGCGAGGTCACTAATTCCGTTAAAGATTTGGGCGCAAATATTACCCAACATCCAGCGGAATCTATTGGTGTTGCAGCCGTCACAATTGCAGGTCTTTGCCTAAGTCGCAATCGCATTTCCGGCTTGCTGGGTCTAAGCGCAAGTCCTGAAAAACTCGAAGCACGAAGGGTCTACCTGGATTCAATTGAATCACAAACCGCATCGCTAATAAATGAAAGCCACCAGCAAATTGGAAAGATGCTCAAAACGGCGCCCCTGGTTGGCGCATTCCGACCCAATATTGATGTTTTTATGGACACAGCAGAAAAAATTCCATTCTATAGAAAGTACTACGGCGTAGGAGAAGGCGCTGACGTTGGCATTGCAGACAGGAGTCGAGCAAAACTGGCGTCGCTTTTGACTGACAACAATCGTTCAATGGATATTGGCTCAACGACGCTCAGGGGGCTGAGGGGTCAAAACATTGGTCAAGGCGCCTTCGGAATCGCGCCTTTGGACTGCCCACTCAGCACAGGCGGCTTGGCTACATGCTCTGGCTTGGTACTCCAAAACGAAAAAGCAGGAGTACATTACCTCGCGCACGTCGATATAGGGGTTAGCGCAGAGCAGCTCAAAGCATCGCTCAAAGGCTTTCCTGTTGAAGAATCAAAGGCTTTTCTGCATCCGGGCAATATGAACTCACCCGTTTGGGACTATGTTCTCCAAACGCTTAAGGATATCAATATACCCATGGAAAATGTACAACTGATACGCCCCAATCCCGCTGCACGTGGGCAGATTGTTAGTTATGCAAACTCAATATATAGCAAAGCTGCTACAGATATTAGAACATGGGCTGAGTTCAAATTAGCAGATAATGGTGGCATGTTGGAATTTCTAAAATAACAGCGAAAATAAATTACTCGCGCGGAGTAGCAGTCGGCTTTGCAAGCGGCTTGAACAAAAGCAATACTCGTACATATGCAGCACAAAGACCAGACACAAGAACTATTGATTGAGCCCATGCGTGTAATGGTGACATATAGAGAACCATGTAGACACCCACAAAGGCGAAAACAAAACCAATTACGTTTTGCAGCTGCTTTTGCAGCAGATCGTCCTGCCAATCAGTGCCAAATACAATCATTGATGCCAAACTTAAAACACAAAGATCATAGAAAAGAAAATGCGGAAGCACCAGCGGCAAAACAAAAATTGCAATCAACATGACGTGAGGTATTACACGCTGCAATTCCATAATGTTCGCTTTGAGTAATGCACGCGCAAACCAGAGCGCATGCAAGCCGATAAACGCAGACATCAAGTAACACGGCAGTTTTACAACATTGCGCATTTCCATTGGAAACAAATGCATAATCATTGCAGGAAGAGAGCTAACTAAATAAACAGGATATCCATAACTTGGGTCGCTAAAAATAGTATCGCTCAATTTCAACGATGCAATCCAATGCATAAACACAGCGGGTGAAAGGCACAAAGCTGTGATCAATGACAAAAGTGCAACACCAGCCCCGAGCCCCAACGCACAAGCTGGGCGCTTTAGCAATGTCAATGCACCGGCCAATAAAAGTGCAGCCGGCAAAAATTGCAACTTCAAAAGTAAAAGAGCAAATGCCAACCCTGCATAAAAGTATTGCTTGCGCATCAGTAAATAATAACCGCCTGCTAAGGGCAACAGTCCTATTCCAATTCCGATAGCACCAATAAGCAGCGTTTGAAAAACAGCACAACAGAGACAACTAATGAAGAACAACTCAACAGCGTCCTTCTTAAATAATGACCCAATGAGTGCTGATGAAACTGCAAGAATAGCAAGCGAGGTGAGCTGCCAGGCAAACATCGAATATTCTGGAGGCAGCATTGCAAAAGGTACGAATATGCAAGCAATCAACGGACTATACATATACACCGCAACAATTTGCGCGGGCATGTGAGCGAGCACTGAATGAGCAAAAGTGTTAAAAGGGGTCACTAAAAGCGAGCTCGCCCCTACCGCCGGATAAAGCTTGTCAGCGTTTCCGGCCAAAACCATCCTACCGGCGACATAAAATGCCGTAAGATAGTCGGACGACTGCATCAAATCAGAAAACTTGATACTGGCAGCCAGTGGCACAATCAGCAAGAAAGTCGCCAGAGCTTTCCGTGCCATTGACAAGAAGGTCAAATTCGCTTTTCCCCTTTTCTTGTTTGAAATGTCCAGATTAAAATTCTGAAGTACGTAATTATGGTCCCGCGCAAGGGCAAAGTCAATTTGACTTGAAATCAATGGAGCCTGACTGATCACACAGGCAGAGCTGGAGGAAAATGACGGACAGTATTCCGCAACAAGCAAATATTTCGCTAGTCATTCCGGCATATCAGGAAGAGAAGCGCATTGCACATACAATTGACAGCCTGAGCACTTATCTGGAGAAGACACACCCTGGTACAGAGCTGATTGTGGTTTGTGACGGTTGCACTGACGGCACAGCCGCGACCGCGCGCTCATCTTTCAAATCATCTACCTGTACACTCAAAGTTATAGAACTAACGCCCAACCAGGGCAAGGGTGCAGCAGTGCAAGCCGGAATGCTTGAGGCAAAAGGCGACTATATATTCTTTACTGATGCTGATTTATCATTTGAACCAGAATTACTTGAACTGTTTTTGCACGCATTGCTTGAAGGCGCTGACGTAGCTGCGGCACAACGCAAAAAAGAAACCAAATACCCGGGGTTGGGTCGCAAGGTCTTAGCTAAAGTTTCAAGATTTCTGGTAGGTAATTTGGTGCTGCCAGGTATGCGAGATACTCAGGCTGGATATAAAGGATTCAAGCGCGAGGCAGCTCGTTATTTGTTCAAAAGGCTGAAAACCAAACGATTTCTTTTTGACCTGGAAATTCTAATGCGAGCACGCAAAAAGGGTTATCGCATCGAAAAGGTTTTGGTTGATTGGAAAGATCAGCCCGGCTCTACCGTGCGCTTGTATGTTGACACAATGAGAGCCGCGCGCGACTTGATTTTCATTTGCACTCGAAGTTTTTTCGAATCTTGCTTTGTAAAAGACCAGGAATAGATCTGCTTATTTCTTTGCCTTCGCATCAGCAGGTTTGAGATTGAGAGCATAAGAATTCACGCAATAGCGCATTCCCGTTGGCGCCGGACCATCAGGAAAGAGATGACCCAGGTGCGCGCCACAATGCCTGCACAAAATTTCTTCCCGGTGCATTCGAAATGAGTTGTCTTCTTTTACTTCAACATCACCGACAGTTTTGGTAAAGCTTGGCCAGCCAGTACCGGAGTCGAATTTGTCTTTCGAGTCAAAAAGCTGTTCGCCGCAGTTGTTGCAAACATATGTTCCGGCGCTATGCTCATTCCAATATTTTCCACTAAACGGCAGCTCTGTAAGGCTACAACGGCTGCCCTTCGGTGGCGGCGCTTCAGTTTTTTTCTTTTCCGAACCTGCTGTACTTGTCTTTGGTTCTTCACTCTTTTTTGTTTCGACTTTTTGTTGGGGCGATGCACCGTTATTTGTATCTTGTTTTGAACTTGCCTCTGCCAGCGCCGCAGAACAAGCAAGCATTGAGCAAAGCAAATAAGCCATAGTTTGTTGAACTTTTTTCTTCATTTATTGCTACCTATTCGCACTTTTGTCCGTGTTTTTCAAAATAATTCTGGTGATATTCTTCTGCTGAATAAAACTTACCTGCAGGCTCAATTATTGTCACGATTGGAGCCCTGAATTTATGAGCTTTCTCAAGCTCTGCTTTGTATGCCAGTGCTTCCTCTTTCTGTTTGTCATTTTCATAGAAAATTACAGAGCGGTATTGCGTGCCTCTATCGGGCCCCTGCCTATCTTTTGTTGTAGGGTCATGACTGGAGAAGAATACTTGAAGCAATTTCTTGTAGCTGGTTTTGGTGGGGTCATATTCAACCAGGCACGACTCCGCATGGCCTGTGGTATGAGTGCAAACCTGTTCATAAGTAGGATTAGCTATAGTCCCACCACTATAACCAACAGTCGTTTTCACAACGCCTGGTACTTTGCTAAACACATATTGAGTTTTCCAAAAGCAACCTTCAGCAAAACTGGCTTTCTCTAGTGCGCTTGCGCTCGGCTTGCTCTCGGGCGGGGCAGCAGCATAGCTGCACGGAATAGACGACAAAAGCAGCGCCACTAAGAGCGTCTTTAGTTTCGACATTTATGTTTCTTCTCCTGTATCCAGATCCATTATAAATACACTGCAAGAGCATCATACGCAGCAGAGTTGTTAACATGAAGCGCTGACCGCTTTCTACAAGTAATACGAAAGCAGCTGGCGGTTTATTCCATTAAATCAAAAAATATTACGAGCCCAAGTGCAAGCGCCACCCAGCTATACTTTCACAGCATTGAATCCAGAAAGTAACAATAAAATTTTAGAGGCGACGCATGGCGTCGCCCTGCAGTTTTTAAGTATCCAATTTGATTGAGAGCACTTCTTCTAAAAGTGCGAGTGCAGACAAACTTTTCGGAGCGATTTTGCCTAAAACTAGCTTGCCGTTTTGTTTGCTCACATGAAAGCCTAACTTCTGTAGTTTCGAAATGAGCTTGGCGCTGGCCGGAGCATTAAGTTCAATACTTACCTTGAGCCTTCCATTCACCAATTTATCTGAGTTCTTCCCATCTTTCAAAATTGACTCTGCAAGTGCACGCAAGGCGGCATCGATTTTCGAGCTGCTCAAATCTTCGACTTTCGCAAGAGCTTGCTCCGCACCTTTATTTTTATCCACATCCTGCTTTTGCTCTTTCTTCTGGGCAGATTTGTCGCGCGACGCACTTTCTTCGTGCGAACTTACCGAAGCAGCAGAATTGCTCCTTCTGTCTAACAATCGCCCCCGCACAGCAGAAGTATTTACCGAGCGAGCTTGCATCGCCATTGGGCTGTTCAATGCACCTCCAGCCGTGCCGTAGCCGGCGCCTATAGAACCATCGAGCGAACCGCCACCGTAGGATCCTTCCGCCTCTGTTTTGACAAACGAATTTAGCTGGGCTGGCTTAGGAGAACTCGCTGCATACTGTTTCATAGGAGAATATTGATTGTCCCCTGGCTGATGAACAAACTTGCCCATCGATGTAGGAGGCAATCCCATCCCTGCCCCCCGCAGCGAGGCGCTGCCCGAGCTCAACCCGTAGCCGTAACCGCCGCCTCCACCACCAGCTGCGAAGGAGGGGAATGAAGTCACATTTCCGCCCATACCTACACCTTGCCGACTATAAGAACCAGAACTTGCTGCACCAGCTCTGACAGGAAACACGACACCTGAACTCGGCACGGCATGACTTCCGTTTGGCATTTTTGCCTGTAAACGTGAACGAGTCGCCTCACCATTCACACCTTCAGCATGTTCAACTGGCACCGGCACCAACTTAGCTTTGTCTGGGCCGGTACTCCTATCTTCTTCAACAGCAACAAATGAAGTGTATTGACTCATTATGTGATACTTCAATGCTGTGGCAACAATTTCTTCTTTCAATTCAATATTGATATTTCCAGATTGCACGCCAAGCCAATCTTCAGACATCAATCGGTCGACTTTAGCTCTAGCCCAAATCGCAGGAATAACATCATTTGCATCTTGCTTTTCGGGAAGATCAATTTTCATCTCCTGGCGGTAGGGCTTGCCACCCGAATAGCCGGTTAGTACAACCTTTCCAGTGCCTGGCTTTGTATAACGTCCGCTGAAATAAAGCGGTCGCTGTGCCCATAAATCAGCCACATCTTTAGGGAATACATCTTTGACGGCAACGCCTCCAAACTCAACCTTTATGTCTGTCAAAACTGGCGAGCTAATCCGATCATAGAATTTTTTTCCGGCTTCCTCGGCAGATGAATCAAGCAACACATAATCTGCTTCACCGCCACCTTCTGCAGCGATTTTGTCGATTAAGAAACGATTGACAGAGTTACCTGTGCCAAAAGAAAACCAGCGCGCCTGGTCTCGGTGGCGCCTTATCATCGAAATGATTTCAAAATCATTTCCAACCAAACCATCAGTCATGAAAGTAACGATGCGAATTTTGTGGTCAGGGTTTGGTAAAGCGCAAGCCGCTTCTACAGCCGGAGCCATCCAGGTGCCACCGTGTGCCTGCAAAGACTCGATAAACGTGTGAGCGCGAGCAAGCATTGAGGCACTTGCAATTTCTGGTTTTGGTGAAAACTCAGTCACTCCATTGCTGAAAGCCAAAATTTGAAAGCTGTCCGATGGATTCATATGATTCAAAATATAATCCAGGGTTTCTTTGGCTTTGTCTAAAGGACGTCCACGCTGAGAGCCTGAGCAATCAACCAGGAAAATCATTTCCTTGGGCTGAACACTTGTCTTAGTAACCCTTTTCGGTGGAACCAACATCATGGTGAAGAAACCTTCTGCACCATTTTTATGAGTTAGGTAACCCGATTGCACCGCATCTGATGCTACTGTCCAGGTTGCTACGAAATCTTTGTTTGGAATTTTGTCCTTGTCTTTCAGCTTCATCTGTACAACATTTGTGCCAGTGCGAACCATATCAACATCATGAAGCTTGGACTCGATGTTTTTGATTGGCACACCGGAATCAATGTTCAACTTAATTGAAATGTCGTGCCCGGCACGCTCATCTTCTGCTTTTGCCTTGGGCGTTATTCTTGATGCATCGGGCACTTGATCGGTATCAACCGACACACCGGTGCCAGACCTTCCTTCATCGACATGCCCCGGAATAAAACGCGGGCCAACTACGGTGGGAAAGGCGAATGTAAAAGCACCACTATCATAGCGCAGCAAGTTGACATACTTTATTTCGATGTCTATGTTTTGACCCGGTTCAATATTTGCCACAGATTGAGTAAAAATGTTCGGACGTTCTTGGTCAAGCAATGAAGCCACATTGCCGCGCGCTCTTGCTGTTTCGTAGATAATTCTTGCGTCTTCTCTCTTTTTGATCTCGCCTTTGATGACGCGGTTGCCCACCTTCATAGTCATCTCATCGACGGCACAATTTTCAGGCAACGGAAAAGTATAAACAGCTTCGATTTTTTCTTTGTACGGATTGTGAAACTGCTGTTTTACACTTACACGGGCTACATATCCAGAGACATTGGCGACGACATCGGTGTGCTTAAGAGGGCAAACACCGAGTTGCTTTGACCCAGCTGTTGCAACCAGAATTCCCGAATCAGAACAGTTACTCAAACTGCCTGCAGCGCTCGTCACGCCTGCGTCAAATCCGAACGCCCTTGCCGGCTGGTTGATTGTCGGCAAATAAGATACACCGGAAACCATCACAGAAAGCAGAGCTACAGAAAATTGCCGCGCAAAACCAGCCAGCGGCGCCCGAAACAGCAGCTTCATAGTAATCTATCTCCGATAGGACATGATTCTACTAAGTTAGTCTTCTGTTCGTGATCAAAACACAGGTTTTTCCCTAGATCGTCACTTATTTCTGAAAGTTCATATGAGCGACAAGTAGCATCGCTCAGAACGGGTTACCTAGTGAAGCGTGGATTTTTTGGCAGAGATCATCGATTCGTTGTTTGAAACGATGCCTGCATACAACACTTTAGAGACTTGCCTGATTAATTCGTTGGCGCGACGATCGTTATGTGGTCGAGCAACTTGAATGCATGCGATGAAGCGCTTTCCATCAGGACTGGTGATAATGCCGCAATCACCAACCAGAGAACCAATGTCACCAGTCTTGTGCGAAATTTTTGCGCCTGGAGGCAAACCAAAAGGCAGAAGAGTTTTGATACGCGTGCGTTCCATTACAGCAAGCATTCTCTTGCGACTTTCGGCAGAAAGCAAATCACCCTTATCTACTTTTGCCAGAACTTGCACAAGGTCAAAAGGACTTGTTTTATTGGTTCCCTCAAGGTCGGGCAACCAATTATTGATATAGGTTCGCTTTAGCCCCCAATAAACGAAGTCGCGATTGCAAACATCTTTGCCGCCAACCCTATCAATTATCAAATTGGTGGCAGTGTTATCAGAGAAAATGATCATTGATTCCATCGCTTCTTTCAATGAAACCTTCGAGCCGACGGGTCTCCATTGCAAATAACCAGAGCCACCGCCGATTAAATCCTGGCGCAACACTAAAGTTTCACCCGGGTCGACATCACCATGATCTATCGCATCTAAAAGTTTCACAAGAACAGGCACTTTGATCATCGATGCTGCAGCGAAAGATTTATCGCCATCGACACTTACATAACGTCCAGAGCTTGGCTCTACCGCGAAGGCGCCCAGATGCAGGTTGGGCTTATCGGACATCAATTTCATGCGAAGCTGCAAGCCTTCGAGAACTTCATTCATATCAAAAGGTGGCGCGAGCTGAGGCATCTGTATCGCAGCAGACTTCTCTTTGCCCGGAACATTCGTGCCTGCAGGAATGTATATACACATCGAACATACGATGCATAGTGCCAATGCTGTATAACGCAGCAAACGCTGACCCGGCGGAAGCTTTCGCTTGTCCGCTTTATCTTTGCCCGAACGAGCTTCTTTGCGAGCTGCAGGGCGCGAATCCCTCCCTGGACGATCTCCCGGGGGTTCTTTGATCGAATCTTTAATTTCAGTATTCGGAGCTGGCATCTCAAAACCAACGACAATTGGGCAGCAAGCTGCACCACAATTCGAATGTATTGTACTTGCTTCCGAATGGTTTGGGCCAACTAAATTTCAGGCTACATTTGGACACTATCTTTTGTAGAATAGTGAGGAAATATCAGAGGAAGGGCAGTAAGCTATCTAACATATGAGCAAAATACTTCTAGTCGAAGACGAATTGGATTTGTCCGATCAAATTAGAGATTGGTTAATACGCGACCACCACATTGTTGAGGCTGTAGGCAACGGCGAAATGGCCTACCACCAATTGCGAGTTTCAAAATACGATGTGATTATTCTCGACTGGCAACTGCCAGGAATGAGCGGGCTTGAGATATGCAAGAAATATAGATCTCAGGGCGGCAAATCACCCGTGTTAATGCTCACGGCGCGAAGCACCGTTGACGATAAAGAACAGGGATTAGACGCAGGCGCAGATGATTACCTTTGCAAGCCTTTCCATTTGAAAGAACTCTCGGCGCGCGTCAGAGCTTTAATCAGGCGTTCGTCCGGAGGGCAAGCAGCAAATGTTCTGCATCTGAAAGACATCAGCCTCGACCCTTCCGCCCGTCGCGTTAGCAAAGGCGCCAACGACATCAAGCTTGAGCCGAAAGAGTTTGCGTTATTAGAGTTCTTGATGCGCAATCGCAATATTGTTTTCAGCGCAGATGCATTACTCGATCGCGTTTGGGAGTCAGACACTTCAGTATCTCCCGACTCAATCAGGACATATATAAAAGCGCTACGGAAGAAACTTGATACTAGCGGCGACCCATCGATTATTACCACCGTCCACGGGCTGGGCTACAGGTTAGAGGACAGCTAATGTTCACAAGCCTGCGCTTGAATTTGACTGGAAAGTTTTTGATACTTTCCCTTGCGGTTTATATCATCCTGTCAACGCTTTCAGCCTTCTTCTTTCATCACGGCTTGACCCAAGCGATGGATGAGCAGCTCATGGAAATTTATGCGGTAATAATGCCTTCCATTGAAGTGGAACAAGACGATTCGTTATCGCTGAGAGACCCGCCGAAGCAATTGAGAGTCTCAAACCTGTTGTTGTCGCCGACCGTATCGTTGTTTGATGACAAGAAACATATGATCGTTTCGCACGGGCCGAAAGGCTCGAGCACGCTCATTAAAACAGGCACAGAAGTAAACATAGGCAATGCCAATTTAAGAACACTCTCCCAACCGATTAACAGCGAAGGCGCTCAAGTCGGCTATATTCAAATACAGCTAAACACCGCGCACAGAGAACATGCGGTACGAGAATTCGTTGAAGCAATTTGCAGCACAACTCCGCTCCTTTTACTTTGCCTGGCAGGCTCTGGATACTTGTTTGCAAGCCGTGCAATCAAACCAATTGAAGATACATTTGCGCTTTTGAAGAGATTTATGTCCGACGCTGGACACGAGCTTAAAACTCCAATTGCCGTAATCCACGCCACCTGCGACAACCTTGCAGCAGACCTTGAGGGCAACAAAGAAGCCTGCGCAAGAGTAGCTGTGATCAGTCGTTCCGCAGACAGAATGCAAAGGCTGGTTGCAGACTTGCTTTTGCTTACCAAATCAGAGCAATCATCACTGACACTAAAGATGGTGCCCCTTCGATTTGATATGTTGCTTCGCGAAGTTCTCGGCGAATTTGGCGATTTGTTTGAAGACAAAGGAATTGAGTTAGAGGCGACACTGATTCAAAGCACCAAAGTAAACGGAGACAAAGATGCACTGCATCGCATGCTGGCAAATTTGTTTGAAAACGCACTCAACTATACAAACCCCGGAGGGAAGGTTAGCGCTTCACTTACTCTTTCAGGCAGCAACCTCGTCCTGAAGATTGCAGACACCGGAGTCGGCATTCCGCCCGAATCAATTCACAAAGTTTTCGAACGATTTTACAGAGTTGACGAGTCAAGATCGCGAGCAGCAGGTGGCGCTGGGCTGGGTCTTTCAATTGTTAAAGCCATCGCCGAATCGCACCACGGGCAAATTTCAGTAGCAAGCGAACTGGGCAAAGGCACAACTTTCACCATAACGCTTCCCACAGTCGGACAGACCAGCATCTTTGGCAGAAAGATTGAGTTAGACCAAGTCTGAGCTTAATTATTAAAGTTCTAATCGGCGCTTCTTACAAGTGCTAGGATGGAAAAACCTTCGAAAAAGAGTTGCCGGCATGGCCACCTGTCTATCGAAAACCAATTTTGAGAAACACCTATACCGTTTAATAACGCGACAATCCTCGCGCCCACGTGACTTACGAATTCGGGTGCAAGGTTGCAACTGTCTTTTCCACAATAAATCAAAAAGGTCCGGTGAATTAGATGTCTTCTTTAGTTAAGACTGGCACATCCATTGCATTGCTTGGAGCCGTAATGGCAGTTCTCAGCCTCTCTATGGGCAGCCTGGTTACAGTTCCAGCAGGTCACAGAGCCGCGATTTTCAATATGTTCAAAGGGGTAGAACAACATACTTTCGGCGAAGGCACACACATGATTATGCCAATCGTCCAACAAGCAACACAATATGATGTTAGAACTCAAACTTACACAATGTCCGGCACCCACGACGAAGGCGATAAACGCGGCGACGATGCCATTTACGCCTTAAGTTCAGACGGTCAAACCGTAAAACTCGATGTCTCAATTCGATATCATTTAGACCCAGACGCGGTGTGGCATGTGCACCAATTGGTGGGTCCACAGTATTTGGAAAAAATCATCAGACCTGAAGCACAAACAGTGGTGCGCAATAGCGTTGCCAAATTCACCGTGACCGAACTCTATTCTCAAAACAGAGAAAAGATTCAACAAATGATGACTGACCAACTCGACGCCGACATGAAAAAATACCACATCCTTTTAGATGAAGTGCTGGTTCGCAACGTGTCTTTCTCAGATGCATTTTCACAGGCAATTGAACAAAAGCAGGTTGCTCTGCAAGAAGCAGAACGAATGAAATATGTTCTGCTCAAAGAGGAATCAGAGAAGCAAAGAAAAATCATTGCAGCCACAGGTGAAGCTGAGGCGATGCGAAGACGCGGTCAAGCTTTGAGAGAAAATCCGCAGCTGGTGAGATATGAGTATGTTCAAAAACTCTCGCCGAACATCAAAGTAGTTATCGCCGACCAAAAAACCCTGATTAACCTGGGCGACATCGTCAAAGACAACCCAGAACCAAAACCATAAGCAAGGTTCGCCCTGCAAAAGTAGAACAGTCTTTCAACAGCGAAGCCCTGGGGGCGCAGGCTTCTAGCCTGCTTCGATAACAGCTAAACAAATCCCAGCTCAATTCTGCAAAAAGCAGTTATGAGCAGGCTGGAAGCCTGCGCCCCCAGGGCTCCGCTTTCAAAGCAGGACCTTATGGCCTAATTCGCAATAATGTTATCAACAAAGATCCTTATTGAGAATACCTTTTATTTCAAGACAAGCACATAAACGCCAGAACCTTCCACAGTCAATACTTTCACGATTTTATCTAATCCCCCTTGACCAAAGCGGGGATAATAGGTAGACTGGTTTTATTGAGAACACATCTCAACTAAATAAATGCAGTGCCGGGTGTCGGTGTAGGCAATTTTGGTCTCGACACTGCATTTATTTTTCTTTTGGAACAAAGGAGAAGGCGCAATGGATGAGCCTTTAGATAGACACGAGTACATAGACTTAATACTGTCACAAGCGAACTACGAGTCACCCCTGGAAACAGGTCAATACCTGGGGTTTTACATCCCTGGACAGCAAGTACTTCTAAATAGAATTGAACCTGGCAGAAATGGCGAGTCGGCTCCGCTATTATCATGTCCTGTGAGCAGGCTATTCAAAGTAGACTAGTCTGCGTTCAGCAAATCTAGTTTACTTTAAACATGCATATCAGCCGGCGCGACTTATTGAAACTTGGAAACGGAATCGCGTCTGCGGTGATCTTAACTGCAGACAAAAACGCGTCAGCCGCCAAGCAGAATGACGCGCGCCAAACAAAGAACAGAAAAGAAAAAATCATCATCATTGGCGCAGGAATATCAGGACTTGCAGCGGGCAAAACGATTAGCAACGCAGAAAAATGCGACGTTATCATTCTTGAGGCAAGAGACCGCATCGGCGGCAGGATTTGGACAGATCACAAAAGCTGCGGCGTCTCAATCGATTTAGGGGCGTCCTGGATTCACGGAACAGAAAAGAATCCGCTATACGATTTCGCCACCGAAAATAAAATTAGATTAGTCAGCACAGATAGCAAAGCAAAACCGGACACCTTCGATGCCAAAGGTCGAAAGATCAGTCCGGCAGAACGAGACCACTTCGACGAATTGTTTCAGGGCATTCGCGACTCGGCCTACGACATGCAGGAAGAACTTAGTTCCACAAAAGACATCTCGCTAGGTCAGGCATTAGAAAAGATAATCAAAAAGCAAAAACTTTCAACCCAAGATTTAGCGGCCGTAAATCACTTAATTTCAACAGAAATTGAAAACGACTATGCGACTTCAGTCGAAAATCTTTCTCTGGTGGAATGGGATAAAGTCAACTGGTTCAAAGGAAAAGATCACGTTTTTCCCGAAGGCTACGATCAGCTCCTAAACATTTTAGCTAAAGGGCTGGATATCAGACTTAACATGCCAGTCACGCAAGTAAGCTACGACCACACCGGCGTCAAAGTGAGCACCACAGACGGCACCACTTTCGAAGGCACCCGTGCAATTATTACGCTTCCACTCGGAGTTTTACAAAGCAACTCTGTGACCTTTTCACCAGAGCTTCCGAAAAGTAAGCAAAAGGCGATTCGCGATTTAGCAATGGGAAATTTTGACAAACTGTACCTGAAGTTTCCCGAACGATTTTGGTCTGAAACTCCTACATGGATTGAATACATCGGAGAGCAATCCAAGCAATGGCCAATGTTTCTAAACCTCTGGCCGGTTTACCATGAACCAATACTTGCCGCGCTGAATGTCGGTGATTTTGCTACATCATTAGAAGAGAAAACAGACAAAGAATTAGTAGCAGAAGCGATGACCGTTCTCTCAACTCTTTATGGCAAGATACCAGACCCCATCGCCTACAAAAGCACGAGATGGAAACAAGACCCTTACGCCCGGGGCTCTTACTCACACATTCCGCCAGGCAAAAGCGCAAAATTGCTAGATCAAATTGGCGAGCCGGTTATAGATAGAC
The DNA here is from genome assembly GCA_964546815.1 of uncultured Candidatus Obscuribacterales bacterium. Taxonomy (GTDB): domain Bacteria; phylum Cyanobacteriota; class Vampirovibrionia; order Obscuribacterales; family Obscuribacteraceae; genus JAIEPM01. The sequence continues at coordinate 22,762 of CAZJLR010000019.1, read as the reverse complement.
TATTTTTTGCCGGCGAAGCAACAAATAGCATCGACTATGCTTCCGCGCACGCGGCATACATGTCTGGGCTTCGCGTAGCGAATTATCTCTTGTGTTTGGGCAACGACAAACCGTCTCCTTGCTTTGAATCTCCCAAATAATTGCAAACGCGTCCAATAGCAAAAGCACCGGCAGCCCCAGCCACCTTAAATCGAGACGGAAGCGCAATCACCGCTGCCGGCAGCAAGACAGCATCCACATGATTTGGCACAAGAAGAGACGACATTTCTACCTTAGCTTGTCCACGTCTACAGCGCAGTTCCCACTTGCTGTTGTCCACGCTGAAGGTGCCATCAGGCCGCGCAATCAACGATTGCTTCACTACAGGATCATCTTTATCATTGTGCGGAGTTTTTGCAGAATTAAAGTAGTTGGCTACCCTTACTCCGGTGACTGCAACCCCAGCAGCAGCAGCTTTCATTGGCAGCGGCAATGAAGACATCAAAATGCCTGGCGCGACAATTCCATCAACGAAAAGCTTGCTTGCACCATACACTTTGTTATCATCGGCCCCAAACACTCTGTCCAACGCATAACCAGCCAGAAGACTCGCACCGGCAACAGCCATACCTTTGCCGACGCCTTTAGCCATGCCATTCAAGACTTCTTGTTTGAGCACAGCCCCTGCCTCAGCTTTCGCCACAGCAAATTCCGCGCCAGTCACAAGACCTTTGCCTGGAGGAAAATTCAAGGGTATCTTGTGATCCAAATAAACTTTGAGCCCTCCAGCAGCTGCGCCTGTTATCCCTGCCGTTTCCATATAATGGTTGCCCATCAATGTTCGCACTTTGATTTGCTCTTCCTCTGCAGCCGATGGTGGCACGTTTAACGATTCGGCTTTAGCCGCTGAAACTTTGGCAGGTGTATCTTTTTTCGCTTCCGGTTTGACAAAAGAACCCGGCGCTTTTGATGGCAAAGTCTCCGCCTTGGGCGGCGGAGTCAGCGGTTTCGATGGAGCAATCTCCGCCTTCGCCCCAGCACCGGGAGCTTTGCCAGGCAAAATCTCCATGCGCGGAATTCCACCTGGAGTTGAACCCGGCTTGCTTTCGAGCCCAGGAAATTTACCGGGCGGCACAAGCGAATCTGCACCCTGGGGAAATCTTGGACTCTTTCCGAAATAATCAGACATTTTGGGCAAAGGCGAGACACTGTCCCCGCCAGCCCCCTTGGACTTGGCATTAAAGTCTTCAAACGGCATCGTGGCACCCCAGACGAATGAGCTGCCAGCCGAACCAATGGACCAAGGTTAAAGCAGAATGGCAATACCCGCAATACGTGAAATCCCTATCATATTCGAAATCACAAGGAGGGATTTCACTTTTCCTGTGCAGTTGAATCTTTTTCTTTTGACACCATAGACCACTCAAAAAGGCACCATATATAGATGCGCAATTGGAAAGAATTCAGCGAAGAAAAGAAAAACATTGAAAACAAATGATTAAGAGAGTTGATTTGACGCTTCAAGTAAATCGCCCGCGTTGCTTGCAGGGCGGGGCTCTCAGAGCGACACACAGGGGAGGGTGCTCACATTCTCTACACAAACCATTCACGCTTTCTCCACGTCGCGTCCACGGACTCCCCACACAAGAAGAATAGAGTGAAAGAGTTGGAAGAGGAAAGCAAACAAATGAACACCCTCGTCAAGGACCACTCAAATTACAGCGGCAAAGGGATACTCAAAACGTTGAATCTAGCCAAGACATTGAACCTTGGGAATGATTACGTGATGCAATATCTCGTCGCTACTCTGGCGATTGCTACATGTACCTATGTTTGTTTTCTAGGCGGCAGATGGATTAGTCAAGACGATTCGATAATGCTCTACTTCGCTACAACATATCTGCTGGCTTACAGGATGACTCTTGGACCAGCGTTATGGGCAAGCCTGTTGAGCCTTATCTTGTTTGATTATTTCATCACGCCGCCGGTCTTCCAAATTGATTTCACTCACGCTTTGCCGTTCAGTACCATGCTGTTTATGATTCTCCTAACAAGCAAATTAAGTGCGCGATTACGCAATTATACAAACAGCCTCGAAAGCATGGTGCAAGAAAGAACGAAAGAGCTAGCAAGTATAAATACAAAACTGTCTGAGGAGGTAGAAAAACACAAGATCACTGAGGACAATTTAAGAAGGACAGTAGTGGAGTTAGGAAGATCAAACGCGATGCTGCAGCAATTTGCACGCATAGCCTCGCATGACTTGCAAGAACCCCTGCGAGCAATGCAAGGTTGCGTTGATCTCCTACACTCCAGATATGACGAAATCATAGAGGAAAAGGACAAAGAGTTTCTCGATTATATTGTTGATGGAGCAGTGCGTATGGAGCGCCTCATCAAAGGCATTCTTGAGCACGCAAGCGTAACATACAACACAAAACGATTTGAGTATGTCGACCTCGAAAAAGCCTTGAGCGACGCATGTGCAAACCTTCAACAACGCATAGAAGAGACGGGCGCTGTAGTCACGCATGATGCACTACCGAGACTCATGTCCAACGGCATTCAACTTACACAACTGTTTCAAAACCTTATGGGCAATGCACTGAAATTTCAGAAAGGAGACGTGACACCGAGAATTCACATTTCGTGCAAGAAAGAAGACTCAAGCTATGTATTTGCGGTCGAAGACAACGGCATCGGCATCGAGCCGAAATATCAAGAACAAGTATTCGGAATGTTCAAAAGATTGCACTCGTCACAACAATATCCTGGCAGCGGGCTTGGATTGGCGATATGCAAAGCAATTGTAGACCAGCATGACGGAAAAATATGGGTTGAATCAGAACCAGGCATAGGATCGCGATTCTGCTTCAGCATCCCTACAGTACAAAAGTAAATCAATTCAGAATACCTTGGAGGGTAACATGACTCAATCACTCAAAGTTCTTCTAGTAGAAGACCACGACGCCGACAGAAGACTAGTCGAAGAAGCACTCATAGATTGTGAAATTCCAGTAGAACTCGACTTCGTTGGAGACGGCGAACAAGCGATGAAGTATGTCAAACAAGAAGGTCAATACACAGTAGCTGCACGCCCTGATTTGATTATTCTCGACCTTAACATGCCGCGAATGGATGGTCACCAATTCCTTGATGAAATGCACAAAGAGCTGAAAGATCGCGAAATTCCAGTCGTACTCCTAACTGTTTCAGACAGCCCCCAGGACATCGGCAGAGCACTAAACACTCGCATGAATTTCTTTCTTTCAAAACCAGTCAATTGCAAAAAGCTGCATCAGGTTCTAAGCGCAGTCAGCGAACTCTGGGCCGCCCCGACAGGCATTGGACAATAATCACTTTTACCAAGATTTTTCTCGAAGGAGCAGGACAATGACAGACGTATATTATGTAATCGCAAGTAATCCGCACACGCCTGGTAAAGTTTTAGCCAGACTTGCGCAAGCACCAGACCACACAATTCGCCGGCAGGTAGCGGCAAATCCACATACACCAGATGCAATTCTTGCAGAGCTGGCACGCGACGAGCACTGGGATGTGCGCCTCAACGTAGCACTTAACCCCGTAGTTTCCTATTCGATACTCGAACAACTTTCACAAGACGAACAAGCAAGCGTGAGATTTGGTGTCGCAGAAAACACCGACACACCGGACAACATTCTAATCATGCTTAGAGAAGATGAGAATGCCTACGTTGCTCACAAAGCCGCAGAAACACTAACAAGCAAACCGGTTAGACATCGCAGCCGCATCGCAAGCTGAGGCTCACAATTCATACACAGTTTGCTCACACAGTCCGCACGTTGGAAGAATAGTATAGATACATAGAGAGGCAACAACAAAGCAAATTCATTTCTTAAACAAACGAGTTAACCAATGAAATCCCCGGTAGAGGCGGAAAGTAGTGGTGGTGGTTATAAGAAACCTCTACCGGAAGGATTTCAAAAGCCTACAAGAAACACTAGCAAGGAGCCAATCAGTAAATACATTAGCAGCTACGTTCAAGCAAGGAGAAACATAAGACTACAGGGAGCGCCAAACAAATCCTCGGCAGAGGGGCAAGAAAGTGGAGGAGGTGAGCATAATTCCCTCTGCAGAGAGGATTCCCAAAAGAACAGTCAAAGTTGCGAAATGAAGCAAGCCAAACAACTTTTACCAGGATGGAGAATGAAAACAAATAGATTAGCAAGAACAACAAAAGGAGGAGCGAAATACGGGGCAAACACAAGAAGCATGTGAGAAATCAAAACAAGCAACCAGATATTGAATACAGTCTTTTTATTCAACAACAACAACAACAACAACAACAATTGCAGTTAAGAGAACGAAATAAGATTTCCGCAAAGACAAAACAATGGGAATGGCAGGGGTGCTAAATCCGAAAGTGGTAGAGGGTGAAAAGTAAAGTGGGTGACTTTAACCCTCTGCCCAGCGGATTCCCAAACAAGACTTTTTTTCAGGGAAGACAGCAACAAGAACAGCGAAAGCTGTTCTTGTTGTTTCTTACGTAATTTCCTTAACAGCTGCAGGAGCGGGAACAGCCGGCTTCTCACTGCGAGGAAAGAACAGATACAAAAGCAACATAAAAAACGTCGCCAGAGAAACACCAAATTTATACTCACGAGGCAAATCAGTTCTTGGCGAAATGAATCCCTCAATTGAGCCCGCAATCAGAAGCAAAGGAACGCAACCTAGAAATAGAATCGCAGCTTCGCGTGCCATCAGTTTCATTGAATCACTTCGCTTGTAAGCACCAGGAAAAAGCAATCCCTTGCCTAACATCAAGCCGGCTCCGCCACTGATAAAAATTGCACTCAATTCAAACACACCGTGCGGCGCAACAAAAACACCAAGCTGCTGAGCCATACCGTGCAACTGGCACGCCGCGAATGTGCCACCAATAGAAATACCATTATTGACAAGCACATATAAGGTGCCGATTCCCGCCAGCACACCAGACACAAACGCCAACAAAGACACCTTGATGTTGTTTGTTGCAATAAAACTAGATTGTGCAGGACTTTCGCCTTCAACCGAATCTGTCCACATCTTCTTGTTTTCGATGTATGCCATTAAGTCATCAGACACAATTGGGTGACCCGGCTGCACTTCCAAATGGCATAACTTAGGGTCATCCAAAATCAACGCCCAAGTTGTAAAACAAGAAATAGCGAAAATGGCGAAAGACACAAACACATAAATGATGTTGCTTCTAAAGTTAGCCGGGAAAGTTATCCAGAGAAATCGCCAAAGATCTTGCCAGCGATTTCTTGGACTTTGATAAACTTGGTTATGACCTTTTACTACCAGATTGTTCAAATAGCCCGTTACATCCGACCCAAGTTTCATTACCCTAGCCCGAGACAGGTCGGACGCAGCAGACCGATAAAGCCTGCCAAGTGACTGCAATTCCTCACGAGAAAGACTGCTAAGCCCCTTCCTATCAACCTGTTTGAGCAAGTCTTCGAGTTTTTGCCAATGTAGCTGCCGGGTGGCAACCCAACGCTCAACATTCATAATGAACGTACCAGTGAGTTAACGTATGAAAAGTCCAGACTATTCAATCTCTACCCCAGAAAATGTCGACCTACACCTCGAACTAGCCGGGTTAGGCAGCAGAATTTGGGCTGCGTTCATTGATATGACACTGGTTTACCTCATGCTGCTCTTGATAATCATTATCTCGTTAGTGGCTGCGGCTATCGTTCAGCAGCTAGACATACCGCTAGATTCGAAAACTGTCGTTTATTACTACATTGTTGCTGTGGCTGTGTTTGCTGCCTTTGTCTTGCAATTCGGCTACTTTATCTTTTTTGAAAAACAATGGAAGGGACAAACCCCCGGCAAGAAAATTGCCCAAATACGCGTGATTGAAGCCAACGGACAACCGGTAAACTGGCCGTCAGTGATAATCAGAAACCTTATCAGAATCATCGACACAGGATTTATGATGTTTGGTGTCGTACTAATGGTTTTTGACAAACACGAAAGAAGACTGGGCGACATGCTCGGCGGAACTCTGGTTATAAGAGAAAGACAGCCAGAACTTTCAGCACGCAATTTGAAAATTCAGGCAGAAGAGCCACCAACATCGTTTGTTGATGCAGGGCAAATTACACCAGACGATTATCACTTGCTTGTGAAATTCTTGAGACGAAGAAACCAGATGAATGCGAGCAGTCGAAATAAAGTTGGGCGCGACCTTGAAGATTACTTTAGACGCAAGCTCAATCCAGAAAGCAAAGGTGAGTCGGCAGAGAATTTTCTGGAGAAGCTTTATCTTGCCTATGCGGCGCGAGCACAGTTAGAGCAGAGTTAGTTTGGCGTTGAGCAGAAGCAGGCTTCCAGAGGCTGTTGCCAAACTCATATTGCGCCGAAGATGCATTTGAAGGGGCGACGCATGGCGTCGCCCCTTCAAATTTACATACAGAATCGTGCGGGGTTAAGAGCCGGTGATGAAGTCTTGGATTTTGGTGCGTAGGTTTTCGGCGAGGTCGTGGCGCACCACATGTGGTTTTTCTTTGTATTGGTCGATGAAAGTGCTCAGATCTATTGCATCACCAATGCGAACAAAAACGTTGCGCTTTCCGAGTTGTTTGGGTCTGTCGATTTTGAATATTTCGCGCTCAAGTTTGATTACCATTTCGGCGATGCGCTCGGGTGATGAGGGGTCTTCATCTATGTATTGAGGCTGCCAACTAACTAGATGTTGCACTTCTTTGAGCAAAAGCAAATCTTCAAGATATTCAGTTTTATGATGCGAACTAATCGTCAGCTTCAGATGTTCTCTAACGCTTGCACCAATTTGGAATGCCTGGTCTAAAGTTCGTGCTTGCATCTTGTAGGAGTTTTTGTATTTCTCCTCGAGCTCACTTAACATCGCGTGCTGCACATTGTTGATTCGCCCGCTGAGCTCCTCAGCTACAGCTTGCGATCCGTCTATGTTGCGCTCTTTTTCTTTCCTGCTTACAAGCTCAGACACAATTCCAGCAACTCTGGTATGAAAGGAGTCGCCGGTCATTCCTTTGTTCAATGCCTTTTCCATTTTGCTGATGCGTTCTTCCAACACATCGTTGATAGGCTCTTTGTAATGGTACTTAATAGACATGGGCACAAGGTAAGTTGTCCAGCCTGGATTCGTTTGGCGTTTGGACATTATCGCCTGCATGCCAATTTCAATAGCACCACTATGAAAAGCCTGCACTTGTTGATTCAAATAGAAAATTTCGCCCTCAGGAAAAATAACAAGTATGTCCGTTGCGTCTTCAACTACCTTAACGGCGTATTGCATCGCAGCTGTGTCGTGTCCGCCTCTTTCAACTGAAAAGCAGCCGACTTTCTGCAAGCCCCAGCCAGCAAATCCATTTAGCTCATGAAACGCTTCACGATTGCACATAAAAATAAAACGGTGACGCGACATTCTCGACAGCTCAAAACAGATGCGCGGGTCCATTTCATCGGCATGATTTGGAGTAAGAATAATGCCGCAGTTTCTCGGCAAATTGTTCAAGATTTCAAGATCAGCGTCCGGGACGAAAACGTGATTACGATGGTCTAAATCGAGTTTCGAAAGCTGCTGAAAAAATGAAATCATCCAGGCAGACGGTTTTGCCGGAAGAAATTCTTGCAATGGCTTATTAGTTTGAGCGCTCATCTTTTCCTTATTCCGCAGATTTCCAGCCCCAAAACCCAATGCTCAAAGGAACAACACAGGTGCCAAAATAGCTACGTTGCAAAATTCTAGCAAAGACAAAAAACAAGGCGCCGCTTTTCAGCGACGCCTTGCAGAGAGTTTAGATGTTTTCGATCAACGATTAGCCGGCTTTCTTCAGTGGCGGCAACGGTGGATCTTGCGGCTTATCTTGTGCTGGTTGCTGTACAGCTCCCGGCGTGTCAGTGTCTAGTGCTGTTGCTGAAGGAACAACACCTACATCAGCCCATGCTTTTTGCAGTTTGGCAACCTGGTCACCGTGGTTTAGCGCCTTAGCTGCTTCAATTGTTTGGTAGGCAAACTGAGCAAAGCTCGGGTTGCTGCCTGCAGCCTTACGTGCGTTGTACCAGATATGTCCTGGGTCTTCCCAAGCGTGTCCGCCTACTGCTGTGGCAAATAGAGCGAATGCTTTGTTGGGGATACCGGAGTTATAGTGAACGCCACCATTGTCACCCCAGGTCTTGAGGTAATCCTTCATGTGAGCTGGTTGCGGGTCTTTGCCAATCTTAGGATCATCATATGCTGTTCCTGGATTGAGCATGTCGCGCAAGCCTCTGCCCTTGATACCGTCTTTCCAGATGCCGCCGCCGACAAGCCAATCAGCCTGGTCTGCAGTTTGATTTTTAGCGTACTGGTTGATCAATACTCCGAAAACATCAGACATACTTTCATTCAACGCACCAGATTGACCGAAGTATTGCATTCCTGATTCTTTCTCGGTGACACCGTGGGTGATTTCGTGTCCGCATACATCAAGCAGAACGAAAGTCTTGAATGGGCTGTCTGCACCAGGATGACCGTAGGTCATCTGCGAGCCATTCCAAAATGCGTTTTCATAGTTCGAACCATAATTGACAGTCGAAACGAACTTCATTCCCTGACCATCAATTGAATTGCGACCATATTCTTTTTGATAGAAGTCGCGAACAAAACCTGTGTAATCGTAAGCTTTGTCTACTTCATCGTTGCCGGTTGGCTTGTCGCCTTCGAAGCGCGCCTTATCACCGGGCTGATCTTCTTTACCTTTCGCATCATATACTTCGCGTGACGAGTCATTGCCACCAGCAGCATTCGGACGGAAGGCCGAAGACTTATCATTCATTTCTTTGGTCTTGTCGTACGTTTCTTGGTGCGACTTGTTGTGTGGCTCAAGTCTTGATAGTTCTTGCAGTACGTATGGAGGAATTACGCTGTAAGCGCTTGGATTGAAGCGATTGGCAACTTGTGCGACTCCAGCATTGGCATTTAACTGAACGACATTTTCACCTGCTACTGCAACTTGCGGCTTTGCATCATCAAGAAGTTTCTTGCTCGCTTGATTTGCTGCATCGTCCTTATTGCTTTCTTTTGCTTTGTCCTGAACGTCTCCGCCCTTGAAATTATCCATAATGAAATCCACCTAATAGTCCACTCTCTGCGCCGATCTGCCTTTCCCCTGGTTCTCACTCTAAATGTCTACATCTGGATCAACAATCGTAAATTTCCCACTCTGATCGTTGCGTCCAATTAGGTTTAGCTAAGCTACAAGCCAGTTTCAAGCCACGAGAGCGTTTCCGGCGATCACGCGCTATGCGGCGGAGATCCAACCTATATAAACAATATTACACATGGATATTTCGCAAAACTTTCATTTGCCACCACCTACGGTGGCACCGTAAAATCTTCGATGGCTGGCATAATTTGGATCATTTTGTTCAACAGGCGGAGCCCCTGGGGGCGCAGGCTTCCAGCCTGCTTCTCCGCCAATTTCGGATCCGACTTTAACTTTAAGACCGCACAGTTGTATTCGAAGCAGGCTGGAAGCCTGCGCCCCCAGGGCTTTGCGATTTAAAATTAGATCTCGTCAGTACCAGCCGGAAGGCGGCGCTCACGAGATTCGCTTGAGAGTATGTAATAGATGGTTGGCAAATTGTATTCGTCGTTTGCCTGGTGTGCGAAGGTGAAACCAGCTTTGCGAGCGACTTTCATTGATGGCTCGTTGCCTGGGTCGAAAGATGTTCCGATTTGCTTCAGGTGCAATTTGTTAAATCCAAAGTCGACAGCAGCTAATGCAAACTCTGATGCCAGACCTTTGCCCCAATGCTCTGGCGCAAAAATATAGAACAGCTCGGGCATCGCTCGCTCTGGTACAAATTCAAATCCTGCATAGCCAATAAATGGATTAGCGTCGGTGGCAGGCGCAAGGGCTTTTAGATGTACTGCCCAACCTCCAAAGCCATAAATTCCATAACTGCGCAAACACTTTAGGATGACCTGCCTGGTTTGCGGCGCAGAATACGGCTGCAAATTGCCTACATACTTCATCACTTCATGGTTGCTGCAAAGTGCAAACATCTCATCGAAATCTGCAATTCGCAGCTCACGAACAAGCAAACGTTCTGTCTCAAGAATAACGCTCATCTATACTTCGTCGAGCATCGATAAAACACAAATATCATTCCTAAAGATCTACTTCTTCCAGGTCGATATCGGTGCGCTTTTGTCCTCGCGCAGCCAGGGCTGTTGCGCGCGCCTGATGATATTCTGAATCGGAAGGGCGCCCCAGCATGGCATAGCACCTGGCTAAACCAGCATGAAATGGCGCATTGTGCGGATGGTCTGGTCCTTTTGCGGCAGACATGATATCGAGAACTTTATTGAAACTTTTTTCGGCTTCCGCAGGTTCGCTAATTTTGAGTTGCACTTCAGCATATTCAGCTAGAACGTTTGCAACATAAGGATGACTTTTGCCAAACATTTCTCTGGTCAAATCAACCAACATCACATAGTACTTTTTGCTGTCAGCAAGCCTGTTTTCTTTCTCATAGAACTCAATAATCGTTTTCAGAAACATGCCATAGAGTTCGTTCTCTTTGGGCAGGCGTTCTTGAATAAGCTCGATTGCATGCGCGAACGAACGCTCAGTCTCCTTAGCTCGATTCATGTCGTAATACATCAGCGCCAAGTTGAAATAAGTCATTGCCTGCAGCTCGACTTTATCGCCAGCCAGAGGCAAGGCTTTAAGCAACAGAGGCTCTGCGGCAGCAGCCCCGGAGGACTTGAGCAGCTTAAGAGCCTCATCCATTGCTTGATGCCAGTTCATGATGATCCTTCTAGAGCATCACTAGCTTTTCAAAGCTTCTCTATTTTCGACTGCTTCGTATTTGAGGTTGCTTCGACCAGTATATTCAGCGCGAGGGCGAATCAGACGGTTGTTGGCATATTGCTCAAGGATGTGAGCTGCCCAGCCTGATATGCGGCTCATCGCGAAGATTGGTGTGAACAAATCTATCGGTATGCCCAACATGTAATAGACCGAAGCCGAGTAGAAGTCTACGTTTGCGTAGAATCCTTTTTCACGGAAAACAGCTTCTTCGATGGTGCGCGACATTTCGTACCACTTCATTTCATTGATACGTTTGCCGAGCTCTTCAGACATTTTGCGCAAGTGAGCTGCGCGCGGGTCTTCTGTCTTGTATACACGATGACCGAAGCCCATAATTTTCTTGCGATCTGCAAGCTGCTTCTTGATGAATGGTTCAGCTTCTTTGGTTTCACCAATTTGAAGAAGCATCTTAATTACTTCCTGGTTGGCTCCGCCATGCAGAGGACCCTTGAGCGCGCCGATAGCGGCTGTCACTGCTGAGTGCATGTCTGTTTCGGTAGCGGCTGCAACGCGGGCAGCAAATGTAGAGGCATTCAATTCATGATCTGCATGCAAAATCAACGCAAGGTCGAGGACTTTGGCGCTGAGCTCATCTGGCCTTTTGCCGTTTAGCAAATACAAGAAATTGGTAGCAAGATTGCAATCGTCCAGCGGCTTTTGTGGCTCTTTACCGTTGCGAATGTTGTCCCAATAGGCAATGACAGTCGGAATTTGAGCAGTGAGACGAGTCGCTTTGCGAATGCTGGCAGCGCGCTCATTGTTGTCCATATCTGGGTCGTACATCGACAACATGGACACAATGGTGCGAAGCACTTCCATCGGCAGAGCATTCTTCGGCAACTGCTTCATCAATTTAATTACGTCATCAGGCAACGCGCGATTGCTGCGTAGTTCTTTATTGATGTGTTCTAAATCTGCCTTGTTTGGCAAATGACCATACCAGAGCAAATAAACCACTTCTTCAAAAGTGGAGTGCGCAGCCAGATCGTGAATGTCGTAGCCCTGATAAATCAGGCGACCTTCCTTCCCATCTAAAAAGCAAACTTGTGAGTCTGCTGCAACAACATCTTCAAGACCGCCTTTTCCCATCTGACTAGCTCCCTAAAGCCTATATAAAGCGTATTAGATGCGGTTATACACCATATGACATCAGATCTTACGGATCATAAACGCTTATTTCATTGTTGCTGTACCCAGACACGTGCCAGGACCCCGCAAACGGCGGTTTTCAAGCGATCTTCGCGCGTTATCAGACTCATGAATACCTTGCCAAAAGTCTCGGTAATATTGGTTTGTCTTTTTGACCCTAAGATTGGCGTCGCACAATTTCGACCGAGCACTTTGCATGCACCGAAACACTGCGGGACACGCTTCCAAGTAAAAAACGCTGTATTCCACTTAGACCATGAGAACCCATGACAATAAGATCTGCCGGCCATTGCTCTGCGCTAGTAAGGATTGTGTCCCTGGCTTCACCAGACATCACCTCACAAGTGACAGAACCAAAAACCGGGTTCAACTTTGCCGAGCACTTTTGCAACAAAGCCATCGCTGAGTCTTCCATCTCGTGGTGAGCCGCAAGCATCTTTCCAGCGCGTTCTGTATTGTCCTCATGCTCAAAGCTGTAAGTTAGCCGGGGCACTACAGACATCAGCCGCACCCGAGTCGACTCTGGCCATCTCTGCGTCAAAAGCCAATCTAATGCTGCCATTGAAAATGGCGAATGATCAACTGGAAGCAAAATATTCATTCGATCGTGTTGCTGAGCATCTCTAGGTCTGGCTATTTGCACCGCACAGGGAGCGTGTTCAAGTACAGCTTGCGAAACACTGCCCAACATTAATGGGTCAAAATCTCTTTGCCCTCTTGACCCCAATATGAACAAGTCTGGTTTCCAGTCGTCAGCAATCTGCAGCAAGGCTTCCTTGGGACGACCTGTGAGCACCTCAACTTCCATCGTAGCGTTTTGCGTTTTGCGCTGATAGAAATGAGCATGGCTTGTTAGCATGCGCTCAGCAGAGTCCATTTCTTGCTTTTCTTCTCGATAAGAGTGAGCAAGACTCAGCCCGAGAAAATTAGTTTCGGGTGGTGGCACAACGGTAACCAACTTCACTCTGGTATCACTTGGCCAAACTCGCACAGTCAAGGCGTCAAGCCCTGCAAGGCAGCTGGGAGAGCCATCAAGACCTACTAAGACACGCATAATTGCCTCCAACTAAAGCCAGTGCTGCAGACCAGATCTGTCAATTTGCGGCAATGCTGCTGGCCTAATGTTGAATTTTACACGCTTCGCCATGCAAGGCGCTGCTACCTTTTATCACTACTAATTCCCCCAGACGAAGTCCGGCGAGAATTTCAACTGATGAATTGACTTTGGGTCCGACATGCACGCCTCGTTGTTCAAATTCACCATCAGTGCGCATGACATAAACAATATCGGTGCCACCATTTTTGTGAATTGCTTCAGGTGGCACGGCCATCACATAACGATTGCTTGAAAGAATTCGCATTCTTACGTTGTCGCCCTCTTTAAGCGCATTATTTGTATTGCGAAAATTCGCCCTTATTCTGAATAAGTTTCCATCAACAAAATCGTCACCGACATATCTCAACTTGCCAAAATATTTTTCGCTTTCATGCCCAGGAACGAAAAGCACAACGGGCAGCCCTGTATTTACCTGTGAAACCTGTGTTTGAGTCAAATGTGCTTCGACACTGTAATTCTGGCTGTCTTTAATAACAAACAATACTCTGCTAGGGTCAACTATTTCGCCTTGCAAAATATCGCGTTTGATAATTTCGCCATCAGTGTTGGCGGTAACAGCCACAACAGGGTCAATTTGACGCGTAACCATAAGTCGTGTCAACGCTAAATCGCTTACACCTAGCAAGCGTAGTTTTTGCTTTTTCGGCTCTGTTGCCAGCGACAGGCGCTCCGATGCAAGAGCCGCATCACGGGACTGTTTGTCCTTAAGAGTTTGCAACTCAATTACAGCTTTATCGTAATCAGTTTTTGCAGTTTCGTACTCTGCTCGAGAAGCAATTTTGTCCTGCAATAGACTCGACACTCGATCGTAATTATCTTTTGCCAAATCAAGTTGAGCTTGCTCCTGTTCTATTTGCGAGTTCAACTGCAAGACCTGAGCTTTTTGTGTCTCATCTACTTGCAAAAAACTTTGCAGTAGCTCACCCTCACACTCCTCAACCTCAGGACTGCGAACTGTTAGCAATGCCTGATTTTCCACCACATGATTGCCGACATCTTCAAGAATTTCTGCAACGCGCCCAGTTATAGGTGAATTGACTCGATGGCTCAACTCATTGCGCTTTAAAACACGCCCCGGTACTTCTACAACAAAACACATATCAACCGCTTGCACTGCTGCAGTTTCTATTCCGAGAGACTTTACACTTTCTGGAGATAAACGAACCACAGTTCCGGTTTCAATCAATCCGTGCAAAGTTTTGTCTTCTTGTGCTATTGCCGTTTGCAGGAAAAACGAAGTAGCTAAAAGAAGAAGCAAGCTAAAGCGGAGCATATGCACCTCCATAAACATTTTCTCGAGCTACAGAAAATCGTTTATCAAATTCATCGGCTTCTTTAGAGCGTCCCAATTTTTTCAATGTTTGATCGTACAATTGCGCCACTCTCATGGCATAAGAATCACTTACGATATCTTGTTTGTCAAAGAGTCCCTGGGCTTCAGAAAAAACTTTCACAGCCTCGTCAAGACGCTTGTCTTGATGCATGAGACAACGAGCCAGAGCCAGCTTGGCGTGGGCAACGTGAGATTTATCAACCACTTCGGGTTCTTTCTCTAAAATTTCAATTGCAACCTTCAATTTGCTTTCGGCTGCCGCATAATCTGCTTCATCAATCAGAAGATTGGCAATGTCTTCCAGGTCGCCAGCCACTGTTGAGCTCTTCTCACCGCTATGTCTTTCATCATCCTTAAGTGTCGACTGAAACGCAACTGCAACTTTGGCACGAAATTTGCTTGCTTCGTCTTTTTTACCCTGAGCTACCAGGCACTGTGCAAGAGAGACTGCGGGGTTTTGCATATAACCATATGATAGACAATCGGGCTCTAGCTCAATTGCGCGTTTATACAAAGACTCTGCTTTAACTGGCTCATTGAGTGAAATGAAATAGAAGTCTGCCAGCTGCACCAGTGCATTTCTCAATCGCCAAGATTCATCTTTAGCCAGCTTCTCAGCAAGCGAGAGCGCACGAGAGTAGGCAGCTAGGGCATTTGCTTCTTGACCCCAATCACGCAAATTCTCTGCTCTCGCTAATTCAGCAGTTGATTTCTTCCCCTCAGATTTATCGAAATTCATCAATAAAGCTGCTTGATAGACTTTCTCCGCCTTATCAAAATTGCCAAAAAAGTTTAGTTTATTGCCAAAATCTGTTCGCAAATCAAACAACATTTCCACTTGGTCTGGATATTTGAAGGCAAGGCGATCAACCGCCTTTTCATAAAGACTGAGTATTTCTTTCTTGCGTGTTTCGGGCAAAGCATCTGCCACGCCCTGCATTGCACTAATTGAATCTAGGGATTCTTCGCCACCTTTTGCAATTCGAACTTTCAAATTTTCTTGAGCAAAATACAAGTTAATCTCATCATCAACATAGCTACTTTGCCTCATGTAATCGAGGGCATAACACAAGTCATCCGACTGTGAACCAAGCCTGCGCTTCATCAGGTCGTAAGCAACCGGAGCCAGTTTTCTTGCTTCAGCACGATGTTGATTAGAAATCAAAGCACTAAGATAGGCAATTAACAATCTTGAAGATAACGACCCATCAGCCTTAGGATTCTGCTTGATGATATCCCAAGTTTTCGCAAAAGCAGCCTCCGCATCAGCATACTTTTCCTGCTCAGAATAATCTTCACCGAGCACGCAATAAAGATCGGCGAGTTTTAGATTCGATTTTCCAAGTTCTTTTTCAACTTGAATTACCGAGTCTTTGATTATTTGCTCAGACTCAGCAAATTTAGCCTGATGGCACAATTGATGGGCCAACTCTTCGTTTGCTTCAAACAAAGGTAAGTCACCGGGCTTGTGTGCTGCCTTTGCAACAACACAGGCCTCTCTGCAAGTGGCTCTGGCCAAATCCTTTTTCTCATGATTATCGTAAAAGTCTGAAAGCTGCAGCAAAATAGCACTCAAACGAGAAGAAGCATTGCCGTTTATTTGCCTGCGCAGCTCAACAGCCTCTTTGAATTTTTTCTCTGCGTTGTCAAAATCATCAGCATCATCGTACGCTAACGCGCATCCAATGCAACTGCATATGAGGTTCTCGTCTGCTTTTAGCTTCAGAGTCTTTCGCAAATCGAATGCTTTGTTGTAGTAAACGATTGCATCTTTTGAGTTCCCTTCGCCAAGGCATTCATCACCCATTTCATCGAAGTAGCTCAAGCGCTCATTGTTTGATTCGGTCTTCTGAAACCCTTTGGCAAAGTTTGCTTTTTGCTCGTAAAATCGCATGTTGTTCGAGTGACGGTGCGGCTTGAAAGTCGAGGTGCTTTCCTCTTCGACTTCCCTTTCACGAGGCACAATTGACAAAAGGAGGCAAATTCCAAGAACATTCAAGCCAAGTAAAACAAGAACAGAAATTATTGGATGCTTTGCGAGAAAATTAAACATAAGCCATTCCTAGTAGGTCATCTCTTCGCGTTTGACCTTGCCACGGAATACCCAATATACAATGCCAGTGTATGTTGCGACAAATGGTATTCCCATAATTGCAATCCAAAAAATGATCCAGAGCGTCGGCGCCGATGAAGCAGCATTATATATGTTCAGACTCCATTCTTCCTTTATCGTAGAGCGAAGTAAATTTGGAAATAACGCAACCCCAAACAGCGAAGTAAGCCCAAGGATAGTTGCCGATGATGAAACAAACGCGTAAAGCGGGCGATTTAGAAAAATTGCGCGCGGAATATTGGCGATTGCCAGAACATTTGCTAGCACGATGACCCAGGCAACTGGAAATTGGGCAAAATTCACAATTGAATGAGGAACGGCAATAAGTGTCGCAATCGTAGTGATGATATAAACCACAAGAAAGAGCCCGAAGCTTGTCCAAATCCAGCCGTGAATGCGCTTTTGCAGGGCCCCCTCGGTTTTCAGGTAAAGATAAATGGTCCCGTGCATGGCGCAGCCCGCGACTGACAAAAGCCCCACCAAAAGAGGGTAAGGATGAAAAACATCGGACAGAGTCCCGATAAAATCGCCATGAGCCTCAATGGGTAACCCTTGCATAGTATCGCCAACCGCAACACCAAGCAAAAATGCTATCAAGGTTGATGAAAGGCTAAAAGCCACATCCCAGGTATTGCGCCAGAGTTGCGACTTTTCTTTGCTGCGAAACTCAATCGAAACACCTCTGAAGATCAATGCACAAAGCAAAGCCATAAATGGTAAGTAGAAACCAGAAAATGCGCAGGCATAGGCGCTAGGAAAAGCAGCGAATAAGGCGCCACCAAAAGTAACCAGCCACACTTCATTGCCGTCCCAAACAGGCCCAATTGAATGCATGAGAACTCTGCGCTCTTCATCTGTTTTCACAAAAAGATGAACAATACCAACGCCAAGATCGAAGCCATCTAGAATTCCATAGCCGGTCAGAAGAATACCGAGCAACATAAACATGACCACGTGAATGTCCATTTATGCCTCTCCCTCTTTGCTTTGTTCTGGCTTTGCGGAAAGACCATCAATGTTTTGCTCAACATTTTTGTCCAGCAGTCCAGCAATAATATCTGCCTCATCGCCCTTTGAAAGTGTCATGGAATACCCTGCCGGATTGCCTCTATGTGATGCATTCTCAAGCAAGTTTTCTTTATCGTCGGATTCTGGAGCGCCCGCTACGGCAACTGGATCGGGACCATGCATAATTTTTTGGTTTAATACATAAACCCAAACCCAGAACAACATTGCATAAACACAGCCGAACATAATGATAGAACCAAGCACATGACTGGCCGGCACAGAAAGCGAATAACCATCGGCGGTGCGCAATAGTCCGTAGACCACCCACGGTTGTCGCCCCACTTCAGCAGTTACCCAACCCAACTCGTTCGCGGCTATCGCAGCGATTGGTGAAGCAACAAAAGCCCAAAGCAGCCAGCGAGTTTCAAACAGTGATTTGCGCCACCAGAAGAAAAGACCCAGCGCAGTTACTGTGATGAAAAATCCACCCAGCAAAACCATAATATGGAAAGACAAAAATGGAATCGTCACTGGCGGCCAGTCTTCTTTTGGAAATTTGTCCAGCCCTGCAACAGCCCTGTTTGGGTCAAAATAAACAAGAAGACTGAGAACATCGGGCAATTGAATTCCGAAATTTACTTTCTTGTTTTTCGGGTCTGGCAAACCAATCACGTATAAACCAGTGCCACCGACACCGGTATCATAATGCGCTTCCATGGCCGCCAGCTTTGCCGGCTGATTATATGCCACCTCGCAAGCCTGCAAGTGCCCGCTGGCGCCAGCCATCATAGAAACGATAGTGCCATAAACAAGCGCGATTTTGAAATTCTTTTTTGCCAATTCAAGATGCTTGCCTTTCAAAATATAAAAGGCACAAACGCTCATTGCAAAGAAAGCGCCCAGCACGAAGGCACCCACCCAGACATGAAGCAAACGCGGCACAGTCGATGGATTGAAAACCATGGCCCAGAAGTCGACAATCTCAGCCCGCATAAAGCCTTGTGCACTTTTTACGAGATGATAACCGGCAGGAGTTTGCTGCCATGAATTAGCAATGGTTATCCAGACAGACGAAAATATCGAGCCAAGACAAACCATTACGGTCGCCAGGAAATGAACCTTCTTTGATACTTTTCCCCAACCGAAAACCAAGATAGAAAGAAAACCAGACTCAAGGAAAAATGCAAATATTCCTTCAGCCGCCAGTGCAGAACCGAAAACATCGCCAACAAACTTAGAATATCGCGACCAGTTGGTACCGAATTCAAACTCCATAACGATGCCTGTGGCAACGCCCATGGCAAAATTGACAGCAAATATTCTTGTCCAAAAGCGCGCCATTGACTCGTAAATGGGGTCTTTCTTCCAGAGCCAGAGGCTCTCAATAATCACCATCAAAACTCCCAAGCCAATCGTGAGTGGCGGGAAAATGTAGTGAAACATTATTGTGAGCGCAAACTGAAGGCGACAAAGAATCAGCGGGTCAAGATGCATATAAATTTCCTGCGATATGGCAAGCATAGCGCGATGAGCAGTCTTGATTCCTAAATTAACTCACAGTCAGCGCAGTGAGACCGGAATCGGCTTAGACAATTTGTAGTCAAAACTGGCGCCATTACGACTGATACTCAAAGAATAGGCGAAAATCTCCACACCATAACTTTCAGCTTCAATCAGCGCGTCTGCGTAGCCCTTGTCAATGTGCGCCGCGGGTTTGAATTCAAGACAATCACTACGAGAAATGCAAAAAAACTGTACTGCACGAATGCCCTGCCTTCGGCATTCTATAAGATGCTGCAAGTGTTTTTTTCCTCTTTCTGTTTTAGCGTCAGGAAACATTGCTACACGTTCTATGGACAATGTTGTTGACTTGACCTCAAGAAAACAATCCTTCAAATTAGCGTGGTCACTCAGGAAAAAGTCGAAACGACTTTCTTGAAACTGGCGCTCTTTGTGAATATTGGCATAACCTGCCAGTTCCGGTATTTCGCCTTTTGCTAATGACAAAGCCAGAAGTTTATTCGCCAGAAGAGTGTCAACGCTAACAAAAGATGTCTCGAGCTCGCTGAGCACCCAGGCATAAGGCAATTTTGAAGCTGCATTACGCGCTGCGCGCAACCATATTCGCGAGCCCGGCTCGGCAATGCCAATCATGCTTCCAGGATTTGGACAATGAACTGTCAATTCATTTCCCTGTCCGTCGATTTTGACATCAGCCAAAAACCTCTTATATCTTTTGACCAGTGTTGCACCGATCAGTTCTTCGCTTATCAAAAAATTTCCCCAAATGTCTAAGTCAAAAAGTTCAACACAAAGCTATCAAAAATATCGCATGAGACTATAGACAATTGTGAATATCGATACTATACTTACGTATGTGTCAGATTGACTGGTCATTTTAAAGTACCCCAGAAATCTCGAAGGAGCCAATACTTGCTAGAGCTCGAATCCCTACCTCCACGCCAGAAAGAAGTCGTTCGACTCATCATTGAGTTGACCGAAGAGCACGGTTATCCACCCACGCTGGCAGAGCTTGCAAAATCAATGGGACTGCGCAACCGCATGACTGTGCATCAGCATGTAGCTGCGTTGAAAAAGAAAGGCATCGTCAAATGGGAGCCAGGACTCAACCGCTCTTTACGTGTGATCGACTCGGCTGAAGTCACTCGCCATCCAGTTGACGAAGATGATGACGTAGTTGAAGAAGAAGTAGCAACGCCTCCTGTTGGCATACCTTTCGCCGGCACAATTGCAGCAGGTCGTCCAATTGACGCTGTTCATCAAGACGAATATCTAGAAATCGATTCACAATACACCGGCGGCGGTTGTTTCGCGCTAAAAGTGAAAGGCGACTCGATGATAGAAGACGGTATTCATGACGGCGACTATGTCATCATCAAGCCTGAGCCTTCTCCAAAGCAAGGCGAAATTGTGGTGGCATTGCTCGAAGATGGCAGCGCAACACTCAAACGTTTTTTCAAAGAGAAAAATCGCTTCCGCCTTCAACCAGCCAATTCAGAAATGGAACCTATTTACGTTGACTCACTAAACGACCTGCAAATTCAAGGCATCGTGGTGGCACTGTTTAGGAAAATGTAAGCTCGGGCTTGCATCCTCTATCATTTTTAAGGTTTGACCACATAAGGCTCAAACCTTGCCATTTTGACCTATTCAGAAGCTCAGCCGGCGCGGTAGAATGCCGGGTTATGAGCGAAAACGATCAGCCTGAGACTGGTTCATCACAAGGCGGAAGCTATCTTTGCTTGCGCTGCGGAAACAAGCACGCCCCCGGAGAAGCCATCTGCCACGACATGGCCAAGGCGCAGAGCATTTCCACAAGAACAAGCACGCTAATCGGCAAAACAATTGCAGACAAATACCTCATCGAATCATTCCTCGGCAAAGGCGGAATGAGCATCGTTTATAAAGCAAAGCAAATGCCAATCGATAAAGTGGTGGCATTGAAAATGCTGATGGCACATTTATCGAGAGACGAAGCAAGCGTCTTGCGCTTTTTGCATGAAGCCAAAGCAACCGCAAAACTTGCGCACCCAAATGTAGTCAATGTTTTCGACTTCGGATTAACTGATGACGACCAGCAACCATACCTGGTTATGGATTTTCTTGAGGGCAAAACCTTAGCTCAAACTCTCAAAACCAGGAAACGCCTCCCGCACCAGGAAGCACTGCCTATATTTCTAGAGATTTGCGACGGGCTTGCTGCCGCGCACGAACAAGGCATTGTCCATCGTGACATGAAACCATCAAACATACTTTTGCAAGATGTCCCCGGCGGAAAAAGAGTTCGTCTTGTTGATTTCGGCATTGCAAAAATGATTGACGTTGAAGGACAACACATAACTAAAACTGGAGAACTATTCGGCAGCCCGCTTTACATGAGCCCCGAGCAATGCGACGGCAGGACTTTAGACAAGCGCTCTGATATTTACTCTCTAGGCATCGTATTTTATGAAACGTTGAGTGGAGAGCTTCCCCTTGCGGGAAAAACTTCACTTGAAACAATGGCACTTCAAATGCAGGCAATACCAAAGAGCCTGCAAAACATCGCGGAGGATGCTGAAATTCCGCTCGCTTTAGAAAACATCATTTTCAAAATGATGGAGAAAGATAGAGACAAAAGATATGCCTCTGTCCTTGAAATTAGAAAGGAACTTCAACAAATTGCATCCGGCGACAAGCAAGATTTCTCGGGCAAAATCACATTCGTCAACCGAGAAATTTCTCGCAAGAGAAATTTGATCAAAACGGCTTTGCTTTCGAGCGTAGCGCTCAGCGTTCTGGGAATTTTAGCCTATCTGGCTTATCCGCGAGCTTGCTCAGCTCTGGCAGAACAGCAATATAACAAAGGACTGGTCGAACTCAAACAAAACAAACATTCAGAAGCAGAACCATTACTGCAAGCCGCAGCAGATTTGAGCCGCAGAGCCAGCGACAATGCAGCTGAAAGTCGCAGCCTGGCTGCATTGATACAAATTTATCGCGCCGAAGGAAAAACAGATTTTCTAATTGCCGCTCGCAATCGTCGACAAGAGCTCATCAAAGAAGAATTTGGCAGATTTGACCTGAGCAGTGCATCTGTCGACAGCGTAATAGCTTCAGCAAACGATGCTGCTAAAGCCAAAAGCACCGAGCAAATCATAAAACAACACTCGCGAGAAATAGAGCCGGACGAAGGCGGGCTAACGCCAGACAGTGATGTGCTCGACAATCTCGAAGCACTTACTGAAATGTGCATCGACAAAAGCTTATTTGAGAAAGCACTCGAATCCTCAGACAAAGCAATTGCTATGTATGAAGCACTTAAGTATGAACCAGGGGCCGAGCTCGCGCGACTTTACTCAGGAAGAGCCTGGGCAAACTTAAACACGGGCCGCAACAAAGATGCAAGAAGCGATGCAAAAATAGCGGTGGAAATTGCAAGTAAATGCGGGGCGAAATTCGAAGAAGCAGAGGCAGAGAGCATTCAAGCAGTGCTGCTTCATGAGGCCGGCAATACCGATGCAGCTCAACAGTCGTCTAACAAAGTACGTGAAATTCTAGACTCTACGATTTCGAAAAGAAGTATTGTGCCAAATGCGATGAAGCGGCTGTCTACGAAATAGGGATTCCCGGCGACGCATGGGATATTGCTGGCGAACTCGAATGTTTAGCGAAGCCGGCACAAT
>CAZJLR010000018.1:93753-119666 GCA_964546815.1 uncultured Candidatus Obscuribacterales bacterium | reverse complement strand
TTGATTCGGCTCCATTTTAGTTCGCCAGCAGTATCCATGGCGTCGCCCCTACAAGATCCGGGCTTACTGTTGATTCATATGGACTGATGCCGATCGATGCGGACTCATTGAGATCGATTATGGTGGAAGGACTATATTCACGTTGGTCAGCGGGAACGTGTACTGGCAAGTTGATGTGAAAGTGCCGTCTGGTTTTAGATTTGCTCCAATCCAGAGCAAAGGCGCCGGCATTTTGATGGTGCAGTTGGAAGTCACTGTGACGTATGGAACGTTGGTAGGAGTGATGGTGCCACCATAATCTTGAAACACAATGTCGTTTGCAGTTACAACCGGCGTTGACCAAAATGTTCCGTCGCCCTGGTGCCCGGCTACTGTAGTTTGTGCAAGTTTTAGTGCTGCGGTCGATGTGCTGGCTTGACTGGCAGCGCGGGCAGCGTCGCGGCAGGCTGAGTCGTTGAACATAAATCCGAGAATCACGACACAAGCATTAATACAAAAAATGGTCATCACCGAAAGTGCTGCGCCGCTGCAGCATACTTCAACTAACTGCAGTCCTTTTTTGTTGCGAATGGTTTGTCTTGTTCGTCGTGTCCGGCGCATTGCTATTGTCCTCTGACAAGAAGCACTAATTGTCGAGCCAGATTTTCAAATGTTAGTCGCAGGTTTTGCTGATTTGTAACCAGGAAAAACTTGCCGCCGTTTCCTGCGATTGCGGCAATGCCTCCAGTGTTTTGGTTGCTGTCAGTGTCGTTCAGAATGGCTGTCTCTCCCACGATAATTTGCGGGTTTTGTGCAAGACCGATGGTGTAAATTGGAATACCCTTGTTTTTCGCTTGTACTGCAGCGAGGCGGGCATTAGTCCATGGGTCTGTACTCAGTGGGCTGCCTGATGTAGGCTGTCCGTCTGTGAATACAATTATAGCTTTGCGAGCGCCAATGCGGCTATTAGTATTTAGCTGCGCAACAGCTTTAACTACCGCGTCGCCAATGTTTGTGTTTCCGTCTGCTCTTGTCTGCGGAAGGTAAGACTGCACAGTGTTGTAATTCGATATGCCGGCTGTAGAGACGATGCTGATATTAGGCTTGGGGAAATTATTCTGTCCTGCGGTGGAATATGACGAGTCTACGTTGTAGTCATTGGTGACATCAGTTTGTGAAGTAGCGGCAGAGCCGTTGAAACAGACGACGCCGAAATGGGCGTCAGTGTCGTGATTTAAGATTGTGAAAAACAAGGATGCTGCTTGCTGAGCATCGTAAATTGGATGTGTGTTGACTAGTGCTAGCTTGAAATATTCAGCCTGATATCCGGCTTTTGGCTGTGCATTTAAGACTGAAGTATTTGCTTTACTGCTTGCGAAAAGCGCTGGAGTTTCCATGTTTCCCCTGGCTGCTTCAACTAAAGTTGCCAGATCGGGAAAGTCGTAACCGTCAGCACTGAAGCTTTGGAATTGGTTTTTGCCGTCGAGGTTGACGACAAGGTCGGTGAAAGTATATTGAGTGCCTACGCCGGCGCCGAGCCCGGGGTAGTTTCCTGGAGGCGACCCGGCGTTGTTTGCTCCCCGCAGACCTGTGGCGGCATTTGCTCCCGCCCCGGCGTCTTCAGAGAAATACAGTGGATAACTTGCGCCAGACCTGGCTGACGAAAGTGCTTGGGGATAGTTTGCGTTAAAACCTGTTCCGGTAGCGGGCGGGCCGAGAATGCTGTAAATGGTTCCCTGCGCTAGCGCTCCGGCAGGGCTGCCTGCTCTTGCTGAGGTGACATTGTAGTCAATTTTTCCTGTCGCGCCGTTCCAGACGCGTTTTACAAATGTGACTGGTGTCTGGTCATCGATTGAGCCTGAAACATCGAAGCACAAAACAACATCGAGCTGCGGCACACCGGCTGAGGCGATGCCTTCGATTGGCAATGTTGTAAGACCTAGGTATTGACCAAAGCTAGGTACCAGACCGAACGAAGAATTGACTCTGATTACTTTTCCGTTGGGGTCTCCAAGGTTGACGACTGCGTCGTTGTTGTTTGGGTCAAGAAATTCAAAATATACGATGCAATTTTGCGGCACCGTATTTGTAGATAGGCTCGCAAGGTCAGGGCTTTGTGTCGCGCCGCTGAGAATGTTTCCCAGCACGTAGTTCTTTTTGAAAACCACCATTGCTGAAGTAATTGCATCGAGTTGGGCTTGCTTTGGATCTACAAGGTCTGAACTTGCAAGCGTTGCGGCGCCGGCTAGTGAAGCTGCCTGGCATGCTGAGCGCAACTGCTCTCGTGCGAGATTGGCGCGCGAAATTTCGAAGCTGAACATACCTACGACCCCAAGGATCATAAAGGCCATGACAAAGATCATGATTACAAGACTTTGTCCGCTCTCGCTTCGCTTAAATTGTCGTCGCACAAACTATCCCCCAGCTGCATCAAATCTATAAATTCAACCCCTGAGGATTTTCAGCTACCTTTCTTGATGTAGCTTGAACCACCATCGGAGCTGTCAGTCCGGGCACGTTGCCGAGCAAAGCCTGACTTTGGCCGCCGATGAGCGGGAGTATTGAACCAACTACTGTGGTCTGAAGCATATAAACATAACGACTGGTGTCGGCAGGACTTGCCAGTTTAGCGGCAAATGTCTGCACTGAGTTGCTTTGCGAATCACTCTGGACAATAACTGTGCTTACACTTTGAACAGTTATTCCGCTAAAATTCGCAGCAACATTATTTGCAGTTGTCTTGGCAGAATTGATGGCGCACTGGTCTGCTGCTGAAACGTCTGTGGAGTAGGTTTTTGAAAGCGCTGCCTGATATGCGGCTTCGTGGGCTGCAGTAACTAAAAAGGCAAAGCGTAATGTGCAAGTGGCTAAACAAATTAGCGGGAAAAACAAAAACATGAATGTTACCCACAGAGCTACCGGTAGCTCTGCCATGGAATATCCATTGCGTTTTCTTCTGGGTCTTACTTTCAGCATAGTCTGACTCTAGCTCCCCATAGACCGTGAGCTAGCTGCTAATTGAGTTTGTGCATCGAGATTGTTCAGCATTCTTTTGAACTCAAACTTGCTTTTTGCAGAAGGCGAATTGTAGGCAGCGTCTCTGCAAACTGTTTTTGCTTGCTCGAACTTACCCAGTGCCATGAGACTGCGAATTGCACCCATTCTTGCTTCGGCGAAAAGAGGGTTCAATATCAGAGCATCACGGTAGAACTTCATTGCTTGTTGTGGATTTCCATCGTAGAAATTAGCTTCGGCGATGGTGAAAAAATCGTGTGGATGTTCTGAGCCTGCACTAACTACTTGTTTCGACTCGCTGAGGGCTTGAGCCACTTTGCCGGAGTGCAGGTATGAATATGCCAAATATCTGTGTGCTTCAGTATTTTCTGGGTCAATTTTTACTGCTGTCTTAAGCAGCGGAATTGCGGTGTCGAAATTGCCCTGGCGAATCTGCTTGTATGCTTTCACCACTATTTTTTGGGATGGCGAAACTACAAGAGGAGTTGCTGTTGTTAGTTCTGAAGCGTTTACCGTTGTGTTTGTTGAAGCAATCACTGTAAGTGCCGTGAAAAAGAAACTGAGTTTTCGAGACATAGATATTCTAGCCACCATTTAATCTCATCATCTACACGGATTACAC
This sequence comes from uncultured Candidatus Obscuribacterales bacterium, assembly GCA_964546815.1. Lineage (GTDB taxonomy): Bacteria > Cyanobacteriota > Vampirovibrionia > Obscuribacterales > Obscuribacteraceae > JAIEPM01. The sequence continues at coordinate 116,050 of CAZJLR010000018.1, read as the reverse complement.
TACCTGACAACCGGAAATCTGTCTGTCGTAGAATTCCCGTACATAAGGTAATTTATTGCGGGTTTCAATAAAACCTCCTAATTACCGATTATTGAAAAATCTGGATTAAATAAATAGCACTTTGGCTGCCGCTTTGCGTTATCAGTTGCCGCTCTGCGCTGATTGAGTGGGGTGGTTTATGGGGTAGGAAAATGAGGCTAATCTGGGCTCTGAGCATCCGTCAAATGGCTTCTGCAGCAAAGCTTTGTGGGAAATACGCAGCCTTTCAGCTGCGTTTTGCTGTAGACCTTGCAACCCAAGTGCGACGGCTCGGTGAAAGGTTGGCATCATAGAATTTGCACATTGATTCGTATGGAAAAATGGTGTGACCAATTTTTCATTGCGGCTAACTAAGGAAAAACAATGTCCGACATTAAAGCGCTCTCGACGCCTTCAACGTTAGGTGCCGAATTTAGCTTCTTGCTCAGTGAATGGAAACAGATGCTCAGTTTGAAGACGGCGTCTTACGACATTTGGGCTGGCATTACAGTGGCTCTCGTCGCTATGCCGTTAAATCTTGCACTGGCGATTGCAGCAGGAGTAGAGCCGGGTGTGGGAATCAGTACCGGCATAATTGCTGGTGTTATTGGCGGACTCTTTGGTGGTCAAAAACTTGCCATAACCGGACCTGCCGCGGCGATTGCCGTTGTGCTTGCTGAAATTGCAGAGAATTACGGAATGAATGCAATCTGGTTAGTTTGCTTGAGTGCTGGAATTTTGCAGTTGCTGGCTGCGCTGTTCAAGCTTGGTCGATTTATTTCATTCTTGCCAATGCCCGTGATAATAGGTTTTGCCAATGCAATTGGCGTTTTGCTTTTTTTCAATGCGATTGACGATTTTCTTGGATTGCCAATAAAGAGTATTGCTCACGCTGGTCTTATACCTTTGTCAGGCACTCAGTTTATTCCAGATTTTATTGTTGATTTGATGCACATATGGCAACGTTGTTTTGTGCATGAAGAGATGAATTTGAGTGCAGTTTTGATGGGAGTCAGTGCTCTGGCTCTTGCATATTGGACGCCGAAAGTTACAAAAGTAGTGCCGGGTCAACTTATTGCTATTGTAGTTACGACTCTGGCATGCATTTTACTGGGGCTGCATGTGCCGGTGGTGAAAGACATTGCGAGTATTTCGCCTGTGCTTCCTACGGCTTCTGTTCCTGCATTGCCCTGGCATGATTTTGTGCCGTTATTTCCATTTGTAATCACAGTGTTTTTGCTTGGATCTATAGAATCACTTTTGTCAGCCTCAGTTGCTGATGGTATGACAGGCTCGTCGCGCCATCGTCCAAATCAAGAATTGATGGGGCAAGGATTGGCTAATTTTGTGGTGCCGTTTTTTGGTGGTATTCCGGTGACTGGGGTTATCACACGCACTGCGGTCAACATAAAATCAGGCGCACGTACACGACTGTCTGCACTCGTACATTCAATCACTTTGAGTGTATTGATATTTTTTCTTGCGAAATACATAGAGCAAATTCCGCTTGCCTCACTTGCGGCAATTTTGATGCTTACTGGTATTCGATCTATCGAATGGGAAGCTATGAGCCAGATGTGGCGTGGGTCAAGGACTGAAAGTTGTGTGGCGATTGCCACTACTCTGGCTGCGGTTGGAGTCGACTTAACTGCTGGTGTATTTACCGGACTTGTTTTGGCCTGTGCGCTTTTCATTGGCAGAATGAGCGCTCTGATTTCTGTGGCAGAAGGCGAAGAAAATGAAATTTTTCAAGACTTGCCTAATTGCAAATTTGTGCGCACTTACGTGTTGGATGGCCCGCTATTTTTCGGTGCTGCCGAGAGATTCGTTGAAAACATCGTTATAGTTGACGATGTTAAAGTTCTGATTTTGCATATGAAGGCTGCCAGAGTTTTAGACCTTACTGGAATTGATACTTTGCTTTCAATTCAAAGCCAATTGCAAAAACAAAACGGACGGCTTGTCTTGGCTGAGGTGCCGCAGCAGCCGATGCGTATTCTCGAAAGGTCTGGTGCGCTCGACAAAATCGGCCGCCAAAACATTTTTCCGAATTATCGCAGTGCCTTAATCAGCGTAAATCAAGAGCAGCTTGATAGCACTTGCAAGTCATGTTGTCTTAAAGATGGAAATCGACTTTCGGGACCAAAAGATTGTCGTTTGCGCAATGCTCTTTTAGATGAATCTAGTCCGGCAAAACGAATGATGGAAGCCGCCGGAAAAGCTCCCGCTCGACCAAGCGGGTCTGGCTTGGAGTGGCTTTTCAGCATAGTTACTGAAGATGATATTCCGAGCTGTTTGCAAGACACGCCGATTGCAACTTTGCTCAAGGGGCAAAATTTGGGATTGATAGATCAGCATGATTCTCCTTCGGCCGAACTATTAATAGGAATGTGCATAGATTTCCGTAAGTCATTGAGCATTCCCCGCGACTGGGCTTACATGATCAGGCGCGAAGGCGCAAATATGGAAGGCGCCGAGTTTGCTGTTGCGCTGGCTGTTTCTAAAGGCATCAAATACATGGCATTGATAGCCCACAATGATTGCGCCATGGCAAACACTGCTGAGCACAGAGAGCAGTTTGTGCGAGTTTTGTCCGAGAAGTGCGGCTGGGGCTTTGAGAAAGCCGCGCATTTCTTTGAAGAGCATGCGCTCAGCCGCGAAATAGGCAATGAAATAGATTTTGTGTTGGAAGAAGCCAATCGCCTTAAGGCGCTTTTCCCTGGCCTTGAGATTGTACCTATGTTATTTAGAGTAGAAGACGACAGGCTTTATTTGATTTATGATTGGTTGCAGGAAAATGCGGCTTCTGATTCTATAATGCAAAAGCTGCAATTGCGGAATACGGGCGGTTTTAAGATTAACCCCAGCGATTTGCCTGGAGTTGCCAAATAGAGGTAAACGTGCGAAATAGTTTGATGCTGCGGCTGACTTTATTGCTGGCGCTGGGCGGATGCTTCATGTTGCCTACTGTCTGCCTGGCTGAAAAGGTCACATCTGCCGGCGCAGCCGAGGCAAAAATTGCAGACCTTGCTTTTATGCACGGAACATGGGTGAGCACGAGCGAATCAGGCGCTTATGTAGAAGAGTATTGGTCTAAACCAAAAGATGATAGTTTGGTTGGACATTGCCGTTTTATAAAGGAAGGCAAAACATCCTTTTTAGAACTGCTGGAAATTGTTAAAACCGATAAGGGAATTTTCTTGCGTATGAAACACCTTAACGGTGAATTTGTGCCGTGGGCTGAGCAGGATGAATCGGGTGACTCGCGTCTGATTGAATTGAAGCCTGGTTATGCCTGCTTTGACAATGAGAGGGCGGAGCATCAGGTGAAGGTCACTTATAAGTTGATGTCACCAAAAAAGATGTCTGTGCTGGTGGAAGATAGACAAAACGGAAAGCTGAAATCATTCCCTTTTGAGTACAATCTCGGCGATTAAAAAGTCTGTAAAGTACCTGATTGCAATGCTGAGAAGCTATTTAACCCTCGTTTTTAAGGGGCAGGATACTTTAAGAAATTGTTGCTGTGATTCGAATGCACGAGAAGTCGTTGTATGAAATAGATATGGATATTTACGGTCCAGCGCCAAAGTGGATATCGACTACTCGGGCGTTCCGAATTTAGGAAAACCAACAATGAATTACTCGATAGGGCAGTCTCTATCGGGCTAGTCAAATGCAGAAAATGGGGTTGATAACAATATGGGTAAGTCAGTAGGCATAGATCTTGGAACCACAAACTCTGTGGTTGCCGTCATGGAAGGCGGCAAAGCAACAGTCATTGCCAATGCCGAAGGTGGCAGAACCACTCCTTCAGTAGTGGCATTCTCTAAGACTGGCGAGCGCCTTGTCGGACAGCTAGCACGCAGGCAGGCTGTTCTTAACCCGGCAAATACCGTGTCTTCCATCAAACGTTTTATGGGACGACAATTTGACGAAGTTGAGTCAGAGCGCCGTCTAGTTGGATACAAAGTTATCGCAGGAGCCGATCGCAGCTGCAAAGTTACACTGCAAGGACGCGATTATAGTCCTGAAGAAATTTCGGCAATGATTTTGCGCAAGCTAAAAGAAGATGCTGAAAAGTATTTAGGTGAAACTGTTACCGGAGCGGTTATCACTGTTCCAGCCTATTTCAATGATAGTCAAAGACAGGCAACCAAAAATGCCGGCACAATCGCCGGGCTTGATGTTTTGCGCATCATAAATGAACCTACTGCCGCGGCTCTGGCTTACGGCATGGAAAAGGACAAGAAACAGCACACAATCATGGTCTTCGACCTTGGTGGTGGTACTTTCGACGTATCTATATTAGAGGTAGGCGATGGCGTTTATGAGGTCAAGTCTACTTCCGGCGACACGCACCTTGGTGGTGACGACTTCGACCGCTGTCTCGTAGACTGGATTGCAGACGAGTTCAAAAAGCAAGAAGGATTTGATTTGCGCAATGACCCGCAAGCTTTGCAGCGTCTAACCGAAGCTGCAGAACGGGCCAAGATTGAGCTTTCGTCTATAACTGAAGCTTCAATTTCATTGCCGTTTATCAGTGCTGATGCTAATGGACCCAAGCATCTGGAAAACAAATTGAGCAGAGCAAAATTCAATGAGTTGACCAGACATCTTGTAGAACGTTGCCGCAAGCCGGTTGAACAAGCTATCAAAGACGCCAAAATCAGTGCCGGCCAAATCGATGAGGTTGTACTTGTCGGTGGCTCCACAAGAATTCCGGCTGTGCAAGAGTTGGTTCGTTCGCTTTCGGGCGGAAGAGAGCCAAACCAAACTGTAAATCCAGATGAGGTTGTAGCTGTAGGAGCTGCTATTCAAGCTGGTGTTCTTGCTGGCGAAGTGAACAATGTGGTCTTGCTTGACGTAACACCTCTTTCACTTGGTTTGGAAACAATGGGTGGCGTGTTCACCAAATTGGTAGATCGCAATACCACCATTCCATGCCATAAAGAGCAAGTTTTCTCTACGGCAGAAGATAATCAACCGGCAGTAGATGTGTGCGTATTTCAGGGCGAACGCCCGATGGCACGCGACAATAAATTGTTAGGTGATTTCCGTCTGGAAGGCATTGCAGCTGCTCCTCGTGGTATGCCGCAAGTTCAAGTTGCTTTCGACATCGACGCCAACGGCATACTCAATGTCACGGCTAAAGATTTGTCGACTGGCAAGCAGCAAAAAATCACAATTACTGCAAGCACAAACTTGAGCAAGGAAGACGTAGAGCGCATGATGCGCGAAGCGGAAAGTAACTCATCTGCCGACCAGGCACTGCGCGAAAGGGCCGATATACGCAACGAAGCAGATTCTCTGTGCTACAGCGCCGAGAGAACATTGCGCGATTTGAAAGAACAAAATGCTCCGGTAAATGCTTCACAGCTTCAAGTATTGCTTGATGAAATGAAGCAAAAACTCAAGCAGGATACTGATATTTCGCAAATCAAATCATTGACCGGCGAAATCAAATCGGCACTGTCGCAAATTCAACAGCAACTTGCGCAAGCCGCACAATCGGCTCAGCATGCAGCATCTGGAGCGAACGGCTTCGCCGGCGCTGGGTCTGCCTCGAGTAATGCCGGTAACTCCGGTTCCGGCGGCAACGGACAGGACATCATTGATGCCGAGGTAACGTCTAGCAACTAATACAGGGTTTGTCCGATCCCTGACCTGCCCGAATCTAGAGGCGATGCCGTTTTTGCGGCGTTGCCTCTTTCGGTTTTGTATTTGATTATTCAGACGTAAAAAGCAGATGAGGGCGACTCACCCCCGTGTTCGCCCTCATCTGTAACCCAGCAAATTGTTATTGGGAGCGTGTTCCGCTCTCTTTATGTATTCATGATATTTGGGCTTACGTAACTAGAGCGTGACTGAAAATTCGCTTTGCCGGCACGATACTTAGAACTGCCGGTAGTGGCAGCTTCCGTTTGGATTTCAATTTACGCAGGCAACGCGTGTCAAGGGGGTGACTCAAAAGATACCAGGCGGATATTGCCTGGGCGGAGAAACTAAGGTTAATTCGCTATTTATGGGGTAGTCAGTATCGGTCAAATGGCGGATGTCAGGTCACCCGGTTTGAGACGGTAGACGGTATAATGAAGAATAGGTAATCCAGAGTTCTGAGTACAGTTCTTGGCAATGTTGTTCGCGGGCTTTCCGGGGGGAGAGGGATGAGACTAAAAGGCTTGCGCAAGCAAGCAGGCGGCCCTTGGCGCCTCGCAAATAGCCTGAGTCTGATAATGCCGTTGGTGCTGACCCAACTGTTTCCTGCTACAGTTTTTGCCCAAACTGCGCCTGCCGCAGCTACTCCACTTGCGCTGACCGGTACTAGCAATTCGTCGGCTAGCAGTCGCCCGACAACCGCTGCACAAACTAATTCAGGTCTTGTTAATCTTGACTTGTCGTCAACCCAGGCTTCGATTCCGGCGCTAAATGCGGGGACTATTCATGTCGGCAGTTCGGCAGTATCGGTCACTGCTGGGCAGCTAATCACTCCGGCTCAGTCTGTAGCTCTGTCGCAAGTGCTCTCTGGCGGCACCCAGAGTTTGATTTTGAACATGCAAGGTGCGGCTCTCGGTGGTGTAGTCAATCTTAGTTCCGCCTCTTTGAGCAGCGGCGTTCAGTCACTTGTGGTTCCGCACGGCGTGCAGGTTGATTCGGTTGGTTTCACTTCCAGTCATCCTCTTGCAATCGCGGGCAACGCAAACATTCTTGGTTCTCTTTTCGTTTTGCAGAATGCTCCAAATCTTACTGGTGCCATAAATGTCGGCAACAACTTGAACGTTGGTGCCGGTGGCGTCCTTTCCGCATTTATGCCGACAGGCGCAAACCTTGCTGGCGTGTTTGCCTCACAAAATCTCAATTTGAATGTCGGCAACAACTTTAACAACAACGGACTCGTAACTGCACCGGCAAGTCTCAACATCAACGTGAATGGTGTAATGACCAATGCCACCATCGCTGGTGCGTCGGCTCAGGCTAGTCTGGTCGCTCAAAATATCAATATTTTGAGTGGCACAGGCAACATAATCAATAGTGGCTTGATCAGGGCGCTAGACATATTGAACATAGGCACAAGCGGCCCAAGTACAGATTTGAATATTGATAACACCGGCGGTGTAATTCAAGCACTCAATACAATCAATGTTCGCGATGCATCTTTTACTGGGCAATCAAGCATTGTGATGAGCGGCGGCGATTGGCTTTCGAATGTGCTAAACATCAATGCTTCGTGTGGCAGTTTAACAGCCGATGTGAGCAGTGTAACCGGTCTTACAAACATAACTGCCGGTTCTTCGCATATTACAACAAGCACCAATTTGTTAAACCTGGGCGACCTCAATTTTTCGACAGACCCAGTTCTCTACAACAATGGCGGTAGCATTACACTTGCCGGCAACATCACCACTAACGGTGGGGACCTGGCCATTCTGGCCAACGGCAGTGTGAACATGAGTGCCAACAAAAACATCAGCACTTCTGGTGCTGGTAACGCTGGCAATTTGTGGATTGTCGCTGGTGCCAATTTGGTAGGAGGTGCGAACACAGCCGGTTCCGGCGGTGCAACAAATGGCAATTTGAGCAATGCAGCAGAAGCAATAACCATCACCAAAGGGACTGGCGGTGGAAACATCGATTTCTCCACCCGCAATGGTACTTTGCTAACAACTGCTGGTGCCGGTGCAAGTGGTAAAGGCGGCAATATCACCCTCATTGCCTACAGCAACACCGCAGGAAATGCGGGAGGTTCTGTACTTCTGCCCTTGTCGATGTCCACGTCGTCTGGCGGCGCGGGCACCGGCGCCAACGGAAATGTTCTGGTAATAGCCGAAAACAATACTGCAAATGCTATTTCTTTCCCTAATGGAATCACGTCAACCGGCGGAAGCGGTGGCGGTGGTTCGGTAAGTCTCTACAACGCTAACGTTGCTTACTCGGGTGGTCCGCTTGTATTGACCCAGGCTGCTAGTGGCAGTATTTCGCAAACAGGCACCTTTGTCCCAGGAACGTTAATTGGTGGAACGATTTCACTTGGTGCTTCTTCGGTTGGCAGTGGTGGCTTCATCGCTCAGACCGCTGGAGCTTACACAGGCAGTGGAGCTCTGACTTCCGCTGGCGCTGTCAGCATCAACGCCGGTACCTCGGTTTCAACGTCAGGAGCGATTACCGGCAATGGCAGTGGAGCGATCGGCATCACTGTCACCAATGGGACGATAGTTACTCAGGCGCTCACGAACACTGCTGCGGCGGCCAACACCGCAGGTGGCAATATCAACTTGTTGATCAGCACCGTGGCTGCTAATAACAACATCACTACAGGAGCGATAACCAGTAAAGGGAATGGTACCGGCAGTGGTGGCGCGATCAGCATCATTACCGGCAATCGTATTTTGATAAACGGCAGTATCAATGCGAGTGGCGGAGCAAATGGTAATGGTGGTTCTGTTCTTATTAACGAGTCATCTACAGTAAACCTTGTAACAAACTCTAGCTCAACCACCAATTATATCAATGGCACAATTACTGCAGCCGGAGGAGCCAACGCCGGCAACGGTGGCTCGGTGAGCATTAGGGCATTGGGTTTGGGGGGCTCTAATGGTGGCATGACAGTCAATGCCATGACCGACATTAACGTGGCGCCGACTTCTGCCGCGGCTGCTGCCGGAAACGGTGGTTCCATCACTCTTGATGCCACTAATCTCGCGCTGACCCTGAATGGCACGGTGACAGTTGCCGGTGGCGTAACTGCCATGAATGCTAATGCGAATGCCAGTGGCAGTGGCTCAGGTGGAAGCATATTTTTGCGGGGCTCGTCTGTAACAAGCACAGGCGGGGCGGCCAACTTGCAAGCTTCGGCTGTTGGAAATGGCAATGGTGGCAGTGTCTCTGTGACCAATGTCGGCAATGTCAATATGACTATCGCCCCGGGGGCGGGGAATTTCCAGTTGAGGGCAAACGGAGCTGGAGCTGGAAATGCCGGCAGCATCTCACTCAGTACAGGCGCCGGTTTGACACTTACCAGTGGATTGCAGGCGCTTCCCGGTACTAATGGAAATGGTGCCACCTTAAACTTGACTGGTTCAACAGTGCAGGGTAGTGCTGCTGTTCCATTGAATGCTGACGGTGCAGGTACTGGCGCAGGTGGTTCTATCTCAGTAACCAGTACGAGTACTGCTTCTGGTGCGCTACAGCTGAATGCACCTGTTTCCGCAAATTCAGGTGCTAGTGCTGCCGCTGGTGTTTCTGGCGGTACTATCATTCTAAAACATAACTCTCTCGCCGCCGGACTCACCTTTACTGTGGGAAGTTTGGTTGGAAATTCGGTTAACGGCAGTATCACTGCTAATGGTTTGGGCAATGCTAATGGCGGCAATATCAGCATTGTAAACTCGAACGCTGCCGCGCCATACGCTGTTTCCATGGTTAACAGCGCTTCCATAAGTGCTGCCGGTAGTGGTTCTGGATCGCTTGGAACTTTGACATTCAATCAGCTCGGTCAGACTGTTTCGGTTACTGGCACAGCAGGTAACGGTAACTTGGTTGGCGGTGTTGTAGCAAAGGGCAGTGTCGTAACTTTGACCCCGTTGGCTTCGGGAACTACTCTTACTTTGGCGAATGTAGTTAGCTCGGCAGGTGCTGTTACGGCCACAGCCAACAACGGTGCTACGACGATAAATATACCAGTCGGAGCCGTGGTGAGCAGCACTGGTGGCGGTATCACTCTTGATGCGGCAACAATCAATAATAGTTCGACAGTGACTGCTGCGTCTGGGACTTTTATTAAGCTGAATAACGATACCGGCGTTTCTACTAACCTCACAGTTGGCGGCACGAATGGAACCTATAATTTCAGTGCAGCAAATGCAGCCAACGTTATTACCGTGCAGGCTGGCTCTTCCGGCACAGGCGTGCTCAGCTTTAACGGTACGCAAACTTTTGATGAAGGTAATTCGGCCACGACTGCGGTAAATTTTACCGGTTCTACAATTGCATTTGCTAACAGCAGTTCGCAAAGCATTTCTAATGGCCGCAATTTGCAAATGAAGCCTGGTGCGGCAAGTAGCCTGCTTCTCAATGGTCCTGGTGTGGGGGGAACGGCTACTGTTACTACCACTGGCAACATAAATGTTCTTTCTAATACAAATAACACAATTACAATCGGCAACTCCGGTACTATCAACTTAAATGCTTCATCGTTGACCGTTGATGCGGGGACGGCTGCCGCAACCGGCATTACTGTAAATGCATCCACTACGCTAGCTTCTAGCGGCACAGTTACGCTAAATTCTAGCGGCGGGTCATTGATTTCAAACAATGGAGCGGTGTCGGCTGGAAATGGTTTGACAGTTCAGGCACTGAGTGGCTCTCTCTCTCTCGGTGGTACAGGCACATATAACAATACTGCCGGCAATACAAGTTTTCTAGATGCTTTTGCCGGACAGACAATGACTGTGGTTGGTGGCACTAATCTTCAAGTTAATGGCGGCAGACCCGTCATTATGAACGCACCAACGTTGACTCTCGGCAGTGCCGGTTCTGGCGCAACCATTAATATGGCAGGGTCCAATGTCACTATAAAGGATGGCATAGGCGCGGCTACCGTTCTAACAATCAATGGCCCTGCGGCTGGTCAAAGTTCGAGTATTACGAGCACTGGAACTATAACTGTTCAGCCGACCAACCTCGGGGTCGCCAATACTTTGAATTTTGCCGGAGCCGGCACAATCAACCTCAATGGCAGTTCACTTAGCACAACAACTGTCTCGGCTGCGACAAATGTGAGTGCCGGCACTAAGCTTGCTTCGACTGGCCCCATCACCATGAATGTGGGCAACAGCACTTTGAGTAACAGCGGCACTATAAGCTCTACTGCTGTCGGAACCGCAATTCTGGTTCAAAGCACCGCTGCCGGTAGCGCTTTGACCCTGGCAGGAACTTCCGGTGTCTTTAGCGCAAGTGCTGGAACAAGCCAGTTTACTGCGGCTACTGCCTCGGGCAGTTTGAACGTTGCAGCTGGTGCAAGTTTGAGTGTTGCCGGTGGCAATCAAGTCCAGTTAATTTCTCCAACTGTTTCGCTCGGTTCTGCGTCATCATTCTCAGCTACAGGAGCATCGGCTCTCTCTTTGAGCGACGGAGTGGGCGGTACGCTCACGGTGAACGCGCCGGCTGCGGGTAACTCAGCGACGCTGGCTTCGGCGGGGACGATTGCTATTTCTCCGACTGCCAATTTCGGTTTGAGTTATGGCGGCTCTGGCACTATTAATTTGAATGCGCCGGTAGTGACTTCCACGTCGAGCAATGCAGGCACATCTGTACTGAACAATACTACTGTTTCGTCAAATGGTTTGTTGACCTTCGCAGTTAACAACAGCACGTTTACAAACAACGGGGCTATTACGAGTACTGCGGCGGGCAATTCTCTCAATGTCAGCAGCACGTCTGCGCTCACTTTGACTGGTACCGGTACTTCAGTTCTAAATAATGCAAGTGGTACTAGCACCATTTCTGCTACGACCAGTTTGTCTATCACTAATGCACCAATTCAGATTAATGGTGGTCAGCCAGTTCGAATTCAATCTCCATCTATTACGTTTGCTTCGGGAGCGTCTGTTTCTGCGACAGGAGCTTCGGCAATTAATATAAATGATGGTGGAGCTTCCGGATTGACGCTCAATACACCGGCTGGCGCTAGTGCTACGGTCAGCACCACTGGCGGCACCATAGCTGTCGCTGCCAGCGCCGGTAATGCGCTAACCGTGGCTGGGGGTGGCACACTCAATCTCAATGGTGGTGCGGTAACTACCAGCAGCTCAGGTGCCGGCAATACAACAATCAATGCTTCGACAGTTTTAGCTTCCAACAATACTATTACTGTAAATGCAAACAATGCAAGCTTCATTGACAATGGTACATTGAGTACCACTTCGGCAGCGGCTAACTCGATTTCAATCTTGAGTACAGGCACGCTGGGGTTGAATGGCACCGGTCCTGGTGTTATTGCGAATCCCAACGGTTCTACTCTTATCGCTGCAAACAGCGTACTTAATGTTGCCGCCAATGCAAGTTTGAGTATTACAGGCGGCAAGGCAGTTCAGATTTCTGGTCCGACAATCAACCTCGGCAGTCTGGCTCAAATTAATGCTACGGGACCATCGGCGATTACTTTGTCTGATGGTGTAGGCGGCGCGACCTCGCTTGTAGTAAATGGGCCCGGCGCCGGTAATATCGCCATCATATCCACTGCCGGCGGTACCATAAATATTCAACCGACAAATTTGCTTGCGGGCAATTCATTGACAATCGGTGGTGGCGGTAGCATTTTCTTGAATGGTGGCGCCGTAAGCACGAGCACTACAGGTGCCTCTACCACTTTGAGTGCCTCGACCACTCTTAACGCTAATGCTAACCCCATTACTGTCAATGTGAATGGTGGCACATTCACTAATAATGGCACCTTGCTTACAAGCGCGTTCGGCAACTCTTTGACAGTGCAAAGCACTAGCACTTTGGGGCTTGCAGGCTCGGGCGTTTTCTCAAACGCTAATGGCACTACGCGTTTCTTGGCTAGTGCTGCAGCTGGTCAGTTATCTTTAAATGCCAGTGCCAATTTGCAGGTGACTGGTGGCAACTCTATTGTTTTGCAGTCGCCTACTCTTAACTTAGGGGCGGGCGCAACACTTGCTGCTACTGGCGCATCTGTTTTCACTATTCAGGACGGCGCTGCATCTTCACTAACTATAAATGGTCCGGGGGCAGGTAATACTGGCAGTCTGACTACGGCTGGCGGCTCATTCAATATATCTGCTAGTGCAAATAACACTGTGAATTTTGCCGGGGCCGGCACGGTTAGTATGACCGGCGGAGCTGTCACTAGTACGTCGACATCGGCGGATACTAGTGTTGCAGCAGGCACTACACTGTTTTCAGACAACGTCATAACGCTAAACGTAAATGCTGGCAACTTCAATAATAATGGCACTGTTAGCACAACGGCAAATCCTAATCCCTCGATTCTCGTTCAGAGCACCGGAAATCTTGGACTCTCCGGCAACGGTTTATTTGCAAATCCCAATGGTGTCACTCGCTTTTTAGCTAACACAGGGCAACTGACTGTAAATGCGGGTGCAAATCTGCAAATTAGCGGTGGTAATGCTGTACGTTTTAGTTCGCCTACCATAAATTTGGGAGCCGGGTCTACTGTGACAGCCACGGGAGCGTCGGCTATCACGTTGAGGGACGGCGGCGCAGGACCTCTGACTGTCAATGGACCAGGTGTAGGAAATAACGCTACGATTGCCACTACTGGCGGTAGCATAGCCATTAACCCCACGACTGCTGGCAACACCCTGACTTTTGGCGGCAGCGGCACCATGAACTTCAACGGTGGTCCGCTTACAACCACTACTTCTGCCGCTACAACCATCAACGCTAATACAACTGTTGCTTCTAACAATGCTGTTCAAGTTGATGTTAATGGAAGTACGTTTACAAACAACGGAAATTTGAATTCCACTAATAGCATTACCGTGCAAAGTACCAGCAACCTCACAATTGCCGGAACGGGAGCTTATGCTAATGGTGGTACTACTAGCTTTTTAGCTACCAATGCCGGGTCTCAGCTGAGTTTTGCTAATAATGCAAATCAGCAAATTAGCGGTGCTAACCCCATTGTGCTGAGGTCGCCGACAGTCAATTTCGGAAACAGTGCTGTTTTGGCTGCACTTGGGGCTTCGTCAATTTCGGTTCAAGACGGGGGAAATGCTCCGCTTCAGGTCAATGCACCATCTGCTCCCAACTTCGCGAGCATTACTGCTGTCGGTGGCAGCGTGAATATTCAGCCTAGCACTCTGGCTGCGGGCAACACCCTCACAGTAGGTGGCAGCGGAACGTTGAGCTTCGGCAGTACGCCACTGACTACAACTACAAGTTCTGCATCTACTACATTCAATTCTGCTATTAGTTCTAGTCAGCCTATAACCGTTAATGTCAATGGAAGTACATTCTTCGGAAATAATGCTATTGCGAGCTCTGCGGCTGGCAGTGCAATTACGGTACAGAGCAACAGTACTCTAAATTTGGCTGGGAATGCATTCATTTCTGCATCGGCTGGTTCTGTTAATTTCCTGGCAACAAGTGCTGGAGGTCAAATTACTCTTGCTGCAGGCTCGAACTACCAGGTTTCTGGTGGTCATGCAGTAAATGTTTCTTCTCCAAGCATTGCATTTGGAAGCGCATCATCAATAGCTGCATCTGGTGCATCTGTATTTTCATTGCAAAATGGGCTTGCCGGAGCCGGTGCTTTGACCATAAGTGCTCCAGGTATCGGCAGCAGTGCTACTTTGTCGACTGTCGGTGGTTCATTCAACGTTCAGCCGAGTAATCTTGGTGCATTGAGTTTCACTAATGGCGGAACCATCAATTTCAACGGTGGTCCATTAAGTACTTCAAGCAGCGGTGATACTACTGTTGCTGCAAACACAACCATCGCCAGCAATAATTCAATTTCGTTGACTGTTTCGGGCGGGTCGTCTGCTCTAATTAACGGAACCCTGAGCAGCACTGGTGCGGCGAGCAACATCACTGTCACTGCAGATGTCGTAGATTATACAGCCGGTCAAATCAGTGCCGGTGCTGGTGCCGCAAATGTTTTGCTCCAGCCAAACAGCGCGGGCGTCAATATGACTGTCGGTTCTGCTGTTAAGGGAGCGGGGTTTGACATTAGCGCCACTGAGTTGAACAGCAAAACTAGTGCTGCAAAAGTTACTGTTGGAAATGCTGCTGCCGGTACGATGACGCTGAACGGTAGTTTGAGCCCAAGTTTTAACCTTGATCTTGTTTCCGGTGGTGCCTATTCCAACGCATCCAATTTCAATTTGTCGATGGGTGCGCAGACACTGAATATCAATGCTGGTGCCGGCATCAATACCGGTGCTGGCGCTATCACTGTTAGCTCCGGTGTCGCCAACTTGAATGCTGGCGCAGCTGGCTCTGTCACCATTGGCAGTGGCGGCATCGCTATTGGAAGCACAGGCGTTGTCACAGTGAACTCTGGTGCTGATATTACCGTTAATGGAGCCATGACTGCGGCCGGCAGCAATCAAGGTGTCATCAATTTGAATGGTGGCAACAATGGAAATATCTTGCTGGGCGCAAACATCGGTGCTGGTGCAGGGACAGCAAATGCAGTCAACATCGTCGCGCTGGGTACTGGCTCAATCAGCCAGTCTGCTGGCACGGTCAGCGCTACTACTGTGAGCTTGCAAGCAGGCAGCGGTAATATCGGTAATTTTGTCGGGCCCAGCCCCATAAGTGTGAATACCGGTAATTTGAATTTGACAACAAGTGGTTCGTCCAATGCCAATGTTGTAGACATTACCGCCGGTGCTTTAAGTCTAAATAACTCAGGGAATTGGAATAGCTTCAAGGTGGTATCTGGAGCTGCAATTACCAACAACAACAATATAAGTGCAAGCAGCTCAATAGATGTTGAAGCTGGGGCAGCGCTTAACCTGGGGTCTACTTCAATTTCTGCGCCCGATGTGCTTCTACAGGCCGGCAACAGCACAATTGATGCAGGCAATCTAATTGTGACTGCGTCGAATTCATTGACTTTGAGAACTACCGGAGCTGCCGGGCAGGTTCTGCTTGGAGCCACTAAAACATTTCAGTCCAAAACAATCATTATAGACAGCGCGACTTTAAACAATGCCGGCACAATTCAGTCTACCGGCGGTGGTGGCAGCATCACGATAACCAATTCTGCTGCAGGTGGCGATCTTAATATTCTAGGTGGTGGCACCGTAAACTTCAGTGCTGCTAATAGTGGTGCTATTGATGTAAGTGCAGCTTCCGGAAATGTGTTTTTCACTGGCGGACAAACCTTTGCTGCCGGTGCTACTCAAAATACAACAATAAGCGCAAATAATTTGAGCTTAGGAACAAACACCATCAATTTCGGTGCTAACAAGAATGCTGTTATTCAGTCGAGCAGCGGCAATCTGTTAGTCAGTGGTGGTTCTGGGAATGCAGTCTTGCAATCTACCTCCGGGGCTCCTTTCGTTGTTCAATCAGCTCCTGGTGGCAACTTGACCTTTGATGCAAGTTCAGGAAGCACATCAATAAGGTTCAACGGCGCTCCGCTCACTGCAAGCAGTAGTGGAACTGTCACAGTGACTGCTGCCGCAACAGTGCGCGGTGACAACAATATTACAGTGAATCTCAATGGTGGCTTGCTAAATAACAGTGGTGCCATTCGCTCAATCGGGACTGGAAATACTGTTGCGATTACAAGCCCCGGCGCGATGAGCATTTCTGGAAATGGATTGATTGGCTTTACCGGTGCAAGCAGCGGAAATGTTGATATTTCTGCGAATTCAGGGGCGTCGTCTCTGGCATTCCTCGGCTCGCAGACACTCAATTCGGGCTCTGGCGGGTCTGTCACACTGTCGGGGTCTACGGTGAGCATCGTTGGAAATGCAACCGAAACTATTAGCTCTCCATCTACGGCAACCATTAACGCTTCATCACTGGTTCTTGGCAGTGGAGGCAATGGTGCTAGTATCAACAGCAACGCTGGTCTGCTCCTCAACTCACCTGCAGCATTGAACGTAGTTGTAGAATCATCAGGCACTTCCACTCTGCAGGTAACAAGTGGTGGCATAAATTTTGCTGCAGCAGCAGGAAATGACCTCAATATTCAGAGCTCTGCTGCTGGGCAAGGCATTCTCAATTTGCTCGGTGCTGGTTTGACCGCTGATGCAAGTGGGGCGGGAAATATCAATGTAAATAATGTAGCGCTTAACTCTCCTGCTGCAGTGAACATGACTGCATCGGGAACTGGCAGCATTACGTTGTCAGGGTTGGCGGTTCTCCAATCTAACAATGCTGCGATCAATTTAAATGCTCAGCGTATCGATTTCAGCACTGCAACATCAGCGGCGACTCTGGTAGCCGGCACTGGTACTGTGACTTTATCACCTGTTGCGGCGACTGCAATTACAGTCGGTTCTGCAACCAAACAAGCTGGTTTTGACATTAGTGCAGCCGAGTTAAATCAAATTTCTGCGGCGTCTGTTGTTGTAGGAAACAGCACTCTTGCCGGCGGTCTTACGCAAACAGGTGCGATCAACGTTGCAAGCTTGTACAACGTGACATTGTTGAATAAGGGAGCCGTTGATACCAGCGGATTTGCTAGCAACGTTGGCAATAACGCTTTGACAATTGTGTCTTCTGCTTCCTCTGTAAATTTGGGTGCAATTTCGGGTAACAATGGTCAGGCGCTTGTTTCATCTGCTGCAAGTTTGACAATTTCAAACGGAATCAATTTCACTGGTGCAGGCACTGTTAGTTTGACTACTACTAATGCGGGCGCAGATATAAATTTGGCTGCCAATGTTGGTGGTGGAACTTCTTCAGTCACGATGGTCGCGGCCGGGAATGGCAATATTCGTCAGTCTGCCGGTGTTGTATCTGGCTCATCGCTGTCGTTGAGCAGTACTGGTGGTGACATCACAGATAATACTGGTGCGGCTGCATTGCAGACAAATGTATCGGTTCTTGGGGCTAACACTTCGGGTGCGGGAAAAGTCAACATCAGCAACGCATCCGCTTTGGCTCTAAATAATTCGACCGCAGGCAAGAGCTTCGTTTTGAGTGCTGCGGGTGATCTTACTTTCAATCCTGCCCAGACGCTGCAGGCTCAATCAGTATCGGTAACAACTACAGCTGCAAATGGAAGCATTGCTGCTCAGTCGATTATTGCTCCTGTGTCCTTGAATTTGACTACAGATGGCTCTGGTGCAGTCTCCGTGGCCGCCGGGCAAACAATTTCGTCGAATGCAGTGTCAATTGACACGCAAAATTTGGCGGTTAACGGGACAATCACTGCCACCGCTGGTGGTACTGTGTCGTTGTTGCGCACTGGCGGCAGCATCAACATAACTGATGTTGGAGTCGGTGCCAAATCTGTCAATGTCGTGGGAGGCGCTGGTGTCATCACTATCGGCACTGCGGGCAACGGAGTCTCCTTCGGTAGCAGCGGTTCTACCTTGGGCCTAGACCCAGGCGCTGGTGGTGTGGTCAACGTCACAGGCAGCACGATAACGACAGTGGCGGGTCAAGTCGTGTCAGTGCTGAATGGCAATTTGAATGTCAGCACTGCTAGCTTCAATAACAGCGGTAGCGTGCAAAGTGCCGTAAATGGCGGAAACGTTCAGTTGACCAGCAGCGGAGCACTGCAAGTTTCTGGTTCTGGATCATTCGGCTTCGGCGCTGGAGTCAGTGGTAGTTTGAGCATCAGTGCCAACTCTGGCAACTCAGCTCTTACTTTCAACGGTTCTCAGTCTCTCTCTGCCGGTGCAGGCGGCTCCGTCAGCTTCGCGGGAAGTAGTGTTTCTGTTAATGGTGGCTTTACTGAGAATGTGAGCGCCGGTTCGGCTTTGAACATTAATACTGCGACTTTGACTTTGGGTTCTGCCGGAAGCGGTGCGAGCATTGTTGCCTCCTCTGGTCTTGCGCTGAGCTCGAGTTCTGATTTGAATCTTGTCACCGAGTCGGGCGCTTCTTCGACATTGCAGGCCACAAGCGGAACGATTGTGTTCAATGCCGGTGCGGGGTCTAATCTCAATTTTTCCAGCTCAGCGGCAACGCAGTCTAGTCTCAATTTGTCGGGTGCCACTTTCAGCGCGAGCACAAGCGGTGTCGGCAACATCAATGTGAATAATGTAGCTGTCTCGTCTCCAGGAACTGTCAATTTGACAGCCGCCGGGACTGGAAGTATTTCACTTAGCGGAAATGCTTCATTGAGTTCGAGCAATGCGGCTATCAATTTGTCGGCGCAAGTAATCGATTTTAGTTCAGCAAGTTCTGTCACGACGCTGAACGCTGGTACCGGAACGGTGACATTGACTCCGGTGAGCGCCACAGCCATCACTGTAGGTTCTGCAACAAAGCAGAGTGGATTCGATATCAGCGCACCAGAACTTGCTCAGATCTCTGCAGGAACTGTCGTAATTGGTTCGACTGCTATAGCTGGTGGGCTTACGCAAACAGGTTCAATTAATTTTGGATCTCAGTTCAATTTGAGTTTGCTTAATCTGGGGGCAGTTGACACTCACAATTTTGCAAGCAATGTAGCAGACAAAACGCTGACCATTACATCTTCAGGCTCGTCTGCCAATGTGGGAGCGATAACTGGTGTTAATGGTCAGGTCAACATTTCGTCTTCTGCAGCATTGACGATTAGTAGTGATATCTCATTTACTGGCGCGGGAAGTATCAGCCTGACTACGACATCGGCTGGTTCTAATGTGAATCTGGCTGCAAATCTTGGTGGTGGTACTTCGTCTGTTGTTATCACTGCTGCTGGAACCGGCAATATTAGTCAGACCGCCGGTGTTATTTCCGGCGCAAGCGCTGTTCTCACCAGTTCCGGCGGTAACATTACAGACGGCTCTGGAAGCGGAGCTGTCAACACGAACGTGAGCACGTTGACTGCAAACACCAGTGCGAGCGGTAATGTCATTTTGACTAACGCCGGTGCGCTGAATATCAATAACTCAAGTGCAGGCAATTCATTTACTTTGAATGCCGGCGGCAACATTGTGTTTAACGCTTTGCAAAATCTTGTTGCCCCCAATGTGAGCATTGCAACGACTGCTGCTAACGGCAACATAGCAGTGCAGGGCATTGCAGCAAGCAGTTCTTTGAACCTCAACACAAACGGCTCTGGAACTGTATCTGTAGCTAGCGGGCAAACAGTCTCGTCAAATTCCGTATTGATTGATACGCAAAATCTAGTTGTGAACGGCACCATCACAGCCACTGCTGCCGGTACGGTCACCCTGCAGCGAACCGGCGGTACAATTGATATTTCCAATTCCGGTGCCGGGGCGCAACTTGTGAATGTAACCGGCGGCGCCGGTGTCATTAATATTGGTTTGGCAGGAAACGCTGTTAATTTCTCTGGCGCTTCTACTTTAAGTCTCGATGCGGGGGCTGGTGGATCTCTAAGCATAAATGCCAGCTCTGTACAGATCGGTGCTTCTGAGTCAGTGCAAGTTCTCAACACCGGTTTAGCCGTCAATACACAAACTTTGACCATGTCTAATGCATCGTCTCTCTCTGCTCAGGGGAACGTCGCATTAAATGGTGCCGGGGCACCGTTGGCGATCAAAGTTAGCGCTCCTGGTGGGAATCCTACTGCCTCTATCAGCAGCGTTGCTGGCAATATCACTGTAAACCAGGCTGCTGGTCAGGCTCTCAGTTTCTCTGTGACTGGCGGGGCTGCAAGCGGCACTATCAATATAAACAGTTCTGCTTTGACTATCGGTACTAGCGGTGCAGATATTTCTGTCGGCAGCGGTTTTACCCTTGCGTCAAACAGCAGCATGAGTTTTACGGCAAGCTCCGCAGCTTTCAACAATGCCGGTGCAGTCAAAACAACAGGTGTCGGTAGCAACATTGTTGTTAATGCCGATTCTATCGATTATCGCACAGGCACTCTTGATGCAGGTTCTGCGAATATAGTTCTTCAGCCTGTTACCGCTAATACCAATATTTCAATTGCTTCGGCAGTCAAAGGCGCTGGGTTTGATATCACTGCCGGTGAAATTCAAGCGAATACAAGCGCCGCTAAGCTCGTTATCGGAAATGCTGCTTCTGGCAGCATTACTTTGAATGGCAATTTGAATATTTCTGCTAAATTCAACCTTGATCTTCTCGGTTCGCAATACAGCAGCTCTGGAGCGAACAGCCTCAATATCGGCGCCAAAACCGTAAACATCAACGTAGGCTCGTCAATCGACACAGGCGCAGGTCTCATATCGGTAAGTTCCGGAACACTTAGTCTCAACTCTGGAACTAGCGTCAATATCGGCAGTGGTGGCAGCACCATGAGTGGTGCCGGAAGTATCAATGTTATTGCTGGCTCTAATATCAACGTAAATGGGGACATGCTCAACACGTCCGCTAATCTGGGTGTGCTTAGCCTCAACGGCGGCAGCAACGGTAATATTGCGTTGAATGCAAATCTTGGCACTGGTGGCGGTTCTGCAAGCAGCGTTAATATTGTGGCTCTTGGCACAGGATCTGTAAGTCAGTCCGCCGGTAAGAACATAAACGCGAATGCACTGAGCATTAGTGTTGACTCCGGCAAGATTGGTGACTTTAGCGGTCCTAGCGCTATTCGCACTTCGCTTGCTTCGTCTTTAAGCTTGCAAACTTCCGGCGCTGGTGTCTCTGACGCAAATATCGTCAACAGCAGTGCGTCTCCACTTCTAGTTAACAACAACGGCACCTGGAACCAATTCAAAGTGGTTTCAAATAATGCGATAACCAATAACAACAATATCACTGCGACGACCCTGGCTGATGTTGAGTCAGGAGCTGCTCTTAACCTGGGTTCCACTTCAATCGTTGCGCCGACTGTATTACTACAGGCAGGTAACTCGACAATTGATGCCGGTAATTTAAACGTGTCAGCGTCGAGTTCTTTGACTTTGAAGACTATCGGTGCAGCCGGACAGGTCTTGCTTGGCGCCGGACAGACGTTCCAATCAAAGACAATTATTATTGATACTGCCACGCTAAACAATGCTGGAACCATCCAGTCTACCGGCGCTGGCGGGTTTATCAGTTTGACTGATTCTACCGGTGACTTGAATATTTTGGGCAATGGAACCGTTAATTATTTTGGCGCCAGCACTGGTGCTATCAATTTGAGTGCTTCCTCCGGTAATATCAATTTCACCGGCAATCAAACTTTCGCTCCTGGTGCAGGGCAAAATGTTAATTTCACAGTTACGAATTTGTCGCTGGGAACAAACACCATAACATTCGGCGCTGCTAACGCCGTAAATATTCAATCTTCTTCCAATTTGAGAATAGCTGCTGCAAACGGCAGCGCGACTTTGTCTTCGACAGCAGGTGCTAGCTTTAACGTCCAGGCTGGCGCAGGAAATAATCTCACTTTTGATGCATCGTCGGGCACTTCAACAATTAACTTCACTGGTGCGGCTCTAACAACCGGCACTAGCAACGGCGGTACAACGGCTGTTACGAGTGTTGCTACTCTGTCCAGTGATAAGTCTATCCTGCTGAATGTGAATGATGGTGGCACACTTTCTAACGCAGGTACAATAAGTTCCTCATTGAACGGGGGCAGCATACAAGTTCTGAGCAATGCTGCATTGACCGTATCAGGCACTGGTGCAATCCAGTTTGGCGGTGGCAACAGTGGCAGTATCTCTCTTGTAGCAAATTCAGGCGCGTCTGCACTTACTCTGAG
>CAZJLR010000018.1:0-93653 GCA_964546815.1 uncultured Candidatus Obscuribacterales bacterium | reverse complement strand
GCTCCAGGGGCTCTCGGCTCTACTGTTTTGTCTGGCAGTTTTGTTTCTGTAGGCGCTGGTGCTACAGAGACAGTTAGCTCAGGTTCTGCTCTGCAAATCAACACTTCTGTTTTAAATTTGGGCTCTACAGGTTCAGGAGCCACAATAAATTCCACACCTGGAATTTCTGTTAATTCAGGTGCATCTTTGACTGTGGTGTCTGGCTCTGGTGCAACGTCAACTTTGCAAACTGGTGGCACAAATGTTCTGTTCAATCAGGCTGCCGGCTCCTCGTTGAGTTTTAACAGCAGCGCAGGTGGACAGGCTTCGCTGCGCCTGATTGGTGCTGGGTTGACTGCATCAACAAGTGGCGCCGCAAATCTCAGCATCAATAATACTGCCGTCACTGCGGGCGGTGCGATATCGCTAAGTGCGACAGGCACAGGCGTCATCGGCTTGACTGCTGGTGGTACTTTGAATTCTTCCAACAATAGTATTGATCTTAGTGCTCAAAGACTTGATTGGAGCACTGCAATCTCCGCGACTGTACTAAATGCCGGCTCTGGCAATGTTACTTTGAGTCCTAATTCTTCCACTGCTATTACGATAGGGTCTGCCAGCAAGCAATCTGGATTTGATCTCACTTCTTCTGAGTTGAATGCCATATCTGCGGCTGGAGTCGTTGTTGGGTCTCTGGCTGTCGGTGGCGGTTTGTCGAGCACTGGCAATATCACGTCTCCATATAATTTGAGTCTTTTAAATCAAGGTGCAATAAATACTTCTGGGTTTAGCATCAACATTGGTGCTAATACACTAACTGTAAACTCGTCAGCGTCGACTGTTGCGAGTGGTGCTGTTTCTGGCACTAGCGGTCAGGCTCTAATAAGTTCGTCCGGCGCGCTTGCAGTGAATGGCGCTATCAGTTTCAGTGCTGCAGGCACCGTTAATCTGAGTACTAGCAATGCCGGCTCTGATGTCAATTTGGCTGCATCGGTAGGTGGCGGAACATCTGCAGTGACAGTCAGTGCCGCCGGCGCTGGTAATATTCGACAGGCTGCGGGCCAAATATCTGGATCGAGTGCTTCTTTGACTAGCGCTGGTGGCAACATCACAGATGCATCAGGGTCTGCGGCACTGGTGACCAATGTGTCTGCACTAGCGGCTAACACGACTGGCACCGGTAATGTAATTTTGAGCAATGCGTCTGCGCTGAATTTGAACAATTCAAGTGCGGGCAACAATTTCACTTTGAGTGCTGGTGGCAGCATTGGTTTCAATGCAGGTCAAACTCTAAATGCTCCAAACGTCAATCTGTCTACCACTGCAGCTAATGGCAATATTGCTGCTCAAGGCATCACTGCTCCGTCGTCTTTGAGTCTGACCACTAATGGCAGTGGTGCGATTTCGGTGGCGACTGGTCAGAGTATTTCGTCAAATTCAGTTTTCATCGACACGCAGAACCTTAGCATTAATGGCACAATAACGGCGACTGCAGCTGGCTCTGTGACTTTACAGAGAACCGGTGGCACAATCAACATAAGTAATTCTGGAGCTGGTGCCCAGTTGGTCAATGTAACTGGCGGTGGTGGCAGCATTACTATCGGCCTTGCTGGCAATGGCGTTGCTTTCACTGCTGGTGCTGCGACATTGAGTCTCGACCCAGGTGTCGGCGGAAGTACTTCTATTAACGGCAGTTCTATATTGCTGGGTGCTTCACACAGCGTCTCAGTGCTCAATGGAGCCCTCGCTGTCAACACGCAAACTCTTAATTTACAGAACGGCTCTACCCTCAGCGCACTCGGTAATATCAATCTTTCCGGCGCCGGTTCCGCCCTGGCCATTCAGGCGAATGGCGCAGCCGGTGCTGTCACTGCAACAATCAGCAGCGGTACAGGGCAAGTAAGTGCTGTGCAAGGTGCTGGCAACGCAATCAGTTTCGCGCTCAGCGGCGGCGCATCGTCAGGTACTATCAACATTGATGGTGGACCTGTTGCATTCTCAACTAACGGCGCCAATATAAGTGTTGCAGCAAACACAACTCTGGCTTCAAACAATAGTCTTAGCTTCAATGTAGCGGGTGCTTCTGCATTCAATAACTCGGGCACTGTTTCGACAAGTGGAGCTGCCAGCAACATTAGTGTTACTGCAGATGTGCTTAATTATGTCGGCGGTCAACTGATTGCTGGCTCTGGCGCGGCCACCGTGACTCTAAGTCCGAGCAGCAACGGTGTCACGATGAGCATCGGATCGCCATCGAAAGGCGCGGGATTCGACCTGACTGCTACTGAAATTCAGTCGAATACAAGTGCATCTCAGTTAATAGTTGGCAATGCTTCAGCGGGCACTTTGACTTTGAACGGCAACTTAAACGTTGCAGGCAAGTTCAATTTAGATCTGCTTTCTGGTTCCAATTATCAGAGCTCTGGCGCTAACTCATTCACGATTGGCAATCAAACCGTAAACGTTAATGTGGCTGGGTCCATCAACACTGGAAGTGGTCTGCTATCTCTCAATGCCGGCGTACTAAATCTCAATTCCGGCGCTGGTCAGTCTGTCACAATCGGAACTGGTGGCAGCACCATGAGCGGTGCTGCTGTCATTACGGTCAATTCCGGAGCCGGAGTCGTTGTAACCGGCAACATGCTTGCATCGTCGGCAAATCTCGGAACAATCAACTTAAATGGCGGCAACAACGGAACTATTGCGCTAAATGCAAATCTTGGCACAGGAGCGGGTTCTGCCAGCAATGTGAATATTGTCGCCCTGGGCAGCGGTGCAGTCACGCAGTCTAGCGGCAAGACGGTTCAAGCAAATGCTGTATCGATTCAAGTTGGAAGTGGCAATATCGGTGATTTTGTCGGTCCAAATGCAATAAATGTTTCAGCCGGCAACAGTTTAAGTTTGCAAACAGCGGGTGGCTCAGATGCGAACGTCGCAAATAACAGTGCCGCTGCGCCTTTGTTGCTAAACAATAGCGGCGTTTGGAATAGTTTCAAAGTTAGTTCCAACGGTGCAATAACAAACAATAACAACATTACTGCCGGCACGCTTGCTGATGTTGAAGCCAGCTCGGCATTGTCTTTGGGCGCCAGTGTTATCACTGCTCCTACTGTGCTCCTTCAGGCGGGTAACAGCACCATCGATGCTGGCAACCTGAATGTATCTGCTTCCAATTCGTTGACTTTGCGGACAATTGGCGCTGCTGGGCAGATTCTTGTCGGTGCTGGCAAAACATTCCAGTCAAAAACCATCATTATAGATACAGCTACTCTAAACAATGCAGGCACCATTCAGTCAACGGGTGCAGGCGGTAGCATCACAGTTACAGATTCAAGCGGCGATCTCAATATTTCAGGTGGCGGCGCTCTCAATTTCCTTGGAGCCAGCAGCGGTGCCATAACCGTTGGCGCTTCTTCTGGAAACGTCACCTTCAGTGGCAATCAGAGTTTCTCTTCTGGAGCAGCTTCTGCCATAACTTTCAATGCCACTAACCTGGCTCTGGGAACCAACACCGTTAATTTTGGTACTGCAAGTGCAATCAATATTCAGTCAAGCGCAGGATTGAACATCACCGCTGCAAATGGCTCCGCAACGCTTGCATCAAGTGGCGCATCATTCAACGTGCAAGCCGCTGCCGGCAGTAACCTGAACTTCTCTGCCTCTTCTGGCGCGACTGTCATCAACTTCACAGGCGCTGCGTTGAAAACAAGCTCTAGTGGTGGCGGCTCAAGCTTTGTGAACAGCAATGTGAGCCTGCTAAGCGACAACAACATTCAAATGAATGTTAATGGTGGCGGAGCTTTAACTAACAACGGCAGCATAAGCTCATCGAAGAACGGTGGCAGCATTCAAGTTTTGAGTGATGCAGCATTATCGTTGGCTGGTACTGGCACCATACAATTCACCGGTGGTAATAGTGGGGCTATCTCAGTAGATGCCAATTCGGGCGCTTCCGCACTTAATTTCAACGGTTCTCAAACTTTCAATCCGGGTGCTGCTGGTTCAACAACCTGGTCTGGAAGCTCCGTCTCAGTTGCGGGGGCGCTCACCGAGTTAGTCTCCAGTGGTTCGGCGCTAGCTATTAATACTCCTAGCTTGCTCTTGGGCTCCACCGGGTCCGGTGCGACAATCAATTCGAACGCCGGAATTTCGGTAAGCTCTGCAGCTGGTCTAGTTGTAACTTCTGGTTCTGGTGCCACGTCGACCTTACAGACTGGCGGGGCTGCTGTTAACTTTAATCCAGCTGCCGGAGCAAACCTGAGCTTCCTCAGTTCTGGTCTCGGTCAAAGCACGATAACACTGGTCGGAGGCGGCTTGACTGCAGGCACCAGTGGCGCGGGCAACCTGATAGTGAACAACACTGCGCTTAATTCGCCCTCTGCAATTAGCTTGACTGCCGCTGGCTCTGGGACGATACAGCTTACCGGAAATGCTGTTCTTCATTCTACCAATGCTCCTATAAACCTTTCTGCGCAGCGAATAGACTTTAGTACAGCGACATCGGCTACGACTTTGAACGCTGGTTCTGGCGTTGTAACTCTGGCTCCTGTGGCTCCAATTGCTATCACAGTCGGCTCCGCCGTGAAGCAAGCCGGATTTGATATTTCATCTGCAGAGCTTGGTAAGATTTCCGCATCTCAAGTTGTTGTCGGCAGCAGCACTATTGCTGGTGGCGTGACGACTAATGGCAATATCGATGTGTCGTCATTGTACAGTTTGACTTTGCTCAATCAAGGCGCTGTTGATACTCATTCATTTGCAATGAATGCCGGTGCAAATACGATTACCCTCACTTCTTCGGCTGCGGGCGTCAATCTCGGTAGTGTCAGTGGTACAACAGGTCAACTGATAGTCAATTCCAGCAGCAATTTGGCGCTATCTCAAGCAATCAACTTCACTGCCGGTATCGTCAACCTAAACACCACAACTGCGGGCTCATCAGTAAGTCTTGCTGCTAACGTGAACGTCGGCACAGGAACTGTCGTAATCATTGCTGCCGGTGCCGGCGATATAACACAAAGTGCCGGGACAATAAGCGCCCAAAATGCATCATTTGGTTCTAGCGGTGGTCATATCAGTGACAGTGCTGGAACTGGCGCGCTGCAAACTAATGTAAGTAATCTCAGTGCTAACACGAATGGCGCCGGATTTGTAATCCTAAACGATGCAACGGCCGTTAACTTGAATAATTCGAGTGCGGGCAGCAGCTTCACCTTGAGCGCTGCAGGCAATATTTCGTTTAATCCGTTACAGTCAATAACTGCACCGGTGGTGAACTTGTTTACTACGGCTGCTAACGGAAGCATCGTAACGCAGGGTATTAATGCCGCAAATGCATTGACGTTGACCACTAATGGCACTGGCTCTGTGGTGATCTCTACGGGGCAAACTGTTTCCTCAAACGCTATTACGATCGATACACAAAATCTCACTATTAACGGAACCTTGACTGCGACAGGGGCTGGCTCTATTTCCTTGAGTAGGACTGCCGGTACTATCAATATCGGCAACAGTCTGGGTGCTCAACTGATAAATGTTGTCGGTGGTGCCGGGACAATCACAATCGGCAGCGGCGGCAGTGGGGTGAATTTCAATGGTGCTGCAAGCACCTTGAACATAGACCCTGGTGCTGGTGGTAACACCACGATTCAGGGAAGCTCAGTACAACTTGCCGCTAATTCGTCGATTGCAATTCTAAACAGCAACACGGCTGTTACGACCCAAACACTGACATTGGGTAACGCATCAAATATCACAAGCACTTCTAACTTGAATATCAGTGGTGGAGCGTCAGCGCTGGCTATTAGGGCCTTTGCCGCAGCGGGTTCTCCCACCGCTACAATCAGTAGCAGCGCTGGCAATATCTCTATCGCGCAAGCCGCTGGGCAGTCTCTGACGTTTGGTACTGCAGGCGGTGCGTTGACTGGGCAGATCAATCTGAACGCTCCGACTCAGATGAGCACGTCTGCCGCTAATATCACAGTGCAGGCAGGCACCACTCTCTCTTCCAACAACGCTCTCACTGCCACGCTTGCAGGAGCTAACTTCAACAATAACGGCACAGTTGTCCAAACAAATGCTGCTGCTGCATTAACTATAAATGCAAATGGTGCCACGGTTGCAAATACGGGAAGCTTGAGTTCTGCCGGAACGCTGTCGATTTTGAGCAACGCAAACCTTAATTTGACTAACTCGGCTGCCGCCAACATAACTGCTACAGGCGCTACGCTTATACAGAGCAGTGGTGTCGGCTCTGCTCTGAGTGTGGTGAACAACAACACTATCTCGGGTGGCTCAGTCAACATCCGAAATATTGGTGCGGCTTCAAGCACAGATTTGAGCGGTAATGGAAGTCTGAGCTCAACTGGCGCTGTAGGCAATAACACAAGCGTGTCAGCAACTGCAACATTGACGTTGAGCGGGCAGTCTTACAGTTCTGCTAATGGACAGGTTAACCTGGCAGGCAACAATGTTGTGCTTGCTGCTGCTAGCACAGAAACTGTGTCAGGCGGAGCAGCCGTCTCCATTCAGACATCTAACCTTCTTTTGAACAACAATAGCAATTTCAATGCTTCTGGTGCTTCGGCGATTAGCATTAATTCCGCTGCGGGAAGTCTCACCGTCACTGCACCAGGAGCAGGAAACGTTGCTAATTTGCAAACGACTGGCGGCTCCTTCAGCATAACGCCAGCTGCTGGGCAGACATTGGACCTCTCTGGTGCTGGCACGGTTAATTTCAATGGTGGACCATTAAGCACTTCTGCAACCGGGGCGGCCGGAAGTAATTTTGCTGCTGGGCTCATTTTGAAATCTGATTCGGGAATCACGGTGAATTCAGCTACCGGCATTGTAAGCAATGCCGCGAGCATCTCTACGAGTGCAGCTGCATCGATAACTGTCAATGTGAATGGTGGCACGTTAAATAACAGTGGTTCTTTCAGTTCAGCATCGAATTTAAATATCAACAGCAACGCAGGCATGAGTGTCAATAACAATGGTGGCACGCTGTCTTCTGCGGCTGCCATGACTATGCAGAACACTGGCGCAGCCGCATTCACTTTCAGCAATACAGGCACTGCAAGTTCTACCGGTGCTCTGAACATACTGAGCAGTGGCAATTTAGGATTCAGCAATAATGCTGGCTCTATCAGTTCTGCAGCTTCGTCAGTGATTAATATTCAGAGCACTGGAGCGGCTGCTACGGTAACCTTTGCAAGTCCGGCTTCGCTCATCGCTGGTGGTACATTGAGTGTTCAATCAACTGGTGCCGGTGGCGCTGTAACCATGAACGGTGCTTCGGCTCTACAGTCTAACACTGGCGCCATCAGTTTAAACGCAAACGCTGCTTTGACTTTCAATGGGTCTAACACCTTTAATGCATCTACGTCTGTAGCGCTGGCTGGCGCAAGCATCGGTCTGGCTGCAGGCAGCACACAGACAGTCAGCGGAGGACTGCCGCTGGGTGTCACCGCAAACACAATCAATTTCGGCAATAACTCCAAGATTGTGGGCTCCGGAGCATCGGCGATAACTGTAGGTTCTACCGGCAGTCTCACTATTAATGGACCTGGCGCTGCTAACTCAGCAACAATCAGCAGTGCTTCAGGTTCTATCTTGTTACAACCTGCAGCAGGCAGCGATCTGAATCTGTCGGGTGCCGGCACTTTAAACTTGAATGGTTCGGCGGCGACATTGTCGACTAGTGGCGCTGGCAGCATTACCAATGCACTTACTCTTGCTTCCGATCACGCGCTTACCGTAACCACAAGCGGCAGCTTGAATAATAATGGTGTTTTGCGAACTAGTGCGGCGCAAAATATCGTTTTGAATTTGAATAATGGCACCTTGAACAATAATGGAACAGTAAATTCTGCCGGAACTTTGAGCTTGTCCAGCACCGGTGCGATGACCGTTAACAACAATGCCGCGGCAGCGATGATCTCTACAGGGGCAATGAGTTTAACAGGTGCTGCAGGACTGCTATCTGTCAGCAACAGTGGCAATATGCAGAGTGGAAGCAATCTTGCAATAAGCAGTGCCGGCGATTTGACTTTCACTAACAATGCCGTTGGTACAGTAAGTAGTCTTGCGGGTGGTACCATCGTAATTCAGAGCACTGGCAACGCCGCCACTGTTAACTTGAGCAACAGCGGCAGCTTGGTTTCAGATGGGGCATTTTCCGCCATTGCAAGTGGCGCGGCATCTGCTATCAATACGCTTGGGGCTGC
The DNA here is from genome assembly GCA_964546815.1 of uncultured Candidatus Obscuribacterales bacterium. Lineage (GTDB taxonomy): Bacteria > Cyanobacteriota > Vampirovibrionia > Obscuribacterales > Obscuribacteraceae > JAIEPM01. Next base: position 85,446 of record CAZJLR010000018.1, on the reverse strand, counting down.
GGCGATCAGCTCTAATACCGGCTCAATCAATCTTAGTGCAAACGGCGCGCTGAATTTAAATAGTTCAAGGGGTTACAGCGCGCCTGCGGCGCAAGCCGTCAATTTTACTGGCGGCTCAATCACCTTTGCCGGAGCTACAACCCAGACTGTAAGCAACGGAAATACTATCAATCTCAATGCAGCTGCTGTCAATTTTTCTTCTGCATCTAAGCTGAATGCTACCGGTGCGTCGGCTGTGAATTTTGTTTCCAGTGGTGCTTTAACTGTAAATGGACCCGGAGCTGGTAACAGCGCTAATGTTTCAACTCTCGCTGCTATCAGTCTTCAGCCAGCAGCGGGATCATCTCTTTCCTTTAACGGTGCTGGCTCCCTGGCGTTTAGCGGTTCTTCCGTTACCGGTACTGTGTCTGGCGCCGGCAATATTTCTGTTCAATATTCTGTTTCTTCCAATAATGTATTGACCTTGAATGTCGCGTCGGGCACTTTGAATAACGCGGGCTCACTCAGCACGACTGCTGCGGGCGCAGACCTTAATCTCAACATAAATGGTGGCGTGCTTAGCAATTCTGGCAGCATAAGCTCTAACAACAATCTGAATGCCATCAGTACAAGTTCGCTCTCGCTTAACAACAATGGCGGGTCAATCTCGGCAGTTGGTGCCATGACTGTCCGTAGCACTGGAGGCAATCTCACAGTCAATCAAGCTGCCGGATCATCACTAAGTGCCAATGGCGCTGTGCTTATAGAAACTCAAAATGCAAATAATAGTTTGCAATTAACTAATGCCGGAAACATACAATCTCTGGGTTCTAGCACCACAATTCAAACTGGCGGAAATGCAGCAACTTTGACTCTTGCAAATGCAGGAAGTATTCAATCATCCGCTGATTTGTTTGTGCAAACTACCTCCACAGCTGGCATTAATCTGAATGCAGTCGGTGGTGGCACTTTGAGTTCGTCTTCAGGCAATCTAAACTTGCTTAGTGGAAGCACTCTGGTCTTCAATGCTAGCCAAACTTTCAGTGCTTTAAATGCCGCCAAAGTTGTTAACATCACTGCCGCTACTTCCATTACCGGTAACGCCGCCACTGAAACTATCACCGGTGGCAATCAAGTCAATTTCAGCAGTCCCGCATATACGCTAAACAATAACTTTGTTGTCTTTGCCAGCGGAGCCTCCAACATTCAATTCAAAGGCACCGGCAGTGGCTTCTCCGTGACTGGTCCGGGTGCAGGCAACAATGCTACTTTGCAAAGCACCGGTGGCGCAATTAATTTCTCTCCAAGTGTGGGCAACCCCGTTGCATTCAATGGGCAGGGTGTCATCAACCTCAGCGGCGCAGACAGTTTCATCACTGAAACAGGTGCTGCAGCGTCCATAGCACCTGGTTTGACTCTTGCCGCAACTAACAAACTAAATGTAACTGTCTCTGGCGCGGGAAGCAGTCTGACTAATTCCGGTGTGTTACAAGCTGGTGCGCTCGGGCTAACATTGGCATTGACTAATACGACTGCAAGCAGCACTGGAATTATCAGAGCCAATGGCGGTGGAAACGTCAATCTCAGTTTGCTCGGTTCCACTTTGACTAACATTGGTTCGGTTCTGACTGTCGGCGGTGGTGACATTCTGGCAGCTGCTGATGGTGGCGCAACATTAGCTGACATGGGCACAATTAACAGCTCTGGTAATTTCACTTTGTCGAGTGCATCGACAGCGACAATGAGTTTCGGTAATAATTCGTTTTTGACTGCCAACAATGTGTCGTTGGGATCTACGGGCACATTGAACATTGCGGTTAACGGGCCCGCTTCCAGCATTGTCACCATCAATTCCACTTCGATGAATATTCAAGCTGGGGCTGCGCTCAATTTCTCCGCCGCTGCTGTATCAACCTTAAATTTGAATGGCTCGGCTGTGAATGTCAGCAGCACCGGTGCGGTTGATGTCGGCGCTAACTTGACTGTCGCCTCTAACAACAATCAAACTTGGACAGTTAACGGCGGCAATTCTATTTTCCTGGGTGGTGTAATTAGTTCATCTCTTGCCTCGGGAACCATCTTAATTCGGTCTACGGTGGGCGATCTTACTGTTGATGGTAGCGCAGGTGGTGGCGTTGCGATGTCCACCGTTAACCCAGGAAATACCATAATTGTAAGTTCTGCCGGTGACTTGAATTTGAATGGTTCGGTGTCTTACTCATCAGAGCCTGCTGCTACAGCTGGAGGCAGCGTCAATTTCACAAGCCCCAGCATGATTACAGTCATGGCAAACGCTGCCCATAGTGCTAACAATCCTACGGCGTTAAATGTTTCAACGCCTGTGCTGACGCTGCAAGACATTTCATCGTTGACTGGTCAGGGCTCATCGACTATGACAATCACGAGTCCTGGCACCAGTCCTCTGGTTATACAAGGTGCCTCGGGCGTGAACGCGACAATCGGTACAGGGGCTGGTGGCACAACCAAGATAACAACGACTGACATAAGCCAGACAGTTAGTTTCCACAACACGGACGGCTTTAGTCCAGACTTTATTTTGACAATTAACGGCAGTGGCGTCACGCTGGGAAGCGTCGGCGGCTCTAAGCCTATTATTGAAGACTTTGTCACTGTGTTTGTGGTAAACAGCGTCAGCACTCCTGCTGGCATAGATATCAGACCACAGGGTGCTTTGATTACACTTGCACCTTACATATATGTAGGCTCCAACCTGATTGTTTCTGGAACCCTGGCTGGTAGCTCAGTAGACATTAGCAACTGCGCTGGTTGTGATTTGACTATCAGTTCTGCTGCCGGTACTAAAGGAACCATAAGCGCTATCTTGGGCGATATCAACATACACTCAACTCAAGGCTTAACCTTCACCACCACTACGCCAGGAACCCCTTCAAATCTGGTTCTAGACGTACGGAGCAATACAAACTCAGCAACAATAAGCTCGGCAACAGGGCTGACTGTCAGCCCTGATATTGCATTGACTGTGCAGAATAATTCATCGCCAACAACAGCAGAAAATCTCACCATAAACGTCCCGGCGCAGACTCTAACAAATAACGGTTATATAAGTGCAAGCGGAAATGTAATCGTCAATGCTGATAATGGTGCGATTTTGAACATAGGCACTGGGCCGATCGTTGTTGGAAGCAAGACTTTCAACACCGGAAGTATCGTAGCTGGCGTGGCTGGTGTTGCTCACAACAATAGCTTGACCATCAATAGTTCTGCAGACCTGGATATGATAAGTTCCAACGGCACCAATCAGGTTCTTGGCACGGGCATCAATACAATTAACATAAACGTAAGCGGTAACTTGAACCTTTCTAATAGCCGCAGTCTTAGTGTCGGCAATAACCCATCAAGTTCTGTCAATTTCAATGTAGGCACTCTAAATGCGTTGGCAAATGTCGTGACTACAGCTGACGCGCCGTTAAATATAAATGCTACGACAATTAATCTGTCGAATGGAGCGTCCTTCAATTCTATCTCCGGCGCTGGTGGCGGCAGTGGTATCACGGTGAGCACGGCAGGAGCGGATGTCGCTGTGAATATTGCAAACGGTGCCAGCAGCTCGTTTAACACTAACGGTGGCAACATCAGCTTCGTTCCTGCGTCTGGTCAATCAGTCGTAATGAGCGGCAATGGCACAATCAATCTGAATGGCGGAGCGAGCTTTATTCAAGCACAAGGTTCTGGCAACGCAACAATCAGTGCCGGTACAACAGTGAGTGCCTCTCAGAATATCAGCCTGGCAGGTCAGAGTGGAACATTTACTAATGACGGTATCATAAGCAACACCACTGGTAATTTCTCGGCTCAGTGGGATGGTGGCACAATCGTAAACACCGGCACTATTAGCACACCTGGCTCCCTCAACTTTGCAAGCTCAGCTTCGCCGGGGCTGACTGTGACTAATTCCGGTACGTTGAGTAGTGGCGCTACAGCTAGCTTCCAGGTCACAGGTCCAAATTCAACACTTACAATCAATAATATCAACGGCTTGATTAGTGCACCTGGTGCTGTTGATTTTACTGCTGTTGGAGCTTCCAGCAATGTCAATTTCAACGGTGGCGGAACGAGCAAAGTAAGCTCTGGCTCGGTCATCAGCATGTCTGCTACTAAAGACCTTGCATTGAATGAAACAACAACGTTCAATGACAATGCGGACTTTACACTCAGTGCCGGTGCTAGTGTTTCGGTTTCAAATATAGTCTCTGGAACGCAAACTATAAATGGCAGTGCTGTCGTTAACATTACAGCGCCAACCATCGTATTTGGTACTGGTGGCAATATTGTCAATACTGTTGCAGGCAGTACCATCAATTTGTCCGACGGTGGACCAAGCGGACTGAACCTGAGTGTTCTTGGAGCCGCTACAATCGATAGCAGCGGTGGCACGATCAATATACAACCTAGCGTTGCTGGACAAAACCTTGATATTTCTGGTGGCGGCGCACTTAATCTGCTTGCCACCAACAGTAATCTGAGTGTGCAAAATGGTGCCACTTTGAATGTAGGTCCAGGAAGCAGTGTGGTAGCTAGCGGGCCGATGTCTGTTGTTGCAAATTCTGGTTTTGTGCAAGTTGGCGCTGGTGGCAGCTTGCAGTCCAGTGGTGCTTTGAGCGTTAGTAGTGATTCTGCGCTTCAGCTTTCTGGTACCGGCAGCTTGAATTCTATTTCTTCTTCTGTGCAAGTTAGCTCTGGGCCGGGGGGAGCTTTGACTGTTGGAAGTTCAATGACTTACTCGGCTGCGGCTGGTCAATCGGTAAACCTGCAATCTGACACAAGTATTGATTTTGCGGCAGGTAGTACGCAAACTGTTACAGGTACAGCAAACTTCAATGTGAATGCGCCTGTGATCAATTTCAACAGCGGTGCAGGCATAACTGGTGGCGGTGGTCAAATCAACTTGAACAACCCGCTTGGAGCACTCAGTGTTAATGCCGGTGGCGCTGTTCAGACCATAAACTCAGGTGCAGGCTCTCTAAATATTGGCGCTCTCGCGGGCAACGATGTTAATCTGGGTGGCACCGGTACTCTCAATCTGAACGGAGCTGCGGTCGTCATCAGTAGCACTGGGGCTGGCAATACTAACCTCGCGGCCGGTCTTACAGTTGCGTCGAATAATCAGATAACGATGAACTCGGCAAGCAGCATCAACATTGATGGCTCACTCAGCAGCAGTGCCGGCAAAAACATTGTTTTGAATAGCGGAGTTTTGAATGACAATGGAAGCATAAGCGCTGGCGGCAACTTAACCGTCAATCCCGCTTCTGATCTTGTTGTTTCAATGGGCGATGGATCGAGTCTTGGCGCTAGCGGTACAGTCTCACTGAGTCCAGTCGGTTCCTTGCAAATAAATCTTGCAGCGGGTGCTGAAACGTTTTCGACTGGCAGTACTTTCACTGTTTCATCAAAAGCTGGGTCAGCTTTGAGTTTCGTAAACAGTAATGTCCCTAGTGGCGCTGCGAATTTGTCGCTGACAGGTGTGCTAAATGTCAGCAGCGGCGGTGATACTACTGTTGGTGTCTCGACGGCAATTAGTTCAACTGGCAATCAGTCATGGACGCAAGCCGGTGGGCATACTTTCACCTTTGATGGTTCAATCAGCACTTCTAAGGTAGGTGGCAGTGTGAGCATTGCCAGCACAACAGGCGACCTGACCCTTACAGGAATCGGCAGCGTTTCTTTCAGCAGCAACGCTGCGGGCAACAATATCAGCGTTTCCTCCTCTGCCAATTTGAATCTAACCGGTAATAACTCCTTTGTGACTGAGGGCGGGCTGGCTGCTGGCGGTAGCGTCGGATTCAGCGGTAATACCTCAATCAACTTGGGTGCGGGTGCAGCCGAGAATATATTGAATAAATCTACTGTAAATGTAAGCACCCCTCTGCTCAACTTGGGCAATGGTTCGTCATTGACTGCCGTGTTAGCTTCTACCGTAAATGTGACTGCTGCTCCCGGAAATAATCTGGTTGTTCAAGGTGCATCAAACACTTCTGCAACTCTGGGTGCTGGTGCTGGTGGTCAGGTCAACATCAACACAAGCGGTGCTGCTACGGGCGTCAGCATTCTGAACTCTAGTGGTACTGCGCCAAACTTCGTCCTCAACCTGACTGGCAGTAGCACTACTCTCGGTGCACCGGGAACGCTGGCTCCGGTTATAGGTTCGAACGTCACTGTTAATGCAGTTGCTTTACAAACTCCAAATGGCTTAACCACCGGGGCTGCGTCGTCCCTGGTCATGAGTGGTGCATATCAATTCCAGGGTTCATCTTTGAGCCTTGGTGGAAAATTGCAGGCTGCATCAATCACCGTTAATAGTTGCGCAGGTTGTGATTTGACCGTCCAGTCAGAAGCCGGTGCGGGCAGTCAGTTGATAACTACAGCCGGTAATCTAAACATAAGCTCGACAAATGCTTTGAATTTTGTTTCGACTACTCCTGGCACTGCCAGCAATTTGATTTTAGATTTGCGGTCTGCTGGTACCTCTGCAAATATCACTGCCAACACAGGAAATGTCGGTGCTTCACTTTCAGTTTCTAAAGACATGGCTTTGACAGCTAGCAACACTGCCTCGCCGTTAACACGGGTCAATCTCAACATTGTCGATAATAACAGCATCTTTAATAACAGTGGCTTCGTCTCTGCCACAGGCAACATTGCCATGACATTGAATAACAGCACTTTGAATAATTCCGGCTTTGGAACCATCACTGTCGGCGCAAGCAATTTCGCAACCGGCACTATAGTCTCTGGCATTAACGGTGCTGCTGCCGGTTCTTCTGTCACGGCCACAAGCAATGCTGGTTTGATTGTCGGAGGCAATGGCGCCGGAACTATACAAGCGCTGGGCAATGGTGCAGATTCTGTCAACATTTCTGCTACTGGTGGCGTCTTAAATCTCAATGCTAGCCAGGTTTACAATGCTGGTAGCAAAGCCGGTGCAGCCGTTAACTTCACCGCTAGTGGCGGTATATCGACGGCGTCCAATGTAGTTAGCAGTACTGGTGCTTCGTCTGCTCCCATCAATATATCTTCACCGTCATTGAACATGGCTGATGGTAGTGCGTTCAACACGACTGCCGCAGCAGGGAATGGCATTGTCATTCAAAATCTCGTTGCAGGTGGCGTTTCGATTACTGTTGCAAATAACGGCGCTGCGTCTTTCAGTACTGGTGGCGCTGCGGTCAAAATTGATACGACTGCAGTTGCCGGTCAGCCGATTGCTTTCGTCGGCAATGCCAGCACTCTAAATGTTAGCGGGGGTGCGCTCAATCTCGGCACCGCCGGTGGTGTTGTATCTGTGTCTCCTGGCATGACGGTGACAGCCGCGCGAGATGTTAATCTTAGCTACACGAACGGCGGCACCTTCACAAACAACGGTGTTCTCACCAGTAGCAAGGGCTCTGTGTCTGTAGTTCAAGTAGCAGGCGCCAACCCAATAGATGTCACTGCGATCGGAAGCATCAATGCAAGCACAGGCATCACTTTCAATGCCGGTAATGCTGCTTTGAACTTGCAGGGCGCCGGTACTATGTCGGCTGGCAATGGGCAGCTTGTGACATTGCAAGGTACTGCGGTCGGCGGCAATTTTGGCTTAAACGTCAACGGTGGTTCTAACCTGGCGTTCAGTGCAGGGCAAGTCAATCTGGGCGCCGGTAGTACAATTAGTGTGGCAAGCAGTGCTGCAAATGCAATTAGCTTTGACGCAAACGGCAACGCTGCAGGCATGACGATTCAAGTTACAGGCTCAGGTACTAGTACACTGTCAACTTCTGCCGGTGGTGGCATCAACATTGCCCCAGGTGGAACTGGTGCTGTTACTTTCGATGCAGCAAATGCCGGAGACAAACTTCAAATTAATAATGCTGCATTGGTCGTCACCGTGCAGAACAGTGGTGCGGCTGGCGTCACAGTGACAGGCAATACAACGCTTGCTTCAAATAATGATATGACATTCAATTTGAATAGCTCTGGTGCTGGGGTAAGTACGCTCACAAACAGCGGCACAATACAGAGCAGCAAAGCTGGCGGCACAATTACTGTTGCATCTAATCACAACTTCAATGTCACTAGCGGCGCCACTGTAGGTACCATCGGCAACGACAGTTCTGCCAACAATCCTCTCAATGTAACTATTTCCACCAGCGATGCCAATGGAATTGTTTCTATTCTTTCGTCGCAGAACATTAGCAGCAATACAGTTGCCGGCAACGGTTCTACTGTGACTGTCAACGCGCCTAATTTGCAGATTTACAATGCGGGCACCAACTTGAATATTAGCGCCGACCCTTCGAAAGCCATTAATTTGAACAGCCAAAATGTCACCGTAAATGGTGCGGCTGTTACTGTAACAAGCAATAATGGCGAGCCAATCAACGTCGGTTCGGGTGCATCGCTCACCTTGAGTGATACTGTAGGAACAGGCAGTCTCAATTTTGTGGGAGGCAGCGCCAATCTAAATGCAAACGGCGGCGGCTTCACTATTAGTGGTGGACTGACTGTCAACAGTAATTCCAATCTCAACATAGTGGCAAGAGCAGTTGATTTCAACGGTGGTGTAATTAACCTCAGTTCTGCGCCTGCAGGCAAAGGAATTTTGACAATCGCGCCAGATGCTGGGGCGAGCAATCTGGCAATTACAATCGGTTCTGCCGGACCAGGCGCTGCCGGTTTCGATGTCAGTCAAAATGAACTTGCAAATATTACAGCCAACACTCTTTCAGTAGGTTCATTCAATGCTAATACCGGTTCTTTAATTGTGACCGGTGTTATAAATGCAGGGGGCGCTCCAAATTCAGCTCCTGGTATTTACAATGTAATCTTGTCTGCAGGCGGCAACATCAGTCAGTCAGTTCAGACCAATGTGATCACTACCGGCGACCTGACGGTGCAGAGCAGCGGCGGAAGCGTAGCGACGATTGCGGCACCACTTCAAGTAAATGTTTCGACTCTACGCTTTGATGCCCCATCAAGCGCTGCAAACGTTATTGTCAACAATCAGGGAGTCACTGATTTAACGGTTGCTGCGCCACTGGGCTCTACAAGCGCAAGAGTTGGAACAGATTTGAATATCCAAGCTCAAGGCAACATACTTACTGCTGCCGGGAATCAGGTTGTATTCACTAATGCTACTGCAGGAGCGAGTTCTGCCACTCTAAGCAGCGCGACTGGCAGCATCGGCGACTTGCTTGGTGGAAATCCTTTCAATATTCAATCGCTTGTGCCTGTACTTCTCTCTGCATCGGCTGTCACGCCTGGTGCGAGAATAGACTTGCAAGCTGCAAACGGCATCGTCAACAACGGAATCAACTCTAATTTGGATGCGCTCATCATTACGCCGTCTCTTGAGTTAAACGGAAAATCTATCGCTGCAGCCAACGGTAACTTGACCCTACAGAGTATGTCGGGCGGTGATTTGACTGTCACCAACGCGGTAGGCGGTGGGCAGCTTGCGGCTAACTTGATAAACTTTGTCGCAAGCAATAAAGCGAATGTTTCTGCTTCAATATTGAATGGGGCTGTCGCCGGAACTAGCGGCACTGATTTTATCCTCAATGTCGACAATACTCCCAACCTCAGCGTCAGTACAATTAGTGCGGGCAACAATCTAACAATCAATTTGACTGCCGGTGCTGCCAGCACCGTTAGTATTGATTCGTTCATGCAAGCCAAAGATGGACTCCTCACAATTACCGCCAGCACAGGCGGTGGTGGGCTGATTGTGTCGAATGGTGGCACTATAAGTTCAGCAGCAATTTTGAGTCCTAAATCAGGAATCAATTTCAGTACAGATGGCGATTTGATTATTCCGTTTGCTGCAGGAACCACAATTTCGAGTACAACAAACAGCAATTCAGCAGCCCCGATAGTGTTGACCTCAACAACTGGCGCGGTTTCGCTTGATCAATCGAATGTTTTTGGCGCAATTCAAGGTAGCGCCCAGAAGGACTTCTCGGTCACCGCTCGCGCTACAGACCTCGTAATCGGCGGCAACAGTAACAGTCTGGCCACCCCGAGCATTGAGTCGAAGGCGGGGCAGGTTATTTTGAGAGCGCTTGATCCCCAAAATCCAACTAACATCGCAGACCCGACAGCAGCCGGGTTCGGTTTGGGCGAAAGCTTGATTGTGTTGGACAACAGCAGCATCAAGGCGTTCACAAACATAACCATATCTGCACGCAAGGAAATTCAGCTTGGTAAGATTCAATCATATGATCTAGGTGCAGACCCAACTGCAGCTGTCGGTGCGGCTAATCCTGTCGTGTCTGGCGGTTTAGGCGTTGCGATGCAGGCGGGCAGCTTCGCGTCTAGCTACACCCCGAATGCTAATCCGCAAGCAGTAACTACAATTCCTAACAATGCAATAAATTCTGTTGGCAGCATAGTCATAGACAACTTGAATGCCGATAACCCCGGAGTTGCTCTGCCGACGAATGCCGTGGCCGGCACCGCTCAATATGCAGGCGGCTACGAAAGCTGGGGCTCTCTTGTCCGCAACGTTGTCGTTGGTGATAACGTCAAGCTTACTGCAATTGGCGGCTCAGAAGATGCTGTAAATATTCAAAACGTCACCGGTCAGCCAGCAAACCAGGGTAGTATCACTGGCGGTGTACGCATCGCCACTGCCAATTCGTTTGCTGCTGGCTTAAATCTCTCGCTCATCTCATATGGTAGCGACGTATACGTGAATGCTGCTAACAGCGTCATTTTAAGCAATCCTCATCCTGGTCCGGTAAGTGCTATCGGTGGACTTCAGCCAGCTCCCACCAATCTGCTTGCTTCATATGGTTACATCAACTCACTTGGCGCTGTGACACCGCCAATTATGATTGCCGGAAATGCAATTCCTTTCCACTCCGGCGGTAGAGTCGGTGTATTTGCCGGATTGCCTACCAGTGACATTTCATCAATGCTCTACGCAGAGGTTCTGGCTCGTACAGTCAACTCGCAATTTGTAGTCAACGTGGGCTCTAGCTTCAATCCAGCGGCGAACACTCTGGTTGGTCAGGGCGGCGCTCGCGGTCAAATCTTCCTTGTACCTGGTGGCAGCGGCGGTAAAACCGGAAATGGTAATACATACTTTGCCAATGGCGGTGTTTTCTTCATCGACCCACCGGTGCCGGCTTCAGGCGGCGTGCCTAGCAGCCAATTCTTCGTCAACCTGGCCGGTAGCACTCAAATTATCGCAGTTGCTCCTCCAATTAGCACATCGTCAGGTGGTGGTGGCACTGGTGGCAGCACTGTTGGTGGTTTCACAATAAGCTTCACTCTGCCTAGCTTCTCAGTTTCAGTGCCCACCCTAAATCAGTCTGTTGTCGCCACAGACTCTACCAGGTCTGTAACTTTGAATCTAAATGCACAAGCATCTCAGCAGCTTGAGCAGATGCGAAAAGTCAGCAGCACCACCACCGGGGCTTACTACATCGCCGGAGGCTCTTGCCAGCCATTCATTCTTGGTGATGATGACGACACCATGATGGTAGGTGAAGAAGGTACGCAGATTCTGCCAGAAGATAAGCGTGCCATTACATTGAAGGAAGGCAAGATTGTAGCTTTCGTCGGCAAGACCCCGATTAAGGTAAAAACTGGTTATGCCGACATTCAAGTATCTGGCAATAGCTCTACAGTAATTCAAAAAACAGACAATGGTGTCATGCGTGTAGCCAACTTGTCCGGGCAGGACACCACCGTCACTGTCACTCGCGGCGGAAAGATTCAAACACTCAATGCGGCAGCTGGCGAAGAATTGTGCATCGCAGATGACAATCTTTCAGATGAAGAACTCATTCCAGTTGATGGAGTCGAACGTGAGGCTGTAACCGGTTCATTGGTTATTCCTGGTTGCAAGGTTGCTAGAAGCAGATTTAACGTTAAAGCAATGGTTGATAGAGAAAAGCTGCTTGTTTGTAACGCCGGAAGTTTCTACGCGATCAAGAACAAGGTAGATAAGCTAAAAAATAGCGTCAAGGATTCAGAGTTCCATCCTAAAGTGCCAAAACCTGCGCCTCGCGAATTGATGAAGTCATCGATTGAAATGCGCGTCAGACCAGTAGCGAGCGCTCCTGCTCAAGAGTCTGCTTATGAGCCGATTTCATTCGTGCAAACTGTGCCCGGTTCAGGCATGATGGCATTTCGTAGCGGAAATACCCTGGTGAAACACAGCGCCGGAAGCGTAATTGAGTTTTCGCATCCAGTTTGTGCCAGCTTGCTCAAAGGTGAAATGCTTGTAACTGCGGAAAGTCCAACAAGAATCAAGACCCCGCATTCCATGGTAACTGTAGACCCTGGCTCTATTGCGTTGATTAGTGTGGTCGATGGCACCACCAAGGTGAGAACAATCTGGGGCAGCGCCAAGCAAGTGTTTAGCACAAGCTTTGTAGACATACCTGCCGGTCAGGAATCGGTTGCATCCGAAAGCAAAATTGCTCTAAATAACTCGATTTCTCGCGACCAGGTCGGCAGAAGAAAAATGCGCATCATTGAGGTAGCAGGTACTGATTATCTGGTTCACCGCTCTGAAATTTCCCTTGTTTCACTCATGCAAAACTCCGAACTGCTCAAACTCGTTTTGAACAGCAAGGAATTGAGCGATAAGATAGTGTCGCAGAAAATGGTGAAGATGGCTGCGGTGCTCACTCAGGTAACTGGACATCATGGACAGTACCAGCAAGCAAGATAAGAGCAAGAGTATCGTCCATTAATCAGGCGGACTTGATCAATCGCACAATCTCTCTTACATGATCTAGAAATTGGCTATCTGATGAGATTTTGGCGATCGCATTTTGCCCTTCTCTCAGCAGTCTCTCATGCTCTCGTTGATTTTCGTCTTGAAGTCGATTTTGATTAGAGCTTACTGTGTTGAGCTTTATCTTCAATTCTTCAAGCGACCTTGTTTGAGCTGCTGCAAAACTGGCAGGGCGAGCCGTGTCTAATTGTTGTTCGAGTGCTTCGACTTTTTGCTCAAGCACCAGAGTGCGGTTGCGTAATTCGACAACGTCTTCACGTGGGTATTGTACTCTGTGTTTGATAGCCACAAGTCTTTCCCAGAGGTATTCGTATGCACGAACGCTTGGGCGCACAGCTGTTAGCAAAAGAGCTGCCGCTGAGGCGACATAACCAACTGGCGAAATGCCGCATGCTGAAAGCGCAAATAGACCCAATGCAGAAAAAATGTGCAATGAAATAGCGACAGTGAGTGCAATACGTTCAACATTTTTGACGTACTTCATTTGCTTTTGGTCAACCGTAATGCCGATTGATGTTGAGTGCGCAGCTTCGGCGCTGACAGCTTTGGCTTCGAAATACACATTCCATGGCACGGTGACAATTACCAGCAGCCACCAGAGTGTTAATGTGCCGATTATCCAATCAATAAAATGACCCGACGGTATGTTTAACCAACGCAAAGCCCCAAAAATCATAATTGTGACAAGCGTTAGACCCGTGCAGTATGAAATGAATTGCCCAAGATGCCTGGAATACATTATCGTGCCTCTCTTGCCTGCCTCAACATAGTCCAGAATATCGCCCGGGGGAGCTGAACAGTCCTGCCACTGGACACTTTTTCAAGTGACCCAAGCCGTCATTTGCTCCTGCTTAACCTCCTGCCTTGGCCTGGTCCTATTGTAGGGGCGACGCCATGCGTCGCCCGCTATTTTGCATAGAGAAACTGTCTAAGCGAGCACCGCTGCTTAACTTCCGGGCGACGCATGGCGTCGCCCCTACAGGCGAACATAATTGGATCCTTAAACCGTTTGGCATCCTCCTAATCTACGAAAGGATGCAGTTATAGATTTATAGTCAGGAGGATACTGAAATGAACGAAACTACTTTGAATGCTTCCCCAGTTGCGGAGTCTGCTGGCAGCACCAAAATTGGCGGCTTGAATTATAAGGTAGCTGCGATTTTGTGTTACACACCTGTGCTTTTTATTGACGTAATTGCACCAATCATTTTGCTCAACACCGAGCCGGCCGACAACAAGAAATTGCGCTTCCATGCCATTCAAGGTCTTTGTATCGCCGCTGCTGCATTTGCTCTTGGGCTTGCCAATTCTATGTTGATGGGATTGTTGATTCCTCTTTGTGGTTTTGAAGTTATTCGCTTGATGGCGACTGGCTCAAGTTTGATATCGCTGGGTTTCTTCGCTGTTTGCGGATATGCAATCTATTGTTTAGTTAAGAACCAGGATTTCAGAATCCCAGTCCTGAGCGACTTCGCTGAAAAGAAAGCGTAATTCGACTGTGGGGGCGACGCCATGCGTCGCCCGGTCGTATAGAACGGATCCGGATCTAATCTGCGTGCGAACTATTCGATTATTACTCGGTCGCTTGCGGAGCGGCCGAAGGTTTCGGGGGTGTACATTTCTTCTACCTTGGTGGAGGGAACAATGAATTCTCCTGGAGTGGTGGCTCGCATTGTATATGTGTAAGTGAATTTGCCACCCCAGAGAAGTGACGTGAAAGCCTCTGCTCTGAAGTCACGCAAATTTTGGTGCTCATACCAGTTTTGATTCCACCAGGGAAACCATAAATATGAAGCTCCCTGTTGAATAGACGAATCGTCACTGCTTTCCGAATTTAATTCTGGCGGCACTCTGTCATCGGGTTCAGGGCTCACATGAGTTTCCTGCGTGCCTTTGAGATCACCGTTTACAGGCTCGGCACCCGCCGGTAGTGGGTCTGTTAGGGCAACGTGATATCGGCGTGACGGTGCGGACAGTTCGATTTTGGCTTTAATAGTGGCACCAGATTTGAAGTGCCAAACTCCGTTGGAGTCTTTGCTGATATCTTTGGGATCATCCACGGCCTCATAGCTTCTCTTAACCTGGAAGCCATTATCATAAGCTGGCAGCATCAGTGTTTTCGGCGCATAGTTCAGCGCCACACGATAATAAAGGCGACCGGGTCCATCCTTGCTCAGGAGTACTTGCGTGTCGTTTGGATGAGCTTCGAGATAACGCATGGGTACAGTTGTAACCAGAGTGTCTGTGCTTCGTCCGGCAAATTTTGATTGGCCGACGAATTGATCTCCCAGCCACGTTCTTGCGACAAAGTCAGGGCTGATATTCTCGTAAGTCGAGAAATATCTGTCCAGCGCAATCAGGGCGGCTGAGTTTTCTTGAGTGCTGCACCATTTGCCTGCTTTTCGATGAGCAAGCAAGCCGTTAGCCAGTTTTGGAATCACATCATTTTTAGGTTGGTCAATGATTAGTGATTCGAGAATGACAGCATCTACTCGATTTGGCGAATAGAACAAATGGTAATCCCATTCTCCGTATGAGCTGCTTTTGATTTCTGCGGTTGAAGCAGTTTCAATTGTGCGGTCTGAAATTATGCTTCGAAGCAGGGCTGTCTGAGCGCTGGAATTCTTGTCACCGGAAATGACCGGCAGCAGCCAACCAATTGATTCCATTGAAAGAACCGCTGGAAGTTGGTCTTTTTCCAATCCTGCAGTATTTTGGTTTTTGAAATTTTGGTCTTTCTGCTCGTCTTTGTATGTCTTGAGTGCGAGCCTGATTATTTCGCGCGCTTTTCCTGCGTCTTTATTTTGCATAAGTGAAAGAACGAATAGCGCGTATGAACGAATGCTCAGCGCAGTGCGAGTGTCGTATTCAGGCTTTGGCAGTTGTGTTTCGATGCGCGAAAGGTATGATTTTGCCTTGCTGAGGACATCATCCGATACGTTATAGCCTTTGCTTTTCGCCTGATTTAAGGCTCTGCTAACTTGTACAGCTAAAAATGGCCATCTTCCATTTTCTCCCAGTCTCCATAAGGCAAAGCTGCCGTCGGACTTCTGGCGCTGGCATAGCAAATCGATATCGTCTTGTGTTTGTTTTTTGATTTTTTGCAGCTGCTCCTGGTCGATTTTTCCAAATGCAGTCAAAGTGTCTTGAAGCGCAGTCGTTGCAAGAACGCGCGATGAAAGCTGTTCTGAGCATGCAAATGAATAGTCGTGTAGGTAGATGTATGCATCTGTGAGTGATTGTAGTGCCGTACTACTTGTGTTGATGTCCAGTCCACCGATTTGATCGTAAACGTCCTTGGGCACGCTTATCATTTGTTCTGCGCCACCTTCATCTATCTGCCCATATGCCGCGAATGCGTGAGTTGTGGCAGGGGTGTAAACGGGGAAGACTACATTTGCTGCGTCTGCATATTCTCCTGATGCTGCAGCTATGTCGATAGTCGCATTGCCGTCAGCATCAGTTGCTGCCGGAAAGCGTACTTCGACTCTGTCATTGGCAGGCACCAATACCGATGCTCCTGACTGTTGGGCGTTAGATTTGTCTTCTCCGCCCTCACCTGTTTTGTGAATGAACTTGAGATTGTCAGCCCTAAGTCCAAGGTCAACACTCATTTCGTGGTCGGTTTGGTTTTGAATGACCACTGGCAATTCGCATTTGTCGCCAAAGTTCAAAAAGCGCGGCGCAGAGGGGCGCACCATGAGTGGCAATCTTGCAGTGAGTGTGCTTTCGCCTTGACCGAAGAGTCTGTCGCCAGAGGCTGCTACAGCCATAATTCTATATCTGGTCAAGTTGTCCGGTAGTTGAACTTCGCAGCTTGCTTCACCATTATTGTCTGTCGTAATGCTAGGGTTGAAGTAAGCGAGAGCACTGAAGTTTGTTCTAAGTGCAATGGGAGTATTTGGATCTGCTCCGCCCGGTAACGGAGGTGGTGGGAGCGATGCTGCAATGTTTGCACTACCGTCTCTTGCGTCAGCATCTGCGAACGATTCTGCTTTACTTTTGGGGGAAGAAAGGAATGCTCCTCCTAGCGCAAAGCCGCCACCTGCACCAGACCTGGCCATCGGTGCTGGGGCGAACATTCGTCTCGGTTGCGCTGGCGGTTTTACCGGTGTGGGCAAGATTATATATTGCCGGCTGTGCAAATCTTGCGTATCTGCTGATGTTGGAGTGTAAAACACCGTGGATGGATCGCTCCAGTCATAACCGCTCAGTGCAAGCACTGATTCGTCTACAACTGCCACAGCGACTTGCGATTTTGTGCCCTTTCCGTTCTTGTCTTTTAGCTTGAATACAAGGCGGGTTTTTTCTCCTGGCGATAATTCCTTTTTCTCTGCGGATACATCAAGTTTCAGCTTGCGCGTATCTGATGATACGTTCAACGCAATTTCACCAGACGAATAGGCGCAATTTGGTCCATCGAGATCTACTTGAACAGTTGCGTTGGGAATCAATTGCTCTGTCACTGGAATTTTGATTGTGGTAGAAGCGCCACTTATATTGATGGGCTCACTCGACGCAATGCCATTGCGTCTAACTGTGACAAGCCCGTGGCAGTCAGCAACCGGAGCTTGCACCAATATTTCTGCTGTCTCTCCAACCTCATATTTTGTTTTGTCTGAGATGAGGAGTATTTTGCCTTTTTCTACTTTTTTGTTTTCTTCTGGTTGTTTGTCTTCGCGATAGAAGGCCATTTCAGTTTTGTTTTTTCTGCCGTGTGAATCGGTCACAACCGCTTCTATCTTTATGCTGCCACCTTCTTTCAGGTCGATAGTCCAGTCGCTCGGCTTATCAGTAGACTTGAAGTCTTTTGAGGCCAGCTGATCTTTTACGTTCTGGTACTTATTGTCCTTGAAAACACTGCGCTCTTTTGAGACTTCGATGTGTACATCGTTGCCTGCTCTTACTTTGCCATCGAGATCTGCCACTACGGATGTGATAAGCACGGGGTCATTGCTGTGATAGAACTGCTTGTTAGTTTTCACCCCTACATAAACATCAGCCGGGTGCACAAGAATGGTGGCTTTGTCCGACCACTCCTGTCGATTGACGTCACTCACAGTGCCCTCTGCCACAACCGATTCTGGGAATAATTCAGGAAGTGATTTCAGCTTAACTGCTAAAACGTGCTTGCCGTTTCCATCAGTTTTCCCATCAAATTGGGAGACTTTTGTTTTTCCGCCAGGCATGGGTCTGATACCAAAAAAGTATGCATAGGGCCAGATTTTTCGGCCGAAATTGAAATCATCAAATCCGGGCGGTGAAAAGCTTCCTTCACTGCATGTGACTGTCCAATGTACAGGGGCGTCGGGTAACGCTCCTCCAGCAAAATATTTCGCACTGGCGGTGATGTCTGTGGTATCGCCGAGAATCATGCTTCCGCCTTTGGATGATTTGACGTTCATTTCAAATTCCGGGCGGCGAAATTCTTGTATGGTGAAATTGCAAGTGCCAACTTCATTGCTGAGATTGCCAATGTTTGCTGAGTCTTTTTTGGCAGCTAAGCGAATTGTTGCTGTGCCAAGGTTTGCTGTTTTTGGAATGTCGAAGGCGAAATCGTAGGCACCAGAGTCGTCAACGGCGCAATGTCCTTTGCCCAGGTCTGATCCGTTTGCATCGTTGATTTGGTAATCCAAACCATTTACAGTTGAGCCGAGAAGGCTTATGTCTGCTTTTGGACCTGAGCCAAATCTTCTCGCCCAGCCTTTGACTTGCACATGTTCGCCTGGTTTGTATAGATTGCGGTCTGTGACTGAATACCAACGAATCATGTCTTGACGGTTGCTCAGTCTCCAGTTGCCATAGCTGTTTAGGAATGCAACATCGTCTCCGTTTTTGGCTAGCAAAATCGGCGAATATTGCGTATTTAAATGTAGGACTGCAATACCGCTTTTGTTTGATTGAGCTGAAATATTGCTGCCGGTCAGTGTTAGCTCTGCGTTTGAAATCGGGCTGCCGTCGTCTAGCTTGCTAACCATTGCTAGCAATGTATCGGCGTCGTTATAGGCGTCGATGCCTAGATTGGTAACTTGAATCCAAACAGGAAATCGCATCACGCCTTCGTTTTGCACGCGAGGCAACTTCTCTACTGTGAGGATTACGTGCCCGAGACCATTTTTCAAATATGGTTTTAGATCAACGCTGGTTGATACATAGCTTTCAACATCGCTTTTAATTGAAATAAGTTTTGAGTCAAGCTTTTTGAATTTTGTGAATTCAGGGTAGTCTGCAACCTTTTCGTGCCATTCGCTATAGGCTTGTCTTGCTGTGCTGTAAGTGCTTGTGTAGTCTTCCGGTTTGGCTGCGTATGCTGAGACTTTAACTTGCTTGACGTTGCGTGTTTGAAAGTTGAAGACCGGTTGTTTGCTTGGTTTTAGCACCACCATGTCGTTAGTGCCGAGCAGCTGCGGGCTTGATTGCCCTACGTTTATTGACACAGAATTTGCGCCGCTGAGTGCTTGCTTGTACTCATCACGCAGCGCCCTGTCGAAGCTTACTGTGTATTTAGTGTTAGCCTTAAAGTCGCCTTCCATCGTAACCTGGCTGCCGGCTGGAGAAACTACAAGGTTTGGCACAGTAGGCTTGATGCTGACGTAAGACGTTTTGAAAGATTCTGTGTCGAGTCCATTGGAGAAGTAGACATAAATTCCTGAGTCGGGCGACAAAGGGTTATTGTCTGGTGACTGAATCGTGAATGGAGGATAAGTCTGAAAACTGTATGTTTGTGTTGCTTTGGATAATATTGGTCCTTCGGCTGATTGTAGTTTGGGACCAAACTGAACCTGCACTCCTTGATTAGGACTTAGTGCTTGCGTGCACTTGAATGCAACCCAGCGGTTTTTATCCAGTCCTTTTACTTGAGCTGTGACTGTTTTGTCTGCAGCTATCTCTTGCTCTGTGGCCAGCCTGATTTCTTGTTTGCTTTTGCCCGTAATTACTTTAATAAGGTTTAGCAGGTTGGCTTTGGAAACGTTTTGATTGAATATTGCCAGCATGAGTGGTGTCAATGACGTTGTTTCACCGTCGCTCGGTGAGAATGATTGCAACAGCACTGCAGGTGTGCTTATTGACCAGGACGTTGACTCCGGCAGGACTCCACCCAAAACTGATTTAGTGTTTTTACTTACTTCTACTTTGTATTGTGTGGCACCAGGCAAATGCTTTCCGTCTGGAGTGAATACTAGTGTTTGTGTGCCTACCCAGCGCCATTTGCCCGGCGGTTGTGGCGTTATATGAACGGGAACTGTGTTTGCAAGCACGTCAGACTCTGCGGCCGCAACTGGCACCATTGGTTGTGAGAACGTAACGCTAACTTGCTGCACCTCTGCGGTAGAGCCTTCGGGGCTGTGTCTCAGCACCTTTAAAGCTTGCGGAGCTAATTTTGGTTTTTCTGGTGCTGCGCTTTCTTTCGGTGGAAATTCTTGTTTTACAATCTTGCCTGGGCGCGCCGGTGGATTGGGAGAAAATGGAATATTGAAATCGGCAGATCTTTCGCTCGGCTTTGCTGGCGGCAATCGTTTTAGTAATTCTTGAACGCGCTCTGTTGAAATTGAATGCATCGCTGCGATTTTATTTGGCTCTGCGTGCTCAACCTTTTCGCTGCCCTCACTTAGTTCAATGCCCACCTGTGCTTCTTCAGGAAGAGATGGTGGTGGTAAATAGGGAGGAGCAAATCCACCGCGCCCTGAAAATGCAATTTCTGAGTGATGTTGACGGCTGGCTTCTTTGCCCTGGCTCAGCGCTGAGCTCGCGTAACAATATTGGCTCGTTAGCATCGTCAGGCAGATTACAACAACAACGATCGAGCGATATGATTTCGTGAACACGTTTTGTCCTTTGCTCCAATTTTCAGGAGCTGTGTGAGTGCAGTGGGGCAGATTCCGGCTTGCGGTGAAGCAGGTGTTTATCTCTTTCTTGAAGTAGTTGCGCAACAATGCTGATTGCGATTTCTTGAGGATGGTTTGTACCAAACGATAGCCCGAGGGGGCAATAAAAACTTTGTTTTGACTCGCAAGGCAAACCTGCTTCGTCAATGTCTTTGTGCAATCGCGCCGCTTTCGCATCGCTGCCTATGACGCCTATGTAGGGAAACTGTCTGTTGCGCAAAATTTCAAGCAATATAGGTTTGTCTGTGCTGTGACCCATTGTCATCAAGACAACGAATGATGCCTCGGGAATCTTTTCGACGTATGTCGGCATCTCATTGATACAGAGCTTTTTTAGCGAGGCGCAGTCTGGCAATTTGTCTAACCATTCTTGCCTGGGGTCTATGCAAGTGATTTTACAGTCCAGCTTCACAAGTAATGAAATCAGTGCGTTTGCCACATGACCTGCGCCGAATACAACAATATTCCAGCTGCTGCAGTTATGCTTCTCGAAGAAGAGTTTAACCATGCCGCCGCAGGTCATGCCGATGTCTTTGTTGAGACTCCAATTAACAAAGTGAGTTCGTCGTGACGGGTCATCGCTATTTAGAAGATCTATTGCTTCTTGTATGGCCCGATTTTCTACTTTGCCGCCGCCGACTGTGCCGAAAAATAATCCATTTGCAGTAACCAACATTTTGGTTCCAGGATCATTAGGTACACTGCCGGTTGTGTCAACCACCGTGACTGCTACAAACGCTGTCTGCGCTGAGAGAAGCTCGTTAACTTTCTCGTAGTAGCTGTCCATCAGTTTGAGCTCGCAAACGCAGTGTCGCGAGATGTCTCCTCGGTTGATTTGGAATATTCTGCTATTCGCATGACGATTTCTTCGTTTGTCGCCGGCAAAATAAGTTGGGGTATTTGTTTTTCATTGAGTGAGCGCAAAGCATATTTTACTGCGCACCATACAGCCAGTCCCAGGCAAAGAGGCGGTTCTCCGACTGCTTTTGTGCCGACAACATTTATCTTGTTGTCGAATTCAATCCAATTTACATTGAATATTTCCGGTGTGTCTTGCACGTTTGGAATTTTGTATGTCGTTGGTGAATGGCTGAGCAAAGTGCCATCTTCGGCGTACTTCAAGCATTCGGTAGTTACCCAGCCCATGCCTTGCACAAAGGCTCCCGTTAATTGCCCGCGGGCGATGCCCGGATTCACCGGCTTGCCGATGTCCATCAAAATGTCTACTCTGTCGACTTTTAGGTCGCCGGTGAAGCGGTCCATCGTGACTTCAGCTACAGCAGCGCCTTGAGTGAAATAAAGGAATGGATGTCCAGCAGCGGTTTTGTCTGGTCCTGCATCCCAGCTGAAATCAATTCCTTGTGTAGCATAAAAGCCTCGTTCTCCAAGACTTATTCTATTGAGGTAGGCAAGCTTGACCAATTCTTTGAATTTCAATTTGGTGTTTGGTCTGCGGCGATCATAAATGTATCCATCTTCCCAGGCGATGGTGCTTGGAGACGCCAGTACGTCCGGCTCTTTCGTGGCAATATGTTGAGCTGCTAAGGCTGTGAGCGCAGTTCTGATTTTGCGGCAAGCATCTACAGCTGCAGACCCATTGAGGTCTGTTGCGCTGGATGCCGCCGTAGCCGAAGTGTTGTTATTTTTCTCTGTGGACGTAGGCATGACTATTACATGCTTTTCGTCTATATCAAACTCGCCTGCCACAATCTGTTTTAATTGAGTGTTGACGCCCTGTCCCATTTCTGTGGCGCCGGTTGAAAGCTGGATGCTGCCGTCCAGATAGATGTTGACCAGGGCATTAGCCTGGTTGAGAAATTTGGTGTTGAAGGAAATGCCGAATTTGACAGCTGTAAGAGCAATGCCCTTCAGTTGCGTTTTGGAAGTCTTGTTGAATTCGTCGATTTCTGATTTGCGTTTGATGTAATTTGAGTTAACTTCCAGTTCTGAAAAAATCTGCGGCAAATTGTTTTCAAAAACAATTTGTCCATATGGCGTGATGTTTCGTTCTGTTCTGCCGTATAGATTTTTCTTGCGCACTTCAAGCGGGTCGAGCTTCAGGTAGGCTGCAATCTCTTCCATTATGTTTTCGATGGTGGCAATACCCTGCGGTCCACCAAAGCCTCTAAATGCAGTATTTGGAGGCAGATGCGTTTTGCAAATTGTGCCTTGAATGTCAACATTCTCAAGGTAGTATGCGTTGTCTATGTGGCACATGGCGCGAGCCATAACCGCAGTTGATAGGTCAAAGAATGCTCCGCCGTCTGAAAACAAATCTGCTTTGAGAGCCGTGATGCGTCCTTCGTTATCGAAAGCAACCTTGTATTCATTTTGAAAAGGATGTCTTTTGCCGGTGACTTGCATGTCCTGGTCTTTGTTGAATATTATTCGAGCTGGTCTTTTCAGCTTTTGTGCCACCAGCGCAGCCATGGCAGCCGGGTGTGTTGCCTGACTTTCTTTTCCACCAAAGCCCCCACCCATGCGTTTTGTGATGACTACTACCTGGTTGATACTGAGCCCAAGTAAGTGAGCAATGACTTCCTGAATTTCAGATGGGTGCTGTGTTGAAGAATGAACTTCAAGCTGCCCATTTTCTTTAGGGTAAACCATCGCTGCTTGCGATTCCAAATAAAACTGCTCTTGCCCCAAATTGCAGAAGCGCCCTTCAATGCTGTGTGGGGAGTTTTTGAAGGCGGCCTCGATGTCACCGCGTTTGATTCTTCGCGTTGGGCCTAAGAACATTTGTTTTTCTTTGGCTTTGTCGATTGTCAAAACAAGTTCTAAGTTTTCCAGTTCAATCTTGATTGCTTTCTTTGCTTTGGCGATTGCTTTGTAGTTTTCCGCAGCAATTACTACAATTGGATGACCCATGAATTGGATTTCTTTTTCAACCAGCAAGCATTCGTCTTTGACGATTGGTCCAAACAGATTGTCACTGTCCAGGTCTTTATACGTGAATAGCCCTGCGACTCCTTTTACTTTAGCCGCTTCGGAAAGGTCGAGTGATTTGATGTTGGCATGCGACACTGGCGCATAATAAAAGTCGACAACAAGCTCGTTGCGGGCAGGCGGAAAGTCATCTATATATATTGACTCTCCCGATACATGGCCTTTGGCTGAATCGTGGGGGATATCTTTTCCTACGGCTGACATACTGGCACCCTCCCTTCCTGAATGTCGTAGAACAGTTTGAGCATGAAGTTGCGAGCTAGTTGATTGCGGAAATCTTTCGAGCCACGCACGTCGTCGATTGGCGTGATTTCGCTTGTAGCAATTTCACCGGCTTCCTTCATTGTTTCAATGCTGAGCTGTTTTCCTTTGAGAAAGGCTTCTGTTTTTGGTAAGCGTTTGATGACTGCCGCAACACCGCCATACGCAATTGCGATTTCTTCAATTGTGTCTTTCTTCATTTGAAGTCTGAATGCAGCAGTATTGGTTGAAATATCCAAATGCTTTCTGCGCGAGACTTTATAGAGTTTGATTATTTCGTCTTTTTTCGGCAATGGAATTGATATGGCTGAAATCATTTCATCTTTAGCCATGTCAAACTGCTTGTAGCCTTTGTAGAAATCGTTGATGCGTACCTGTCTGCTATCTTTGCTGGAATAAATTTCTAGCACCGCGTCCATGATAAACAAGAATGGCGGCGTGTCGGCGATTGGCGAAGCGTTGGCGATATTGCCGGCCAAGGTTCCGGCATTGCGAATTTGCGGCGAGCCAAATACCCAAAGTATGTTGTGAAACTCCGGCACTTTCTCGCGGAAGAAGTCTTCTAGCTGAGACAGAGTGACTTTAGAACCAGCTTTCATGACTCCATCTTTTACTGTAATTTCGTTTAGCCCTGAAATGTTCGAGAGGCTAATGAATGATTTTGGCGCGTAATCGCGCTTGTTCATCACAACGCAAAGGTCTGTGCCGCCTGATATGAGCACGGCATCGGGGTCATTTGCTTTAAGTTTTGCAGCTTCTTCGATAGTTGCAGGAATGAAAACTGCTTGTTCGTCTGATTTGAGACTTACTGTTTCGCTGCGTTCTGTTTGAAAAATGCGAATCATTTCTGCAGGTGGGTAAAGCTGCGACAGTGGAATGATTGAGGATGTATCAACGTCCAACCCGGCTTTAATAATGGGCTCGTAGCCGGTGCAGCGGCAGAGATTGCCGGTGACACAGTCTTTAATTGCTTGTGTGTCTGCTTTCTTGTTTTCGTCGAAATATTTGCACATTGCCACTACAAATCCGGGTGTGCAAAAACCACATTGTGCGCCGTGGCACTTAACCATGGCTTCTTGCACCGGATTTAGCTTGTCATCTTGCTTGAGCCCTTCCACGGTAATAATGTGGCTGAGGTCTACTTGATAAAGATATTGAATGCATGAATTTATTGCTTTGTATTCTATTTTGCCGTTTTCCAGGCGACCCACCAGGGTTGTGCAAGCGCCGCAGTCGCCTTCTTCGCAAACAATTTTTGTGCCGGTGATGCCCAGGTGATAGCGAAGGTAAGATGAAAGCGGTTGAAATGCATCGGCACCCTCAACGCGGCATTCCTTCCCGTTGACAAAGAAATGTAAGTAGTCTCTCATAAACCCCGACTTAAGATGAGCAAAAAACTGCAGTGCTGCATATGATAAGCCATCGAGCTATATCCTGTGGGCCCTGGCAGCGAAGTTAATCTATATCCAGATTCTAATTTGAAAAATCGATTTTGCGTTAAATGAGGTCAAGAGACTGGCTTTGCTATTTCTTGCATTGCAGCGTCGAAGATTTGCTGTGCTTTTATAGACTTGATTGGCGTGGCTCCCGGTCTGCTTTGTCCGTCCCACCAGGTAAATCGGTCATATACAGTGGAGAATCCTGTGCTGTTTGTTTCAGTTACCGGCACTGATTCTTCGGCGAATAGCGCTTTGCAATTTTCATTGGGTCGAAAATAGATTGATCTTTTGAGCATTATGGCAATTGTGCGAATGCCCTGGTTTAGCGCAATGTGCATCAATCCTGTATCGACTGAAATAAGCATGCGGCTGCTGGCGATTACATTTACTGCCTCTTGCGGAGATGGGGTTGAAATATGTTCGGCGCCCCTGTCCAGCAGTTTTGTTACTATTTCGGAGCGTTCTGGTTCTCCTAAAATAGCCACTTCCAATCGTTCATTTTGCAAAAGCTCTAGCAGCTCAAACCAGGTGTTCTCTTCTAAATGCTTGCAAATATCGGTTGTGCCTGGCACCAGTAAAATCTTCTTCGTGCCCCGCTTGTCGCTTGCTGAAGGCATTTTATAAACTTTGTTGAAATCAGGGTAAAGCCCGCAGTCGGCGCAAATTTTGCTCAGAATGCTGTATATGTCTGCATCGGGGTATTTATCTTGAAACTCTTTGCTGTCCCAGTCCCACCGCGTTTGTAGCTCGTGGTCTCTCAAGTTGATCAAAGTGTCGCCAGGTTTCAAAACTTTATTCAAATCAGGCTCAGTCACTGTTCCCGCCAGTCCGGGAATCAGCGGGTCTAAACCAAGTTGTCGCAATGACCTGGCTACCAGATATAGCTTTTCGCCGGCGGCAGCGTTTTCCAAAAGCCAATGGATGATTGGCAGCGCGATAATAACGTCACCAAGACCAGAGCCAATAAGTGCTATGTAGGTTGCCATTGCGACAGTTTAGCATCAGTGAATTCGTGTCTGAGAAATATATCAGGCGACTGAATTTTTGTGAGCTCAAAAATTAGTTTTCTGCCAGATTCCCTCTGTGAGGCTCTTTATCACAATCATTTGGCGTTTTTCTAATAAAATGGATGCTTTGTACGGTCCCGGGTGGGCGTAGCTCATCTGTATGCACAAAGGAATTTTATGCGCAGAGTTTCTTGTTTGCTTTTGTCATTGCTGGCAAGTCTGAGTTTGTTTACTGTCAGCCCATCAGTTCATGCTGCTACTAAAAGTGTTGCCGAAACTAAATCAGCTCCCAATCACGAAGGTATAGTGTTTGACCAGTATTACCTGGGATGCTTGTCGCAAGCGTCATATTTGATTGGCGACAAAGAAAGCAAGACTGCTGTTTTGATCGATCCTGAAAGAGATGTTGACCAGTACATCAAAGACGCCGCGGCTCAAGGCTTGAAAATTGACAATGTCATACTCACCCATGTGCATGCCGATTTTATTGCCGGTCACATTGAGTTGCAAAAGAGACTCGGCACAAAAATCAGCCTGGGCTCAAAAACAGATGCAAGCTTCAAGTTTGAGCCATTGAAAGAAGGCGATGTAATAAAGGTTGGGCGACTCAGTTTGAAAGTGCTTGAGACTCCTGGTCACACACCCGAATCAATCTCATTGCTTGTAAGTGACAGCAAGAGTGGCGGTGATAAACCTTATGCAGTTCTTACTGGAGATTGTTTGTTTATCGGTGATGTCGGCAGGCCAGATTTGATGGCTTCATACGGTGTTACCGCTGCTGATCTTGCTGGTATGCAATACGATTCTCTGCATAACAAACTCATGACCCTGGCTGACGAAACCCTTGTTTATCCTGCCCATGGCGCAGGATCGCTTTGCGGCAGAAACTTGAGTTCGGAAACTGTATCTACAATTGGAGAGCAAAAAAAGCACAACTACGCTCTTCAAAATATGAGCAAAGAAGAATTTGTCAAAATGATCACTGCAAATCAGCCGGCAGTGCCGCGGTATTTTAAGTTTGAAAGAGCTATCAACCTCAACCCGCATAATTCGCTAGATGAGGTCGTAAGTGCTGCATTAAAACCAGTGTCTTTAGAAACTCTGGTTTCACTCAAAAATAGCGGTGCCCAAATTTTAGATGTGCGTGAAATGGATGAGTACGCCGACAAACATTTGGAAGACAGCATAAACATTGCATTGAGTGGGCACTACGCTTTGTGGGCTGGAAATTTTTTGAGCAACAAAACTCCAATAGTAATTATTGCTGCTCCTGGAAAAGAGAAAGAAGCGATTACGCGCCTGGGACGCATTGGCTTTGACAATGTCGTTGGCTATGTTGATGGTGGCATCGCTGCTTTTGACGTGAAGCCTGCCCTGCTCAAGTCGCACAACCGCAAAACTCCCGAGGGCTTGTCTAAAGAACTTGCGCTTAAGGAAGCTCCGTTGGTTCTCGATGTGCGCGCAGATGGCGAAAGAAGTGAATCTTACATTGATGGCAGTATGCAAATTCCATTGATGGTTTTGCTAGAGCAAACCGATAAATTGCCGAAAGACCGAGATATCGTTGTGCAGTGTGCAACAGGTTTTCGTTCTTCAATTGCAGCAAGCTTGTTGCGACAAAAAGGTTTCACAAAGGTTAGTGACTTGAAGGGTGGTATCACTGGCTGGCAAGCTGCAAAACTCCCGGTTAAGGGGTCTGCCTCTTGCAAGGCCGCAATTGATTAGGGCGATTTGTGAGCAGCAACAATCAAAGTAGCGGAAAATCATCAAATCGAGCCGGCAAGCTTTTTGCTGGAGTTGACAGGCGCACGTTTTTGCGTTTTCTCTCGCTTGCAACAATCGGTGGACTAGCCAGTGCTTGCAGCAAGCAAAACAAAATCCCGCTGATTCGTGTGCCTCCAGGGCAGTCTGTCGCTCGATTTCCTGAAAAAGAGGAATTGATTCTTCTTACAGACCGTCCGCCTCAACTTGAAACTCCGCTTTACTATTTCAGCAACGACCTAACTCCAAATGAAGCTTTCTTTGTGCGCTGGCATATGGCTGGTATTCCTACTCGCGTTGATCTGAGTACTTTTAGTCTTGAAGTCAGCGGGCATGTGGACAACACACTCAGGCTTTCTGTCGCTGATTTGAAGAAGCAGTTTGAACCTGTGTCAATTGTTGCTGTTGTTCAGTGTTCTGGAAACTCTCGTAGCTTTTTCGAGCCGAAAGTACCGGGCGGTCAGTGGCAACATGGTGCTCTCGGAAATGCGAAATGGACTGGTGTCAGGCTGAAAGATATATTGGCAAAAGCCGGTGTGAAGGCGGGGGCGCTGGACGTAAGTTTTGGCGGACTAGACGAGGCACCGCTGGTCGGTATTCACAAATTTGAAAAGGCCCTTTCTATAGAACATGCGTTAGACGAAAATGTAATCGTTGCATATGAAATGAACGATGAACCATTACCCATGCTCAATGGCTTTCCTCTGCGGCTTGTGGTGCCAGGCTGGTATGCGACGTATTGGGTGAAGGCACTCAGCGCAATCAATGTACTAGATAGCAAATTTGATGGTTTCTGGATGGCAAAAGCCTACCGGATTCCAAAAAACAAGTATGCCGAAGAGTCGCCGAAAGATCTGGCAAAAGATACCGAGCCAATCAATAGAATGAATGTGAGGTCTTTATTTGTAAAGCCTGACCCGAGCGAAGTCTTGAAAGCTGGTTCTCCGTTTGCAGTTGAAGGGCTGGCTTTTGACGGTGGGGAAGGTATAAGCAAGGTGCTGATTTCTTTGAACAATGGTGCCTGGGAAGACGCTAAAATAATTTCGAAAGATCTCGGCAAATTCTCCTGGTGTCGCTGGAGCTACAATTGGACACCGGCTCAGCCCGGCACATACAAATTCAAAGTAAAAGCTATAAATAACAAGGGTGAAACTCAAGACGATAATTTGCATTGGAACAAAAGCGGCTACATGTTCAACGGTATTGATTCGATTGAAGTGACGGTGGTCTAGATGGAAAAGACTTCTTTCACATTTATTTCAATTGTGTTGTTAGCAGCTTTCTCGCTGCAATCTTGCCAGCGCACGTCTTCTACTTTTGAAATGCCGAAATCTACTCAGGTTGCTGCTGCGGCGAAGGAAGATGCACAGATTCATAGCATCACGTTGCCTCAGGAAGAAGTAGATTTTCCGGCGGGTCCTGGTAAACAAACTTTCGTTGCACGATGCAACGTTTGTCATACTCTTCGTTATATTTCGATGCAACCAGACTTTCCTGAAAAAACCTGGGAGAAAGAAGTCGAAAAAATGCGTAAGACTTTTGGCGCCCATTTCAGCGATGCTGAAGCGAAAGAGATTGTGGCTTACTTGATGATGGTAAAAGGCAGGAAATAGTGTCGTCGGCAGACCAGAGCTCGAATAGTTTGGCTGAGAAGCCTCCGTCGATTGAGTATTCT
This sequence comes from uncultured Candidatus Obscuribacterales bacterium, assembly GCA_964546815.1. GTDB lineage: Bacteria > Cyanobacteriota > Vampirovibrionia > Obscuribacterales > Obscuribacteraceae > JAIEPM01. Next base: position 55,720 of record CAZJLR010000018.1, on the reverse strand, counting down.
TTGATGAAGGCTCATGGGATAGCCGCGCTTTCTGCGTTGATTTTTTCCGCGCTCATAGGCGCTTTTATTTCAGTAAAAATGCACATGCCGGACATGGCTGGTAATCACGCTTTCACTACCTGGGGACGCTTGCGTTATGACCACACGCAAGGAATATTTTTCGGTTGGCTCGGCAATGCGTTTTTGATGTTTATGTATCATGCTGTTCCGCGGCTGGCCAACAGACCAGTTTTAAGCAGCAAGCTCGGATGGCTTATTTTTGGAATTTGGAATTTCGCCGTGCTTTTACCCGGCTGGGGGCTCGTTTTAGCCGGTTACAGTCAGGCTCTGGAGTGGGCTGAGTTTCCCTTAGTAATTGATGCTTTTGTTGTGCTGTCTTTGATTCTTTCTGTGGCTCAATTTGTTGTACCGATTTTGAAGGCACGATTGAGTAAGCTTTACGTTTCGGGATGGTATATCATCGGTGGCTTTGTATTCACCGCGCTGGCTTACCCTGTAGGCAACATTGTGCCGCAGCTTGTGCCAGGCGCGCAGGGAGCCGCTTTCAGCGGATTGTGGATTCATGATGCTATTGGCTTGTACGTGACTCCGCTTGCGCTTGCAATGGCATACATGGTTATACCGGCAGTGACAAAACGGCCGATTTACAGCCATTTTCTCTCGATGATTGGTTTCTGGTTACTGTTTTTTGTTTATCCGTTGAATGGCACGCACCATTATGTTTTTTCGGCAATACCGATGGAAGCTCAGCAGGCTGCAATTGCTGCATCTGTTCTTCTCGGCGTCGATGTAATTCTTGTCGTGACTAATTTGCTCATGTCGATGAAAGGTTCTATCGACCTGTTCAGGCAAGACTTACCTTTGCGCTTTGTTTGTATGGGTATAATTTTTTATTTGATTGTGAGCTTGCAGGGTTCATTGCAAGCATTGATGCCCGTCAACAAGCTGGTGCATTTTAGCGACTGGGTAATTGGTCATTCGCATCTGGCTATGCTCGGTTTCGCTTCGTTTGTTGCCATCGGGGGCATTACTCATGCCTGGCAGCAAATTCCCACAGCTAAATACAACAGTCGTGCACTTTCGCATGCTTACTGGTTGTTGCTTGTCGGTGTGATTTTCATGGTGCTCGACCTTAGCCTTGCCGGGCTTGTCGAAGCCAATGTCTGGCAGAGCGGTTTGCCGTGGATTGAGTCAGTGCGTGAAGTGCGCAAGCTATGGGTTGCAAGATCATTCGTAGCCATTCCTATCATAGGTGGCCTCATCAGCTTGCTGGTGTCGATGCTAACTGGTTCTCAAAATCAAGCTGCTCCCGCAGGGGAAACAATTGCCTTTCAAACATTCCATGAGCAGCCGTCTGCGCAGCTTGCCGCTGATGCTTCTGCAAAGAAAAACTTTTCGATATTGAACATGGCTTACTTGTCTGCATCTGTTGCTGGAGTAGGTTTCTTCATTTTGTCCTTCGGTATTCTTGCAATTGCCCCTGGACTGGCGATTGAAAGCGACCTGAAGAAAAGTAAGCCTGTGACTATGTTGCCACTTACGGCAAGCGAAAATCGTGGGCGCGAAATCTATGCTCGCGAAGGTTGCGCATATTGTCACACGCAACAAGTCAGAGCTGTTGCTGCAGACGTAGACAGATTTGGCGCAACTACACGGGCCTGGGAAACTGTTTATGACTACCCTCAACTTTGGGGCACTCGCAGGGTCGGGCCAGATCTTGCCAGAGAAACAGGTGTGCGAAGTGATGATTGGCAGCTTGCACATCTGTACAATCCGCGCCTTGTTGTTCGCGATTCTGTGATGCCACCTTATAAGTGGATGTTCAAAGGGTCTGCCGATCAGCCATCACAAGAAGCTTTAGACCTGCTGGCATACATCAAATCTCTCGGCAAAGCGCGCCAATTATCAGGGTTCTCCAGGCAGGGCGTGCCTCCGTACTGTGAGTGCCCTGATGAAGTTAAGGGACTGGAAACTGTTCCTCTGGGTTTGTATGTCAATGCAAATGCCGCCAGGCAAGTCGGACCCGTTACTAAGCTCCATGTGCCTCAATCTGCCGAAGAGACCGCTTCATACCAAAAACATGGCGCTCTCTTGTTTGAACAAAATTGTGCAAGCTGCCACGGCGCCACGGGCAAGGGTGATGGTGAGGCTGCAGTCGCTTTGATGCCTCGCCCCGCCGATTTAAGCAACAGGCGCTTGTCTGATGAACGCATTAGTTTCGTATTGAATAACGGCGTTTACGGCACAGCAATGCCTGCCTGGCGAGATTTGCCGCAAGACGATCTAGCCGCGTTGCAGGTTTACGTCAAAGGATTACATTCTGATTCTGTCAAAACAGTCGCAAGCCCCGACCTTACAAAAGTAAGAGTTACATTTGTGAAGAATTGTGCGAGCTGCCATGGTGTTGGAGGTGGTGGCGATGGACCTGCTGCGGCGGCTCTCTTTCCACGTCCAACAAACTTCTTTGTCGACGGCCCTAGCCAGGAAAGAGCCTTTTCTGCAATTAGCGAAGGTGTGCCCGGCACATCGATGCCCCCCTGGAAAGATCAACTTACGCGTGATGAGCGCGAAACTCTAGCTACCTATGTCGCGTCACTATACTTTGACCCCAATCGGAGCAAACTTGCACCATGATGATATTGCTGCTACTTTCAATTACCGGTTTTGTAATTGTTTGTTTTGCCGGATGCTATTTCAGAAACCACGAGTTTCGAGACAGCGTCGAAGCGCCAAAATATATGATTCTTGAACAAGAGGAGAGATTCAGGGCCACATGAACCTTCGTATTACGTTAGTTCTTGTATTTCTAATTTCGATTTTTTCTGTTCCGGCTGATGGCGCGACATTGTTTGGCGGAATCGAGCACAATGAGCGGCTACCGGCTGTAAATGATAGTTATCAACCTGAGCAGGCGCAGGAAGGTACAATTCCTCCGTCTCCGATGCAATACCAGGGTCGCATGCAGCAAGGCATGGTTTCTGGACAGGGGTTAGTTCCAGAACCACCTGGTATGCAAGCCGCTCAGCCCATGATGCAAGCCCCGCAGCAAAATATGCCACAGGTGCAGTGGTATCAGATACCCAAGGCAATGGCGGGAAAGTGGGTTAAGCGCGGTGACTTGACTCAAAGCGTGACGGATTTGCGTACAGGCATTTCTACGCCGGTAAATCGATTTACCGAAGATATTGTTACCGTTTCCTGGGGGCATCAGGTCGATAAGTACGGCAATATTTGGCATGGCAATATTTTTCCATTTGAGCGCGACGGGAGCACAGTCGGACAGCAGGTGCGTTTCATTATTGTTGCGCAGCAAGCTCACATGCTTTCGCAAAATGAAATTGTCTCCCGAACGCACTCAATCATTGTTGAGAGTCGCTACGGCAATGTGACTAAAGTATTTCAGCAAGAATCATTGAACAACTACAAAGTGTCCGAGCGAGAGATTGTAAATCAAAGCTCTAATCGCGATTTCACTTACGAAGGCTCGGCGCTGCGAGATGGAATGTTGCTTAGCACTTTCAATAAAGTTGCGCCGTTTCAACCAGTGGCAACTCTGAGAGGAGTGGACCTTGCAAGTTCTTTAGAGCAATATCTTCGTTCTGTTGGACAAGAATAAATCAAACATTCCGCATCAATCGATCGTTTCGACCCAGCAAGACTTCTGTTTGTTGGAAGCTGCATGCGTAGCCCATCGATTGTTAGAGCAGACCAGAGAAAAGGCGAAAGGCGTTTTAGAGATTCCGAGCTTAAAGATTGCCATTCAGGAGGCTTCAACCCAGGGTGCTCCAGCTCTTTCAGGCTTGCAGTTAATTGGGAAAAATCACCAGGTTGCATTTGAACGAAAGTATTAGGACTGGACTTGTCGTAATTTCAATAAAAACGGCCACAGTAGTGTGGCGGAAATCTCTGTCTGTCGAGATGCAGAAAGCTGACGGCTTCTGGTGTAATTTTGTCTGTTGCCATATCAGCCATCACCGGGCTCGAAATAAAGGCTTTCCAGATGGCAAACTGTTGATTGATCCGAGTCCGTATAGACATCGATAAGACCTTTGCTAGCTCTTTTGCGATTGCAATTTTTGCCGACGTGAACGAAGGGGATAAGTACGTATTGTAGTTAGTTTAGCGCGCACATACACTGAAGCCTATTATGATGCCTGTTCGGTGGCAAATGGTTGGCGGTTTTTGAGGTGATTGGTTGATGGCAGAGCGCGACAAGGTTGAGTCGGTGAGCAAGCCCTCAGATTGCGAAAGGATAGAGCAGTCAGTAAATGCGTTCATGAAAGAATTGAACGAGCATCCAAATAAAGTGAATAAGCCCGGGTACTCCGAGTGGATATCAGCAAATACGGAAACAACTGGAGAGCTGGTTAATACACTTAGGGAACTCAGCAGTAGTCATATTTTGGGCTCTCAGCTGTTTAAAAGCGCCGGCAATACTGCACTAGAACTATATAGAGAAAAGCACTATATAAAGAAATTCGACAAAGAACTTCCCGCAAATCCGGATTCGCGTCTGAGTTATTCGACTGAGGTGCCATCTGATTTTCCTGGAGCGAGCGCATTACTGCAGCAGAGCCACGGCATAGCTAATGCTCTTGAATTGAAGGAAGGCGATCGCACCGAGACTATGAGGTTGGATCAAGAAGATCCTAATCCTACGCCCGTACTTGATACTGTTTCCTACAGTTGCCCAAGCAATTTTGTTCGCGTCTCGACCGGTTTCCTCAAGGACGGACAGCAAACGTTGATTTCTATTGCTCTGCCTGATTTGCGGACTGAGTTACTCAACCCTGACGATAAGGCTAACTCAAGAGTAGTTCGATATTAGCTTCGAATGGTCTCTCTGATTACAACCGCTAAGTCCATTTTAGAAACGAGAGTCATTGTGATCTTCCCCAGAAAAAGTAGACAGTCGGCATAGAGAAAAATTTCTCCAGATGAGGCAATTTTAACTGGAGTTTATTTTATGCCGAGAAAGAAATACACACAAGAGTTGTTCTGGAACTCTAACAATGCTTGCGTAGCGATTAATGTTAGTGCTGTGAAGGCTGGTTTGTAGGATGTCCATTGATGATCTCGCAGCTGGCGTATTCCGAAACTGAGCAGCACACAGCGACTGCAGCGGAGCCACCTGCTGGAAGTGTAGGCATTTCGTAGGCACAGATTCAGTGCCTACATTCTCGGAATTTGTCCTAGTGAGATATTCACTTTCGTGTTCGGTGCGCTTAAAGGTGAAACTTGGATAGGTGCTCGAATTTTTTGTAACTCTCACAGCAAATCTGGGAAGCTTATAATCGCGGTGGAAGCATTCTTTGACACTAGGCGCTTGGATTTGTGATTCTTTTCTATTTGTCTTGCGCATACGGATTCCCGATCCTGTAGAGTCTAAGGCTGTAAGGGAACAATATAGGAAAGCAGCTCTCAGGTTATTGCAGAAATGAACCACGTCACAAACGACGGCGAACATAAAGAGCGGTCTGAGAAGACGGAGAGCAAAGCTGAGCGCCTTGAGAAAAAAGCAGAGAATAGAGAGCGCGCTGAAGCCTGTACAGAGTTGGCTAGCGGCGCACTAAATAAAGACATCCAGTCCGCTACTCTAGAAAAACGACTGTCAAGAAAGAGCGGCGCAACTAGCTACGGAGTAGCTTCCGCCGATTCACTTTTGCCTCTGGAACAAAAACCAAAGCAAAAAAATGATGTTCCAGAGGGAGTATCAAAAGCCGAATATCTTGCAGCGGTGAAGCAATTTGAGGCGCAGGCGAAAGAGCGAAAACCTATTGCAGTGATCGCCCAGGGCGTTGAAGAAAGTCCCCAGCAGATTAAGAGCGACGGTGGTATAGGGCTCGGGGAGCCAGTCAGGTCTCCTGGACCTGATGAGGTGATCGCACAAATTCGACCGGACAGGGCTGCAGTACATCAAGGTGTAATGACTGGGCTGGGGCATCTTCACGGGATAGTAAACTTCGCATCAAACACGCTAGCGGGAATTGGGGATACGGTGAGAATGGCAAGCGCAGCAGAGCGCAAAGTAGACCTATTCCAGTTATCACAGCCGGATATGGACCCTGAAGGAACTAAGAAACTCCATGACACCTGCCAGGGATTGGCGATGGGGTCTCGTGTTTTGCTGCAATACAGTACCACTTTGAATAAAGAATCTCCGTTCTATGGAAATAATTTCGATCCAGAAGCTAGGCAAGTAGCAGAGAAATTGAGTCAGGCAATGCCTGAGAGACTGAAGCAAGAAATTAGTCAATATAAAAATTCCGATACTGAAGCGCGAGCAGCAAAATCAACCGAGCTACTATTAGACATTTACACGTGTGCAGAAACCGGCGGTATGATGTTGTCGAAAGCCGGTCAAATGGCTAAGGAAACTAAGGTAATGTCGCAAATCAGCAATGATATGCAAACGTTTGCTTCTAAGCTGAAAGAAGTTCACCGGATTAGACGGGACACAAATCGGACGAGTCTTGATAGACGCAAGAGAACAGCAAGGTATGACAGAAGTTCTGGCAAAAAGAGTATGAGAGAAGCGATTCGTGTCACCCCAAAACTAAAAGAAATTCGCATTGTCGGTGACGGCTTTGATATCGGCTTGAAGCGCGGTCAACAGAAGGTTATGAGGTTGTGATGTAATGCAAAAGCTTGATGTGGATGAAATTGCTAACTTACTCAAGGCTGAGATCAACAGCAATGGTGGAACTTTGCCGGAGCTTTACAGGATAGCCTGGGATGCCTATCTACAAGCAATGGTTGGAAATTCAGGTGACATTTTCGATCACGTTGATAGCGAGAAAGTAAGCGAATACTTTGCTAATTTTGATAATGATCCAGAAGCCAATGACCCAGTTCTTGCAATGGCTTGCGGCAAGCACTATAAAGATAATTATTATGGGAATGCGGAGGGGGAATTCGTTGACGAATCCGATTTTCAGGCTCTCCATCGAGAGATCAATCAAGAAACCAAACACTTTGGCGGTAAACTACCGCCCGCTTATACTGTGGCCTGGACAGGGCAGCTGCTTGGACTCCATCATTGCAAAGTCATCACGGATTCTGAGTATGAGCAGTTATTAGCGATGCTGCCGGTCTTGGAGGACAATCCGGTCAAGAAGGTGGAAGAGTTCACAAGACGATATGCTGCGATGTGAATGGACAACTTCCACTTCTTTCAATGGGTCTGTATCCGAGCTGCAACATGAGAATATCTCGTCCAGAACGAAGGTGCAAAAAAATGAACGAGCCGGAGAAACTAGTTGAGTTGCTTATAGCCACCGGAAAAGCAAAGGGGCCGTGGTTGCTGGAAATGTATAAATAATGGAAGCAAAGACACCGCAAGAACTAGCAAAGATGCTTATTGATTCGGAAATGGCTACTCCAGAAACTATCGTTGGCTGTTAGGGGGGGAGGAGGTCCATTGATGATCTTGCAGCTGGCGTATCCCGAAACCGAACAGCACGCAACGACTGCAGCGGAGCCACGTGCCGGTAGTGTAGGCATTTCGTAGGCACGGATTCAGTGCCTACATTTTCGGATTTTGTCCCAGTGAGATATTCTCTTTCGTGTTCGGTAGATTGTAAATCGAAGCTCCAGCAGCTTAGGATTTTGAAGGAGACTAAAAGGTGTATGTCGTAGAAGTTGTGCAGTCGGCGTGTATGGAAATCCAGATCAACGCTGGTGAAAAGATCTGCTTTGAACTATTGCTCTCTGCGAGACCCTTATGAATACAGCATCGCCACGATGCCACCATGTGGCACGCTCGACTTAATTGACACTCATGAATTCGATATCCGGCCGATATGCAAAGAGCTCTTTGCTAGACTCCCGAGAAGGCAACTAAGAAAAACCGGGTGATAAACAATGGCAGTGCTAACCTCCAACGAAAGAATTCGACGACTAGAAGACATGGGACTGCAAGCACTACGGGAAAGATCGTACGCAAAGGCCGAAAAAATATTCACCGAAGTGCTAACTATGCTCAACGTTTTTCGTTATGCCGATGAACTCACAATCGCCTTAGCTATGAGCAACCTGGCTATTACACATGCAATGCAAGGCCAGCACAGCAGTGCGGAAAGGTTGCGTGAGAAGAGCCTTGAGATTGCTTCCAGTGGTGACAAAAAGCGTCCATACATTTCTTCTGTTGCTTCGCTTTTGGCCGGCTAGAATTTAGATTGAATCAATAGCACGCAGTTACATATAATCCTTGTAGATTTGAGGCAAGGCTTTGGTAGCCGACTTTAGTTCTTCGTGCCCCTCAATCATTGGCAAAAGAGATTCCGAATAGAGAATCATTGTTCTTATTTCGTCTTTTGTGCGAAGTTTGCATTGGGAAAGTCGTTCTACAAATGCGTTTGATAATTCGAGCATTTTCGCAGCCTGCTCCGAATTTTCGGGCTTTAACGATCGCAGTGCTAGCGCGGCATTACATGCCATGTCACTTCGATTGACTCCTCGTCTGTCTAGTTTTTGCAAAATAAGGTCAAAAGCAAGACACGGTTCGAGCGGATTGATCTCACCTTTCAGTTTTTTGTATAGATCAAATGCAGCCACATAATCTAAACGCGCCTCGTCAAATTTATGCAGGTAGATTTCTTCAGACATCCTCTCAGAGAGAATATCTATTTGCAAATCTTTATCTAATGGAAGGCGTTTAGCTAGTTGTAGTGCCTGTTTAAAGTCTTCGTTTGCGTTTGAAAATTTTCCTTGTTTCCATTCGGCTTTCGCCTTCAGTGCAAGTGCTGAAGCTCTCGTACCATCGAACTTGCTTCCGGCTTTCTCGCAAGAAAGTATTGCTTTGTTGAAAGTTTGCTCGGCAGCGGCGTAATTTGTCGTGATAGATGAAAGCAATTGTTCGTGCCCAAGCGCAAACAAATCATCGAGATATTTTTTCTCCGCGCTTATACTCAAAACCGGCGGCTGAGTTTTCTCCCATTTTTCGATTTTGTTTTTTGCTTTTTCGATGTTACGACTGTTTTTATCTTGAGTATTGCTGATTCTGATGCTGCCTGCATTGTGCTGAATGAGCCATGCGGCGCAGCCGCTTATTGCAAGAGCGCCCACGCAGGCGCTAGTAACTAATACTCTTGTTTTGTTTGATATTCTCCGAGCAGGCGTTTTTCTGCTAAACAAATCAATAGAATCGATATCAGAATTGAATATTTGCTTCAGTTCTTCCTCAATCTCTGCAATTGATTGAGGGCGCGCTTCCGGCTGTTTTTCAAGGCATCGATGTATCAGCTCTGCCAGCCGTTTAGACTGAGGAGATTTCAAATCTTCATCTAGCCTTTTGGGTAATTCGGTCATATGCAAATACAGAGTTGCCATTGTTGTTTCGCCGCGAAACGGCGGATTACCAGTGATGCACTCATACATTATGCAAGCAAGCGAGTAAATGTCGGAAAGGGCGTTCCCTGGCAGTCCGCGACATTGTTCTGGACTGATGTATAGTGGGCTTCCCAAAATCGCTTCGGTGCCTGTAAGCGTTCTTGATGCTTCCGAAACCCCCGCTCCGCTCTCGCGCGCAGATGCTACGGCGAACTTTGCAATGCCAAAATCAATGATTTTGTATTTTGCTTTACCGTCGTTGCCTGTGAATTGCATGATGTTGCCAGGCTTCAAATCACGATGCACCACGCCCTGCTGATGGGCGTGCGCGAGCCCTTTCAGGATTTGGCTAAAGAGCTCATAAAACGTTTCTGCGCCGAGTGGCGCAGTGGCAAGGGTCGTTGAAAGTGGCTCTCCCGCAATAAATTCCATTACATGGTAAGGATTTCCCTGCTCACTAAGACCAGAGCTGAACATTTGCACAATATTGGGATGCTTTAAGTTGGCTAAGACTCTAGCTTCCCTCAAAAAACGCTCTTGTGCTGTATTTTCGCGCACTGCTTCGCAAAGCAAAATCTTGATTGCAACTTCCCGGCTCAGAACTTTGTCATAGGCCTGGTAAACTTCGCCCATGCCGCCTTTGCCTATCAGGCGTCTCACCACGAATCGGTCTGGAAACCCTACAGAATTACTAAGTGGGCGAGTCGACTCCTGGCTTTCGTTGGCGCTAAGGTTCAATTTTGATACTCAAAAACCTGCGGGCATGTAGTCCATTTATGTTATGCCCAAATTTGGGAAAAAGCCGCCAATATGCTAAATTTTCACTCTGAAATTCTGTCCGAGAGTCATTCGATGCGTCGTTTAGTTTTGTCATTTTTACTTGTCTGTCTGCACTTAGGTCTTTGTTCCAAATGTGCAGCCATAAACGAGCAGGAGCTCCAAAACACTCTTCCGGACAAAGGCACTGTTGAAAAACTTGCCAAATCACCTGTCAACTCCAGCTACATGGACTCGCTTTGTTCAGCTGCTGAGAGTCTTAGCGATTACAGTTGTTTTTGTCAGCTGTTCACAGTAAAAGACAACAAGTGGAAGGATTACGGCGGCGCTCAGCTGTATTTCAAGCAAAAAGGGCTTTTGCGCGCCGAAATCAAATCGTCTGGATACAACAATGGTTCTATCGTTGTTATACAACCGGACGGTAAGATTCGGGGCAAAGGGGGCGGCGGTCTCAGCCTTCTGAAAATGACTCTTCAGCCCGATTCACGCACTTTGCGATTGCCGACTGGTTATAGCCTGGTTAAGAGTGATTTTTTATCTCTTTCCCGCTCCCTGAAAGAACAAGTCTCAAGCGGCATCGAACCCAGTCTGTCTGCTCCAGTCAAACTTCCAGCTTTTAGAGAGCCTGTGCTGATTCTTGCGATGCGGAAGAAGAACCCATCTGCCGGCGACGCGGCCAACGAAGGATTTGTTCATGTGGTCTATCTAAATCCGAACACCAGGCTCCCGATTGCCTGGAATACCTTCAAGGACGGTAAATCAGATGCATTTGTATTTTTTGAACAGATAGACACAAACAAAGGTCTTTCGATGAAATTGTTTAGCTTGTAAAGAAAGGTGAGGGCGTTGATGCATTCAAACAAAAGAAGCCTTGCTTCAGTAAGTTTCATAGCACTGGTCTTGTTGATACAGTCGCTTAGCATTACAACCTTAGAAGCCAAAGCAAACGAATCTAATCAAGTCCCTTCGCCATTGAAAAAGCGCACGGTAAGTGACGCTGAGCAAATGGAGCCTGAAGCCATGCTCACCGATTTGCGTGATACCAGGCTTTCACTCAACCAGCTAAAGCAGCAGGCGATAAATCTTTTTGGCGAAGCTACCCGCTCTGTTTTCAAGCTTGGCGATGTACCGCTCGAGCGCACGCCAACTTTCATCAACGTAAAAATGCTTGATGCGCGAAAGAAGTATTTGGCGCCTCGCCGCGAATGGCTGCTGCTATACATGAATACTCTGGAGCCAATTGTTCAATTGCTTATCGAAGATGTTAATGATGTCGATACCAATGGACGCAAAGTTTCAAAGAAAATCGAGGAAAGAATAAATCCTCTCTGGAGCACCTGGCGCAATAACGTTCGTAGTATCAACGAGTCCCTTGATCAGGTGCAATCGCTTATTGCTGATGCTCCTGATTCAAACGTTGCGATAGCGAAGGCTGCAATCAATATTTTTGATCGAGCCGAAGAGCTAGAGAAAGTCCGATACAGAACGGCATTGATCTTGATTGAGGAATACTCAAAAGAGACAAAACCAAAGGCTGCAAGCGCAAAACAGGAAAGTAAAAAGCCCAGGCAGTAAACTTTCAGCTTGCTGGAGCACTTTCATATTCGCCGCTAATTTTGAAAATTGCTTCTCTGATTGTTTCCTGGCAAGTTTGTTTATACCAGGTATCATTTCTTTGCTCGCCGGCGTTGCGTTCATCTTTGAGCGCCTTCTTTAGTGCCGGAACCGCGGCTTTGGCTTTGCTGCCTATTGAACCGAGTGCCCGAGCCGCAGCCTCTCTGTTGTGCATGTATGGGCTTTCTAGCATGATGATCAATTCACTTGTTGCGGATGCCGCTGCGGGCCCGATTTTTGCAAGCGCTTGCGCCGCATTGAGTGCTGATGACTTGTCTTTGAGCAGTGGCGTGATTAGCGGAACGGCTTTGGCTGCCGCTGGACCGATGGCTCCAAATGCTTGCACGATTCTTTCTTTTGTTATGTTGTTATATCGGTCTGAGGGGCCGTTAAACATGTCTATCAATTCGTCAAGGCAACCACTGCAGGGTTCGCCTATATTGATTATTGATTGCAAAACCTGGCTGCGTACTTGCGATGAATTATCGCAAAGTGATTTGCGCAAAACTGGCGCCGCAGCGGCTGCTTTTGCTGCCATTTGCGAAAGACCAGATGCGGCGGCAATGCGCACCTGTTGCGAATTGTCGTTGGCTAGCGAATTTGCATATGCTTCTGCGATTTGACTGGCGTTCTTGAAATAAACTTCTCTTGCTAGTGTGCTTAGCGAGTTTGCTGCAGCCGTTCTAACCGAGGGTACGGGGTCGCTGCGCATCAGGCGAATCAGCGCGGTTTGCGGGCTGTTGTCGGTTGGTAATAAAATCGATCCTAAGATTTGAGAAATGCTTGTTCTCACTTCGGCAGAGTCCGAACCTGTGGCGAGAATCAAGTCCTGAATTTGGGCTGTGGTGAAATCAACTTGATGTCTGGAATTTGCTAAAAGCTGCGCCGCAATTTTCGCCTTGTCTGTTTTGAGCCCCTGGACTAGCGCATCAATCACTGATGGGTCTGCCATGATGCCCTGCATTTTTTGATAAACGTCATACATTTGCCTGGTTTCTATACTTGAGAGAGAATCCAGAAGTGATGGCACAAGTTTTCCTGCCTCACCGCTGGGTGAGGTCGAAAGTTCTGTCATTATATTTGTGATGCGCTTTTGTCTGTCTCCATCGGCTAAGCCCGGCAGCGGTACAAGTTGCGCCGTAGCGTGCGAATTTGCAGAGACGATAAGAAGAACAAAGCTGGCGACAATATGCTGTTTTGATTTTTGACGCGTATTCGCTTTTAGGGTAGCCAAATTAAATTGTCCGGGTTAATTGGAGTCATAATTAAGGTTCCACCACCATGCTAGCGCAAAACCTCCAGTGAGTGCTTGAGTCTCTGGAGGCTTGTATTTATTCAATTAGTGGCAGGTATGTCATAATGTTCAGCTAAAAGCGGGCAGGCAAGCATTAAGTTCAGGTTTGGATGTTAGACCCAGATAAAGACAACGGGGCGCAAGAGCCTGGCTCTGGGATTGAGTCTAAGTTATTTAGTGCAGGGGCGTTGATTTCTGGGCGCTATAAGATTCTCGAACTGCTTGGTCGGGGCGGTATGGCAGTGGTTTACAAGGCTGAAGACAGCTTCGTAAATCGAATTGTTGCCCTGAAAACGCTTCGTCCTGACCTTGTGACTGCAGAGTCATTGAAGCGCTTCCAAAATGAAGCAAAAATTCTTGCGGCGATGGACCATCCCAACATCGTACCCGTGTTCAATTTTGGCACTGATAACGAAATGCCGTTTATTGTGATGGGTTTTGTTGATGGACAGATTTTGAGCGATGTTCTTCAAACGCAGAAATTGGACGAATCGCAAATTATAAAAATCATTTTGCAACTTGCAGATGCACTTCAGCATGCTCATGAACTTGGCATTGTTCATCGCGATGTAAAGCCCGGCAATGTGGTTTTCGATTCTGCAGAACATGTGATGCTTATGGATTTTGGCATCTCAAAGCTTGTTGAGGGAGATACCGAACGAGTAAAATTGACGCAGTCTGGATCGTTTATTGGAAGTCCGTTTTACACGGCTCCAGAACAGTGCTTGGGTAAGGGGCTCGATGCGCGTAGCGACATTTATTCTTTGTCTTGTCTGGCTTATGAACTCGTTTCTGGTAGCCCACCATTCATAGGCGGAAATGCATTTGAGACATTCAATTTACATGTAACTGCAATTGCTAAACCGTTGACTGCTTGCAGCAAAAAATTAAGGGCTGTAATCGAAAAAGGAATGGACAAGAGGCCGGAAGCGCGCTTTCAATCTGCCAGAGAGCTTGCGGAATTTTTGCGCTCGGATGAAAAAACTCTTGCAAATCAAGGACGAAAACATTTTGGAATTGAGTTTGCTTCTATAACTGCATTGGCCATTTTCTCTGCAATCATTGCAATCGTTTTTGCAGATCCGTTCAATTTTGGACTCTTTCAAGATCCCGCTCAACGTGCATTAAAACTGCTCAGTCTCGGTGAGAAGGCTTATTTGCAAAAGGACTATTCTTCAGCAGAAAGTAACTTTTCCAAAGCCATCCAGATTTCGGAGGCGAAAAGTCTAAGTCTTAATCTCATTCCTGCGTATTTGGGAATGTGCAAAGTCAGTTTGCAAAAGCGAGAATACGGACTTGCTAGAAGCTTCGCGAAAACTGCATTGTCAAAAGCCCTGGCCTTGAAGGAAAAGACTGCACTTAAAGGCAACTATGCGACTGAAGCAAGACTCCTTTTGAGTGAAACTTACTTGCAAGGCAAGAAATATGATTATTGGACTATTTTAGATCTCCTTGAGGCAGTGGTTAGTGAGAAGGAAATAGCCAGGGCAATTTTAGTTCTGAAAAGCGCTGAGCCTGTTTTTATGCGGGCTCCAGCAGAGGCGAAGGCTAGATTCTGCAGGGTTTATGCAATGTGCTGCTTAGATCAATTGCAGTATGCGAATGCGGAAAAGTACAGCCGATTGGAGTGTGACAGTTATATTTCTCCGGTAGACAAATGCACCGGCAGAGAATTCCTTTGTCAAGTTTTAGAAGCGCAAGGCAAATATGTGGAGGCAGAAAAATATCGTCGACAAGTGTTGGATTATTTGAATGCTTCAACCTCGACTTCAGTCCTTTTGTTAGCGGCGCAATATCAAAAGTTTGGGAATAATCTGAGGCTTCAGCAAAAATATACGGAGGCTGCAAGCGCGTTGCGGCAAGCCCTGGCAATCTACAAAACCTTGCCTAACGTCTTTGAATATGCGGAAACTTTGATTGCAATTAGCGAAGTCCTGGACTTGCAAGGGCAGACAAAGGAAGCCTTGGAGATTTTAACGAATGACCCTCACTGCGCGACTTCAGCACTGGCTTCTGCAATTTGTAAATTGAGAAAGGGTCTAATTTTGACTAAGCACTCAGATTTTACAGGTGCAGAAGCAGAATTTCGAGCTGTCGTAGAGAAGGCGGCAGGTCTGCATGAAGGGCGTTTTTACGTAGCAATTGCTCGCATGCAACTTGGAAGCATTGTGAGTAGGAGAGGCGAGCATAAAGAGGCAAAGGAGTTTTACATTGCGGCTCTGCCGGCATTATATTCAGCAGCACCAAATGCAGAGGCTGAGACGGCTTGCACAGAATTGTGGTTGTGTCGTGAATGTCAAAGGCTGGCAGAATATAGTGAAGCGGTGAAGTTTGGACTTGCGGGGGCGTCTACTTTGTACCGCCTGAAGGTTGAATCAGCTGAATTTGGTGCAGGACTCTGGTTCTTGTCCAAAAGTTTGTATTCTCTTGGGCGTTATGCCGAAGGAACTGATTATGCCAGGCAATCTGTCAAAATGCTTAAGAAGTATGGAGGCAAGAAGATTGCAGAAAGCGTATTGAGTGACTTGCGCGCTCAATTGGAAGCTGACAAGGATAAGAGTCCGGAGGCAAAGCGCTGTATTTCTTTACTTGAAAAGTGAATTGATTTCCATGTTTTTTCTAAGTGTTAATTGCTGGAACAGCCTATGCTTTGCTGCTATGCTTCGCGCTTGCCGGATATCAGTGAGTTGCCATGCTTAGTAGTCGGATGATTTTGCCCTTTGTGCTTGCAGTTAGTTGTTTAGGAAACCAGGGAGTTTTGGGCGCTAACTCTTCTGTTGCTCCTGAAGTGGCATCAAATTTGCCACTTAGTATTTCGACAGTTGCTGGCCGGACGGCTTTGAATTTTGATTCAGTTTTATTAGCCGATGGCAGTGACGGCAACTCTTCAAGTGGCGCGGCGGGCACAAGTGACACAACTGCCGGCAGCAATGCCTCTTCTTCGTCGGCTGACAGTGCAGCTTCTGGTGCTGCGGGCAACGACCCGAAGCCTGTATCAACAGCTTCTTTGGCTGCAGATTTGTCTGCTCTTGAATTTAGATTTTTCGCTCACAGTTTCCCGAATGAGACTACTGAACAACGCTTAGACCGCATTGAGCGCTTGGTTTTTGGTGCAAGACGCAAAGGTTCGCCAGAGCTGCGGGTAAGCCGACTTCTATTAGATGTTCCAGACCTAACTATTCCGTCCTCTGACTCAAAAGTAGCGCAGGCTCCCGCAACTGCTACTCAGTTGCAACCAGAAACTCCTGTAATGGCGCCAACGCAAAGCAGTCCTGAATATAAATACACTCCATATCAGGCTCCAGACCCGACGCAAAACAATCAGCAAAATTCGCAGGCATCATCTCCGGAAACTTCTCAGTTGCCTCCGGGCTACCCAGCTCCGGCGCCGGATATTTCTAATCAGTCCGATTCATCTGAATTCAGTCAAAACAATGTAGATTATCCAACGGTAGACGCCCTGGAAGATCAAATACTGGGTTCTAGTGCCGCGTCATCTCGCAGTTTGCCGCTTGCCCAGAGGCTTTCTAATTTAGAAACTAAAGCTTTTGGACAAAGTTATCCTTCTTTGAGTTTGAGTTCTCGAGTTGATCAACTCAAACAGTATGTAGCTAAACAAAACCCGCAACAAAACGAAGAATATTTGTCGTCACCATATCCGGCGGTGCAAACTGACAATGACTCGCTTGTCGCTGAAATTTCTGCGATGGAAAATGAAGTGTTTGGCAAAACATATTCGCGAGACACTCTAATCAGCCGTGTAAATCGACTCAACGAAGCCGTTTTCAAAGGACAGCCGGCGCAAACTTTTACCCCTTTGAGCATACAAGTAAGCAAGCTCGCAACAGCGCTGCAGCCGAAGTTTACCGCCAATACGCAGGTGCCGGCTTCGTCTGCTTACGGTAAATATAAGGAAGAGAAAGACAAGGATAAAAAGAAAGGGCACACATTCCTGCATACTCTGGGCAAAGTGCTGGTAGGAGTGGGTGAAGCTGCCGGTGCTGCAGTCGGCGGAATGGCGGCCAGCAGCATGATGATGGGCGGTTATGGGTACGGTTATGGTGGCTACGGCGGCTTTGGTTATGGCGGTTATCCCAACTATGGCATGATGCCTGGTGTGATGGGTTATGGAATCTAAGCTTTAATAAAGCGGGTCTTGTCCTTTAGATACATCCTGAAGAACTTTCGAGAAATCTTTGCCGCTTACTGAGTTGTGAATTGCCAGATCTGCGGTTGAAACTATTCCTTCCAGCTCGTTATCTTCGTTAACTACAGGTATACGCCTGATTTGTTTTTCCCGCATAAGGGTCATTACGTCTTCCAGCTCGTCTTTTGGATGGCAACTAATGATTGAGCTCGACATTATGCTGGCGAGCATTACTTCTTTTGGGTCTAAACCTGGGGCTACAACTTTCATTGCTAGATCGCGGTCAGTGACCAAACCAACCAGCTTATAGCTGCTTGCACTCTCTGTTATCGGGATTACACCTACCCCAAGCTCGGCCATTAATGTTGCTGCCATATCGGCTGACTCAGTCATTGAGCAACATACTGGGTCGAGAGTCATAACTTCTTCTACGTTCATAAACTACACCTTTCCGCTGTCTGTGCCGAGTTGGACGGATTTGACCGCGTGCGGTTCCCCCTTCAGTTATTTTCATTTTGCGATCCAATTCGCGTAATCCCCATGGTGTAGACGCGGCGGGGGTGTTGCAATGGCAGCTAAGCCATATTTGTACCATCGTGGGTTGATTTTCTGGGGACGACGGTAATGGATAGATTAGACACGGGTTCGGGTGCTCAGCATCGCGCTGAGCTTATCCAGCCATCACAGGGTATTGACGCCCATGAAGATCTTGCGATCTTAAGTCAAAGGGCAGCGGTCTGGCAGCAGGCGCCACTCAAAGACACGGGTGCACAGCAATATGTAATTGCTGCATCTGCTAAAGACCTGGAAAATCAGAATAAGCTCGGTAAACTCAGTATTGTAGATATCGCTGCGCAAGTCAAAGAAAATGATTCGGCTGAAAAAGATAGCGATCATTTAGACGTGGGCTCGCAATTGAGTTGGTCGCGCAAAGAAAGGAAGAGCGCTCGCCCGCAAGATGGACAGGGCTACTATGATGTTATGAAATCTGTGGGGCAAGATTTGCTCGGCAGACCAGTAAATGCTGCTGAAGTGCAAATTTTGATTTCCGGTGCCCGTGCCTTGCAGGAATATCGCGGCAGAGACCCGAAAGAACTAAATTCGCATGATGAGCTTTTGCCGAAAAACGAAAAAGAATTGAGCATCTTTTTGAATGGTCTTATTGCCAAGCCTGACGGCAAGATTGAACAGCGCGACGTGCAAGAGCTGCAACGCAGTGTCTTTGAGGCTTTGCAGCAACATGCCGGAAAAATCACAGGCGATAAAATAGTCCTTGATTTGCGACCGGTGAAAGATCAAAAAGAGGTTACAGATAAAGTACCCACTGCGGTTTATATCGACAGCTCTAATATCGAAGGCGGTCAAGGTTATCGCCGCACGACAAAATGTGAGCCAGAAACGCAAAACTACTGGCTAAGTAAAGCGACTGCCGATGCTTTGATGAAAGTGCAAGCGGCGCTAATTGCAGATCACAAAGACCCCTTGCAGTTGCGCAACATGAATGGCGCCGGACGCCGCGCGATAGACCGCGAACTGATCAGCAAGTGCGCACCAGATCAACCGCATGCGAAAAAGCACTCGCAGCACGAAGATGGAATTTCAATTGACGTAGACAACTATGATGACCCAAACGTGAGAGCTGCATTAACCAAGCAAGGTTTCGTCCACAACGTTCCAGGTGACAAACCACACTTCACTTACCTACCTAAAAGCAGAAAATAATTCCTTTTGAGCGACGCTATTGCTTCTGCTTAAGAACTCAATTGCGCCAAAGGCAAATTTGTAGGGGCGACGCCATGCGTCGCCCGGCAGTTAAGCAGCGGTGCTCGCTTAAACAGTTTCGCCCTGTGAATAAGCGGGCGGCGCATGGGATACTGCTGGCGAACTCGAATGTTTAGCGAAGCCGGCACAATATGGACTCTAGCTTGAAGGGCGGCAGCCCTGGGGGCGCAGGCTTCCAGCCTGCTTCGGGAAGCTATTGGCGAAGAAGCAGGCAAGGATGCCTGCGCCCCCAGGTGGAACGCTCTTAGCTCATATCATCGAACTTGATTCGGCTCCATTTTAGTTCGCCAGAAGTATCCATGGCATCGCCCCTACGAGCGTGTTGGGATGACGTTGTGTGCGAGGAGGTCTTCGATTTCTTGCTCATCGTAGCCGAGTGATTTCAGTACGCTTATTGATGATGCTGCAACATCGTGGTTTGCGATTAGCTCCTCGTCGTGCTTTTTGTTGAAGGGAAGCGGTGTTCGCAGTTGTGGCACTTTGCCTAGAGTTGGATGCAGCAAATTTTGAAATAAGTTTCTTTCTCGGCCAGGCAAAAAATCGAATGCTTCTGAAAGTGTGTTTACAGGCGAAACACAGCAATCTGATTCTTCAAATATTTCAAGCCACTCAGCAAGTGTTTTCTCAAGGAAAACAGCTTCAAGTTTTTCGCGCATATCTTTTTTTGCGCCGAATGCTGCTATCTTCGTCCATTCTTCATGTTTGATCAGTCTGCAAAAATTGACCCAGAATTGTGGCTCTAGCGGAGCGGCAGCTAAATAGCGCCCGTCTTTGCATTTGAAAACGTTGTAATTGGCCAGTTCTTTTCTGTAGGCGGGGTCGGCTTCAAGCGGTTCTTCTTTCATGTAGAGGCTGGCTGTGGCAGCCAATGATTGAGTCCACAATATGCTGTCGAACATGCTGAGGTCAAGGTGTCTGCCTTTGCCTGTTCTGTCGCGCTCGACGATAGCGGCTAAAATTGAAACAGAGGCAAGAAATGCAGCCATGAAATCTGAAAGTAATGTGCCGGGCATAAGTGGCTTGCCGTCTGGCGATCGGCACACGTGCATTACTCCGGCTTCTGCTTGCATATTAACATCATGTGCCGGACGCTGGCTGAACTTGCCGGTTTGACCGTATGCTGAAATTGAGCAATAAATTAGTTTGGGGTTAATTTTGTGCAACTTGCCATAGCCAAGTCCGAGCCTCCCCATAACCCCAGGCCTGAAATTTTCGATGAGCACATCAGCTTCCATTACAAGTTTGTGCACAATCTCGATTGCTTTTTCGTTCTTGAGATCTAGCGCGATTCTTTTCTCATCGCGATGAACGCTCCAGAAATAAAGGCTCTCTCCGTTGATTATCGGAGGCAAAAGCTGTGCTAAGCCAGGTTTTAGTTTTTCTACGCGAGTGAGGTCTGCGCCCAGGTCGCAAATCACTGTTGCTGTCAGCTCTCCAGGCAACAGGTGAGTGAAGTCCACAACTTTTACGTTTTCGAGAGGTAAGCTCATCAAGTCACTGTTTTAAGAACTATCGGGAAACTGATGTTACCATGTGCAAGACTTGGAGGTCGCCGAGGTGTTACTTTTAGTTCTGCTGATCATCTTAATGTTGGGTGTACAAATGCCGGTACTTTCGCTGCCAGGAGATGGCTCCGATAAACTAAAAGTTGAGCGACGCAGTCTCAAGTATGATGGGATTGAGCGAACATATGGATTGTTTCTTCCGCATTCTTATGACGGGAAAACTCCAGCACCATTGCTCTTCTTATTTCATGGCGGCGGCAGCAATGGGCGCCGCATGGCAGGATTTACAGGCTTTGACAAAATCTCTAAAAATACTGGTTTAATCATCATTTGCCCTGACGGGGTTGATAAACATTGGAATGACGGGCGAGTAGATACTGGGCATCTCGCGCATGACAAGAATGTTGATGACGTCGGTTTTGTAGCTCACCTTTTAGACAGCACCTGCAAAGAATTCAATATTGATCGACAACGTGTTTATGCAAGTGGTATCTCTAATGGTGCAATGATGTCTTACCGTTTAGGTCTAGAAATGTCTGATCGAATTGCAGCGATTGGACCCGTTGTGGGTGCCTTGCCCGAGCCATTCAAAGACCGCAAATGGAGCGGGCGCCCTGTGCCGGCAATCATCATCAATGGCACGGCAGATCCACTTGTGCCATATGCTGGTGGTGAAGTCCATTTTTACAAAAAGAAGTTAGGGCATGTAATTTCGGTTCCAGATACTGTCGCTTTTTGGGCTAAGCATAATCAATGTACTGCTGCTCCTGTCAAATCAAAATTGCAGATGAATAATCCCGAGTCCAAATGGGTTGTTGAAAAGACTGTCTACGGCTCTTGTTCTGACGATGCGGAAATCGAATTTTATGCGGTTGAAGGTGGTGGTCATACCTGGCCGCAACCTAGCTTGTTCGCGCAATATTTGCCGGCGATGGTAATCGGCAAAGCATGTCGCGATATGGATAGCACCGAATTGATCTGGAACTTTTTCAAAAGGCATGCGCTGAAAACTGCTCCTAAAGCAGTAGAAGCCCATAACGGTGTTTAAGTGGAAGAAACTATTCACGCTTTTGAAACAGAAGAAACTGCTCCTAAGGGCGAAATTTTGTCCTGGGCTATGTATGACTTTGCCAACTCTTCATACGCGACTATTGTGGCTACGGCTATTTTTAATCCCTATTTCGTCAGTGTTGTTGCCGGCAATGGGTCTGGCTTGAAACCAGGCGACGGAACCTTGTGGCTGACAATTTCAATTTGTGTTTCGAGCCTGGCTGTTGTAGTTTCTGCGCCGGTTATTGGAACAATAGCTGATGCACATGCATGCAAGAAAAAAATTCTTTTGCTTGCCACAAGCGTTTGCATCGCGTGCACTATTGGACTTTATTGGATTCACAAAGGCGATTATGTACTCGGGCTGATTTTTTTGACCCTGGCAAATTTTGCTTATGGCACAGGCGAAGACCTCGTTGCCGCCTTCCTGCCGGAGCTTGCTGCCAGGAAAGACATGGGTCGGGTCTCAGCATTTGGATGGACTGTCGGTTACCTCGGTGGAATTTCGACTCTGGGGCTTTGTTTGCTTTATGTCGATATGGCAAAGAAGGCGGGGCAGACTGCCGAAATGTTTGTGCCCGTCACAATGCTCATCACAGCTGCATTTTTTGCCATCGGTGCCGCGCCGATTTTTCTGTTTTTGAAAGAACGCGCAGTGCCTGATCCACTAGCAAAAAGCAAGGAGCTATTAAAAAACAGTTTCGATCGCCTGAGACAAACTATGGAGCACGCCAGGCATTATCAAGATCTTTTCCGCTTTCTGATTAGTCTGCTCGTGTTTACCTGCGGTACATCAACTGTAATCAGTCTTGCTTCTGTATATGCTCAGGAAGTGATGGGTTTTACAACAAAAGACTGTTTGCTTTTGATTTTTGTAGTAAACATAACGGCTGCAGTAGGCGCTTTTAGCATGGGATTTGTGCAGGACAAAATTGGCTCTGTTCGCACTTTAACCATTTCGCTAATTTTGTGGATAATTGCCACCAGCGGCGCTTACTTTTGCAATACGAAAGAGTTGTTTTGGGCGCTGTCGAATCTAATTGGAATTGCAATGGGAGCAAGTGGTTCTTGCGGGAGGGCTCTGGTTGGCTCGTTTTCGCCGCCGGGGCGTTCTGGAGAGTTTTTTGGACTCTGGGGGCTTGCAGGAAAACTTGCCACCGCAATCGGCCCACTAACATATGGATTTATAACTGCAGCAACGCATAATAATCACCGAATGGCATTGCTTTCCTCTACTTCCTTTTTTGTGATTGGTCTTGCACTTTTGTTTTTGGTAAATGAAAAACGTGGCAAGGAAGCCGCGCACAAAGTTCTAGATTAGGCGGAATATCAAATGATTGAATGCAAAATATGCAATCTTGATGTGAAAGAGTCTCAGCTTTTGTTTAGCAATGAATTGTGGCGAGTGAGGCATTCACAAGAAACCAACATCATTGGCTATTTCATTTTAGAGCCGCGACGCCACTTCCTCGATTTATCGGAAGCCTCAGCGGCAGAGCTGTCTGAGTATGGACCTTTGCTAGGCGAAATAATGAAGGCTCAGCGCGACATTTTGAAATGCGAGAGGGTTTACACCTTTTCGCTTGCGGAGGCTGTACCGCACTTTCATGTTCATGTGATACCGAGGGCTAAGAATTTTACGAGAGCTTATCTGGGGCGGGGAATCATGTCTTACCCCACCGTTCCAGCTGCAAATGCGGCGCTGGTAGACAATGCTGTGCAAATCTTCAAAGCCAAAATGCGCCGCAACAGCGTCTAGCAGCCGGAATTGGCGCTTTGTCATGCTAATACTTAGAAACTTGTCAAAATGATATTAATTCGGGCATATTATATATGTACGGGGGATCGCTCACACATTTCCAGCTGTTTCAGTTGATTCGGTAAGTGTCCGAATTAGCAAACTAACCCAGTGAGCTTGTTAAGGAAGATCATCTGGCTAATTATGCAAGGATTTTCAGACCCGAAAAATCAAGCTAAGAGGCTGGGAGACTTGCTTCTGGAGTCTGGCATGGTGTCGCCGGCTGATTTGCAGCGCGCCGTAGATATCGGACGCTCAAACTTTCAGTCGCTCGGTAAAGTTCTGATTTCGATGAAAATTTGCCGTGAGCAGCAAATCAATGATGCTCTGGAAATGCAGAAATATTGCAAGTTGGAAGGCATGAGCGGAACAATTGCGGTTAGAGCTCTTGCACTGATGAATCAAAAACACATCTCAAGCAAAGAAGCTCTTGAGCAGATCGGTTGGTCTCAGCCTGACTACAAATCTTATGATGAACCTGCAGCCATCACGGCCGCCAAAACCAAACTGAAAGAGCTTGGAGTTTATCAGGGCGTCTCATACGGTGTGGCGCTTGAAGCCATTGGCGATGCATATTTACAGCACAAACTGCCCGCTCGGGCTGAAGTTAAGTACGAAGAGGCGATGGCAGCGTTTGAAGATTGCTTGCCTGAATCTGCGTGCGAAATGTCCTCGGTTATGAGCAAAATGGGCAAACTTGCCATGCAGCAAAGCCGGCCGGAAGAGGCAAAAGCTTTTCTTGACCGAGCCCAGGCATGTCTTGAGGGTACCGGTAATAAACAGTCGCGTGAGTACGTCAAAGTTTTGCATGTGTCAGCCGAGTTCAACATTGCTAAAAAGAAGTTTGGTGATGCTGAGCAACACTACAAAGATGCGTTTACGATGCTTGAGCCCATTTATGGGCTGATGGACGACCATGTTCTCGATACAATCCGACGTTATGTAGATAACATGTCCAAAACAAAGCGTCCGGCAGAGCAAGTGACGCTTGGTGAGTTGTTCAAAGGTGCTCGTGTTATCAAAGATGAGGAGCTTACCAGAGCCTGGCAAGCGAGCAAACAACAGCGAATTGCGCTTGGTAAAGCGTTGCGCGACCTCAATTTGATCAGCGAGCCGCAATTGCAGCTTGCCTTGCAAGTGCAGTTGTTGGTTATGAACTCAGAAATTTCTACACAGCTGGCAATATGGCTTGTTCTCTACTGCATAACTCTAGGCAAGGGCATCGATGAGGTGCTTGAACTTTTCCACTGTTCTCCCAAGAGTCGGCAACAGATGACTCAAGAACTGAAGCAAGCACGTGAAGAGCTGAGCAAGCTCGAGTCGCGTTTGCCTTCTCATCATCTGGACCTTGCTTTCATGCAAGCTAGAGTAGCGCGGCTTTATTTTAAGCGCCAGCAATGGGCTGATGCTGAGCGCCTTTACAAAACTGCTCTCGAGTCTTTGATGAGAGACCCCGAGGCACCGGCAGATGCCGTACTTGAAGTTTGCGATCAATACTTTGAGCTGAAAACTACGCAAGATGATATTGATGAAACCATACGTTTGGCAAAATCTATTGTGCAGCTAAGGTCTCGCTTTTACGGTCAACTTTCTGCGCCATATGCCTTGGGTATCGAAAGCCTTGCGGAGCTCTTTGGTCGAAAGAAAGATTTCACCACATCAATTGGTTGTTATGACCGCGCACTTGCTGTTTGGGAAAAATTGCAGGGTCCGCAAGCTCGCGAGATTCTAACTTGTCTTGAAGGCAAAGCTGACTGCTATGTACAAGCTGGCGATTTTGCTGAGGCTGAGAAGAATTTAGACCGTGCCCTGGCAATTGTTGAGCGTGTGCACGGAAAGCAGCACGAAACAACTGAGCGCATAGTCAAAAAGCTTACTGATGTTTGCAGAAAACTCGGTCGAGTAGAAAAACTGAAAACACTAAGTCCAATGAAAGACCAGATGTTTCGCTAAGAGTCCCTGCGCAATGAGAATTGCCTTTGAAGAGCAAGCACCTAAACGATGCTTGCTGATATTTAGCGAATTGGATTTGTGCTTTCGGTTTTCTTCAAGCTTTCGGCATATTGGCAAACAGCATCGAGTCTTTTCTTTACAGATCGGCTTGCTGCCATTTTTGTTATGTCTTGCCAGAATGGAACTCTAATGCCTGCATCAATCGCATTGCTCAGTTCTACAAGAGTTGATTGTCCATCTTTTGCCAGGGACAATATCCAGCTGCCTTCGAAGACTGAGAACCTGTCTGATTTTACCAGGCTGTAGTCCATTCTTTGGTTTGGTATTTTTTCTGTTTCAACATAATCGCAGCTTGCTTCGCCGACTATTGGAAGTGCTGCAAATGTTTCGTGCAATGTAGCAATTGTGCCGTCAAACGAAATGAGTTTGCGGTGGTCATCAGCTTTTCGTTGGTGACGAATCGCTTCCCAGACCTGTTCTGGTGTCGCTTTCACTATAATCGAATGTTTCACTTCTGGCGCATGTGCTTGCTTGTGATGCGTTGCGGCATGTTTGTGCTGATTGTTACCATCATCAGCTAGACAAAGCTTATCTTCAGCAAATGCAGCTGGCATCGCCGATGCCAAAAGAACCAATAGACCAAAAGAATAAATAAAACTACGCTGGGGCATTCCCTGCGTTCTCCTCGCCGTTCGGCCAAAGTGATTGAAATCGGTTAAGGATTTCTATTTTCAACATTCCCGGTATGTGATGTTTGAAACGTTTGAAGAAAGATCTTTTGAAAGATATTTGTAAAATCCTAAAACAGCAACCTGATTCGTTTTCCGAGAGAGTTTACTGCTCAAATCGGTGAACTTAGGAGGCCTGAAATTTCACCGAATGCAGCTGGCAAACAGCTTCTTGGCGACCGCTTTGTGCCTTGATATATAGGGCCTGTCTTTGTTTTAGGATTACCGCGCTGTCAAGGGTGGGAGATCTTGATTTGTCGCCCTGCTTACATTCTGATTTATCTATTAGCTTCTTTAGGCCCAAATCCGCCCCCGCCGGGCGTTTCGATAATGATGCATTCGCCTGCTTTTATTTGAAAGCTGCTTCGAAAGGGGAGCTTGCTTATACTTCCATCAACGTGCTGAATGAGGTTGTTGCCTGAAGAACCAGGCTCACCCCCGCTTAAGCCATGCGGAACATTATCGCGACGATTACTCAGAACAGTTGCTGTCATTTCCTCGGCAAATCGCAGTTTGCGAATTGCGCCATTACCACCGTGCTTAAACCCATCTCCACCGCTATTTTTGCGTATGCTAAATGACTCAAGAATGACCGGGTAGTTTGATTCGAGAACTTCTGGGTCTGTGAGACGTGAGTTTGTCATATGCGATTGGACTGGGCCGGCACCGTTGAAAGTGGCTCCAGCTCCCGTTCCTCCGCATATGGTTTCATAGTACTGATATTTTTGGTTTCCAAACGAAAGGTTGTTCATTGTCCCCTGTGATGCCGCCATGATGCCTAGCGCGGCATAGAGTACATCAACAATGAGCTGCGAAGTTTCAACGTTGCCTGCCACCACTGGTGCGGGATAAGTCGGGTTTATCAACGATGCTTCCGGCACTATCAGTTTCAGTGGTCTGAAGCAGCCCGCATTTAGCGGAATTTCGTCGCGGACAAGACTTCTAAAAACGTATAAAACTGCGGCTTTGCAAACTGCCAGTGGCGCGTTGAAATTGCTTTTTGTTTGGGCTGAGGTACCAGTGAAATCAATTTGCGCAGACGCGTTTGATTTGTCGATTTCAATTGTCACTTTCACCGTGCTGCCGTCATCCATTTTGCTTGAAAAGCTGCCTGAGTTGAGTGATTTGATCGCGCGCCTGACACAGTCTTCCGCATTATCTTGGACATAGCCCATGTATGCTGCCACCGTAGCTTCGCCGCGGGTCGCGATAAGCTCGTTCATCAGCTTAATGCCGCGCGAGTTGGCTGCTATCTGCGCTTTCATATCTGCAATGTTTTGTGATGCTTTTCGAGCCGGATATTTTCCTGTGCGAAGGTGCTTTTCAATTTCGTCGCTGAGCACTTTTTCGTTTCGCATCACAAGCATGTGTTGAAATAAAATGCCTTCTTCATCGATTGATTTGCTGTCTGCAGGCATTGAGCCAGGAGTTATGCCACCAATGTCGGCGTGATGCCCTCTGGAGGCTACGTAAAAGATTACTCGTTTGCCGTCGGCATCAAATGCGGGGCTAATAATCGTTATGTCTGGCAAGTGAGTGCCACCCGAATATGGATCGTTAATTGCAAAAGCATCACCGGGTTGCATCTCATGGAATTTGTTTTCGATGAGGCTCTTCACCGATTCGCCCATTGAACCGAGATGCACAGGAATGTGCGGAGCGTTGGCCACAAGGTTTCCTTCCGCGTCAAAGAGTGCACAAGAAAAATCAAGTCTCTCTTTGATGTTTACTGATTGGCTTGTGTTTTGCAAAGTTAAGCCCATTTGCTCTGCGATAAACTTGAAAAGATTGTTGAACAACTCCAGATCTATCGGGTCTACGGCTGGCTTATCTTGTTTTCCCGCTGAGCTTTCAGCAGGCGTGGAAAACGAACTGGCTAGTAGTGCCTGGTTTTGCGGTGTCAAAATCAGCGAACCGCTTTTATCTACACTCGCTTGCCAGCCATCGTCGATAACTGTCGTGGTGTTTTCTTCACCAATTAGCGCTGGTCCACAAATTGGCTCACCTGGCTGCATCTCATTTCTTTCGATAAGCGCACAATTGTGCCAGGCGCCTTTGCTGTAGAGAGTGATTTCTCTTCTTTCTTTTGCTGGCGCAGAAATTTTTTCTAAAAATGAGTAATTTTCACTGCTGGAATCAAATCCCAATACTTGCACTGAAAGGCTCGCTAAAATAAGCTCTCGTTTGTCGTCGTTAAAGCCATACCTTTTCAAATGTTTTTCCGCAAACGAAGCGGACATTTCAGCTGGTGATGCAAACGGAACACTGAGAGAATAGTCACTGCCCGCCATTTGTATAAGTGCGTTTACTACTGTTTTTTGTTCTTGCCCTGAGACTCCGTCGCTGCTCATCAGTTTTCCAAGCTCAGCGCTGCTTAGCTCGACGCTACGAATAAGGTCTTCTTCTGCTAAATCTTTAAGTGCTTTGTTGTAATCAATATCTTTGACTAAGCGTGTGTTGCTTAGCCCGATGCCGTATGCAGACAATAATCCAGCCAGAGGATGTATCAGTATTTTGGAAATGCCTAGCTCTTCTGCAATTAAGCAGGCATGCTGACCTCCTGCGCCACCGAAGCATACCAGCACGCAATCTCTAACGTCGTGTCCGCGTTGAATCGAGACGTGCTTGATAGCGTTTGCCATTTTTGCAACAGCGATTTGAATGAATCCATATGCAAGTTCGTCAGCGTTTTTTTTGCTGCTGGCTTTTCTGTTTGTTTCGTCGCGTAAATCTTCAAATGCTGCGTTTACCGCATCGACATCGAGTGCCTCGTTTTCGTTTGGGCCAAATATATGAGGAAAGAACTTGGCTTGAATGCGACCAAGTTTGAGGTTGGCGTCAGTTAGAGTCAATGGACCGTTCTTTCTATAACAAAGTGGTCCTGGATTGGCCCCGGCAGAGTCGGGTCCAACTCGCAGCCTTGTACCGTCAAAACCGAGCACAGAGCCGCCTCCAGCCGCGACGGTATGTATGTCCATCATTGGAGCTCGAATACGCATGCCTGATATTTCTGTGTCGTAAATGTGTTCGATTTCTCCATGAAAGTGCGAAACATCGGTTGATGTGCCGCCCATGTCAAAACTTATCAGTTTGTCAAAACCGGCAGATTCTGCGGCTTTTATGGCGCCTACCAGTCCACCTGCCGGACCCGATAAAATACTGTCTTTACCTTTGAATACAGCTGCCGCAGCTAGTCCACCATTTGACTGCATGAAGTGTAGTTGCAAATCGCCCAGGTCTCGGCGTAGCCCTTCTATATATGAGTGAAGTAATGGCGTGAGGTAGGCATCGGCAAGTGTCGTGTCTGCCCTGCTAATCAGTTTCATCAGCGGCGCAGACTCATGCGACACTGAAATTTGCTCAAACCCAATTTCTCTTGCTGCGTCGGCTGCAAGCATTTCGTGCTGCGGGTATTTGTAACCATGCATAAGTGCAATCGCGCAAGACCGAATACCATTGCCGAAAGCTGCCTGCAGCTCGCTTTTGAGTTGAGCCAAATCTGGCTGTGTTAGTATCTTTCCGGAAAAATCTATTCGCTCGTCAAACTCGATTACCTGTTCGTACAACATTTCGGGCAAATTGATTTCCAGTGCAAAAATGTCGGGACGATTTTGGTAGGCAATTTTTACGCAATCAGCAAAACCTTTTGTGCTTATGAAAACTGTTTTCGCACCCTGTCTGGTTAAAAGAGCATTGGTGCCAATTGTCGTGCCCATGCGCAATTGGCCGAGCTCTGCCAGGCTGCTGCCGTTTGCCGCAAGAATTTCCTTGATGCCCTGGACTGCAGAATCACGTCGTTTTGAGCTTTCAGATAGGACTTTGCGTGTTAAGAGTTTGCCGTCGGGTCTGCGGGCGATAACATCTGTAAATGTGCCGCCCCTGTCAATCCAAAACGACCACTTCTTATTTTCGTCCACGCGCGCACCTGGGCAGTTGAATGGGCTGACACTAAAAGCAATATTGTAGACACTTGGCCTTTAGCTTGGATGAAAGCAAGGACAGAAATACCGTTTCGCGGGGAACAGTATTTGTACTAAAGCGTCATCAGAATAGTTACTATTAAACAGTTTGGGGAGGAGGCGAGCATGACCTTGAGATTTTTGTCGTCTTCCTTGTTTGTGTCATTTTTGCTCGGCTTGGCATTTAATACTGTTAGCTTTGCTGATGATGAAATTCCTGCTCCGACGGCAATGCCAGCAAGCAATGCTGCGGCGCCTGTACCGATTCAACCAACAATAATCACGACCCAAACGCAGGGCGAAAGTGGTTTTCGAATCAAGCGTGATTATAAGCCTCGCCTTTACGGGACAATCGAAACTAATAAAGTTGTGCCA
Source organism: uncultured Candidatus Obscuribacterales bacterium (assembly GCA_964546815.1). Classification (GTDB taxonomy): domain Bacteria; phylum Cyanobacteriota; class Vampirovibrionia; order Obscuribacterales; family Obscuribacteraceae; genus JAIEPM01. Next base: position 25,408 of record CAZJLR010000018.1, on the reverse strand, counting down.
AATATTCCTTATGCACCGTCAACGCCCAGTGCTGATGGTTTAGTTCAAGCAAATGATTATGCAGCGGGAGCAAGCCAGTCGGCGTTTGTGCCGTCAAAGGCCAAGGCTCCAGTTCAGAGCACATGCGTTTGGTTTCAGAGTGCGGAACATGGATATTATGACGGCAGTGGGCAATGCAAAAACCTTGTAGATGGCGACATGTTATACACGGTGGGCGGTCATTTCGCAGACGGATCACCCGTGCCGACTACGCCGGTTGTTTGTAATTTCAAAGGTCATACTTATAAGCCATACATAGTCAAACGTGTCCCATGACATGCATCAGCCTGCGCCGCAGAGTGTGTGCCGGCTACTCTCATCTTCACGACGCCTTGATTGAATGATTTCTGTTCTTGTCACGCAAAATCTCTAGCTGTGCCAGCTGGAAAACCTTGCGTGGTAATGCTTGCGGGCGCTCTTGTTCTGACTGTCTTGATGTTTTACTTATGGCGTTTTTACATTATCTTGATGTTTTCTTGTCGTTGCATTTAGGCCTGTGCTGGGTTAAACGATATAGACTGATCGAATTAACACAAAATAGTTTTTTGTAGCACCTTTATGACAACTTCCAGTAAGCGCATGCAACACAGGTTTAGCCTGTGGTTTTTTGAAGGAATGCGCGAGTCGAAGCGCAGTAATGAACCTGAAGTGCACCACAAATCGCCGTGGTGGCAGGTTATGTGTCTTACCGGTGTCGATTACTTTTCAACACTAGGATATCAGCCTGGAATAGCCTTTCTTGCTGCTGGACTACTCTCGCCTCTGGCGACCATTATTCTGGTCTTGTTGACTATTTTTGGTGCGCTGCCGATTTACGCACGAGTAGCTAGAGAAAGTCCAAATGGGCAAGGCTCTATTTCTATGCTTGAGGAATTGTTGGCCGGCTGGCGAGGTAAATCGTTAGTTCTTTGTTTGCTTGGATTTGCTGCAACTGACTTCATGATCACCATCACTTTGTCTGCTGCCGACGCGGCTGCGCACGTGGTGGAAAATCCTCTCGTGCCGGCTTTTATGCATGATCGCATTGGTGTAACACTGGTTCTTGTCGCCTTGCTTGGTGCCATTTTCTTGAAGGGATTCAAGGAGGCGATTGGTGTTTCTGTACTGCTCGTGTCTACTTATCTGATGCTCAATGCAGTGGTTCTTTTCTATGCAGGACAACACATTATCAACAATCCCGAAGTGATAAATCACTGGTGGGAAAAGTTGTTGGTGCAGCGTGGTTCTATTGTGAATATGGTCGCTGTGTCGGCGTTGTTGTTTCCGAAATTAGCTCTGGGCTTGTCTGGCTTTGAAACCGGCGTAGCTGTTATGCCCCTCATTGAGGGCGATGCTGATGATAAGGAAGGCAAACTTGATGGCAGAATTCGCAACACAAAATGGATGTTGCGAACCGCTGCTGTACTTATGAGTGTGTTCTTAATTGGAAGCTCTTTTGCCACTACAGTGTTGATTCCAGAAAAAGAATTTGGTCATGGTGGGCAAGCTGACGGTAGAGCTCTTTCTTACCTGGCGCATCAATTTATTGGAGATGGTTTCGGCACCATTTACGATATCAGTTCAATTTGTATTTTGTGGTTTGCCGGTGCGTCAGCAATGGCTGGTTTGTTGAATCTTGTGCCACGATACTTGCCTCGATATGGCATGGCACCTGAATGGGCAAAAGCAATTCGTCCGATGGTTTGTTTCTTCACTGTAGTTGCTTTTGTAATCACGATGATTTTCAAAGCCGACGTCGATGCACAGGGCGGCGCGTATGCTACCGGTGTGTTGGTTCTGATGACCTCTGCTGCGTTTGCGGTCATGTTGGCCACGTGGAAAGAAGGCTGGCTTGCGCGTGTTTGTTTTAGCTTGATTTTCGCAGTGTTTACCTACACTTCAATAGTCAACATGATGGAAAGACCCGATGGTCTAAAAATTGCATCGTTTTTCATCGCTACTATTTTGTGTACTTCTCTAGTTTCACGAGTCATTCGTTCTACCGAATTGCGAGTTCTCAAAGTCGAGTTGGATGACACCGCAAAGGAATTTTTGAAAGAGTTGTCGCCATACGAAATTGCCATTGTTGCCCATAGACCTGGCGGCACAGAATACAACTTCAAAGAACTCGAAGCGCGTCGCACCCACAGAATTACTGAACCACTAATCTTTCTAGAAGTGCACCGCGGAGACGCATCTGAATTTGCTGATGAACTGTTGCATGTTCACGGTATTCGCAGAAGCGGCGGCTTTAGAGTATTCCAATGCGAAAGCCACGCAGTGCCAAATGCAATCGCCGCATTGATGCTTCATTTGCGCGACACCACCGGCAAGCTCCCTCATGTTTATTTCGGTTGGACTGAAGGGCATCCGATTAGTTATGTTCTCAAATACATCTTCTTCGGCGAAGGCGAAACCGCCCCACTTGCCCGCGAAGTTCTAAGAGCCACCGAGCCAGACCCAATGCGCCGTCCGCATGTGCACGTAGGCTAATGTTCTAGCCTGAGGGCTCAAAGTCGCGTACAGTCTTTAGACAGCATGTTTCTATTATCTCAAACGCGCGGCGGAAGCTGTTTGTGTCTCCGGAATATGGGTCGCTGATGTCCTCAAAGAGAACGTCCAATGGTTGTCATCCATTCTAGGGCTTGCCATATGCTAACATGATCAATTCGGGATATCGCTGCTTTGGCTGAAACAATCAATGCGATTAATTGTCTCCAAATAGTGAGGGATGGTATGAAGCGACTACTGGGTTTATCAATTGCTATCGCGCTTACTTTGCTTTGTATTGCTGTTGACGCCAGAAGAATTCTGTGGCAGCCTGAAGTGAAGCCGCCAGTTTTGCTGGAAGAGGCGTTGAAACTGGCGCAAAATAAGTTGAAAGATCGTGGCGAGTTTTATTGCATCGGCGCAGAATTAGCAAAGACATTCAGCCAGGGCGATTGGGAATTGCAAATGTCTTCAGGCAAGGAAGTGACCTTTGCTTCAGTCGGCTCCGATAGGTCTGTGCGAATTAGTGACCGTGGGTTTTCTTATAAGTAGTGGTGTGGGCTCGATATGGTGCGGAGATTTGAAATTGAGCAAAATGAGATCTTCCTGCGTTGTTGTGTTGTTAATTGGGTGGCTAATCTTAGCTTCTTCTACCATGGCTAATTGCGAAGGAGAGCATTGCGGAGACTCTCAGCTCAGCTCCGCTGAGACGGATTGCCTGATGAAAACAACAGCTGTTATTTACAGAGAAAAAGGCGACACAAACAAACCAAGTGGGCAATGGCTTGCGTTTCAGAAATATCTAAAATTCGGCAGCTCAGCAAAGCCTGAGATTCAAGAATTGATTAGTAAGGGAACGCCTGCCGGGCGGCTTTATGGGGCGATTTTGCTAAAGCAGATTGATGCAAAAACTGCAGACGCTGCACTTGCTAAGATGAAAGATGATCAAACAGCAGTCAACTATTTTAGAGGATGTTCTGCCGAGAGCACCACTGCTGGTGCCCTCGCGCTGCGTATCTTAAAGGGTGAAGAACTTGTTCAAGTAAAATCTAAGCCTTGAACCTCGATTTGCCGCGTCTCAATTTCCTGCTCTGTCGTGATTTATCGAGTAATTGTGGGGACGATAATTTAGAAATCATCCTAAGTATTGATGTCTTTAGAGTCCCTGTCTGGCATTATGGTATAAGCGGTTCTGCTTAGGTGTCTCTGCTTATTGCTTGTGAATAATGCAGGAAGGTAATTCCATGAAAAAATCTGCTTTGCTTGAGAAGAAATCCAAATCTAAAGAAGAAAAAGCAAATGAGGCTTTAGTCTCTTCTGATTCTCGACAATTGAAAACTCGAGCCGAACGAAAGGAAATGGGTAAGCAAGCAAGGCAGCGCGTGGCGTTAGAGTCGCATGCCTTGATTCATAGCGCAAGTGGCAAAAGAGACATTATCGAAGTTCTTGAAAGCACTAATGAAGGCAGAGTTCCCGAGCTTGTTCCATTAAGATATGGGCGAATGCTGGTGTCTCCGTTTACCTTCTTTCGAGGAAGCGCAGCGCTTATGGCGATGGATCTCTCTGATACTCCTAATTCCGGCTTTTATGTGCAGGCTTGCGGCGATTGTCACATACACAATATGGGTCTATTTGCGACGCCCGAGCGCAAGCTGGTCATAGACATAAATGATTTCGATGAAACTCTCCCGGCGCCGTGGGAGTGGGATGTAAAACGCCTTGCGACAAGTCTTATTTTGGCTGCGAAAAACAACGGCTTTTCCGAAGGATTGGCTGAGGATGCAGCTCGCACCATGGCGCAATCATATCGTGAATACATGGCTGAGCTTTCAGAAATGACAGCATTGGAAGCATGGTATTCACGTATTGATTTCGAAACCTTATTGGGCTCAGTAAAAGACGAAACGCGACGTCGGCAGAAGGAGCAAGTAAAAGAGGCTGTGATGAAGTCGTCGCCAGAGGTCATGACACAAAAAATGACTGAGCTGGTTGACGGAAAGTTACGTTTTAGGGATATGCCGCCTCTTATCGTCCATTTTTCGGATCGCGAGTTGGGAGCCCCGCAACGTGCGGCTTTTGAAGACTATCTAAATTCATTGCCTGAAGACCGTCGAGTACTTATGAGCAGGTTTGAACTTGTAGATTTTGCCAGAAAGGTAGTTGGTGTTGGAAGTGTGGGCACCATGTGTGGTGTCGTGCTTTTGACAAGTCCGAGTGGCGATGCTTTGATTCTTCAAATAAAAGAAGCACGTGAATCTGTGCTTGCTCCTTACGCTGGTGCCTCCAAATACAAGCATCAAGGGCAGCGTGTTGTTGCAGGTCAAAAACTTATGCAGGCGGCAAGTGATATGTTTTTGGGCTGGACTACGGGACGCGTAGCACCGTTTTATCAGTTTTATATCAGGCAGCTTCGTGATGTCAAAATTGGCGTAAATACTACATTGTGGTCGAAAGAAGATTTCAAAATCTTTCCTCGCATTGCCGGCGAAATTTTAGCTAGAGCACATGCTCGCTCTGGCGATTCTGTCATTTTGCGTGGATATATGGGCAAGAGTGATGCGTTTGAAGAGTCCATTCGAGAATATGCTGCTGCATATGCGAAGCAAACTGAAATTGACTATGCGCAATTTATAAAAGCTTGTAAGTCTGGTCGCCTCAAGGCAGAGTCGCTCGATTAATTCAGCGTTTACGAAATTGTAGAGCTGTCTATTCGAAGTCTGTAGCCTACGCCAGGCTCTGTGATTAAGTGCAGTGGTCGCGCAGCGTTGTCTTCAAGTTTGTGGCGCAATTGCCCCATATAAACTCTCAAATAGTGGTGCTCGTCGGAGTAAGCGTCACCCCAGACATCTTTTAACAGCTGTCTGTGCGTCAAGACTTTGCCGGCGTGTCTTACCAGAAGAGTAAGAAGTTTGTATTCAATTGGCGTGAGATGCAGTTCTTGTCCATCTTTGAATACCTGCCGTTTGGCAAGATCTATGGTTACGTTTCCAAATGAATAAGAGGTTTCATTCGAGTCTGGCTTAACTCTGTCTGTGTGCCTGAATGCTACTCGCAGGCGGGCAAGCAACTCGCCAGTACCAAAGGGTTTTGTGAGGTAATCGTCAGCACCAGCATCGAGCGCTGAAATTTTGTCATCTTCTTGTCCTCTCGCTGAAAGAACAATAACCGGTGTGCTAGACCATTCTCTCAGTTGGCGTGTGAAGTCCAATCCGTCCATATCAGGCAGCCCGAGGTCTAAAATAATTAGGTCTGGCTTTTCGGTTGCAGCCATCATCAAACCTTCCTGACCGGTTGCAGCTTCAATGAGTTTGTAGCCGTTTGAGCCTAGGGTGACGCGCAGAAAGCGGCGTATCTGTTGTTCGTCTTCGACTAGTAATATTTTGGGTTCGTTTTCAGTCATGGCTTTGATCCGAAACATCTTCCTTTTTGCTTTTTTCTGTCTCGTTGATTTCGTCGTTTTTGCTTGCTGCGTTTGCCTTCTCGTCTTCAGCGTTTTCGACAATTGATGTAGGCTGTTTGCCTTCTAGTGGCAGCTTGATTATGAAATCAGCTCCTCCGCCAGTTCTATTTGCTGCCGTTATTGTACCGCCATGTGCTTTGATAATGGCGCGACAAATTGCCAGACCAAGACCCACTCCCATATGCTGTGATGCGGTACTTGAGCGATAAAACTTAGTGAAAATCAAGTCTTCTTCGCCGGCTTTGAGGCCAGGTCCGCGGTCTGAAACTTTTATAGTAATCCAGGTGGGCTTGCCGGCGGAGTCGACTTCGTTTGCAAATGCTTCTATGTCAATATCACTACCTGCAGGGGTGTATTTCAATGCGTTTTCCAGCAGGTTTAGAAAAACTTGTTGCATCAGGATTTCGTCGAGTGGCACCAGTGGCAGATTTCGTGGCAATTGAATGTTAATGCGGCGAGAATTGAGATGGCGTTCGAGCCTTGTCATAGAAGTGCCGACTACTTCCTCAATTTCATACCAGTTTTTCTTTACTGTTAGTGGTCCTGATTCAAGCTTTGTCATTTCAAGCAAGTTGCGCACTAAGTTGTTGAGGTGCTCGCCTTCTTCGAGAATGACCTGGGCAAGCTCTTGTTTCTGCGCATCGCTGAGATTGGATTTGCCAAGTACGAGGCTGCTGCTTGCACCAGTTATGGTGGCAAGCGGTGTGCGCAAGTCGTGAGAAACGGAGCTTAAAAGTGCGTTGCGAAGCTGTTCTCTTTCAATATGAATGGCTGCTTGTTGTGCCTTTTCGGAGATGGTTGCAATTTCAATGCAAAGTGCTGTCTGATTGGCAAATGTTTCCAGCACTTCCAGCTCACCTGTGAGGGCTTCGCGAGAGTCACCTCGCGGTGATACCTGAAGGACGCCAACTACTCCTTGTGAGGCTATGAGAGGCAGGTAAATAGAGCCTGCTGAAGCATGTTGCCCTATGCCGAGGCCGCTTTTTTGTTTGTTTTGAAAAGTCCATATCGCGACTTCGTTGTCCTGACGCTCTATTTTAGAAAGCCCCTGGTCTGCGGTATATTCGCACAGCCTGCCATCGGCGTCGGGCAGGTAAATTCCTACCATCGCATTAAAATAGGTGCGAATGTGACGCAGCGAAATTTCAACTAGTTTGTCTCTGCCACGCGCTAGAGACAAATCTGTACTCAATGCCCTCAACGCTTCGGTTCGCTTTTCTCTTTGTCTACCAAGTTCTGCCTGGTTTTGGACTTCAGAGGTTAGAGTAGTAATGAGAAACGCAATTGTAAGCATCACCGTAAAAGTGATGATATATTGCCAATCTGAAATAGCCAGAGTGAAATGCGGCGGCACGCAAAAATAGTCGAATTCAACGACGCTTAGAATTGATGCGCATATTGACGGTCCACGACCAAAGCGAGTCGCCACATAAACAATGCAAAGAAGATAGATCATGATTAAGTTGGAATGATCTAAATAATGGTTTGCGTACTGGCACAATGCAGTGGCTAACGATGTAACCACAATTGCCGCCACGTAACCCATTGCAACCCCTTTGTACTCGTTGTAGTCACGCACTATTATGCAATGCCGACGCACTTAAAACAAATGGTGGACATTTTGCCTTTAGGAGATGGCGCAAATGTCATTGCAGCGCTTGCTTGCGGCTTCTGTTTCTATTTGGATGGTTGTGTGGGCGATATCAAAATGGTGTTCCATTATGTGCTTTAGCTTGTCCAGAACTTGCCCGGAATCTGCTCCGTTTCTAATCAGCACATGGCCTGACATTGCAATCATTCCCGAAGTGATTGTCCAAACGTGTATGTCATGGACGGCTTCAACACCCTCTACACCAAGCATTGATTGGCTGAGATCTTCAAGATCAACATGACCCGGCGCGCTTTCCATCAATATGTCGATTGATTCTTTGAGAAGTCCCCAGGTTCTGCCAAGAATGAAGAGTGAGAGAACAGAGCTTATTAGCGGGTCTACGAGGTACCATCCTGTGGTCATCATGATGATAGCGGCAATAATCACGCCAACTGAGGCAAGCATGTCTGAAACGACTTCCAGGTAAGCTGCTCTCGAATTTAGAGAGTGACCGGCGCTGTCGCTGAGCAGGCGCATTGAAATCAGATTGATGCAGAGCCCAATCACAGCCACGATGAGCATTGGCGTGCTCTGGACGTGCGTAGGATTTGTGAAGCGCTGCAATGCCTCAAACAAAACGAATACAGATATCAAAACAAGCAAAACTGAATTTGCCAGTGCCGCAAGAATTTCGCTGCGGTGATAGCCGTAAGTGCGCGACGGGCCAGCGGGGCGGCTTGATAGCCAAACTGCAAAATATGCCAGAGCAAGTGAAGCCACATCACCCAACATATGACCCGCATCGGCAATTAGAGCGAGACTTCCCGTCATAAAGCCGGCGATGGCTTCTACAAACATGAAAGTGCCAGACAGAGTCAAGACTGTGAGCAGGCGGCTTTTGCTTATCTTTCTTGCGTCTGCGTGATGATGATGACCGTGCGATTTGTGCTCATGCTTGTGAGACGGCTCTGGCGAACTGCAGTCGTGGTCATGGTCATGTTTGTGGCTAGGGTCTGTCTGAGACATAGGCTCTATTGTTTTGTTTGGCAAGCGTATCGCCGCAATACTAGCAAGCATATAACAGGATAGCAAAGAAGCTCTACTAACTGATTGGTTTTGCTGATTTCGGCTGAGCTGTTTTTGAGGGCTGATTTCCCGAAATGTCCTGCAGGCGATGTTTAAGGGAGATGGCTTTGCGCTGACTGGAAGACCAAAGCTTAATAAATCTACGAGTGGAAAATGAAAACTATTATCGATTTTGATCGATTCACGCTTACGTTGGGCGACAGAAATTGTTTTGGCTTACAGCCGTTTATTTAATTTTGCTCAGACAAATTGACCTACTACGTGGATTTACCTTGAGGCTGTGCAATAGAACATTGTCCCTGTTCTTGAAGGGGTGATAGCGTTAGGTATTCACTTTGGTAGTGCAATAAAAAGCATGGACGAGCTCAAAATAACGCATTCTGATTTACTCGGAGACCCTCCAAAGGCGGCTCATCAACATGATGCTCAGTCGCTTTCCAGTCAGACCTGGTCTGATTGGGCTGCCGAGCACAAGGGCGTAGTGATCGCTGGGGCTGTTCTGGCAACCGCTGCCGTAGGCGTTGTTGCCTATCGTTCTATGGGTGGTCGCTTTATAAAGGGTGCTCTCACAGGTGCAGCTGAGCAAGCTGAGTCGGCTACTGCAAAGGCTTTGCCCAAGGTGGCTGTAGCTGAGTTTAATAAGGACGCTGCTTTGCTGGCTATGCAAAGAAATGAAATGACACGAGCTGCTATCGAAGGTGGCAAGACAATTGGCGCTCCTGTAAGAATTTGGCAACCTTATTCGCCCGGGGCTGTTAATCCTGCTAAAGATGCCATGCAGGTTAAAGCGGAGGAGCTGCTGGCGAAACTGAAAACAATCCGGCCAGTAACACCCGCAGAGTTTCAGCCGCATATCCCTGCTGATGGCATAATTAGACCTGGAGCGATGGTTGAAGATTTAGTTGTGGATGGAAGGATTATTGATCCACGTCCCGTAGTGATGGGCGTTCATCGTGAAGGAGCCAGCGCAGCTGAGCAGTTGGCACAAGGATTTCATGGTGGCGCGGCCTTGCGCCCGGGCGTTGTGATGGAAGAATTATATGGACCTGCTCACATTCCACACGGAATGCGTCCACTTTTAACTGAGATGGTAGCTGATACTGAGGCAGCAAGCGCTAGTAATACTTTCGCTGCGCATATGCCTGGCTTAGCCAACTCCCAAATGCCCGCAACCTCCCTTTTCAGACCGCGACGCACAATCTAATCGGCACATGTATATTGCCGGCTAGAATGCTTTATTTTGACTCCGGTTCTGCGATGACTGCAGTGCCGTTGGGCAAATCATCGAATGCGCGTTTGGCGATTTCGTCGCCTTCTTTCAGGTCGCTGAAAATTTCCACTTTGTCGCCGACTGTTTGTCCGCGTTTTACTGTGACTCTGTTGACTTTGCCGTCCTTGATTTGCACGACGAAAGGTGTTTCGAGGCTTTCGTAAATTGATTCGGTTGGGACAAAAAGAGTTTTGTAGCTGCGTTTCATTGGCCATTTTATTTCCGGAAACATTCCCGGGTCTATGGCTTTGTCTGTATTCCAATAATTGAGTTCGACTGGTTCTGTTCTGGTTCTAACATCAAGTGAGTGGGCTATACGAGCCACTTCGCCTGTGAACACACGACCAGGATATGCTGTTACTGTGAAATTGATTTTTGTGCCTACGTCTACTGCATCAATTGCATATTCGGGAACGGGAATGACAATACGCAACAACGAAAGCTCTTTAATGCGCAGCATGGGTGGGTAGCCCGATTGCCCGTGCAGTGGGTAGGCAAAGCTGCCAACGTGCATATTTCGTTCGGTGATCATGCCATCGAATGGAGCAGTAATCGTTAAGTATGCAAGCAGTTCTGCAATGTGATCAACTGCCTGTTTCGCTGCTTTCTCGTTGTCTTTAGCTGCTGTAAGTTGAGCTTCTGCGACGGCTACAAGGTCTGCCTTTGATTTGACAGCCGCCCTGTCTGCTTCGGTATTTTGTTGCCAAATTTCTAATTCGTTGCCAGAAATAACGCCCGGTACCTCAGCAGCTTTCTTGTAGCGTTTGTATGTATCTTCGTTTGATTTCAGCTTAGCTTCGGCTTCTTTGGTCACCGAGCATGCACAATCATATCGCCTTTGCGCTTCATGAATTTGCGATTTGGCTTGTAGTAGTTTTGCTTCTGCTTCGTTTTTCTGTGCCACTACTTCTGGTGCAATCATTTGTACCAGAACCTGACCTTTTTTCACCCAGTAGCCGCGATCGACCCCAATCCACTTTATAAAGCCGGGGATTTTTGGATAAAGTGGAACATCCTGATAGGGCAAAATTTCGCCAGGTAAGCTCAGTTGTCTGTCCAAAAGTTTTGCTTCAACACGAACTGTTTTTACAGTTTGTTCTTTGACAACAGCTTCTTTTTCAGACTCAAGCTTTTCTTCTTCTTCGGCTTTGTTTCCGCAGCCAGCGCCGGTCAAAACAGTGATTAGCAAAACTGCCCAGAGTGCCGTTAGCTGCCGTGTCTTTAACGAAAAGAGTAAGCCAAACATTTGTTTGTGATTCTTATTGTGCTTAATCATTTTGTTTCACCGATAGTGACTAGCTGTTTGAGATCTTCTGGATGAATCGAAGCTGTATTTCTTCCCGTTTTGTTTCGAGCTATTGAGAAAATGAGCGGCATAATCAGCAGAACGCAGGGCGTCGACATCACTAGCCCTCCTATAACGGCGCGTGCCAATGAAGCTTGAGCATCTGCCGACAGTGCCATGGGCACCATCCCCGATATCATTGCAATACTGGTCATCAGCACAGGGCGCAGGCGTTCGCGCCCTGCTTTGACTGCTGACCGGAGCGCCGAGGCTCCATCCATTCTATTGTTTTCAGCAAAAGTAATCAAAAGAATCGAGTTGCTCACACCGACGCCAATCGCCATGATGCCACCCATGAATGATTGTACGTTCAAAGTTGTATTCCAGAGCAGTAGTGAGGTCACTTCTCCCGCCACAATAGCCGGTGCCACCGAGACGATGACCAGAGCAAGAGGTAATGATTGGAAGTTAGCAGTTAGCATCAAAAGAATTACTACGATTGCAAGCACAATTCCCAATTGCAGTCCGAAGAAAGTCTCTCGCATTGCTGGTACTTGACCGCGCTGTTTGACGAATACACCCTGGGGCGGTTCGCCTGCCCGCTTGATTGCAGCGTCAACCTTTTTTGATGCTTTGCCAAGGTCTTCGCCTGCAATATTTGCGGAGATTGAAATGAGGCGCTGTTGATTTATATGGTCTATTTCACCTGGCATTACACCGTAGGATAATTTTGCCAGGTCGCGTAGGTACGGTCCTTCAGTGCCGTCTTTGAGAGCCGGCACTGCTTCAACATCTTGAAGCGAAGACATGTGCCACTGTGGCATTTCTACTTGAACTTGATAGCTTACCCCAGTCTTGGGGTCTGTCCAATAATTTTGAGAGACCCAGCGACTTGAAGAAGACGCAGACACAAGTGAGTCTCCAACTTCTTTTACGCTAACTCCAAGTTGTCCTGCCAGCTCACGATTAACGTTTATATCGATGGTCGGGTAGTCTAATGCTTGTTCAAATTGTATGTCGCGCAGCATGCTTATTTTGCGCATCTCAGCGATGACTTTATTGGCGTAGGCACGGTCTTGCGTGAGGTCTAGCCCGGTTATAGCAACTTCGATTGGTGCTGGTGCACCAAAATTCATGATTTTGCTGATGATATCGCCAGGCTCAAACGCTATTTGCAAATTTGGAATTTCTTTTGCAATTATGTGTCGCAGTTTTTCTTTGTACTCAGGTAATTTTATGTGCGCGCTAGGTCGCAGCGCGACTGTTAGGATGCCCTCTTGTGGTCCGCTTGTGAAAACGTAAATGTTGCTGAGTGCGTATGCCGGTGGTTGCGTTCCGACATAGCCGATTGAGATTTTAACGTTTTCTTTTCCGCCTGCAGCTTTGGCAATTATGTCCAAAACTCGGGTGGAGTATTTATAGGTTTCTTCAAAGCGTGTACCGGACGGTGCTTTGAGTTTGATTTGAAATTGTCCTGTGTCAACTTTTGGGAAAATTTCACTACCCAAAATGGGGTAGATAGATGCAGCTATAGCGATCGCCACGCCCAAATATGCCGCGAATACGGCAAAACGAGCGCGAAGCAAGGTGCAGAGAATCTTCGTATAGCCTTTGCGCACGGCTGTGAAAAACCCTTTGTTGCTTGTGCCTGCTGCTACTTCTTTGTGCTTGTGCACTTTCAAAAACCAGGTCGAAATTACCGGCACAAGAGTTGAGGAAAGTATGTACGATGCCACCATTGAAAAACCAACAGCTAGAGACAGCGGTACAAACAGTGCTTTGGTCGCACCTTCCATGAAAAACGATGGAACGAATACTGAAATGACAGACATCATCGCCAGAAATCTGGGTGTTACTGTTTCTTGTCCAGCGTGCAATACGGCTAGTGGGAGGGCTTCATGCCGCGCCAGGTGACTGTGAATGTTTTCAATTGTCACAGTTGCTTCGTCTACGAGGATGCCGATTGCCAGCGCCAGCCCACCTAAAGTCATGATGTTGACTGATTGTCCGGCTAACCAGAGTCCGACGATGGCACAGAGAATCGCACAGGGGATGCTGGTGAGAACTATCAGCGCACTGCGCAAGTCGCCTAAGAAGAGTAGCACCATCAGCCCTGTGAGTAGTGCCCCGTGTACGCCTTCTGTGACTACATTTGAAATAGCATCAGTTACATAAACAGATTGGTCAAAAACAAAGTCTATTTTTACGTCATTTGGAACATTGTGTCTAAGATGCGGCAGTGCGTTTTTGACCTGGTTTACTACAGATAGAGTAGATGCTGACGATAGTTTTACTACAGGCAGGTAGACTGTTTTTCTGCCGTTTACGAGGGCATATCCTGTGGCCACATCCGCGCTGTCTTCTATTTTACCTATGTCATGCAAGAACACTGTGGGTCCGTGTCCCTTCTTAACTGGCAGCATGAGAAGGTCTTGAAACAATGGAACAGTCGCATTGATTGGTGTGTAACGATCCCAAATGCCTGTGCGTACATCACCCGCTGGTACAATTGTGTTGCCTTCTGCCAGTGCTTTAATAACGTCTTCACCTGAAAGGTGATAGGCACTCAGCCTCTCTGGGTCGACCGTCACAACGATGGTACGCTGGTTGCCGCCGAAAGCTGGGGCGCCCGATACCCCCGGTAAAGATGCAAACAAAGGTCGCACGCGGGTGACGGTGATGTCTTGCAGCTCATTCACCGAGCGCTTCGGACTAGACATCACCAAATAGCCGGCGGGAATGCTACCGGCATCAAATCGCAGCACGAAGGGACCAACCGTGCCTGGTGGCATGAATGCTTTCGAGCGTTCGACCTGTGCCACGGTGTTAGCCATGGCTGCTGCCATGTCGGTTCCCGGGTGGAAGGTGAGTTTGATCATCGAAACACTTTCGATTGATTGGGACTCAACTTCCTTAATTCCATCGATATAGAAGAAGTGATATTCATACCAATCGCACAAATAGCCTTCCATCTGCGGTGGCAACATGCCGCCGTAAGGCTGAATTACATAGATGACCGGCATGTTCAAATTCGGAAAAATGTCTACGCTCATGCGAGTTAGCGCCAGCACCGCGCATAGTGCCATTGCCAGCACTGCAACAATTACAGTCACCGGTTTTTTCATGGCGAAATCGAGCAGTCCCATTAGTTCCTCCTGCCCGTGTCGCCGACCAGTTTTAATAGCGGAGTTAAGTCGCCATGTGCTTCCGCTGCAGCCAGATAAGCTCGCCAAACCGCCAGCCCTGCCAGGTTGTTGGTTACTTCGGCCTGTACAAGCATTTTTTCAGCTGCTGCAATTGAATTGATGTCTACAAGTCCAACATTGTATCTGGCTTTTGATCGCGACTCAGTGTCTCTGGCTGCTTGCAAGAACTTTGGTGCATTGATAGCCAGCTTTTGCGCGCCGTCAATCATTGCTTTGGCGCGTGCATCGTCGCCTTTGAGTATTTGAATAATCTCTGCATATTTTGCCTTTTGTGCTATTTCTTGATTGCTAACGATTCTCTCTTTAGCTTTAATCGCGAAAATATTCATCACAGGAAACTCAGCTTTTAGTCCAACAGCCCAGTTGGGGATGTTTGGCAAATAGCCATATCTGGCGATGCTTGGCTTGAAGTTTGCACCACTGCCGCGGCCGAAAATAGCCGATTCAAATGAAATATGTGGAAACCATTCATGCTTGAGTACTTGATAGTGCGCCTGTACTGATTTTATTTCAGCTTCTTGATGCAACGCCAGCGGGTGATAGTCGAATACCGGTTTTTGCTGCGGTTCTTGAACTGCGGGTACTGTTAGCAATGTTCCAGGTATCGTTTCAACATACTCACCTGCCAGCCCCATACTCTCGGCGAGTGTCGCCCGTCTTATTTCTCTAGTTTGTTCAGCGTCAATCAATTTGTCTTCAGCAAGCGCAAGTTCTGCGTCTACGCGCGATGTATCAACACCAGGTTTCAAGTCTGCATCAACGAGAGCGTGCACGGTGGTGGCAAAAACTTTCATGCGCTCTACCATTGCTTGTTGCGCTTTGACTTCTTCATCAGATGCAACCAGTGCGAAAAATGCTTCTGCAGCTTTGCATGAAACTTGAAACACGGTTAAATTGGTTGCAGCGTCCGAACGCTTCAGGTGTGTGCGAGCCTCCATCACCTGGCTGTGGCGCAGTCCAAAATCAACTATTTCCCACGATCCAAACGCGCTTGCGTTCGCTGCCCAAACGCTTTCGAAATTTATTTTTCCGTCTGCTTTGCCTGCGACCTGAGGAATACTCAACGGGGGAAACAAAATACCGAGTGCATTGTTAACGCTGCCACGTAATTCCTGGACGAAAAGATCTACTTTTGGAAGATAAGTTGTTTTCACCAGGCTTATCTCAGCCGATGTGGCGCGCGCATGAGCTTCGTGTTCTGCGACAGTAGGATAGTTTTTGATTGAAGTGTTTATTGCAGCTTCAAGGGTAAACCTGGGGCCGGCTTGAATGCGAGGTTTTAGTCGTATTTCCTCTTGCCCTTGTTCGGCTGCAGAGCATGAATTTTGAGCGGCAAAAATAATTGCCAGCACAAACAATTGTGTGAAGCACACAGCTCGTTTTGCGAACTTAGTGAAATCCTGCATTCGTCTCTTCTTGGCAAACCCGCTTGGGCGATGTCTGTGGCTGGTAAGGACGTATCATGATATCTCATGTTTTAGTGTGAAGCTTAGTTCTTAGCCAATCTGTATACCTTTGTCCCGTTTAGCTTTAGCAAACTAGAAACTGTGCTGTTGAACGGAAGCAGCAAAGAGAGTCAATTCACCTTAGAGTCGCTGTGCTGACAAGTCGGATGACAATTTTTTCATGACACCTTTTTCTGCGTGAATTTCGCTCAGGAAGTCCTCCGTGCCTCAAGCTACACTTAGCTAAGCAGTCAGTTTGTGGCATTTTTGCACTGGCTGTCGGCACTTCATTGCGACATTCTTCTTTGCGACTTACTAGATCTTCCTTCTGTCTGCGTATATCCTGTACAGCTGAGTGAGCTTTGGAGACAAAAGGCTTTCCGCAGGCAATCTCATTTAACGGTATTTTTGTTTTGCAGAGGACGCATTGTGAGTGAGAGTTGGAAAAAACTGGTAGAAGAAGGCAATGCAGCCTACGCAAATGGCAAAATACCAGAAGCCGAAGTGAAATTTTTGGCCGCGCTTGAAGAGGCTGAAAAATTCGGTGAAGAAGATAGCCGCCTTGCACTCAGCCTCAACAATTTGGCAGCGATGTACCATGAACAGGGCAAGTACACGATGGCTGAGCCGCATTATTTGAGAGCTCTAGACATCAGGCTGAAAATTCATGGCGAGCAGCACGCAGACATTGCACTCAATCACCACAATCTTGCTCTCCTTTACAGTGCAAGACGCATGTACCCAGTTGCTGAAAAGCACTACAAGCAAGCTCTCGAAATGAAAGAGGAATTGTTTGGAAAAGAAAGTTCTGAATTGCTAAACACCCTTCGATATTTTGCGCAATTGATGAAAGTGCAAAATCGATTGGTCGAGCGTCAGTTGCTTGAATCTCGCGCGAAAATGATTGCTGCTAAACATAAGCAAGAGTCAGGCGAAATTGAAGCTGTGCCTGTTAAAATCGAAGAGTCGAAAGCGGCTGTCTGATTTTAGTAGTCGTCTTATTAAACAAGTCGTTGTCTAATTGCCTTTACAGCGGCTTGCGTTCTGTCGTGTACTGCTAGATTTCTCATTAGCGTGCGCACGTGAGATTTCACAGTATCAATTCCAAGAAAAAGTTTGTTTGCAATTTCCTGGTTGCTATATCCTTCCACAATAAGTTTTAGAACTTGAGTTTCTCGCGGGGATAGCACTATTTTTGCGCTGTCGCCGTTGGGTCCATCCGCTGATGTATGCAAGAATTTAAGTACTGAGCTTCTGATTCGCGCATCTAACCATATAGCTCCAGAGTAAACTGCATCGATTGCCAGTTTTAGTTGTTCTGTACTTGATTCTTTTAGGCAATAACCATCGGCTCCAGCACCTAGTGCTGCGAAAACTTGATCTTCGTTATGGTCAGCAGATATTACAAGTATGCGAATCGATGGAAACTGCACTTTTATTATTTTGGTGGCTGTAATGCCATCCACAATTGGTATGGATAGATCTATCAAGATGACGTCTGGGTTTAAGAGAGCAGCCTGCTCAATGGTTGATTGCCCATTTTCAGCTTCGCCAACCACGCTATGGTTCCCGCAATCGAGCGCGATTTTCAGACCTGTTCTTACAATGTGATGGTCGTCGGCAATCAGTATAGAGATTGTTTTATTACTCAAGTACTCACCTCCTTTTTTTGCCGCATATGTTTGGTAATAAGTGTTGACCTGTTAAAGCAATGCCAAAATCTTCGGCAGGTTCTAAAAGCCTGCCATACTTCAGTCAGTGTGCCGATTTCGGAGAAGAAGGGGCATTTGGGGGGGGGCACTTTACAGCATGGAGGACTGAAGATTTCTGTCGTCCATACTATTAGTATCATACATTGGCAATCCCCATTAGGGTGAATTTCCATCGAGAATTTTAGGGTTCTCAGTCGATAGTATGCATTTTAATGATTAATGAACTGGCAGAGTTAGAAAAATCGCAGTGCCCCGACCCGCTTCAGATTCTGCCCATATTCTTCCGCCAAGCCGTTCTGCGTTGTTTCTCGCCAGGTACATTGAAAGGCGGCTTTGGTAGGTGTCTTCGGCGTGTTTGCCGTCGAGGAAGCCTACAAACATTTCTTCAATGTCCACTTGCGGTAGAGCCGGGCCAGAGCTTGAAATGATCAAACGGATTTCTTTTCCTTTTGCAGTTGTTTCGGCTCTTACTCTGCCACCAGGGGCGGTGACTGAAATCATTTTTTCTAAAATTTGAACTATGATGTCGCGCACGATGTCTTTGCTTATTGCTGTTGATGGCAGCCCTGTGACTGTTTTATAGTCAAGCAATATTTGGCCGGAACGTGCTTGTTGTGAAACTTGTTCGAGACATTCGGCGATTAGTCTTGTAATGGCAATTTGTTCGCGTTTTTCTGTTTCTTGAGGAGGCACAAAGCCTCCATACATCATTAGATAGCTGTCTACGACGCCCAGCATTTGTTCATATACTTTGTGCATTTCGAGCAGTTGTTGCACGACGTTTGGATTTATATCTTGCAATTGCCCCATGATCATTTTCCAGCGAGTCTGCGCGGATGCGAGTGGGGAGCGAATATCGGTGGTTAACATCGTCACTATTTCGCTGCGAAGGCGGGCTACTTCAGCGTGCAGTGATTTGTCGCGCAAAACCATGATGTAGCCTTGAATGCTGCCGTCGTCGCCACAGACAGGTTGTAGGTGCATCAGCACTTCAATTTGCTTTGCTTTTGTGTGGTGGTAGATTATGCCTTCCGGATAGAATTGATTGATCAAATCTTCAGGGCCTGCACCAGGGTGCGCGAATGTCAGCCCTTGCGCCTGGCGCGGCTCACCGGGCTTTCGCACAAGGTCAAAACAGACCTTGCCGGCTATATCACGTTCTTGCACTCCAGACCAGTTGAGGAAGATTGGATTTGCTGAGACTACACTGCCATAAGGGTCTAGCAAAAGAAAACCTTCCGATGAACATTGCAAAACAGCTTCCAATTTTTGCTGAACTTGTATTGCCTGTCTATTTGCGTTTTGGACGCTGGCGTTGACATCGAGTGATTGCCGATTGTGAGCGGTAAGCTGACGATTTACTGTTTCAAGTTGTCCGTTTATCGCGTCAACCTGTCTTTGTTTTTCCTGTAATTCTTCATTTAGTTTGAGACTATTTTGCTTTAGATTTTGAATGATTGCGCGAGGGTTTGTCATGGCTGTGTCCATCATCTCAGCCAGTTCAAGCCATTCTCCATCTAGCATTCCTAGAGACGGCAATTCTTGTTTGTTTGCAGCGAGGTCTTTTGCGCGCTGTTTCAAAAATCTCATGGATTTGTTGAAGCGACCCGATAGTCCTGCTGTAAATAAGCACGAAAGCAAAAATGCTGCCACCGCTGCAATTGCAATTTGCAGACCCAGCATTGCTACGTTGCTCAACGGATTTTGAATTGGGGTACAGGCAATGATTTGACCTAAAACCTTGTTTGGTTCTGGGCCCCAGATATGCAAATTTTTCCAGAGACGGCCGTCTGATTCCTCGACGATTTCCTTATCGCCAAAAGGATCTGTTCTGGTGTGATTTAGCCGGGCTAAATACGAAGGTTTGACGTTTTGCAGATTTGCAGAACTGGCGGTTACTCTTGCATCTAACATCACGAAAAATGCGATGTCGAAATCTTTGAGTTCATTTACAAGTTTGATTTTGCGTTCCATCCCTTGCAACAGTTCGTTGCCGAATGGTGTGCTGACGGCTAAAACAGCTGGAACTTTGCCATCGGCTGAATGAACTGGCACAAGGCTTGATAGCGTGCATGTGCCCGTATCAGAAAGAGAGCATAACGCTCGCGGAAATTTCGGATTGCCTGCTGCGTAGTTGAATGCATTTCCAACCAGCGTTTTGTTCATGATGCTTGTCGAATATCCAAATTTCTTTGGACTATCGCTGCTGAAAAAAACAATGCCATTATTTTCCAAAATAATCGTGGCATATCCGCTAAATCCGAATTTGTCAAAAACTGCTTTGACGGACTTTTCAACTGCTGCTCTGTCTCTGGCAGCAAATGCTTTCTTGAAATCAGCGTCGGCTTCAAGTGCCTGGGCAATTGCAAAGTTCTTGGCATAGACTGAGAGTACTTCGTCGCTGGCGCACTTGAGTACTGGGGTGATGATTTCTTCGGCTTTTCGTTTTGCCTTGAAAGAGTCGACTACGAGCGTAAAACCGCTCATGACAGTAGCCATCATCACTATAATTGCGATGAATGCAAACTGTAATTTTGCTCCTAATCCCAAAGAAAATACCCCTTGGAAGAATATGCCCTCGACGGCGCATAAGCTAATAGAAGTTTATAGCCTTAAGGCACTGACTGCACACCTGTAATCAGCTTTTTACTTCAATTTGCATCGACAAATTTTTACGGGCTATGCCGAAAAGTGACTCTTGTTGCTTTGAAACCGCTTTCCTTTTATTTGTGAGTGCGCAATTCAGCCGACCTTTGCGAGGTCGGCGCTATGAAG
This sequence comes from uncultured Candidatus Obscuribacterales bacterium, assembly GCA_964546815.1. Taxonomy (GTDB): domain Bacteria; phylum Cyanobacteriota; class Vampirovibrionia; order Obscuribacterales; family Obscuribacteraceae; genus JAIEPM01. Next base: position 5,070 of record CAZJLR010000018.1, on the reverse strand, counting down.
TCCTGGTTATGGACGCCAAGGAGGAGTTTATAGCTACTCAATTCCACTTGAAATCGGGATAACCCTAGTATTGGATTTAAGGCAATAGATCGCGAGTGGCTTGCAGCTCGACAATCATTTAATTGCTCTGGATTTTTTGAAAATTACTAGGACTTAGGAGCCGAGGCTTTACGGTATTCAACTTGTACTTGAATGCCTCTGATGAGCTGGTTGGGGCTGCAATATCCTAATTCAAGAAGGATAGCTCCAAGCGTTTGGTGCTCTTCGCCTTTTGCGTCAGACTCTTTTTGAATCTGGAGTGATTCATCAAGCTGGTAGACAGTTATATAGCCCAGCTCCACAAGTATTTGACCTAGCAGCGTGCTGAGGTCTTTGTCTGAAGGCTGTTCTGAGGACCCTTTTTTCATTTTTTCGTCCCATGAAGCACTTGGCAAATAGGTACAGACCGCTGAGCACACCCGAAGGGTCCAACTTATGGCTGCTGGGTTTCCCCCCTGACCAGGTTCGCAGGTCTCCGCCGTACCCAACGATCTGTATCTAAGGATTATATCTCATGTCCAATCACGGCGCGTTGACCCTTTGGCAAGGCGGAACTTGCTTGGGATCTGGCTTGGCTGGCTTACTGCCACTGCAGAGTCGTTTCTACAGTTTTCTCATGTCTTTAGAATATTTACCTTTTGCTGCTGCGACGCCGTCAAATCTGAACATCATGTGGCGCTTATCTTGAGCGGCTACAATATATGGCATCAAATATTCCCGACGGAGGGCTTCATGGTTAATCTTGAAAAGCAGGCTTTAATGCCGCCCAATCAAATAATGCAAGTGATGGGTTCGCGTTGGGCGATTGAGGCACTTCGCGTCGGCGTCAGCTTGGACGTTTTTTCGAAGCTGAGTAAAGGACCAAAGAGTGCCCATGAAGTTGCCGCTGAACTTTCTGCCAATGAAGACGGCATTGAGTTTTTGATGAATGCTTTAACAGCGCTTGGGTTTCTCGAGAAGAATGGCAAGTACTCAAATTCAGAACAGGCTGAAACTTATTTGAGCACACATAGCCAGTTGTATTTTGGTGATTACGTATTGGACGATCGCGTGGCGCAGGCATGGATGAAACTTGCAGACGTTATCAAAACGGGCAAGCCTGCCAACACTGTTAATCAAGTCGAAAAGGCAGAAGAATTTTTCCCGAAGCTTGCCGAAACTATTTTTCCGATGAACTACGGCACTGCACATTTGGTTGCCACTGAATTGAAAATCGAGACACTTCCTGCACCGGCGCGGGTGCTGGATGTTGCCGCCGGCAGCGGCGTTTGGAGCTTGCCGTTGGCAGAGCGAAACAAAAAGCTTCACGTTGATGCAGTTGATTTTCCTGCTGTACTTAAAGTTACTGAAAAATTTGCTGCGCGCCATGGCGTTGCAGATCGCTATTCATACATCTCTGGTGACTGGAGCGATTGTGATTTCAAAGACGATTATTACGACGTAGTTTGTCTTGGTCACATTTTGCATAGCGAAGGAAAAGAGCGTTCGGAAGCGCTATTGAAAGCGTCTTACAAATGTTTGAAGCCAGGCGGAAAATTAGTTGTGGCTGAAATGATCAGTGATAACGAACGCTGCAAGGCAGTATTCCCACAACTTTTTGCCATCAACATGTTCTTGCTTACAGAAAAAGGCTGCGTTTTCACCCTGGGAGAACTGGAAGAAATGTTCGCCGCAGCCGGCTTCAAAGAAATCAGCCGCCCAATCCTCCCCAACTGGGGCGCAGAATCACCAGTAATGCTAGCCACCAAATAGCACCACCCGCAGTGGCTCGTAAATTGTAGGGGCGACGCCATGGATACTGCTGGCGAACTCGAATGTTTAGCGAAGCCGGCACAATATGGACTCTAGCTTGAAGGGCGGCAGCCCTGGGGGCGCAGGCTTCCAGCCTGCTTCGGGAAGCTATTGGCGAAGAAGCAGGCAAGGATGCCTGCGCCCCCAGGTGGAACGCTCTTAGCTCATATCATCGAACTTGATTCGGCTCCATTTTAGTTCGCCAGCAATATCCCATGCGTCGCCCCTACAAATATTCCTGCGACGCATGGTGTACAAACGGATCTGCGACGCATGGGGTCCGCGCCTGTTATGTACTAGTCGTTGCCGGCTGCGAAATCAGGACCTTGATCTTGCATATTCCAGCGCAAGAGTTCGCGGCGCCATTCGAGGTCTGCCTGAGCTTCTTTCAGTAAGCTGGCTAGTCCCTGATAATCTGCGAATGAGAGATCTACTGCAACGCCAATTTCATATGTAAGTTTGACGCGCTCGTAACTTGGTGTGCATGCCATGCAAACCATGTGGTCGGGTCCGCAAATTTCGAAGATGCGATTTTCGTCACACTGCAATGGGTCTTTTTGCCAATTGAGGTATTCCAAAAACTCTTCGTCTTCGAGACTTTGTTGTACAAGCAAAACTAAAGCCTGATATTGAGTTTGGTTCAAATAAATGGTGATTTCCTGGCGTCTCAAATCAAGAGCGACTTCGCCGTTTTCTTTATCGAGATAAAGATCGGCAAAGGCATTTGCGAAACTGATTTGATATGCGGTGCTCGTTTTCATTTATTCCTTTTCCTCAAACAGAAAAACCCCGCCTAAGCCAGCCATTTGGCCAGGTCTCGGGCGTGGTACGTGATGACAATGTCTGCGCCGGCTCGGAAAATGCCGGTTAAGCTTTCTAGCACAACCCTTCTCTCGTCTATCCAGCCGTTTGCTGCGGCCGCTTTGACCATAGAATACTCTCCTGAGACATTATATGCCGCAATTGGCAGCTTGGTAATCTCTCTGGCTTTGCTAATGACGTCTAAATATGGAAGAGCTGGTTTAACCATTACTATGTCGGCGCCTTCCGCGATGTCTAGCTCGATTTCGCGCAGTGCTTCTCTTATATTTGGGGGATCCATCTGGTAGGTGGTTCTGTCCCCAAATTGCGGTGCCGACTCGGCTGCCTCTCTGAATGGTCCATAAAATCCGCTGGCAAACTTGGCGCTGTAGGCCATGATTGGCGTGTCTTGGAAGCCAGCCTTGTTCAAAGCTTCGCGAATAGCGGCTATGCGGCCGTCCATCATGTCTGATGGGGCGATGATGTCGGCACCTGCTTCAGCTTGGGAAACGGCTGACCTTGCCAGAATTTCGACGCTGGGGTCGTTGAGGATTTTGCCTTCGTCAACAATGCCGCAATGTCCGTGGCTCATATATTCGCAAAGACAGGTGTCTGCGACCACCAACAAGTCAGGGAATTCGCGCTTAATAGCGCGTGTTGCTTTTTGGACTATACCGTCTGCCTTCCAGGCGCCGGAGGCATTAGTGTCTTTCTTTTCTGGAATGCCGAAAAGAAGCACTGACTTTAGCCCGCTTTCGGCAACTTGCTCAACTTCTTTCAGCATTACGTCTATGCTTTGCTGATGGATGTTGGGCATTGAAGAAATTGCTTTTTGAAAGCCAGAGCCTTCCACTATGAACAGCGGATAAATCAGCTTTTCGAGACGAATGTGTGTCTCTCTGACCATGGCGCGCATGTTGGCTGAGCTGCGAAGACGGCGCATTCTAACGCCGAGTTGATTTGAAGAGTCTGCCGCTCTGTTTGACAGACTCGATTCGTGGCTTGTCACCGGGGACATGAAGATTTCTCCAACGCGGAATGATAACTCCGAGGACTTTGCTCTCGAGAGAATATCCATACTATATCCTTGAAACAGCCATTTCAGGGACACTTACAGCAATTCTGGAAGATAATTAATGCTTCTTTCGCTCACTCTAAAGGCCCCATCTGGTCTGGATGCAGGCTTGTTGTGTGAAATTGGGCACATTGAAATAAGAAACGCTTTACGCTGCCCTTGTGCAGCCGATTGTCACCGGGTGGTCTGAGCTGGACATGGAAGAAGCAAGGAAGTCGAATCGATGAGCTCCGGTAGGGAGAAATTTCAAATATTAAAAGCCGGAGATATTGTCGATGGCTGCTATGAAATTTTGGGCGTAATCGATCGCAACCCAGATGAGATTCTATACGCAGCAAAAAATAGATTGCTGGACAAAGTCGTTTCGCTGAAATTTATGTACGATCGCTCAGAGGCAGTAAACTTTCTTCGATTTCAAAACGAAGCGGCTGCCCTGTCAATGTTGCGACATCCCAATATTGCAGCGATGTTTGAATTATCATCGGAAAGCCAAACACCTTTTATGGTGATGGAAAAAATCGAGGGTCGCAAACTTTCAGCAATTATTCGCGAAGAAAATGGCATGAATTATCGAAGAGCTTTGCCGATATTCGCCCAAATTTGTGATGCGATGAAGTATGCGCACAGTCTGGGAGTCTTGCATCGCGAGTTGAAACCGTCTGCGATTTTTGTTGCAGAAAAATTGGGCGAGAGAAATGATTTTGTGAAAATTGTTGAGTTTCACACGGCGAAACTGCCGCCGCGAAAGAGCGGACCCTCATTGAATATGTCTCCCGAGCAAGAGCAAATGGGCAACCCTGTGTATCTCAGCCCAGAACAATTGCGCGGCTGGACTGTTGATACGCGTGCCGATATCTATGGAATGGGAAATTTGATTTTCGAAGTATTGCTCGGGTCTGCTCCATTTTCAAAAGACGAAATTTTGAGCGCTCGTCAAAATAAGGAAAGCTTGAGATTGCCGTCATTCGCCTCTCGCCGCCCAGATCTGTCTCTTCCGGATGAACTCGAGGCAATCGTGCGACGTGCAATGGACGAATACCCCGAACAGCGTTTTCAAACAATGGAAGAACTAAAAAACGCACTCATGTATTTCCCCGGCAAGCGAAGCATAGCCAAAGCAGACTCAATGCTATTCAAGCTAAAGAAACAACTCGACTACTGGCGCTACGGCGATTAGTGCGGACCTGGGCGCGCAGCCTACTTAGTGAAATGCAAAACGAGCAATTAGTAAACCACTGGGGGCGCAGGCTTCCAGCCTGCTTCGCGAATTGGGAATCGGCCAATTTGTTTGATTCGTGGCCTGGTGCATTTGTAGGGGCGACGCCATGCGCAATACTGATCAGTTAGACAAAACTGGCCGGTAG
>CAZJLR010000017.1:0-122099 GCA_964546815.1 uncultured Candidatus Obscuribacterales bacterium | reverse complement strand
TGGAACGCTCTTAGCTCATATCATCGAACTTGATTCGGCTCCATTTTAGTTCGCGTCGTCCCTACGGTTGCTTTCGACGCATGGCGTCGCCCCTACTGTTGTAATTGCGCCGAAATGGGAGTTCACCAATGGCAGCTGGAAACCTGCGGACCCAGGGCTGGCGCTCTTAAAGAGCTTGTTTGTAGATTTTGCCGTCTTTCATTACGAAGGTGACTTTTTCCAGGCGTTTAATATCAGTCAGGGGGTCTCCGTTTACAGCGATGAGATCTGCGAACTTGCCGGGTTTGATAGAACCAAAAGAACTTGATTTACCTATGAGTTCGGCGGCCCATATAGTTGATGATTGAATTGCTTGCATTGGGCTCAGACCGTATTTCACCATATAGGGGAATTGCTTGGCGTTCCAGCCGTGTGGAAAAACGCCCGCGTCAGTGCCGAACGCGATTTTAACTCCAGCCTTAACTGCCTTCTGGAAATTTTCCCTTTGAATTCGTCCAAGGTCGCTTTCATGTTCTACAAAGTCTTTTGGCATGCCTTTGTCTTTACCTTCGCCCAAGATGAAGTCATCGTCGTAAATGTCTGCCACCAAATAAGTGCCGTGTTGTTTCATAAGCTCGATGCCCTCGTCATCGAGAAACGTACCGTGCTCTATTGATGCAACACCTGCTTTGACAGCGTCTTTAATCGCGCGCGCACTATGCGCATGTGCAGCAACCTTTAGACCAAATTTCCCCGCTTCATCTACAGCGGCTTGCATTTCTTCAGGTGTGAATTCTTCTGCGTTTGGATTGCTTCCGTGTGTTAACACTGCTCCACTTGCGATTACTTTGATTTGGTCGACACCGTAATGAGCTAGTTCTCTTATTCGTCTGCGCACAGTCCACGGGTCATCAGCTTCGCCAAAACGCAATTCTAGCGGTATAGTTATATCGGGCGCGAAGCCAGTAAGTGCGCCACCGCCCTTGGTGATTGTGATGTATGCTCCAGATGCAAACATTCTCGGGCCGGGAATATCTCCTTTGTTGATTGCGTCGCGAAGTGCCACGTCTACCAGAGCTCTGTAAGTGCCCATGTCTCTGACTGTGGTGAAACCAGCCTCAAGCGTTTGTCTTGCATTTGGAATTGAATCAAACGCCTTCTGTGCGCCAGTCTTTTTTGCTTCTGAAATCGGGTCCATCTCAGTGGGCGAGCCGATAAGATGTGTGTGACAGTCGATGAGACCCGGCAGCACAGTTTGTTTTGATAAGTCTATACTGCGGGCTTGCTTTGGAATTTGCAGACCCTGTCCTATTTCTTTGACTATGCCATCTTCAATTATTATGACTTGTTCGCTAAGAACTTTTCCATTGTCAACGTCTACTAACTTGCCAGCCTTTATAGCGATGACTTCAGCATTGCTTGCGGTGCTTGCTAGAAAGAAGAAAGAAAAAATCAGTGCAATGGGAAATTTAAGTCGCATAATGCCTGCAATGCTAGGGACACAAAATCGGCTATTTTAGCATGAAGCGAATTGAGTCTGAGTATTTGTTGAAATGCCTCTGGCAGCCGGCTGTCTCTCACTTTCTAGTCTGGGTGACTTTTGTCACATCGCAGTGATGACAGCTGGCAGTTGTGCAAATCTGCCACCAAATAGTATGGTGTTCATACGAGCTTTTGAATCTCCGCCTGTTCCCAGGCGGACTGATTTTCACTTTCCGAGTTTTAGAGGGCTGCAAATGTTGATTGGACGTATGATAAATCGAGGCGCTGTTGCTGCGCTTTTTGTCTCGCTTGGTGTAGGTATTTCAGTGGCGGCTAATGCTGCAGATACCGAAAACAAAGGTACTGTTCTATCTGAGGCAACAAGATTGACTGTGTCGGCTCCTGGTGCTCCTGTCTATTTTGATAAGACATTTTCGGCGCCGGGCAAAATGCAAATCAGTAAATCGAAAAATGGCGAGCCTGATTTTGAAGGCATGAGCGAATCAAGTGCTGTGCGAGTTGGTTGCGGACCTGCTGCTGTAACTGACCTTGTCTACGGAGTAGGCAACAGTACGCAATATGCCGGTGTTGCCTGGGGGCTTGTGTTGCTTGCATTGTCTCTCAATTCTTTGAGGAAGAGGCTTCCAGTCAGAGGCGCCTTCATTCGTGCTTCACTTGTGCTTGCCGCTGGCTATTTTATTCCGGTGATTTTGATTCCTTTTGCATTTATTTATGGGCTCATATACTCATTTAAGATTCTTCGCTGGTGCGCATACTCAGTCCTTGCCCTAATTAACTGCAATCAAGCCTCAGTCGAACATATCGAAGAAGATTTGCCATCAGATAGTGTGAGCGCCGATCCATCGGTTGTAGTTTCATCGCTTGAAAGATGTTTGGATCTTGAGACCCCAAATACTCACGAAGAATCAACAGAGGAAGAGTCACAACTATGTCTGCTGAGCTAATTACTGCTTTAATGCCGGCTCCCACAGCCAAGACCCAGGCCCAAGAGAATAGTGTAGGGAAAAACTACGAATGGATTCTGCACCCTGTCGTAGACTTGCTATTCTCTTGTGGCGGTCTTTTGTGGATATTGTTTGCGCTGCATTTCTTCGTGCTTATGCCTCAGGGGCTTATACAACTTTTGCAAATCATGGCTATTGTTTCTGTTGTGGGTACTCACATATTCAGTGAAACACATACAGTTGCAACGCTTGTGCGTGCATACAGAACGAGCGAGAGTCGAGAGCGCTATTCTTTATATACTCATGGCGCAGCTCTTGTCGGTGGCTTTGTTATGTTAGCCGCGCTGTTTGTACCCGGATTGACACCCATACTTGCCAAATTATATTTACTCTTTGTGGTGCAGCATTTTACTGCACAAACTTTTGGTATGGTGCTTCTCTATTGTTATAAACGAGGCTATTGGCTTTCAGGGCTTGAAAAAGGTGTGCTTTCTGCGTTGATGAATTGCACTGCTGTGATGGCTATTTTGCGCCAACTTACTTACAAAGAATGGGCGGCAAATGGTTTTCTTGCGCAAAAAATACCATTTTGGGGCAATTTGCCTGAGTACTTCTTTCACGCAAGTACAGTTGTTTTAGCTGCTCTGGCTGTGACATTTTCATTCCTTGTCGTGAGAAAATTTGTTGTAGAAAAGAAATTGATGCCTTTCCCGGCAATTCTGCTTGCCGTTACTGGAATTGCAATATTTTGTTTTCCTTTTAAGATGGCTTCAGTGTTATTTCTTTATGCGCCGGCTTTCTTTCACGGCAGCCAATATATCGTACTGAGTTCCGCAGTCTATTTGAAGGAAAAGGGTTTGCCTGAGGCTTGTTCTCCATCAAAAATTTATGAGGCACTCAAGCAAGAATCAGGTTTGCGTTATTTAGGTTTTCTTCTGATGGGCGCGATGGTAATTTACCTCGGTATTCCGCGTTTGTTGCAAGAATTCGGTTTTGATTTTAGTCTGGCTTTTGCCACTATATTCAGTGTGGTGAATTTGCATCACTTTATTACAGACCAGGCAATTTGGAAATTGCGCGATCCCAAGCTAAGAAATCTAGTCCTTGCATAATTGAGCATGGTTCTAAAGAGCACGCTTGTGGAAACAATTGTGCTCTTGTCTTTTCTGGATCACGATAGCGGTTGTCAAATAGAGGATAATGTGCCTCTATTTGCTTTTCATTTTGGTAATAGGTGAAATATGAAACCGGGAAAACGGACTGCAAGAACTGTTTCTTTTGTTTGTGCCGCTGCGACTGTTCTTTTGTCGAATAGCTCAGGTCTTGCAGCTGTTGGCGATAATGCAGGGTCTCCAAAGTTTGCTGCGCTTGCTGAGAAGTTTATGAAAGACTCGCTCGCTCTTTCGCCGACTACCGCATCTCAAGCCGGCTATCACAAACACAGTGACGAGAAATCTGGCAAGGTAGTTGAGCTCGATGCTGTATTAGATGACCTCAGCCTGAAAGGCATTGCTGCGCAGAAAAGCTTTTATGAAGGTTGGCGTGAAAGGCTGCGCAAAGAAACTCCGCTATCTTCTCTAAACGTTGAAGATGCGGCAGATTGGCAATTAATTGATGACCAGATTTCGTTGCAGCTATTGGAATTCGACAAAATCCAAAATTATAAACATAATCCAACAGCGGTAGTTGAGCTAATAGGAAGCGCACTTTTCCAACCTCTAACAGAAGATTATGCATCGAAAGAAGTGCGTCTAGGTCACATTCTGTCGCGCATCTCACAAATTCCTCTTTTGCTGAGCGATGTGAAAGTCTATCTCAACGACGTTAATCCGGTCTACCTGAAGACTGCCGAAGAAGAAAATGAAGGCAACGTAGAATTGATTGAGCACACCGTTGCAGATGAAATTCCTGCGGGCTCTCCATTGAAAGCAGAGTTTGACAAAGTTGCTCCGGCTGCTGTTGCCTCATTGAAAGATTTCAACAAATGGCTTGAAAATGATCTTGCTAAACAGCCCAGCAGTCGTAGTTGGCGTTTGGGCAAAGATCTCTACGATCAAAAATTCAAGTATGTCATGGAAGCTGACTTGACACCTGCTCAAGTTTTGGCTGATGCAGAAAGTGATCTGAAATCAGTTAGGGCTGAAATGCTGCAATTAGCATTGCCGATGTACAAGAAAATGTATCCAGACCAAACTGATCACCCGGAATTGTCAGCTCATGAGAGAGAGAATTTCATTATCAGCGCAGTGCTCAAGAAAATTTCAGACGAGCATCCTAATCGAAATGACCTGCAAAAGGCTATCGAAGCCGACATTGAAGGTATAAAGCAATTTATTCGTGACAAGAAAATTGTCACACTCAGCGCGCGCGATAATCTCAAAGTTACACCGACTCCTGTGTTCCAACGCGGTGTTTTGTCTGTCGCCGCTTTTCATAGCGCCCCGGCTTTGAACCCCAAGGCAGAGGCACAGTATTGGGTGACGCCAATTGATGTGGCTGTTCCTGAGGAGAAGGCTGAGTCAAAGCTTCGCGAGTACAACAATTTTACTTTGAAATGGCTCACCATACACGAAGCGCTTCCAGGTCATTATATTCAGTTTGAACATCTCAATAACCTCAGCCCAGAATGGCGCAGACTGTTGCGTTCACTCTGCGGCAACGGCGCATACATTGAAGGCTGGGCTGAATACATAGCTCAAGTAATGATGGACGAAGGTTATATGGCTGATGACCCTCGTTTTCGAATGATTATGCGAAAAATTCGCTTGAGACTTCTATGCAATGCCATACTCGACATCAAAATGCATACAATGAATATGACTGAGCAAGAAGCGCTCGATTTGATGACCAGGGAAGCCTTTCAAACTCAGGCAGAAGCAGATGGAAAATTGCGTCGCGCCAAGCTGACTTCTACTCAACTGCCAACCTACTATGTCGGACTTAGAGAGTGGTTGTCGTTTCGAAAGAAATATCAGGATAACGCCGGAAAAAATTTCAACCTACTGCAGTTCAATGACCGAGCACTAGATGAAGGACCTCTTCCTGTGCCGCTGGTCGAGAAAATAATGATGAGCAAATAGTTAGTGCCCGAAATTGCGTTCGTTGTTCAATGTTGCTCCCGCACCGGGAGTTCGTTGGATATTTGTCGTGTTGCGATCGATCTGATTGCGCATCGAATTGCTGATTGTGCTTCCACTTGATGCGCTTGGGTAAGACTCCTGGTAATTGGATGGCGGAGGTTGGTCGTGATCAAACTTGATGTCGAATGTGCTCAGTCTAGAACGACTTTTTGTTGGGCTGTGTATTGGCTCGCTTGAAAGCATTCTGATTGTATCTCTGATGTGCATCGCCCTTGTCTCAATGGCATCAGCCTCTTCAATTTTGTGCATGTGATGCAAAACTTGTGCGCGAAAATGCAACGCGTAGGCATAGTCTAAGGTCTCGGCGCCATCTCTTATTTTGAGGGCTTCGGCTTTTCTTGCGAAGAGTGCTTGTAGTTTATCCAGATTGCCCGCCTTATCCGCCTCTGCAATTTCTGCATCAAGCTGCTGAATAGTGGCTCTGATGCCGTTGTGCCTTGTGCTGTGTTCTGGCTGATCTCTTAGGGTTGCGCCGCGCATATCGTGAGAAGGTGCAAGTACCTGATTTTCTTTTTTGCTCAGGTCTAGGGTTGTTTCGACCTCACCCTTGAGTTGTCGCGCTTCTTCCACTTTGCCCAGCTTTTGCATTAACAACGATAAGTTTGTGTTGACGATGCGGCGGTCTTCCGGCAGTTGGCATTCCTCTAATGCTTGTTGAAAGAGTTTTTCAGACTCAGCATATTTTTCATTTCGCATGGCGGCGATTGCGCGACTGTTTGTTTCTTTCCAGTCGTGAGTTTCTTCAGCAATTACAGCAAGCTGAACTATGCAAAACGCAAGCGCGAGATAAATTGATGTTGCTATATTGAATCGCTTCAATCGATTGTCCTCAACTGCAAAATCGAAGAGCTTTATGGAACAACAAAATAGGTGCCGAAGAATTACCCTCAACACCTATTTTGAATTATTTTTTCGCTTCATGCAAATGAAGGATATATTGCCACTGCTTAGCGCTTGAATGGCTCCCCTAACCGTAAATCTAGTTAGTTTTGTTGCTCATTTGGAAATTGCTCGTCTGGAAGCGGTGGGTCTTGATTGTCTTGTCCGTCTGGAGCTTGATCCCAGGGTGACCGAGACGGAGCGGCTTCCCATGGTGCTGGGTCTCCAAAATCATAAACTTGAATTGGAATCGAATCATTTCCATCGTTTGGAATAATCTGAACATCATTCCAGGTTCCTCTTTCAGGATCCCAATCTTGCAATTGAATGTCTGCTCCAAATCCTTTGAAATCAGAGTTGTTGACCTCAGTTAGCAGTTCGTCCTGTGCATATCTATCTCCTCTTAATTGATAGAGGTCCATCGCGAGTTCGTCTGCTGCGCCCTGAGCATCACCAGCATCAAGCCTTTCTCTTATCTGGTTTGCTTCATTGCGTATTGGGTCGCGCCACTGATCCCAGTTTGGATCATTGCGCTCGAAAAACCATGGGTCATAGCCACGTTCCCAGCGGTTGCGATCATGCCAGCCCCAGTGCTCACCGCGGGGTGGTTCAAATGGTCTGCCGGGATGAAACCCACCGTGGTCAGGATCTGGTGGATGCGGTGGATGGGGACGAGGTCTGTCGGGACCTGGATGCGGGTGCGGATGATCTGGACCAGGGTGTGGCCGATCGGGACCAGGATGCGGGCGATCTGGACCGGGTCGATCAGGACCAGGGTGAGGTCGATCAGGACCGGGATGCGGGCGATCTGGACCAGGGTGCGGACGATCTGGTCCTGGTTGCGGACGAGGAAATGGCGGCTCCGGTCTCGGATGCGGCGGTTCTGGCCTTGGTGGCTCAGGACGCGGACGTGGTGGTTCTGGTCTTGGATGCGGTGGTTCTGGCCTTGGATGTGGTGGTTCGGGCCGCGGCATCGGCCGTGGTGGCTCTGGATGTGGAAAATTTCCACCACCACCACCGGGTCGTCCTCCGACGAAATTCTCTTGTATATGCTGATTCAATTCCTCGCTGAGTTTGTTGGCTTGCGTTGCCGAAGCATTCTCACGGGGGAGCTCGCGAATTGTTTCATGTTCATTTGGCATTTTTGTTGCACCAGCTTGGTCACAACTTCAGTTAAGCCATGCTGACACTTTTAGCCAAGGAGAAAACTACGCATCAAGACGGAGCAATGCTTCGAAATGAAGCAGGAATAAGCTTGCCGCCTGAAACGCGTCTCATGTCGAGACTGTTCTCGTTATCGTGAATTGTACCTATTTTCTCTTTTGTGCTGCCTCTTTTAGTTTTGCAATAGGAATAGTGAGAGGCATTACTCTGCCATCGCTAGGATTTTTCAATTCCATTTTTACTGCGTCGTTTACCAGTGAAACTTTGCTTGGATTGAGACTCATCTTCATTCCGGCCAGGTCAATGTTGACTGTTAAACCAGCAATTTTATCCAGGCTAATTGCATCATTTTCCTGCACGAGTGATGCTGAAAGTTTTTTGTCAATATCCAAAGACTTGACTGTCAATGGCAACAAAGAGTCTTTGGGCTTGAAATTCAACTCGACATGTTTGGCATTTGCAGCTTCTGAGCTAACATCGAAATTGCCGTTATTGTTTTTTATGTCTAGCTTTTTCAAATCGCTAGTGTCTTGGAACATGCGCAAAGACTTGCTCACATCTTCCAATGCGTCCGGTTGATGCATCAATTTTCTCATCGGGCTGTCTGCCGGGAATTGATTTTCTCGAAGCGTTGTTGAGCTTGAAACTATTCTGCGACGCAAATGTAAATCTGATTGAGTGTTGACGTATGGAGTGCCTGAGCTGTCTTTTCCGATAAACAAGCCTGTGGTTTCACTATGTCTCAAGTTGCCTAATGGTCCTAATACTGTCGAAGAAAAACCGCTCATTCTTGAAAGGCTTACGCCATTTGCATGATGTGTGAGATCAAAATTCAACGTTGTGCCAGTGTGACTTGAGACTGGTCGGAAGCCTCTTTGTTGTATGTTCGGAGGAGCGCTGTCTTTGCCTTCTTTCAGGTGGACTTCGACATGGCTGCTGCGACCGTTGCTAGTTACGGTGGCGTCTTTCAAATTGTCGAGTTTGCCGAGCGCTGCTTTTAAATCACTTACTGGATTTTTCGAATCGACGATATGATCAATTACTTTTCCAGCGATTTCCTTGTGTGCTGCTACGAGCTTCGTTTCTGCAGGCGAGGTTGCTTGTTCTGCCGGTTTTGTCTTCAGTACTGATCTCTCTTGTGGGGCTTTATCTGGTGCTTTTTCTACAGCTGGTTTTTGTTGGTCTGCTTTGGCTGGAGTTGGAGTGTCTGCCGCTTTCTGTTCTGCGGGTTTTGGAGCAACTTTCGCGTCTATCGCATCGCTCCCTTTAGCATCGGCGCCTTTAGTGTTAGTGCCTTTTGCATCAGTGCCTTTAGCGTCGGTGCCTTTTGCATCTGTGCCTTTTGCATCTGTGCCTTTTGCATCTGTGCCTTTTGTGTCAGTGCCTTTTGTGTCAGTGCCTTTCGCATCAGCACCCTTAACGTCGGCGCCAACCTTTGCACCTTGTTTGTTGTCGTAAATCGATGGAAAAAGAAGCTCGCTTGTTTTATTTGATTGCTCAGCGATTTTTGAACCATAATCTTTAACTGCTTTTGCGCCTTCATTCAGCAGCTGCAGTGGATTGAATATATTCCTGGACGCATCGTCCTTGCCAGATTCTTGGTTTACATCTGGTTTTGGTACTGCTTTGTCCCAAGGACTGATGGTGTCTGACATAGTAAATTTCCCTGATTGAAACTCGCTGCCCTTCCTGAACCCCGGCAATCAATTTCAGCCGAAGTCTTTTGATTAAGCAGCCCAATCAGGTGAATTACCCTTTCCCGAACTACATTATTGTGCGTCGAGCTTAATGGGCCAATGTGGATTTATACAGTTGGCGGCAAAGCCGCATTCTTCAAATTAATCTTGGAGAAATATTCTTCCCCCTCGGGCGCCGTCGTGTCCTGCCAGATCCCGAAAAGATAATACTAGATAGCATTTGCGTCCAATTCTGCGTTTCGTGAAGCGGAGTGTTGACAAAACTAAACCGACCGGTCTACTATGTTTGTATCAATCGTCCCCTATCGATGAAACAGTTCTGGAGGAATTTCCAATGACAGCAGTTCAGACCAAGAAAGAAGGCGCCCTGGCAAAACGCCTTGAAGGGAAAGTAGCGCTCGTGACCGGTGGCTCACGTGGTATCGGTGCCGGCATCGCACTGAGACTTGCAGAAGAAGGCGCAACCGTAGCAATAAGTTATGTCAGCAACAAAAATGCTGCAGATCAGGTTCTAAATAAAATCAATGAGCTGGGAGTAAAAGCGTATGCCTTCAAGGCTAATGCCGCTTCAGCAGCCGACTCACAAGCTCTCATCGATGAAGTAATTAAGTCCACTGGCAAACTAGATATTTTGGTAAACAATGCCGGCGTTTTTGAAATGGCAGCACTTGAACAAATTGATGTGCAGCACTACGAACGCGTTTTCGACGTGAATGTGAAGGGTGTTATCGCTACAACCACAGCAGCTTTGAAAAAACTCTCCGATGGTGGACGCATTATCAATATTTCTTCAGTTGCTGCGCACCATTCGATGGCAGGCGCAAGTGTATATTCTGCAACAAAGGCAGCGCTAAATACACTCACCAGAATTTGGGCTCAAGAACTCGGTGCAAGACGCATCACCGTAAATGGCGTCGCTCCCGGCAGCACAACGACAGACATGCTGAACAATGGCGTGCCGGAAGAAGGCAAAAAGCAATTCATCGAGAAAACCGCACTTGGCAGAATGGGCGAGCCGGATGATATTGCAGCCGCAGTTGCTTTTCTGGCTTCAGAAGACGGGCGCTGGGTAACTGGACAGACCATAGATGTCGACGGTGGTCTCAAGGGCTAATTGATTCGTTAATCAGTCCTATTTCATTTGAAGCTCGTTCATATTTGGACGAGCTTCTATTATTTACAGCCTTCAAGATGAGACAATAGTCGCCTGCCCAGAACATTGTTGATTGCCACTGTGGTTAATAGCTGCCGAATTGGAAATGAAAAATGAACGTATCTTCTAAAGTGCTTGTTTCTTTCGCTCTGTCTATAGCAAGCTGTTTTGCGCTACAAAATTTTTCTTCAGCTGAAGATCTAAGTTCTGCGCAAAAACCAATCATTGGAATAAACACTGACGTTGATGGTGACAAGCCTGAATACACAAGTATCAACAGTCAGTACCTCGATGCAATTAGAAAGTCTGGAGGAATTCCGCTCTTACTGCCGCCGATGTCCGAGTCTGATTTAGCCTGCATCATGCCTCAGTTGGACGCTGTGATGATGATTGGCGGTGCTGACTATCCACCTGCGCTATACAATCAAGAACCTCATCCTTCGATTTCCAAAATGAAACCGTCGCGCGCTGCTTTCGATATGGTTTTGGCCAAAACTGCACTGGCTGACGAGTCAATTCCATTCCTCGGAATTTGCGCAGGCTGCCAGGCTTTGAACATTTCTTCCGGTGGAACGCTGACTCAAGACATACCTTCGCTCAAGCCCGAGTCGAAGATAAAACATGCCAGCCCTCATGGATGGACAGAAGGGTTCAACAAGCACGCTGTCGATATAAATGAAGGATGCAAGCTCGCCACTGCGCTAGGTCAGACCCACTTGTCTGTTGTGACTTCTCACCACCAATGCATCGATAAACCAGGAAATGGTATCAATGTGACTGCCAAATCTGAGGATGGATTGGTTGAAGCGGTCGAGCGCAATGGCGAGCGATTTGTTGTCGGTGTTCAATGGCACCCCGAAAGGGATTTCGACAGCAATCAAAAACTATTTGGCGAATTTGTAAAACGCGCTGCTGCGCATCATAAAACAAGACTTGCACAAAAATAGTTTTTTACTATTTTGACTACGCAGATTTACTGAATTTAGATGCTGCTTTTTCAGAAGCAGTACTAATTTCATCAAAAGCAACAGTAAGCTCTTCCCAGGCGCGGTCCATGCCTTGTTTAAGCTCAGTCCATGCTTCTTGCGAGGCACCTTTCATATCACTTAGAGTAGTACTTGCTTTTTCCTTCTTCGATTTTATTGACTCTAAAGTAGATGTTGTTTTCTCGTCTGCTTTGTTTAGAAACTCGTCAATTCTGTGGCCGATGTCTTTTAGTCTGTGCTCCATCTCACCTTCGTACTCATGCTTCACACAGCCGTCATTCACATTTTGATGTGCATGTTTTCTATTCTTTGCCTTACTCATTGGAGTTCCTCCCTCTGTTTGTGCTGATGGGGACGCAGAATCATTCTGGCGGTTCCTTGGGTAAACAGTTGTAGACCATTGACAGCGCAAGCTGATTGGCCGTCGATGGTCTATCAGCGTTGCTTGAGATGCGAAGCTCGCCCCTGCTAAAATAGGCGCTGACAAAACTGATTTGGAGAGGTCTGATGGCACTCACTAGCTCTACTATGCTTCCACTGGGCACACAAGCCCCAGATTTCAAACTTCCAGATGTAGTAACCGGAAAGCATGTTGGACTTAAAGACTTTGCTGCAAATAAAGCTCTGCTTGTAATGTTCATTTGCAAGCATTGCCCTTACGTGAAGCACATTCAAAGTGAATTGTCTAAACTCGGAAAAGACTATGCAAATAAAGACATCGGTATTGTCGCAATCTCTAGCAATGATGCCGTCGCATATCCAGATGATTCACCGGAAAAATTGAAAGAATTTGCAGAGACTCTGCCACTTAACTATCCCTTGTGTTATGACGAGACACAAAACGTGGCAAAGGCATATACGGCTGCATGTACTCCCGATTTTTTCCTTTTCGATAAAGACCGCAAGCTTGTATACCGCGGGCAGTTAGACGATAGCCGTCCAGGAAATACAATTCCTTGTGATGGCAAAGATTTGAGAGCCGCCATGGATGCTGTAATTTCAGATGCCCCAGTCGCGGCAGATCAAAAAGCCAGCATCGGCTGCAACATCAAATGGAAAGCTTAGTGCCTGATACCATCCCAAGTGCCCTGGTAATTGCCTGAGCCGCTGTACCAGGTGCCACTAAATCTTTGCAAGTCTGGAGAAAAGCTTATTCTCAGCCAGCCTTTGCCATATTTATCCGACCATTGCATCAACACGTTCCTGCCGTCAGGGCTTGCTTCTTTCTCGACAAGGTCGCCCTTGTATGTGTCGTGATAGGTAGAAAGGTATGACCCTACCCAGTGGTCTGCCTGTTTTGTCAACTTTGTCGTGGTCTGTTCTGTGCCAGATAGTTGATGCGTGATAGATCCTTCGAAGTCTTGCATCAGGTTATTTGTAGTTGGCTGCGGGATCGCCATGGGAATTCTTTTGGCTTTTGTCATTTGCAGGCTTGATTTAAGCGTTGGTGATGCTTGTTTTTCAACGCTTGATTTAAGTGTTGTTGCTGCTTTTCCAGCACTTGAATCGAGCCTGCCTGACACTGGTCTTTCAACACGTTTGAAGTTTTGCTGTAGGGTGATTTTGGCCTTCAAGACTTTCGTTTGCTGAGATTTATCAATTAATCCAGTTAATGGCTGCGAAATGGTCTTTTTCGTTGTTTGTTTTTCAGATGCATTTGCATGAGGTGCCGATGCACTTAAATTCAAAGAGCAAGAAGCCAGGACTGCAATGTAAATGAATATCCGCATTTTGGCACTATTAATAGATGAGGACTATTCTTTTTATGCCCAAAAGTGCCTATCTTGCAGTACAGAAATGTCTAAACTTTGACTTTCTGAATTTCCTTTGTAACTCGCGGCGATTTTCTTGCGGGGTCCTTTTTGTCGTAAACCAGCATTTTGCTGAGAATTTTGTCCATTATGTTTTCGATGCGCACATATCCTTTTAGTATTCGGCTATGCGCATTGTCCACCACTGGCAGAGTTTTGAATCCGTGCTCTCGCATTGTCATTGTGGCTACTGCAGTTGATTCGTTCATAGATATTGTTAGCGGTTCTTTCCCCATAATGTCGGCTACGGTGATTTTCATTTCTGCGCCTTCTGGCATAGCTGCAGCAACTTCGATAGCTCGCAGAAGATCTGAGCGGGACACTATGCCAACGAGCTGCTTTTGCGAGTCGACTACGCAGCAAAAATCGAGTCTGTTTTTGTTTATCATTGAAATGGCATCAGCCACGTGAACCTCTGGACTTAGTGGAGCGTGCGCAATCGGCTCGATTACTTCTTCCAATTTTATGGTGTCTAGTATTTTGCGAACATCTACCAGGTTTTTCCAAATGTTAGTTCGGCGTTTTGCTGCTTTGATCATTGCATCGCGCAAAGGCGCCAATGATCCACTCAATTGCGAAAAAACACTTGAACCGAGGACTGTCACTTCCACGTCAGTACGCGCCCGTACATTCGCATTGCGAGGACGATGTTCTAACACCGCTGCTTCTCCGAAGAAATCTCCAGGCCCCAATACGGCAACTACTTCCAGTCTGTCCTCAATTTTCTTCAATACTTCAACTTGACCTTCTTCGATTATGAAAAATTCGGAACCGCAGTCGCCTTCTCTGATAACTAAGTCTCCGGCTGCGTAAAATGACTTGGCAATTTTTCTAGAGCGATCTACCTTGAGGTGTGCCAGAGTTCTTGGGAAAATCAAGTCGCACATCCATTCGATGCCCACTTTCATTTTTTGCGGCAATGATGGTAGTTTCATCAAATAAACACCACGCCAGACAAACCAGGCGAGAAATCCTGAAAGCCTGAAGCCCATTATTTCTGCAACTGCTTTGTGACCGCCAATTGAGCAAAGTTGACCTGCCATTTTGTATTCAAATCGGGCTGTACTTTGTCCGCTTAGTCTCGCCTTTATGTTTTTGGCAACTTGAGTGCCCTGTCGCTCAGCAAACTGTGCGATGGTTGGAGACAGTGTGCCGTCTGCATGATTGATTATGGCAGCGCAGTCGCCAATCGCCCATACGTTTGGATGACCAGGTAGGCTCATATCAGATTCGGTGAGGAGTCTTCCCCCCTGTTTGTTGACATTAAGGCGTTGAATCAATGGCAGACTGATGGTGCCGATGGTGCAAACAATGGTGTTGCCGTGCAAGATGCGGCCATCTTTTAATAGAATGCCTTGCGGTGTTACTTTTGCCGCAACTGAATTGCACAAAACTGTGACGCCCGCTTTCTCCATTTCTTTTCGGGCGAATTCACGCAGGGTGGGGCTTACTTCAGGCAATAATTGGTCTCTGCTTTGAACGATATTTACACTTACATAATCAGCTTTGACATGATGGAAATAACGCAGGCTTCTGCGCACCAGGTCATTAATTTCTCCGGCGACTTCTACGCCGCTAAACCCACCGCCCACAACAATGAATGAAAGGTAGTGCTTTTTCATTTCGATGTCGTCGCAGACTTCGGCTTTTTCCATTTGCTCCATAATGTGTGCTTGAAGCGCAAGTGCATCGCCAACGGTTTTGAGAGGGAATGCGTGGTCTTCCATTCCCGGAATTAGAGAGAGATTGACACCGTTGCCCGAAGCAATGACTAGCTGGTCAAAATTCATGCTTGTTCTTGTGCCGTCGTATGCCTCATATTCAACTTGCGATTTGTCTAATTCGATGCTTAGAACTTCTTCGCTACGGCACCAGACATTGCTGAGCATTTGTCGCAGTGGTGCTGCTACGTCTTTTGGTTGAAGCGCGGCGCCTGCTACTTCTGCAAGCAGGGGGTGAAACACCATATGATTTTCACGGTTAAACAGCACGATTTCATATTCGGTAACCGGCAACAATTTACGCAAAAGCCTGGCGCACCTTACGCCTGCAAAGCCGCCACCCAAGATTATTATGCGTGAAAACGACATAAGGGTCCCTCAAGAAACGAACAGCTAATTTCGGGGATTCCACTTGGTCAATTTTTTAGAATTGACGTTCAAATTTTTGTTGTCTTACGTTTGACTTAGCTCAGAGTCTACGTTGAACGAAATACTTTTTGAACTCTATTTTTCTATTGTATCGCCTGAGTCCAAAGCACCGTAAGTGCCTTTTCAGTTGCATCTAGTTTTAGCGCAACTTTTTTCGTTTCGTCGGGTATTCGCTTATATGATACATAAATAGAAGTTGTAGTCTTTGGAGTCCACAAAATGAGAAATGTTATTTGGACCGCAGCGTTTCTTATTGTGTGCGCCACTGCTTTCAATCTAAGTGCAATCGCAGCATCAGATAATGCTGAGCAATCTTCGCCAGGCAGGCGTTCTGCCGTAAGCACACAGGAAGGAGTTGTCTACGAAGATTGGCAAGATTCGAAACGCGGGCGCGACATTCCAATCAAAATTTTCTTGCCGAATACTGGCACTGCACCGTTTCCTGTGGTGATTTTTTCGCATGGGCTTGGTGGGTCGCGTGAGGCTGCTGGGTATTTAGGAGATTATTGGTCTAAACACGGTTATTTGGGCGTTTTTGTTCAACATCCTGGAAGTGATTCAGCCGTTTGGCAAAACTCCATTTCAGGCGGGCGCCAGGGCATGTTTCAGAGCATGAAAGCGGCGGCAAACGGCAAAAATCTTTTAGACAGGGTAGCTGATATTAAATTTGTTCTTGATGAGCTGGAACGACGCAATCAAAGCGACCCATCTCTGAAAGCCAAACTTGATTTGAACAAAATTGCACTTGCCGGTCACTCATTTGGGGCCGGTACGACTCTCGTGATTGCGGGGCAAGAATTCGGCATCGCCGCAAAGAAAATAACGACTGCCGACAAACGAGTAAAGGCTGCAATTTATTTGTGCCCACCCGTTATCGGTGGCGACCCTCAAAGCTATGCCAATATTCAGGTGCCCGGCATGCTACTAACAGGCACTGAAGATAATAGCCCCATAGGCGGAACCAAAGCAGAAGACAGGCGAATTCCATTTGACGGCATCAAATCTGTGCATCAATATCTGGTTAATTTCATTGGCGCTGACCATGCTACATTCGGTGGTCGTTCATTTCGCGCTGCAAAACCAGGCGATGAAAAATTTCACGAAATGATTGACGAGCTGACAACAAAGTTTCTTGATGCCACGCTGAAAGTAGACGCGTCTGCCCTGCGCTGGTTAGACTCAGATGCTGTCACTAAATATTTAGGTAAAAGTGCCAGGTTCGAGAGAAAATGATCTGCTTTATTTTTTCTCTTTTCCGGCAGCTTCTTTTGCTTTTGCACCTTTTTCAGAATCGAAAGACTTTTGATTTGCTTTGAGGAAATCAACAACGAACTCGGTGCTGAGTTGGTCTATCGCATCTTCAGGTTTGTTGCCCATGAAGTAGGTTTTGTCGCTCCAGGTCACTGCGCGTACTAGAATTTTGGGATTACGTAGCAGAGAAACCCACTGGGTGACTTTGATTTCTGCAATGTTATTTATGCCAACTTTGAAGAATGAGATTTGGACAATGGCGTCAGCCTTTGTGTTGCTTGAAGCTTTAACCAGGGGAGTTAAAGGCAGATCAAGTTTTGCTAGCTTGCTAGCCATGATTTTGTCGAGTGGTTCAAAATTTTTGTAGCCAACTACTCTATAGGCAATTGTTTTGATGCCTGCAAGGGACGGCAGCATGAGTTCTTCGCGAACTGCCTTACGTTTGGCAGTCATTTGCTCAAGAGTCAAAGGCAGTGCGCTTTTGCTGTCGTCGGCAGCTGCGGCGAGCGCTGGGGTCATGCTAGCTAGTGAGAGCAGACCAACGACCAGTGATTTATAAAATGCTTTTCTTGCTGACATCAAAGTCCACCTGTACGGGATTCAGGATTCTTGTGTGAGCTGCTATTGTATAGCACCTCAGCACAAACTCATATATTACGAAGGTTGTTGAGTGGTGCCAATTGCGCTTAATATATAATATTGCGAGGCATGAAAAGATAGTCGGGTGCAGGCAAGGAGAGTAATGATAATGCGTTTCAAAAAGTCGATTATTCTGGGGTTAGGTCTGACTTTGACTTTTAGTAGTTTTCTTGCGTGCTCCAAGTGTTTTGCTCAAACTGCTGAACAAGGCGCCGATCAATCAGCTTTCCAAGATGACGATGAATTGCTGCGCCTCAATAACTCCCAGGTGCGACAAATGGAAGGCGAAGAGCGCAACGCTGAGCAAGAAGCGCAATTTGACGATCAAAGAAACCAGGCTTACAGGTTGTATGCCGAAAAGAGAGTTGCTGAGCTTGAGAAATTGAAAGGCAGCAGCGCCAACGACAAGGAAATCGGAATATTACAACGTTGGTTGAAGGCAGATTCTGCCACTCGCTTGCGCGACCAACAAACGATTAATTCACTGAGACAGCGTATTGCCAACCTTGAGCAAACACAGCAACAGGTTATGACTAATTTGGGTGGCGATGTAGGCGCAATGCGTGAAGCCTCAAACAATGCACGGGCAGATGATAAATTCAGGCAGCAGATGCAAATCAATTATTTCAACGAAATGCAATCTGAAATGGGCCCTGCGACCTGGTCGCACCCACAAGGCGGCCCTACTTACGGCATGGGCGGAATGGGATTCAATGGTGGCCAACAGTTGTTTGGTGGGTACTAAATTTTAGTTGACTCAATGTTCTTTCTAAAAAGCAGTCTGCGGAATTGCCTTAATTACGCGCTTGTTCTAGCTTCGCTTTGTTTTGCTGCGCCTGCACACGCCGATGAGGATTTGCGTTTGCCGCGAGTAATCGCAGCCAGCGGCGGACCTTATGTAATACGAAACAGCACGATTGAAAAATTCAACGACAACATTGAGATACCCGCAGAGTACTGGCGCGCGCCGCTGTCTCTTGTTTGCACAAATGGGTCGGTTACAGAACCTGGCTTTGCCTGGGTTAGAATGTTTTTGCTGCCAGATCAACAAGATCAAGATTTGCAGCCATTGTCGCAGCCGGTTGGTCGTTTGTTGGTAAACGAAGATTCGTTTCTTGCTTCGGCAAGAATATATCTAGACATGAGCGGCCAGCTCAAAAGAGGACGCAACCGCATCTTCATAGAAGGTGCTGGTAGACCAGGCGCAGTTTATTCATGGGAAATTAGAACAATCGGGAAACCTGATTTGTACATGCCTGCCACTGCTAGCACCATGAGTGGTGCCTGGCTCAATATATCTGGTGCTGGTTTTAGCTTACGTCCTGATGAAAACACCGTTCAAGTAGGCATGTATAAACTTCCTGTTGCTGAATCAAACTCAAACAATTTGAAAGTTTTCATTCCCCGCGGCATGCAAGCCGGCACCTATCCAATGGCTGTCTCAATCCGCAACTTCCAATCACGAACAGTCCAACTCCAAGTCCTCCCCCCAGCCAAAGACAGCAAATAATATTGAGTTGTCACAGCTACGCAACCCCTCACAGAACTCCACATTAGATCCCTAAAAATGCCGTTTACCCTGGGGGCGCCGCCTTCCAGCTGCTGTCGTCTAATGTTGAGGATCCGATGCTGTCGTCTAATGTTGAGGATTCGATGCTGTCTGCTCAGCATTGGTAGGGGCGACGCCATCCGTCGCCCGAAACTTAAGCTGCGGTGCTCGCTTAACATCTGGCGTTCTCCAATTTGCATCTATCTCGGCAAACGCCGTGATAATATTGTCTGCCTATGGAAGATCAAGTAGCAGGAATATACAAAGCACTCGGCAGCGAAGAACCTTTCTTTCGCCTTGTCGATGAGTTCTACGCAGGTGTGGAGAAAGACCCTGTTTTGCGTCCTCTTTATCCCGAAGATTTGACAAAGCCCAAAGAGCATTTGGCGCTATTTTTGATTCAACGATTCGGTGGGCGCGGCACATACACTGAAGAACGCGGGCATCCGCGCATGAGAATGAGACATATGCCTTTCAAAATCGGTTTGAAAGAGAAAAATGCCTGGCTTTTCAACATGCAAAACGCATTAGACCGCGTGACAGAGTTTGCCCCATTTAGAGCCGCGCTTGATTTCTACTTTGCTGATTTTGCAGCATTCATGGTCAATCAAGCTGAGTAAAATTTGACTTCAGGCAGTCAAACTCGTCTTATGTTTCGTCTTTCGCAGGGCCTTGTATCGGCGCTTTCTGGTTTTGCTCAAACAGTTGTCTGAGCTTTTCCATCATTTCGCGCTTCTTTTCTGGGCTGGGTCCATCTTTTGGTGAAAGACCTTTTGGAATTTTGAGTTCTTTGATCATGTCGATAACTATCGGCACATATTTTTCCAGTGTCATTTCTGTTGCTTCGCCCAACATGTCTGGGGTTTGTTTCATCAGCTTCTTGCCGATGGGCGACTTCAAGAATTTTAGAAGCGATTTGAGATCTTTGTCGTCGAAATGGTCTGTAAGCACCTGGTAGGTCATGTTCTTGCTGAAGTTCTTGAAGTCAAAACGCTTTTCCAGTGCGGCTTTAACTTCTGGCGGCAGCTGTTTGTGAGAGTCTTTTTTGGCGTTGAGCTTGGCTTTTATTTTCGCTTTCTCTTCATCGCTCATTTTCAATTTGTCTGAGATCGAATCGACGAATTTATCTACGCGTGCATCTTGCTTCTTCTCCAGCTCAGCGCGCTCTTCGTCAGTCAATTTTTCTGCCTGAACAGCATCAATAATTTGGTCAACTAGCGCATGCTTCTTGTCTTCGCTTTTGCTACTGTTGTCCTTATCTTTATGTTTGCAAAAAGCCGGTGCCGGATTTGCCAGAAACATTATCACCAGCGCGGCGCTGAGTTTACGCATTTTTATTCCTCTGGAACTGGAGTATCGGAAAGATTACTCCAAGTCTTGGCAATCGTTCAAGTTCAAGTGACTTATCTTTACTAGAATTGGCACTTCTACAATAAGGCGCAACAGGTGCCTCTTTGCAGGCTTTTTGTTACTCTCATCATGTTTTGTTCATTTTGCCGGGCGACGCCGAGGATGCTGAGAACTCCTCCTGCGCCGGATGCTGATTGGTAGGGGCGACGCCATGGCGTCGCCCCTGCAATTCTCGGACTTAGCATTTTTTGATGAGATACTATTGGACTGCCTATTTTTGAAGAAGTCTTGTTTGTGAAATTGGAGCTTGTGAAATGGCGAGTAGAACTAATGCGTTACTGTTGTTCTCCCTTTGCGTCATGAATGTGGGTCCTTGTTTTGCTGAAGATAGTTCTAGTGCATCTGCTGATTTACTCAAAACAACATCAAGGAAAACAGATCGAATTTCTACGTATGCCAAAATCATCAGATATGAGGATGAGAGGCATGTAGATGCCGAAGTTTTGGACCTGCTGAAGTCTCAGGATCCAGATTTGAAAGGTCGCGCAATTTTGGCGCTGGGTCGCATCGGTAAAGCGGCTTCAGTTGCACCATTGGAGAATATTATTGATTCAAATGATCCACCTGCATTGAAAGAGCTGGCGGCATTTTCATTGGGTGAAATTGAAAGTGAAACTGCTGTTTCGTTCATCTTAGGTCATATTGAAAATCATTCGACTAGCGGAGAACTCAAATCAAGATTAGTCGAGGCACTGGGTAAGATTGCCGCAAACAAAAGCTCTGCTGCTGCGCTTGATAAAAAGACTTTGGACCAGATGGCAAAATCTGTTGTCGAATCTTTGCAGGTTTATCCTAAGGCGCAGGACGCAAAGCTCGATGAATCTACTCGTCTCAATTTAATTGCTCTTACTGCGCTTTTGAGAATGAAGCAGCCTTCCACAATTCCATCAATAATTGATGCTTTGAAGTCACCTGTCGCAGATGTTTGCTGGCAATCGGCTAATGTACTTGCTCGCATGAAAGATGGAATAGGAGCCGCGGCACCGGGCTTGATGATGTTGCTCGATGATAACAAAGCAATTGTTCGCTGTAACGCCGCCCGCGCATTGGGTGTGGCTAAAGAAAAAAGCGCTGTTCAAAATCTTATCCAACTTTTGAAAGATGATGATGCAACTGTTGTTAATAGTGCCATTGTAGCCCTGGGCAACATAGGTGAAAGCAAAGCAGTTGAGCCCTTGCTGGCGATCGGAAAAACAATGCTTGCTGAATACAAAAATGCAGATCGCGAGAAATTCGGAATACCAGAGCGACAAACAAGTTTGCTTTTACTTGCTACAGCGCTGGGCAACATAAAAGACAAGCAAGCGTTGCCATTCTTGCAAGAGTTCCGCGTCGCTGACAAGCATTTGGGCGCAAATCCAGAAGTGGAAATTGCGGTGGCTAAGTTTGGTGAGGCGGCATTTTTTGATGTGCCGGCAGACATAACTTTAGACAATAACCGATGGCAAAGTATATCTGCCTATGCGCAAGGGCTAGGTGAATTGAATTGCGCGCGCAGCAAGAAAACACTTCTTGAGCTGCTTGCTTCAAAACCAGACCCTCGGGCTCTGAGCGATATTCTCAATGCTCTGGCTGCATTGAAAGTTGAGAATTTGGAGAGCATCCTATTAGAACAATTGAAAGCTGATGACGTTATTGTAAGAGCGACCGCAGTAAGCTTACTTGCTGATAGCGGAAATGCCAGTGATCTTGTTTTGGCTGCATTGAAGCAAGCCTATTCTCGCGGGCTTGCCGATAAAATGAATGACGCTCGCATAGCGATTGTCGAAGCTACTGCAAAACTAAAACATCCGATAAGCAGAGATATCCTTCTAGGTAAAGATCGAGACCCTGATTACATAGTAAGAAAGCGAGCCGTTGAAGTGCTGCGCGAGGCAGGTGAAAATGTATCCGACTTAGATATTGGTATTGTTAATACCAATCATGACGATGCTTATTATCAGCGCGTTGCCACTTTGGCTCTAGGCGGAAATCCAGAAGCCATAATTTATACAAAGAAGGGCAAAATTGAAGTCGAGCTATTGGCGCACGATGCTCCTATGACAGTTGATAATTTTATACAGCTGGCGAAGGAAGGATTTTTCAACGGACTCACATTTATGCGTGTAGTGCCCAATTTTGTGATTCAGGGCGGAGACCCGCGAAATGATATGAACGGTGGACCCGGATATCAAATTCGTTGTGAAATCAACTTGAGGCAATATACTACCGGCACCCTGGGCATGGCTCTTTCGGGCAAGGATACAGGTGGAAGCCAGTTTTTTGTCACTCATGCGCCTCAGCCTCATCTAGACGGTTCTTACACCGTCTTCGCCCAAGTACATGGGGCACTGAACGCAGTCAAACGTATTGCACGTGGTGACTTAATTCAGAAAGTTGAGATTGTGCAGCACTAATGACTATTGTGGTGTGCTGACTGAAGCGGTTGAAGTGTGAACTTTCAAGTCTGCCAACGACTTGTTTGTAGCTCCGAATGGACCCGTGGTGGGGTCGAAGCGGTGCTTCATGTTGTACAGCTCGTCTCTAAAAGAGCCTTGCGTTTTATTTAGCAACCAGGAACTCCAGGCAACTTCGTTTACAGTGGCACCTTCAGCAATTAGTTTGAATGCCCTCGCCGGATTGCGATTCCATCTATAACCAGCTCTCGTTACTAAGGTACCCCAGGCAATTTGCGGTCCACCTTCAATTGCATAAGTCACGAAGTCTTCAATCGTATCACGCTTGTTTTTGCGATGTTCTTCTTCCAAAAATGCCTGACGCTCTGCAGCTAGCGAAGCTAAGTCTTTGTACGCAACCAGTCGTTTTGTAATTTGTGGTGATGCTGACAAGTCTGTTCTCATGCCGGCAAGGGCTTGGGCGTCGTCCTGAAGTGTTTTAGCTAGCTTGCATTGAACTTGTCCCAGAGTTTTGCTCAAGCGATCTTGAGTCCAGGCACCGCCAAGGGCCGCTCCGCCGTGAATTAGTAAAGGGGCACCAGCAAGAGTGGCACCAGAAATGAGGAAGCCGATGCCGCCTCCGCCGATTTCTTTCAAGCTGACGTGCTCAATACCACGTACGACTGACATAGCGCCGGGGAATGCACCAGTTGCACAAACTGCGATGGTACCAACCGTGGTGACGTCACGAGCAATACGCTTTTTTCGTGCATCGACATACAGTTTTGTTGAATTCAAGCAGTCCCAAGTCTCGGCTTTCGGACAAGACTTTGCTTTCCATGTCTAACACTTGTCTTTCGGATGAGCTTAGAGAAGTGTCGCTGTCTATTGTCGATTTTCTAGCGGCAATTGCTGCGTCGATTTCGCCTTTTAGAGTTTCAGCTCTTTTTAGGACTGATTTGGCATCCCAGCCATGCTTCATTGCTTTGTAGTCGTGGAAAAGATCGTTCACCCCTTCAGCTGCATACAAGCCACCCAGGGTCAAATATGCCACCATTACGGTAATGGCACCAGATTCAAGGCTGCCTTTGTGTTTGAGACCTGCGCCGACGTTGCGGTAGTAATGCCAGAACTGGCTGATAAGTGTGATGTCGCCAGCGTTTGCTATACCGCCTGCTGTCATTTCGTAAAACTTGATGCGACGCTTTCTCCACTTGTTAGGCTGCATGTAGTGGTTGCGAAACTCGGCATTGAATGCAGCTAACTCGACCTCTTTGCGCACCACTTGCATGCTGAGGTCATCCATCGAGATTGAGCCTCTAAGTGCCGGGGCATCTCCGTCGGCTGCATAGCTTGGCATTGTTAGCGTTGTAGTAAAAGTTGAAAGGACAAGCGTGGACGCAAGAAAAATCTTAGTAAGATGTGATTGCATTTCGTATGCCTGGCTGGGGACTCCGGTTGACAACAAGGTTTTGCCTTCTTTAGTCCACAGAATTATTTCGTTAATGCATAGAGATCTCTTCAACCGAAGGGCTGAAAAACATCGCTGTATTTGTGCTTTTTCTGCAGCAAGATTTTCCTGTTGAAATCAACCAAAAGAATGAGACATATCGAGAATGCATTATCTGTAAATCGGAGCTTGTCTTGAGTGCCGCCGCCAGATCACTGTTTTTGTCTCTGGTATTCCGTGATGGACATACTTCTTTGGGCGAAGTTGCGCATTGTCATTTCCCGAGGCCAAAAGCTGCCTGGTCTTTGTGCATTGGCCACCTGAATGTCTCCGCCTGGGGGCGTAGCGCGCTAACTGCTGGCGTTGCCAATAGCGATATTGTTGCTATCAGTTTTCTTTGTCTGATTTAGTTCAGAATTTGCAGGATTTGCGTCTTCTACTGTTTATCTTGCTTTGTTCGAAGCTCAAGTTGTTTGCCTTTGTATGTGCCAGACAATGATTTCAGGAAGGCTACAACTTTTTTCTGTTCGCTTTCGGAAAGTGGTTTTTGTATTTGATACTCGGACATAATCTTTACTGCGTCTTCTAGTGTCGCAGCTGAGCCGTCGTGGAAGTAAGGTGCTGTGAGTTCGACATTTCGCAGCATCGGTATTTTGAAACGATGCATATCTGCAGCATTGTGTGTGACGTTGTATCGTCCGTTGTCTGCTTCTGTAAGATTGTGCTTTGACTCGTAATAGTCTTTTTCTGCGCCCAGTCGGCGATATGATAATCCTCCAAAAGCTGGTCCTGTGTGGCAGGTATAGCATTCGCTCTTTTTGAATATCTCAAAACCGTCTTTTTCGTCCTGGCTAATTGCTGATTGATCTCCTGCCAGATATTTGTCAAATCGGCTGCCCGGAGTTAGCAATGTAAGCTCAAACTCAGCGATGGCATCGCAGATGTTGTCTGATGTGATGCCGTCTGAATAAGAGGCCTTGAAGCTATCTACATACTGCTTATCCTTTTGCAGATTTTCGATTGCATGTCCAAAATTTGAGTTCATTTCACGGGGATCTGTAATTGCCGCTTCTGCCTGCGCTTTGAGTGACTTTACGCGTCCATCCCAAAATTGAGTGATGTTGTAGGCAGCGTTAAACACAGTCGGTGTATTCAGGTTGCCGCGAGGATCGTTGAATCGATTTGCAACTTTCAAATGGTCTGTGCCACCATTGTCGAGAGCATGGCATGTTGCGCATGAAGTCGTATTGTCGCTCGATAACAATTTCTCATTGAATAACTTTTCGCCCAGTTCTGCTTTTTTAGAATCAGGTCTGAAAAAATTTGCTGCTGGAATTGGTCTGATGTCGAATTCCTTTTGCCGTTTTTGAATCCATGATACTAGCGTCATTTGCTCGCTGCTGCTGAGCGCTGAGTCCCAGTGCAACAATATGTACTGAACTGGTGGCATATTGTTTTTTGCCATTGCTTGCGAAAGACGTAATACGTCAGACGATGAAAATTTCTCTTTGCCGGACAATTTGTTTTTGCCCAAGATGAATGAAGCTTGTCCCCGCTTGATGTTGTTGTGAATAATAGCTTCACTGATTGGAAAACTGAAATACACAGGATAATGTGCTACGTCATTGGTATGACAGTCAGCACACTTTTTCACAAGAATGTCTGAAACGGCTTTGAATTCGGGGTCGTCATTCGAAGCCAAATATTCTCTTTTGATGAAAAGGTTTGAAATCGGCAGGCTTAGAACCAGCGCCACAATTGCTGATGCAATACACCATTTTTTCATAGAAATCTTTGCAGCCCAGCCTGAGCCGGTTGCATTCTCAATCGTCTGTGTTTGCTTTGCATGCTTACTGAGTATGTCATTGGGCAGGAAGATTTCAATAGAATAGTCCGAATGCAGCGGGCCGTATTATATACCGCTGTCAAAAAAATTAACAGGCTCATGAAATCTAGTATGAAGTAGTGCCACCATATACGGTGTCTGGCGCAATTTGACCGGGCGGTATTAGCTATCGTCTAATTTGGGGACTAAAGGTGACGCTAAGTTGAGCATAAATGGGTATGAAAAGTTCAGTTGGCACATTTAGCTGTCGGCTTTCTGAGACAGGTCTTCTGGGGGAAATTAGACAAAATGGGCTTAATTCGCGTTGCTACCGTGGCTGACAGTAAAGCGATTCTGTCGATTTATTCGCCATTCTGTCAAGCTTTGACTGCTGTGGCGTTAGAGCAGAAAGCCCCCACACTGGAAGAAATGGAAAAGAGGGTGGCTGAAACCCTAAAAGCCTACCCGTGGTTGGTTTATGAGCATGATGGTGTTGTGCTTGGATATACATACGCCGAGCAGCACAAAAACAAAGCCGCATTCAACTGGGACGTTGATGTTCATGTTTTCTTGCATGAAAAAATCCGCGGACAAGGCATAGGCAAGAAATTGTATAAGCATCTATTCGACGGGCTGCGTACTCTAGGCTATTACAACGCTTACGCATCAATTGGCTTACCCAACGAAGCAGCAATAGCGCTGCACAAGACGCTCGGATTTAATCTTGTTGGAGTATTTAACAGTGTGGCGTTTAAGGGCGGCGCCTGGCGCGATGTTGCCTGTTTTGCCTTGAAATTACAGGCTCATGAGTTAAACCCCCAGCCACCAATCAAGTTTAGCCAGCTAGGACTTTAATGCTGAAACTCAGCA
The DNA here is from genome assembly GCA_964546815.1 of uncultured Candidatus Obscuribacterales bacterium. Classification (GTDB taxonomy): domain Bacteria; phylum Cyanobacteriota; class Vampirovibrionia; order Obscuribacterales; family Obscuribacteraceae; genus JAIEPM01. The sequence continues at coordinate 95,324 of CAZJLR010000017.1, read as the reverse complement.
AAGGCGGAATCTGCCGCCCCTGCTGAGTTGTGAGTGTTACCTATGTGTTTCTACCTAATACCTTATATTCAATTCTGGCAGTGCCTGAGTCAATCATGTCGAGGTGACGTGCTGCGCCTCTCGATACATCCAATCCTCTGCCTTTAACGAATGGTCCGCGGTCATTAATGCGTACGACAACACTTTTGCCGTTGTCCAGGTTATGTACTTCAACCATAGAACCGAAAGGAAGAGTTTTCGATGCTGCTGTTAAGCCGTCTGGACGATATCTTTCGCCGTTGGCTGTTTTGCTGCCTTCGTGGTACCAGGAAGCAACAGTTTGAACTTTATCGCCCACTTGTTTCAGGTCATCACCGGCGTGCCGTTTGTGCTTGTGGTGATCCTTTGCAGGTTTCTCTTTTCCGTCAGCATGTGGCTCTGCTTTGTCGCGATGCTCTTTGTTAGCTTTGCGACCATGCTCCTGTTCTTTTGGCTGGGTGCTTTCTGGCTTTTCCGGCTTGGCTATTGGTGCTTTACCAGTTTCACTTTCTTTCCCAGGTTGCTTTGACTTATCGGTTTCAACCTGAGTCTTGGCACCTTTCTTACTAGGGTCAATTATTTCTAGATTTGGAATTTGTGCACCTGTGTCAATTTTTTTGATGCCGCCGGGTACATCGTCTGTTTTCTTAGCTCCTTCTTTTGGCTTTTCACCTTCCTTTTGAGGCAATGCAAGTGTCATGGTTTCATTGATTTTATGCGGGTTTTTTTCTAGGCTCGGAAATTTGTCTTTGTTCAAAGCGACTATCTGGTCAATCATCTTTTGAATTTGCTGGGGGCTGTGCCCTTCATGTTGATTCTTCAGATGTGCCTCGGAAATTTTCCAGAGGTTATCTTTGCCTGTCACTTTGTGTTCTTTTTCAACTGCGTTGCCGTCAGACGAAGCAATTGTTAGTTTCGGAAATTGTTTTTCGCTAGCATTTGCTCCTAATTGTGGTCTTTCCGGCGCTGCCTGCGGTCTGGTCAAAAGCTCTGGCGCAGCCTGAGTGATAAGATCTACCGGCTTATCATTTTGGGTCTGTGCTTCGGCTTTTCTGTTAGTAATTTGGTGCTCCATGAGTTCCCGTCCTCTATTTGTGGAATTTTGCAATTGAATTGGCTCGCCAATTCGCTCTTAAAAGTCCAACGCCATCAATCAACCCGTGCTTTTAAGATATCCTTAATCCAAGTTAATATAACTGTGCAAATGCGCAGGTATTGGACGTGCGCTTTGCACAATCTTGCAATTTGGCTTGAACTATCGGTTTTATCCTTGGGGCAAGGCGACTTGACTCAAGATTGATACTTTAGGTTCAAGAACCTGAATAAGTACTGAATTTAACTCATTCAGATTAGCTATCACTTCTGAAAGAAATTTGAAAAGTGCTTCTTAGTTTCACTCGGACAATGTATGTGCGCACATTGGCAATTGGGCATAATGATAGGCGGGCAGAACGCTTGCATCAGCGGAGAATCGTTTATGACTTTGATCTCGTCGCTGCTATTTAAGAAGTGGCGCTCCCGGTCTTGCTCTATGGCTCTTGTTTCGGTGCATGCGTTGATCTGCACCATTCCCGCTGCTAGCAATTTAGCTTATGGCGCACCTGTTGCCGGGCCAGGTGCTGAGGCTTCTATTGATTCTAAATTGGGAAAAATTGAAAAGCATTTTTTCTCCGCTGTTCATGCTAATGACTCCATAGAGCAAAGGTTAGCTCGCATCGAGACAATGGTTTTTGGCGAAAGCAGGACTGGCGATGCTTCTAAACGCGTAGACGTTTTGCTCAAATCTATGGCTGGAATGAGTCAGGGATCAATCGCAAATACCGGAAGAATGGAAGAACTCAATGCGCGAACAGTTCCGGCTGGTTTGAATCTCAGTAAATTGAAAGCTATGGATCCTATTTTGGCACCTGGTCAGGATGACCATATGATTAAGGGGCGCATTGTTTCTTTTCCTCCCGACTGGACAGGGCAGTGGGGTGGGCATTTGAAAGTGCGAAGCCAATATCATTTGAAACCTGATGACCGCATCAAAAATCAATCTACTGGACTCATGATTTTGAGTTTTATTCCAAAAGGTAATCAGATTACTTTATTGCCTACAAATATGTACTTTCCGCTTATATCCACAACAATTGAGGGCAGCCGCATAAGCCCAGATGAATTGAAGGAATGGGAAAGAAAAGGCGCCCTTGATACTAAGCGAGTTTTGCGAGCTGTACCTGTTTTAGATTTGCGCGACTCCAATTACGTCAATGTGAATGGAGATAAGCTTGAAACAACAACATTGGTGAACAAACTTAGAGTAATCAGACCAGATGTGCTTGAGCAGGACATTATTTTGCAAGCAAGAATTAGGTCTGCAAATGGAAATCAAAGTGCCACTTTCTATAAGGAAACAATTGTTCGTCTAAGCAGGCAGAGCCGACCCGACATACTCTGGGGACAGGTGGCGCACATTGGCTATGATTCAAATGGAGTGACACAGGCGCAGTACATAACTGAGGGCTGGCTGTCGACTAACTGGAAGCCGTGCGCGAAAGAGATTGAGAAGCTAAAGGGCAAAACTTTAGCAAGTCTTGGATATGATGAGCTAGCAAAAGGCATGTGTGAAATGCCTTTTGCTCACTGATAAGTTCGATCAATTAAGTCAAAGCGCTATGTGAATTTGCTCAGGACGAACTCGGCAGCAGAGGCACGCTTTTGCAAAGTGGACTTTGCGATTCTTCGATAAGCTCGCTTAAACGAGACTGAGCAAATGCTGCTTCGACATGACCTGTGGCCTCTGATAAGCGCTTATGCAATGGGCAGAGGTTAAGACCATGCGAAGTGATACCGAGAGGACATGTTTTGATGAGTTCAATTGGATCCACCGCATTGACTACATCTAAGATAGTGATTTGATCTGGTGTTCGAGAAATAACAAAGCCGCCGCCGATTCCTCGCTGTGAGTTTACCAACTTGGCTTTTACTAGCTGCTGCATTAGCTTACTCAGATAGCCAGGAGGTACTTTTGTTGTTGCAGCAATATCTTGTCCTGTGACGGAAGATTTTTGCATGGCTAAATAGACCATCGCGCGAAGAGCATACTCAGCAGTTTGAGAAATCATTCTTCCGCGCTCCTCTTAAAAACAAAAACACCTTAATGTACACAATACCACGCAATCAGCCTTTCGGATGATGAACCGAATTTCCAAGATTGTATTATGGATATAAAGGTCCGTTTGTTGGAAAAGCGACGGATCTTATGATCCGAAAGACAAATGGAGTAAAAATTAGTCGAAAGCACTTCCTGTTTCGACCCTGACTGAACATAAATCTAGACCCGACATTTTCCGTGACCCGGAATGGTTTTTGACGGGCGCGGTGTCAATGTGCGTTTGCGCTGCGATTGATTGACTTTAGAAGGACAGTGGTGTTTGCGACAACATGCACCACGTGGACGATTCACGGGCATCTGTTTGTGACTTGGTTTATTACTCACAAAATAACGAAGGAGATTATGATGACACTGGATGTAGCACTACTTAGACAAACATTCGAACGTGCAAAGGTAGAAAATGGAGGCACAAAAGCATTGGGACTGGCTTTCTATAGGAGACTATTTGAGAAATATCCATCGGTTAAGCCTCTCTTTCATACACCTCCAGAAGAACAACATAAGAAGCTGATGGCTTCTTTAGGTGCAATCGTTGCTGGTGTGGAACATCCTGATCGCCTCCTGCCATATCTACATGCTATGGGAGTGCGCCATTTGAGGTACAAAACTGAGAATGCTCACTACAGTGCCGTCGGTGAGAACCTCATGGCGGTGTTGGCAGAGCACCTCGGTAAAGAAGGTGAGTGGACAGTGCCGATGGCAGAAACATGGGAAGCAGCTATTGGAGTTGTTGCTAAAACAATGATTGAGGCGGCTGATAACCCTGATGCTTTCAAACTTGAGTTTGCCAATTGCGGCTATCAGCCTGATGGATTTAGGAAAAACGACAACGAACCCTGGCGCCAACTCTAAGCTTTTGAGCAATGACTATCCCGTTTGTTTTGCACTAATCGGCCAATCTTTCAGACCTACGATTCTCTTATCGCCTGAATTTTGCCGCTTTTGAATGCTTTAAGAAGCGCATTATAATCAGCTTCGTTTTGCTTTTTGTAAGCCAGTGCAAATTTTGTCATTGCCTCATCAAAAGTATCTCCGCGACCAATGTAGCCATTTATTTGCGAGGCATTTCCAGTTCTTGCGTGAGCGCGCGCAAGCACATGACCGCAAACTTCAGCATATTGTTCTAATGAAACTGCGTCGAGTTCGTCAACTGGTACCGAGGCTTTTGCATCCATGAGCTGGCGAATGTAGAAGTCTCTTTTGGGACCAGTTGTCCAGCCTAAGAACATGTCTGAAGCAGATTGCAGCATGCGCTGTCCATTTACTACGCGTGCTCCCGGGTGCTGGAAATAGCTTTTACCAACGTATGGCTCTAGCACCGAGGGTAGTGCCTGCTTAATTTGCAGCATGATGTAATCGTCGTCACCACCATCGCCCTGAAGGAGTGCAATGCCAGCTGCAGTGCCCACACTTCCGACTCCGACTACTTTCATTGCGACGTCGATAATATGATAGCGCTGAAGAAGACGTTGTCGCGATGGCCAGAGGCTATCAGCGTAGAGCTTGAAAATCATTTTCGTTGATTCTTGGGTGACTTCCGCTGAGTGGTAAACCAACGGTGGCTGATCTTTAATTCTGCGCATGCCGTCTACGACTTCAGTTAGCTTGCTTAGTGCTGCGGCATGTCCCCTTTTCTCTTTTAATTTATCCAAATTCGATATGGCTGTACCTTTGCGAATTGGCTTTTTGATTTTCTGTACCAGGTGTTCCCAGTCAACACGGTGATACCAGATATCGAGCGAACTCATTTCGGTGAATTCTTCCATCTTTTGCCGGTAGACTCTGATCAGTGATGAAACCGTGCGCTCAGCTACCGAAGTTTTAAACCCGCCGCAATCGGCTGCGATCGCAAAACTGGCAACCAATCGTTTTAAATCCCATTCAAAAGGTCCTGGCAGTGTTTCATCGAAATCGTTCAAATCGAAAATGACATTTCTTTCTGGTGTGGCAAAAATCCCAAAATTGGAAAGATGGCAGTCACCGCATAGTTGAACCATTAAATCTGTTTTTGGCAAAGTAGATAAATCGCTTGCCATGAGGATAGCTGAGCCTCTAAAAAAGGCTATTGGCGATTGCATCATTCTGCCGTAACGTAACGGCACGAGGTGCGGGAGCCTTGCGGCAGATTGAGAATCAAGAAGATCTACCGGATCAGGACGATGCTTTGCAGCCTGCCATTTAGCGTGATCTTCACGAGGATATTTCTTGCGTAGCGCTTTTCCCTCGGCAATCCGTTGACTCCTTGGCGTCGGCGGAACAAAAAGGTGGTCCCACCCGCTACTTAGGCTGATTGCCGGTAGTTCTTCGCCTTTCTGATCTTTTGCCATGATTGCACCTGTGCTAAGGGTGCCGATAAGAATAGCACTCAAAACAGCGCTTAGTTACCCTTCTCGCTCAGGACCATTTTGCTCATTGCATCTGCAACCAGTTCTGCTGGAATTGAGTTGTGTCCATGCAGACTGACATCATAATTGAATATTTTCGACAGCTTCATTTGAGGATCGTTTTTGTCGCTTGCGCAGACACGCGGATTGCCGTGAAGCATTTTAGATAACCAGATGCGAGTATCGTGATGGTCAAGGTATACGCGGCATTTGTTCGATATTTGCTTTAAGAATGGTGCATCTTGCAAAAGCGTGTCCCTGTCGATGTCGGGCGAGAATAGTAAAAGAGCAGCGAAGTGATCGCTTGGACGACGCTCTAGGTAGAGATTTTTCAATGACCATTGCACCAGACGCGCACCCAGGCTATGCCCAACGAGCGTAATATTATGCAAGCCGATGGTATCACCTAAATCACCGAGAACTCTGGCTAAGTGCGGTGCGCTCCATTCAGCGACGCATTCATCATCCATGTAATAACAATAGTTATTTTTCGACGGCCACGCGTATACCATGAGCGGTGCATTCAGATGTGGTACCATTTCTAAGCCTCGCTCGACAGAGTCATTGAAGCTTTCTTTGTATCCATGTACCAGTACTGCCAAATCTTTGCTTCCTGTTGCTTTAACAGCATCTAGGAACTCTTGCTCGCTTTTAAATAGAGTCATTTTGTTATCGCTAAGCTCACTTGAGTGAGAGTCACGCAAGTATTCTCCAAATGTTAGTGATTCAGAGCGCTTGTCGCCAAAATGGATTGTTCCATTGTGAGACTCTGCGTTGCGATCTGTAACAAAGAACAATGGATAGTTGCTTTTAATAGATTTTTGAACCGTTTCGATTGCCGGAGCTTTAATCGTTGAAGGCTGAAAAGGAGCGGGCGTTACAGATGCAAGGGCTGTCACTGGAACCATTGCACACAAAAGGAGCGAAAAGACGACACGAGAATACCAATAGAGTTTATTGAACATGGATGACTCTTGCAGATAAGTGAAGATGAGAGCATACAAAAACTCCCTTCGCTTCTCACCTGAAGACGACGTTCCCTTCTAAACGTTCCAACCCATTTAGAAATTAGAAGCCTAGCTATCTTTATCACAGAATTTTCACAGACTGTACCGGACATCTAAACTTCGAATAAGGCAAACTCGTGATTATGCAAAACGCGCAACTAAATGCAAAATTTACCTACCCGGAGTAAAACATGTCTATCGAAAATTTTGACTCTTCAAAAGCAGACGTAAGAGAAGATAGTGCGAGGAATGCTTTGGTCCATGAATTTCTTGGACAAGCATACATCAGTCCCGATCAAACTGGCATGAGAGCAGCCGGTGATGCGAATCCGCCTGAATATCAAAGTGGGCTGTGGGCTACTGGTGATGCTCTGCCCAATGGCAATCAAACAACCTTGCAGCGTGTTCCGAACAACTTCCCTCAATTTGGCTGAAACTATAGCTGAATGGCGCTGCTGATCTTTGCGATTAGCAGCGCGTGGATCGACAAGATAGTTTTGCCACCATTAACGAATCCTTTTGGTACCGGTTAAGCTCATCCTCCAGGCTTCCAGTCCGTCTGGCGGTAAGTTTCCTGTGGGATCAATCAAAGCGCAAGTAACAGTGCCGCCAAACGGATCAACGCCGACAATGTATTGAGAGACATAAGGGGATTTAATTGAGACAGCAGTGTCGGATACCTGTATTTGCTGCGGCAACAAGTTGCTAAATCCCGATGACATTATTGTCGGGAGATTTGAAGTCACTGAAACCGAAACAGCGGCCCATTGCCCAACAGCTACATCAGTTACTGTCACATTAGTGTTGCTGGCGTTTAGTCCCATTTGAGTTAACAGATTGTCAACGAAAGAACTAACATCAGCCTGGCGCGTAGACATATTGGTGCAGCTGGTAGCGAAAGCTGCTGCTTGGTCGGCTACAAAACCGATTTTCTCTTTGTTGTAGGTAGCAACACCAGTATTTATTAAGAGAAGCGAAGCTAGAACAGTTGTACCTATTATCAATACTAACCCGACGACTCCTTCTACGATGCCCGAGCCTGTCATCGGACGCATGAAAGAACTACGTCTCTGTTTGCTTTTTGTTCGTTTGGATGGTCGGAGCATAGATTGAATTCCTGGAACTGCGCTAGCGAATCTTTTTAAGACCTTGCAAGCTGATACTGTAAGCCGGCAGCCCATCATTTGGCAGCGCACCGGTAGGGTTGATCATTAATCCTGTAGCCTGCCCACCCAATGGGTCGACGCCAACAACGTATTGTGTTGCATACGGAGCTTTAATCGCCACAGCGGTGAAAGAAGATTGTATTTGCTGAGGCAGAACGGAGCTAAAATTTGCCGACATAATGGTTGGTAAATTGGCGCTGACAGTGACAGAGACGGCCGCTTGAGCACCAACTGTAGTGTCAGTAACTGTTACGTTTGTATTGCTGCTATTCAAACCCATACTAGTTAACAAGTTTGTGACCATAGAGCTTACGTTAGACTGGCGCGTAGCAGCGTCCGGTAAGTAAGCTGAGTAAGTGGCGGCGTATGTGGCTGCCTGGTTGGCGATAAAACCTAGCTTCTCTTTGTTGTACGTAGCTACTCCTGTATTCATCAGAAGAAGCACAGCCAGTACAGTTCCGCTGATTATCAAAAATAAGCACGCCACGCCCACTATGAGACCAGACCCTCGCATGTTTCTGCTTTTGAGGCAAATTCTTCTTTTATTGGAATTCTTTACGGGGGAAGCTATCAATGTCTCAGACCTGCTTATTATTGAGTTATTCAAATGGCTTTTGCTAACGAATGTTTTTAACACCAGCCAGGCTAATTTGCCAGGCTGGCAAACCGTCATTGGGTATGATGCCTGTTGTGTTGATCAAAGGCACAGTTACCTGACCCCCAAGAGGGTCGACAACAACCAGATAACGCATGGGATTTACCGGCTTAAGTGCAACGGCAGTGTTATTAATTTGTATTTGCTGAGGAAAAATGCTGCCGAAGTTTGCGGTCATCAATGTGGGCAGATTGGCCGTTATGGTGACGGAAACTGCGGGCAAGGAATTTAGAGTTACATCTGAAATTGTAGTGCTAGTGTTTGAACTGTCTAAACCCAAGTTAGCCATTGTATCTTTGACTTCTGCATCGACGTCAGCCTGGCGGGTAGAAGTGTTTGTCAAATTGGCTGCATATGAAGCCGCTGAGTTAGCAACAAAGCCGATTTTTTCTTGATTGTATACAGCCAGTCCAGAATTCAGTAAGAAGAGCACCGCGACTATAAGTCCGCTAATAACTAGCAGCAGACCGACCGCGCCTTCAACCATTACAGAGCCTTGCTTGGAGCGCAAAGGAAGGGAAGAACCACAAATGTTTTTGCAGGCACATCTGAAGCTTTGAATGCGTTTTACAAACTGCTTTTTTTGGCATGCGTGATTCGATAGCATTGACTCAGCCTGAAAGTGGATGTCCGTCGAATACCTGATTTATCGCAGCATTTCAGCGCGCCATAATAGATAATTTTAACAGAATGCTGCAAAAAAATGTAGTTATTAGCGCATTTTATCAGTTAAGAAAGCTAGAGTTGTGTATATTTCGTGTAGATCTTGTGTACTCATGTCCGGCTACTAGCCCTGGGAAATCTTTGCCAGTAAATTAGTTGATAAATGGCACTTTACCCGTGAATTCTTCTAACAGGATAGTTAATGTTCAAACTTAGAATTGTTCATAAGGGACTTATTCTTGTCGCCATACCATTAGTTTTTGGGACAGTTTTCATCACGCTTCTTTTTTACGGATTTACGCAATCAAATCGCCTGGTAGAACGTGAGCTTGTTCTGAAGGAAGCCCTGACCAGTTACATCACGTTCTCCGCCCGCTCACTTACAGCGCAGAGGTGCACTGTAGCGTACAACATAGGCCAGTCTGAATTTTATAAAGCGCACGCTAAATCTAATCAAGAACAGGCAACAGCCTTATACAAGCATCTGAAAACGTTGCCCAAAAATGAACCATCACTTGTGGTTCCACCCCTGCATTTGGCTGCGCAATGGTCGGGTGTAGGCGCGCCGCCAGGGCTGGATACGGGTATTCTCAGAAGACAGCTCGATCAATTAGCCAAAAAGCAGGCAAAAATAGCACTGGCGTCAATGAACCTTCTCCAGCAGATGCTATGGCTAGCTATGTTCTTTAGCCTTGTAGTCACAGTTGTGCTTGCTGTTTTCTTTTGCCTGAACATTAGAAACCGTCTTTTGATAATTATGAATAACACCGTAAGTCTATCTAAAGGTGCGACGCCCAGCCCTCCCCTTGAAGGTAGCGATGAAATAGCAGAACTTGATCAATTCCTTTTCAAATCAGCCACAGAAATTAAAGAGCTTGAAAAATTCAAACATCAAATGATCGGCGTGGTAAGTCATGAGCTAAAGAGTCCTCTCACATCAGTTGGAGGATTTCTTTCCTCCCTTGGCGAAGGTGTCTACGGAGAGCTGCCCCCAAAAGTAAAGGATAAAGTTGGGCGCACATACAATAGCGTAAAGCGACTCATGGGACTGGTAAAAGAGTTGCTCTATCTTGATCGCTTAGAGCTTCAGATGGACCCAGAACTAATACCTGTCGATGAAATCATTGCTGCATCAATAGACACTGTAAAAGAACTTTCTGAACAATATGGAATCGAAATCGTAGTAATTAAGAACAACGTCCAAACTGTTTATGCAGATCGTAATCGCCTTGTTCAAGTAATCGTAAACTTGTTGTCCAACGCTATGAAATTTTCACCACCGCAAGGAAAGGTGACTATAGAAACAAAACAAGGCGATGGTATTTTCGAGTGCTGTGTAAGAGATCAGGGGCGGGGCATTCCCGAAGACTTCCGCAAGCAAATTTTCGAGCCATTTAAGCAAGTTGACAGTAAAGACGCAACAACCAAGAAAGGTACAGGGCTCGGACTTACCATCTCTCGCTCAATTGTTGAACAACATGGTGGCACCATCGGAGTCGATTCTGTGTTAGGTGAGGGCAGCACATTCTGGCTGAGAATTCCAGATTCCGCCAAATTTAGCTCAAAAACTGGTCAAGATTCAGCTCGACATAATCTTCCCTCGCTTAAGTCGCCAGAATCGAAAGAGTCAAGCCAGAGCAAAACATGGAAATGGAAAAAGTTCAGCGTGTTGCAACAGGGACTGGTCATTATAGCGGTCCCACTGATTTTTCAATTAGTATTCGTCTCTGTAATCGCGAATATGCTAATTCAAGTTGGCGAGCAAACAAAGCGTGAGCAGAACGCACAAGACCTCGTTAATTCTATAACTCGAATGGCCGAGGGGCTTCTCGATTCTACGCAAGTGACTGTGATGTATTCGCTGACAAGGGATTCCAGATTCAAGCAAGCACTGGACATGAGTTGGAATGGGACACTCGACGGGTTAGACCGCTCGAAACGTTCCATCAGCGATGTTGAAGAATTGAAAATTATAGAGGACTGCAAGCGTTCTCTGAAGCAAATGAGAGATGTTGTCGAGCGTGAGTCCTCGAAAGCAGAAACTAACGGAGGGTTTCAAAAACTAATAGAAACTGGCGGATGGAACCTTTTGATGAGTTCCATGATCAAGGGTGTGGGCAATGATAACCAGCCAGGTTCTGCAGCTGAGCCTATGCAGATAAAAACACCTACAGGAGAAATAATCGGACAAGAAATGCTGGCTCAAATGAAGAAGCGCTTCAAAGAGTGCCTTGTTATAGGCGAGCCAGGACTTGACGCATTGTCAGCTCTAGATAGGCTAATGTTGCGAGAAAATGCAATTGGAAAGAGTCTATCAATCGAACGTTCAAAGATGATTGAAAATTTGAAACTGACTCTTGCTGCCGGAGTTGTGTTGAACCTCGTGCTTTCTATTTTTCTCGCCATTACTTTGATGCGCAGTCTCACGACTCGTTTGCAACATGTAATGGAAAACACTGCACGAATGGTTAAGCGCGAAGAACTTGATCTACCCATAAAAGGCGGCGATGAAATTGCTTATCTTGACCAGATTCTTTTCGAAACCGCTAATCGTCTCATGGAGTTGGAGTCATTCAAACAACAGCTTATCTCGATTGTCAGCCACGAATTGCGGACACCACTTTTGTCTGTTTCTGTCGCCCTGGAAATGTTTGGCACCGGAACTTGGGGCGAATTATCAGAGAAAGGAAAGCTAAGGCTGAAATTCGCACAAGAGGAAGCATCTAGACTGATTAGACTAATTAACGACCTTCTAGATATTGAAAAAATGGAAGCCGGAAAATTTGTACTCGATAAGACAGAAATTAACATAGCAGATTTGATTGAGGCATCTACGACTGCTGTTGCACAGTTGGCGGAAGTAAAACAGATTAAGTTGGAATCGTCGGTGAGCGAAACAACATTGCTGGCAGATCGCGATCGACTCTGTCAGGTGCTTATAAACCTACTTTCTAATGCAATCAAATACTCACCTGACGGCGGAACCATCAATGTGAAAGTCGCATCAAAAGATTCTCAACTGGAGTTTTGTGTAAGTGATCATGGCAGAGGAATTCCCGATGAACTGAGACAAAAAATATTTGATCGTTTTGTGCAGGTTGAAAAAGCAGACGAAACAGAGCGGGGCGGCTCAGGATTAGGACTAGCAATATCCAAAGCAATCGTTGAACAGCACGGAGGCAGCATCGGCGTGCAATCAAAGCTTGGAGAGGGCAGTACCTTTTGGTTTAGGATTCCAGCGGAAAAACAGTTACAATTTCATGCTTAATGACTGATCTTCAATCTATGCAAGAGTATGATGTTGGCAATATAAGCAAGTACAATGAATCTACTTCCTTCTGCAAAACCTTTCCAGAAGGAGAAGGAATTGAGCTTTGCACTGTAGACAGTGAGCTTGAAAAAGTGATGCTAAACTCCATTTTTCAGGCTGGCTAGAAAAGTACTAAAAGAGGTGAAAAGTGAAAAATCAACGCGTAGTCCTAGCATCGAGACCAAAGGGTGAACCGAATCCGAGCAACTTTCGCCTGGATGAAACTGAGATAGCTCAGCCCAATGATGGTGATGTGCTACTGCGTATATTATTCCTTTCGTTAGACCCTTACATGCGAGGGAGGATGAGTGCCGGAAAATCATATGCGCCACCTGTTGAAGTCGGCGAAGTGATGGAGGGCGCTACCGTGGCTGAAGTTCTTGAGTCCAAGAACCCTGAGTTTAAGAAGGGCGATATCGTGCTGTCTTACTCTGGCTGGCAACAGTTCGCTATTGCTCGCGAGGGCTTACGCAAAGTACCTAGCAATGGAACAGATATTTCAACTGCTCTCGGGGTTCTTGGGATGCCCGGTCTCACCGCTTACACTGGTCTGCTCACAATTGGACAACCGAAAGCAGGTGAAACTGTGTGTGTTGCCGCGGCAACCGGTCCTGTAGGATCTGCTGTTGGACAAATTGCAAAAATCAAAGAATGTCGTGCCGTTGGTATTGCTGGCGGTGCAGATAAATGTCGCGCTTTAATCGATGAGTTTGGTTTCGATGCTGCCATCGACCATAAATCTCCTACCTTTGCAGAAGATCTTGCTAAGGTGTGCCCTAATGGAATAGATGTCTATTTTGAAAATGTGGGCGGTGCCGTGTGGAATGCAGTTCTTCCCTTGCTTAATGACTTTGCCCGTATTCCTGTTTGTGGGTTGATCGCCCATTACAATGCTACCGAATTGCCTTCTGGCCCAGATCGCACTCCAGAGCTCATGGGCAAAATACTGCGTCAGCGGCTGACACTACGTGGTTTCATCGTTTCAGATTTCGCAGATCAAGCGCCCGCCTTCCATGGAGATATGACTCGCTGGATCAAAGAAGGTCGGGTCAAATACCGCGAAGATATAGTTGATGGCATTCAAAAAGCTCCCGAAGCCTTTATCGGATTACTCCAGGGAAAGAACTTCGGAAAGCTTTTGGTGCGCGTCGCAAATTAGACTAACTAGTTGCGTTTAACTACAATCTTGCCGTTGTGCACTTCAATTTGAGTGCCGCCTGCGTGTGACCAGGGGCTGCCGTGTGGCGGCTGAGGATATGGATTTGGATACCAACCGTGGTGATGTCCTACCATATCGTTCGCAGTCAAATCTAAGAGATTCAACGGTGCGACTTTGTCCTTTTCAGAATCCATCTGTTCTGGTTTTTTGACAAGCTCATTCTCTTCGAATTCATTACTCATTTCTACGGCCTCCGTCCTTGCAATGCAAGGATCTAAAACAGTTACCACTACAGTCGAACCGTATTCTCTTGACAGCTAAAATGTAGTGACTGGCTCGTGAATGTTCTGTGTACAGCGCCGATCGACGTGTGGAAAACACGAGGACTTAATCCCAACTTTATTTCGAATCAGGACCGCCAATGTAATGGAGGATCATTTCTTTCCAGTAGGGCCAATCATGAGCAAAGCCGTCCCAGACACGATAAGCGTGCCAGATATCTTTTGCCCAGAGCTCGTGAGTGAACATCTGGTTGCCGTCGAAAAGTGGATCTGTTACTCCCATTGCGTAGATGATGTCTACACCTTTGAGCTTTTCCAGATGTTCTTGATCTCGCATTTCTCTGATATAAGCAGTCGGATCGCACTCCAAAATGTATTCATCGTAATAGTCGTGAATCCAGTGAAAAATGGGGTGTGGACCAGCCATTTGGTGCAAATCGTAGGGGCCGCTTAAGCCGATTGTGCGGTTGAAATGTTGCGGGTAGCGAAGGGCAATGTTGATAGCGTGGTAGGCTCCCATACTGGCGCCCAGGGCTATTACGAAGTCTGTGTCGTTTTTCGATTTGGTGTAAGGAAGAACTTCGTCAACCACATACTTTTGGTAAGCCAGGTGTCTTTTGGCTTTGTCAGTCGGATGGGCCGAAGTATTCCACCAGCTTTCTTCATCGACGCTGTCTACAAATATCATTTGTATCCAGCCGTTTTCAATGTGCTCGCGCACTGGTTCGAGCATGCCGCGATTTTCCCAATCATAGAAGTGTCCGCATGAAACCGGAAAAACCACTACGCGGGCGCCGGAATGCCCGAAGGTGAGCATTTCCATCTCTTTACCTAGAGTGGGGCTGTGCCATTTAGAGTATTCTCTGTTCATAGTATGCGGATTCCTATACCTTTGTTAAAAATGTCAGCGCTCATTATAAGCTACTGACCGGCTTTTCGACAAAGCGGCTGCTCAATTGTGGTGGTAAAGAGCATGAATCTGTATCCAAAAATCCGCCTCAGAAGTCATGCGGCGGCAATAATCAATATTGTGGAATGGCTGACTAAAGAGCTGGCAAATGAGAGCTAGTCTAGTATCATTTTGTTGTTACTTATTCCAAGCGTGAAACTCACTCGACTTTGCTTTTTTCAGGCATCTAAATGGAAATTTTCGATCGAGAAACACTAGTAAAAGCTATAAAAGATGGGCAGACATTCGATTATCTGTTCTTCTGGGGGCATCGTGAAAAAGTCGACGGCTCCATTGGTCCCAGTTGTTGCAGCCAGTGGTTTGCTGTGGGGTTTAGCAAAGACAATGAGTTTTACCCAACTGCCGAACATTTTATGATGGCTGAAAAAGCTCGCTTGTTTGGTGATGAAAAAATGCGCCAGGAAATTTTGAAAGCAAAAACGCCTAATGAAGCAAAATCTTTAGGCAGAAAAGTGAAGGACTTCGACGCGAAGGTCTGGGATTCTGCGGGATTTGATATAGTGGTTGAAGGAAATTATTTGAAGTTTTCCCAAAACCCCCGGCTTGAGCACTGGCTTTGTGCAACAAATCCGCAAGTATTGGTTGAGGCAAGTCCAACCGATGCTATATGGGGAATTGGTTTGCATCAAGATAATGCTATGTCGAAAGACCCTCAGCAATGGCAAGGCAGCAATTTGCTAGGATTTGCTCTAATGAAAGTTAGAAGCAAACTTATTAGTGAACGAAAATAATACGCACTATGGCATCAAAGACTTGAACTCTGCGTATTCGTCTTTTGTTGCGGCTCGCTGCATGCCTTCCTGGCATTGTGATCGCACATGGTCGTTGAAGCCGGCTAAGGCGTAGGCTTTGATGAGCTGTACTCGAGCCTTCGAGAAAGTTGGTTGTTGCACTACAATCGGCTCTAGCACCTTAATCGCTTGCTCTACTCTCTTTGCTTTTACAAGAGCCTTGCCGTACAAGAAGTACTCATCCATACTGAGGGCTTGTACTGCTGCCACAGCCGCGAATTGATTTGATGACTCGACATAATCGCCGGTGTTGTACAGTGCATTTGCGAGATATCTTCTTGCTCGCAAATCGCTTGGGTTTAATTGAATTGCATGTCTGCATAATTTCGCTGCGTAGCCGCTTCGTCCTTGTCTCATCAGTTCATAAGCTTTGGCTACATAGTCGCCTTGCAAATCTTGCGCTGAGAGCGGTGTTTCGGCTTCATCTGTGCTGACAATTTGTCTTGTACCGACCCTCGATTTTTCAATTGCTAGTTGACGTTCTGTTTGCGATTGAAGTTTGAGCAAAGTTTTGTTGTTTGGGCTAAGACTCAATGCCTGGTCTATGTCGGCTTTCGCTGGACCAAACTGGCTCTTTTTTACGTACAATTCAGCGCGCATGCCCAGTGTCTCAGCATTCGCCAGTCCTCGTTCTATTGCTTTGCTTAATTCGTCAATGGCACCAGATGTAGCATTCAGTTTTAAATATACTTTTGCAAGTTCAAAGTGGAGTTGAGAATCTCCGCCGTTATGAGATATTGCTTTTTCTAGAGCGCCTTTTGCTGCATCTAGCTTGTTTTGCGACAGAAGGGCTTTTGCCAGTGCCTCATAGTTTTTTGCATTTGATGGGTCGTTCTGCAATGATTTTTGCAAGTATTCTATTTCGCCGTCTGTATTTCCCATGCTGCGATAGCATGTAGCTACAAGGTAATTAAGCTCGGCGTCGCGTTCTGATGGCTTTTCCATGGCAAGTTTGAATACTTTTATTGCTTCATCATATTTGCCAAGTCTTATCAGGCTTTGTCCCTTGATTTCGAGCGGACCCATGTATGAGTGATCTATTGCATAAGCTTTGTCTGCAGCAGAAATGGCATGTTTGTAGTCTTTGAGTTCATAATACGCTTTGGTGAGACCCAATGCAGCTGCAATTTCATCAGGTTTAATTACCAATACTTGCTTGTAGTCGTTTACTTGCGCAGCATAGTCATTTGGAACTGTTGCTGCGTGCTTCATAAATGCTTCCCAGTTTTCAGGCTGTAATTTGATGATTTTTTCGAAGCTTGCTTTGGCGCCGGCTATGTCACCCGATGTTAATTTGTGCGTTGCCTCTTCCATTGATGACTGTCGCTCTGCTGAGTACATCATTAATGCAACGCCCGAAATGACAACACATACAGTCGCTACGGTGATAATTGTTTGCCGCATCTTCTTATCTTTTAAAATTGCGGCTTGAATGTCGGTTTCTTTTTCTTCTCTAGCGGTGAATTGCTTTTTGTCGACTTCTGATTCTTTGCGAACCTTTTCGACGAAAATATTTCGGCTCGATTCTACTTCGTTGTCATCAATTGATTTAAAGCGACCTTTGGCTGTTCCTGATTGGGCCTGCTGCTTGAGCCATGATGCTACGGCAAGCCCGTGGTCTAATCCTTCTTGCAGCAGAGTATTCTTTGGCTCTGCTTTTGAATTTCCTTTTTCTACTGCTTCTGGTTCTTTCTCATCTTTGCCTCTTTCCAGGGCTTTCTCAAGGTCTCTCAAAACAATAGAAGCCTGGTAAGACTCTGACTTTTGAATGTCGACCTCTTCGAAAAACTTTTTGCCTTCAACACCAAATTTATTACGCACAAACTCGTGCAGTTCTGCACGTAAATCGTCGCGCAGCATCTGCCGTTGAGGACGAGGTTCGCCTTCGGGAATTCTTTTCGATGCAGCTTCATCGTCATTTACTATGACAAATTTGCTTCCTGGTGGAGTAAGCTCTGCCGTTTTTTGTTTGATGTTAGCAAAAGCCTTGTCCATCTCACTTGATGGTGGCACACCCTCAAAGAGTTGTTCATCTTGAGCAGCACTACTTTGTGCTGCACTTTGAGCTTGATTAACATGGAAAAACTCTGGCTCTGCATCAGTCTGCATGTTGGGCAAAGTGAAGTTGGTTTTGCCCACCGGTGCCTCCGGCACTTGCGCGACAGCCAAATTGTTCTCTTTTGTGGCATCCTTCGAAATTGGCGCAGCTGTTTGGCTTTCAGGCACGGAGGCTGTTTCGTCTTTTTGTTCGCCGCGAGCTTGTCTTTCTAATTCTTCGAAAACACCTTCTTCGCCGAGGTCCCACTCTTCGTCGTCAGGACCCAAATCTTCATCGAGATCTCCTGGTTTCAATATACTGAGCTCGCCGGTGCGCTTGTTCTTTCTAAGCTTTGGCGTAGCATCAGGTTGCACAAAAACAAGGCTTGATTCGTCTACTTTCTTGCACTGTTGGATGATGTCCAGCAAGGATGAATCAGGGTGCGCATTGATTCCATCAAGTAGCTCTTCTATTTTTATTCCGATGGGATTGACCAGATCTTCACTAAGCAAGCGACTGTCGATTTGGATAAGATCAAATGCACCATCTTGTAAATTAAGCATCGCTGCTAGAGCTTCGTTGCCAATTAATGTCTTCGAGCCGGCCTGACACTTTGCACCGCTAATGAGCTGCCCGTAGGTTATGCCAATCCAGCCCGAAGCAGTGTCTGATACAATCCGCACCACGGAGTGTTTAGATAGGTCTTTCTTGGCTGCACACATAAGTGCCGGTCTAACGCCAAATTTTGTGGTGATGATTCCTGATGTGAGCGTGTTTAGATTCATTTATGAGTATCTATTTGATTCACTTGCACCTGCGGGACGTTGACATCTATTTGGTATTTACTATGGGAAAAGTATAAGTCTGGCTAAAAGTATAAGTGTCAGTGCCGAATTTTTGACCGAAAAATTGTGTTGGTGCAAAAGGCAATTTTGCTGATGATACAACAGTAACTGATACTGATGGTGATTTCAGCGCAGGAGGATTGCCGCCGTAATCTTGATAGACAACACTCTGCACAGCTGGTGGCGTCATGAATGGATTTGCTGAAGCAAAAGAAAGCACGACACTTTTAGCAACTGTAAGTGCTTGCGCCTGTGTTTGTTGTGCTGCTGCTGCTCTGGCTGCTTCTCTAGCTGCGCGATCTGTGATGTTGGCGCATGTGATTATCAAAGTAAGATAGACTGAAAAAACTGCAAATATGATGAGAAAAATCGAACTGCATGCCAGTTCTACCAATATGGTACCCCCGGCGCCTCTTGCTGCTTTCCTTGATTTCAATCGATTTGCCGAACTCAATTGCACATACCTTGAATTACTGATCTTGAACTAGTTGAACGAGGTGTCTGGCAATTTTCTCAAAAGTTGCTCTTAGCTGATTGCTGTTTGTGACTTGATAATAGATTGCACCTTGTCCCGAAATCGCTGCAATGCCACCACTGGTCGGATTGGAATTTGTATCATTCAAAATTGCTGTTTCGTTTACGGCAATTATTGGGTTGGTGGCAAGACCTATGCAATACACGGGAATACCGGCGTCTCTGGCATGTGTCGCTGCCAATCTTGCGTATGCAAACGGATCAGCTCCGCCTGCAGTTGGTTGTCCGTCAGTAAAGAGAATAATTGCTTTTACTGAGTTTGGACGACCGTTAGTTTTTATTTGATTTACGGCAGTGTCTATTGCCAGTCCGATGTTGGTGCTGCCTTTGGCAACAAGGTTTGGCAAAGCATTGAGACATGCCTGGTATTGGCTGTTGCCTACAGCTTTATCAAGAGGCACAAGCGGAGCTGGGTATGGAGTGAGAGTGCCATACTGTGTACTGTCGTCAATGTCGTAGTGACTATCAGTTGTGTTTGGATTGGTCCCTACTTTGTCGTCGAATGTGACTAATCCGAAGTGGGCGTCAGTGTCGTTATTAAGAATTTGGCAAAATGCTGTTGTGGCATCTTTCGCGTCTTGAATTGGTTGAAGGTGTTTCAATGCGGCGCTGAAATATTCCTTTTGGTAACCCACTTTAGGTTGAACTGTTACAGAGGTATTAGCTTTGCTTGAGTTCATCAATGCAAGTGTCTCTAAATTTCCGCGTGATGCCTCAACTAGAGTATTAATATCAGGGAAATCGTAGCCATTGCTGGTGGTGGCTGAGTAGGTAGCTTGGCCGTTAATGTTTACCACCAAATCGGTAAACAGACCTTTCTGGTTGGGAAATGTTGGTGCTCCGTAATAGTTGCCGGGTGCCTGTCCTGCTTCTGGTACCACGCTGTTAGAACGAAGCCCCTTTGCTCCCTGCGTTCTGGCATAGTATTCCGAAAAAAGGAGTCCAGAGTGTGCTGTGTCAGCACTCAAAAGTCCTTGAAGTGGGCAGCCATTCAGACCTGTACCAGTTGGAGGCGCAGCAACCAGGTCAAAAATATTTCCGGGAGTAGAAGGTGTTGTTGGGGTCGGATATTGGATCTTGCCTGCAATTGGGTCCCAAATGCGGCGCACGACTGTCACTGGAGTTTGGTCATCAATAGAACCAGAAATGTCAAAACAAATAACCGCATCGAGTTGCGGTACTGCTCCATTAGAGCCGGCTGTGATGACCTGCTTGCTCAGTCCAACATACTGTCCGAAAGCTGGCACCATAGAATAGCTAGAACTTAGTCTGACGATCTTTCCGTTGGGGTTGCCCGCAGGCACCACCTGCAGTGTGTTTGGATCTAGAAACTCAAAGAACAATTCTCCGTTCAGTGCCGGTGGATTGCCCGGAAAGGAAGCTCCAATAGTTGAGTTCGTCAATGGCTGCGCCAGTATTGTATTTTGCTCGAAAATGTCTAGCGCAATTTGTTCAGCATCACTTTGTGCTTGCGCCAAATTGTTGTTGTCGCCGCTTGCCAGAGTAGCGACAGCGGCAAGTGCTGCGGCATCAGTTGCATTTTTCAGTTGTTGGGTGGCAAGCGTGGCCCTTGCTACTTCAAATGAAAATATGGCGATGATTGGAAGTACAATCAAACCTATTACAGTCACCAGCAATATTACTGATGCACCCGAACAGCTTCGATTTGCTCTGTCTTTCATTAATGAGTCAGTCCCTGCGTGTTTTCAACGAAATTTCTTTGTGTAACTGATAGTGCGTACGGTCCGGTAATACCGGGGATATTTCCAAACAACGGAATATTGACTGTGATTAGTGGGCTTACATCACAGTTAATCGTTACTTCTACCTGGTAGGTATTATCTGCTGTGTCAGGCGGTACCGCAAGTGGAGTCGCTTGCCTGGTTTGAGTTTGTTTTGCAATATCTGTTATGAGAATTTGAGTGTTGACACTCTTCAATTTGATGCCGTACCAATTAGCCAGAGCGTTTGTTGCAACAGTATTTGCTTGCGTTATTGATGACGGTGCAGTCGGAGTTCCCGAAGAGTATGAGCGTGTTTTAGATGCGCTCAAGGCTGCCTGCCCTGCTGCATTAAATACAAAACCAGACCTGATTGCAATGGTGGCATAATTCACAACCGGAAAAAGGAAAAGTAGCAGCAAGATTATGAGTACGCCCGGTAGCTCAGCAATCGTATTACCGTGTTTACGCCTACTACGCATCAAGCTCCACCTTTTGCTTTTGCATGCTTAAAAGGCGCTACATTGCGTGCTTGAGATGCAGTTAAGAGCCAATCTAGTGTTGTCTTGCTGGTGGGATCAGGTCCTTTTGCCAGCGCATTTTTTGTCCATTCAGCCAGGTCGTCGAAACGCTGTGCGGCTAAGAGTGCCTCTCCTGCGCGAACCGCATATGGAAATTTAGTAGAGTCAAGATTAAATGCTCGTTTGAGTTCAATTGCAGCTTCTGTATATTTTCCACCGCGCAACAATGCCTCGCCATAGAAATATCTTGCTTCTGCGTCGCTTGGGTTGTCATCTGCAATTTTTTCCATCAGCTTGGCCACCTCAGTCGGCTTATCAGCTGAGAAATATGCCTTTGCTAATTGTTTGGCTGAATTCTTATCGGACGGATTCTTCTGGTAAGCTTCTAATGCAGATTGAATTTGGCGCGCCGGGTCATCAGCTGACACTGAGGGAATGAAAGCAAAAAATGAGACTGCAAGAAAAAAAGCCGTATAGATCAAACTATTGGCTCTGGGTCTCGGTTTTTCGGTATTGCTATCTCTGCGCATGGGCCTCAGCACCCCCTCTGTACCCCTACTGTTGGAGATACCCATATTACGCCGGATTATTAACATGAAGTGAATCCGGGCAGAATTAGTTTTAGTAACGAGGACCAAAGGGAACCATCATGGCTAAAGGTGGAGGAATAGGCAAAGTAGGCGATCTCCTGGTGGAGGCTGGATTACTCACAAAAGATGAGCTTTTGGAGGGGATGGATCTGGCGGCTACTCTCGGATTGCCAATCGGCAAAACCATGGTCATGTCTGGTGCCTTGCGCGAGCGCACTGTCAGGGCTGCAGTTCTAGTTCAGTCGATGTTGAAAGACGGTTTGATTGACAGAGAAATGGCAATGAGTGCCCTTGCTCGTTCTGATAAAGATGGCACACCTGTAGAAGACTGTTTATTAGAACTGGGATGGCGCCCGCCTTCCGACCAGGTCTTGAATAAATTTGGCCAATTGCTCGTCGACTCAGGCGTGATGACTGGAGCAGACCTTCGCGATGCCTTAGATCACGTTTCGAATATGGGGCTGCCTCTCGGGCGGGTACTTGTTTTAACCGGTAAAGTTAAAGGTTCCATAGTCTGGTGCGCCTTAAATGCACAAATGCTTTTGCGCGAAGACAAAATAAATCGAGAGCAAGCAGTCAACGCAGTGCGGGCTGTTCACGAACGTCAAACAACATTTGAACAAAGTCTACGCGACCAGGGGCTAGACCAGGTTTTGCCCGAGCACAGAATTAAACTTGGAGAGTTGCTTGTTTTGTCAGGCTTAGTCGGCGAAGAAGATATTCTTGGTGCAGTCGAAGAAAGCGTGGTGAAAGGTTTGGCACTTGGTCAAGTTCTTGTGCAAATGCGCTTGCTTTCCAAAAACCATCTTGCCGATGCACTCAAACTTCAAGAAATGACAGATAACAAAACAATTTCGCCTCTTCAAGCAGTTGATGTTTTGCGCACAATTTTCACAAAAGACCAGCCATTAAACCGGGCTGTGGCTGAGCTAGGTTTATTAAAACCAGAAGGTGCAGAGAGTCTTAAACTGGGCGAACTGCTTAAAATGTGCGGCTGGATTACTGAAAACGAAATTGACGAAGCCGTTTCTCTGGCAGCGAAAAATTCTAATCTTCTTGGAAAAATGCTTGTGGCTTTCGGTTATATTGATGAAACCACACTATTTAATACTTTGCGCTGCCAGTTTTTGGTTCGCGAGGGATTCATTAAACGCGACCAGGCTATCATCGCCTTGCATTTTAGCCAGCGAACCCGCTGTACTCTCGATCAGGCTTTGATGGAACTTGGCTACACCAAACGTACTGTGCCTGTAGATGAGGTAGATGCAGTCGAGTCTTAGGGACCTCAGAATTTAATTGGAAGCAGCTCAGCTATTGTCGACAAAGCGAATGGCATGGTTTGATGAAAGTATGAAAAGGAAACCAAAGCTGTTTGTGACTTTATGCTTTTCGTTTGCGACAGCGACAAGTTTCTTAGCGTCTTCGGCTATAACTGAAGCGCATGAGTCTGAGAAGAAGCCCGCTGCCGGCACTGAGCCGCTTTCTTCTGGATTTAAGGCTCTAAATGATGGAGACTCTGGCAAAGCCCTTGAGCTGTTCAATGCCGCAGCACGTCAGCATCCCGATTCAGCCGAAGCTCATCACGGACGAGCTCGCGCGTTGGCTGCACTTGGGCGTAAAGACGAAGCAGTAAAGGAATTCAAACTTTCTATTTTACTAAATCCTTCAGATGATATTGTACGCAAGTCCAAAGAAGGACTAAAAGGGCTCGGCGAATCAGTGCCTGAAACGCCGGCTCAACATCGTCCTACAGTTGCAGCGCCAGAGACTGTGCGAGCCGGTGATGTTGAAGCGAGCATCAACAAAATATTGAAACAGTCTGAAGAAAAAATCAAAGATATTCAATCAAGTTCTGAATCATACGCAAGTGCTGTATACAATGCACGCTCTAATGCACATAACCGCTTGATGGAACAAGCCAGACGAGAAGCTGAAGAAATGAAAAACTCGCGCGTTCGCTTTGGCAGACATTTTATTCCTGCTTTTAGTCAGGCTGATATAAACATGAGGCAGGCTGAGATGCAGTATCGGTCTATGTCATCACTCGAGCGTTCTAAAGCCGATTATGAGTTGCGAAAAAACGATGCGCAGAGCAGGTCTCTCGGTATTAAGCAAAGCGCAGAGGGATTGCAAAGCCAAATGTTGAACAAACCGTCTGAAAGTAGTGGCGTCTTTTTGAGCCCTACTGGAACCAATCTATATGTGAGAAACTATGGACATTTTGACCCGGTTTTGCCTGAGCCTCCAGAAGCACTGCATGCGGTGCCCTTGAAATTACCTGAAGTTTTGAAAATGCAAGAAGAGCGTTCTTCAAAAAAAGGTCACCGCTCGCCGGCAAAAGAAGCGAACCCTCCGAGTAACAACGAATGATTTGTTTTGGAAGTCGCCAGTTTTTGTCTCGACAATCGCTTGTCGCAGCCGGCTTGTTGCTGCTCACTCCCATCTCTGCAATTGCTGCAAACTCTGATTTTGATGCAGGAATGAAGTTAATAAAACAAGGGCAATATCAAAAAAGTTTGAGCTGTTTTGACAAATCTGTAGACATGGAGCCTACAAATGGTGATTTTCATTTCTGGCGCGGCAAATGTCTTGCAGGTCTGGGGAAAAAAGCTGAAGCCAGCGCCGAGTTTAAGTTGGCAGCATTGCTGAGTACCGATAGCAAAATAAAAGAGGCGTGCAAAGTCGAACTCAGCCGCTATAAACAAGCCGTCCCCAGGGGGTCTGTCAACGAAAAACTATCTGCTAATGGCACTGGCAGCAGCGGAAATAGTCGCGAAGATGACGCACCTACAATCGGCAAAAACGATAAAGTTTTCAAATTGTCGAGCAAAAAATTAGATTGGAATTTGCAAATGAGAAGCGACTATTTGCAAAGCATGAAGGCGAAAACAGATGCTCTTGGCTCTCTGGCTAGTGGCACTAGATGGCAATCTCATGCACCTAACGTGGGCGGCGGACCTGGACCTATCTTAAGAGCGGCCCTGAGCGGCCCGGCACATTTTACTGTTCCACTGACTGCTGGTGAAAGGCTTGCTTTGACTGGCAGCGATATCGTCATTATTTTAGATCACTCCGGCTCAATGTTTTCTCCTGATTGCCCCGGCAGCGGTGGACGGCTTGAGTCGCGATTAGCCTGGGCTGTCGAAGAGATGGAATATTTCGCCGACACTCTTTGTTCTTCATTGCCTCATGGTTTTGAGCTCATTACCTTTGATTCGACTCCTGAAGTTTTCCGCGTTCAATCGACTTCGCAGTTGCGAGAAGTGCTGCATAATTTGAAAGGTGGTGGTGGTACTGATTTGCCTTCGGCGCTAAAAGAGGCTTTCCGAGTGCACAATGCGCACCCGAAAGCACCATTGCTCATTGCTGTGGTGAGTGATGGTGAAGTAGACTTGCGCTCATCAGAGAAAACGATTGTTGAGGCAAGCAGGCAATATCCCTTGCCGGCCGGAGTTTTTATTACGCTTTTGCAGATCGGCATTAATGCTGAGATTCACACATCGGGCGATATAGGAGTTCTCGATAATCTTCAAAGTAGAGCCGGTGCTGCATACGATGCCTTCAGTGCCGTGCCGTTTTCTAAAGTAAGAGCAGATGGGCTCGGGCGCAGTATCTTGTTTGGACTGCGAAGCCGGGCTTTTGCAAATTCAGAAGGAGCTGCCGGCAATTCATCTGCAAGCGGACTGTCTCCATCTTCGTCAAAGGTGCCGGCGACCACATCACAATTGCCTTCAACAAATACTTCAGGACAGACAAGTCCTGCTCTGCAAGTGCCCAGCATGAGCGAACCAGCCAGCAGCACCAGTCGTACTAGTGCTGAAGCAAACAAGAATGAGCGCGAACTGAAAGAAGCCAGACAGCGCTATGAGCGTGAAAAAGCCAAAAAAGAAGAAATTCCAAAGATGTGGCAAAACGGCGACGCAAAGTAGCCGCGACTCTACCTTTTCTTTTGTCTTTTATCAGGAGTGCCTTTTCAATGAAAAGTCGCTTGAAAGAACAGATTCGTATGGCTTAATTACTTTAGCCACAGAACTTGTGTCCAGCATATAAGTTGGTATTTCCAGAAGTTCTGGAAATACTCTATTGTCTCTTACAGCGCCTTCCAAATAAGTTTTTGAGTGACCGCCGGTACCAGAGCGTTTGCCGATCATTCTCAGCACCATATTCAGGTGACGGAAGCGCCAGATTGCCATGTATTCGTCGATGTCGATTAGCCTTGTAATTACTTGAAATGGAGCTCGCAAAACAGGGTAGTCTCGCAAGAGAGAAATTATCAAAGCCGAACGTCTAGCCGATGTGGTGAAGTCATTTGCATCCGGATTGACTGAGTCTTCGATAAAGTTGCTTGTAAACTGCTTCGACAGGCTTTCGCGATCTTGCTCTGGCAATGATTGAATATATTCGTCGTGATATTCTTGCCACATGTCGTGGTATTTTTGTTCGTTAAAGCCGAAGCTGATTGCAAATCGGTCTAGCCAGGCAATCACGCCCTGGCGGAGGCTGGCCATAGATTCCATGTCGTCTATTTCTTTGCGGTCTTCATCATTGAAGCCACCAGCGGCGGCGCCAACCTTTTTGTAGTAGTCGCATCTGCCCTGGTCGACAGACTCTGTTGATTTGTAGCGAGCAGTTGGCGAAAGTCCCATTAGAGCTTCAATCAGGCGGAACTGACGGCTTTGAAATCCTGAGGCTGGACTCAAGCTTTTGCGAAATTCCAAGAAATCCATTGGTGTCATGGTTTCCAAAATGTCCACTTGCGCAACAAGCACTTTCCAGATTTCTACAATTCTGCTCATGCGCGAGACAATTTTGACCATCTCTCCTGAATTGTCATCAATGCGACGGGGCTTTTTGGTGCCTTCGTCCATGAACAAATTGACAATGCTTTTGAGTTCAAAAAGTACTTGTTTAAACCAGAGTTCGTATGCCTGGTGAATAGTCATGAACAACTGTTCGTCGTGTTCTGTGGTGCAAAGTTGCCCCAGCGAAATGAGCTTTGAAACCTCAAGGTATTCATTGTAATAAGGCATTTTAGACGTCATATTATTTCCCCTCGCGGTTGTCAGTCAGCTGTGGGCCGTGGCGACACCAGAGAGACTATTTTGAGGGGACTGACCTGGCGCGTGAAAAGTTGCACGCCGCAAGCTTGTCTACCCAACGTATCAGTGATTTCGCTGGGTAGATCGTATCTCATTGACAATGAATTTGCCCTAAAACCAGATGATGGCAAGACTGAAATGCAGTCTTAATATAGGTCTTGTTCAAGAGTTTTGAGACTTTCGGCAAGCTCGCAAGCATCAAGTAGTTCAAGAGTTTCATTCACTGCTTCGACACCTTCAGGGTTTGTGCTGTGTGTAGCATAAACCGGCTGTAGTGCGAGCTGGCGGAAAGCAAATGAAATTTCGTCTGAACTTGCTTCGATGAAGTTGGTGAATTTCTGGCGTTGACGTTTGATTGCAACTGCCAGGTCAATTGTTGTTTTGCTTTTCACAGTGTCTTTCAATACGTCGATTACAGACTTACCAGCAAATACCTGTTCAACCAGATTAGTTGCTTTCTTCAGTTGTTCGCCGCTCAAGGAATGAGCTAGCTCTTCACGTGTTAGTTGCATCAGCAATTCTTTGCGGAAATTTGAAGATTCAATTTGTCCGCCAACTCTTTCGCCAATTTTTGCGATGCAATTTTTCACTTCGTCTTTGCTTAGTTTGCTGAATTTTGACTGCAGTGAATCTGCAATTTTGTCCAGTTTATAATTCCATACTGAAGCATGAGTCAATGTGCGGCGCACAAGTGCTTTTGAAACTCCAGTTTGCAATTCTGGCCAGATGCTTTCGTTGTGCAAAGTGCTTTCAACAAATTCACGTTGCTTCGAAAGCTTCATGTCTTGTTTTGCACCACAGAACTGAGCAATGTCAGAGCTCTGGATGTTCGCTTTAGCGTGCTTGTTATCTTTATTGCCTGCAGCTACTATTGCCGGCAACTGTGAGGCAAGGTCAAAATTTCCTGCTGCACGAAAGATAACTTTGTCATCTTTTGCGCCTGCATGTTTGTCTTGCAAATCCCAGTCACTTTGCGGGATGTAGCCGACAATTGAAGCACTGCGATCTGTATGGATAGCCACGGCGAGTGTTCCGCCGGACATATATGATGTGCCAACGAGGTGGCGTGGTGCGCTGATGCGATTGTCTTCGCCGACAAGTCTTACGTCGATGCGGGTGCCGTTTACGACTATATCGTTTACGTCAAGTGCTGAGACTAATCTATCGTCACGGCTGTAAGCTGAGTCTTCGTCGATTAAAAAATCAAGTTCTGGATCGAGCTCCAGAATGGCTTCTTGAGCGACCTGTCTTGCCATGTCTTGTCTGACATCACATCCAGTTGCCCGGCTACGCAGCTGCGCCAGCTTGACGATTTCCGCAGTTATAGGAATTCTGTTTGACATTTTTTGAATCTCCGGCGGGTCAACTGTTTTGCTACGGTACTCTCTTTCCCTCTTCAAATAACTGGAGCTTTGGAAAAATTAGCCGGAAGCAATCCCCAAAAAGAATTTTTGTCGTAAAAGGTTCCAGGCAGGACACTCAGGACCAAGTGCTTCCTCAAGCTCAGACCAGGTTAAATAGGGGCGCATGCGGCATATATCAGCTGCCATTTCTGCGTTGACCCCAGCTTCGACTATTTCCTCTACCTGTGCGCGGTTAAGGTCTAGTCGCTTAGAATCAGCAGCTTTGCTTTTCAAAACAGCGCCACGCTTGATTAGAGCCTCAAGGTCTTTCTGTGCAATAAGTCCCTTGCTGACAAGCTCTTGCAACTCTTTAAATGGGCGCTCTGATACAAGTTTTTGAGCATGTTCTTTACTCAAACCAAGTATATCTACTAGATCTCTGGCAGTAGAAGAGTTTATTTCCAGTGGCACAAACGCCGCCGCCGCGCCCTTTGCTTTCAGTTCTGCAATTCTGTGTGGCTTGACCACTCCTTGTGCAGCAAGATCGTCAAGCTTATGAAATTGCCTTCCTTTTATAAGGCGTTCTATTTCGCCCTCTGTCATACCAAGCTGCTGCGAAAGCTCCCGCCTGGAGGATGTATTGACGTTTAAGCCACGCTGCCAACATTCGGCCACGCCGGGTAATTGCTTGTAAATTCTCTGGCGAACAAGATCAAGCCCCTTGTCTAATAAAACCTGGCAGCGCGCGATGCGGCGCGGCATTGTCTCTGCTTGAATTTGCAGGCGATCGCAAACTTCGCGCATTGTCATTTCTTGACCAGTTATAGAACTCTTGGTTAATCCAAGTCCAAAAATGCAATCAACCACGGTGAGCGCATCATGCGCTGCGCCTGGCTCTGTGAGCATCTGCGCCAGATGTTGCCTCAACTGGTTGAGTTGTGAAACTTGTTCTGTGCTAAGGACCTGATTTTCTGGTGTCACCGAAATATTGTCTGCGACTGTATTTCGAGGGTCGTCTTGCTCTGGGTCGAGATTGACGTCTTGCAAGGTATGTTTTTCCCAGGATGCTTCCACCCGGATATAGTCAATTACTGCATTGTGTACTGTCCGTTGGATATACGCCGGCAGCAAGACTTTGAAGCCATCTTCACTACCGCTTGCCAGATGCTTTATAAGGACGCCTTCCAATTTTTGCGAAAGTTCGACAGAAAGTGAAATACTCTGGCTTCTTTGTTCTTCAGTGGCAACATAGCGTTGTGATAGAAACCTGCGCAAGTTCTGATTTGAACTCATCATTTTTTGCAGAACGGGCTGATAATAATTGTCCCGCAGCAACCTGACGAAAGTATCTCTTTGCTTCTCAAGCTTCAAAGCCTTGAGAAATATAGCTTTTGCGCCTACTTTGCCCAGGAAATCTGCAGTGCTTGGGCGTTCACCGGCGTCCCAATTGCGAAGCAGAGCCTCCCATTCGGGGGCAAACTGGAAAACGTCACGCAATTGAGTTGAGCTGGAAAGCATCGAATACCCGTAAATTCTGGTGACCACAGCACGCAGAAGCAAGACTTGAGCCCCGCAGAAAGTATTAAACCACAGCAGACTGAACCCTAAGCCAAATTTGACGCCACTGTTGGCGTTTTTTCAGTTCTTTGTCCTCAGATGCTTTAACTTTGCTTTGTCGATGCTTCTCAACTTGTTTACCGGCGCCTCTCGATAGTCTGATTTAAGCTACTTTTCGAGCTTTAATTAAGAACTGTAAATCGAATGCACTATAAGTTGAGATTACAGAGTGCTGAATTGCTGTGATGCGACGGTCTTCAATATGAGAAAATGCCTCTGTGCATGGGAATGAGGTCGGTCTCTAAGTGCCCACAAGCCAGAAGTCGCGTTCGAAAGATACTTTGGTACAAAATCCAGGCAAATTTGGCAATGCCTTAGCCAATGTTTTGTCTTTGGAAGGCGGCCGCGAGGTCGTTTTGGGACAGGCGTGGCTTGCCGCACCTGGCAGGCTTGTTACCTGCGGGCATGTTGTCGAGCGTTTCGTTAATGCTCCCAGCCTGCTGATTGTGCGTTTCCCCCAGTCTGGCAATAAGTATCAAATCAAGAGTATCCGCCTGCACCCCAACTACATCCGCCAGCCAGACCAGTTGGTCAAATATGACGCTGCAGTGCTTGAAGTAGTTTTGCAAATGCCTGAGTCTGCCGCATCGCCTCTGCCATTTTCATACGAGCAGGAAATTACTACAAACGAAAAACTGTGGGCGATACATTACCCGACACACCTTGGTGCTTTGAGCGGCGCGCCTCATCCTTTGACGCAAGACGGACGCTATCTTGGTCCGCTGCGCACCAACGATACTTTTCATTTATTGCATGATTTACCCCTGGCGCCTGGTGACTCGGGGGCTCCTATCTCAGATGGAGCATCAATTGTGGCTATTCACTGCGGTGACACGGCGACTTTGCCCGGGCTAAACTTGCCAACAACGTCTATCCGCCTGGCCCTCTGGGTAGATGCCTTAAGAGACTTGGGCTTAGGGGAAACTCAAAAACCGAGTGGAAGCTCTGGAGGATCTGCCGTGCTGCCTGCCATTATTGCTTTTGCTCTCAGCGCAGTTCTTGCGGGAGCTGCCGCCTGGATGTATTTCGGCGAAGAAGCAAAGAAAGCCTGGGCTTTCGGAAATAACCCTGTGATGCCGTTTTCGGTGTCATTTAACGAACCTGTAGATCGCTATCAGTTAAATGAAGACGTGGTGATTACAATTACACCTTCGGCTAAAACATACCTGTATTGTTTTGCCGTCGATTCCAAAGACAATGTTTGTGTTCTTTATCCTCAGTTTGGGCAAGATAGCCATCTGGTCAATAAAGGCGAACAACGCATAATCAACCAATTTGGTTCGACAAAACTAACTGCTAATCCGAGCAAGGACATGTTTTACATTGTCTCTGTGCGCGGAGAGTCAAGCAAAGGCGAATCTTTGAACCGAGAAATAATAAAACAAGATGACTGGCCGCCCCACCCGAAAGAAGGCATGCCATTATTAACTAAGGGGAAAGATCTCCTCTCGCGAATTTCAAAGCTTAAGTCTGAAAACGCTGATGACGTGATGCTCGTAAACTTTGTTGGTCCGCATTCGCCATAATTTTTTCTTTTCCAGGAAATTTTCGTAAAAAGCTGCCTAAATAATCTTATGGAAGCGTCTAACTGATGTGCAATGAAATAAACTGAATTTAGGGCACAAGCAACTAACCTGTCGAGGATCAAAGTAAATGAATGGATTACGAAACTTCTTGCTCTTGGGTGGCATAGCTTTGAGCCTGGCGCTTCCGCAGCTGGCGCAGGCTGGTGAGAAGGATTCAAGCCCTGCCGCAAAGACTGCTAAAACAGAGAAAGCGGCAACTGCGGAAGAAACACCTCAAATCAACGAATTGGATGCCGGCCACAAACGGGGAGTCAATTTTGATCCCATCAGCCGCTCGACCATCGAAGGTCCAGCTGCGATGACCAGCATCAAGAAAAACGATGTTAATGCAGCAATCGACCATGTCTCAGGACAGAAAAGAGACCTAAGTTTGGCTCCTAACCATCATGTACAGCCAGCCGTCAAAAAGGCTCCATTCATGAATGCTGTTCCAAAAGTTGCCAAACATGGCAATTCAGTTCATAACAGCACAGCCTCTGTCACACCAAAGCAAAGTCCCAAGCAAGTTGAGACTGCCAGCAGTTCATCTGCAGCGAGTGCCCTGGTGAAGTTTCAACAGAATGATGGCGCTGTTATCACAGCCTCTCTCGATCGCAGTGGCGACCAGCCTAAGTACAAGGTTGGCGACAAGATGACAATCAATGTGAAAGCTAATCAGGACTGCAACGTCGTAGTATTCAACTACGATTCAACCGGAACACTTACTCAAATCTTCCCTAACGACTTCCAACAAAATGGTTTCGTCAAATCTGGAGAAGCTGTTCAAATCGGTGGCGCCGACAGCCCGTTCGATTACCAGATTGCCGGCAAGGGTGGTCCTGAAAAAATATTCGTCTACGCTTACCCAACTGGTTCTGAAGGAAGTAAGCCTCCAATCACTGTGGCAATGGCTCCTGTAGCCGGTTCACCATTCCGCTCGACTGAAATGACAGTAGATCAATACCGTGAGTTGGTTAACAGCTCCAAAGTATTCTTCTCCCGTTCAGTTCAAGTGGTGGCAAGAAAGAGCGCATCAACAATGTCTTCCAGAGCCCAACTGGTTTCTGAAAGCCAACCAGCTGCTGCCTCATCTTCACCAAACAAAATCGAACTGACCTTCTCAGTCGATAAATAATCCAATTAGTTCTCAAAAGCCAAAAGGGGCAGCGCCAAGCGTTGCCCCTTTCGCTTTCAATAAAATTGGATCTTCCACCAGCCTGCTGCCTCGTGTACCTTTCACACGAATCCCCACCTGAAATCGCAAAGCCCTGGGGGCGCAGGCTTCCAGCCTGCTCCTAATCCACCTATTAAACCCACTAAGTTCCAGAAATCGATCCCAAAATCTAGCGCAGCGATTGCTCGTATAGGTTGAGGTAATAAAATGCCACCAACACCAGTGAATGAGTTATACGCCCAGATCGAATCAACTCAGGAATCTTTTCCACCGGAGTGAGCCTTACTTCCACATACTCAGAGCGATCAAATTGCGGTTCGATAATTCGCTTTGCACCCGGTGCGAAAAATGTCGTACAAGAATTACTCTGAATTGCAGGATTTGGATGGTTCTGCCCAATCAAAATCAATTCGTGCGCCTGATAGCCGGTTTCTTCTAAAAGCTCTCTGGCTGCTGCAGCTCTTGGTGATTCATCGGGGTCGACTGCGCCACCTGGAATTTCCAGAGTCAATTCTTGCGTTCCGTGCCTGAATTGCTCAACGAGAACGACTTCGTTGTTTTCAGTAATTGGAATTACGTTGACCCAGTCTT
Source organism: uncultured Candidatus Obscuribacterales bacterium (assembly GCA_964546815.1). GTDB lineage: Bacteria > Cyanobacteriota > Vampirovibrionia > Obscuribacterales > Obscuribacteraceae > JAIEPM01. Next base: position 62,125 of record CAZJLR010000017.1, on the reverse strand, counting down.
GTGGGTGCAAAACATAGAAATTATGTGCCCTGTCTTCGATGCCCATGGGCGCTGAAAGATTTCTATTGACTGAGAAAACTCTGCAATCGGCTATTTTCTCAGAAGAGATAGTCTCCCAGTTAAAGCGATCGGGCATCACAACATGACTCCAAGTGGCATAGGGCTCGTCGCCCTGATATCAAGTATAGCGTTGTTTCTTCAGCTCTGAGCTTTTAGTCCACTAATCTAGCCTTGATAAAAATGCAGGCAACTGGTGACAATCGTAGCGTGATTACCACATTTTAATCTCAGATTAATTCTGATATACAAGGATGACGGGCTTCGATTTCCACGGAATTACCACAAATACTGGCTTTAATAAGCCTACTGGTGTCTGACCTCGAACTATCACTTAAGCCGCGAAGCTGATTGGAGACAGGGTTGTATAAAGCTAGATGGATTTGTTTTCTCGTTTCGCTCTTTACCTTTGGAGCTGGGCAGGTTTGCCTGGCACAAGACGGGCAGCAAATTTCTTTTGCGCCGCCGACAATGTCACCATTACCAAACGCCGCGCCAGTATTCTTGCATGGCGGTGTTGAAGCTAGAGTTGAAAGACGTGCTTGTGTTCCGATGCAGGGCTTCGGCACTTACCAGCAAGCCTGGTATGCATTGGGCGCCAAGCAATATGCTGTAGCAGCCAATTATTTTCAGATGGCTGGCGACCAGATGGAAGCCACCGGTGGTGAAAGCAAGTTTCTGGCAGAAGCCAGATTTGCCGAGGCTCAAACTCGCAAGTTGTTGGGTCAGTATGACCGTTCGAAAGATTTATACCGTCGTTCTATCGAAATTTTTCAAAAGTGTGATCCAAACAGCTTTTATTTGAAAGCTGCGCAGGAAGCGCTCAAAGATACGACAAAGCCGCTTCAAGGACAAGTCAAAAAGACAAGTCAGCCGATGACATTGAAAGCAATGCCAATTCCTGGAATTGAGAATGTGTCTTCCGATGTTCAACTGAGTGCTCAAGCTACTTGCCTCGACACCGGTGTTAGCGTTGACACGTTGCATAGCGGTGATTTCTTTAATCGCTCGCGCGGCACATTGCCAATGACAGCCGCAGTTGATATCAGCGAAGATTATTCAAAGAAGGTCATACACTCAGCTTTCTTGAAAATGAATTGTCTTGAAACAGGTGCAGTCGGTGCTACAAATTACACCGCAGCTTTGTTCTATAAGCCGATTACATCAAATGGAAAAGCAATCGCAGTCGGCGCTGGAAGCGATTTGCTTTGCCCCACTGCAGAGCTGAAAATCAACGGAAAGAACTACAAGATTCCTATGGATTTGCCTCATATATCGCCTAATAGCAGAAATGTGATGCTAGTGACAGACGCTAAGCATGTACTTGCGATAGACCCGAGAACAAACGAAGCCTGGAAACTTTGCGCAAACTTCTCCAAGAAAATTCCCGACTTTAGTTGGTGGAAACTCGGACGCCAGAAAGGGCGCAAGTTCTCTTAAAACAGCAAATCGCTGCAAAATTTCATTGCAACATTAAAGACATGACAAATGTAAATGTCCGAAAGGCTTTGCTGGGCGTATTTGCGCTTAGTTTAGCTAAATTATTGTTTGCATCTTATTGCATCGCTGTTACCATCGAATTTAGCCTCTGGTGAAGCAAAGCCGTCGGAGGTCTCATTGTGTTGCTCGGGGGGCTTGATGAACACAGGTGATACAGCGTTTGTATTGATCTCATCATCGCTGGTTATGTTGATGACACCAGCGGTGGGACTGTTTTATGGTGGCATGGGTGAGCAGAAAAATTTGCTCTCGACTATCATGCTCAGTTTCGCAACCCTGGTTGTAGTGACTTTGCAATGGATGCTCATCGGATATTCAATGTCCTTTGGACCCGATGTCCATCACATCATCGGCAATCTTGATTGGTTTGGCGTTGGTGCTCTGTCGGCAGTTACAGCCTATGCGCCTACAATTCCTCATCTTGCTTATATGTTGTTTCAAATGAAATTTGCCATCATTGCGCCGGCTTTGATCACCGGCGCATTTGTAGACCGCGTCAGGTTTGGCACTTTCATGATCTTCACTCTGCTCTGGACAAGTCTTGTATACGATCCCGTGGCACATTGGGTCTGGGGAGACGGTGGTTGGCTGCGCACATTAGGAGCGTTGGACTTCGCTGGTGGAACTGTTGTGCATATCACGGCCGGTGTTGCAGCGCTTGCAGTCAGCATATGTTTGAGAAGACGTGCAAGAGCACTTGTTGGGCGATTTAAACCTGTAAGTGTTCCTTTGACTTTATTTGGTGCTGTTTTGCTCTGGTTTGGCTGGTTTGGCTTCAATGGTGGCAGTGCACTGGCAGCAAATCAGATTGCGGTGCAAGCTGTGGTAACAACCAATGTAGCTGCAGCAGCTGCGGCGCTCACCTGGATGTTAATCAGCATGTCTGAACGCAAGGCGTCATCTGCCGTCGGAGCGGCTAATGGAGCGGTTGTAGGACTAGTTGCAATTACTCCTGCCTGTGGTTATGTCAGCGTTTTCTCTGCCATCATAATTGGTGCAGTCGGAGTTTTTGTTGCGTACTACTCGATTAAGCTGGGCGAGAAATTGAAAATCCAAGATGCCCTTGATGTGGGCGCCTGTCATGGTATGTCAGGCACCTGGGGAGCTATCGCCACAGGGATCTTTGCAAGTAAGTCCATCAATCCCGCGGGCGCAGATGGACTACTCTATGGCAATTTTGATCTCTTTCGAGCCCAGTGTTGCTCTGTAGCTGTGGTATGGGCGTTCACCTTTGTTGCAACTTACGTAATTACAAAAGCTGTCGACAAACTATTCCATTTCACGGTCACAGAAAAAGAACAAGAAGCCGGGCTGGACAAATTCCACTATGGCAAAGTCAGTGTTTATCAACCCGTGCCAGTACTGAACGAGTCTCTCCCTGATTAAGCTGGGGATCTAATGCCCGCCGCCGCCTGATACCATAGCACCACCGCCGGTGCTGTCGGAATCATCAACCCTGAACACCAATAATGCCGCGATGATCATAGATACACCGCCCATCATCACCACGTAAAGTGGATTGTTGTTAAACACATGATGAACCAGTGGCTTAAACGATAGCGAAGCTATAATTTCTGGAATGACAATGAAGAAATTGAATACTCCCATGTAAATACCTGTGCGCTGCGCAGGAACTGAGCCTGCGAGAATTGCATAAGGCACTGCAAGAATCGAAGCCCAGGCAACCCCCACACCAATCATGGTGAAAAGCAAAATGTTTTTGTCATGGATAAAATACATTGAAATCAAGCTTAAGCCAGCCAATAACAATGCTATTGAGTGAATCAATTTGCGGCTGATAATTTGCGATAGTTTCGGCAAAACAAAAGCGATCAAAAAGCAAACGATTGAATAAACGGCAAAGCAAAGCCCAGCCCACTCTGTCCCTCTATCAAATAGAGGTGATTTTGAATCTACTGCTCCAAATACATGGTAGGCAGTTGCAAGTGGAAAAAACATCCACATGCAAAACAAGCCAAGCCAGGTGAAAATTTGCACCCACGCCAGCTGTTGCATAGTCTTCGGCATATTGCGGACTGCATCGGGTATTTCGGCAAATACTTCTTTGAGCAAACCGCCTATACCGGGGTTTTCGGCACGCTTCTTCTCGAAAGCTTCCATATTTTCGGGCGGATATTCGTTTGTTGTGAACACTGTCCACAAAACGCAAAGCAAGAACATGACTGCTCCGATGCGGAATGCATATTGAACGGTAAGAGGGATGCCGTTAGCGCCGACACCTGTCACGCCGCAATTTGAAAAAATCATCGGCAACGCATTTGCCATCGTGGCTCCAATTCCGATGAAGAAGCTCTGCATGATGAAGCCCTTGGTGCATTGAGCCGCAGGAAGTTTGTCGGCAACAAAAGCTCTAAATGGCTCCATGCTGATGTTGATGCTTGCGTCGAGAATCCAGAGCAAACAGGCTGCGAAAATTAAAGAGGGTGAGTCTGGCATGAAGACAAGTGCTGTGCTTGCCAGAATAGCGCCGGTCAAAAAATAGGGACGGCGTCTGCCTAGCTTGGTCCACGTTCTGTCACTCATGGCGCCGATTATGGGTTGAACCAGCAGTCCGGTGACAGGTCCGGCAAGCCACAAAATCGGTATGTTTTCAGGGTTTGCGCCCAGCTTGGTATAAATAGCGCTCATGTTGGCAAGCTGAAGTCCCCATCCAAACTGGATTCCGAGGAAACCGAAATTCATATTCCAGATTTGCCAAAAATTGAGCGGTCGTTTCATTTGTATGTCCAAACTAGTGCCAAGTAGTCTAGCAGTTAGCAACCCTGGATGGCTCTTAGGAAGTATTGGCTTCTGCCATAAAGTGGTAGATCTCTTTGTATTGGCAACCAATTCGGGGCATTGTTACTTACATGGCTACCCTTGAAGTAAGAATGAAATACCAGACACCGCTATCGCGCTTCTGGTTTTGGTTGTTGACATTATTGGCTCCATTTTGGGCACTATTGCCGATTGCTGCCCTGGCTTATTTCATGCTGGTTGAGCATACATCTGCCTTTACGCCAAGTTTCCTTTTCATGACTTTCCTTCCGGCAGTAGTAGTTGGAAGTACACTGTGGCTGGCAGCCAGAGACAAGAACTTGATTTTAAGCCAACAAGGAATAAGACTTCCCCCCGCCGCTTTAAAGTGGGGGGTGTTTGGACGGCGAAATCGAGCCTGGCATTCACTTAAATCTGTTGTGCTAAATCGCCGATTGCTCATTGAATCAAACGATTCGCCTGATAAATCTGCGAAGAATGAGCTTAGCAATTACAAGCTTGTTTTGCATTACAGCAATTCTGGAAGTTTTGATCTGGATTTGCGCTATCTTACTGTAGAAAATGTCGAGCAAATTATTCTTGGAATTGAAACTTTCGCGGGTGGCGCAGACAGCCAATCTTGTCTTGAGCAGCTGAAGGCGCTAGTGAAAATTCAACAAGGTGCAACAGGGAATATCAGTTATACAAATTTATGGGAAGACGAACTGCGTTATCGTTTTGCCAGCACTACATTCATTCCGCTGGCGCCCGGAGCGACTCTTCAAGGCGGTCAAATCAAAATAATAAGGCAACTTGGTTTTGGTGGTTTGTCTGCAATTTATCTGGTGCAACGCCACAAAACACAGTTGGCAATTCTAAAAGAGTCTGTCTTGCCCTCTGATGTTGATGGTACTTTGCGCGCTAAAGCTGAAGAACAGTTTGCTAGAGAAGCTAAGCTGCTTGCTGGTTTGAATCATCCGAAAATAGCCAAAGTAATCGATCATTTTGTTGAACGAGGTCACTATTTGCTGCTTGAATATATTCACGGAAAAGATTTGCGGCAATTGATTACAGATGGTGGAAATCTTGGTGAATTAAGCGCTTTAGAATACGGCTTACAAATTGCAGATATTCTCGACTATTTGCACAAGCGCGAGCCTTCAATTATTCACAGGGATTTGAGTCCAGAGAATTTGATCTTAGACGAAAAGGGCATTGTTAGACTAATTGATTTTGGCGCTGCCAACGAGTTTTTGCACACAGCAACTGGCACACTGGTTGGAAAACATGCTTACATGTCTCCAGAGCAATTGAAGGGGAAGGCAACTACACAAAGTGATCTTTACTCATTTGGTGGCACTTTGTATTTTCTGCTTACTGGTAAAGATCCCATACCCTTGGTTCCCAGCCATCCAAAAAACGATGTTTCAGCGGTTTCCGATGAATGTGACGCTCTCGTTTTTAAGCTCACGCAACTGAGCAAAGATAATCGATTTCAATCGGCTGCTGAAGTCAAACGCGCAATTGCTTCGATCATAGGTCAGGGCGCCAAATCATGACTATGAACGATGAGTCAATCGATGAGTTGGATCTTGAAGTTGAGCGAATGCTCAACGCTATAAATGAAGCCGCTTCAAAGCCGCAACAGAGTCGGCAGGAATTTTTGAAAAGCCGCAATGAGAAATTGCGCAAGGCCGCAATACTGATATTGTCAATTGGATTGATAATTGGTGCATTGAGTCTGAGCTCATGGATAATTGCTCCGACTTTAAATTTTGCGGTAACCCTGATTTATGCTGCGACGGCACTCATGTGCAGTGTTTTCGGCTCTGCTTTGTTTCTCTATCCTGCAGCTAGCTGGATCGTTTATGATCGATTGCTGAAATGGATAAATAGTTTTAGCGAAGCAAACAAACTTGCTTTAAGCGAGAACGGACTCAAAATTTATTGGCCTTCCCAACTGCGTGAATCTCTTCGTTGGGATCAAATTACTTCTGTTTTCTTGTTCCGTCCGTCAGATTCCATGTTGCCAGAAAATTGGCTGGTGGGTTTTGGCACATCAAAAGCGCAACCGGTTAAGATTAAAATGTCTGTGGTTGAAGCTGTTGGACCTCAGTTATTGGAATTGCTTCAATCAAAATGTAGATGGGCTTCTATCGATCCCGATTTGATTGAACTGTGGGAGCCGAGACTTTCAGGCAGCAATAATGAACTGTGGCTGAAGTCACTTAGCTCTGCTCCCAAAGAAGCAGAACTGATGCCGCTTTATCCGGGTGATTTTGTTGCTGCAAATAAATACCAGATCATTTTCCGCATTGGAGTTGGCGGGCAAGGCACCGCATACCTGGCGAAAGATTGCAGCGAGGACAAGGATATTGTTCTAAAAGAAACGCTCTTTCCTGTTTATGTAGATCCTGACGTAAGAGCAAAGGCTGAAGCTCGGTACAAAAATGAAGTAGCCATGCTTGCGCGCCTGGATAATCCCCACGTTGTTCGCATGTTGGATTCATTCGTTGAAGAGCATCGAGGTTATCTCGTTCTTGAATATATAGATGGGCTTTCGCTGAGGCAGCTGGTAAAGAAAGAGGGAGCGCTCAAAGAATCACGAGTTGTAGAACTGGCAATTGAAATGGCTAAGATACTCAAATATATCCATGAGTTATCTCCGCCTCTGGTGCACAGGGATTTTACTCCGGAAAACTTGCTACTGGAAAAAGACGGTCGATTGGTGCTCATCGATTTTAATGTGGCAAGGCAAATAGAAACGACCAAGACTGCCACTGTTGTCGGCAAGCATGCCTATATTCCGCCGGAACAATTTCGTGGTGATGCAGATGCACGCAGTGACATTTATGCCTTCGGTGCAACTTTGTATTTTTTGCTTTGTGCTGAAGACCCCGAACCGATTGCTCAGTCGTTTCCTGCCGAGCAAAATTCGTCCATAAGCTCTCGTTTGAACGAGTTGGTGGGCAAAGCGACAGCATTGGATATGTCGGATAGATATACGTCCGCAGAGGACATTTTGGTCACTCTCTACGCGATGAAAGAAGACGGCGTGCTAGAAACTTAGCTTGCGTTTTTCTGCGGAGTTTCTGGCTTCAATGGCTGTGCTTGTTGTGGCCTGATTGTTTTCATGATTTTTTCGACGTTTTCCGATGCAGTCTGGTTGTCGACTACGTCGCCGAGACGCAGGAAAGTAATTCCACTGTAGTAGCCAGGTTTGCCAGGCAGGTTAAGATGCGAAGTCATAATGTCCCAGGCGTTTTGTCCATGCAATGTTCCGGCTAATGCATTTTCGCCTTTGAGCGGAATGCCCTGGTGCTGCGCTTCGCGTCCAACCCAATTGGCTAATGTGTACGGCAATGCTTTAGCTTGGGGACCATCCTGACCATCAGGCATTTCCAAAGCTGTGAAGTGCAATACAAGATTTTTGCCGTTTGGCTTTGAATCCATCAGCTGCTTGATGCCCGAAAGCAGTGGTCTGTAACCGCGTCCTAATTCGTCGCTGTTCCAGTCATTTCCACTTGTGCGGATTAAGCCTGCGTTTAGCTCCGCCAGGCGGTCTGACAATATGACGTGGTCTCCGGCATTCTCGCCGATGCGCCAGTGAATGCCCGGCAGTTTCATGCCGATTTTTGTGTTTTTGTATTCAGGCATTTTGCCGTATACGTCAAATGCATCGCCCATCACAGTTTGGATGTGATTAATCAATGTTTGGTTGTACCAGTCGAAAACGTCTTTTCCGTATTGAGTGTCTGTGTGTATTTTGTCCCGGAAGAAACTTTCAGCATCTACCGGTGGTTCAATGTTTTCGACATGACCGCCCCAGGCTTTCTGGAGGTTTTCGAAATTGCCGTATTTTTTCAACATGTAGTCTTTGAAGTCGGCTTTCGCTAAATCGGAGCTGGCTTGCATTGCGCCACGCTGTGGATAATCGACGTTTTTGTCGTGGTGATTGTATGAGGGATATCTGGCTTCACCGGCTGGTCCCAGGCTTATGTTGATTTCGCTGATGAAAGACGCTTTATCAGCGAAGTGTTCGCCAAACTTGGTCATGAAATCCTTGTAGAGCGGAGCAGCATATTTGTCAGCCCAGAATTGTGGGTACTCGCTGCTTACGTTGCCTTGTTCGCTCTTGAACTTGCCGACATCGGGACTGCTGCCAGGAATTTGCGATGAGATTCTGTTCCATACCCAGAATGGAACCGGCACGTTGACTGTGTCGCCGACATTGCCGCCGCATTCGTGGAATGAGTTGATTGGAACCCAGTTTAGTCCGTAGCCTATTTGCTTGCCTGTTTGCTTGTCTATGCCATGTCCGATGGTAGAGCTGAGTTTGTCATAGTATTCGAAGTCAAATTTGCCTTCGCGTGGCTCGACAACTCCCCACCAGACGTCGGTTGAAATGCCGTCTATTCCGAGAACTTTAGCCTTGGCGAGTTGGTCTTCAAATACTTTCCATTCTGGCTTTGATTCTGCGCCGTATGGATCGTGTGGATTGCCGATGAGCAACGGAGCCATTGCATTCAGCTTTGTTTCCGCGCCGCCGAGCATTATGCGGTTGCCGCCGGTGGAGCCTTTCCACTGTGGCGCTTTGTCGCCGACTGCAAAGCGTATGTGATTTTCTGCGCCTCTTTCAAGTGAGACAGGACCACTGCCTTCAGGGAAAAGGTGCGAAGCACGTTCTGCTGGGCCGAGTTGTTCGGGATTGCATGATGCAAGCAAGTCTGCCAATTTCGGAATTGGAATGTCTGTGCGTTGATCTGAGTGCTGGATCAACAAATGTTTTTCGGGACCAAGGCGCTCCCAGCCGAGAATGTTGCGCACTTCTCTAACTGTGGTGAGCGCGGCTCTGGTTTTGTCGCTTGTGAATCTGTCTAGTTGGTCTACTCCGCCTGTGACGAGAAACTCACGGCTAGAGGGAAATGGGCTGAGACCAGCTCTGTCGAGTACAGAGTGAGTTAAGTCTCGTACTTTGGCTTGAAATACCGGGTCTGAGATCTTTATGCCAACGCCTGCTCCTGCGGCAGAAACACCGCCGTCGAGCATGCCTTTGAAAATAACTTTGCTGGGGCTGAAATCTTCGTGATTGGCCAGTTCGCGAGATGCTTCTGCGAAAGAACCATTGAGGAAGCCAAATGAGCCTCCCATCGTCATTCCTGAAATCATTTTGTTTTCAGCAATCGCGCCCTTGGCGGCAATGTTGAGACCAGTGTAGAGGCCTTCACCTGCAGTGAACATAACTGCGTTTGTCGCAATCGCGTTGAAGTTGAAAGCATTCTGGCGCAAACGATCGTTGAGACCAGATGGATTTGTGAATGTTTCTCGCTTCAAGACTTCGTCTAAAGTGCCTGAGGCCATGCCGATTAAAGCACCCTTTGTCGGAGCAAAAGTAGCCTTGGTTCCAATGTACGAGAATGCACCTCTGAGCGTTCCGCCTTTGACTGCGCCGAGAGTGAAATCTGCTGCCTGGTTTTTCCAGTTGTCGTCAGGGTGAGCCTGGTCGAGACCATATGAAAGCGCGCTGCCGATGAGTCCTACTTTGCCGCCGGCAAAGAGAGTTGCTGTTTTGACAAACTCGCCTGCGTAGTGATTTACCTGGTCGCGTGTTGAGTCGTCGTGAATAGCCAGTGAAGTGACTGAATTTATGCCTGTTTCCAGATAGCTCAAACTATGCGGCTTGTATTCGGGAGCTTTTGTTCCGAGTTGTTTGGAAGCAAGCGAGCCTAGCAATTCTCTTGAGTTAGCGTCGGCTTGCAGCTTTGTGAGCGCGTTAGCGTGTACTGCTTGCTCTGAAATGCTGTCAGGCGAAACTGCGCGAGTATTCTTGTCAGTGGTTACATCTGGCATCTGCTGGGTGTTTCGCGTGGGGAGGCTTAACTCTATGTGTATAGAATATCTACAGGTTCTCTTAACAACAATGGTGTTTGTCCCACTGGGAAGGTAAGCTCTGTCTAAGTTTCGGGATTTTGGAAGTTCAACATTTTCTCATCAAGTGAGATTAGGTATTGCTAATCATGATGATTGGCAATACCTCGAGAAGTTTGTTACCACGACGTCTTGGGTCGAGTCGTGATCTTTTGAAGTGCAATATTAGCGACGCTTAAGAATGAGACGGTGTTAAGGCGTCTCATCGCCAAGCCTTTGTTTAAGCCGTTTTCATTGTTCGATTTATTTTCTGTCACAGCGACATCACGATACCACCGGTAGTGGCATGCGAAAGTTGCTTGTGACGCAACCAATCTAGCAAATCTTAGCTTACTAGTACGTTACTGAATTTAGAACTAAGCTGAGGGCTAAAAAAATAGAGACACTTATGTCTCTGTGATGCGCCTGCGATAGTCATATAGCCGGGCTAAAGTAAGGTCGAAAAAGCCCATGGACGCCACTTGCAAAAGTAGACCCGCTACCGGCAAGGAGCTTGCGACTATATTTGCGATGAAATAAAAACAAAAATAGCCCAAAATCTGCCATGAATAACCAGTCACGAGATCGTTACTGCGCATGATGGCTTCTACCGGAGTTAGATTCTCCTCTATAAGAAGGAAGGGCGCGAAGCAAGTGCGAATGAAAAACAAAACGCCTGGCACTATCAAGAGCCATCCACCAAGGAATGTGCCCACGCCAATGATGAAATGCAAAATGACAAAATTGACCCACCAGGGCTTTACCTGTTTGAGGTCTGAAAAGGTGGCGCTTTCTCCGCGCACAAGTTTAAGCATTATGCGCGTCCAGCCTACTCTGACCAGATTGTAGGCAACTGCAAATGCAATCACGCCCAAAAATCCAATGGGAATCATGGCCGGGAAAATTAGCCCTTTATTTACGAAGCCAAACATCACGCCCACTATAAAAGCAAGAGCACAAAATGGAATGCCCACTACTATAAATGGAACATAGGAAAGAATGGCTGCAACACCAACTGATATTTTCCAGTTGTCCTGAAAGAGCGGCCAGGTGTCCCTAATCAAATCGATAAAGGGAGTTTCTGTGCAAGCCACTTCTTCTCTCATTGCGCCACCTTAGTAGTTTCATCCGCATTATCTGCGAGTATTCCGCACTTGTCTATCTCTTGGGAAGTTCAGCTCAATCCTCGGCGCGAGCAACGACAGTGGGGGATGCCAATGCGTGGATAGTCTGGGCTCCGGATCGAAGACCAAAGATCACGTGATGCTTTCATTGAGCTGGAGACTAGCGCGAGATTGCAGAGCGAATTCCCTGTCGAACAAGCGCTGTTAAACCGGTTTTGATAATCGATTTTCCTTGCTGTTTTACTGTTGTTTGCACTGGATGGGCTCGTGGATCATTTCCAATAAACGCGCGATCGCCAAGCTCTGCTTGCTTTGCTATAGAGCCATCGGCTTGCCTGAAATCTTCTTCTTTGTCGTACATTCGTTTGCCGTAGTTAGAATACACAGCTACATCAAATTTTTTGTAAGGTTCAAAAGGTCTTGCGGCCATGCGTTCGTGCATGAGCACATCTGTGGTTTTGACAAAGCGTTGATCAATTTTGCCTGTTTTTGGATTAATCGGATTGCTATAGAATACATCGGTGTTTTGCACACCCTTTTGTTCTTCAAATTTCAGGTCGAAACCTTGTAAATGTGAGCGGTTTCTTTCGGCTTTCGAGTGTGTGTTTATGTGTGCCAGTTGCATTTGGCTGAAAGTTTGATTTTTTTGATCAAGGCTCAATGATTGATCTAACCAGACTTTATTCAGCTCTTCAGCAAAATTCAGTTCGGCTGCTAAGTCCTCAGAATGCCAGTAGCCGGGCAAACAAGTTAGTACAGTGCCATCTGCGCTAAGCACAAAAATTTGAATGTTATGCGGACCAGCTCCATTTGAAGTGTCCACAGCTTGTCCATCAGGCTCGTGCTTGCCCGACGCACCGGCGTAACCTTTGCCTTCTATGTCTCTATAGCCGCAGATAAACTGCTCTTTCAATTTTGAGAATACTGGATCATTGGAGAGCGACACGGCTCTCAGGCTATTGCCGGCACTTCAAGTTGCTCCGTCAATTTTGCCCACCATATGAACCCAGAGAATTAGCTTGTTTTGTGCCTGAGCGGCATCTTCAGCTTTGGATAGATTTTTATACCAGCTGATTTCTGTGGTCAGCTTGTGTACTTGCTGAGAACAGACATAACCGGACAAGATTCGTTCAGCATGGGCTGATGGCATAAAGACGAATGAAGCGCAGATTGCTGCGCTCAGGAAAATGTCCTGTAAATTTAGCACTGTGGACCTCCACTGAACTTTCTAATAAAAGAAACCAGGTCCCAAGCTGGACACTTTTGTCGTAGAGAGAGCGACGCTTTGTCCGCATCATTGTTCCTGGATTTTCGGGTAGTCAAGATTAAATGTCTTTGATACTTTCTTCGTCCATGGCGATTCTTGAAATGCACTTAAGTGTATACTCAGTTTTCGCTTAGATTGCGCAGAAAGTAACGGGGAGACAAAGAATGCTCAAGGGAAAAAAGCTGGCTGTAGTTGGTGTTGGCAAACTCGGTGAATCGCTTATTTCCGGCTTGCTAAAACAAGGTGACCTCAAAGTCTCTGATATTACCGGTAGTGTTGGTCACGAAGCCTCGATTGCTCGAGTTCGCGAAAGACTTAATATTGAGACTGTTCTCGATAATCGCGAAGTCGTTAAAGGCAAGGACATTGTTCTTCTTGCTGTAAAACCTCAAAATATGAATTTCGTGCTGAAAGAACTCGAAGATGTTCTCACTGAAAAACAATTGGTTGTGTCTGTTGCAGCATCAGTGACAACAAAGTTTGTTGAAGAACGATTGAAAAAGAATGTGCCGGTTGTACGCGCCATGCCTAACACACCTAGCTTTATCAACGCCGGGATGACAGGGCTCTGTCTCGGTGCGCACGCTACTGATAAAGACAAGCAAATGGCCGAGGCAATTTTCAAATGCGTCGGACGCACTGTTTTTGTCGATGAATCTTTGATGGATGGTGTGACCGCTCTTTCAGCAAGTGGTCCTGCATATGTTTATGTTGTTATCGAATCGCTAGCTGAGGCTGGGGTGAAATTAGGAATACCACGCGATGTTTCGACTCTGCTTGCGGCGCAAACAATGTATGGTGCTGCAAGCATGGTGCTTGAGTCGAATGCACATCCTGCGCTTTTGAAAGACAGCGTAACCACGCCTGCCGGTTGCACTATTGATGGCTTGATGGAACTTGAAGAAGGAAAGTTACGTGTGACATTGATCAAAGCTGTAGTCAAAGCTGCAGAAAGAGCACGTGAATTAGTCAACACGCAAAATTCGAAAAAATAGAAAATGCGGCTATTTTAGAATTCGAAAAGTTATTTGAATTCCAAAAGTACAAATGCAATTAGAAGAACGAGACCAATGGCTTGGAACAAAATCGCCAGGTGAACCATAAGGTACTTTCGTTTCACAAGCTTGGACAGTGACTCAACATTGTCCATCGGCCTGTTTTTTTGTCTATGCCCCAGTGAATTTCAAGTCCGTGATATGCCACGCCCATTGATAGAACAACTGGAATAAAAACCCAGCGATCATATAAATTTAAAAACTCCTGGTGCTCTTGTGGTGGCACGATGTTCAACGAAGTTACGCAACCGGCCAGAATCGGAACAGCCAGTTGAATTTGAAATCGAAGTGTATTGTTTACATTGTTGATGATGTCGCGGAAAGTATCTTGCTCCCATTTAGTTAGTCCTTCACTAGGGACAACTTCGCTCGGCAAACTTTTGGGAGAAAGACCCATGCGATCATATGATTTTTTGAAATCGAGATTTTCGGAAGATGAGTTGGGCGCAGCGCCACAATGAGGGCACGGGTCGACGTTTGTCGGCGCTATTGCGTCTTTTGGTTCATTTGATTTTGCTGCGTTGTCTGGGGTATCGGGCATAATCTGATTTCAATTCTCAATCTGTGCTGGTATTTCAAAGAGCTGAGAAGCATCTTGTTATGGTGATAAAATGGAGCGGAGAGCAACATTTCAGCTGTGGACAATAGTCAGTTTACCCCAAATGAAAGCTCCTGACATACAAGCAAGTTATTGGAGTTTTGCCAAGTGCTCGCAACACGAATTACAACTCAAGGGCTCAAGAAAGTAAAAGACTTCTTCAAAGTAAATGCGCCAACTTGTGTGCATCAACCTGATGGAATGCTGCACTACAAGTTTGTCACGCCGAGCTATTCCGTAAAGGCTGGCGCCGATGATAATTCTGGTCTTCCAGAGCGATCGCGCACAGGGCATTATTTGCAAATGTACGATTGGGACTCATGCTTCTTTTCTCAAGCTGCACCAAGAGTGGGGATTAATGGTTTGGGCGGCGATGTTGTTGCAAACTTTTTGAGTTTGAAAGATGCTGAAGGTCATGTTCCACGTACTGTTTCGCCGCAAAGAATATGGGATGCCGGTGACGAATGCAAGCCATTCTTGTGTCAAACTCTTTTGCACCAAATCAAAAACGAGAAAAACGAAAAGAATAACTTTGCAAATTACATTGAAGACCTCGATTGCTATTTGCAATATTTTGAACGCAAACGCAAAGGAGAGCATTCGCTTTATCGCTGGCGCAACGTCCTGGAAAGTGGCATAGACGACAATTTGACTTTGCTCTCGCCGCGCGAAGCAGCAAAAGACGAAGACGAGTCTGTAAGCCAGTTTCCTGATAGCAGGTTGTTGGCTGTTGATTTAAGTTCTTATCTCGTTGCAGAATTTAAGGCTTTCGCAGAGATTTGTACAAAGTTTGGTCGCGCAAATCTAGCTGAAAAATACAATAAAAGCGCGGCTGAAACCGCGAAGGCACTTGACGATCATTGTTGGGATGAGAAAACGGGAATTTATTGCAACTTAGATCCCAAAGATGGCTCAAAAGTGACCATCCGTGCCTGGACTGCGCTTATTCCAGCTCTCCTGGGCTTAACCAGGCAAGACAGAATTGAGCGCATTATCAAAACAAACATTATGTCTGAAGAGCATTTCTTAAGACCGGCGGGTATCACATCTGTTGCTGCTTCAGAGCCGCTCTACAACAATGCCATGCGTGGCATGTATGGACGGGCAATTGTTTCCAACTGGCAAGGTCCTGTTTGGGTCTTAACCAATGCTTTTGTGGTTAGATGCTTAGTTGCTCATGGGTTCAAGAAAGAAGCCGAAGAAGTTTCGTCGCGTATGCTAAACACGATGCTTGCCGATATCGAGAAAAACGGCACTTTGCATGAAAACTATCATGGTGAAACAGGACAGCCTCTTTGGGCACCTCAGTTTATGAGTTGGAATATTCTTGCTCTGGAGCTTGTAGAAGTTCTAGAATAGACGCTGACGCACGGGAGGATTCTGGGTGACCGCTGCTACAGGGTTGATGAAGCGCGCTTGCGCAATTGTTTTTGCTTTGCTCGTCGTAATTTTTCAAGTTTTTCCGGCCATTGCTGAGGAAAGCAAGGCATCCAATGCTGAGTCAATGGTGGCACCATTGGTGGCGCCAGACACTTTGTCAATCGGTAGTCCTAGATTGGTGCTGAAAAACGGCAACACAATGGTTGTGCTAGATAAGTCAGGCATGATCGACCCTCGCCCAGGCTCTCCGTATGGTCTCTATCAAAGTGACACCAGGTTCTTGAGTCAGTGGCAGATGCTTGTAAATGATAAAGAGCCTACCCTGCTTACCGCATTGACTCAAGAAGGTTATAAGGGCAACTTTCTATACAATGTTCTAGATGATGTATTGATTGAACGTGATCTGGTTTTGCTAGATGGTCTAAACGAGCGCATTCGCATCCACAACTATTTAGATAAGACACTCAAATTCAAATTTAGCATTTTGCTCGACTGCGACTTTCACGACATGTTTGAAGTGAGAGGACTGAAGCGCACTAATCCGCGCAATGCAAACGAGATAACTGTAAATCCGGCTGCTTCGAAAGAAAATCCCTTGCTGAATTACAAAAATACCGGCAAAGATGATATCGTCAGACAAAGTAATTTGATTCTCGAAAATGGTAAGTCTAGCCAGGTTGATAAAAAGAGAGTTGATTTTGAATTGACCCTGGCGCCACGCTCGGGCGAGACAATCGAGTTTCGCCTAAACACATCAAATGCAAATGATTTCGGCAAAGAGCCATATACTTTTGCTCAAGCCAAAGAAATAGCAGACAAGAATTTTCAAGATTGGAAAAACAACTGTCCAGAGATTAGCACAGACTGGAGTTTGCTCAACGACATGTATTCGCAATCGTTGAGAGACCTTTATCTTTTGAGGCAAAACACACCTAAGGGACCCTGTATTGCTGCCGGCTTGCCCTGGTATGCCTGTGCTTTCGGGCGAGATCAGTGTATTACTGCGCTACAAACTCTACCCTTTATGCCTTCATTGGCTCGAGATGTAATCAAAGTCCTTGCGGCATATCAGGGGACAAAACACGATTCATTTACTGAAGAAGATCCCGGCCGCATTATGCATGAGTTGCGGCTTGGCGAGATGGCTAAGCTCAAAGAAATTCCGTTCATTCCATACTACGGTACTGTCGACGGCACGCCTCTCTGGTTGATGTTGATGTCTCGTTATGTAGATGCAACTGGCGATCTTTCACTTGCGAAAGAGCTTTGGCCAAATGTCGAGGCTGCACTTAGTTACATCGAGAAAAACAGCTCTGCCGATAATGGCTTCCTCTCCTATGGTGGCAAAGCTGGTGCCGCATTAAGCAATCAGGCCTGGAAAGATTCGAAAGATTCGATTATGCATAAAGATGGCACTCTTGCTACAGCGCCTATTGCAGTTTGCGAAGTGCAGGGCTATTTATATGATGCTTATACAGGTTCTGCCAGGCTTGCAGAACGATTGGGTTTCGCAGACAGTGCCGTAAAGTTGAAAGCAAAAGCTAAAGCACTGAAGGACAATTTTAAGAAGCACTTTTGGCTGGCAGATCAAAACATTGTTGCGCTGGCTATTGATGCCACTGCTAAGCCATGCGATGTTGTTTCGTCCAACCCAGGTCATTTGCTAAACTCAGGTATTCTTGACGAAGAAATGGCCAACGCGATTACGAGTCGCTTGATGCGGGACGACATGTTTAGTGGCTGGGGCATTAGAACTTTGTCTTCAAACGAAGTTCGTTATAACCCAATCAGCTACCATGACGGTTCCATTTGGCCCCACGATAATGCCATGATTATTGAGGGCATGGCCGCCCATGGCAAAATGAAAGAATCATGCGCTGTGATGGAAGGGCTTGTGCAATCTGTCAAAGGAAGCTCAGACACAAGACTGCCTGAGTTGTTTTGCGGGTTTCCTCGCAATGAATTTGTTACCCCCGTTCCATATACAGTTTCATGCGTACCGCAAGCCTGGGCTGCAGGCAGTGTATTTCAGATCTTAAAAAGTATCCTGGGAATACAGATGGTCGACAATAAAATCAAGATTGTTCATCCTGGTCTGCCAGGAAGTATTAATCACGTGACCCTTCGTGGTTTGCATTCAGGCACAGGAAGCGTTTCAGTGACGTATGATCGCGATCTCAAAAGTGGCGAAGTTACAGTTAGCACTTCATCAAAAGACGTAAGCATAGAAAAGTAAATTGCGATCACTAACGTTTCTGCTCAGGCGCCCAGTAACTCTGCCAGCTGATCGCAATGCCGATTTAACTCGTCTGTGAAGTATGTGCTTGTTTGCTTTGCGATCGGAATATAGATTTCGCGTGTTTCTTTCAAATAGCGATGTTGAAACTTGGGGCGGTCTACCAGTAGGCTTTCGCGCAGGTTGTCGAGGCGGTCTGAAAGTTTGACCATGCGAACGTGTAATGGTGCGCTGAAAAATGATTCGTGATAGGGAATCAACTTGCTTGCGTCTGGCTCAGCCTCGCCGAATTCTGGCTTGGTTAAATATCCAACTGTAGTGCCAATGGCGTCGCCGAATTCTTTGTGAATTGACTCGAGGCTTGGACGGCTGTTGCCATCTTCTACAACATCGTGGAGCACTGCTGAAGCTATTGCAGTGACGTCACGCAATTTTAGTTCGTTCATCACTACTAGAGAAACTCGCATCGGATGTATCAAATAAGGATCGCGGTCTCCGGGGCGATCTTTGTGCTCTTTGCGCAACTGTCCTTCGTGCTCAGTTTCTGCTAATTTGTACGCTGTAAGAATGACTGACTTTGCTTCATGGTCAAGAGAATTTACGATATCGTGGAATGTCTTTTTGACTTCCTCAAAACTTTTTCGTTGACTCATTTATGCCTCGGTTCATCCTTGTATTTTGATTTTAGCGCGTAAGTGCTGTCCGATGACAGGACAGTTTACAAAGGCCTATTCAAAGCCACGGATTGTGCGCAGTTGTTCTCTGTAGATTTCTCCCTCAGAGCTTTGTCCTGATTGTTCGAAACATTTGATTAGCAGTTCCAATAAAAAGCGTTTTTGCTCTACACTAGATTCTTCTTGCTGATTTAGCCATGATGTGGTCAAAAAGCCGATGGCAGGCTCGTAATTTGCCTGGCAGAAATAGAGGAAGCCGACATCGACTTGCACCTCAGCAACTTCATGGTGTTTTTCGCCAAGCAATCTGTTTTTGATTTCCATTGCTTGTAAAAACAACAATTCAGCTTCTGGATATTTCTTTCGCTTTACCATCAATCTAGCAATCTTCTGGCAGGCGTCAGCCAGGTCTAACTGATTGTCTTCGCTTGATGTGGCGAGCACTGCGTGCGCTTTGCGAAACATTATTTCGGCTTCTTCTGTTTCGTTGCGTCTCAGGCAGATGTCGCCGATTTCGTTTGCCAGTATTGCCACATCAGGGTGCAGCAATCCCAGGCTCTCTTCCATAATTAGAAGTCTGTCCATCTTTTCGATCAAGTCGGCAAGGTCTGCAGCATCGCCTGCTTTTGCTTCAGCAGGTACATTTAGTTTGGCGAAAAATTCGTCGGGCGAACGCGCAAATGATGCGGCTTTCAATGTTATAGATGCGTATTCTGCCGGAAGAACAGCAGCGCGGCAAAGTAGTTGAACTCGAACTGCATTGCGCAAATCTTGGTTGCTCAGCCAGCCAGATTGAGACAGAACGCGCCCCAGGGGTTGGTGGGTGAGCCGAGTCTTTTGTAATGCATCTTGAAACTGTTCTTTGTCGATGAGTCCGGAGCCAGCTAGCAATTCACCTATTCTGATGTTTTGCTTTGAAGGTGCTCTGTTTACATGCAGGCAAGAAATTGCATCGCGCAAACAAATGTTGAACTGTGTTGATTCGAAAGGCAGTAGTTGTGCCCATTTCGGCATGACCACTTTGTAAAGCTGATTGGCTTCAGACGCCATGCCTTGCAAGAAGCATTGATGTGCTGCTGTTGTGAGCAGTGACATCGAGCCAGGTGCCATTTTTCCTTCTTGCATCATTGTTGTCACTGCTGCAAGGTTTTGTCTAGATTTTTCCGTTTGGTTGGTCTTGGCGTATAAAACAGCCAGTCGACAGTAGATTGGTATTTTGGCTTCTTCTGAAAAAGTGTCTGTTTCTTCGAATATTTTTCTAGCGCGTTCGAGAGACGATATGGCTGTTTTCCAGTCTTGAATTTCAGAAGCTTTGTCACTGCGCTGGATCAGTGCCTCGGCTGACATGCCTTCGTCGTCGAGATCGTCATCACTTTCTTCGGGTACAGCAAAACTCAACACGTCATGATCAGTCGGCGCGCAATCTGTCCTGCCATCTTTACTGATGCTGCGTAGCTTCTCCGTGGCCTCGGCAAATTTGAGCTGATGTTCTCTTGCGTATTTGATGATGTCAACCGCTCGATCTCCTGACATCAGTCCGAATAGTATCTTTCTTTGAGCTTGCAGCACAAGCTCAAGTTCGTCGTCCTTTAGGAAATTGAGAAACTTCAGCAGCTCACCGATTGGTGTTTTCTTGGCTGATGCCTGCTCTTCAAGTGCAGACCGCAGCTGTGATTCGCTTATGAAACCCGAGCGAACCAATAAATCGCCTATTCGCACAACAGCGCCCTCGAAAGACCCTTCATTACATACTTGTTGTACCCAGCTTGTCCAACGAGCCTTTCTGAATAAGCTTAATCCGAAAATTTAATGATCAAGAATACTTCAGAGGATCAAGTATTGGGCCTTCAGCCGATTGTGTGTATTTCAATGCTCTGTGCAAACTCAATATATCGGTGACAGTACCGCGTATGGTGCCACAAATGGCATCTAGCGGAAGGTCGTCACCGTCTTTGCCAAATGGTTCTTCAATGTCTTCGGCAATTAGCTCAAGACCAATGAGGAAGTATGTTCCTACCAAAATCATTGGTAAACACCAGAGCAATGAATAGGTCGTATCTAGCAGCCAGGGAATCAAAACCAGGTTTAGCAAAATACCCTGTCGCATGAAGGCTCTGTATGACACTGCGATAGGGCTGTTCTTGATGCGCTCGCAACCACCGCAAACGTCCATGAATGCTCGCAGATGAAAGTCTAATTGAATGAGAGTCAAAGTGTCGACGTAGCCGGCTTTCTTCCATACTTGCAACAAATCGAACATTTTTCCGGCCACATGAACCGGCAGGTTTTTGATGTCCGGAGTAATTCTGCCAATGCCAGGCAAAGGTTCGCTTGGCATGGAGTTGCGCAAATGATGTTTAAGAGCGTAGGCGAAAGAAATGATTAGCTGTCCAAATTTGATTTTGTCTCTTTCTGGCACTGCGATGAATGCTCGCACTTTAAGAGCCAGGTTACGTGAGTCGTTTACCAGCTGCCCCCATAGCTTTCTGCCTTCATTCCAACGCTCGTAAGCTGTATTTGTGCGGAAGACTAACAATAGACCCAGGATGATGCTGCTGTATGCAGCTGCTCCTGCTTCTTTTATAACTGTGTTTGGTAGAGTTCTGTCGACAAGCCAGTCGATTAGAGCTGTATAAATCGCCATAGCAAACAGGTAAAGCCAAACCCGTTTGAAAACCGGAATATGGTGAATACGCGCAATGGCAAGCCACCAGCCGTTTTTCGCCTTAGGAGGCAAAATTGGTTTGGGCCCTTCAAGTATGAATGCTGCGCCTGCTGCGGTGATTGCAAGGTCGTCTGCGTCTGCCCTGTTATTCGTGCCTCCAGCCGCGGCTTCTGCTGCGGCTGCTTCGGCTATTTCTCGCGGGCTCATTTGCTCTGCCATAGGTAATGTATGCCTGCTTGCGGGACCGGCCACTACTGCATTGTCCATGAATGGCTCGATTTAGCCAAGCTGCCGCAGCTAAAATAATACAAAGTTAGTTCAAATTGCATGACTTAGTTGACTATTCCTGCATCAAAGCTTGCTTTGCTGCTTCAAGTGCTTTCATCTGTTCTTTGGAAACAACGGGATATGCCAGGTTTAGTTCTTGCAAGGCGCTGACTATGGCTCCGGCAACCACAAGTCTGGTAAACCATTTATTGTCAGCCGGAACCACATACCAGGGTGACTCTTTGGTAGCTGTTTGTTGAATCACGTCTTCAAATGCGCGCATGTAGTCTTTCCAGTATTTGCGTTCTGCCACATCATTACTTGAAAGTTTCCATTGTTTTGAAGGCGTTTCGATGCGCGAAAGAAAACGCTTTTTCTGTTCCTTTCGTGAAAGGTGAAGATAGAATTTTAGAACTACGATGCCGTTGCGTCTCAAATACTGCTCATAGTGCCGAATGTCTTCAAGGCGATTGTTCCAAAGGTCTTTGGTTATACATTCAGGTGGTAGTTTTTGATTTTTGACTAAATCATGGACACGCACTACTAAAGTTTCTTCGTAGTATGACCTGTTGAATATACCTATGCGTCCTCTTTCGGGTATGCATTTGACATACCGCCAGAGAAAGTCGTGGTCTAGTTCTTCTGCTGACGGCTGTTTGAATGAATATACCTGGCAACCTTGCGGGTTTACTCCAGACATCACATGTTTGATTGTTCCGTCTTTTCCTGCGGCATCCATGGCTTGCAGGATAATAAGTACGCCCCAGCGATCTTGTGCATAGAGTTTGTCTTGCAATTTGGCAAGCCATTCAACACCCGAAGCGAGAATTTGCTTCGCTTCTTCTTTTGTTTCGTTGCCCAGGTCTTGGACGTCAGCCGGGTCGATATCGTTGAGGCTAAACCCTTTGCCATTTGATATGCGATATTGCTTGATGCGCTTTTCTATTTTTTTCAGATCGACATGCTTTTCCAATACCATTTGTTTTCTCTTGGCTAAGTGTTCGGGGTTATTCTAACTTTTTCGCTACAGATTAACTAACTAATCCTCTTTTTTATCTGGCCAAAATACTTTGCTTGTGCAAACACCTATGAACAATAGGACAAGTCCGGCTAAGGCGGCTGGAAGAAACCCAGCGATGCTCAAATGGCTTGGCACGAAATTTGCGGTTAGCATTAATGCAAAAGCGGGCAACAACCAAAATCCAAAAATCCAGATTGGAATTAACCACAATAGCGCAAGACCGAAACTGCCTATTGTCCAGAGTGCTGCCACGCCGACGCTGAGCGTCTCTATGCCCCATAGTGTTATTACATATACGAGTGCTAGCAGTAATGCGATCCAAAAATTTCCATGGAAATTGATGCCCGGAATCATTGGAAAGATTGTGGTAAACGCAAATGCCGAAAGTAGAAGTCTAATAAGTAATCGCATTTTATGTCTCTGTGCCGCTAAGAACACTTTAGCATCGAAGTCAAAGATTATGACCTAAATCTAGTCTCCACGCATACTGTTTTTCCAGGCATTTGCAGGATATACTATGAGCCGGCATCAGCGCTCGACGGCTATGGCAATGGGAATGTCTTTAAAAAAAATCGGTGAAAGATTTTCTGCCGGACTCGGCTTCAAGAGGCAAGAAATCAAGCATTCGCCGCTGGCAGTCGTATTCTTATCAGTTCTAGGCATCGCTGCGCTGCAGCCTGCAATGGCTGATGATCCCAAAGATCCGCCTGCTCACTTTGTTTCAAAGCATGGCAAGTTGCCTCCGCTGGCGTTAAACATCACGTTTACTGACCTGACTTCTGAAAAACTTTCACTTGAGGCCCAAGATTTTGCCAAGCAGTTGGGTATCGTTTCCCAATTGCAGCGCATCGATGAGTTGCATAGCATCGAAAAATCGAGCAGTAATGGAAAACTCACGCCTGAATTAAAAGAAGAATTGAGAGATCTCAAACAAGAAATTTCAGAAACTGTAGAAGAAACCCGTTTAGAAATACTCTATGTGCAGGCCGAAATGGCGGCTGAAGAAGCCCTCCAAAATGAAATTCTAGAAACCTATACTCGAATTCAAAACGAAAAAATATTCAGAAACAACGTCTGGAGCTTTAGAACTAACGGAGCACTCTGGGCTTTAGGCGAGGCTCTATCCATTCCCACCTGGAGTCGGCCGAAATATTCGATTTCATCCGGCACAATTGGCATCCTGGCTGGTGTCGTTCCCACGGCATTTTCTATGGTTGCCTTGCGTGAATCTAAAGGGATATCTTTTGAAAGAAAGTCGCATCCAAACATGCTTTCCAAGATTTTTGATTTTCCAATAGAAGACCGCACTGATTTTCCGAAGACAGTTTGGGGATATTTGCATTCAGTGCCTCCTGATTCGAAGGCAGGTAAAACCAGGATAGATCTCCTGATTGATCAATGGACATCTGATAGCAACCTTCAGGTATTTACGAATAGAAATTCGAGAGAACAACTAAAAACTATAACCGGAAATACAACTCAGCGACTCAGTACCGAAATCATCAGTGACAGGCTGAATATGATTACTCACCTCGATGCTGTGGTTGGACTGATGAACCGGCCCTTGCTCGAAATAATGATGGTTGTGCGCGGAACTAAGCACGTACGAACAAGTTAAGATTCGCCGTTATTAATCAATGTCTTTGTGGGTGAATTGTCTTGCAGTTGGACCGGAATAGTCACCAACTATGTGACCATTGCCGATCAGTTCATACTTGTAGGTTACAAGTCCCTCAACTCCGACAGGACCTCGGGGATGCATCTTTGCTGTGCTGATGCCAACCTCAGCACCGAATCCATAACGGAATCCGTCTGCAAATCTGGTTGAGGAGTTAAAGAAAACACCTGCTGAATTAACCTTTTGAAAAAACTCTTTAAATCGGTTTTTGTTTTTTGAAATCATCGCTTCTGTGTGACCAGAGCCATATTTATTTATATGCGCGATTGCTTCGTCCATTGAGCCTACAGATTTAATTGAAAGGATGAGGTCGCAATATTCAAGATGCCAGTCTTCTTCAGTTGATTCTTTAAGCAAGTCAAATTTTATGCCTTTCAAGCTGTCGCTGTTGCTGCTGTCTGCTTTTAGTTCGTTTAGCTTATTCAGGCAGATTGAGTCGAGCCTTAGTTCTACATTTGCTTTTTGCAGCGAGGCGCACAACTTTGGCAAGAGGCTGCTAATCACTGATTGGTGAATTAACAGTGTCTCGGTTGAATTGCATGCTGACGGGTATTGAACTTTGCTATCTACAATTATTGGAATGGCTTTGTCCAGGTCAGCTTCTTCGTCAACATAAATATGGCAAATACCGTCAGCGTGACCCAGCACGTGAATGCGAGTATTGCTTTGGATGTACCTTACCAGGTCGTTTGAGCCTCGGGGAATAATGAGATCTACAAAGGCTTCGGCAGAAAGTATTTGTTTGACGTCAGCTCTGGTTGAAATCAAAGCGAATGCATCAGCCGGCACCCCTGCCCTGGCTGCGGCTGCTTGCATTGTATCAAACAAAATGCGATTAGATTTCTCAGCCTCGGCGCCGCCTTTTAGAATGACTGCATTTCCTGTTTTGAGACAAAGAGACAAAATCTGTGGCATTGCTTCTGGTCTTGATTCGAATATTACTGCCACCACACCGATGGGGCATGTTTTTCGATAAAGGTAGAGTCCTTCGTCCAGTTCTCGCGCGAGAGTTTGGTGTCCAACCGGGTCTGCCATGGCTGCAATCTGTCTGATGCCAGCTGTGCAAGATTGAAGTTTTGCTTTGTCTAGTTTGAGGCGCTGATAAAGAGCGTCATTCAGCTGGCCTTTTTCAACTTCAAGTTTTGCTGCTTCAAGGTCTTTTTTGTTCTCTGCTTCGATTTTCTCTGCATTGGCGTCAAGAGCATCTGCGATAGACAGAAGTGCCTCGCTTTTTTGTTTGGCGCTCATTGCGGCAAGTGTCCCTGAGGCTAGTTTTGCTGCTTCTGCCGCTTTGAGCACTGGTGATTCTGCACAGGTTTCCATTGCTTCTTCTCCTGCTTGCTAGCTTTCCAAAATCGCCAGATTGTCTCTTGTAACCAGGGCATCATAGTTGCGGTGGTCGATCATTTCGTCAATTGCTTCTGAGTGCATTCCTGAAATTCGCTGAGCTTCTGCACTTGAGTAATTGACAATGCCGCGAGCAAATTCTTTGCCGCTTTCATCGGTGATGCTAACCACATCGCCTCTGTCGAATTGTCCTTGAACACTGATGACACCTGCAGGCAAAAGGCTGGCTTTTCGCTTAATAAGTGCGTCTCTGGCACCATTGTTAACCTGTAGAGCAGAACTAACAGTGGTGGCATATGCAATCCAGCGAAGTTTTCCTGCCATACCGCTGCCTGGCAAGAACAATGTTCCTTTCTCATCACCTGCGAATATCTTTGATATTATTCCGGCTTCTTTTCCGCCTGCAATAATTGTTGCCACACCAGAATGAGTAGAAACTTTGGCTGCTTCGAGTTTTGTTCTCATTCCGCCTCGGCCTAATTCGGTTCCCGCTCCGGCTTTGCTTCCTGCGTTGAATTGAGCCTCGAATTCAGGAGAAATTTGTTCTACAACTGGAATCAATTTTGCATTTTTGTCAGTGCGTGGGTCTGCAGTGAAGAGACCTTCCACATCGGTGAGTATCACCAGCACGTCTGCTTCGATTTTGCTTGCCACAAGTGCAGAAAGTTTGTCGTTGTCTCCGAAATTGACCTTCTTGGGTGCGCCGCCCAGAGCTTCAAGTTCTGCTGTAGCTACAGTGTCGTTTTCGTTTATTATCGGAAGCGCTTTCATTTCTAGCAGAGTATTGATTGTGCTTCTCAAATTCAAATATCGTTTGCGGTTGGCGAAGTCATCTTCAGTCAGAAGCACTTGAGCTGTCACAACGTCCATTGCCGCAAAAGCATCGGAGTAAAGTGCCATCAAGCGCCCCTGTCCAACCGCAGCACATGCTTGTTTT
Organism: uncultured Candidatus Obscuribacterales bacterium; assembly: GCA_964546815.1. Classification (GTDB taxonomy): domain Bacteria; phylum Cyanobacteriota; class Vampirovibrionia; order Obscuribacterales; family Obscuribacteraceae; genus JAIEPM01. Next base: position 35,655 of record CAZJLR010000017.1, on the reverse strand, counting down.
GCTGGTAATTCTTTCGGGCGTTTTGTGAGACCCAAACTTTTCACGCCCAGTCCAATGGCACCAGAAGTAACAAGCAACACTTCTTTTCCGGAGTGCTTAAGTTTGGCAATATCCTCCACAAAAGAATAAAAGCGACTCAGTGCGATGCCACCTTCTTCACGCATTAACACTGCCGTGCCTAGCTTGATTACTACGCGATTTGCCTTCGCCAAAATTTCTCTTCGTTTGTTTACCGGTTCGGACACTGCAAAATCTTCCCTAGCCTGCTCAGGATGACAGTATCAGGCAAACATATATGAGATTGCAAGTGAACGGGTGAAGATGGTAAAGTTTCAGGACATCATCTGAGGAGCCGAGATGAACAAATTATTTCTAGCCGCCTTCGTTGCAGCAATAACAAGCATGCCTGCTTTGCCAGCCCTGGCCGACGGCGACAGCCCTGAAGTAGTTACAAAAACCAGCACTAAAGCCGTAAGCAAAAGCAAGCCTGCTGCGACAAAAACTGCGTCTAAGTCAAGCAGCAGCGATGATATTAATTTCGGCGATGTCTTAAACGGCTTGTCCTACACCGGTGCTCGTCTCGTAAAATGCGGCGTCGGCTTGGTTGGCGGCACACCTGTTGCCATGTTCCGGAAGACCTTGAGAACCACGCACGATACCAGTAAAAGTGTGGTAGGCGACAATAAAAACGAAGCTTGTTCGATTTTGACAGAAGCATTAATGCTGCCAGTAGGCGTAATCGTGGGCAGCGTTGATGGGCTCGGCTGGAGCGTTGAAAATAGCTGGAAAAACAGCGAACATGTAAAGCCCTTCGATTTGAAGAAAGACCTTTTCAGTCTTGGTTCACTTGACGAATAGCAGTTGCCTTACACGTGAATGAACTCTCTCAATCTGCCAAAGCTAGCTCATCTTCCATGGCAGATCGAGAGAGTTCCTTTCGCCCCTTCTCGAGTAAAGCTAGGTTATTGAATTACCACCATCTGTGGTTGCCGTTTGCAGCATATTGATTGTTCAAATGAGCCTGATGGTAGGCTAGTCTTCGTTGTTCGCGGGCTTGCTCTCTTGCGAGTCTTTGTTGATGCCATTGATAGTTTTGGTTATATGAACCGTTGCCATAGTTTGACCTGCCACCATAATAAGCAAGCGTGTTGCCATAGTTTGGCATGCCACCATAATTTCCAATCGTATTGCCGTAATTTGATTGTGCGCCGTAATTATAAGCTTGATTGCCGCATGTGAGAGGGTTGTTCACTTGTGCCGCCTGCCATGCTACTTGAGCTTGCAGTGCATTGTTTTGTGTAGCTTGTGCAGTCAATAATGTTTGTTGTTGAGCCGCGGCCTGCTGCTGTGCGTACATTTGCATCGCCATCATATTTGCTGCAGCATTGTTGTTATTTTTGGCGTTTGCCGGAGCATTGATGGAAGCGCCGAGTAAAGCAACACCAACTAATAAGCTTGCTATCACGTTCTTGTTTAACATTTTGAGACCCTCCAGGGCTTCCATAACCTCTTATGGAAAAGTAGACGACGTCCGCTATGTTTTGATTCCGCGAAAGGATTAAACGCGCTTAAGGTGTGTCTGTAAAGCTAACAATATCAATGGTATGTATTTGACTGGATGGTGGCACTGATGAAATGTTCTACTGCTCAATTCTGTGAGGCAAAGTGCCCGGCAGTTTTTGTAAGTTGTTCAAAATAGGACTCCCTCGATCTACCAAAGTTTCGCCCCATGCTTACCTTTGGCAGATCGAGAGAGTCCGTTTGCCCCTTCTCGAGTAATTCTATTTGTATGTTGATTTAGTAGTGTCTATGGCGATCAAAGAGTTGGTTTATATTGTGCGCGTGATCGAAATAGCGGAATTGATGTTGTTGCGCAAATGCGATTCTTTGTTGCGCACGAGCTTGCTCTGCAGCAATTCTTTGTTGCTTGCGAGCCTGTTCTTGGGCAAATCTTTGTTGTTCGCGAGCTTGTTCTTGAGCAATTCTTTGCTGTCTAATCGCTTGTTCAGCAGCCAATTTCTGTTGTCTGATGGCTTGTTCTGCAGCGATTCTTTGTGCCACGACTGCTTGTTCTGCGGCTAAGCGTTGTTGTCTCAATTGTAGTGAGTTTTGAAAGTTAGTGGCACCATAATTTAGTGCTGGTATGCAATTATCAGCGACTTGAGTTAGAGGGTGAGCGTCTTGCGCAGCTTTCCATGCAGCTTGAGCGGCGTATGCGTCTGATTGCGATTGTTGCGCTGTCAGGAGGGCTTGCTGCTGAACTGCTGCTTGCTGCTGTGCGTACATTTGCATTGCCATCGCATTTAGTGCTGCGTTATTGTTGGCAGCGTTAGCCGGAGCGCTGAGTGAAGCTCCTAAAACCGCAACTCCAACAAGTGCGCTTGCCATCAACTTCTTGTTTAACATGGTGAGACCCTCCTGGGCTTCTCTAATCTCTTATGTGTTTATAGACGGAGTGTGATCGCTTTTGATTCCGCTCGCAAGATGAGAAGATGCTAATGTGCGGCTCGAAAGTATTGCAAATGGGTGTATGGGCCATCTAATAGTCTGGCAAGCTGATTAACGATCTTGCTCCCGTGCTTGGCGGACTCTAGCAAATGGTTTATATAAAGGAACGCCGAGCTTGCTAATGAGTGCTTAGAATAAAGCACCTCATCTTGGCTTCCAGACTTCAGATCAGCTTTTCTCCTTAGCGAATGCTAACCTCAATTGCCCTCTAATCTAAGCCCAAGCTTGAGTGATAAAGACAGGGCTCGTGAAAAGACTGAATTTCACCGTGCCGTTTGCACAAAATACAGGAGAATACGATGAAGAAGATTTGCTCTGCGTTAGCCTTGACTGCTTGTGTTGCGCTGCTTGGCGCTAGTGCGGGCTTTGCTGCTTCAAACTGGCCTACAAAGCCCTTTGATTGCACTTACACCGTAACCACGCCGCAGGCAAACAGCACCATGAGAATGTCTACCGATGGGCAGGGGCATATGCGCACCGAAACGAGCTCAATGGGATCAAGCGTTGTGTCTATTATGGATTACACAAACATGACTCAGACTTCGCTCATACAGCAAGGAAAAATGGCTATGAGGTCAAAAATCCCAGCTGACGGCGGTTATATTTCAGATGCTGAAAGTGCAAAGAAGCAAAACTGTAAGCCACTTGGGCAAAAAGTTGTAGGCGGTCATCCGTGTCATGGCTGGGCATACTCTACTCCAAGCGGCAAATCGGAAGTCTGGACAGCCGATGATATAGGTTGCTTCGTTTTGTCCACCACAACAGGTCCCACCGGTAAGTACGTTACTGAGCTGAAGTCTTATTCGAAAAATGCTCCAGCAAAAAGTGCATTTGATATACCAGCCGACTACAAACTCATGAAGATGTAGAACTAATAGTTTTGCTGAGGAGCGATGCTTATTTGCGTCGCTCCTTTTTCTTTTTGCTGTTAGTTCAAAGCTTTCAATTTCCTTTCAATGAAGCGTTTTGAGATATTGAAAATGCCACGTCTTCTTAAGTGGATTTCAGAATCAGCCCTGAAACGCGCTTGAATAGCCAAGATTGCATACTTCTAAGTAAACTCCGAGATACAAGCTCTGTCTATGAGGGCTGGTTTTGAGCTCCCGCTATATCCCGGTTTACACGTATTGGCGATCATATAAGAAGCGTGTTTATCTTTGCTTTACAATCGCTGGATGATTGTCAAATCAAGAGGAAAGAGGCATGACAGATCACATTCTCACAGACGCGGAGTTGTTGTCTCCCGCAAAAGCTGGCAAATTGTCTGCCACCTGGATGACTGAAAATGTGCTGAACCCGGCGTTAAACGCAGGACCGCTAAACATATACAACACTGCTGCAGATCTGGTTCACCTGCCTACTCTTCATTTGAAAACAGACGAAGCGAAGCCATACAGTACAGAGTGGTTTACTCAAAGTGTTTCAAGCGGTGTTGGCGCTGCCCTTCCGTTCATGATTGCAGGCGCAGCAACCGGTCACATGATGAAAGCAGGAGACCGTATGCTTTCAGGCACCGCTCTTGGTGCAACTCTAAATCCTTATTTGCAATCTGAAAAAATCGCCATGGTTGCTGGTGCTAGTTTGTATGGAGCTTTGCAAAAGCCTGACGCAAATCACACTAGATTGGGCAATGCAATCGGCATCGGCGTAGGTATGGCAGTTTTCACCAAAGGCAACGATATGGTGAAAGATTTGTCGATGTTGCAAAAAGCTGTCGCTTACCCTGCGATAGGATTTATCGGTGGTGGCGTGATGACCGAAGCCTCTCAATTGGCTTCAAACGGAAAACTCGCAAACGGCGATGTCGCCTTGCAGGGCGCCGTTCAAGGCGCGACCATGAATACACTTCTTCCGCTGGCTCAAGAAGCTATCAGCAAAAAATTGGCTCAAGACCAGGCTACATACAATAATCGAGTCGAAGCTGCGCAACAAGCTGAAGCTCTCAGGGCTTTGTACGAAAGTAAGTTCGAAGGAAAAAATGTAAAAGTACAGGGACTTGCTGATAGTAAATCTGCTTTTGACGAAATTGCTCGAGTATCAAAACAGTACTCTGAGTTTGTAAGAGATAATCAGCCGAAGTATCCTCATCCTGATGATTTTGCCAACATGAGTCCCGAGGACATCGTGAAGGCAGGGTTCCATCATGAAGATGCAAGCAATTTAGAAATTCTCAACGCATTTAAAGGCGACAAAAAGCCACGTCCGCTGCCTGATGCAAAAGTAGTTGCCAGCGAAGTTGCTAAAATAATGAGCAAAATGCCGAATGCGGAAGACACAGGCAATTTGCGCATCGGCGAATGGAATATGGAGTTCTTAACCGCAGACAAAGCGAAGTATTTCGCTGATACATACAAGCAAATCATACCGAAACACCACTTGTTGTTTGTTGAAGAAGCAAACGAGGCCGGTCTTAAACAGATTGCTAAAGACACCGGATATAACTATGCGATTTCAGCTGAAAACAGCAGAGGTCAGGCTGTTGGTTTCTTGATTCACCCAAGACTCGAAGTAACCAAGACTACCAGTATTGATTCGGTCGCAAATGTCGACAATATTCCTGATTTGCGCCCGGCATTCAGAGTAGACCTCAAAGACAGTGCTAACGGCGAAAATATTTCTGGCGTTGTTGTTCACCTCAAGTCAATGCGAGGCGGACCAGAAGCTACTGCCGCGGTTCGTGCTCAGCAGGCTCAAATATTGGCTAACGAGTTAGGACCAAACTTCAAGGGCATCATTGCAGGCGACTGGAATACATTCCTTGATAAGACAACCGAGCTTAACGCTTTGAAGACAGCTGGATTCCAGCTTGCAAATCCAAACTCCTCTTCATCGACCCAGTCGATGGGTGGAAGGCTTGATGGATTTATGCACAAAGGTCTGACCGGCACTCTTGCTGAAGAGATGGTAAATCCATTCTTCAAGAACCCTCTCATCACTCGCGGTCTTTCAGATCATGCTTTGCTAACCACAGAGTTGATACCGTCAGGCAAGTAGAACAATTTTTTGAGCTGGTAAATCAGGTAAACTCCCTTGGTATGGTCCTGCAACCTACTGAGGGAGTTTTGGTTTTCATTTCTGCGTGCAATAATGGATATTGTGCTGCATTGCCCTACGGAGATTGAGCATGAATCGTGACATGTATAGACAAGGCGACGTACTCCTGGTCAAGGCAGATCAATTGCCCGACGCAGCAGAAGCTCTACCGTTAGACGATGAGCGAATTGTTCTTGCCTGGGGTGAATTAACCGGGCATGCGCATGCGGTGGCTGCCACAGCGGCTCAAATGTATGCAGATGGCGATGTGCGCTATCTAAAAGTGCATGAAGCCGGTGCCAATCTCGTGCACGAAGAACATTCAACGATTAACCTTTCTCCTGGTGTCTATCGTGTTGTGCATCAGCGTGAATACGTGCCTAATAGCTCGCGATTGGTTCTCGACTAAAATCAATTATGGCGCTTGCTGAAACATTTGAGAAAGAGCTGGGGCGACGGCTCGAGTTTGCTGCCCCGATTGATACGGGCAGCAAAGCCTTAACTGAGGCTGCGATTGCTCATTTGTATAAAATCATGGGAAACCCAGCTCCAGCTGTCATCTGGTGCCAGAGTTTGTATCAAATGGCGACACTGCCTTCGATATTAATCGGCATGTTTTTCAGCGATGCCTGGCAAATCGCATCGGGTGCACTGGCAAGTCGTTTCGTTGATGAAAGCTGGGAGCAAGATTATGAAATGGCTTGGGAGGCTCTCTGGGCGCATGGTGGTCAGCAGCTGCTCAGGGGCATGAAGCAAACAAGCCGCATCGGCTCATTGCACTGGAATTTAGAAGCAGCTTTATTTCAACAATGCAAAAGAGAGATGGCCGGCTGGTTGCAGTCGAAAGAAAAACTACAGGCTTTTGAAGACAAGCTGCCCAAGGAAATAATTTATCGCCAGTTCTGGGCGATGCATCTTTGGCACTTAAATTCAATGCAAGACCGTCTGCGTAAGGTATCGGCAGAGTTGAGCGCATCACTTGCCGGAGAAAATCAGGTTTTGCAACAGCAGTGGCAGCAGTTTGCACCATATCATGATCGCTTGTTGCAATTCTATTCCGGAGCTGAAACTTCAATTCATTCATTAATCAATAGAATGGGCGCCGAGCCCAACAGCCAGCTGCGGCATTGTGCCTGGCTGCCCATGTCATTTCCTTTGCTTGGCATAAGCCAGATTTGGGCTGACAACGTAGATTCGCAAGTTTTGAAAAATTACCTTGAGGAAATTGCTGCGTGGAATCGGCTTTCACAGAGCACGATGGGTGTTATTTGTTTAGACCATGTCGCTTTTGCTTGCGAAAAACCGAGCGTCTTTTTGACTGATGAGGGCGGTCGCTTGCACAGTGATAAGGGACCAGCAATTGTTTTTAGAGACGGTTATATCGCACATTCGTGGCACGGCGTAATTGTAGACGCCCGCATTATCGAAGAGCCCGAATCGATAACACTAGCTGAAATTGATAACACTCAAAACGCGGAAATGCGTCGAGTCTTGATAGAACGATATGGTCAATCTCAATACTTGCAAGATTCGGGGGCTGAAGAAATTCATCGAGACGAATATGGGGTTTTGTATAGAAAGGAAATTCCGGGCGACGAAGATCTCGTGATGGTCAAGGTCGTCAATTCTTCTCCCGAGCCTGACGGAAGCTTTAAGGATTATTTTTTAAGAGTGCCACCCGATGTATTAACCGCAAAGCAGGCAGTGGCTTGGACTTTTGGATTTGAGGCGGACGAATATTTGCCTTTAGCCGAAACTTGATGTGAATCTATCTTGACCTTAAGGCCGATGGGCTTGTATCCCCGGTAAAATAAGGGCTATGGAAAAATTGCTGGAAAATACTCAAAAAGCCGTCGAGAAATATCACTCGAAACAGGCTGGTGACAAGATGAAAGCGGCGAAAGCTGTGCTTTCATCGGTGCTAGCTTGCAAAAATTTTATTAAAGAAAACGAACAAGAAGATAACGGCGGGACGCAACGCATAGCCAGGGAGCTAAGTCAAATAGTAGCGCCTCTGCCTATGTTCAAGAATTTAGCCAGTGACGAACAAGCTTTGAACAATATTGACAGCAAAGAACTTGCTACAGAACGTCTCGACAAAATTCAGGCAGAGCTCGAAAATTTCGTGAAAGAATTTGTGGCTGCCAGAAAGAAAAAAATACACGATTGGGTGAAGTCTCATCCTGTTTTGGGCAAGCTAAAGCGCAGCGCTTCAAAACGTTTACCCAAAGGTGCATACATCCTTTTATTCCGCAGACCTTTGAAATCATCGAATAAAGGCGAAGTCAATCGCGAAATTTCAGCAATTTCAATTGTAGGTGCAGAAGCAAGCGAGTGCGAACAGGCTAACTTGAGTGCAAACAATGAAAATCTTGAGAATCTAAGTCAAGAAAATCTTGCTCACGAAAGTGCCGACACCTCTTGTGTTGCGACAGAACCCTCAACTGCGTCGGAAGAAAGCTGTGATGCCGGCAATAAAGAGTGCGAAACCGCTGCCACACACGAAGTTTCTTCATGCGAAACTGCCACTGATGCTGCAACAGTTGTAGCTGAAAACAGTGGATCAAGCTGTTCAAATACTAGCGAATCAGCACCTGCTTCTAGCGATGCTAACGCTGAATGCCAGGCTACAAGTGATTCTTCGCCGTGCTCTGCCGCTGAAGAAACTGCCGCGCAAGCCGAAGGTAAAGGTTCTAAAAAGGGCAAGCATAAAGGCAAAGGTCCAGACGCGCCTAAAACACAGCACCCAACGCCAGAATTGGTTGTAAGACCAGCTCCAGACGGCAAAGTGTTTACCAGATTTCGTCCTCGTGAATTTAGCGATGACACAAGAATGTATCGCACCTATCGTGGTGGACCACCAATCGTCGGTGCTTGCGTAATCGTCGATGGCAAATTGAGCGAAACCATTGGTGTTCTGCCGCAGCCTGCTGAAGGCGGCGACCAGTTGCGTTTGCTTCTTTCAATATCGAAAGAGGCTGTTGGAAAACCGGGTAGAGCCTTTATTGAATCAAATGAGGTTCTCAACGAGCTTTTCCAGATGTCGAAGAGTCGTGCCATCCATAAAGATGCTTACGTACTTCTCTTTCAAAGGGCCGAAGACGAAGTAGATCACAACGCTTCTGATGATGACGATCTTGACGAAGGCGCTGCTGATGAAAGCAGTTCTGATGAAAGCGCAACTGCAGATCACGCAGTTGAATCTCAAAATTCTGCAGATGCAAATCTAAACGAAACAGGCGACGAAGAACAGACTGACTCTCCCCCTGGCGAATCAGGAGAAGCGGATGATTCATCGTCTGCAAATGCCGCATCAGATGAATCTGAAACAGAAAGTGCTGATAGCAGTGCATCTGGCGAAAGTGTTCATGCGCAAGAAGATGCTCCATCTGCTGCACATGCTGCAAGCCACGCTGTAGAAGCTGATGAGTCTGACTCTGATGAGGACGATGACGATGATGCTCCAGTTAAGTGTGAGCTTGTCTCTAAGCGTACTGATGATGGTCGCATCATAACTCGCTTCCGTACTTTTGATTTTAGTGATGCGCGAAATCTCTACGAGAATTTCAAAACCAGACGCACCATTGTCGGCGCCGCGATTATTAGAGAGCGCGAGTTGATTAAAGTATTGGGTGTTGTTCCGCAGGTGGAAGGCCGAAGGCAGCTAGATGTTTTGCTAGATTGCTCACGTCAAGCACTCGAAAAACCAGCGCTCGATTTTATAAGTGCAGATGTAGTGCTCAACGGGCTTTATGAATTGGCCAACGGTGAGTATAGACAAAAAGAATACGAAGTAGTTTTGTTTACTGAGACAGATGGTCGTCTAACCATATTCTCAACGATGGACAAGCGCGGAAAGCCACTTTCAAAAGGTCCGCTTTCTGAGTTTAGAATTCCACGCAACATATTCGATCGTTTCAAAAATGGTCCTGCTATTGTTGGCGCTTCGGTAATTGCAGAGCAGTCTGCGCCTGCTCCTGTAAGGGAGATGGCCAGCAAGTCTAATAAAGATAAAGGCGGCTCTAAATCAGATAGCAGAGACAACAACAATTTCAGACCGCGCACAGTTGCGCCGAGACAGCCTGTTGTCATGGCCGCATTTGGACGCACACCACTGAAGCAAAATGTTTTGCTAAGTGCAGAAATCTTGAAGCGTCTCGGAGTTGATTTGTCTATTCTAGAGATGGCTCCAGAAAACCGCTATCCCAGAGACCACCGCGATTCAAGAGATCACCGCGACAATCGCGGCAGCCGTGATTCAAGAGACACGCGCGAACCACGCGGCAACCGCACCTAATCCGCGGTCCACCCGATCCCACCTGATTCGATGTCACTGCAACTGTAGGGGCGAAGCCATGCGTCGCCCGGCCTTCAAGCACCATCATCGCATCCTGGAACTAGCGCGTTTGTCCTGCGCCGCCTGAGCTAATTTGTTGACCGGACTTTTTTGCTAAGACTGCCGCAACGATAGGATCGAGATCATCCATAAGCTGCATATCTGTCTGCTTTGGAGTTCTTGGTCTGACCTCGTCATTGAGTTGGCGCAAGCGTTTTGTGAGGTGCATGTTGGGGAAGGTGTGACCAAAGATTTGAACTTCGCACCAACCTACACGTGTAGACATTCTGGCTGATGGTTGCGGCGGAGTTTTTTCATAGATTTCGGGGTCATCTTGCTGGGCAAGTTGCGCTGTGTCTGCTGGTGTTGAACCGAAATCTTCTGCGAGTCTTCTATTGGCGCCAAAGCAGTGGTCAAAAGCTTGTTGTGGACTAACTGGTACTCCGACTCCCGGCATCAAATTGCCGCCCATTTCTTGTTGTATGTATGAAGATGGTGAGGCTTGCATAACATAAGGTTTGTCGATGTCTGGATTGAATGCGAAAGGTCTTGCGTGCAATGATCTTTCTGCGTATTCTTCAAGACGATCTGTTCTGCTGCTCAAATCTCCAACGTTAGATGGCTTGCCAAAAGCCTTTGTCTCAAGTCTTGCGATACGAGTAGCCAGTGGTTGACCAGCAAATTCCTGACCCAGAATTTCTTTTTCTAGATTGTTGACGTGCGGATAGTTGCCTGTGTCGTTGGCTCCCGGTACTGGCTGTGCAGGCGCTGCCGGTTGGCTGGCTACTTTGTTAGCAGGTGCTTTCGCTTCTGGTGCAGCTGGAGCAGCAGGCGTCAAAGACTCGCCGTCTGCTTGCAAAGTCGCGGCTATTTGTTTGACGCGGTCTTGCGGGCTGCCAGAGCCTACGTCGCCTGTCACCAATTTCTCAATACGTTCTACTCTTTCTTCAGAGGTTTCATCATCAAATGTGTGCTCGAAATATTTCAATTCAAGCAGCCTGAGCTGTGTGCTTGCTGTGACATCCATATCGGAGGCAGCAAGTGCTCCCTGGAATATTGAGAAAGACAACGCCAATGAAACACTCAAAATGAGTCGCATCTGGACCACCCCAGTTACCCAAGTACAAACGAATCCGGGAATTGTAACACGGACGTGATCGTTTATCTTGGCATCGCTCTAAGAGTAGTCCTGAAGCTCTCTTAAGCATGGACTTTTGATCCTCCCAACTTGGGCAATGCAGGCGATGAGCAGTGCAATTGCCACTAAAGATTAGGATTGAGTAATCTGAATCATGCGTTTAATACTGCAGAAGTTTTTCCGCTTTTGGGGCGATTGATTCTAAACCAGAATTTAGTACCCTTGCCTTCTTCGCTTGACACTCCAATCTGTCCGTTGTGTGCGTCAATGAAAGCCTTGGCAATAGCTAGACCCAAGCCGGATCCTTTTTTGACTTTGTGGTCAGCCACTTCTACTTGCTTGTATCTTTCAAAAATTATGTCTTGTAATGCGGCTGGAATTCCTCTGCCGTGATCAACGACTTGAATCTCTATTTGATGACGCAGGTTTATAACATTGATTTCTACAGAGGAATCTTCCGGCGAAAACTTAATAGCATTCGACAACAGATTTACCAGGACCTGAGCCAGTCTGTGCAAGTCACCATACGCAAGCAAATCTGTTTCAGCAGCAACAAGCGTGATTCTTTTTTGCTCTGCTAATTGGCGCACCGAATCTACTGAACTTGTAACTAAATCTTGAACTCTCAAAGTATCTTGTTCGAGTTGCATTTGCCCGCCTTCGAGTTTGTCGAGGTCTAGCAAATCTGTTGTTAGGCGAATCATGCGGTCTAAATTTTCTTCGACGCCAATCAAATGACGTTTGCCTTTATCGGATAAAGTGCCATAAGGTCCACCTTCTTCAAGGTGAGTCATGAATGCTCTTACTGCTGTAATAGGAGTACGAAGGTCGTGGCTAACCATCGAGAAAAATTCTTGTTTAACTCTTTCGAGTTGCTTTTCAGAGCTCACATCACGAGCCACGCAATAGTAGAGACCGGCACTCTCAGACCATTCGCACGTCCAACGGAAGTCTTTTAGAACGCCGGGCATTGTTTTGATGATGAGATCTGTGCTGATGGCCGAGTGTTCTTCCCTCGCCCTTTTTAGTGTCTGGTCTAATTTGATGATTTCTTCTTCCGGCAAGATGCAATCCATCGGTCGCCCCATGATAGAAACAGGCGCATAGCCAATTTGCATCAAGCTTGCCGGATTGATTGCGACGATCACTCGCAATGTATTTAGTGAGCAGATGAGGTCTAATGCGTGGTCTGCTATCAAATTCTCGCGTTCGGCAGATTCGTTGTTGCGACCATATAGATTTTTATATGATGTTGCCAGAGTTGCTAATTCGTTCTTCTCGTTAATCCAGGGGACGCCGTGCCCGCCCTGCAGCCAGGTTTCATCGCTTAGCGACTTTATTCTTTGTGAAACAAACACTTCGAATGTAATGTAAGCGGCTGCCACAAAAAAGAATGAACTGATTGCAGCTAGAAAAAGAAAGAGTCTTGATGGATCATCAATTGGATAGATTGGTGTTTTCTGCCCTAATGGTGCCGCAATAAGGTATAGCCCAATTGTCTGCGCAAGCAGAATAATGCCGGTGACAAGTTTTGCGCTATTGCTGAGAGTCATTACTAGTTTTGTTCTTTCTTGGTCATTACGGCGTATGGAATTACTGTTATCGGGTAAACATAGATAATCATTGCGGCAATGATGAGCACGATAGGATTTGGCAGAGAGCTGCTTGAAGCGAGAATGTTCATCGGGTTTATTGCGATGGTCAAGACAGACATGAAAATTTCCATGTCGCCCAGACTGAAAAGAAATAGAGCCACAAGTAATCCAATTACACAATAGCCCCAGAGTGAAAGTGCAAACATCAAGTAGTTTGAGGCGGCGGCTCTGGAGTTTTTCGATTGCTCTTCTTCTGATTCTGAGCGCTCTGCAATAAGTTTTTCAATAACTTCGCGGTCTGCGGCAATCAGCGCAGATGGAGTTAGTTGTCCTGAAACCTGTGCTTCGATAGCTGATTTTCTCAGCTTAGCCAGATACCATGATCGAAGTGTTTCGTAGTTAGTTAGCTGTTGCATAGTGGCTGATAATGCGTCCCGCTTTCTGCTTTGTTTCCATATACCCAGCAGCGTTGCACCAATAGCGGTCAAAGCCGTCTTGGCAACGTTGGCAGGGATTTATTTCAATTCGCCGATGAATACCGAGTGTGGGGACATTTTGACCTTCTCAGTCGAAACTACTGGCGGGCAATCTTTTATGGTGCTTAAGAGTGTTTTGAACTCAGCTTTGCTCTTGTCAGGCAGTGGAAGCGTGAATGACTCGTCTTTGTCCGACATATTCAGGCAAACCAGAATTTCATGTCCGGCAGATTTGCGAATATAGGACAGTACATTCTGGTTACTGTCATCTATAAGCGTCATGTCACCATTTTTGAGAGCTTCGTTTGAACGCCGCAATTTTATCAGAGACTTGTAAAAGCTAAGAATTGAATTGGGATCTTTCTCTTCCACAGCCACATTGTGAGTCTTATAACTTGGTGCTGGTGGCAGCCAGGGTTTTGCTTCACTAAAACCTGCATTCTCGGCGGCTGACCATTGCATCGGTGTGCGTTCGCCATCGCGACCTTTAAATACGGGCCAGCCCAATTTACCTATGGGATCTTTGACGTCTTCGACCCGCACCGGGTCATTATTTTCCATACCAATTTCTTCACCGTAGTAGAGAATTGGTGCGCCTCGCAAAGTGAGCAATAATGCCGCTGTGAGCTTGGCAATTTGATCGTTGTCTTTGCCGTCGCCATAGCGAATATAGTGGCGTACCTGGTCATGATTGCTGAAGAAATACAAGGGCCAATCTTTGGCAGACATTTGCTCTGCTGCTTTTATTTGTTTGCGAAATTCAGGAGCAGACAGTTTGTCGATATAAGCAAAAAAGAAATTCATCGGCAATTGAATTTCATCGTGATTCTTGCCGTAGTTCTGTGCCAGTTGTAGTGCGTCATTTGCGCTTGTTTCGCCGATTAAGACAGGATGATCAGGATAACTGTCGAGCACCGCGCGAAGCTCTTTAAATACATCATGAACTTCTGGTAGGTGGTCGTTATATTTGTATTCCATTGCCGGATCGCCATAGTTATTTGGCTTGCCACCTGGAATGAGCGGATTATCTGGTATGTTTGGATCTTCAAACAAGACTCCGACAGCATCTAGCCTAAAGCCGGCGACGCCTCTGTCGAGCCAGAATCTTACCGCATCATACATAGCCTTGCGGACTTCAGGATTTCTCCAGTTTAAATCGGGTTGTTCCGGATAGAAAAAATGATAATAGTACTGATTTGTTTTCGGGTCTAATTTCCAGGCAGAATGTCCAAATAACGATTGCCAGTTGTTTGGTGGTCCGCCGTTTTTGCCGTCTTTCCAGATGTACCAGTCACGTTTGGGATTGTTTTTCGAAGATGCAGATTCGATAAACCAGGGAGACTTGTCCGACGAATGGTTCATCACCAGGTCCATCAAAATTTTGATGTTGCGCTTTTTAGCCTCTGCGACAAGTTTGTCGAAGTCTTCCAGGGTGCCGTAGTCTGGGTCGATAGCGCAGTAGTCTGAAATGTCGTAGCCAAAGTCTACCTGCGGAGAAGGGAAGCATGGCGTAATCCAAATTGCATCAACACCTAAGTCTTTTAAGTAATCGAGTTTAGAAGTGATGCCTGGAAGGTTGCCCATTCCTTTATTTTTGCCGTCTGCAAAACTGCGAGGATAAACTTCATAAAAAACAGCGTGCTTCCACCAGGGATCAGCATCACTGTTGCTTTTGGCAGTCTCGTTTTTCTTGGCTTCTGTACTGCTTTGTGCTGCCTTTGCTGTTAGACTCAAGCTCATTCCAGCAAATGTAGTAATTGCAAAAATTAGGGACAAAGTCGCAGCCTTGCAAACTGGAGATGCATTCAAGATTGACCGTTTCCATTTTGAGTTCATATCATCCCCCGACTTGCTTTAAGTTGCTGAAGCGGCGCTGCGTTTTTCAAGGTCTTCCCATCGCTTGTAGATTTTTTCTACAGCCTTTTGAGCTTCGTCCAACTTCTTTTGCATCTCAATCAATTTTTGATGGTCTGCTGCGAAAGCTGGGTTGTCCATTTCGGCTCGCATGTATGCCAGATTTTTCTCGGCTTCTTCTATGCGGTCTGAAATTTCGAGAAGTTCTTTCTTTTCAGAAGTAGATAATCCTTTGGCTTTTTCTCTTGCGTCTGATTTCGATTGCTTTTCTTCTTTGCGTGCGCGCTCTTCCTCTTCTTCCATAGAGGCTTCCCATTGTGAATAGTCGGCGAAATAATTGACGCCGCCTTTTCCATCGAGAGCCAAAATCAGATTTGGTACTTCGTGAATCATAAATCTGTCGTGCGTTACCAGCACCACTGCCCCTGGGAAGTCGCAAAGGCTTTCTTCGAGTACTTCAAGCGAAGGCAAATCAAGATTGTTTGTTGGTTCATCCAAAATGAGCAAATCTGCTGGTTGTATCATCAAGTTTGCAATCAAAATGCGGGCTTGTTCTCCACCAGATAAATAAGATATTGGCATATGCAATTGATCTGGTTTGAATAAAAAGCGCCGTGCCCAACTTGACACATGAGTAGGCTTGTCTCTGTAAGTGACCTTGTCACCTTCAGGGCAAAGCGATTTCCAGAGTGTTTTTGTTTGGTCTAGTTGTTCGCGGTTTTGGTCAAACCAAATGACACGCAAATTGTCGGCTCGTTTAATCGTGCCTTTGTCTGGCTCTAGTTCGCCGGTGAGCATTTTTAGAAGCGTTGTTTTGCCACTGCCGTTGGCTCCCAGCAGACCGATGCGCGTGCCTGGTCTCAAGATCATATCTAAGTTTGAAATCAGGCGTCGTCCACCCAAAGACTTTTCGAGCCCTTTTGTCACCAGCAATTCTTTCGTCTTTCTGCCGGTTGCATCAAAGTCGATATCAATCTTTGTATTTTGGGTGTTGCGTCCTCGCACTTCTGAAAGTGAGTCAATGAGTTCGCCTGCGTCTCTTATGCGCGCTGATGATTTTGTTTGTCTGGCTCGTGCTCCGCGTTGCAACCAGGCAATTTCTTTGCGAACTTTGCTTGCCAGTGCTTGCTCAAGATGAGCCTGAGCTGCAAAATATTCTTCTCTTGCCACCAGGAAATCGCAATAGGCTCCCTTCACTGAAAGGCAGCCGTCTTCATACGCTGGATTTATCTCGACAATTCTTGTGCTTACGTTTTCCAAAAACTGTCTATCGTGTGTTACGAGCATGATTGAAAATCTGGCTTGCAAAAGCAGCTTTTCCAACCAAATTACACCGTGCAGATCTAGGTGGTTGGTAGGTTCGTCCAGTAAAAGCAGGTCTGGTTCTTTGATCAATTCTCTGGCGATTGCAAGGCGCTTACGCCATCCACCTGACAGTGAGGAGACCTTTTGTTTGCGTCCTTCAAAGCCAAACTGAGTGATTTGCTTTTCTACTCGCGTATCAGCTTCGTGCTCTTCAAGCTTTAGTGAAGCAACTGCGTTTTGAAGTACTTGTCCTACTTCTTTTTCTTTAAACGAGTCTTCCTGCGGAAGATAGCAAATACGAAGATCTTTCTTCATATTCAGCTTTCCTTCTTCGGGCTCTACCTCGCCGCAAATGATTTTCATCAAAGTTGATTTGCCTGCGCCGTTTGGGCCGACAATACCAATGCGCTCGTCTTCTTCAATTGAAATTGACAAGTTTTCGAATAATGGACGCGAGCGGTATGACTTGCTTAGTTTTTGACAGTGAAGAAGTAGCGCCATGACGAGATAGCAAACGCCTGTAAAAGGATGCAGAGGGCTTAGTCTAGCAGACTGACATCCTCTTCCCTGACGACAACAATCGAATGCTTTCTTGTTGTTACATCAATACCAGCACACAGCCTTTTGAGTCCATTGGTTTCTCGGATACTGCGAATGCAGGATGTTGTAGGCTTTATGAGAATAGGTAGAACCTGTTGTTGTCAGTCCGCACCATTTCGGTAATCTGCATACTCTATAAAGTAATTCTGGTACATCAGCATCTTTCGGATGGGTTTTTGCCCATTCGAAAACCGCATCACCGAAAAGCTTAGAAGGATGATTTTTCCAAATGAGCTTTTGTTCTTCGCTGACTTGTTTCTTTTCTGCCGCGCTTAGCAGTTTAGTCACGAATGGTGCACTGTATGACTTGATCATTGCTCCTGTGCCGTTAGCACCGAGCCTATAACACTCGGACATCGTGTTTGCTTTTTCGTCATATGAATCGGGGTCTTGAGGCGGCTTCTTTGCACCGGGAACTTCCTTAGGCAGCCAAAAGTTGTCGTTGTAATAGTCGAACACCTCAATTGCTTCGCCGTGACGTTCTACTGAGCCGCCAATGTAAGGGCTCATCCCGTAATTGTGTAATGCAAGTCTTGCCAGGGCAAAATTCTTTTCTGCACCGGGGGCTGCATTTTTATATGCAAGCACATATTTTTTCATTACCGGGTAAGCTTGTGCCAGCTCGTCATCGAGCCCGCTGTCCAGCCCCAACACTTTTGCTCGCATCCATGCGGCTCTGATAAGTCTTGACCTTAAAGACTTTGCTACGTTTTTGTCTTTTGCCCAGGCTAGTAAACTTTCGTATGGAAGGTTTAGATCCAAATCGTCTGATTGAATATCGACTATTGTGCATGCGTCCGCAAAGTACTGCGATTTTTTCTCGAGATCAAACCAGTTAGTCGGTAATTGTGTTCCGTCCATGTCAAAAGTTACTGTGGATGGACACTGCGAGACACTCTGCAAATATTCACCGAGGTTTTGACTGGCGGCTATTCTAAGCGTCATGAAAAGATTTCGCGCAGACGGTGGCAAATCTTTTTTCGATAGAATGTTGACGATTAGTTTGTGTGCCTCAGCTTTTTTGTTTGCCTGCAATAATGCATCTGCCACATAACAAGTAGCTGTGAGATATGCCGGTGAATTTGGGCTTAAGCTCTGAGCTGCCTTAAACAAGTCTGGATTTTTCTTGCATGAAAGTCTGTTGGTCGAAATAGCAGCTACAAGCCAGAGTGTAGAGTGTGTCTTGTGCCACATTTCCAGCGCGTGCTTGGCTTGTGCAAGTCTTTCTTCCTCAAGTTTTTTCTGTTCTTCCTTGCTCAAATAATCCCAGAAAGCATCAGGTTGTTGAATCGTGGCAAGCCAATCACTTAGCTCATAATCGGAGTTCTTAAACTTGCCCGTGCTGTCTGTGGCTGGTTTAGCTTTGCTTTTATCCGGCTGATCTGTGTCTGTGCTGACTTTGTTTTCGCTGCCTTCATCCAACATATAAGTGAGGTCGCCGACATCCTGACCAAACCTGTAGCAGTGTGCTTTTGTAATTGCAGTGATAAGCTCTTTTATCGATTGAGGCTGCATCTGTTCGTTGTAGCGCATCATTTGACAGAGGTCTTCCAGATCGCTTTTATATTTGTTGGAAGGATATTTCTTAATCAGGTTCTTTATATAACTCAAAGCTGCGGCGCACTCATCGCTGTCGCCGCCGTCGAGAGCACCCGTGGCGCTTGCCCTGGCAGCCATATACCAGGCGAGGTCTGTCAAATATGCGCGACCTTCAAGGGCAAGTGATTCAAATCCTTTCTTTGCTGCGTCCATGTCGTTGGCGTAAAAGCTATGCGCAGCAAGTTGATATTTTCGATAAGCCCTGGCAATATCTGGTGCGTTTGCTGGAGCGTTTTGTACGTCTGCTAGCGCTCTGCTTGGGTTGATGCCAAATAGATTGTCTTGAGCTTTCAACCAGTCTTTTACTTCTGGACTTTTTTCGCCGAATGTTTTGATCAAGTTCTTGAGCGACGTGTAAGCAGTGCCAAAAGCAGATTCACTTATTCTTGAGTCGTATTCGAAATCCCAGCGCTGCGCATCCGGTTTCGTTTTAATACCCAGGGTTTTTGCTCTGAGTTTCAAGTAATTGAGACAATTATCAGGCGCGGTATCATCCTGATAAAGTCTCATCCCATCAAGTCTCTTATCCCAGAGACTCACAATGCTTGCTTGCTCGTTCGCGTCTAATGGTATTCCTTTTAGATAGCGATAGCAAACAATCAGGTATGACTTTGCCCATCCGGCTTGAATCACACCGAGTTTGCCTGCTGCAAAAAGTTTTAGCGAAAGGTCTGGGTGAACACCGTTTACCATTATCGCAATAGGCCAGTTTGGCGCACAAGACAAAGCTGGAGTATTCGTTGCCAGTAAAATTGAGAAAGCCACCAAGAGTGATGTGGCTTGCTTTGCTTGTGTTTTCATCGGTATCCAACCTCGTGGCGCAATCGGTCATAGCGTTCTTTTGTCCAGCCCAAGGAGCTGAACGCATAAATGTGTTTGTTAGCAAAACAATTTGATTCTTTCAATTTTTCGTTTGTATTTTCTTCGCTGATAGACATTCCTAAGCTTTGCCGATAAGCGCCGCCACTATCAAGCTTTCGCTTTGACAGCAATCCGAGGGCATCTTTTTGACCCTGCCCCATGCTAAACATCATGGCGACGCTTTCATCAATTGGTGCTGACTGCAACCATTTGTCGTCGAGACACCATGAGGCAAGTGCTGTCACCGAAAGCATTGTCCCTTTAGGCAAGCGCTTTCTAAGGTCTTGCAAAAATATCAAATATGAATTTCTGTCTGTACTATCAGCATCAAAATCAATCTGAACAATTTTAGATGGATGTGACGCAATATATGATTGAATGATCTCAGCGGCTCTGTTTCGCGATGTGGCCGATGCTGCAAGCTTTCCGTGTGCCTTTTCGATACGAAAAACAGGAAAGCAGAGCACATTTTTATTGTTTAGCAGCGAGTTTTTTCTGCCCTGTAGATTTGCAGTTTCATAGCCAAGAACTATTGTTCCTGCGTAAAATGCGATAGCAGTATCGCTTGCATTTACAAAGCGCAGATCGTCATTGTGTGTCCATGACCACAAAATGAGGCTGGGCAGATTAACAGCCCTCGTGTGTATTGCGCGTCCAGGCTGAAATGAAGCAAGTGCCAGAATGCAAAATGCCAAGAAAATTGCCGCGCCGGCTTTAGCGGATTTGTCTGCCGAGTATTTTGAAACTGCCGCAAAATTGAACTGCCACATAGGAGGCACAGCGCTGTCACTATACAAACCGGGATACAGTTTTACAGTATAGATCGAACGGATTGCCGTAAGCTTGATAAGCAGGCTGAATCACGCCTTTATTATGTAAGCATTCCTACAATTTGTGTAAAATTGCTGATCTGAAAAACTACATGTTTTGAGAATTCTCGTTAGTGCGTGCGGCTATTTGAGTGTGAATGACTTCCTGCTCTTTGAGTACCTCTGAAAGCTCATCTTCTTTCTGATCTAAGCTTTCTCTTTCGATTTCGATGGCTTCGGCATTTTTGAGCGGATTTGCTTTGTCTTGCGACTGGAATATTTCGAGTTGGGTTATTTTCTCTAAACTCGCAGTTATGTCCCTGTCAAGCTTCATGATTTTGGTTTCAAGTATGCAGGCTTTCTCTTTAAGGGGATCGCGCCCATCGTTGTCTACTGATGTAAATGTGTCGCTAGTCAGGGTTGTCGAGTGGTGTCTGCGGTGGTGCACATGAATAGGACCAGAAATACTCATTTGTGGAGAGCTTTGAGCCTTAGCAGAAAGCCCCAGGCTGCCGCCGACAAACACGGAAACGCCCGCGCAGAGCAGCATTCTCACTTGAAGTACGTTCATAATAAGCTCCGAACTGAATTGACTAAGACAACTTACTCCTCGTTTGTGAGGAATCCGTGAGGCCAATTTGGCTTCGTGATAAACTATTTCTCTATGTCTACCGAAAAACCATGCGAAATATTGACCATTCTGAGCCGCGACGCCAGAATGCCCGTTGAGCAAATTGCGAAAATGCTTGGACGTAAGTTAGAAGACGTGCAAGCTGCAATCGCTCAATATGAGAAAGATGGAATCATCAAACGATACAAAACCATTATCGATTGGGAAAAGGCCGGTGTCGAAAAGGTTATCGCTTTTATTGATGTAAAAGTGGCACCTGCCCGCGAGGTCGGTTTCGACGCAGTAGCCAATCGCATATCTCGCTTTCCAGAAGTGAAAAGCGTATGGCTGGTTTCTGGAAATAATGATTTGCGAGTTTTGGTGCAAGGACAAGATTTGCGCGAACTTGGAAGATTTGTGGCTGAAAAGCTCGCCACCATTGATGGAGTGCGCGGCACTGAAACTCACTTTATGATGCGGCGCTATAAAGAAGATAACGATCTATTCGTTGATGCTGATGAAGACAACAGGTTGCTTGTGACGCCGTGACAATGGAAACAGGTAAAATCTCCGGTCATCCGCCGCTTGCCAAAGCTGTGCAAGAGTTGCCGCCTTCTGGTATCAGGCGATTTTTCGACATTGCTGCAAGCATGCACGATGTGGTATCGCTCGGAGTGGGAGAACCTGATTTTGCAACACCATGGTCAATTAGAGAAGCCGCAATCTATTCTATAGAACGTGGGCAGACAACCTACAGTTCTAATTACGGGTTGATTGAGTTGCGCCGCGCCATCGCCAGGCACCTGAAGGGGCTGTATTCTGTCGAATACAACCCAGATAATGAGATCTTGGTGACAGTTGGAGTTTCTGAAGCATTAGATCTTGCGATGCGGTCTGTGTTAGATCCCGGCGACGAAGTAATCGTTCCCGAACCTTCTTATGTCTCATACAAACCATGCGTTAGCCTGGCCGGCGGTGTGCCCATCGTGGTTGAAACCGTTGCTGAGAACGGATTTGGCGTAACTGTTGAATCAATCGAAAAGGTTCGCACTAAAAAGCTAAAAGCAATTCTGCTTGGTTATCCGTCAAATCCAACGGGCGGCACCATGGATGCAAGCGAGCTTCAGCGCCTGGTGAACTACGCAAAGCAACACAATCTGTTTTTGATTAGTGACGAGATTTACGATCGCCTTATATATGAAGGGCAACATAATTGTGTCGCTGCTTTGAAAGATGCTTTTGAGCGAACAATATTGCTAAATGGTTTTTCTAAGTCATATGCGATGACTGGGTGGCGTATTGGTTATGCCTGTGCGCCGAAAGATGTCATCACCGCAATGATGAAAATTCACTCGTACACCATGTTGTGCGCTCCAGTTGCTGGGCAGAAAGCTGCATTAGATGCGCTGATGCACGGGGAAGCGGCTGTTCAAGACATGGTGCAACAATACAATCAGCGTCGTAATTTAATTGTAGATGGACTCAATGAAATGGGACTTAGCTGTCATGCTCCAAAAGGTGCATTTTATGCTTTTCCCAGCATTGCCAGCACAGGATTGAGCTGCGAAGACTTTGCTGAAAAACTACTTTTCGACCAGCACGTCGCCGTAGTACCAGGTACTGCATTCGGTGCCGCCGGCGCATCATATATCCGCTGCTCTTATGCCACAAGCGTGCACAACATAAATCTAGCCCTAGAACGAATCGCCAAATTCGTCCGCAGTCTTTAAGATATTTGTAGAGCGACGCATGGGATACTGCTGGCGAACTAAAGTGGAGCCGAATCAAGTTCGATGATATGAGCTAAGAGCGTTCCACCTGGGGGCGCAGGCATCCTTGCCTGCTTCTTCGCCAATAGCTTCCCGAAGCAGGCTGGAAGCCTGCGCCCCCAGGGCTGCCGCCCTTCAAGCTAGAGTCCATATTGTGCCGGCTTCGCTAAACATTCGAGTTCGCCAGCAGTATCCATGGCGTCGCCCCTGCAAAATCGTGCGGTTACCCATACGGATCCCCGTGGTTGCGGAGCCGGATCCACAAGGCGAATATTAGAGGTTTAGTTTGCTGGCGGCGCTGCGTTCTACAAACCAGGTGAGTTTGCCCGACTGTGGTTTTACGTTTTCGCTGGGGTATTTGCCGGCGTTGGCCATGACTTCTGCGAGAACTTCAGCCTTATCTTCACCTGCCACCAAAAACATCACATTTGCGGCGCTGTTAATAAGTGGAAAAGTAAAAGTGATGCGATCTGCTTTCACTTTATCTACATGGTTTTTGATGACTAATTTTTTTTCTTCGCTTAGCCCTGTTGTTCCGGGAAACAATGAAGCTGTGTGTCCATCGGGACCCATGCCTAAAAACACAATGTCAAAACGTGGCAAGCCGTTGCTTCCTGCTTTTACATTTTTTCGAATGGCATTTTCGTAATCGGTAGCACTTTTGTCAGCATCTTTGGACTGACCTTCAGTGGGGTGAAGGTTATCTTTTGCAAGTTTTAGCGGCTGCAATAACTCTCTATATGCGTTGCCGTAATTGCTATCAGCGCTGTCGTGCTCAACACAGCGCTCGTCGCTTACGTAAAATGCAATCTTGCTCCACTCAATAGTGTCTTTGAGATCATCTCTCAAAAGTCTTTCATAGAGCAACTTTGGTGTGGAGCCGCCTGACAATGCGATGTTGCAGATTTCTTGTTTGCTCAACACCTCGGATACAATTTTTTGCATTGATCTGGCTGCTTTGTCTGCGAGATCTTCTTTATCCTGGCAAAGAATCAATTCTTTGCTTTCCAGGTCTGTTTTCATGAATTGTTTTCCTTATTCTTCGAGCAAATGAACAAGATCGAATGCTTTTTCAAGTGATTCGGCAAATACTTTGTCTGCTTTTTGAGTTTCAAGTTCATAGCCCATGAGATGCTCTCTATCGAGGTCATTGTCATCGGCCATTAATTCGCGAATACGCTTATCTTGTTCTTTCACGATTACTACAAGTGAGCCTTCTTCACCGGCAGGGTCGCGAGAAATGCGCAGAACTTGCCCGCCAATTGTTTCAATCTCTACTTCGAAAACCGATCCTGCTGAAACGTGATCTAATGAAGTAGTGGTGAATTTAACTTCTATCTTTTGTTCTTCTCTTTCAAAAATTGCAATTGTGCTCTGCCCTTTTTCTTTGGTTAGAGAAATTGGGTCCCATGAAAGGCGGCTAGCAAGCCAGCCTAGCAAAAGCAAAGCTTGCAATGAACACTCGTCTTCTTGAAGGTCTTGTCCGCAAGATGAAATGTGCACCTTGCTGATTTGGCTCAAGCCTGCGATAGAAAATGGTTTTCTTTCGAATTCTTCGGCGATGGCTGAGCGAATGCCGAGCAATCTGCGCCAATTGAGATCTGAAACCGCAATCGCACCTGATGTGCTATCGACAATTTGGTGAAGTTGTCTGAGGAATCTGAAACTGTATGGTGCCAGCTGTGAATCTACAATCAAGCGCCCGCACGAAGCAAGGAAAGTGCCAATTTTGTCACCTGAAAGGTCGCTTGTTGTCCACCATAAAAAGATAGGCAAATCACCCAGGACGAGTGATTCAATAACGCTAACCAACTCTTCTTGCAAGGTTCCTTCGGCCAAGACCATAATTTGCTCAGAGCAAATTTGTTTTGTTTTCGAGCCGCCAGCCAGGTGGCATCGAGCTGATACCCAGGCTTCAAGTTTCTTTGCCTCAGCTGGACGGTTGATCGCCAAAATGGCACGTGCCGGATGAGCTAGAACGATGGCATCTAGCAAGTTAGCGTCGAATACTTCAGCGTCTTCTCTTTCTGTATACAAAATCAAGTTGCTTGAACATGCCCTGATTACTTGTGGGTCATCAGTGCCGGTTCCTGAGACTTGTGTCCAAAGACGACTCAGCTCTGCTTCGATTTTGCGCACGTCAACTTGAGCTGACTTGCCTTCTAAAAAAGATTGTGCGTTGTCTGTACCGCTTGTGGTGGCTGAACTCATTAGAGTGACCTCCACTCATCATCAAACTGAGCAGTGAGTTTGTCACTTTCAGCAGGACCCCAACTGCCTGCAGCATAGTTTGGAAACTCTGGCTGAGGTGTTTTGTCCCAATATTCGAGCAGTGGACTAATTAGTGCCCATGAAGCTTGTACCGCATCGCTACGAGAGAAGAGTGTCGCATCTCCACTGATGCAATCGTGAATCAGTCTTTCATATGCTGTCGGTGTTCTTTGTCCGAATGCCGAACCGTAGTTGAAATCCATGCTCAACCAGCGCAAGTTGTTTGTGGTGCCTGGTTGTTTGGTGAGAAACTTCAGTGATATTCCTTCGTCAGGCTGTATCTTCATTACCAAAATGTTTGGACCAGTTATTTCAGCTGCGCCCTGCAAACTTTCATTGAATAAACGATGAGGAGCTTTCTTGAAATGGACGCAGATTTCGGTTAACTGTTTTGCCAGGCGCTTGCCTGAGCGCACGTAAAATGGCACTCCTGCCCAACGCCAATTGTCGATAAACAAAGTCATCGCTGTGAAAGTTTCACGGTGCGAATCGGCTGCAATGTTTGGCTCTTCGCGATAGCCTGGCACTGCCTGACCAGCAATAAAGCCTTTTCCGTATTGTCCTCTTACTGCATATTCGTCTGGTTTGCTCATGTCGAATGGACGAATGCAACGCAAAACTTTCGCTTTCTCGTCGCGTGTTGCTTCTGCTTCAAGGGAAATCGGAGGCTCCATACCAACAAGTGAAACCAGTTGAAGCATATGATTTTGAATCATGTCACGCATGTTGCCTGCTTCTTCATAGTAGGCTCCGCGTCCTTCAACACCGATAGTCTCTGCGTTGGTTATCTGGACATGGTCGATATGTTCGCGATTCCACAGAGGTTCGAAAATTCCGTTGGCAAAACGAAGAACCATAATGTTTTGTACTGTTTCTTTGCCCAAATAGTGGTCAATGCGGAAAATTTGTTTTTCTTCGAATACTCGATGCAAGTGGTCGTCAAGTTCAAGTGCTGACTTTAGGTCGCGTCCGAATGGCTTTTCGACAATTATGCGCGGCCATATCGAAGCCTTACCCTGGTGTCTCTCAACGAGTCCGCTTTCAGCGAGTCTGTCGACAATGGGGTCATAAAGGCTTGGTGAGGTCGAAAGATAAAAGAGGTTATTGCCGTTGGTGCCGTGCACCTTGCCAAGTTCTTGCAGCTTGGTGGCAAGTCCGTCTAAGCCGCCTTTGTCGTTGAAATTTCCTGGAAGATAGTAGAGGCAAGATTCAAAGCGGTCCCATTTTGCTTGTTCAACAGGAATGTCCGACGCAAAATGCTGCATTGATTCGCGCATGATCTTGCGAAATTCTTCGTCAGTCATCTTTGTGCGAGACATTCCAACAACGCAGAATTCTCTGGGCAAGAAGCCGTCGATAAACAGAGCATAGAGTGCCGGAATTAATTTTCGCTTGGTTAAATCACCATGTGCTCCAAAGATAACCATGGCGCATGGTTCAGCGGCTCGCTCAATTCTTATGCCTTCCTTAAGCGGATTTTCCAGTACAGGACTCTGGCTCATGAAGCCTCCTCTAAAAATATCGACCCCACAGGGATGTATAAAGGTAGCTGCTTTCGGCTTTCTTGTCATTAATTAAGCTGGTTTTGCACGAATTTTTCTGCGAGTTTTTCGCTGCGTTTTGTCACACTCAGCTCTCGCTAAGTCTCAAAATGGCTGCATAGCCGACGTTATCAGTGTTGTAGGTTTTTGAGAAATGTTTTCAAGACTCTGTTTTGGTTGCGTAATATGTTCCCGAAAACATTGCGTGACAGGCGTCTGAGGGTGCTGCTCGATTTTGCTCTGGATGCGAATTTTCTTGATGCGCTGAAAGGCACTACAGTCCCCAGATGCGAGCTCTCCTGTCCCTTTCGCTAGATGCATTTGATAGCAATTTTGGCACCGTTTTATTGAGCTGCAACGCCAAAGCGCAGCCCAATAATGCTCGCAAATGCCGATGTAGTAAGAGCGAAATCAGGAAGGGTCGCGAACACTTGTATTATGATTGAAAACTGTAAGCGAGCTAGATTTGATGGACGGCTACTGACATGACTAGTACTCAAAATGACAAAGAACGGGAAGTGAGTTTTGCCGAATCGGCCATGAGAATGGGCGGCAAATCAGAAGAAGAAGCAAAACGCACCGGTGCGATGGACAAAGCAGACGACCAGGTTGAGTCTCTTTTTGCCCCGCAATACAAAACATCCAACAGCCCAATTCACAAAGCTGTTTGGGACGATGAAGTGCCATTGTCTCAATTCGCTTGCAAACCACTTAGCAAAGATGCTGCGTGCTTGCCTGCAATGGAAAAATGCTTGCAGTCAATTCGCAATCATGTCGACAAAGGCACAATATATGGTGCAGACGGCAAGGTGAGCAACGATCATTTGTCCGACCTGGCAAAAGCCGGTTATTGGGGAATGTTGATCGACCCGAAATATGGCGGACAGGGTGCTTCGATTCAGCATTTTATGAACTTCCTGACTCGTGTGGCTATGATTGATCCAACCACTGCTGGTCTGGCTTCTGTTCACGGCTGCATCGGTGCAGTTGACCCTGTTTCATCATTCGGCAGCGAAGAGCAAAAGAAAACTTATTTGCCAAAGTTGGCATCGGGTCAGCAATTGTCCGGGTTTGCATTGACAGAACCAGGCGCTGGTTCAGACCTTACAGCTTTGAAGACAACTGCAGTTTTGCAAGGCGATCACTACATTGTTAACGGCGAAAAGCTCTTTATCACCAATGCTATTCCCGGAAGAACAGTTGGTCTGGTTTGCTTAATCGACGGAAAGCCGGCCGCTTTAATTGCAGAGCTGCCACCAGAAGAAAACGAATCATTCAAAATCGTGCACTATGGCATTTATGCTTTGAAGCACGCCTTCAACAACGGACTTATCTTCAAGAATTTCAAAGTTCCCAAAGAGAATTTGCTCAAGCCCAAAGTCGGCGACGGACTCACTGTTGCTTATCACGGCTTGAACCTTGGAAGACTCGCCTTATGCGCAACTGCTTCTGGAAGCATGCGACTTATGCTCGCTAACATGCTGCCGTGGGCACGTTACAGAAAAACCTATGGTCAAACCATTGACACTCGCGAACTCGTCAAGCGAAGAATTGCTCGCACAGCGGCTCTCATTGTCGGTGCTGATGCGCTGGTTAACTGGGGTTCTTACTTGTTAGACCTCGGCTACAGAGGCGAATTAGAGTGCATCATTGCCAAAATATTCGGCAGCGAAGCGCAAAAAGAAGTTGCTATTGAGTATTTCATGAAGACACACGGAGGACGTTCTTTCCTCCATGGTCATATGTTTGGCGACAACGTGCACGAGTTTTTGGCACCATGTATTTACGAAGGCGAGGGCGAAATGCTAGGAATGGCATTCTTCAAGTCGCTGGCAAAAAATCACGGCAGCCAGTTCTTCGAACCGGTTGGCAAGGCTCTTGAGCGCGAGAAGATCAAGAGTTTCAATCCAATGAATCCGGCACACGCGTTTGCATTGCGCAATGAGCTAATTCCTTATGCCATGTGGAGAATAGGTAAAGAGTTCTCTGGACCGCACAAAATTCCGGCTGGCTTCAAAGTTCATGAAAAGATGCGCGCTCACATTGAGTTTGCTCTTCACGAATTGAGCAATTCACCATTAGAACTGAGCCAGGCAATGGTCAGCCATCAATTGAGACTGGCAGACCGTCAATGCCGCATCGCTGACATGTCGCAACGCATTCAAGACCTGATTACGATGATTGTTACTGCGCTCTATGCTCAAGATCTCAACGATGAAGTCATGCTTGGTGCTGCCGACATACTTTGCCAAGACTTGACCCGCAAGTTGAATGGTGAGCGTCCTTCAGATCAATATTTCAAAGACTGCCGGAAGCTCGCTGAAAAAATCTTGGAAGGCGGCATGAGCAGTCTTGCCAACATCAGGCAAGCCGATCTTCTATTCCGTTATGACTAAGAACTGCATTCGCCAGTAATGGTGAATCGAATTTCAGTAAGAATCTACTTCTATATAAAGGAAAGGAAGGCACCAGAAAGCCTTCCTTTCCTTTTATATAGCAGCCCTGGCGACGCAGGCTGCAGCGTGTTCCTAAATAGCGCCTGTCTTTTAGGTCGCCAAATCCAAACGAATTCCTGAACTCCTCTTCAGCCAATTGCTAAGTCGTCAAAATGATCGTTTTGCGCAAAATCTCTAGAAGCTCTCCACGACTTGCTCGCGTGGAATTCATTCTCCGGGAAAAGCTAGTGCAAGTTAGTGCTGGCTAGTTGTGATCTGTAGAAAACTTTTTCGTATTTTGCGATTGCAAAAAAGATCTTCCTGAATTGGTTTGAAATAACATGCTCAAATTCGCGAATTACGCTTCTGTGAAGCAATGTTTTACGTGGAAGGGGTGTTGACTATGCGTCTATCCATTATTCGCGTTGTTGGGCAATATAGGCACCTATCGTCGCATAGTTATGGGGATCCTCTCGTATATACCTGGCGAGGATTCTAAGTGATACCCCAAGTGGTGCCTTCTTTATTCCTATATATGTACTGTTGTTTTTAACAGTGCTTGATGTTGATCCTACTGAGAGAGTTTTTCGCTGCGCGTATTTCATCAAAGCCCTTATATATAGATGGAAAGATCCTTTTCTATCGTAGTTTTTATTGAAATATTGCCGCAATATAGCTTGATAAATATACAAAAGTCTCCCAATGGTGAGCTGGTAAAACATACGAGGGACTGGTGGCACCTGTAGTACCACTGTAATTCTCTCTCGTCCCTAAACGCAGTGCTTTGTCTGTTTGTTAAAGGCGCTGAAGTCTGGCTTAATTAGCTGCAAATGCAGCAGTGCTAGCACTTTCGCTGGAAGCTCCGCTTTTCTGAATAAAAACGAGCTGCGTCAATAAAATGTAAAAACAGAAAAAAGGTTGCTTTGTAAACTTATTCGATAGACAGAATTTTTTCAGCTTTCACGCGAATTCCGCTATCACGGGGGCGTGGTCTGAAGGCTGTTCCTGCTTGCGAGGTTCCTTGTCAATGTAAATAGATGTGGCTGTATCCGCTAAAGATTGCGTAGCCCAGATGTGATCTATTCTGAATCCAAGATTCCTTCTGAAAGCGTTCATGCGGTAATCCCACCAGGAGTAGAGACCGCCTTGACTATGCAACTTTCTGAAAACGTCAACGAATCCCCATTCTTTTAAGTCTTCTAGTGCTTGACGCTCTTGTGCACTTACCAAGATACCGCCGGCGACTGCCTTGGGATCGTAAACGTCAATGTCCAGTGGTGCCACGTTGAAGTCGCCTGTTACGACAAGTTTCTGATCTGGACTGTTTTTTCTTGACAGATGTTCTTTTAGTGCTTCTATCCAGGCAAGCTTGTAGGCGTACTTTTCAGAACCCACTTCGCCTCCATTGGGAATATACACATCGACAATGCGAGTGTCCCCGTAATTGCCCGCTATTATTCTTTTTGATCCGGCACCCACCTCTCTGTGCATGCCTCGCTCTACGTCCGTCAGAGGCTTGTCTGAGAGGATTGCTACTCCGTTGTAGGCCTTCTCGCCGTAAAACTCCAAAAAATATCCAAGCGCTTCAATTTCTTGTGCAGGAAATTTCTCATCTACGACTTTTGTTTCTTGCAGGCAAACTACATTTGGCTTAACTCGATCCAACCATTCCAGCAGCTGTGGAAGGCGCTTGTTGATTGAATTTACGTTCCAGGTTGCCAGAATCATATGCCTAATGTGCCTTTCTAGATGCCTGATGGTGCGCTACCGTATATGGTGCGACTTGCCACCGGCGGTGGGGTCAGGCGAATTATATGCACGAATTTGATTTGAATGCTAGTTTTTCGAAAAACTTTTCGCGTATATCTCAGACATCGAAGTATATGTCTGAGGATGATAGTCCCATACATGTATTGGGTGCTGCCGGAAGACGGGGCCTTGTGCTGACTGGCTTTCAGCCTTTTGAAAAAACCTTTTATGTCAGAAATCGAGGATTGGCATTTTATGCGGGTTTCAACCCTTTACGTTATTCATTTTGATGTGTAAATTACATTGTGTTGGATCGCGATGGCGAATTACAAAAAAGCAGCCGCAAGCGATCATGTTAGGGGTTTATAGTCAAGACAGCT
Organism: uncultured Candidatus Obscuribacterales bacterium; assembly: GCA_964546815.1. Lineage (GTDB taxonomy): Bacteria > Cyanobacteriota > Vampirovibrionia > Obscuribacterales > Obscuribacteraceae > JAIEPM01. Next base: position 4,786 of record CAZJLR010000017.1, on the reverse strand, counting down.
TCCCGGACTTCTTCAGAAGTGGGGTCCAAAAAAGTTGTGCTGGTTCCTGCGGGGGAAACGTTAGAATGCCAAAGAAAGTACTCATTGCACTGCCACCTGCGATGTTGGAGCAAGTAGATTACATTGCTCAATGCGAACACCGTACACGCTCAGATTTGATACGCGAAGCGCTTCGCCGTTATCTTGATAATTTTAGACGTAGTCAAACACAATCACACATGACCGTCAGCACCATCGAAACGCCTCAATCAGTTCCGAGCTCAGTCTCTTAAGACTGGCCGCATAGCAAGAGTCACTAAATAAACCGCCGGACACGTTATCCGGCGGTTTATTTTTATCTGGCCTGCTGTGCTATTCAGAGATTTACTAATTGCTATCCGTTGTAGTTAGTTGAGGATATATGTCACCCGTATCAAAGCGCTGCAGTGAAATATCAAATTAGAAGGCGACATACGCCCTTTCTTTGAACGAAAACGATGTCTATGCAGAAAATGATGCTACGGCACCTGAAAACAGTCTCAGAGGATGCGCAGAACTTAGTAATCAAATACAATTAACTGACCTTATAACGTTTTTGGATGATTTTTAATCAGGAATAGCTATGCAAGCAGAAGAATCAAAGCTAGGAATCGCACATTTAGCGCTATTGCAAGTGCAATTCGCCACAAGCAATTTAGGCTTGATCGATGAATCTGTAATTTTGCTGAGCCAAAAAAGAAGCACTCTTGAAGAGCGTGCCATCGCCAAATACTTTCACAAGCTCTGCTGTGCTTACTCCTGCATTATCAAATCAATCCATTTGCACATGTCAAATGAACGTGAATTTGAAGAGCCCAGTAAGCCTCTTATAGAAAGGTTGCGAACTGTGAATGAGAATGTTGCCAGTTGTGTAAATGATCTCCTGAAAATCCAGAAATACAACGCCAATTTTCTCGAGCAGTATTTTGAATATGACTACTGCTCAAAACTTCTAGACAATCAAGAATTGCTGGGCGACTTAGAGGCTCTCGACAAAGAGTTTCAACTCTGCCTTGCTGAGCGCAAATAAGTCCTACACTAAATCGCTAATAGACGGCGAAATCAGTTAGCCTGCGCTTCTATTGAAGATTGATTGCTTTTCGGATTTGTTGATGTTGCGAAAACTGAACACAGACACGACGTTATTTTTCTGTTCGTCAGTGCTTGCATTTTTGTCATTACTGCCTTCGTTGACTTCGAACCAGTTGTTAGTTCTCAGTGCGCAAACAGAACTCTCTTCATCTGTGCCGGTTGTGAAAAACAAAGTTGGTACGTGTGGACCGGCAGTTCCAGATTCGCTTTGGGCTTGTTCAATAATGAAGCCGGCGCTCATATGACGCTTAAGCACAACTCCAAGTGACGCATACCAGAGAAAGTCGTATTTTTCCTGGACGTCCATTGCATAAATCTTGCGACCGTCTTCCGAACCGACGCAAACGACATCATCTGATGATCCAATATAAAGAGTGATCATTTCTTCCAAGCGATCAAACTCTATATAGATGGACTTGCCACGGTTTGTTTTGATTAGAGGAAACTTCGCGTTTGATTCCATGTAATAACGAAGGAGCCAGTAAATTGCCTCTGGGCGTTCTGTCGAGCGAAGGGTATTCACAACCAGTTCATCTGTTATGAAGTCTGAGGCGATTTCAGCAGACTTTTCCTGGGCTTCATCCCGGCTGATGCGTCTGGCATCATTAACCTTCTGGCGAAGCATTTGCCAATCTTCGGAAAGGTCCCAACTGCCCCAGTTTCCGAAAACGTCTGGTGTGAAATTTAGTTCGTTAGTTACCATGAGTACACCCGCCTGTCGCCTGACATACCAACATAATGCCTGACTGTATTCCAACAAGAGAATTGGAATAGTGCGGGGCAGTTTTCAATTCGAAACAATAATGTCCGGATTTAAGCTTCTTTGACCACAATTCCCAGAAGAGAGGCTAGCTCCTTTGAGAGTTCTAATGCCTGTTGAGAGTCGATAATGGCTTTATTCAGGTCTTGGGGGTGCGCTTTGAGGCCGTTAAGCTTTGAGCCGCGAAAGTCTGTATCTGAAAGATTTGCCCCGTAAAACTCGGCCTCTTCTAAATCGCAGTCTTGAAATTCAACCTCGGACAGGTCGCAAAAGCGGAAATCGGCACCTTTAAGCTGGCACTTCCTGAACACCGCGCTTTTGAATTTAGAGCCGTTAAATTGCACCAGCTTTCCAACGCAATTTTCGAAAAGCACGCTGCTGCAATTTGAGTCCAACAGCTTAAATCCAGTGAGTTTTGAGTCAAGAAGCTCAATTCTTGTTAGTTTGGCGTTGAAAAATGCCGTATTCGAGAGGTCGCATTTTTCAAAACGCAGGTCATTCATTCTAGGGCGTTCTAGCTGGCAAGCCGCCAGGCGAACCGAGCTGAATACACCAGCTTCAAGTCTGACCAGGCGGCCTTGCTGGTTGCTTAAATCGCATTTTGAAATCGAAAATGACGAGCAGTCTTGCTCGTCGCAAAGCTCTAATTCTTCTGATTCAAGAAGCGATAGAGGCAAAACCGGTGCTTTGGGAATTGATTTGCTCATTTTTCTGCAAAGAGCGCTGCTTTCTGTTCCATTTGGGCAGACTCCTCATTCCTATTTAAGCGTTTGAGCACAGCGGCGCATTCCTTAAACGCGGCTCCAATTTCCGGGCTGTTTTTCATTTTCATCTTCTCCCAGCACTCAATCGCTCGTTTGTACAAGAGTGCTGATTCTGTCCAGGATTCATAATCTGCATAAAGTCGAGCCAGACCGAGCAACGATTCGGCCACAAACGGATGCTGCGGAAATTCCTGTTCTTCCCCAAGAATAAGCCCATAACGAAAAACCAGGTCTGCGTCGTCTAGCCTTCCCTGTCCATAGAAAAAATCAGCCAATTTGCTCAGTGCTGTTTTTACATCGTCAGCTCCGCGCTCTAAAGCAGTTTGTATTTCTTTCATTTCGGCACGATATGCTTTGGCTTCAGCCTCTTTGCCCTGGCGCTTGCACAAGATTGCCAATGCCATGAGCATCAATGCAACCAGTTGATTTTCAGAGCCAAGGTTTTTTCGTGAAATTGCCAGCGATCGTTTTGCAAGTTCTTCAGCTTTTTGATATTCGCCCTGAGCGTTATAAAGACCTGCAAGATAGTTGAGTCTGGTTGCTGTTCCCTGTGATTCCTCGCCGAGAAGCTTCTCGCAAATTTTCAGAGCCCGCAAATAATATCTTTCGGACTCGTTGTACTTGATGCGCACCCGCGCCAAAAGTCCAAGGCTATGAAGCACTCGAACCAGCGGAATATGGTCTGGGCCAAACTCTGCCTCCAGGATTTTCAATGCCTGTAGTAAATAGTCGTTAGCCTTCTCGTAATCGCACTCAGCCCAGCAAGTTCTTGCCAATTCGCTAAGCAGCGTTGCTTTATCCAATGAATCAGACCAAGCATTCTCGCCCACCTGAATCGACCTCCGATTTACCTTAAATCCATTTTCCCATAGAAAATCGCTCAGTACATCTCTGTTAAGACTCGAGCTACATGGCGGAATGCTTGACTTCACGAGCGATTCACTTAAGGGGTCTAGTCTAATTCATGGGTGGCGAAGAAGTCGCCACTTTCACAATGGAGGCAAAAAAATGAGATTGCGCATTTTTCTGGCGCTATTTGCTGTCTTGACCATGGCTCAAACTTCATTTGCTGCAGACGACGGCATCGGATGGATGGCCACCTGGGAGCAAGCAATAAAAGAAGCTCGCGAAAGCAACAAGCCAATCATGCTTGTTGCAGCCGCACCAAGCTGCGGAGGTGTCCCCGGCGTCTGGTGACCGGGCAAACAAGAGATGGACAGGAGGTTCCTGTCCCAAACAGAAGTAATTGCAGCCTCCAGAAAATTTGTTTGCGTTCGCATGATGTCATACGAAAGCGCCGACGAACTGGGCGTTCTTAAAGCATTTTGGAGACCAGGAGCAGATCTTGAAAATACACTTTTCACTTTCCTTGATCCCTACGGGCGGCAATTAACCAGAGGAGCCAGAAGCCCTGACTTTATGTTTCGAGATGCCCATGATATGGCGTCTACAATGGAAGATTTAGCCAGAGACTATCGCGGCAGAGATGAGCAAAAAACACTTCCAGTTGTAAACACTGTTCGCCTTGGACTGAATGTCGCCGCTTGCGACAAGCGTCCCCTGGCAATTGTTGTTGGCGATACTGAAAGAGACCGCAAAATTATGGAGAACAATTTGGCTCCATTGGCATGGAGTAAAGAATTCGTCGGCAAATTAATATACACCGATGGAAGCAAGCGAGAATTGAATTCGGTCTATGGTGCGTCTTTGTCAAAAGGCTATTTATTTTTGACGCCAAACGAATTCGGCACAGAAGCTACTGTGGTGGCTCAACTTGGGCCCAATGCCAGTTCGCTAGAATTGAGTTCGGCGATGAAGCAGACAATTAATTCATATCGTCCCTGGCAACTAGACCACCGCGAGCATATTCGCCTCGGCCGCCAGCAAGGTTTGCAATGGAAAACCGCGACCCCTGTCACCGACCGCGGCGAACTTCGCGCAAGGCAGATGGGTGGTCCCGGTATGGGTGGACCTGGTATGCGTGGACCTGGTATGCGTGGTCCCGGCATGGGTGGTCCCGGCATGGGCGGACCTGGCATGGGTGCCCGCCCCGATCAATTCGACCAATGAAATGAATACTTAAAAAGCGACAGCCCTGGGGCGCAGGCTTCCAGAGTCTGTCGGAGAACCAAGCTGCCAAGGATCGTGTCGG
>CAZJLR010000016.1:0-123373 GCA_964546815.1 uncultured Candidatus Obscuribacterales bacterium | reverse complement strand
GCCGGCTTCGCTAAACATTCGAGTTCGCCAGCAGTATCCCATGCGTCGCCCGGACTATGACATATTACTTGTGCCGGGGTAGAAGGCCGTTTTTTAAGGGCCGGGCGACGCACGGCGTCGCCCCTACAGCGAAGGGGGGGGACGAGGATTACATGCGGGGGACGAGGATTACGTGCGGGGGGGGACGCGGATTACGTGCAGGGGACGATGGTGTCGTAGGTGTTGTCGATGGTGGCGAGAATTTGTTCGGGGGGAAAACCTTGCAGATGGCTTAGGGCCATTAGTGCACCGGCGCCGACTCCTTCTTTAACGTGGCCGGCTTCGTAAGCTCTCAATCCGGGATGGCGAGATAAGTTGAAATCTGGGCAAGAAGCTACTAATGGTGCATTGGTCAAGAGAGCGAGCTTTTGCACTGCGGCGTTAGGATCGAACGCAACCCATTTTGTGGTCATGACAAAAATTTGCTCTCGATTTATGGGGAGTTTGCGGCTGGCAGCGAGCTTATTTAATATCGCCCAAACAGCCAGCATTTGAGAGCCACCCGCCAGAATCACAGGCACCATGGGCGATGCCGCCAGTGACAGTCCGCTTACGAAAGCCTGCATCGGATCTCCTACTGCGGCGATAGCAAGCAAACTATTTGCTTCTACTTGCGCTTTGCTAGCAGAAGTTTTGCTAATTCCTTCCTGCACCAATTGCCATCTTTGCTGGTGGTTGCATGAAAGAACACTGCTAGATAAAAGTCCGTTTGCTTCTATACCAAGCATTGTCAAAACAGCCAGGGCTGTCGTGGTGCCACCGGGTACACATTCGGCAACGACGATAAATTTATGGCTGGCTGCAAGTTTCTTACCTAATTCAAACCCTTTGTCGAATAACTCATTCACAAGATCAACGGGCAAGGCCGTGCCGGTAGATGGACATTCTGCGGGCACAGACGATATCTTGAGATGTTCGACCTCAGGAGGGCTGAAACTGCCGCAATCTGCTACAGTCGCATTCATATTCATCAAGCCCAGGCAAGCGCGGCTAATCACCACGGGCGATACTATACCGACAGGTGAGACAGGAATGTGATCTCGAGAAATTGTTTTGCCAAGCAACAACGCTTCTGCATCAAGAGCTGGCGTCAAACGCCGCTCGCTCGAGCTGCCACCAGCAGCCGATATGCCTTCATGGTCACTTACTTTGGTAGACCCATTGCAAAGAACAAAAGCAGATTCGTCAGCCTGTTGAAAGAGTCGGCGAATGTTTTTGAAAGAAGCGAAGGGATCATTTACGCATTTCACATAATCAAATTCATTCATTACATGTCACATCAACAATCAATGGCTTCAAAAATTGAGCAAAGGCAATTATGGTAAGAGGCCAGCATAGCAGACTGCTCAGCGACAGCCACAATTGACAAGCAATTCCAAAGGCTAGATTTTTTGAAAGTTCTGCCATCGATGGAATCATCGAGCAAAATACAAATGGCGTAGAAATCAATACGTCTAGAATTATTACCAGCAAATTCAAAAGCAAAAATTCTCGCCAATGTCGAAAATACAATTGCATAGAAAGATGCGCCACCTTGCTTGCTTTTACAGTGGCTACAGAAGACAAGACTGTCAATATAAACGAATAATCCATACTTATTAAAGAAAACAAGGCGACGCCAAAATTCATAAATAAAAGTGCTGACTTCGGCACAGAAATAAGTTGTTCGCCAAACATAGTAATTGGAAAATTACCCAACATCGAGAATGCCAACAACACGCTCAAAGGCACAACGGGCACAAGCAGATAGAATGTGCCCACAAGCCATACGCCAGTTAAATGTTTGGTCTGATCTTTCACCCACTTCAAACATTCGGAAAATGAAGTCGGCGTCGGCGACAAGAAATATCGAGCGATGGCCGTGAGGTTCAACAGCCAATAGCTCATGGCAATAAAACCAGTGATCAATCCCAGGAAACTCAGCCCCATTAATTTGGCTCCAAGTTCTAAGGCTTGCTGAAGATTGTTTTGTCCAGACTCGATTGCCCCAAGGTCTATGCCAGCCCGCATTGAAGCATCTGCAATCAAACCACTGCAGTTTGAAAGCGCAAAAAATAAAGCAGGCAAAACAAAATGCTGGCAAAGTGGCAGCACAGATTTAAACACCCCAGCCCACCACGAAGGTAAAACCAGAAAACTCAAATCACTTTTGTACTGCTGCCCTTCAACTGTCAAAAGAGCCTTCTCCAATCGATTTTATCTCGTTTTTGGAGCAATTCCCTTCGAGGCATTATTCAGCATTCCATACAGAACACCGGTATTTGCGCCGGGTGCAAGAGCTTTCGGAATAGAATCCATCGGAGTACTGTCTGTAACTTCCATGTGCAAAATATTTTTGCCATGTTGCCCGGCTGGTTTCAAAATCGCAAAGCCAACTTGAGTTTGATCCGACACAAGTCTAGCAGGATCATGATCAAGACGGAAACCATACAACTCGTCAGGGCTCAAACCTTGAGGTCCCGACTCTTTGATTGTTTCTAGTTTTCGCAAGCCCTCTTTGATTCTAAAGTCGTCAAATCTCTGCATGTCTTGAACATTCTTCGAGTACGGAAGCACAACTTCCTTACCGTTTACGTTGCGCTTAACAAGCACAACCATGTCAGACCCCTTCGGAATTGAAGTGCCATCAGGCAACTTTCCTTCAGCCATCATTTTGAATCCGTCATTTACTATCGGACTCACAGCCTGGTCAGTCTGGGCTGCTGTTCTCAGCCAGTTTTTCACACTCTCAACAGAGACACGTCGAGTGAGATGTTGCTGGACTTCGGACAGCCAGCGGTCTGGCATCATGTTCTCATTTACGTTAAACGCTTTTCTTTGTGTGGCAAACCATGAATCAAATCTGCCCATAGTTTGAGCATCAAATCCATTTCGCTGCATAATCTGGGCTCTGTCCACATCACGGAACCAGCCCGGTGGGCGATCCCAATTTTCCAGCTTGCCCAGCATTTCTTGCACATTGCGCGCGACGCCACTCACAGACCTTGCTGCAGCTTCGTCAGTTCTAAAATAATCAAACGACGTACCGATGTAATCGTTTACTTTTTTGAGCGCTGTCGTGTGACGCTTCAATGTTCTGGCAAAATCGTCAACAGCAGAGCGAGCCTCTGTTTCAGCTCTATTTACGGCATCAGACGTTACCGGTTTAGCTTGCTCGGCTCTGCGCTCTACCTTTTCATTAGGCTGAGCTGGTCGCGATGACTCCACAGGTCTTTGAGCAGGTGCACTATCTCTCGGTGCAACTTTTGGCGCAGCATCCCTGGCTGGTTCAATTTTTGTTGCCTCTACTTTTCCAGGCTCAGCTTTTGCAGCATTGCTTGCTGCTGTCTCAACCTTGGCCACAGCCGGCTTAGCAACCGCGTCAACAGGCGCATTTTTTGGCTGAGCCTCAACTTTTGCCACAACAGGTTTGGGCGCAGGCTCAACTTTTGCCGTATCAGCTAGAGCTGCCTCAGTTTTTGCCGCGGAAGGTTTAGCTGCAATCTCTACTTTTGGAACTGGTTTTACATATCTGGGAACCGACTCAGGCATTCCCGTCACGCCTTCAAGCGAAGGACGAATAGCTAAGGCTTTCTCTTTAAACTGTTTATCTAGCGAACCAAGCGATTCCGATAGATTTAACAGCTCAGCTTTGCGCGCTGCAATTGAAGCTTCAACCGGCGTCATCTTCGCCTGAATCTCCAGAACTTCAGCATCTTTTCCTGCTTCAACTGCTGCCTGGCGCTTAGCATAGGCTTCTTGCGCGGCAGTTAGCCGTTCTCTCATTGCAGGCAATTCAGCAGAACGTGCTTCAATACCCTGAATTGTTTTGACTAATTCGCGACTTTGAGCTTGCAAGTCAGCCTTGCTTACAGGCTCTACAGCGGCGTCAAGCTGCCCGGCTTTTGCATCACGCCCAAATTTGGAAATTCTTGAATTTAGTGTGGCATTTTCAGCGCGCAATTCTTGCAAACGGCTCAGTTCGTGCTGAGTAGCACCGATGGCATTTTCAGCCGCATTCACTTCTTTGAGTTCAGGCTTTAATGACTTAGCCTCAGTGAGCTGTTTTCCAAGCCGCAGCAATGCTGCTTCATCGCTTGCCAAAAGTGGTTTGAGCGTATCTATTTGACCCAAAGTCTGAGCCATTTGTTCATATATAGGTCGAACTTCCGGATGCGCAGCAGTGTGCTTCGCTATCATCAAATCTTGAATTTCACCCAGCCCGACCTGTTTGTGCGGAGCATTGAGTGTCTCTCTGGCTGTGGCAATCGGGTCTACTTTAGGAGCTTTTTCTACAGCACCCAAACGTCCTCTTTCGCCGAGGTCCATAATGCGGAATTCATTGCGCACCGGTATGAGCGCAGGTTCCATGGCACCATATGTGTTGAGCGGCTCAAGTGTATTTTTCAATGAGCTCACCATCTTCGGCCCAAAACGCACCGAAGAAGCGCCCAAACCACCAGAAGCGAACATCAAAGAATAATCGACCACCCCGGCGCCGGCATATTTAGCGATAGCGTCGCGGCGCATCGCCTGACCATAACTGGTGTCACCATTTGAGTTTGAGTAAGCATCAGAAATGGACATGCCTCTGCGGGCAAGGTCTCCAGCCATCAAGGCTGTGAACAGCCCTGCGCCGACTTTGGCTACGAGTCCAACTTTGCCGCCTTCATTGAGTGCCCAGGCGGTTGCGGCACCAAGACCGAAAGAACTTGCAGTTTCAACGCCAGTCAACAGCGGGTTGTCCTTCATCTGCTGGACTCTGGCACCGGCTCCCTGAGCCATACCGTCGCGTATCACTTCCCACTGGGATTGCAACGCCCCGTTAACCGAATGCGTATCGTGACCAACATGTGAATCCAACAAGTTATCTTTGGCCAGAGTAATCTCGGCACCATGGAATTCACTTGCAGTCATATATATCCCCCAAAGCAAGCACAGCTTTACCCAAGCATGGCTTTTAGACAAACGGTTCTACAGGTGAATCGAATCACCCGAACTAAGACAGCGACAAACGAATGGTTTAGCTGATTGGTTTCCTGAGCTATGTTATTGCTCAAATTTAAGGAAGTATATTGGGGAAATTACGTCCTTCTTAGTAAAAATCCCATGCCCCTACCCCAAAATTGTCAAGAAGTTCTAATACCAACAACGGTAAGACTTTCCAGCCAGACGGCAAAAGCCGCCTTTTCTTAAATACAAACTTTGTAATGGCTTAGATGAGTTAATTCAATTTTGAGAGCGGCTTGCCTATATTTGTACTCACGTTTCAAAGTCTCTTTGCTGCCATAATGCCGATCCTTGACATGAGACGAATTACAGTCCTGGAGATGAGATGAGCGTAAAAACCAACGCCACCCCAAGCATGAAGCAAACCGGTGAAAAACTATCATCTGCTTACCAAAAGCTAAGTGCAAACTACCTGAAAAAGGCTGACGAATCAGCGAAATTCAATATAGTGCTTATAGGAATAATTGTGCTGGCTGCGGCGGCATACCTGAGCCTGGCTTACAACTGGCCGAAATTCAGCAGAGCCGAAGTATTTTTCGCAGAATGCGTGCGCGAAATGTTTCAGGCAGACAATTTGATTACGCCTCTTTATCACGGCACGCCGTTTTTCGATAAACCAATTTTGGCTTACTGGTTTATAGCCTTAACTTACAAAATTGCCGGCATCAGCCATTTCACGGCGCGCATCCCCTCAGTCATCGCCGCATTGGGAACCGTTGCCATCACAGCATTTGCAGGTCGCAGCCTATATGGTGCCAGAGCAGGCACATTGGCGGCTGCGGTTCTGGCAAGCTCACTCATGTTCATTTCATTCGCCAATTTATGTATGTCCGACATGAATCTGGTGTTTTTCGATACTGTTAGTCTCGGTTTGCTTTTCACTTCATTGCAAAACGAAAAACGCCGCAGCATCTTGTTGTACTTCGCCGCTCTCAGCATGGGAATGGCGTTCATAACGAAAGGACCGGTAGGGATAGTATTACCGGCAATATCGTTTGCTGCATTCTTGTCCATCACCAAACAGTGGAAAAAGATTGAGCTGGTCAAACATGTTATTCCATGCGCGATCATACTTGCTGGCGCTGGAGTGCCCTGGTTTATGGCGGCTTTCAGGCAAAACGGCGCTGGAGCCCTGAGCTACTTTTTCATCCATGAAAATCTAGAACGATTTACAGGCTCGACATACGACACACACAGACCAATCTGGTTTATGGTCGTTTCATTCCTCTCTGGCATGCTGCCGTGGTCATTGTTCATTCCGTTTGCACTCAAAGATTCAATCGCCGTCATGAAAAAAGGCTGGGACAATATTCAAGCCTCAGGGCAGCTCTACTGCTGGTTGTGGATTGCAGTATTGCTCGGTTTCTTCAGCTTTTCGCGCGGAAAAATCGACTACTACGCCCTGCCTGTGTATCCGGCAGCAGCAATAATTATCGGAAACTACCTCAGCAATGCCTGCGATAACAAAAACAAAGTCGCAAGCATTTTGGGCTGGGTTTCATCATCACTTATTTTCGTTGCAGGAGTTGCATCACTATTCATTCTCCCCGGAATGTTCGGCGGCGAAAGCATTTCTTCTTACTTCGGCATTCCGGCAGTATTGCTTAGCTGCGGGCTGGCGATGCTATATTGTTCTTTCAAAGCAGATTTCCGCAAGACATACAAATTGCTATTCGTTTCTATCTGCCTTGCATCCGTTGCATTCTCATTTGAAATATATCCCTGGATAAGCAGCAAACAAGCCGTGCTCAAATACGTTCCTTATATAAGGAATCTGCCGGCTGATGCCAGAGTTGGCGTATATACCAGTTTGCAAAATTGGATTGACGAAATCACCTTCCAAACAAATACAGAACCAATGAAAATTGAAAGCCCGAAAATGGCAGAGCAATTTCTCAAAGCTACTTGTCCTTCTGTATTGTTGATTCAAGAAAATGAATACAATCAGATGAGCGAAAAGACTCGTCAGCACTGCCAAATATTGGGCAGTAATCCATTTATTCCGCGCAGCCTAAATCCTGTGTACTTCATCAGCAAAGGTGAGAAACTAGGAGACAAGACAAAATTGTTGTTGGTAACCAACAAATAATTGATGGTCAGGCAAGGTTATGCTCTGACATTGACTCGAAAGATCATATCGGAGAAAAATCATGGGTAAATTGATTGCGGGAATTGCAATCGGCATAGTAGTCACTCTAATTGCAGGCGCAGCAATTGGCTATTTGATAATAACAAGTGGCGTGATACCAGCAAGGCAAGACGAAGTATCTAGCGACTTCGAGTCGTGGGCGGCACACCAATCACTTCGAGCAACGATAAAACGTGAAGCAGTGCAAACGTCACCCATAAAGGCTGACGAAGAAAACTTGATGGCAGGTGTGAAGATATACACGTCCAATTGCTCAGGCTGTCACGGAACGCCAAAAGACCCATCACCAGCTTTTGCTAAGGGCTACAACCCAGCGCCACCACTCTTTGCAAACGGCGAAACTGTCACCGACGACCCCGAAGCCAAAATCTATTGGAAAATAGACCACGGCATCAGATTTACCGGCATGCCATCGTACAACAAAATGTTGAACGAAAATGAAATGTGGCAAGTGACACTATTCCTGAAAAACCAAGACAAACTACCAAAAGCAGTCGATGACTACTGGAAAACCGCCAAATAATCGCTCGACCAAAATCATCTGTACGGGCGACGCCACACAGCAACTGTAGGGGCGACGCCATGCGTCGCCCGGCCCTAAAACACGGTTATAACTTAGGGGCGACGCATGGCGTCGCCCCTACAATTAAGCTGTAGCCTCTGGTCTGGAAAACTCCAACGTAAAGACATCGCATCCTGTAGAAGTATGCAAGTTTTCCATCAACTGCCGATTAAGTTGCTTGTTGCTAGACTCGCTCAGCAACTCGGGTCTCAATTCAGTTTCTTCGGCCATCATTCGCGTTGACTCAGTGATGGTGTTATATAGAATGCGAGAAAGTGTTTTTCTAGCTCTTGCGCTTACATAAGGATTCTCATCGCGCAGCAGATTGTACAGCACTGCAGCTGGTGCATGAGGATTTTCGGCAAGACGAAAACGCACATCGGCAGACATATCGTTCGCCAACCTTTTAAAGCACGACTCTGATGCATTTGTATTTTCCGCCACCGCAGCGCGAACCTCAGCATCATTATGAAAAGCCAGCTTCGAAAGTGTTTCCTTTGAAGTACTTGGATTTTCAGCGACTCTAATAACTACTGAAGTCGTTCCTACTATAGTCAAAAAGTCGAGCAACTCAGCAGGAGTTTCTGGATTAGAAGCCATAATAGTCTTCAGCTTGGGGCATCCCGTCTCACTGACTGCTTGCTGCACACGTTGTGCCATAGCGCACAGCCTGGCGGACAGATAAATGGTTGTAGCCTCTCTCAACTGCTGCAAACTGCTCCAGTTGAATTGAAATATGAAAGACATGTCCGTCTTTGGCTCCCACCAATGCAGTAGTTCTTCACAATCAAAACTCAATCTCGGCATATCGTTATCCTCTGGGGGCAAATGGAAGCGCAAAGAAGCGACCATTATTACTATGCAGCACCGGCCTCCAACAAATGAATTGGAAGAGTTTTCCCCTAATTTTTCCAATTCACATGTTGGACTTCATAACTCTAGGATGAAAGTACGAGATGGGAATTCAAGTTGGTGGTAAATAAAACTATGGCGTACATAACCGGAACTTATTTTGCTCCAATCTCCAGAGGCTCTGGACGGAACTTCAAACTAGTGGGCTATTGGCTGAATGCAAATGGCGGGACACTTGAAGGTTCTACCAACGAGATAAAACTTCGCCTGGACGACCACTGCGCACACCAAGGCTGTCAATTAAATGCCGTCGAGTGGGACTGCGGTTCGGGTATGAACCCTATCAGAATGGGACTCTGGCGAGCACTTCGCAGACTGGTCTGCGACAAATGTCCACCTAAGCGCATGTCTATGTCATTCTTGCACCTTGATGATTTCATGGCACAAGCTCTTGCACCTTGCAATTGCGGACAAGCAAAAGGACTAGATGGACTTATCGTTACTACGATCAAGCATCTGTGCACAGACCCTGCGAAGGGCAGCCAGATCATATTGCGCCTCGCCGAAGCCGGCAAACACCTGATTGCCGACGACGGTATATGCCTGAGTTGCTGTCACCCAGCAACAAAAACGATGTTGCAGAAAAAACGATTGCTAGTAGCTTCGTAAAACAAAGGTTTTTCAGCCCCCGGAAATCTGCTCCTAAAGCCCTGGTTCGCAAGAACCGGGGTTTTGGGATCTTAGGGGAACTAGTGTGCTTTTGAAGCGGGAGGATAATTCTGTAATGGCACAAAATCGCGCGGAATACTGTTTCCAGGGATTATTCTTTCGCTTGGTAAACGAGAAGGAAGCCCGTCTGATTCAAACTTACCCTTAATGCTCTTAAGCGCTTCTTTTGTATCAACCGGTTTATCCCGAGTAGGTACAAATCCCATGCCTGAATTGTACACAGCGCTAGCTTCATCGCTCGTTATGCGAACGTCGTAACTGCTGTTACCACTTCCACATCCAATATTTGGAGTATAGTCGGAAGAATGAATTTTGATCACAGGCTTGGGCTCGAATCCAGGGTTGTGGTCATTACTAAGCGAAATTTTCACGTCCTTGCTCGTCTTATTCAAGTAATCAACGGCATCCTGGAGATTTTTCATATCTTCAGCCGTTTTGACTCCTTTTAGAATTTTTTGAATCTGGGTTGCATCGCCAGATAGTAGAGCCTTTCCTAAATCACGAACAAGCTCACGACAATTTTCAGGTGGAGGAGGCAAATTCTCCAGAGCTTTTCCATTTTGTAATCCTTTATCAAATAGTTCAAATTTTGGTAAGAGACCCTGAGGCACTGACGAGTCTTTGGTAGGAGTAAGATTCAAATTTCTAGTATCATTCAATAACTTCAATGAGCATGACGCCGCCTGATCGCCGGCTGAGTGTTCGACATTTTCTTTGACTGGTTTTTCGTTTTCCAACATCATCATTACTCCCTCTGGCGTGAGCCTTCCCATGAGCAAGACAATACTGGTACATCTAGGGGAAATCTTGGGGATGTTTGTAAAATCTGCAACTCAATTGTAGGGGCGTCGCCCCTACAATTGTGGGAGGAAAAGAAGATAAAAGAGACTAGCGTTTTGACCAGGAGTATTCGGTGATGCCGCGGTCGGCTCTTACTACGGCGGCTCCGTTTGGTGCGGTTCTGTTGATGTATTGGCGTGATTGTCTGGTTCGGCGGCGGCGGGGGGTGGCATAGGTAGATGAGACGCCGGTTGAACCTGTGTAAATCAATGCGGTGGACTTTGCTTTTTCTGGTTCGTATGGTCTATCAGTTCCAAGAGAAGCAGGTGGGCGGTTGCATGCAATGAAACAGCCAGTGGGTGTTGGCACTTTTCTGTAATATGATTGGGCAAAATCACGCCAGATTCTAGTCATTACAGTTCCACCGGTAGCAGAGCCACCTACCGCTTTGTTGTCTTTGTTGCCACCCCAGACTGCAGTCACCATATCTGGTGTGAAGCCCACAAACCAGAGGTCTTTACCTTGATCGGCTGTGCCAGTTTTGCCTGCTACAGGGCGGTCGGGAAGCTTGGCCAATATTCCGGTTCCTTCTGCCACGCAGTCTTGCATCAGGTCTACAATCTGTGCAACAACGTTGCGATCAAACACTGTTGTTCGTTCATAATCTCTGTAATCTAGCAATCTGCCAGTGCGCGTTTCAACTTTGCGCACCAGTGCCGGTGGCATGTAAACTCCGCCGCGAGCAAGGGTGGCATATGAGTTAGCCATATGAAGAGGCGACACAGCAGAGCAACCAAGCGCAAGAGACAGCTCTGGTGCAAGAGGCTCAGTGACACCGGCACGCTCAGCAACATTAATGACAGAGTCGATGCCGACGGCTTGCCCAATTCTCAATGCAGGAATATTTCTTGAATAGGCAAAGGCTTTAGCAACACTGATTCCGCCAAGAAACTTGTTATCGTAATTCTTTGGCTTATATTCCTTTCCGTTGTTATCCATCACCACAAAAGGCGTATCTTCAACGGTGCCATATTCTTCTATCACGCCTTTTTCAAACCCAGCTAGATAGACGAAAGGCTTAAATGCAGACCCGGCAGTATGCGGGTTTGTAGCGCAATTCCATTGATTTGACGCATAGTCACCAACGCCACCAACAAGTGCTAGCACAGCACCATCGGCGACTCTAATTGTCACCAGGGCACCTTGGTTGATGCCATAGGGGGCGCGTGCAAGTCCTTGAGCCAGAGCGCGTTCTGCAATGTCTTGAGCAGTGGTATCAAGATTGGTATAAACCTTGAGTCCCTGTCTCTCGATTGATGCAGCGTTATATTTTCCGTGAAGTGAATCAATTACAGCACTTACATAATATGGATAGCGGTTAATTTTCATCTTCGGCTTTTCTGGCTGCGCAGGCTTGAAATTGAGCCATTCATCGGCAGCCGCGTTAGCCTCAGCCTGCGAACAAAAACCATAAGCAAGCATCTTAGAAATAACGTCTCGCTGGCGTATCATCGCCGAGTTGCGATTTGCAACCGACCCGCCTTTACTGGGAGAGCGAATAATTCCGGCAAGGAAAGCTGATTCTGCTTGATCTAGCTGGCTTGCGCTTTTACCGAAATAATTGCGAGCAGCTTGCTCGATGCCATACGCATTGTTGCCGAAATATACTTCGTTCAAATAAAGTTCTAAAATTTTGTCCTTGCCAAACCTGTTTTCCAGAGACATGGCGATAATCAATTCAGCCAATTTCAGATCGATAGTTCGTTTCTCGCCTTCAAAAAATAGATTTTTTGCCAGCTGTTGGGTAATGGTTGAGCCGCCTTCAACAACTTTGCCGTGAGTGAAGTTGGACAGCACAGCGCGAAAGATGCCCACAATGCTCACACCCTTGTGCTCATAGAAATGGTGGTCTTCTGCTGCCAGGAGTGCAAATTTCATTGCATTCGAGACTTTACTCAATGGAACAACAATTCGGCTCTCTGCACCGTCTACAGCAACAACAAGCTTGTCATTGCGATCATATATTTGGATTGTTTGAACAGGATTGTAGTTTTCCAGAAAATTCAAGTTAGGAACCTGCATCAGGTCCATTCCAACTTTGAAACCAAGCACACAAATGCCGATAGCTGCGGTCAAGCAACAAAGCGAAAAAGCGTAACGGACCCATCTAAACCAGCCATGATGCAGCGAAATACTGCGCTTTTCACGGTTTCGCAGAGAATCAAGCGAGCTATCCGGATTCTTGTTACTAAAAGCCATGCTTTCTTTCTAGCAGATTTGCAAAATCATTGCGCGAACACAAATACGCGAACGTTTAATTTAAGCACGGTAGCCAATACTTGACAAGGCTTAATAATCTGTGGGCACAAAGCAACGAGCATTTCGTCAAAGTTATCAGTTGCCACTCAGCAAGTTTTGACGATGGCAAATCTGGTGAAAAATAGATCTAGCAGAAAATACCAGGTATATTCCGGGTATATCTTGCTCTGGAAAGACCAACTCAGGCTTAGTTTCCAAGGGAACCGGCGGCTGATAGCTATGCGCTTACTTAAATTGCCAGCAAAATCTACGTCGAGACATGAGCCAAAATTGAGCTCCATACTCGTTCTTTCTTCGATAAGCTGCCTGTTGGCTTGCTGCGTTTTGGCTCAAATATCCCATGCGCAGGGCGGCACCGACGGTGAGTCAGGCACTAAACCATTAGATGATTCGACAAAAACTATTAGCTCACTAACGCCAAACCAGCGTGGTGCAAGCGCTATGAGCAAACCTTATGGTTATTACTTGAAACCAATTCTTGAACGCATTCAGGCAAACCCCGATCAATCTGCCAAAATCACTGCAATTTTGCAGTCTTATCGCAGCCGGATTGAACCACTAAAGTCTGAGTATGTGCATAAAAATCAGGAATTTTTGAACAACCTTTCCCGTGGTGAAGACTCCGCTCGCATAATGAACGAGCAAATACAGCTTGGACACATTTATTCAGACATAACCTTATATTACTGCCAGATGTCGCTTGAAGTTCGCAAAGTCCTCAGCCCCGAGCAAATTGTGCGCTATGAAGAGTTCAAACGCCAGCAGGGCTGGGCTTCAACACCAACTGCGCCGAGCACAAAAAACCCGTAAGTTAAGCATTCAAGATGATTCTTGAATTCCAGCTAAGGCGCTAGACTGCGCTTTGCCGTACTCTTAGTGGCTTATAACGCTATTTCGGGAGCTCGACTGTGCGCAAACCTGGTCTTACTGCCCAAATTTTCATTGGTCTGGTACTCGGAATTTTGATTGGCTGGATAATGCCAGAAACCGGCAAAGCAATCCAGCCGCTGGCCGGCGTTTTTCTCCACCTTGTAAAAAGCATCATTGCTCCGTTGGTTTTTGCCACGCTCGTAGTCGGCATTGCCGGGCATCAGAGCATGAAAACTGTTGGCAGGCTGGGGCTGAAATCAATCATCTTTTTTGAAATAGTCACGACATTTGCCCTGGCAATCGGACTTCTGGCTGCAAATATTTTCCAGCCCGGCGCAGGTGTAAACCTTAGCAATGTCAGCGCAGGCGAAGCAAGCGCTCTGGCATCAAAGCAACAAACTGTGGGCGAAATAATTGTCCACATTTTCCCAACCAGCATAGTTGACTCGATGGCTCGCGGCGACGTTTTGCAAATCGTCGTATTCTCAATCATATTTGCAGCGGCTGTCAGTGCGGCCAAAGCTGACCTTGTGCTCAAATTTTGCAATTCTCTTTCAGAGGTAATGTTTAAGTACACCGCAATAGTCATGAAATTTGCGCCGATTGGTGTCGCTGCGGCGATGGCTGCCACAGTTGGCGAACACGGTGTCGGAGTTTTGGTATCACTCGGAAAACTCGTGGGCACACTTTACCTTGCCCTTTTTGTTTTTATTCTTGGAATTTTGGTGCCGGTGGCATTAATCGCAAAAGTGCCATTGAAAAAATTCATTGATGCAGTCAAAGAACCCGCACTTCTGGCATTTTCTACAACAAGCAGCGAAGCAGCATTGCCTAAAGCATTGCAAAATATGGAAGCTATGGGAGTGCCGCGAAACATCGTGAGCTTTGTACTTCCAGTTGGCTATACATTTAACCTGACCGGGACAACTTTGTACTTGTCGCTGGCAGCGCCGTTTGTCGCACAGGCTGCCGGAGTGCAGATGTCCATCCAGCAGCAGATAATGATGATGCTTACTCTGATGCTCACCAGCAAAGGCGTAGCCGCAGTGCCACGTGCTTCGCTGGTGATTTTGGCAGGAACCCTTGCCAGCTTTAATCTGCCACTTGCTGGTATCACATTGATACTCGGCGTAGACACAGTGATGGACATGGCGCGCACATCGGTAAACGTTATCGGCAACTGCCTTGCCTCCGTTGTGCTAGCAAGATGGGAAGGTGTATTTGGTCAGGTTGAGGGCCCAGCAATATTGGGTTCTGAAGATAGCAGTGAGGACGCCGGGTCTCCAGCAGCTCACGGCGAAGCGGAAGCGACTTTGCCAAAAGAAGACAGCGAAAAAGCAGATTTGCAAAAAGCGACAGTGAGCTAATTAACTCAGCTAAAATTAGTTCGGTTCAGCCTAGAGAAATTGAAATCAGATGCAGCAAACAGATATCGACAGCAAAGATACGAAGACTGAAAGCAAAACAAATCGGAAAATTGATTTGCGCCTGGCATTGATTTCAGCAGTTTTGCTTATGGTTTCTGGAGCGATGCTTAATGCGTCGTTAGGCGCTTATTTGAAGGGCGCAATGGCGCTGCAATACAAAAGCACTGATGCAAAAGTAGTTTCTGTTGAGCAAAAATTTGATGCATTTGGCGTAAGCAAAATTGCCAAAATGCGCTATTGGATCAACGGCGCAGAAAAAACTGCAGAGACAGTCATACCTGCAGGGCGAGTGATGAAACCTGGCGAGCTTACAGTTTTGTACTACGATAAAGGCAATACAGAAAATGCTGTTTTGAGCCAAGAAATAGACTATGACCCAATCATTCCAACCGGTGCATTTGGTCTACTCTTGTTTAGTTTTGCAGTTTTTATCGGCTTTAAGTCTAAAAAATAACGAGCAAGCAACTCAAATTTTGTGATGCTTCCAGGCTCCGCGTCTAAAGCAAATCAGCGCAATAATCGCGGCCACGACTGAGGTTATCGCGATTGCAGACCATGTGCCGCGCGCCCCCCAGCCCAGCGTTATTGTTAGCAAATATGCCAGCGGAACTCTGATTAGCAACAAACAAAAGAACGACAAAAACATAGGTACGCGAGTATAGCCGGCACCTTCCATAGCACCGAAAAGAACCAGCCACACAACGTTGATTGGTTCTGAAATACCTAATATCTGCAGGTATTCAGCTGAATATTGAGCGACAGTATCATCTGTCGTCATCAACCGAGCAATTGGATAAGCAGCAAAAAACATCACTGCGCCAATGATGGTCATGAGTACAGCGCCGTAAGCAACAGCTTGCCAGCCAACTTTAACCGCTCTGTCGAATTTCTGCGCGCCCAGATTTTGACCAATGACAGTGGCAACTCCCATAGACATTGCAAAGATTGGCAAGCCGGCTAAGACATCTTCGACTCTCAAGCCGACTGCCCATGCGGCCTGATAATCTGTGGGGTTTGAAGTAAGAGAGAAAATAATGAAGAGTCCAAAGTTGCTGCTTACCCAGGCAAGGTCTTGCAAGCAAGCCGGCAATCCAATTGCCATGATTCGTTTCAACCAGGCAAATGAAAAATCGAATGGACGTTTTTGACTTATTTCAACGCAACTGGCAAACTCCGATTTTTTAAACGCCAAAACCATCAGCACGCAGCCAAAGCCACTGGACAAGAGCCAGGACAAGCCAATGCCTGAAATGCCAATGTGAAAGGGCCAAATACAAAGACCCCAATCAAGCAAAACAACACCTGCGGTGACTGCAGCCATAATCAATGTAGGCATGGTGGCGTCACCTTTTGCCCTCAAAATAGAATGACAGACCCACAAAAGTGTCAGGGGGATTTGAGCAAGAAATTGAATTTTGAGATAGCTAGAACCGAGCTCAGCCACGTGAGCAGAGGCGCCGAGCATGTGCAAGAACAAGTCTGTGCAAGTGACTCCCAGCACGGCGGAGACAAAGCCAAAAATCAGCGCAGAAAATAGAGATTGTCGTGCGGCTTCGAGTGCTTGTTCCCAATTTTTAGCACCGCAAAATCGGGAGACCAGAGCATTTGCACCAGTGGCGATGGCAATTGCCATGATGATCATGCCAAACCAAACCTGACCACCAATGCCCACAGCAGCAAGATCGTCAGAGCCCAACTTTCCGGCTACATAAGCATCAGCAAATGTTGCGGCTGAAATTGCCAGAGCGTTCAAAATCATAGGAATAGACATGCTTGCTATAGCTTTCCAAATGGGGCCTTCGAGCAATAAATCTATTTCTTCTTTGCTAAACTCTGAATGCAAGAGTTCTTCTGGCGTTACGTTAGTTTCCAACCTTGGCTTCCGTTGTGTGCTTTGCCGCTCTCTCGCACGCCCGCAACTGCCTGATTGAGGCAAGCACGGACGCCAGAGCTAAAGATACATCGTGGGAAGAAAACTAGCCTGAAAGAGAGGTAACTTAAAATTACTTATTCAGCCGCGCAAGGCTTGCAGGACATGCTGCTTTTCAATTGGACATAGCCTCAACAAGGTCTTTCTTTTGCACATCAGCCTTAATTGGCAAGCGTATCCAAAAGCATGCTCCCTTTCCTTCTTCAGACTCGACTCCGATTTGCCCGCCATGTGACTCGACTATTGATTTGACGATAAAGAGCCCAAGCCCAGTACCTTTCTTTTCAGATGCGTCGGCTTTTTCTACTTGTTCGAATGGTTCAAAAATAACAGTCTGTAGTTTTTCAGGAATGCCTCTACCCTGGTCGATAACTTTGATTGAAAGTGTTTGATCTATCAAAGCAGCATCCAAAGTAACAATGCCGTCTTGTGGCGAGAACTTTATCGCATTAGACATCAAATTAACCAGCACCTGAATTAACCTGTCGGCATCGGCTGCAAATGTCAAATCGAGCGGATTCATTTTCACTGTTATCTTTCGCTGATCAGCAAGAGGTTTAACGATGGTTACAGACCGCTCCATGATTTCTTTCAGATGCGCTTCGGCAATATTCAGGTCTATTTGTCCTACCTGCAAACTGCCGATGCCGAGCAATTCATCAAGCAATTTCATCAATCGACGCAGTTCTTTTTGAGCCATAGCTATACGGTCTCTGGCTTTTTGACTTAGCGACGCAGCGTCTTCTCTACTGACTGTTTCTAACGCGACACTTATATGTTCGAGTGGCTCCTTAAATTCTCCACGAACGACTGCAACAAGTTTTTGCTTAAACTCACGCAGTGACATCAATTTTTGAGCAACCGAATAGAAATAATCATCGAGTACTGCAATCTCGTCAGAACCCGGCAAAGGCTGGCTCAGGGGCTCGTTTTTCAAAAGATGCTGAGAGTTTGCAACAACGTTATTTATTTCACGAATCATGTTTCTGTTGAAATACATAGCAAGTATTATTGCAATGGGAAAACTGAGCAAGAAAATGCCGTTCAAAGCAGCTTCCAGATTTTGACGCTTTAAGTTACTGGCTACGACGCTGCGGTCTAGCTTTTCTCGTTCTTCCGAAATCAGCTTGTCTTCTAGCCCCCAAGCATCTTTCGTGTTGTAACCATAAGCTTTGCACTCGACCCGAAGTTGAGCCATAGACTCTAGCATTTTATCGAAATCGGTTAGACCTGAAAGGACAAGTTCATCAGATATATCTAGCGTTTTCTTTGCTATTTTCAAGTAAATATCGATGAACTTTTTGTGTTCTGGGCTGGCTTTAGCCATATCTTCCAGAGTGCTAAAGCATGTTTCTAACTTTTCTTTATCGTGACCGTATTCATCTGCAATTTTGTCGTCCCCCGGAAATCCTGCCATCAGCGACGCTTGCACAAGGGAATCCCACTTCAACAATTCAGCCTGAGCAACCTCGGTTAGTATGTCGCGAGCCTCGAATTGTTTCTTCAACTCACTGTTGGTTTCTTGCATTACATAGGCAAATGTTCCAAGCGAGCATACCAAAAACACGATAGGCACCATTACTAATATCATGCCTTTTTCTTTGAGATTCATGTTGAGCCCAAAACGTTTTTTGTTGGCTTTCAATTGTTGGCGAGAACCTATCAACGCAAGTTCTGCAGGAATATCAGGTGCACCATCCACCGCCGGCAGATCTGCTGCTTGCAAAGGAATCTGCCAAATTATGGTTAGTGGATCTTCGGAAAAATGCCATTTGGCACCAAGCTTGTCTGCCAGAGACTTTGACAAAATCAAAGGCAGATTCATTTCCTTTTCGGCTTGTATATTCTTTTTCGATGTGTTGGAGCTTCTTGCAGTTAGCAGCAAATGTGTCCCAAGATTATTTGTTTCAAGAAAAATCTCGCTATTCGGTTCTATAAAAGATATGAGGCTAAACAAGCCACAGCGAATAGATCGCGAAAGTGAGTCGGCATCAGTATTAACGCTAGCATCAACGATTTGGCAATTGAGCTTAATTTCACGATGCTTCTCAAGATCTGCAAGTGGTTCAAGAGAGGTGTTTATTAGCGTTGCAAAATCAGTCTCTTTCGGCTCAGGAACAAACTTGCCAGACTCGATTCTTTCCAAAAAAAGCAAGTCTTGAATCAAATTGATCACGATATCCGATTCGTAAACAGCTTCATTCAAATGTGCTGAAGCAAGCTCACTCAGCTGGCCGAAATGACCGTCGGCGAGCATTAGCAAAACCAGGCGTAATGAAGTTAAAGGCGTTTTCAGTTCGTGGCTGATTATGGCTGTAAGTTGCTCGCGATATTGCTCTAGCTCAAGAATTTCTGCTGCCGAACGATAAACCGACTGGTCAAGCATCGCAATTTCATCGTTGCCGGAAACAGGCATGTTTAGCGGCTTGCGTCGAGATAGATTGATTGTGTTTTGCATTACGTTTAAGAGTCTGACTGCAATGCTTCGGCTGAAAAATTGGCTGAGCCATACAGCAAGACCTACAATTAAAACTAGAGAAATCCCAATGATATTGTAAGAAGTCTGCACCGCAGTAAGCCTGGCTTTGACCATTTCGCGAGTGGTGGCCAGCTCCCTTTCCATCAAGCGGCTGAAGCTTCGTTTCCTGTGCAAAAACATCATGTTTTTGACAAAGTCCTGGCTGCCTGGTCTAAACCAACGGCTCAAATCCATGCGCATCCAACGGCGTTCCATCTTCAAAACACGTCGAAGCATGCCGGCAGATTGTTGAACATACTCTCTATCGCCGCTATTTGCCACTAATTCATGCATTTCTGCAAGCGATGTGGCTACTTCGCGAGCTGCAATTTCGCGACGCATCTTGAACGAATCGAGCTTCGTACCAGCATACAAAAATGTCGAACATAATGAGCAAGTGTAGGCGCGCTGAACTTTGTCGTCCATCGCCAAAATTTCGCGTGAGTTAACGAGCTGCCTGATTGCTTGCTCAGACTGGTTCAACTGGTATGAGAGCAAAGCAAAAACTGTCAGCTCAAAAACGAGCGGCAAAGAAATGAGGAGTAGGCCTTTTCTTGAGATTCTCATCTGCGCTCAAGCACGGTGGAATATTAACATTACATTCCACCGGCAAATAAAAATCAATCAAAAGCCAGCCGGCTCAACCATATTCGGGGAGCTGTCAGGGACAAATGAAATTCGAATTTAGGGTTAAGACGCCTTGGGAGCTTCGTTAACACCAGAATCGTCTGGGTTGTTATCAGACCCCTGGGTAAATGCATTAACCAGAGAAGCGACGAAGATACCCACAATCAAAGCGCCAGCTGCACTTCCAAGCTTCATGTAGTCGCCGGTCGATTTTGAAAATTCATAAACAAACATCCCTGCAATAGCAAGGAATGGAAGCATAGTAAGCCAGTAAGCAAAACTCTGATCAGGACTCATTCCTGCTTCATCGGGAGCGCTGCCAGCGCCACCCTCTGTGCTTTTATTTTCTTCTGTGTTATCAGCCATAACCCTCTCCCCATATAAACCAGCGCGCCAGCCGGTCATTCCCCTACTTTGACTTTACTCTCTACTATCGTATTTGTCGAGCGCACAGCAGCTAGAAATTTGTAGGCGCGCCACAACGAAAAATCTGTAGGGGCGACGCATGGCGTCGCCCCTACAGATTATATTGTTGATTAGTAGACGTGCTCTATGACTACGTTTGAGCCGACGTGTGGGTAGCCGAATTCGGCGCAAGCAGAACCACCGCGTTGGAAGAATTCCCAGAAACGACGGTCATGACCTGAGCTTCCCGGTGCAAATGCAAGATCTCCTTCCATCACATTGAAGCTGCCGGTAGCGACTGTGGCGGTGCGCAGCACAGTGCCGATGCGGACTTTAATGCGGTCACCGGCGTTTAAGTTTTTGATGATTGCATCGTCACTTCGAATAGTTGTTTTCAAATTTCCGAATGAATCGATGTAGCCGATCACTTCTTCAGGATAATCACGAAGAACATCCATCGGATTCAGCTGAGCGGTCTTGAAAGTTTTGTCTTCTGAAAGTAAGCGGGCAAGCGCTCTCGGGAAAAAGTCGCGAGACCTGAATTGAGACCCTTCCTCTTCCACATCGACTGCCCAGAGTTCAGCCACATGTTCTTTGATGAATGAGGCTGAATAACCACTATTTACTGCGAGAACTTTGACTCCGTTTTTCAGCAAAGCAAAGAGTAAACCTTCACCAGCATTGTTGTCTCTTGCTTCTTTTCTGTCACGACGAGGCGCACAATTTGCAAAGAGAACAAGGTTATCTGGTCGGATGTCTTTATCAGCAAGTGCAAGCTGCGCCACAACAAAACCAGTCGCGATTGTATCGAATGAGCCAACCGAAGTTATATGCAAGCCGACATCAGAAGGCAATTTAGATGCCATCGCGGAATAAACTTCAGCCCAAGCAAGATCGCCTGGTGCGTAGTCGCAGATCAGGTGGATAAAACACTTCATTTACTAATTGACTCC
The DNA here is from genome assembly GCA_964546815.1 of uncultured Candidatus Obscuribacterales bacterium. GTDB lineage: Bacteria > Cyanobacteriota > Vampirovibrionia > Obscuribacterales > Obscuribacteraceae > JAIEPM01. The sequence continues at coordinate 102,224 of CAZJLR010000016.1, read as the reverse complement.
CTTTGCCGTCAGTGCCAGGCATGAACTAAATATGGTCATCCCATTTGAAATTCCACTGAACGATAGATTCATAAACCTCCAGCGGACATTCATCAGAACCTTCAAATTCCATAGTGGGGTTACCTCCATTAGTTTGGGGGCTAGCCCAATGTAAATCACTACTCGCGAGAGTGGATGTTTGCAAATTGTTATTGCCCTGGTCGGTAAACACCAGTTTGAAATAAGCCCAATTGCCCGTAAATAGAGTCAGGGCGTTCTTATCGCCAATCATGGCCAAACGCATATTCATTTTGCCGTCACTCCAGGTTGACTTGAGCCAGCACTGAATATTGAGGTCTGGAATAATAATGCTCTGCCATTGCCTGATTTTCTTGGCCCGAGCCAGTCTTACGGGATCGTAATGGGGCTTAGCCGCCTCTGCTTCAGCGGCGGCTGCCTTTTCTTCGGCAATTCTCTGCTGCTCTTCGGCCAGCGCTTGCCGCTTTTGCTTTGCCTCTAAAATTCGGGCAAGCTTCGCCTGGGCGGCGGCTCGGTCAGCCGCTGCCTTGTCTGCAGAGGGCTTAAGGTCTGAGCTTTGCTGCCCGCCAGAACAAGAGCCCAGAGAAAGGGTGGAAATCAAAACAAGCGAAAGTCCAAAAACGCCTGACTCGCGGAAGTTTACAGAGATTTTCTCAAATTTCATTTCAAACACGATTCAAATCGGGAATAGACTCTATGGTAATTTTGCCCAAGATACCCCATTAAACTCCGTTTGGAAACTTCCAGAATTAATCTTTCGAGCTAGTAATCCTACGTATCAAAAACGGTGAATTGCGTATTTCCACATATATCTAATGTGGACCTTATCAATATAATTCGAATCACGAGAAGGCATTCAGGTATCCCCGGTCATGAAGAACAAAAGCGATAATCAAAGTAATCGAAAGCTGAGCGAATCATTAGAGCTGCCTGGCAAAAACCAGCCAAATGAAAATCGCGAATTGCAAGTCAATCATAGAACCGCAGACCCGGTCTGCCGCAACTCGGTTTGCACAATCACCTGGAAGCCGTTAAAAAACTGAAGCAAAGCAGATACCGGCAAAGAAAAGTTAATTTGCTTCGTCTGAAATTTAAATTGAATAGCAAGAAGCGCCCTGATTGTAATAACAATTAGGGTTTTTGTTTAGAAAGACTGCTCCTACTCGATATTCAATCGCTAAAACCGGGAACATATGTGCCATCTGATACAGTGGCATAAAGTTCTGGTTTTTATGAAATTTACAGCAAAACTCCTATTTGCATTTTCAGCTATTTCTCTGATGATAAGCCAATCGGCAATATCACAAGAGGAATTTTCCGGACGCGTTGTTGGTGTCAGCGACGGTGACACCATAACTGTCTTGTCCAATGGTGAGCCACGCAAAATTAGACTCAGCGGCATTGACTGCCCTGAAAAATCGCAGGCATTTGGACAACAGGCAAAGGCATTTACAGCAGATCAGTCTTTTGCCAAGGATGTAACTGTAATATCTACCGGTCACGATAGATATAAACGAACCATCGGTGAAGTCTATTTGCCAGACGGAAAAAACCTAAACAATCTCCTTCTGGAAAACGGCTATGCCTGGTGGTATCAGCGTTTTTCACATGACGAACATCGGCATGAACTTGAAGAAAACGCAAAAAAACTAAAAATTGGACTTTGGAGCGATCCCAGGGCATTTGCTCCTTGGGATTATAGAAAAGTCCACTAATTTAGTTGTAAGCGATCTTAAACATTGAAAAGGCTGATTTTCAAACGATCCAAAATGCCATGGGAAAGAATTTGACTGGAGAAAAATGTTCACAGTACAAAGAACCAAGAAAACTCTTTCCCTAGCATTTTTTGGGATATTCGCTTGCTCCCTCAGTGTCAAAGCTGATGAGAGTGATGAAGATTTTGCATTGCAGTACGTTTCCGCTGACAAATTCTTGCAAATCTATTCTGATCACAAAATTGATATAGCCAGGTGCAAATGGATTTCAGACCGCGTTCGCAAAGCTTACGATTTTGACAATGCCCAAGAATCATGGCACAACCAGGAATTACTGTTTGCAAAACCATTGAAGTTTCGAGTCATAAGTAATATGAAAACTAAAATCCTTGGGTATGCCCAGGGACCCAACTTGATGGTTGTACAGGACGACTATTTAGATAACGAACTTTCAGAAGGTACATTAGCTCACGAGCTTACTCACATTCAAGATGCTCGCCAGCTGCTGGGAGGCAAGCTACCAAGCTACTTCCTGGAGGGGCGAGCTTTGACAAATGGACACAACTACAGAAAGTCACTTGGACTAAAGTCCGACTCTTACGATCGCGACATGGCAAAATCAGCGATGAACTTCACTTCTGACGATGCGGAAGAAGTTCTAAGTGAATTCCGCAGCAGCGGATGGAAGATGCAAGCATTAGGAACGTTTCTTGTAGAATACATGCGCACAAAATGGAAAGGCACTGGTGTGCAAAATGTTAACGTTCGACTTTCCCAAATGATTGAAAAAATTGCCGGCGGAAGTGCATTCGAAGCCGCATTCGAGAAAGAGTTTGGATCAACGTTCATGTCTTTATGCGAATCATTTGCTAAATACCTTGACAGCACAGCTGCAGCGCCTAAATCACGCTTAGAAGGAACTATGTGGCAAGACTTAATTCAAGCCGATGCTTCCAGTTTGTCGAAAGACGAGGACGAAGACGAGTAGGATAGGGAAGTCCATTAATTGTGTAGGGCGCTATTTTAAGCATTGAAAAATGCCGTATTTCAAGTGATTGAATCTAACACGGGGAACAATACCTGCAGAGTTTGACTCAGCAGGTTATTCCCCTTGACGGAACAAAACGACATAAGCCAGGATGCTCAGTCAGACCCAGGACAAAATACAGACAATCTTGTCGGAGCCGTTCTCGACGAGAAATATTTGATCATTTCCGTAATTGGGAAAGGCGCTTACGGCACAGTTTATAGAGCTCAGCATAAGCTCTTGGATAAGCTCGTTGCAGTAAAAGTGCTAAACCAGGAGATGCTTCAATCAGAAAGCAGCCGACAGAGGTTTCGCAACGAAGCACAGCTACTTAGCACATTCGAGCACGACAACATTGTGCAATTTCAGAATTTTGGCACGCTGGATGACGGCAGGTTTTTTATGGTGCTTGAGTACCTTCATGGTAAGACTCTGGCCCAGCTTATAAGAGATGCCGGGCCGCTGAGCACAGAGCAAGCACTCGAGATATTTATTCAAGTTGCATCGGGGTTGAGTTATGCACATTCAAAAAATGTGATTCATCGCGACCTCAAACCAGACAATCTCATGATTGTAACCGACTCAAAAGACGAAGTCGAAGGCGAGAAAATCAAAGCAAAAATTTTGGACTTCGGCATATTTAAGTTTGCCTCAAGTGAAGCACAAACGCTCACAAAAACAGGGGCAACGATTGGCACAGTAAACTACATGAGCCCCGAACAATGCAAATCACAAGAAGCAGACGCCAGGTCTGATATTTACTCGCTTGCTTGCGTCATGTATGAAGCCCTCGTTGCTAAGCCTCCAATGCAGGACAGCAACGATCTGCTCACGATGGCAAATCATGCCAACAAAAAACTCACGTCAATACCTTCAAAGTATGGCATTCCAAAACAGCTAGAAAAATTGATCTTAAAGTGTCTCGAGAAAGAGCCTTCGCATAGAATTCAATCGGCAGATGCGTTAATCACAGAGTTGCAATCGTGCATTGGAAAAACATGCAAGACAAAATCACCGATGCCAGTTGCATTAGCGGTACTCGTGCTGCTGGGATTGGCATTTTTAATTGCAACTTTTGTCTGGCACAACAAGCAAAATCAAACAATCAAAACGGCTCAAGCACAAACTCAGGCTTTCATATCCAGACCTATCTCAAGCAAGGAAAGTCTGGAGGAAGCAGAAAAAGCAATCCAGGAAAATCTAAACTCAAACAAAGCAATCAGCAATGAAATGATAGAGCAATTCTATCACTGCTCGCGATACAGACGATTTCATCAGTTAGAGCTAAAGACGCCGCTAGCTGACGCCCTCGTCTCAAAGCTTCAATCGACTTACGCAGGGCGAAATAAATATTCCGAGCTGCAATACAAAGAGAGAATGACAGCTTTAGCTCATGCAATTGTGGTTTTAGCTGTTACCGATCAGGAAGAAAAAACGACAGCCGACATACTCGAGCTGGCGAAACCTACTCCTTTCACCGCAATTCGAGATATGCTTTATGTTTATACGGCCTTTAGAGTTATTGAATATGAAACGGCACTAGGACAGGGACAAAAGGCACGAAACCTGTATTCCGTGTTTTTCAAACACGGCGACCATAGCGATCATTTGTTCAATTGCTTTTGCATTTTTTGGGACCCTGAACTAACCTCAGTTAACAGAAAAGAGCAAGAAGCAAAGTTAGATATCGGTGTTAACGAAATAAAACTCTATTTGCAAGAGCACGGAGACATGGACGATTCTATTTTGTTTCGGCTCTGCGAACAATTGTCCAAACTTCACTATCCGCGCCAAGCCTGTGATTTGGTAAAACTAAAATATAGCAATTTCGAGGTCTCTACAGGTAAGTTCGATTTCCAAATTGGTGAAATAAAGCGCTCTCTACTCCAAGCCTATTACGAAATGAAGTATATGGATGGTGCAGAAAGACTGGCTAAAAGTCTTCGTGATCAATATTTAGAAACCTATCCTCAAAGTACAAAGAGTGACGATGCTGAAGCTTTCTATCTTGTGGCTTTGCGGGGAGGACAGGACAGTATCGAAACAACTAAGCACGAAGCACTAAAGTATGTTAATCGCGTCAAGACCTGTGATAAAGCCAGACTCGTTAGTTCTCTAGAGTCAATAATAGATAACCTCGGCAAACTCAAAATCGAAACGCCAAAGTCCATTTATGAATTTATTGACCACAATGCAAGCGAATTTGCAGATAAAGACCCTGACCTCAGCCTTCGGCTAAGGCTACTTTATTTGTATAAATTGAAATGTCCTGACAGCTCGACCCAGATCAAAAGAGCGCATGAATTACTAGATGCTTTAAAAACAAAATCCTATTCTCCAGAGACAATTACATGGGTAGGATCTATTACTGCCATTACTTTTGCAAACAACGATGATCTTGGCGCAGCAAACGACGCTCTTAAGTCTGCGCAATCAGGACAGCAGCAAGCAACGCCCGAAGCAAATTTCATTTACGAGTATGCTCGCGGACTAAGACTGCAAAAGAAAAACAATGGCACAGATCTACGCAAATGTGCTTTATGCTGGGAAAATATCTTGCAGCAATGGAACGGCAGAAGTATCAGCAATCTGCCTTACTATTATTTGTGCGCAGATGGACTTGCTTATGAATATGAGCGATTAAACAATTTGGATGCTGCGATGGCAACACTTGGAGTAGCACAATCGTACTTGAAAGAATATCGCAAATCTTATTTAAGCGAACGCTTGCAAATATTAGAGCACCTTAGCAAGCTAGGCGAACAGAACAAGCATCCAAGTACAGACGACTGGAAAGACCGTGTATTCGAAATCAATAAAGTCCTTAAGAAACGCACTGATTCAGGCTTCAAGTCGGGACTCAAAGATTTTTTCTAGATGCTAAAAGCTTGTTCTTATTTTCTACCTCTTCCCGGAATCGTTTGTTGCATTCAACGAATAGCCGACTCCTGCCGAGAACACAGCACCAGCACCGATACCAGCTTTGAGTGTGGCTACTGAGGGAAATCTCGACTCAATAAGTGGATAAGCGTATGGCGTCTGTAAGAAATCTGCAGGAATGGCAATCCTTTGGCGTCCGCTAGAATCAGCCAGAACAGCCCCATATGGACTTACTTGCTCAACTTCCAAGGCTCGACCTTTGAGGCTCTCCCAACGCCAATCATCTTTGATTGGCGAATGATCAATTTTTGGTACAGCCAAAGTATCTCCTGGCGACAATTTAAGCGGCTCGATTTTAGAGAAGTGCACACCGGTCAACTGTTCGTTTGGTATCTTGTATCTGAAATCCATTGTTCTAATTAATTCTGCCTTTCCCTCAAGCAAAGCGCCCTGAGAATCAACGTCTTTAACATTGTAGAGAGTGTGATGTATTTCACGTTTTCGATAGAGTGTTTCATTGTCCAAGAAATACCTGCGTCCAGTTACCTCATATTCACCTGGCGGAATCCAGTGCCCTTCGCTAATTTTTAGTATGTCTCCCTCCAATGCGTCGACAGGCTTTTTCGTCGAATCCGCAAGCGAATATCGTCCAGAACGCTGGACTTCACTGGCTTGTTCAGAATAGCGAGAACGCCCATCAACAGATTTCAGCGAGAATTCGGCATTCCAGTGAGTGGGATCTACTTCAACTGCACTGGGGCGATTGGCTGTTGTGAGAACTTTATCTCCAGGAGCCAGGCTAAGAGGCTTGTCTGAAACTAAGGGTTTTACACGCGGGTCTACAGGAATGTCTGGACGTAAAACCGCGGGGGAAAGCTCATCGAAAGCATACGGCACAACCTTACCATCAGCGTGAGTTACTTTTGCAGCAACAACTCTTTCGGGAAAGGCATATTCTAAGTCAGTTACAATGCCGGTTGCACCTGCTTGAGGGGCATCAAATCTGTCACGAACAACAGTAGAAGTCGGATTATCTACAACTTTCACGTGAGCACCTTGAAGGGCTGTTCCCCTTCCGTCACTGGCTTTCCAGCGATGGTGTATTCTTGAATCTTGCCTGATCTCAAACTCTCTTGCTGACATCGCTTCGGCATCTGTCAGTGGAACAATATCGTTAAATGGTTTGCTCAAAACAGCTTCAGTTGCAGAAGGTGATAAGAGAGAAATTGGTCTCAAAGTTATTCTAGATCCTATGCCAACACCAATGCCAGCACCAACACCGCCGGCGGCATACTCCAGAGCACCGACTCCTACGTTATGAGCTAGCTGGGCCCTGGCGCCGTTAATATCGCCTGTTTTGTGCGCATGAGCAAGCGGCATGCCAATGCGCAATGACCAGTCTGCAGTTCCAAGCGCCAGGAAGCCTGGTGCTGTGCGCTCAGCAGTTTCTATAATGCCATTGCTAATTGTTTTTCCAAGAAAAGCAGGATTCTTAATAACACAGGCAAGACCTGCGCCAATTGCAACACCAGTTAAAACTTGCGTGCCCAGCTGCATTGGATGGTCTTGAGCGTGTTGCATTGCCTGCTTGGCGGCGTCGGCAGGCAACTGAGATGACGCTAGCACAGACATAGCGTCCATGACTTTAGTACCAAAGGATCTCATAGCAGGGTCGTCCTTGGAAGACAGCAGCCCACTTGTGCTGACTAACTTTTCAGCCATATCAGTTTTGTTTTTGGCATGCTCGTTATTTTTGTCTTGAAAAATGTCGGACATTACTAGGCTCCTCAGTCTCTGCTAGTTTCAATCCGGGCTCAGCATCTACCGGATTTAAGAGACTTTAATGCGCAATTGTGGAAGTTAGGTTCCCAGCTAAAACTAAAACAAGGCTCAAAGTAGTCAAAACTGATAAAATCAATACTTTCGGGTAGGGGAAAGTGCTATGGCAACGAAATTTTCGCAAGCACTACTCATGATTCTTTTTGCATACATCATAAATATCCCACAAGCTTTTGCTGATGATTTTCCTGGCAAAGGCGACAGATTTGCCTGGGGAAACGCTCTTCCTTATTATAATTTGGCAAACAAATATCTTGAGCATGGCAGATATGAAGACGCGGTTGCAAAATACGAAGAAGCAATTTTTCGATATGAATACGACCCAGATTTCTTCATCAACTATGGAGTAGCTCTCCGCAAACTAGAGAATTACAGCGCAGCAGAGCAGGCTTTTAAGAAAGCTATAGAACTTCGAGGCAACGATTGGCAAGCCTGGAGCAATCTAGCTAATTCATACCTAAAACAAAATCGACTCAAAGAAACGATAGCTTGTTTTCAAAAGGCGATGAAGATGAATCCTCCACCGCCAAAGGAAGAGCGTGAAAACATGCTGAAAGACATAGCAGACATCAACAAAATCTTGAGTATGCAGCAGCCACCACCAGCAGCGCCAGCTGCCTCTACGTCTAAAGCGACAGCGACTTCAGCCAAAACAGGCGGTACAAAAACTGCTCAAGCAAGCAAATCGCGAACAACAGCAAATTCAGGCGAACAAAATGCAGCTACAACAGGGTCAGCAACTCCCAATCCCGGCAGCTCATCTGCCACCAAGCAAGAGCTAAAACAATCTGGTTGGGATTGGGTGCAATAAAAATGACCACAGAAACTAAACAAAGCGATTTGTACTCAGACAAGATTGCAAAAGAGTTGCAAGTCAGCAGCAAAAACGTAAGTGCCACCATTGCCTTACTTGAAGAAGGCTGCACAATTCCATTCATCGCAAGATACAGAAAAGAAGCCACAGGATCGCTCGATGAAGTTCAGGTTATCAAAATTCGCGAAAGACTATCTCAACTTGAAGAGCTGGACAAACGCAAAGAAGCAATTTGCAAATCATTGGAAGAAAGAGAACTCTTATCGCCTGAATTGAAGAAACGAGTTGATGCCTCAGTCTCACTTCCCGAACTTGAAGATATTTACCTTCCGTACAAACCAAAGCGCAAAACCAGGGCAAGTGCAGCGCGAGAAAAGGGCTTAGAACCTCTGGCTCGCGACATCTTCTATTTCAAAATCACAGAACCAAATCAACTGGCACCCAAATTTGTTGATGTAGAAAAAGGTGTAAAAACCCCAGAAGAGGCATTAGAGGGCGCTAGAGACATCATCGCCGAATGGATGAGCGAAGACGAATCATTGCGAAAAGAAATGCGCGCATACTGGCGCGCCAACAGCCAACTTATATCTAAGATGGTAAAAGGAAAAGAAGAGGAAGGAAGTAAATTCAAAGATTACTTCGCCTGGTCAGAACCAAGCAAAAGCATTCCATCGCACAGAATGCTTGCCATTTTCCGCGGTGAAAACGAAGGATTTTTGAGAGTTTCAATTTCGCCCGATGAAGACAAAGCTCTTATGATTTTGCAGCAGCGCTTTGTGCGCAACAAAAGCGAATGTGGCAAGCAAGTAATATTGGCTGCAGAAGAGAGCTATAAACGTTTGCTCGCTCCTTCAATGGAAACCGAATTGCGAGCGGAGCTAAAGCTGGCGGCAGACACCGAAGCAATAAAAGTCTTCGTCACCAATCTGCGCGAATTACTCATGTCTCCACCGCTGGGACAAAAAGCAGTCATCGCAATCGACCCGGGTTTTCGCACTGGCTGCAAATTTGTTTGTCTCAACAAACAGGGAGCACTATTAGAGCACGGCGTTATATATCCTCTTGAAGAATCGGCAAGAGGTATGGAAAAACGAGAACAAGCAGCTCAAACAATTATTGCTCTTTGCAAAAAATACGAGATTGAAGCACTGTCATGCGGCAACGGCACAGCAGGGCGCGAAACAGAATCATTCTTGAAGAGCATTGATTTTGAAAAAGCAGGGCTCAGCAAACTACCAATATTGATGGTAAATGAAAGTGGTGCTTCCATTTACTCAGCGTCTGAAGTAGCGCGCGAAGAATTTCCAGACCACGATATCACTGTTCGTGGAGCCGTCTCTATCGGACGCAGACTTATGGACCCGCTGGCAGAGCTGGTGAAGCTTGATCCCAAGTCGATCGGAGTTGGTCAATACCAACATGACGTAGATCAAAAAGCACTTCAAACAAGTCTCGACGACAGTGTTATGAGCTGCGTAAACTCTGTCGGGGTAGAGCTGAACACAGCCAGCAAAGAGCTTTTGTCTTACGTATCTGGTCTCAGCAAACAAATTGCCACCAACATAGTCAAACAAAGACAGGAAAGCGGTCCTTTCAGCAGTAGAAGCGATCTAAAAAAGGTTCCGCGTCTCGGTCCCAAAGCATTTGAACAATGCGCCGGTTTCCTCCGAATTCGCGGCAGCAAAAATCCACTTGATGAAAGCGCAGTTCACCCCGAACGTTACGATCTTGTCCAGGCAATGTGTAAAGACCTCTCTTGCACAGTGAAAGACCTCATGAGCAATGCCGAACTGAGAAAGAAAATCGACATCCATAAATATGTTAGCGAAACAGTTGGACTTCCGACCCTCAAAGACATCCTTGAAGAACTCGAAAAACCAGGGCGCGACCCTCGTTCTAAGCTAGAACAATTCGAATTCTCACAGGATGTCCACAAAATAGAAGACCTCAAAGAAGGCATGGAGCTGCCGGGCATCGTAACCAACGTCACAGCCTTTGGTGCTTTTGTTGATGTGGGCGTTCATCAAGATGGTCTTGTGCACATCAGCGAACTGGCAAACAAGTTTGTCAAAGACCCTAACGAAGTCGTCAAAGTGCACCAGAAAGTCAAAGTAACAGTGCTACAGGTCGATAAAGATCGCAAAAGAATCGCACTCAGCATGAAACGCTAAGTGTATTTAGCCTATTTGAATGAGTCTTTGTAGCCGAGCTTTTCAGCAATCTGCCTGTCTTTGGCAGATAGATCCCAGCGCCCCATTTTTTCGTGAACCTTACTTCGCCCAACATAAGCCTGAGCAAACTTCGGGTTTTGATCTATAAACTTGTTGAAGTCCTTTACTGCAGGTTCAAACTGCGCAAGCTTGTCGTATGCTTCTGCCCGAGTGGCATAAGTTGCGGTGCAGCTCGGGTCTAACTTCAAAGCTTCGTTGCAATCAGCAAGAGCCAACTCGGCTTTGCCCAGATTGTTGTAAATGTCGGCTCTGTTGTTGTAAGCCATGGCATTTTTCGGGTCTGATTTCACAACATCATTCATATCGTCCAGGGCTTTGTCGTACTTCTTGAGCGCAATATATGCTGCCGCACGATTCCAGTGAGCTGCATTCACGTTTGCCTTCAAAGCAATTGCTTTGCTGCTGTCATCGACAGCTTCGACATTTTGCCCCATCGCAAGGTGAGTGCAACCGCGAGCATGATAAAGGTCGCCCCGTTTGGGATCTATATTGATGGCCGAGTCAAAATCAGCTAGAGCCTTTTGATATTGTCCCTGCTCGAAATAAGCTTTTGCCCGGCTGGCAAATGGCTCGCTCTTGCTCGGGTCTAACTTGATTGCTTTGCCGTAGTCTAGCAAGCAAGACTTGTAGTCCTTCAGCTTTTGCTCGGCACTTGCCCGATTGTAATAGCTGAGTGGGTTGCTCGGCTCAAGCCTGATTGCGTCTTCAAAGTCAGCCAGTGCCTGTGGATATTTATGCAGTTCAAAATAAGCAGACCCGCGCTTGTTGTACAATTCAGCCCGCTTGTCGTTAGCGTTTATCGCTGTATTGTAGTCAGCCAGAGCCTTTTCATTGCTGCCCTTGCGTAAAAGCATGTCTGCCCGCGCTTCAAGCATCAAGGCATTAGCCGGCTCAAGCTCAACCGCTTTGTCAAAATCGGTGAGCGCTGCAGCTAGATTGTTCAATCCTCTATATGCGCAGGCGCGGTTGTAATAATAATTGGCTTTCTGGGGAGACAAATTTATCGCCCGATTGAAGTCTTTCATAGCAAGGTCAAACTTTCCTTGCCTGTAATAAGCGTTGCCGCGGTTGGCATATGCACTAGCCATATTGGGGTCGAGCGAGATGCACTTGTTGTAATCTTCAACAGATTTCACATCATCATGAAGCCGACCGTACCAGAGTGCCCGGTTGTAATATGGTTCGGGGTCGCTCGGGTTTAGCAGAATCTTATGTCTGCACTCTTCAAGAGGATCATCCGAAGCAGCTGCAAACGCCCCAGCAGCAGCGCTTCCGGCGTAAATGGCAAGTGTTAGTGCTAGCAGCGCTCTCTTGACCACTTAAACAAAGAGTCCCCATGACGATTACCCAGAAGCATAATAACCAAGACCCCAAAAAGTTGCAGCCCCGCCTTTTTAATGGGCGGGGCTGAACTCAGCATAAACAAAATTGCGGGATGGGAAACGAACCGGGTGGGTCGTTTTTCTTAGTGTGAAAGTGAAATCTGGTTTGAGTGAACTGGAGCCTTGAGGCTGGCGATTTTTTCTTTGAGGAATGTGAGAGCAACATTGTCTTGCTGTTCTTTGTCAGTGACCATGATGTCTGGTTGAACGCCTACTTTGTTGATATCAGCACCGCTCGGGGTGAGGTAACGTGAAACTGTGATGTGGATTGCAGATCCGCCTGGGAGGTGGTTGATTTCTTGAACCAAGCCCTTGCCGTATGTGTGTGTTCCGATGATGGTTGCGCGTTGGTTATCTTTGAGAGCACCGGCGAGGATTTCGCTTGCGCTTGCGCTTTCGTCATCAACGAGAACTGCGATTGGTTGGTGTGAGATTGGGTTGCCGGACGCTGTGTCGACTGAGCGACCGTTGCGACCGCAGGTGCTGACGATAACTCCGCCGTCGAGAAGCATGTCTGCGATTTCCAGTGAGTTTGAGAGCAAACCGCCAGGATTGTCGCGGAGGTCGACGATTAGACCGTCAGTTCTGGAAAGTTTTTCGAGTGCAACTTTGAACTCACGAGCAGCATCGTTGGAGATGAATGTTGAAAGTTGGATGTAGCCGATGTTTGGCTCAAGAACTTTGTAGCTGACAGCATGAATGGTGATTTCAGCTCTGGTGATGTCGAAAGACTTTTTGGTGTCGCCGCGCTTAACAGCGATGGTGACTGCAGTGCCAGCTTTACCGCGGATGCGCTCAGCTGCTTGCTCTGGTGAGTAGCCCACTGCATCGTGCCCGTCGATGGCGACGATTTCGTCTTTTTGTTGAAGACCGGCATTTTGTGCGGGACTGTTATCGATAGTCTTTGTGACGACCAGACGCGATGAGCCGTCTGCTTCTTTCTTTTGGACCAGGTTGATACCGATACCGACGATTTTGGCGTTGATGGCATCGCTCTCGTCCTTGAATGATTGTACGTCGAGGAAACGTGTGTAAGGATCTTTCAAGCTCTCAAGCATGATCTTGATGTCTTTGTGAGCATCAGCGATTGTCTTGATGTCTGCGTCATACTTGTGCTCCCAAGCAGCCCAGTTCTGGCCGGCGAAGCTTGGCTCGTAGTAGGTGTCGCGCACCAATTCCCAGGCTTTGTGATACACATCACGTGGGTGCATCTTGTAGCCGCCCTGGGCGGGTTGGTAAACAGTGCAAAATAGGGCGACAAGGGCCAGTAGACATGACCCAGAGCGTTTCATGCTGAGCATATTCGTATGTTTCCGCAGGTGAGTAACAGCAGCCGTTCGTCACGGACACTTTGTTTGTGTTCTGAACATTTTGCTGTACAGGGTTTATTCCCGGTTTCGGAGAAATTTCCAACGTCGAAAGATTAAATAAGATCCCTTGGCAAGCCTAGGTTTGCAGTCTATTTCGAACGTGATAAATGACCCTTTGCCACAGGCAGAGGCTCTTGGGACAGCCATCCGTAAGCAGTGTGAGAGAAAAATCGGTCATATTACTGAGCGAAAACCATTGCCCCAGAAGGATTTTGTGGCTTTTCTTCTACAAAGCGAAGGGGCGACGCATGGCGCCGCCCCTTCGAAATAGCGGATCAACGGACTTAGGTTACTTTAGCTGGCGTTCTGGTGGCTGCGCCGGTTTTGAAACCATATTCGGCCCAGCGACGTTCGACTTGTTCTTTCATTTCGTCATTCATGATGATTTCGCGCGGCCATTCACGGGTGTAGCCTTCTGATTGCCACTTCTTGGTCGCATCAATGCCGATTTTGGAGCCATAACCGAACATAGGCGAAGCATGGTCCAAAATATCTACAGGACCGTCAACCATCATCATGTCGCGTCGCGGGTCTACATTGCCAAACACATGGAGGGCAACTTCAGAGAGATCGTGCGGGCTAACGTGTTTATCCAGAATAATTACATACTTGGTAAACATCATTTGACCCAAGCCCCAGACAGCACTCATCACTTTCTTGGCGTGACCAGGATAGCGTTTGTCGATCGAAATGATGGCGCAATTGTGGAAAACGCCCTCCCAGGGCAAGTTCATATCCACAATTTCAGAGACTAGAGTTTGCAACATCGGAAGAAAGATTCTCTCTGTCGCTTTTCCGAGGTAACAGTCTTCCTGCGGCGGCTTGCCCACAATTGTGGTTTGATAGATAGGATCTTTTCGGTGAGTTATTGCAGTCACGTGGAAAACAGGAAAGAGTCCGGCGGGGCTGTAAAAACCTGTGTGGTCGCCGAAGGGTCCCTCTTCTTTTAATTCAGATTGATCTACATAACCTTCAATCACTATTTCTGCGGTTGCCGGCACTTCAAGATCTACCGAAACACATTTGACCAGTTTTACGGGTGACTTTCTCAAAAACCCGGCAAACACATACTCATCTATTTCAGGAGGCAAAGGAGCTGTTGCCGAAAAAGTAATAGTAGGATCGCAGCCCAGCGCGACTGCAACTTCAAGGCGCTTGCCTGGCTTGTCGGTAGGCGCTTTGTCAAAATAAGTGCCGTAGTTGGGCGGTTCGGTAGCATCAGGACCAGTGGCATTTTTCACTTCCATGCGTCGCGATTCCTCGAAATTGCGCGCCCCGTCATGGTGCTTGTGCCAGTGCATTCCGGTACTGTTGTTTGAATATTTTTGCAGGCGATAAACACCAAGATTGCGAATGCCATGTTTTGGATCTTTGGTTATTACCACGGGCAATGTAATGAAAGGCGCAGGATCTTCCGGCCAGCATCTAATAATAGGAAGCATGTCCAGCATAGATTGGTCTGGATTTTTGATTACAACTTCCTGGCACGGAGCAGCATGCTGAGTCAATTTTGGCGGAAATTTGCCAACTTCAAGAAGCGTCGGCAGCATTGAAAGCTTGTCAATGAGTGTCTCAGGTACCTTCGGTTTGATGAGGACACGAATTCTATCGGCAACATCGTCGAGTGAATCAGTCTCCAGTGCCATGCACATCCGCTTCATGGAGCCGAATGCATTGATGAGCACAGGCATGTTATAGCCCTTCACATTAGTGAATAGCAGAGCTTTGTTGTTTCCATCTTTGGACTTGCTCACTCTATCTGTGATTTCGGCGATTTCGAGATCACTAGAAACAGGAGCGCTAATTCTCATCAGCTCACCGGCTTCATCAAGCGCTTTAATAAATTCGCGAAGGTCTGTATATGCCATGCAAAGTCTCTCAATGATATGAAGAACAAAACACCCGTTGAAACCGGGTTGCTTAAGTCACATCGCATATTGTAGCGAGACTTGAAAACCCAATGCCTATCAAGATTCCATTCTGTAACTCAATAACAAGTTGGCTGGCAACAGTTTGTTGAGAAAGGGATGAAGTGGGCTTCGTAGGATTCCCATCGAAGATGCCGGACTGTGCAATTGCACAGTAGAAACTGAGTAAGGCAACCGTATACTCCTGTTATATTAACTTGAGTTAACTGCGGATACTCGGAAATTGTCCCAGGTTCTCTCAGAAGCGACTTCAACTTCTGCCCCGAGGATCATTCAATGTCCGATCGTTTTGTCGTGCCTGCAAATGACGATTATCACTCTGCAAAAAAGGGGATCTCGGCCGATCAAATTTATCACCCGGTGGTTAGGGGCTGAGGCCCCGTATGCCCGGTGCCCGTGCGGCCCCGACCTGATCTAAATCCAAGACCAATCGACAATGTACCCCGACCACGTCGCGACGAGGAAGACACTTTAAACCCGATGATTAGAGCAAGGAAACGCCTTGAGCAACTGCGCAAAGAGACGCAAAACTATCCTCAATGGGATGCAGCACGCTACCAGCGTTCTGTAGCAAACACTTTCAATCGCACTGTCAACGACAACAATGATTATATGAACTCACTGCATGACGCGGCGAGTCAAAACAAGCCGGTCGTGATGCTAATCGGCAGGTCTTCAGACCCGGCGACAAGGCACGTCATCGAAAATTCCATGAAAGAAACTCATAACAAAACAGGCAATGATGCGGTTTATGTTTTTGTGGATATGGACAGGGTCGATAAAAACTCAGCCATTGGCAAATATGCTTTCGAAAATATGCCGCGAAAAGGACAAGAGCCACCATTTACAATGGTGTTTGGCTTAAGCAAAGGTGACGCTAGCAATCCGGTGCGTGCTGATGGTCCCTCATTTTACGGAATGGGACCAGTCGATCAAAAAGGAGTTGCTGAGGCAGTTTCGCGTCTTAAATTACAAATGAATAGACGCTTTGATTTGCCGCGTCCGCAAGATCAACAAAGCAATCCATTTCCAAAGCCTGACGTTCCGGCGCCATTTAAACCAGGCGACCCAAAGGCGACAGAGGCGTGCGTAATGGCACTTCAACAGGCTCAACAACAGAAAGAAGCAAAAGATTCATATCAGTTCTACAAGCAAGCAATCAGTATCGCCGACAGTACCGCAGATCCTCGCTTGCAGTCTGCCACTAGAGTAGAACTCGGACTTGCTTGCTTAAACTGGGGATTTGGAGAAACTGGATTCAAATGGATTATGGAAGGCATGGCCAAAAATCCAGACACATTCGACAATCAAAAAAATCAAGGGCTTAAAGATCGAGTCGCTCAAAGTGGCGTACCTCAGCTTGTGCTCGAAGAAATGATCTCAAAAGGAAAGCAAGACCCCTACTGGTGGGAAAAAGACAAGGAGTCTGGCAAGAAATTTGATTCAATTTGGAAATCGACCAAGCAACCGCAATATGTGCCTGCACCAATTGTGAGACCACAGGTCCAACCGCAAATACAGCCGCAAGTAGATAGACACGTAGATCCAAATCCACATTTGATGCCATCACCATTCGGCTAAACAGAGAGGCTTATTCGAAAAAACTAGCCGGTGTTTTTGCGTGAAGTTTTTCAAGCTTCTTCAAACTGGTGGCGTATTCGATAAGAGGACGGCCGGCTTTGGCAAGCAGAGTAACAACTTTATCGAAGCAAATTGACGCCTGGTAATTGTCGCCCTCTGATTCATACATTTCGGCAAGCACTTCCCAAAATTTAGCATTATCAGGATGCATTTGCCCGCGGTTTTTCTGGCAAAGTTCAAGCGCGTACTTGTATAAAGACTCGGCTCGCGCTCGACGATCTTGCGCAAGATATACATTTCCCATCTGGCAAATCGACTCCCAGAGGCGAGGGTCTTGAATGCCAAACTCGTTTGCTTGTTTGAGCGCAAGCCCCATCATAGTTTCTGCGGTCGAAAGGTCTTCAGATTCAAGAGCCTTTTTGCCGCTGGTCATATACTTTTGCCAGAGAAAATTTGGAATTTGTTCTGGCTGCGCTTCCGGAGTCTCGTCTTGTTTGTTTGTTGCGGGAGCAGCTTGATTTTCAACTGCGGCAGGAGGACTATCTTTGCTCTCAGTTTCCTTGCACAAATCTGGAAGCACGCTCAATTTTGTGCGAATTTTATCAGCACTTTGTTGACCGTCGGGCAAAGATTCAAAAATTTGCAAAGCCCATTGCAATAAAAACTCAGCTTCAGATTGCGCATTCAACTTGCAATGCACATCAGCCAGATCTTCCAGACACCTGGCTGTATCCTGGCTGTTTGTGCCAAATACTTTTTCGTAAATCGCCAGGCATTTTTCAAATGCCTGAAGACTCTCATTCAACCTTTTTTGAAAAAACAATGCCCTGCCGAACAAGTGCATGCATTCACCGTGTTCTCTCGAATCAACAAAATATGCACCGGCAACATCAGAAAGACTTGCCAAATAAATCGAAGCAAAATCAAAATTTCTATCTAAGAGCATCATTTTTGCACGCTCAAGATATGCGTTCCAATCTAATTTGCTGGCATTAACACTTGCACCAGAACCAGGCACAGGGAGAATTGATTCATCAAATTCGTGACCTTGTTTGACGACAATTTCTTTGACCTTGTTTAGCGATTCATCAATTTGTGCATCGCCTTGCGGCAAAAGTCTGCAACGAATGTCGCAGCTCCAGATATAGAGCCTCTCGCATTCGGACCAATTTTCTTGTTTCTCGTGCAAGCAAGCCAGGTCGTAAATTGTATCTGCCACACGAAGGTCATTACTTCCGTGCAGCTTGTGTTTCTTTTCCAAAATTTGCCAGTACAAAGGCTCGGCTTCGCCGTATTTGCCTTGCATTTGATATAAGTCAGCGAGAACTTCCAATGTGGCAAGCGTCTTTCCGTGATCGCTGCCCCAACGTTGCTCTTGCCACTCAAGAAGCTGCTTAAGCTCAGCCAATTCCTTCACAGCAGACACCCAGGGTCACCCCTAACACTATTCCCTGTCAGTGGCGTACTAACGCATCAATGAGAAGTAAAAATTCAACTCGGAAAAATCACAAAATTTATAAGTCTTTGAACAGCGAGCCTTCAAAAGAAGCGCGAATGAAGCAACGGCATATATATCGGGTTAGAAATGTTTGGACGGTGGCATGTCATAACAGTAAATTTCATTTGGAGAAGCGATGGCTTCAGCAAACAACGAACAAGAAAGCTCTACCTGGTTTGCCGACGTTTTGGGCGACCGAAGCAATATTGGCGATCAGTTGCAGGAAATAAAAGCATTCGCCTATGCAGCCTTCGACAAAATCGACAAGAACGCCAACGGATTTTTATCGCATGACGAACTTGAATCTGCAGCTGCAGGAACAGAGGTTACTGAAAAGGAAAGATCCTTTTTGAACTTTTTGATTGACAATCACGACGAAATATCAGAAGCCTGCGATGAAGGTGAAGGCTCTGAAGGTATTTCGAGAACTGACCTCGATAATTATTTTGAGCTGATTTCGTCCTTGCTCTAATTTTTTGCTTAGCCAAACGGCGAGCGATTGATCAAATGACCATCATCTTGTGGCTTAGGCACAATATTTCGCGGCGCAAACGGCTGCGGACGTGGTGGCAAACCTGGTTGAGGACTAACAGCAGGCTGCTCAGCCGGTTTTGGCCAGGGAAATGAGCTCGCCGGTTGTTCCGTTGCTTTTTGAGTCGGAAACTGTGGACGCGTTTGCTCAACAGGTTGTTGCCCTGGATAGTTAGTACGCGGTTCTTCGTTTGTCCTTGCTGGAGCCATCTGTTTCATCGTTGCTTCAAGTTTGGCGGCAGACTCTGGGTCACGCAGATACCAATTAGGATTTCGCTGTCCCTTTGCCATCAACATATCAATTGCAGCATCAGGAATGCCACCTTGCTTTAGACGATTTATTAGACCTTGATTGACGCGCGAATCATAAATCGCCGGATTTTTAGAGCCGGCATCCAAAATCCACTTAAAGCCTGCTTGAGGATTTCCCCAAGACACAACGGCTAAACCGAGCTCAATTCTAGACTGTGCCTGCATAGAAGGATCACGAAATTCATCAGCCTTGGCTACTGCCTGCTTGTACAAATTGAATGAGTTGCCGATGTCTTTTTCATCTTGCGCAGACTTGAGCATTAAACCAAAAAGTTGTTGCGCCCACGGACCAGCTTTTTGATCTCCCTGCAAAACTGCAGGATTGCGCTGTTCGGGAGCCTCAGACGGCGGACCAAAGCGATCTCCGCCATTTTGATTTTGATCGCCACCAGGCAAATTCGGTGCAATGAACACAGCGCCAGTCATAGATTTATCGAGCTGCTTCGTTGCATCAGGCACTTTCAAATACCAGTTTGGATCGTTTTGTCCGTTCTTGAGCAAACTATCGACAGCACCTTGTGGCAAACCAGCTTGCTGTAACCGTTTCAAAAACTGTCCGTTTTGCTGTGGGTTATAAATGTTGGGGTTGTTTGAACCTGCTTCCAAAATCCACTTGAACCCTTCTTCTGAAAAGCCCCAGTTCATATTTGCCAGGCCGTACTCGACTTTGGCATAAGCTTGCAATGTTCCGTCTCTGGAAGCATCAGCGGTTTGAATCGCATTAACATACATTGACGCTGCAGTTTGTCTATTACCCTGCCGCTGCGCCTGCTCGACAAATCGATTGACGTTGTTCTGCACTCCGGCATCTGCGCGGTTTGTGCCCACCATCTGCTCAGGACGCAAAGTAACCTGCTGCTGTGGCGGTGCCATCTGCACTTCGCTGGGGCGTTGTGCTGCTGGATTCTGTTGCTGAGCCTGGGGCGTCTTTTCCCAGATGCCCCACTGAGTCTGTTGTTGTGGCTTCGGAAGCAGGTCTAAAGGGTTGCTCGGAAGTTTATCTCTCAAACTCTGGACCAAAGGGTTTGCATTTCTCAGGTCAATTCCGTCAGGCATGTTTCGTCCCCATACGATTCGTTCTTTCAGTCAAAAGAATAATCTAAGACGCCGCTAATGAATATGGCCTTTTACGGCAGGGAGTGGTGAAAATACGCATTTATAGATTATTTGTGGGCGAAACTACTTCCAGGGGTATATTCAGGACCTCACTTGTCGCAATTGAGTACTTACGAAGGTGGCCCTGCGCGCTCAGACTAGGCAATGCAGTAGCAGTAGCGCGAGAAAGAAGGACTTCGCATCGTCGATTCATGTAAAATCGAAAGAACTTCAGGAGGTAGACGAGTGAGCTTCAAAGAGCTGACAGATTCGATAGTGGCGCAGCACCATAGTTTGCTTCGTCGAGAATTACCAAAAATCACAGCCCTGATAGCTGAATTATCTTCAAACCAAGCAAATATAAGTGCAGATGCTGCAGCCACAATTTCAGAAGCTGAAAAAATGTTCGGCAAAATTCGCCGCAAAATTGAGCAGCATCTACACGATGAAGAAACAGTTCTTTTCCCGATGGGAGCAGCATTGCAATCAGGGGGAGAAATTCCTGCCAGCGATTTCGATGTGATGGAAAGGCTTAGCGAAATGGAAATGGAACACGATAACTGCGGCAATGCTCTCATCAAACTCGCAGACATGTTAAGCACACTGCCTGAAAGCAAAACTCTTCAGGAAACACTGCAGCAGCTCAAAGCACTGAGCGCTGACATGGACGCTCATGCAGAAAAAGAAAACACGCGAGTGCATCCACTATTTTTGCAACTTTTTGGAGCAGCGAATCCAGGAGTCAACAAACGCGCGGAGACGGAAGAGAGCACTCATGCCTAAAGAAATAGAACGAAAGTTTCTTGTCAAAAACGAAGAATGGAGACATGGTCACAAAGCTGTGGAAATTCGGCAAGGATATATGTGCTCAGACAAACAGCGCACAGTGCGCGTGCGAACAAAAGCTGATAAAGCATTTTTGACTATCAAAGGACCAAACAAAGGAATGGAAAGGGACGAATTTGAATACGAAATTCCATTCGATGACGCCACGTATATGTTAGAAACAATGTGCGAACAACCGCTAATCGAAAAGCGCCGATTTGAAATCAAATATGCCGACAAACTTTGGGAAGTCGATGAATTCTTCGGTGATAATGCAGGCCTCATCGTGGCCGAAGTAGAACTTCAAAGCGCTGACGAAGAAGTAGAAAAACCAGATTGGATTGACAAAGAAGTCACTGACGACGCACGATATTTCAACTCAAGCCTCAGCCGGACGCCCTATAGCAAATGGTGAGAAAGAATAGCTAGCAAATAATGCTAGCTATTAAACATCTGGGTCTCGCGACATAGAAAACACTTCTTCGCTATCTATAGCTTGCGGACGCCTGAGGTAAATGATGTTAGATAGTTCTTGCCCATCCAATAGACTTTGGGCTTTGACCCTCGCTAATTTAACAGCTTTGCATATTTCTTCTACCTGGGCCATATCGGCGTGATTCTCAAAGAAATCAACAAGCCACTCCAAATCATCTAACGCTCCAACCGAGTCCAGAAGGCGCTTCATACTTCCACCTCACAGGGTTCAAGTTGCAGGTCTGACATTTTTTGCGCCCTCCGGCAGAAATCCCTATCAAGCGCTTTTACAGTTTTCACTTTCCAAACACTCTTCACATCTATGAACCAATCTGGCATATCGCATACGCAATAGTTGAGCAATATTCACAATGGCACCCAAGCTAGGTTTTCGCTTACCTGCAAATCTCTACGCCTGCAAATCTCAACGCCTGCATTGACGAGACTTCTTGCATTCAGTTCCACAAATTCGAAAGGAAATCGCCTACCTGTTTGTGTTAAATCGGCTACAAAATGACAATGTGCAAATGCGGAAAACCCTAGCTAAATTAGGTGTTTACCCAGATTTGAATTGTTTGCCTTATGGAATGAAGAAATGGTAGTGTGAACAAGTAGATTTCGGGAAATATGGAGGTTTGAAGTGACCCCGTGCAAAATGCGGATAGACGAGTGATGGTTTCTCGCCTGAAGCTGACACTGTTTGTGACACCACGCAATTCAAGCCGAGCCCTAGCAAACTTATACAGAGCCCTCAGCATCGTTTCTTATACTGATTACGAGCTTAGTATTGTTGATGTGTTGCAAGAGCCAGATAAGGCAAAACAAGCCAATATAAGCAAAACACCTTGTCTTTGCTATCACGCAAATGATGGCGACAAGTTAATAGAATCGCTCGCCGATACGGAGGTCGTGCGTCGCACACTCGGCATCTAAATAAGGCATGCGCTATTTCTTTCGCGTACTAAAACTCAATATTTAAATCAATCAAGCTCTGCGCAATTCCACGGTTTTCACCGTGATTCGCAGAGCTAATCTTATTTACATGCACCCTATAGCCTGAGGCTTTGGGAGTTGAGTATGCTTAACTAGAGGAATAGTAGATTGTCTACAGAACTCATATTGCGCCCGAGCAAGACCAGGTTTAAAGTCCGTTGCGTTTGATCACGTTGGAATACCAGAGCGCGCTGTCTTTTGGATATCGCTTTTGTGTTTCATAATCTACATAGACAATGCCAAAACGTTTGCTCATGCCGAAAGCCCATTCGAAATTGTCCATCAGCGACCAGAGAAAATAGCCTTTCAAATTCACACCAGACCTGATGGCTTCATGCGCTTCCAACAGATGATCTCTCACGTAATTCAAACGCTGTTGGTCATGAACTTTGCCTTCACCAGTGAGGACGTCTTTGTATGCCGCACCATTTTCGGTGATATAGATCGGAGGCAATTTGTAATCACTTGAAATTCTTTGCAGCAGATGCCTCAATCCCGGGGCATGAACTTCCCACCCCATGTCGGTATAGTCCGCACCAGGAATTTCAGTCAATCGTCCGCCCGAGCCAATTACTGCTCTGAAGTAAAAGTTGACTCCCAGGTAATCGAGTTTTTGGGAAATAATTGCCATGTCACCTGCATGTACCTCTGGTACCATGTCTCCATAATATTCCCAGATAGAAGTCGGATAAGAAGCCTTAAAAACAGGGTCGAGAAACCAGGCCGAGTCCTTTAGCCAGCCGAACTCAGCAGCAGCGATGTCTTCAGGCGCATCTGAAACAGGATGCGTGGGAAAGAGTATGTTGACTATGCCAACTTGAGCTTCAGGCTCGCACGCTCTTATGGCCTGTACTCCCATTCCGTGGGCCAGGAGAATATTGTGAATCACCTGAAGGCAAAGCTTTTCATCTTTAAATCCCGGTGCCATTTCACCAGTACGGTGACCAAGATTTGCCACCACCCATGGTTCATTGAAAGTTGTCCAAAAGTTTACGCGGTCGCCCAGTTGTTTAACCATTAGAGCGGCATAGTCCGCGTAGTACTTGCAGACTTCACGATTGCCCCAGCCTCCAATATTTTGCAAAGTCTGAGGTAAATCCCAATGATAAAGAGTGAGAAACGGCTCAATACCTGCATTGCAAAGCTCGTCAACCAGACGATCGTAAAAATCGAGACCTTTCTGATTTACCTTGCGCATGCCATCAGGCATCACTCGAGGCCATGAAACAGAAAAACGGTAGTTTTTTATTCCAAGCTCTTTCATCATTCGAATATCATCACGATATCGATGGTAGTGATCGCAGGTGATATCACCATTGGTGCCATCAGCTATCTTACCTGGCGTATGGCTGAAAGTGTCCCAGATGGATTCGCCCTTCCCATCCTCATTCCAGGCGCCTTCTATTTGATAGGCGGCTGTGGCAACTCCCCAGGCGAAGTTGCGTGGAAATAGAAAATTCATGCTGTTCATTGCAGTTACCGCAAAAGTCAAAAGCTAAGCCCCTGTTATTTTGGCACGATACAAAAGAAGTTTTCAATAGCTTCAAATGTGTTCAAGCAACATACGGCTCAGACGTCTATAATTGGCGTTGGTAATCGTTTCATGGGAAGGCTGAATAGATGAAGGCATCGCTGAATCTCGCTCTTAGCATCGGGCTAATGGCAACTTTATTGCAAGCAGGACAATTGCCTGCCTATGCAGACGCCGATAAGCCAAATACAGCCAAGCAGGAAGAAAAGAAAAGCAGCCCAACTGAGGCAGCCAAGAGCAAGTTGCAAATAAGCCAGAGTACTGCGCCCTTTGCTGAAACAGATGCACGTATGGTGCGCGTCGAGCGTCGCATCGTCGAAGATTTGGCCAGTGGACGACTTTCGCCAGACGAATCAGATTTACTAAAAAAACAGCTTGACCAGGTGGCTGAAGCAGAAGCCCAATTCCGCACCAATATGGGCAAAAACACACACTGGCAAAATGTCAGGCTCAACACCTTGCTTGACAATCTTAGTGATGAAATTAGCAAGCACGAACACGATCGCGACATGGCATCTGCCGACCTTCAATTTACAAGAGAAGATTTGCAGCAAAGAATCGATCTTGCAGCAAAACAGGGTCGTTTGACACCAAATGAAGTGGCAGATCTCAAGCAGCGCTTCAACAGAATCACCGCGTTTGAAGCCGCACTACTCAAAGATCAGGGCAGACTGACATATCTCGACAAGTTGATGCTTTGCATCGATTTTGACCATCTCGGTCTTCGACTTTCGAGCATGCAATCTGGCCAAGTACAGGCATTTGTTACAAACTCAGCAGAAATCGATGAGTCAATTGCCAGCAAGTTGAAAGCCGGAAAACTAACTGAAGCCCAGGCTCAAGAATTCAAGAAGGAGCTAGGCGAAATTAAATCAGCAGAAGCAACTATAAAGAAAGATCCAAAAAGATACAGCTCAGAAGACCTCATCGTTTTGGGGCTGAAGATGGACACACTTTCAAACAACATTGAGTTAGCCGCTGAGCCCAGAGACATTGCAAAGGAAATAGACTCGCGAATTCGCAGCGCCGATCGCAAACTTGCCACCGGACTCAATGAAGGCACATTGACTGCATTAGAAACATACGAGCTGAAAGAAGACCTCGATGCAATTCAGTCTGCCAAAGAAAAATTGAGCTCAGGCGGATCGTTAAAAGATGCAGATCAGGAAGCACTTAAACTTGATATTGCCAGATTGGAAGGTCGCATTGACAGACAAATGCACACGCCTAGCCGCATCTGGCCGGGATTGACCATCAGCCTTGTTCACCTTTCAGACAGAGTTAAGTCTGGCGTAAAATCAAATCGCTTAAGCGGAGAAGACAGCAAACCAATCAGACAAGAGCTCTTCGCACTCAACAAATTGAGAAGAGATGCAGAGCAATCTGATGGTGGATTAAGTTGCGCAGCCGCTCTCGAAATGGCACAAGAATTTCAAAAAATTAGCGCCCGTTTTGAGAAAGCACTTAAAGATAGACCAATGGATGTGCCTAGCATTGATGGCATAAGAACCGCAGTTGATAACCGCATTGCCGAATCGGCAATATCGGGACAACTAAGCGCAGGTGACGCAGTGGAAGCTGTTCGAGACCTGGCAGCAGTTAATAGAGTCAAAGAAAAATATCAGGCATCAGACAACGAGTTGACATCTCGCGAAAAATTCGCGGTGGCATTTGAACTCGAAAGACTCTCAGCGCAACTAGAAGAAGAAATGCACGGACACTCTGCATACTTCCCTGGGCTTGATACCAGACGCGGCCAAATCGAAGCACTTATATACGAAGGCGTTTCATCAGGCCGATTGACTAACGCAGAAGCAGATTCATACAAAGCAAAATTAGCCGACAACAGCAAGCTCGAAAAACAATATAGAGCTGAGCCAGCCGGCTTGAGCGGAGAGAAGGCACTTGAGCTAGTTAGAAGCCTTGAACAAGAGTGGGAAGATCTTGACAGGCAACTTCGCGAAACGCATGTCCTGACAGCAGACATTGTTTCACTTGAGGGTAATGTCGAAAAGAAAATTCGGCTTGGACTTAGCTATGGACTACTAAGTGCCCTTGAATCCGAAACTCTAAGAGCGTCTTACGATGCAGTGGTAAACGCATTCAACAAAATGCGCGCAGACGATGGCGGACTGAGCTATGGAGAGCGCCTGGCATTCAGTTATGGATTCCAAAGACTACTGGCGCATGCCGAGCGTAACATTCACAGCACACCATACGTGTTCCCCAACCTTGAAGAGCGTAAGGCTTCAATAAACCGCAAACTTGGCAATTTGATTGCAACAGGCAAAATACCGGTGCAAGAAGCCAGAGATCTTAAAGCACTGCTAGACGAAATCACGCGCACCGAAGCCGAAAGTCGTGGCAGCGGTGGTGGCTTGAGCTATCAGGAAGGTCTCATCTTGCTTGTTGACTTAAACAGACTCGACAAGCGCGTAGATCAACGAACAAATGCCATGAAAGCTCCAGCGGCAGACATTGACACTATGCAAAGAGAACTTGAGAAAAAGCTTGAAGAAGCAAAAAGCAAAAACTCAATCAGCGCAGAAAATTACAAAGCTCTGAAAGAAGATCTCGACCGCATTGCATCCAACGAAGCGGCTTATCGCATTTCAGATGAAGCTTTGGATTTTGCTGAGTCACTCAACCTTGTTAGCGACCTTGAAAGCGTAAAAGACAGACTCGCTCACCCTAATGCAAGCAGTAAAAATGCCGCAACAGAAAAACCTGCAGCCAATAAGCCCACTGAGAAGAAGAAAGTAAGCGACAAAGCTGCTGACAAAGCTCCAGACAAGAAAAAAGATGGAGACAAGGTTAGCGGTGACAAAAAGGCCGACAAAAAGAATGACGATGCAAAGTCTACTTCTGAAAAGAAATAGCAATTAGATTCGCTTCGTCTTCAAAAGCAGAGAATACCGCACTGTTGCAAATCCCTCTCGCAGTCAGCGAAATATAGTTCGCCCTGACGAATGCATTCGCGAAAGATTGGTGAAAGAATTGGCTTCACCCTCCTAGAATCAGGCAAGTGACCGATGTCTTTGAACAACACATTTTTTTTCGATGTATAAATTGAACAAGAGATGCAAGATTCGCTACATCGGCTTGAGCCAGTATTCAAGGCAATCTCGAAAGACAGGTCACCCATCGTCTGTTGACGATCGGCACAAGTTTTAGCAACAATTCTAGTATCGAAATAACGTGTTTTCGAAGTCGTGGAGAGTAGGTGTCATAAGTGAAGCAAAAAGGGAAGCCCGATCCATTCTTAGCTGCGGTGTGCGAGGCTGTTCATAAGAGGCGCGGACAACTGGGTATTTCCCAGGAAGAACTGGCTCAAAGAGCCGGTCTACACAGAACATATATTAGCGATATTGAGCGCGGCGCACGCAATCCCACACTCAAGACACTAAGTCGACTTGCAGTAGCATTAGAAATTTCAGCATCTAAGCTGATCAAAATGGCTGAAATTAGCTGCCCAGATTTAGCGTACAGCGAAGCAAATCCTGTCGCCTAATTTGACTAGCCCAAGCTTTTACTAACTTGAATTAGCCTTTGTTTTGCTGCAAATATTTCAGCAATTGACTCCAGGCTTGTCCTCTATGAGAGACTTTGTTCTTCTCTTCAGATGCAAGTTCTGCTGCGCTCAAATTGCGTTTGGGTAAATAGAAAATCGGGTCATAGCCAAATCCATTGGCACCCTTTTCTTCCATAGCGATAACGCCTTCCCAGCAGCGGATTGTGCTGAACGGCACAGTACCGTCTGGATTGGCTAATACAAGTGCGCAAAAGAAAGCTGCATGTCTGTGGTTTTCAGGGATTTTTTCCATCTCTTTGAGCACTTTAGCGCGCCTGTCAGCATCGCTTCCTTCGCAATAGCGCGCAGAATGAATGCCGGGT
Source organism: uncultured Candidatus Obscuribacterales bacterium (assembly GCA_964546815.1). Taxonomy (GTDB): domain Bacteria; phylum Cyanobacteriota; class Vampirovibrionia; order Obscuribacterales; family Obscuribacteraceae; genus JAIEPM01. Next base: position 74,286 of record CAZJLR010000016.1, on the reverse strand, counting down.
TTGCCCTTGAGCGCTTCGATGACTAAACCAGAGTCGTCCGCAACAGCAGGAAGCCCAGTCATTTTTGCAGCCTTGAGCGCCTTAATCTTGGCATTCTCGAAAAATGTTGATCCATTTTCCTCGACTTCAAAGTCGTCTGGTGCCATTTGCAATTCAATCCAGTCTTCACCGGAAGCCAATGCTGCAAACTCTTTGAGCTTGCCTGGGTTTTTAGTGCCAATTATTAGTTTCATGCTCAAGTCTTACTTGTATTTGGGAAACGCAACTCTTATTGATCCATCGGATTTCTGCGCCTGTGATTTTGTCGCTGCACGCGCAAGACATCGGCGATTTTTCCAATTGTCAGTGAAATATGATCAAGCTGACGAATGTCGGCTACTTCCACTCTCAGATGTATTGTAGCTGTCTTTTTGTGAGGATGAGTTTCCACCCTCAAATCGCTGAGGTTAATCTTGTTGTCAGAGACTTTCTGCAAAATGTCTTTGGCTATGCCGACACGATCGATGCACTCGACAATTAGATAGGCAGGATATTTGCTTTCTTCCGAATCAGACCAAACAAGTTCCATGTGCCTTTCTTTTTCAACTTTATTCAAGTTGGCACAATCAGCTCTATGCACAGTAATGCCGCTGCCTCTGGTGATAACACCTTCAATCAACTCGCCCGGCACAGGATTACAACATTGCGCCAGGTGATGCATCAAACCACTCAAGCTAGAGACATTACTCTTGCTCGGTTTTATTGATTCGATTTGCGGAAGCTGATCTTTCTTAGCACTCTTTTCGAGCTGCTGTTCTTGTTCGCGAATTCGGTTAACAACTTGTGAAAGCGACAAGTCACCATAACCAAGTGCAGCAAGAATGTCATCTGTTTCTGTGATGTTCAATCGCTTGCTGATTTCTTTCAATTTCTCAGATTTGAGCAGCTCATCAAGGTTTGCCTTGCCTAGCTCATTTTCAAGCATCTGCTTGCCTTGCTGAATATGCTCTTCTCTGTGGTGCTTTTTAAACCATTGCCTGATGCGGCTCTTAGCACTATGGGTGATGGCAATATTGAGCCAGTCCATGCGTGGATGTGCGCTTTTGCTGGTAATAATTTCGACGATATCACCATTTCGCATTGGTGTTGCCAGCGGTACCATACGCTCGTTGATGCGAGCTCCGGTTACGTGATTGCCAACCTCAGTATGAACTCGATACGCAAAGTCAATTGGCGTCGAACCCTTAGGCAAATCAAACACGTCACCACGTGGACTGAATACAAAAACCTCATCAGCAAAGAGGTCCATCTTTACTGTGTCCATATATTCTTGCGCGTCTTTGAGATCTTGCTGCCATTCAACTAACTGGCGCAACCAGGCTAATTTACGGTCTACCTGAGAATCAGCTACAACAGAGCCCGATTCTTTATAGCGCCAGTGTGCGGCGATACCGTATTCGGCTACGTGGTGCATACGTCTGGTTCTAATTTGAATTTCGACAGGACGTCCGCTAGACCCAAGTATCGCTGTGTGCAATGACTGATAGCTGTTTTGCTTGGGCATGGCAATGTAGTCTTTGAAACGACCCGGAATGGGGCGGAAAAGAGCGTGTACTGTTCCCATTACTTCATAACATTTTTGAGTGTCTGGGTCGCCTTGAAGTTCGCAATATTGTTTGTCTTCCTGGCTTTCAATGATTACTCTGATTGCAAAAACATCATAGAGTTCGTCAAATTCTTTGTTCTGCTTTTTCATCTTTTTCCAGATGCCAAACAGATGTTTTGAACGTCCATAAATTTCGGCTTGAATGTTGCGAGCCTCAAGCTCTTTACGCAATTTTTCTACGATTTCGTCGACGTATGACTGGCGCTCTTGGGCGCTGGCAGCAACCAATGATTCGATGTGTTTGTAATCATCTGGATGAAGATAACGCAAACTGAGATCTTCCAATTCCCATTTGAAGCTTCCCAAACCGAAACGGTTGGCCAGTGGTGCATAAATTTCCAAAGTTTCCTGAGCTATTTCAGCCTGTTTGGCTGGCTTCATATGGTCTAACGTGTGCATGTTATGCAAACGATCTGCAAGCTTTACCAAAACCACACGAACATCTTCTGCAATTGCCACAAGTAACTTGCGGAAGTTTTCTGCCTGACGCTCTTCTTTTGAACTAAAACTAAATTTGCCGAGCTTTGTGACGCCTTCGACGATTTTGCGAACATCAACACCAAAGCGACCTTCAATTTCTGCGCCTTTAACTTCGCAGTCTTCGATTACATCATGCAATAAGCCAGAACAAATGGTATCAACGTCAGCATTCAAATGCGCAAGCGAGATGGCGACTTCAACTGGATGGATGATGTACGGCTCATCAGACTTTCTAACCTGACCGTCGTGACTCTTAAATGCAAATTCGTATGCTTTGCGAATTTTCGCTTTTTCTTCTGCGCTGCGCTCATATTTTTCAAGCGTAGCCATGAGCGGCTTGCCGATTTCTTCCATTGTGTATTTCAATGGCACTTCGGCGGGCAGATTGGAAGCAGCTTGCTTGCTGTGCTCGGACGTAACTTCTGTTGCCGGAACTATTCTAAGGGCAGCCGCATCTGATTGCGCCGCAGCGGCAGTTTCCTTGCCCGACGCGGCACCATCTTCTCGGGCCGGTTGAGCCGGAGCTGGGTTTGCTGCAGCTCTCTTTTTTTTGGGAGGAGTCGGGCGCGCTGATTCTGTCATGTATGATCCAGCATTTAATCCACGAACTGTGAACTAGCTGTCCTCCGCGGGTGAAACTCTAACCGCGAATAGGGCGGACGCTCACGAAATTCGTAGTTTAATGAAGATTATACATTTCATTAAGATATCTTCCAAGGATCGGTTAAGAACATACATCGATATTTGGCATGAGTCCTTACTTAAATGGGTTTCCACCCGGGCCCCAGTAGTCTTTCGGGTTGTTAGGAGCATTAACAGGAACCTGCCATGGAGCACCACCTGCGTAATAATTGCCGGAGGCGCTAGAATCACCGGTGCTTGGCTGGTAGTAATTACCAGAAGCCGGGCTGGGGCCAGTTTGAATCACCTGGGGACCCAGTCTTGTGGGCTGCAATCCGCTGGAAATGCCGCCACCATAGGGAAATCCGAAGCCAAAGGGCGATAAGCCGCCTCCAATTGCGGCGCCTGCCCAAGAATATTTAGGGATGCGACCGCCATAATTGCCCCAGGCTGGCTGTCCCCAGTGACTGAAAGAGCTGCCGCCGGCATAATTTGCGCCGAAACCGCCGCCCCAGCCGCCACCCCAGCCTCCGCCCCAGGAGCCGCCCCAAGCATAGCGGCTGCCCCAATTCCCGAAGCCCGGTCCATAACCGCCAAACGGGATGCTACCGAGTCCGTACGATTTGGAAAGATTGGCTTGAAATGATGGTGTGGAACCGAAAGACTGGGCACCGACAATGTACTCGGGAGGTCGTTGAGTTTGCTGCGGAGCCTGAAAAGCCCAGCCAGGCACAGTAGCCTGGGTGCCATCAACTGTCTGACTGCCCGGATTATCGGGCAGTCCCAGACGGTTGCTAGATTTGGCTTGCTCGTCCGAGCTGCTTGAACTCGATGATTCGTTCGACTTGGCTTTCGACGCTTCATGTCGTCGGGGCATCATATTTCGATGCTCCCAATTGGAATAACGAAGCCACTGCTCTTGAGCTGCCTGATCGTTATCGCCACCCGATTGAGCATAAGCTGCAAGCGGAAACGCTAGAGTCAAAGCTGCCACAACGAGCGAGAGCTCGTTTTTTCCGTTCATAAACCCATTCCTTTTATACACTTAAGTCCTGTCCTTGCAGCTTTCTATCCCATATTCTGGAAATCATAAGCAACAAGGTATACGACTTGCCGATTGCATTATTTAGGTCAGGCAAACTGCAGTTTAAAGAACTGAGCAGAGTCTCGCCCGAAAGGCTTAACGAGTAACTGTTGAACAGCCTTGCCCCATTCCTAATTCGCCTTTTTTATACACAGGTGTCAACCACTTGTGATATTTCGGATTTTCACCGCGACAAATTCCAAGATAAATCTGGCGAATTTTGTCTGAGATCGGGCCGACGCCGCCTGCGCCAACGATACGTTTGTCTACTGTTGCAATTGGAGCAATTTGTGCGCCGGTGCCGCAGAAGAAAAGTTCATCGGCTGTATAAAGTTCGCTGCGATCAATTTGACGGCTTTCGACTTTGAGCCCAAGCTCTTGCTCAGCGATTTCGATAACTGAATGTCTGGTGATGCCCTCAAGAATATTTTCGGTAGTTGGCGTTGTGATTAGCTTGCCACGCTTGATCATGAAAACATTCATGGCGCTGCCTTCTGCAACGTGTCCATTTTCAGAAAGAACTATGCACTCATCAAATCCTGCAACCAGAGCATCTGTTTTTGCAAGCGCTGTATTTGCATAAGCACCGACAATTTTTGCTCTTGCTGGAATCGCGTTGTCTTCTACACGGCGCCAGCTTGAAACCTGTACGTTGAGCCCTTCGGCACCGTGGAAGTAATCGCCGAACGCAACAGTAAACATACAATATTCGTTAGAACTTCCGTCCAAACTAGGGCCGATTTTGCAAGCAGCTTTGTATGCGGTTGAACGCACATAAGTGTCGCCGGTTGGAGCATTGCGACGCACCAATTCTGTGGTCAATTTGCACAGCTCATCGACAGAGTACTTGATGCTCATGTGCATGATTTTCATGCTATCCATCATGCGCTCGTAGTGCTCTTTCATACGGAAGATGTAGATTTCTTTTTCCTTTTCATTCCAATAAGCACGAAGACCCTCGAAAACAGCGGTTCCATATAAGAAACCTGAAGTCATAATGCTTATTTTTGCATCTTCGAGATTTACGAATTTGCCTTCTAAGAATGCTTGTTGTTTCGCCTGCTCCACTTCTAGATCCTCGCGTATTTTCGTCACGGACACCTGATTACATGTTTTCTTTGCAGTTGCGGATTCGGTCTTCCACTGTGCTTTTCTTATTGGTCAAAGGGGCTAATTGCAAATATTTCTCGAAGCATTTTTCTGCCTCGCCAAAATCTTTGTTTGATTCAAGAAGCGAGCCAAGCTCGTAATATGCGTCGGCATAATCAGGCTCAACCTCAGTTGCGCGCCTTATTGCTGCAACGGCTTCGCCGGTTTTACCTTTTCGCTTAAATGCCATTCCCATGCCTGTTCTGGCGGCACCAGATTCAGGATGGTGGTCGATTTCCGTTTGGAAAAATTGCATAGCCTTGTCGTAGTCGCCTATTTCAAGACTCTTGTATCCCTTCGCCAGTCGTTTATCCCAATCGATTTTGTCTTTTGACTCTGCTGGGCTACAAAAAGAAGCGGCGACAGCCACCATCAGGACTGTCGCCGCAGAAACTGCTTTCTTAGTTGTTTTGCTAATCATTTTGTTGATAAACCGTTCTTATTTGGTTTTAGCAGCATTTGGTAGTGGTGTTAAAACCACTGCCGATACATCGGTTGTGACTTTCTTGACGTTATCGCCGACGCCAACATTACCTGTCGACTTAACGATATCGCCGGTTGAATTGTCTTTATCTACCTGAGTCAATTTGATGACTGCAATTGTGCCAGTAACTTCTTTGAGTACTTTTCCGCTAACTGGGTCTTTGATTGTTTTGGTGATGCGCTCAACTTGCAGAGAATCACCGACAGCCAGTCCATTGATTTTGCCGACGTTGATGATGACAGTGTTGCCTGTTACATCGGCAATTTTGCCTTGAACGTCGCGGTTTGCGATTGACTGGTTATCTGGAATTTTGGATGCAAGCGAGCTGATGGTAGCAGCCAATTGATCTACAGCCTGGTAGGTTGCTTCGCCGGCGATGCTGGACGCAAAGTCTGAATTGTCGACGTCGACTACACCAAGTGAGGTGCCGCCGCGGCTGGACATACCCTGACCTTCAGCAACTCCTAGAATTTCGGTAGTTGCAGTGTCGATGATGCGAGCGCTGATTGAAACTTTGACTTTGCTCTTCTTGCTGCCAGCTCCGCTGAAAGCACCGAGAGCGCCGCCGAACGGAATATATCCGCTGGCTATACTCGGAAGAGAACCAACACTTACTGATTTTGTTTCGAATCCGAAGTGGGTGACTGTGCCTACTACGATGGCGTCGCAAGCCAAGATTTTACCGATTTTGATGGCAGTTGCCGGGTCGGCACGGTCGCTAACTGAAAGGTTTTGCTCTTTCAAAATATTGTCGAGCATTTGACGGTCTACAACTTTGTAAGTGCCGTCGCTGACCAGCTTGTTGATCATCAATTCGGTGACGCCTTTGCCCACGTCATATGTTCCGACAACCGATGATACTGAGCCATATTCAAACGGCAGTACTGCAATGCGGCGCTTTGCGTCAGCATGCGCGGGAACCTGGCAAATTGACAGTGCCATCATTGACAGTGTCAGTAGCAGAGAACCAAATTTGCGCAATCTCATGTCTTTCTCCCTCATATTTACAGTTGCTGCTTATCCTTGTCCGATTTGGGCTCGGAGTCTGAAGGGCACAAACTGATCCTACAAATGGTATATCGTGTCTGGCTCAGACTCCTGAGAATTTTCTGTTTATTAATTTGTGGGCTGGAATCTCTCTAGACCGCCTTGACCTGCTTAAGAACTCAGTTGCGTGCCTGCGAAAGCTCAAAATACTTGGGCTGCGGTCTGCTCAGGCAAGCTGGCAAGAACATTCTTTGGCATTTGAATCTGATGTTAGCTCACATACAAAATGCCATTAATTCATTTAAAGATCCTAGCGCATATACGCCTTAGCCGCTAAGCGACAAGTTTTACCGGGCGACGCATGGCGTCGCCCCACAATTGGTAGTTGCAACGGCTCTGCTATTTGGCTTTTTTGAGGGCGGCTTCCTGGGCGTCGACTGCTTTGCGTTGGGCATCTAAAGCGCGTTTTTGCGCTTCGAGGGCTTTTAGCTGGGCGTCGGCGTCTGGTTTAGCTGCAGCTGGCTTGCTGCTGCGAGCTGGTGCTGGACGGTGTCCTGCCATGGCTGCTCTGTATTTACCGGCCAGAGCTTTGGCTAAGCCAGAACGCTTTGATTTTGGGCTCACGCTTTTTAGAACTGTGATTGCCTGGCTGTACTTGCCGGACTTAGCCAATCGCTCAGCTTCTTTAACAGCATCCATGGCGTCTTGTTCCATTTGGAATTCGTCCATCATTTTTCTGGCGCCGGCAAAGTGCGGGCTGTCTTGCGAGACCCCCATGAGAATCTGAAGACCATCGGCATACTTATCGTCATCGCCCAAATTTTGAGCTTGCATCAGTTTTTCTCTGGTTTGCATCTCGATATCGACAGCATCGCTGAGCGGCTGGCGAGCGCGGTCTACGAGCCCTTGAATGATTTCGCGCACACCACGATCAAAAAGAGCTTTGTTCACCGGCATTCCTGGGGTGAGCGAAAAATCTTGTTTGTTGGACTGCATCGAAACAGTGTTAAGAATGTGTCCATCTGAGGTTTTCACTACTACGGTGCCATTTACTCTGACGCTGCCACCACCGGTGTCTGTGCGATCAAATATGTTGCATTGCACAAACCAATCGGGGTTAACGGTGCTCACTTTAACGTTGGGATTGCTTTGTAAGTCGTTGGTGATGCGGTCTACAACGTCCTGTTCCATACCGCTGCCACCGCCCGGTACCACTGCAATTCTCACAGGCGGCGCGCCCGCAATCACGCTCAATGAAAGTGACAGGAGTAAGCCGGCGCTTGCAAGTAATGACGCAGTAAGAGTTTTGAGTCTCAATTCAGTAATCCTCTCATGTGCTTGAGTTCTGGGCTGCCTGGTCAAGTGCCTGGTTTGCCAGGCGATCTGCTTCTTTGTTGTACTCACGTCTAACGTGGACAATGCTGAAAATAGGAAATCGATCGGACAAAATTTTCGCTTTCTCATATATAGGAATGAGATTTTCGTTTTTTACCTTGTACTGGCCGAGCAACTGCTTGACCACAAGTTCAGAATCCATTCTAACTTCAAGGTCTTTCACGCCCATCTCGCGCGCCTTTTTGAGAATTTCGAGCAAGCCTGTCCACTCGGCAACATTGTTTGTCGCATTGCCGATAAATGCACTTATTTCAGCAATAGTGGCTCCGTCTTGCACCAGTAATGCACCATAGGCGGCTGGCCCCGGATTTCCTCGAGACCCGCCGTCTGCAAACGCAATTACTGGTTTCATCGGATCGAACTCAGCCATTAGTCAGTTGGGTTCTAACCGCAGCCAGGGCAGCATCTAGCTTGGAAGGATCTTTCCCTCCGGCTTGAGCTAATTCAGGTTTGCCCCCGCCACTACCACCGCATGCAGTGGCTGCTTCTTTTACAAGTTTGCCGGCGTTGAATCCTTTCTTGGTGAGAGCATCTGAAACTCCAGCAACGAGGGAAACTTTATCGCTGCCTTGAACAGAACCAAGCACCGCGACAATATCGTTGCCCTGTCTGCGCAAATGATCTGCCAAACTCTTTAGAGCATCGGCAGTAACGTCTTTGAGATTTCCGAGCACCAATCTGGTATCACCAACAGTTTCTGCTTTTGAAAGCAGCTCTGGAGCCTGCGCAAATGCTAGTTTCTCTTCTAGCGCTTGAGCGGCTTTCTCTTTTGCTTTAACTTGATCTTGCAGCTTTTCAATTTGCGCAAGCAAATCGCCCGGCTTTATTTTGAGCTTGCTTGAAGCGTTGAGCAAAATGTTCATATGGTCGCTGATATAGTGCCAGGCTTTCGCCCCAGACAGGGCTTCAACGCGGCGCACACCAGAGGCAATGCTGCCTTCAGAAATGATTTTGATAGGACCAATTTGCCCGGTGTTTGAAACGTGAGTTCCGCCGCAAAATTCAATGCTTGCATCACCCATGGACACAACCCTAACAATGTCGCCATATTTTTCGCCGAACATTGCGACCGCGCCGGTTCGTTTTGCCTCTTCGATAGGCATTTCTTTTGTTTCAACCGGCAGGCCCATTCTTACCCATTCATTCATCAAGTCTTCGACTTGAGTAATTTCGCTGGGCTTCATTTGTCTTTCAAAACTGAAGTCAAAGCGCATGCCTTCCGGACCCACTTGCGAGCCGGCTTGCATAACCTGTTTTCCAAGCAATTGACGAACGGCTGCATGGAAAAGATGGGCGGTACTGTGGTGCAGCACTGTGGCTTCGCGCCTGGCTTTGTCTACAAGCGCTTTGACATGCTGACCTGGCTCTAGCATTCCAGACAAGAAGCGAACACGATGAACAATCAAACCATCATGCTTTTTGGTATCAAGCACTTCTAGTTTTGAATCTGCATTGCTGATGATGCCGCTGTCCCCAAGCTGTCCACCAGACTCTGCGTAGAATGGACTGCTGTCGAGAATAACGTCAATTTCAGAGCCTTCTTCAGCGTGCTGCAACAATTTGCCTTTTTCCACAAGAGCAAGAACTGTAGAATCAGACTCTAAGTTTTTGTAGCCACTGAATTCAGTGCTGCCATATTTTTTCAAAATATCGCCAAGCGCTTCTTCACCGGTAAGAATGACATTGAATTTGTTGCCTGCCGAAACTTCTTCGTGCTCGTGTCTGGCTTTGGCAAAGCCTTCCATCTCAATTTTCTTGCCTTTTTCTTCGGCAATTTCAGTGGTTAGTTCAATAGGGAAACCATAGGTGGCATAGAGATTGAATGCCTCTGCGCCAGAAACTTCTTTTTCCGGACGCTCGAGTATTTCATTCAAGTAGACCATACCGCGGTCGATCGTTTTTCCAAAGCGCTCTTCTTCTTTATGAATAGCCTCTTCGGTGTCAGCCGCTTGCTGAGCCAGATCGGGATAGGCTCCACCATAGAGTTCTACAACTTTTGGAACAAGCTTATAAATGAACGGCTCTTCAAGCCCGAGTAGGCGACCAAATCTAGCTGCTCGCCTTGTTATAAATCGAAGGACATATCCTCTACCGATGTTGCTGGTGCGAATACCGTCTGTTACAAGGAAGCTTACAGCGCGTGCGTGGTCCGTAATGATTTTCAGGTAGAGGTCTGACTCTGGGCTTGCACCATATTTCACACCACTCATTTTGCTAACTTCCTCAAGAATTGGGAAAAGCAAATCAGTTTCAAATGAGTTTTTCTTTTTCTGGATGATGGTAGCAATGCGCTCTAAACCAGCGCCAGTATCAACATTCTTCGAAGCAAGCGGACTGTATTGGGCGTTTTCGTCCTTAAACAATTCCATGAATACAAGATTCCAGAATTCCATATAGCGATCACCGCGCGCTTCTGCGCCCGGATCGTCTTTGAGATCTGGTCCGCGATCATAATATAGTTCAGAGCATGGTCCGCATGGTCCGGTTGGGCCGGGCGGACCCCAGAAGTTGTCGGCGCGCGACAGTCTTTGAATTCTGGCTTCGGGTATACCAACTTTGTCGCGCCAGATCAAAAAGGCTTCTTCATCTGCAGGTACAGAATCATCACCCTCAAAAATTGTTACGCTGATACGCTCGGCATCAAGCCCGAGCTCTTTGGTTGAAAATTCGAAAGCCCATGGAATTACTTCTTTTTTGAAATAATCTCCAAAGCTGAAATTGCCAAGCATTTCGAAAAAGCTATGGTGCCTTGAAGTGCGTCCGATGTTTTCAATATCGGAATCTTTACCGCCCGCTCTAGTTACCTTTTGACAAGTAACAATTCTAGTGCTCGGCGGTGGCGCCTGCCCAAGGAAATACGGCACAAACGGAACCATCCCCGCCGATGTCAGCAGCAAAGTCGGATTGTCAGGAATCAGACTGGCACTGGGCATGAATAGATGCTTTTGCTTGTCCCTGAAATAAGAGATAAATCTCTGGCGGATTTCCGCCCCGGAAAGTGACATTGACTGCCTCCCTCTAAGAAGAGATGAAGTGATTAAGTACCGTGAACCTCTCAGTATACCAGTCTCCGGTGTCCGACTGGAAAGCGTCAGGTCAATCTGATACCCTTAGTCATCGTTGGCAGAGCGTCTCTGCTCACGTCTTGCGATGCAATTAGTCGCTTGTGCTTTAGCGAGGAAGAAGTGAAGCTTTCAAAAGTCCTTGTAGCCTTCAAAAAATCGACGCTTCAATTACAAGCGATTGAATACAAAGAGCCTCGATTTTTGAAGCTCTTAGAAGAAGGGCACGCATCGGTTGCCAAAGTCAAAACCGCGCATGATCAACATGTCGACGCATTGCAACATATTGAAACCGAGCTTAAAGCCCGCGGTATTGAATTTGATTCTTGTCACCGAGCAGAGCTTGACGAAAAGGCTCATCAATACGATTTGTTGATCACAGTAGGTGGTGACGGCACCTTCCTAGATGCATCACACAACCTGCGACAAACACCGATTCTCGGCGTAAATTCCGCCCCGGGCACAAGCTTTGGACATTTTTGCCTGGCAAATCGCAACAATTTTTCTCAAATTATCGACCAAATTATTTCGAATGAACTCAGCCCTGAAAGATTGCTGCGACTGGAGTTGGCAATCAACGGCAAGGCTTTGCCAGAACTTGTGCTCAATGAAGTTCTTGTTTCTCATGGAAATCCGGCAGGCACCAGCCGCTACATTATTCGCCTGAATGATAAGGAAGAAGAACAAAGATCTTCCGGTATATGGATTGGAACTCCATCAGGCTCTACAGGAGCAATCAAATCAGCGGGCGGCGAAATCTTGAACATCACAGACCAGCGTTATCAGTACGTTGTTCGTGAGCCATGGGAAAGACCAAAGCAACATTTTATGTTTACTAAGGGCAAGATTCCGCGAGCACAGCATATGCTTATAATCTCGCAAATGCGAACCGGAGCCTTGTATATAGATGGGCAGCATATTGAATATCCACTGCCCCTGGGTGACGAACTCACAGTCAAAGCTGCAGAGCACGACTTAATCGCATTTGTCGATCCCAAAGTGAACGACATCTTCCTGAATGAATGAGTGAAAACAACTTTCCCGTAACTGAAAAACTGGCTGTCATGGCCGGCAAGTTTTCAGCCAGTGCCATCCGCATATTGGGTCTTGGCTTGGCGTCGAATTTGCCTGGAAAAGTTTCGCGACGCATTGCTCCTTCAGTATTGAGTCATCTTTCTGGGCAGGCACGCAAAGGCGTTTTGGCTGTAAGCGGCACAAACGGCAAGAGCACTACCGCAGGCTTACTGGCCTCAATACTTACAAAGTCAGGCATGAAATTGGTGCACAACAGGCAAGGAGCAAACTTGCTTGCCGGCATTACAGCCTGTGTTGTAAACGAGTCAAGCTGGACCGGCGGTTTAGACGCAGACTATTGCCTTTTTGAAATCGACGAAGCTGCACTGCCACTGGTGGCGTCGGAAGTTAAGGTAGGGTATGTACTGGTTACCAATCTATTCAGAGATCAGCTAGATAGATTTGGCGAACTAGACACCACAGCGCGGCTAATCAGCGCCGGCATCATGAAAAACAAATCGAATTCGATTTTAAACGCCGATGACCCAAACGTGGCGCAAATGGTGCCGGAGTGCCAGCGCCTATTTTATGGTGTCGAAAGTCTCTCAGCCAAGCAAGCAGAGCAGGCTGAAGCAGAAGCCAACAACTCTGAACTTTCATATTGCTTGAAATGCGGAGACGAGTACAAATACTCACGTCGTTTTTACGGACAACTCGGGCACTATAAATGCTCAAGCTGCGAAAACGAGCGCCCAAAGCCGGAAGTATACGCCACAGATGTTCTTGTCTCAGCAACTGGCTCGCATTTTCAATTGCACTACAAAGACATTTCATTCACTGTCAATTTGCCGCTGCCAGGCATGTTCAACGTTTATAACGCTGTTGCTGCGGCTGCGCTTTGTTTTCAGTTAGACATAACTGCCGGTGCAATCAAATCTGGTCTTTGCGAATACTCCACTTTATTTGGCAGATCGGAAAAAATTGCCATAAACGGAAAGCATGCACTCATTCAGCTAATTAAAAATCCGGCAGGTGCGTCGCAGGCGGTTAAGGCTGCGGCAAGCGATCAAAGAGGTAAATACTTAATCGCTATAAACGACAACTATGCTGACGGCAGAGATGTGTCGTGGCTCTGGGACGCTGACTTCGAACAGTTGGCTGAGTGTCCCGGTCCATTCGTTGTAAGCGGACAGCGCTGCCACGATATGGCAGTTCGTCTCAAATATGCAGGTGTAGACGCTGCAAAAATTACAATCGAACCCTCACTCGACCATGCGCTAGATAAGGCGCTTGCACTTTGCTCTGACAGCGAAACTCTCTGGCTTATGCCAACTTATACCTGCTTGCTAGACCTGCAAAAAATTATGAAGCACAGAGGCTGTCCTCTGGCTGGTACGTAATCTCCAGAAACATTTCGTCATTAATGGCGGGCGACGCATGGGATACTGCTGGCGAACTCGATTGGATAAATCCAGCTTGAAGTGCGTTAGCCCTGGGGGCGCAGGCTTCCAGCCTGCTTCGGAAAGCTATTGGCGAAGAAGCAGGCAAGGATGCCTGCGCCCCCAGGTGGAACGCTCTAAGCTCATATCATCGAACTTGATTCGGCTCCATTTTAGTTCGCCAGCAGTATCCATGGCGTCGCCCCTACAGGCGAATATAACGAATTAGGCGTTTGCCAACAGTATCCATGGCGTCGCCCTTCAGGGGATCCCAGGCAGGGCGCGAATGTGCGGAGTTCATGCTGCTCGGGGGACTTTGCCGATGGGGCGGTCGTGAAGGAAGTCGTCGACGACTTTTTCTAGAATTGGTGCGTTGCAATAATTGATGTTGTGTGGGGCACCAATTACTGGAATGTAGGTTACATCCGCATTGAATGCGCGTACTACCCGGTGAGTCCAATCCTCTGGCACGATTGGATCTTTGCTGCCTCTGAGAATCAAAGTTTTGCATTGTATCTTCGGCACTTGTTCAAGCGTGTTGTACTTGACCATAATTTCTGATGTGCGGATCGCCCGTCTGATGCCCATTTCCCAGAGGTCTTTCAAAAGAACCAAAAGCATACTGGGATGCTCATAGAATCCATCACAACAAAGCCGCAAGAACTGCCAGAATAATTGAGTACAACTTCTATCGCATGTCGGACCGATCAAAACCAGCTTATCAACTAACTCTGGATAGTTTGCAGTCAAATGAACCGCCACTTCGCAGCCATATGAATTAGCCAATACGACAGCGCGCTCTATATTGTTTTGCAACAAAAATTCAGCCAAAACTGCGGCTTGTTCTTGCACTCCTAAAGTGCGTGTTGGCTTTGAACTTCCGCCATGACCAATCAGATCCGGAAGAATGACTTTGTATTTAGCGCACAAAAGTTCTGCAGATGGCAGCAAATAGCGCCGCGACACCAGGGCGCCATGTATCATCAGGATAGGGAGAGCCTCGGGATGTGACGGCTGAGCAGTGACGTAATAGACTTCGTGAGCAAAGCACATGGTATATCCTTCTGAAAAACCGTCAGGAACATCCATTAAGCGCGCTTTGCCCCGTTCTGGCGCAGTTCGTGGGACTGATTGACCCCGTAGATTTGATTGTGCACGTTGCATAGTTTGTCTTCCGAGTTAATGTAGTTGTGAGATTCTTTCAAATCCTTAGCAGTGAAGAGCCGATGTCTCATTTGGTTCCTGAATTTAATCGAGTTCTCGCCAAACTATTGCCCCACCATATTTCTGCTAGCAGGCTAGAATAGAGATTGGAGCTCAAACAAAGAGTCCCATCCATGTTGGAGGCAGTTGCCTGAACAAATGAATTTGCCTGCGACAGTGCTTTTGCAAATTGGGCGTCTGCTTGTCGTTATCAGCGGATTGCTCTTTCATTTGTGGCAACCGGCATATTGCCAGGAACAAAACGCTTTACTGGAAGGCAAGATAGAACATTCACTCTGCCTGCCGCCCCTAAATCCTGAGCTGCAGCCAGGCAGACGATATGACGAGAGAAACATGCATCCGCTAAAGCCGGCATTAGCTTCCAATTGGTGGCGCGTACCACCCTGGTTGGTTGGGTCATGGCACAATGTGGGACGAGTAACACAACTATCATTTTCCAATTTAGAAACAAAAGAGTCTTATCAGACCAGAGTGACTGGCATAAACTATCCAGAACATGAAGTCATCGGTTTGCAAAAAGATCGACAGGGTGATGTCTGGACTTGTGTGCCGACGCCCTATCTAAGCCGTGATCACGTCGGGCAAACGATGAACGTAAACTTGATAGACTTAGCAGATGCAGTCGAAACTAACGATAACGAGGTGCTGCTACGACTCAGAGCAACCACGCTTGTAATTGACAGCCCAAGCCAGATTATAAAAGCGGTTTCACAGCGAGAATCATTGCAAACTTACAGGCCGGTGTCGCATGGAAAAATATTGGTATTAGCTTCAATGCGTTTTTATGATGCAAACGGACAGCCAAAATTCGCACGAGAGCTACTTACTCACTGCCGCAGAGCCGCTGACTTTCAAGAATTGGAATTTTGGACTAGCCCAGGAACAGCATTGTCGATAATTGATTTGCGGGAGTCGTTTGATACTTTTTTAAAAGAACAAAATCTAGCTCATCTGCTTCCTGAGCGTAAAAAGCTTGCTAGAAATTGAGCTGGTGATATCATGTTATTAAGAGTTGCCAATAGGCAGCAAAGGCTAGAAGATTTGCGGTTCCCAACAATTGGAACCCAGACAATAAACCTTCGTCATGCGTATACAGTCTAAATGTTCATACAAATAACCTGGTGCTAAAGATGGCCTAAAGGCCAGTATTCAAACTTATGGAAAAGAAACTTTTTTTAGTGTTACTTAGTTTATGTTTTTTGTCTTTAAGCAAAAGTATGGCTGCCGACTTGACTGAAAGCAACAAAAGCAGGGCTCCCATGCTGGCTCAGAGGAACTACCCTGTGTTCTTCGTTACAAACAGGCAGGAAAAAGACAAAAATGGTGTCACAGACTTTAGTAACGAACGATCTAAATCACTCACTTACGGTGAGTTAGTACCAGGAAAAAACTCTGAAGATTTAAAAGATTCAAAACGCGTAATTTTCAACTCGGAAGCAGAGCTGCTGAACGCGCTGAAAGCCACTGGCAGCAAGAAAGTTGCTGTTTTTGTTCACGGTTATCGCAAAAGCTTCGATGGCTCTATGAGCTTTGGCATCGACATGGCGAAAAACCTTGATGCACCATTGGTGGTATTTGCCTGGCCATCCAGGAATAACTACGGAGCATATATGGCTGACGAATGCACAGCCGAATGGAGCTCACAACAGCTTAGCGAAGTACTTGGTAAACTCGGCAATTCTATTGGGCAACACAATGTGATAGTCATCTCGCATAGTCTCGGTGCCCGCATGGTCGAACGCTCTATGCGCATACTATACTCAGAAAACAAACCACGCACCGCATTTGGAGCAGCTTTGTTTTTCCATCCTGACGTAGATAGAGATACATTTATGAATGATGCTCCTTTCTTGAAAGAGGCTTTTGGCTCATGCAAAGTCTATCTGGACAAACATGACTCAAGAATTTGGCTGTCTAAACTCTTGCATGGTAGCCCAAGAGTAGGCTCGGGAGACCATAATCAGTCGATGACTGCATTTTCTGAGATGTTCAAATACGATAGCAGCCTACCAAGCCACCATATTCCATACGATATCGTCGCGGCTTCAGTAAACAGCCTCGATGACTCGATTGAAAACTAGTTAGTGTCTTAGAAAAATCCGCGCTGCTGCATGAGCTGAAGGACAGATTCAACCGTAATCAATGACATACAGCCTTCTTCTTGCCCTTTCTGGCAGTTGAGGTTGCTCCAAAATTCAAAAATTTTGTCTGAATTCCAATCGCTAAAAACAGTGTTGCTATTTGGAGAGAAATCGAATTCTCTCTCCCGGCACTCTTTGGCACAGGGTGAAGCGACAATGTTTATCACGTTTGGATATTCACGCAAGAACATGGTGTTTTCGCGAAACAGTGCAATTGTATTTACGCCCTGGTGAACTGCCAGGTGCATTAGTCCAGTATCTACTGCCACGACTCCGCGTGCAGAGCCGATGGCGTCCAACGCGTCTGCCAACCTCTGAGTCGACACCCAAGCCAGTCCAGCTTTCATTAGATCCGAAACCTGGTTGTTATAGCGAGGTTCACCAATCATAACTGTCTGCACACCCAGGCAAGTGAGCTCTTGCGCCAAACGCAGCCAGCTAGAGCTGGGCCATCTTTTAAAGGGACCGGCAGTGCCTGGAATCAAAATAACCCTATCGCGACAGTCTTGACGTGGTATCACTTTTAGAGGTTCTAATTTCTCCTGTCCATCTGAAATTCCAAAGTCCTTGCAAATATCGCGGATTACTTCACCGATTCGATAACCAGGGTAATGAAGGTTGAAGTCGGGCGAGCCCCAAACGAAGTCGGTTTGCAGCCTGTGATCTCGCAAGTTATAAACACGACTATCGCTGTCCAGCTTCAAATTGAGGAAATCGACTTCTTTTATTGTTTTAGTCAAACCAGGAATTCTTTCGGCCAGCCCTTCTTGAATTGACGAACGAAGAACCAAGCAAACCTCGTCGTTGTTCTTTATCAAGCTTTGCAATGGCGGGAAAGACACAACAAGGTCTCCCAGAAGACGCGCAATTGGTGCAAAATAGATTGTCATTGTGAGCTCAGATTCCTTCCCGCCCATTTTACTAAAAATAGAGTGAATCTTAGGTAAACAGCAAGTGAATTGCAATCTAAAGCTCACAAAGCATTCGAAGGCGCTCGTCAGATGACTTGGATTGACTTAACTTGCGAAGCTTTTCAGCTTGCGCTTTTCCACTATCACCCAAGAGAGCCAATATCGATTCACATTCTTTCCTGTTGTCTTTTTGTGAGTCAGGGGAATCATCATCAAAGGCCATAGCGCGTTGCACCATTTCCCTGGACAGTTCGGGAAAGCCGCTGATAAGTGCACATTTGGCAAATAATCGTTGAACACCGGAAGTCCAGCGCTCTCCTTCTATTATTTCAGACTTAGACTTGTCAATTTCTTTCAATCCTCTGCTTTCCTGCCCAAAGCGCTTATACAGCTCATAAGCCAGGAATGAAGCCAATACAGCAGACTTATGAAACCTGCCATTTTGAGTCTTGTCGTAATGATCTAGCGATACTTTTATTTCTTTGAAGGCATCCCTATCCTTCCCAAGCTTGATAAACATCCGAGCCAGGTGTAAATGTCCTGCGGCAGAATTTATTGTTATATCGCTTCCTTCCGAATTTTCACTTGCAGCAATGGCGCCTTTTACAAGAGAAATTGCATCCTTTTCTTTGCCCTCGCGAACTAGATAATCGCCCAATTCATAAACTGCACTCAGCCTTCCGGTAGCATTTGGATCAGCAAAATTATCTATTGCTTGATGAAACTCGCGAATAGCATCTGCAGTTCTTTTTTGCTGTCCATAAACTCTTGCCAGCCCAAGATGAGCCTTTGAGCACCACCCCTGGGGATCGCCGTCATCGTTGTTATTTCGCAAGTTCCTGATTAGCAAGTGATATTTTTCGATAGCCTCGTCAAACTTTTTCTCGTTGGTTAAGCGCTCAGCATCTTCAAATATGTTGTTCTTGCCGAAGCCCTTTACACTTCGCAGCTTAGGTTTTGTCTCAACAAAATCAGCTTCTCCAGGCAGCTCCCTTCTTTGAATAACGAAGAATACCAGCGAGGCGATCAGCATTATCAGAGCAATACCTATTACTGGCACAAGAGGAAATCTAGATTTTTTAGCAGCAGGCGCCAGATTGAGACAGGTTGAGATTCTCTCTTGCATTTGGCTTGCAGTGGCCGGTCGTTTGTCTGCTTCTTTTGAAAGAGAGTCAATTAGTACTTGAAGAAACTCTTCAGAAAAGCCCTGCGCTTGAGATATGCTTCTAATTGTTGGTGCCTGTTCCTTCAAGTGCTGGTACATCACCTCAAAGGCTGAACCAGCTGTAAATGGTGGCTGTCCGACAATTGACTGGTACATTACACAGGCTAGAGAATAAACATCAGACCTGAAATCTGCAGCTTTGCCGGCACACTGCTCAGGGCTCATATAAAGCGGACTTCCAAGAAGACCGGTAGTAAGTTGAAGATCTGATGGAGCTGCATCCAAATTTTTGGCAATACCAAAATCAAGTACTTTTACTTGCAATTGGTTGTCGGCACCATTGCCTGCCACCACAATAATATTGGCAGGCTTAATATCTCTGTGCACCACCTTGCGACTGTGGGCAAAAGCAATAGCATCGAGCACCGGCATGAATATTTCCCGAAACTCTTCCGCAGCCAGCCTGCCTTTTTCCAGCAAAATCTGTTCTAATGTTTTCCCCTCCAAAAGCTCCATTACGATGAATGGAGTTTCGTCTTTGTTTATGCCGAAAGAAAGCACTTGAACAATGTTGGGATGAACCAACATACTGCACGAGCGAGCCTCATTGCGAAAGCGTTCAAAATATTTCTCGCCTTCGCTGCCTCCTTTGTTCATCACTTTCAAGGCAACCATTCGATCTAGCAATTTTGACTTTGCCTTAAACACAAGAGACATGCCGCCTCTTCCAATCAGATCTATGATTTCAAAATTTTCGGAAAATGAAGATGCGAGCGCCGAGCTTATGTGATCAGCTTCTCCGGTTCTCTCTGATGAATTCATTCTAGCTATACAGATTCTGGACGTACTGTCTTCTGAATTATCGATTGATAGTTCTTACTACGTTTGACTATGTTGCGCAATTTGACGCGCAGTTTCTCGGCTTCTTGCTTGCGCCCGCAAAGACTGAGCATTTTTTCGTAACCACCAAAGATGGAAAGCTGGTCGCTTTGGCGAACACCTACAGCATCTTCGATGAGAGAAAGGGCTTGCTTGTACAGTTCCTCGGCTTCGTCAAATCGTTCTTGCCCGACATACAAATCAGCTAGCACAGCGTATGTAGTGAGAACAGCACGGTGCTGCATACGTTGGAATATTTTCAAGGCTTGCTGCAACAGCATTTCTGCTTTGTCATAGCGCTCAAGCGAGCGATGCAACTCAGCCATTCTCGTAAGTATTTCACCAAGATGGAAGTGATCGGTGCCAAGGTTGCGCTCGACTTTTGCAAGAGCTTTGTAGTAGAAGTCTTCGGCTTCTTTGTATGCACCCTGGCTGTGATAGAGAACTGCTCTATCGTAAGGATCGTAGTCATCAACAGTAAGCTGCATATGTTGAACCTGGCAAGTCATTGCCTGGTCTTTCATCAAATTGGCTTCGTTAAAGCGCCCCTGAGACATGTATGTTCCAGCCAATTTTGTAAGCGTTGCAGCAACTTCTTTATTGTAGGGTCCAAGCAAATCAATCTGAATTTGCAAGGCTTTGTTGAAGTGCGTCTCGGCGTCTCTATAACGCTTCATGGCGCAATACAATCTGCCTATGCCGCACATTGCATCAGCCACTTCCAGAGAATGTGCACCAATTGTTTTCTTGCGAATATTGATAGCCTTTTTGAAATAAACTTCTGAGGGAGCGTAATTGCATTCAACATAATAAACTTCTGCTAGCTGCATATATGAACTGGCATATTCTTCATCTTGAGGCAGGCGAAGTGCTTTGCGAATTGCCAGAGCCTTTTTCAACAAAGGCTTCGCTAATGTGTGGTCGTGCTTGTCGCAATGCAATCCTGCTATTTTGCGCATGATTCTCGCGGCTGCTTCGCTTTGAGTGCCGTGCAAACCTTCTTGAATTGAAAGCGCCCTTTTGAATTGCAGCTCAGCCGGGTCATACTTGCGGTGCGATTGATTTACAGTAGCAAGCAACTCAAGCGTGGCAGCCACCTCACCATGCCTTGAGCCATAAACAGCTTCTTGTGTCGCCAGCAATTTATCAGCAATATTTTTTGCCTGGGTTAGCTTGCCCAAGCGGTATGAAACTTGTGCAAGATTGCGCATGACTTTGACAGACTCATTGTCGTGCTTTTCAAGCCATTCTTCTGCAACAATATTGGCTCTGTCCAACAAAGGCTGCGCCTGCGCAAGCTTGTTCACCGATATATAAAGCTCAGCAAGCTCATTCAAAACTTTGCACAACAACTTATGCGCAGGTGTGCTCGACTGTTCCAATAATTCTATCGACTTAAAATAAAGAGCCTCAGCGCGGTCGGGCTTTTCCCAGAGCACATATACAGTCGCCAGGGAAACTAACAAGTTTACAAAATCATTGCAAACAAACTCGCGCTCACTGTCTTGTGAATAATGACTTATCGCCTTTTTCAATGCCCTTTCAGCCTGGGCTAGCTTGTTATCTTTGAGGTACAAATTGGC
Organism: uncultured Candidatus Obscuribacterales bacterium; assembly: GCA_964546815.1. Classification (GTDB taxonomy): domain Bacteria; phylum Cyanobacteriota; class Vampirovibrionia; order Obscuribacterales; family Obscuribacteraceae; genus JAIEPM01. The sequence goes on along the minus strand of CAZJLR010000016.1, from coordinate 53,023 downwards.
TTCAGTTACAAGCGTTTTGATTTCGACAGAATAAGTCATTCTAGATGCGCCTTAAACGAGAGTGCTACACAAAATCAGCCTTAACCCTATTCAATTCATTATGCCTCATTGGCGCAGCCAGCAAACGTTTTTTCTTCGCCTTGAAAGTCAAAAAGAGGTCTCTTCAAAATGAGTGCCGCAGGTTGGGCAAACAGGGCGATTGTGCTCTCTTGGTCGTTGACAGTTAAGGCAAAGTTGCACTTTCTTATGTCCGCTCACATTCCCGCCAGCCGCAGCGGGTGCCTCGCTTGCACCGTAAGTCACCTGCTTTAGATGACTTGAGTGTGAGTCGCCGCTATCAACCGGGGAAGCCGCTGGCGACCCGGCAGCAGACGCAGCTTCATGGGGCGAGCCGTCAATGTTGTGATAAAAGCCATCGTCGAAAGGAGACACAGTGCTTTCTGTCTCTTCGCCGTCCCCATAAATATCGAACACTACACCAGCATCATCGCCATCAGAACTGCTTGCAGAAGGACTGAGCGAATGTTCTGCCTCAAGTGCCGGAAGGGGGCCATCCGCATGTTCTGATTTGAGAACGTGGTGGCTATGTCCAGCTTGGGCAGCGTCGTCGTGACCCTGCGAATGCATGAGTGAATCGACTACGTTATGCTGATTTACGAGTGCGGAGTGATGTTCGTGCGCCGGCGCTTCGCCTGGAGCCGCGTGCAACAGCGAATCTAATACCTTTTGCTGGTTGACCAGTCCACCATGCGTTGCGTGAGGCTGCTCACCTTGGGGCTCGACATGCTTTCCCGCATTTTCTTGATTGCTGGAAATTGGCGCCGCAGCACCATGCGACTTCAATTGATCTAGACTTTGCAAAGGCACGGGAGCAGGCGGATGCGAAGCGTTTGAATGAACTGCATTCAGGTGAAACTGTTGCCCAGCGGCAGCGTCGCCATGAGCTTGCTCATGCGGCAAATGCAGTGATTCAAGCGGCACGGGAGCACCGTGCGAAAGGTGATGCTCGTCAGTGCTATGGGCAGCGTTCAAGCCGACTTTTGGTCCACCGTGATTTTGTGGATCGGGCAAAACCGCATGAATGGGCTGCGGCGCAGCGTGGGTATGGCCGTCAGGGCTGCCGTGCTGATTTTGCCAGTGTGCAGCCTGACCCGATGGAACTTGCGTTTCCGGCCAGTCATCTGCGAGATCCATCGATTTATTTGGGTGGCTGGCATGAGCCGAATTGGAGTGCATAGACTGTGATGGCGAATAAGCATGTTTGATGTGATCGCCTGATGGAGCAGGAGCGTGGTCAGCATGTGCGGCTCCCGCATGATCGCCATGCGCCGCCCCCGCATGGTCGCCACTGGACGCCCCAGCGTGATCGCCATGTGACGCCCCGCCATGCTCGCCATAACCATGTCCGGGCAAAATGGCGTCATCGACCGGTGTCGACAAACCGCGTAAATGCCCATCATTAGCGCCTTCTGCCGCAGCTTTGTGCCCCGCTTTGAGAGCTTCAGCATGCCGCTTTGCCAAGTAGCCCGGCATGACGTAAAGGTCAACAACTGCTTTTACAGCCATAAGCAGCATCCACGAATTTGTAATCAGTGGGTTATGCCCTGTCCATGCCCAAATGCAAAGAATCAAACAAAACACATTGCCAGGCGTTCTGCCAATCAGCAAGATATTGCCGACGCCTGGAATCAAAAAGTTCAGCAACAATGCCAATCCAAGCTTGATATGCGCTGCCATCTCATGATCTTTGTTTTGAGTCATGGCTTGATAATTTGTTGAAGTTGACTGGCTAAAGTCATGGGGTCAAAAGGTTTGAGCAGAATTCCGGCAGCGCCCATGCGACCCATTTTGTCCAAATCGGCGCTAAGTGTCCTTGTTGTGAGGAATACAACTGGAATAGAGGCTGTTTCAGGGTTATCGCGCAAAGCGCTAATCGTTTCACCTGCCCCCATTCCGGGGGTTGCCATATCCATCAAAATGGCGTCCGGCTTTTCTTGAAACGCTAATTCCAGCCCCTTGGCACCGCCATCGGCTTCGAGCACTTCAAGCCCACCAATTAAACTCAAGCTGAGACTGGCAACACAGCGCACATCCTCATCATTTTCGATTAATAGAACCTTCATCTTATGGCTTTTACCCATGCCCCCAACGTTATTCTCTAATTATTGTTCCCTTCAGTCAAAACGTCACACCTTTTCCACAAAAATGTTGAACAATCTCTTTGCAAGGTTCACGTTCTCTGTTTACTAGCGGGTTAGTTCAGCTATGTATCGTACTTCAGTGCTCAAGCTCATTATGAGCGAGCCACTGGCGCGCTTTGCGCTGGCAATTCCAGCAATAGGCACGCTCATCGGCTCATGTCTAATGATTTTCGGTGGATTGCTGCCATGCCTGATCATGGATGCAGTCGGATTGCTATTTGGTCTTGTGATTTTGACCATGCTATTGCTGAAATATTTGTGGATAGAACATCTTTTGTTATCGGGAGAAACGGTCGAAGCAAAAGTTACTAAACGCAAGGATCTTAGCGGCATACAAAAAACCACGGAGCTCGAATATCAATATCTATATGATGGTGTCAAATACAAAAAGACAGTTCTCGTGCATTTACCTGAAGAGGAAAGACTCAAAAAGACCACGGTAATAATTGACCCAGACAGACCAGAAAGTGGCATCATTCGCGAATTATATTGTGTCCAAACTGCCTAGTGCATTTTCTAATTGCCGATTTATGGGCGCAGCAAAAGCGAGCTGCCAAGCCCCACCAGACCACGAATAAGCAAAGAGTGATTTTTTCCGGCTAATGGTTCTGACCAAACTGGCGCTGTCCACATTCTGTCAGGACGTGGTTTTGATGCGCCAGTGTCAGCGAGAGCATTTGCAAAAGTGCTTACGCGAGAAGACGGCGCAGACGATTCGTCGCCAAATTTCGGAATGGTGCTGCGGCTTAGCCATAGCTCCACATCTGGTGGCAATTTATTGCTGGCATCGACGGGTGCTTTCGCGGTCGCGGTCGGCTCGGCTGCGCCAGCTTTTACAATCGGTGCAAGCCGTTGCACCTCAGCATAATATGCACTCTTAACGCCAAGAGTTTGTCTAACCTGATCAAAGTTAATTTGGTTTCCGGCTTCCATGAGTTCTTTACCGCTCAGCTTGATTGTTTGAAGTTGAGTTGCCAGCTTTCCATCACCGATGCGTTTATCAGCCCAGAGAATTGCAGTGTATTGTGCTTCAGGCACAACTTTGCCGGCAACATTTACTTTAATGCTCAAGTCTTGAACAGCGTTTTGATCTAGCACACTACCCATCGGGTGAGCATTGTTAACCACCATATTGCCATTCAAATTTTCAAAGTTTGTGGTGGCAATTGTTCTGCGTGCCCTCAGGGCATCGAGCAAACTTGCAGCATCTAACCTGGAAGCCATAATTCCGGTAGCAGCTTTGGTGCCACCAGGATCACCATAGTGGAAATCACGCCCGAATGTGGGGCTTATTCGCAAGCCTTTATCGATATAACCAGCAAAATCTTCTGCGTGAATATGTTTCGCCAATATCTCCCCACTGGAATCTTGTTTGATAGCATCACCAGAAATGATTTCAAGCTGGCTGGCATATTTGCCAAATCTATCAACCCATTCCTGGCGGCTGCGAAATGATTTCTGTCCGTAGTCGTGACCACGATCACCCCTGGGCAAGCTGGGGCTTTCGTCTTCTGCATATCGGGGATGATTTAACTGAACCACTGGTCTGCCGCCGGTGGCATCATGCAATTGATCAAGTTGTTCTACGAGCACCTTAAAATTGCCATCTGGAACTTTCACCACAGCTGGTGGCTGTATTGGTTCTACTTTGGCGGCGGAAAACAGATTTCTCAGTGGAGCAAAGAGTTCGCTGATTTTCGGTCGACTTGGTTTTACAGATTGGAGGAATGTATCTGTCTGGAAAATGTTGATATGGTTTACGCCCGACTGCCCAACCGAGCCAGGCTTGCCCATTGTGCCTAATTCTATGCCGTACAACGCAACAAATTTACCGTTCTCTGTTGCCTGCTTTGCGGCATTTATTGTTTCCGTATAGTGGATGGGGTCATCGGCAACTGTTGTAGTTTTTTGATGTCCGGGATATCGCGGATCGTCAGTGGGAACTCCCGCACGCGCGGCGGTATGATTATGATCAGTGATTGTGGTGTAATCCCAACCTTGCGACTGTCCCTTTCGGTATATGTTCAAAGGAAAGTCCATGCCATCGGAATAAACCGAGTGTCCATGCAAGGAACCAAAATACATAGACATCTCATTTCTTTCAGCTGCTTGAAATTGATCAATGCGATTGCTGAGCAGAGTATTTCGACGCAAACTCCATGAAATGTCTCTCGATTGCAACAACTCCAACTTCGAATTAGGGTCATGGAACTTAGTGTCTTTCGGCGTTGTGTCTGTGGGCGCACTTTCCTTTTTGCCCATCAACGAGCGAAAACCAGACAAAGCATTGTTTTCGACTTTCAAAATAAGTCTTTGAGAACTCTGTGCGAAATTGCCTATGGCTCCTTCGCTATGTGCAAGAGAGTTGCCGATATGGGAACCAGCTAAACCACCGATTGAGCCTACGACAAAAGACGATGCGCTTTTCACAGAATCGCGCGCGAGCCCGTGTGCAATAGCTGTTTTGTCTGCATTCCAACGTTGAGATTCCGATACCGCGTCATTGAGGCGACGATAACCTCCTACAAATGCAGGGATGGAGAAAGCAACGCCGATAAATGCAGCACTAGGACCACGACCGGGGACAAAATAACCAAGGGCGCCGCCGAATGCTGCGCCCATCGCGGTTGTTTCTACCGCATTGACAGCAGTTTTTACAGGATGATCCCAGGCTTCTTTAGCTAGCTCGACGCCGGCCAAAGGAATTTCTTTTGCAGATTGCAGAAGCAAATCCCGGCTAGCAGCCGGGTTTGGAATACCCGCAAGCAAGTCTGAACGTGTCAGTGCCACGTCGGTCATCAGCAGTCAACCCCACTTCCTGATGATTGAATTGTATATCTGCAAAGCTCTATTTGAAAAACAATTTTTGACTGTAAGGGGTGATATTACGAAAAGCGAAAGCCCGAAGACCCTTATCACATACACGTTTTCGAGCGCGCCCCAATTAGACACCTCTTATAAAATTTACGCGACTTACTCTTGACACATGGCAAAATCAGCATGTTTTTCCTGGAGCAGCCAGAGAATCATCGACCTCAACATCGGAGCCCAAACTTATTTTCCATGAGAGCAACCAGAGCAAGATTCCTTTTTGATTCTTCTACAGTATGCCACTTCCAGTGATACCATTTACAAATTCAGGTTACGCCGGAGTAAATCGCTTTGGTTTCAAAACTTCGCGTTTTTTCTGAATAGCTTGACACGGAACAGTGCAATGATAGAATGAAATTTGTAGTTCCTTCGGAGGTAAATCTCATGTTCGCAAAATACCTCAATCGAGTTCAGAAGTAGATTGTAGGGCATCGCCACAGTCTTTCAGCTCTGCCGGGAACCAAAATTTCAAGCCAAATGAATTGCCTCCAGGTAACACCCCTGGTGCAATCTGCTGTCGAACTCCGCACATTCATAATTTCACGCTGCTTCCAGGCAGCGTCGTCGCGACGCATTCAGATCCGCGGGTTTAGATCCGCGAGTCAATCTCCTTGCATTTACAGCGTCGAATTCAGCTCAGTGCATCAATATCGGTGCGCTTAGATCCGGTCTCACCCAGCAATAGAAATTCAAAAATACAAAACGAGATACGAAAGCAGGTTATATGAACGTCAGAGTTTTTTCATCGAAAAATAACTGGCTCGAAAGCAGCGCAATCGAGCAATTGAACAAAACAGCATTACTTGAAGGAGTCATCGCCGCCGCTGGCATGCCTGATTTACACCCAGGAAAAGATGCTCCAATAGGAGCCGTCTTCGCCACAGAGTCGCATATCTATCCACATTTGGTCGACACAGACATCGGCTGTGGTATAGCGCTTTGGCAGCTCAATCTCAATCAAACTAATTCCAGCGCTGACAAACTCGAAAGAAAATTAGGATTGAACCTGGAAGGACCATGGCAAGGCAACATACAAGAATTCAAAAATGCAGACATGCCCGAGAATACTTCATTCGACGAAACTAGCTTGGGCACCATCGGATACGGCAATCATTTTGCAGAGCTGACGCGAGTAAAACACATTTTTCAGCAGCAGAGATTCAATCAATTGGAATTAGACAGCCAATCATTGTTTTTGCTAATTCATTCAGGCTCTCGCGGCTTTGGTGAAAGCATTTTAGACGCCCATCAACGCGAGCACGGGAAAACTGGCTTGAAAGCTGGCTCGCCTGACTTTCAAAACTACTTAACTTTGCATAACCACGCTGTGAAATGGGCAAAACTAAATCGCAAATTAATCGCACTGAGAATAATGGAAGCACTAAACACAACAGGCAAACTCATAGTAGATCTCACGCACAACCATGTGGTTCTCAAAGAAGTACAAAATAAATCTCTCTGGTTACACAGAAAGGGTGCAGTACCTACAGATGATGGACCAGCCATAATAGCTGGTTCGCGCGGTACTTTAAGTTATCTGGTTGAGGCAACGGGCGATCAAAGCTTCAACCTGTTTTCAGCAGCGCACGGCGCAGGAAGGAAATGGCGTCGCAGCGACTGTAAAGGTCGACTTGAAAGAAAATACAGCGCATCATCCCTGACTAAAACAGATTTAGGCGGAAAAGTAATTTGCGAAGACAAAAATCTTCTTTACGAAGAAGCGCCTCAAGCATACAAAAATATCGATGTGGTTGTGCAAAATCTTGTCGATTTCAACTTGATAAATACCATCGCAGCATTTGCCCCTCTATTAACCTACAAACGGAGGCAAACAAACAGATGAGCATCTGGATTCAAATTTCCTCGGGTCGAGGGCCATCCGAATGTGCATGGGTAGTGGCTCAACTTGCATCAACATTTGAAGCATTCGCAAAATCAAAAGGCATTGAAATTTCACGCATCGAAGAATGCGCCGGTGAGCAAGAAGACACTTTCGATTCACTAGTATTTTCCTTAGACATCGACAAAAAGCCAGAATGGCTTAGCAGTTGGATCGGAACGATTCAGTGGATTGGCGAAAGTCAATACAGAGCCAATCATCGCCGCAAAAACTGGTATATAAGTTTTGAAGTCATCGAACAAGCCAAAAACGCAAATCTAAATCTTGAAAGCAAAGACCTGAAATTTGAAGCATTCAGAGCGTCAGGTAAGGGAGGTCAAAATGTAAATAAAGTCTCCACAGCTGTCAGGCTAACGCATATTCCTTCAGGCAAATCAGTAGTTGCCCAAGATGAAAGATCACAATTTCAAAACAAGCGAATAGCCCTGGAAAGGCTCAAACGCATAATTCAAATTGACAACGACTCATCAAACTCAAAAATTCAACAGAAACGCTGGCAGCAGCACAACAACTTACAGAGGGGCAACCCAGTGCAAACTTACTCGGGCAAGAAGTTCGAGAGAATCAAATAGCACTCTTGACATAATGCAAAAGCAATTTATATTGCCCATGGTCAACGGCATGCTTCATAATAGGTACTAAAATGCCAGACTATAAAAACCCCATCGGACTACTATCATTCTTCGACGACCGCACAATTGATAAGGGCGTCGGATACTTCCTTGACGGCCGAGTCAAATTCCTTGGCTGGGGCAATCGTCTTGAGCTTTTAGCAGATGTTTCTGGTAGTAAACGCACCCCCTACCGAACGAGAGTACAGTTAAATTCAACTTTCGATGCGGTTCGTTATGCCGTTTGTTCATGTCCGGTGGCATCAGCTTGCAAACACGGCGCTGCTCTTGTGGCTTATTTTGTCGACATGAAGCAAAACTCGCCAGATTTTATGAGGCAAGTAAAAGCTGCTGAGGAAAAACAAGCAAGCGCACAAGCAGAAAAGCAAGCGAATAGTTCCCCTTATGCCCTGTCACATGAGGTTGCCCGACGAATTTCGTCACTTGCACAAAGTCGAAAGCAAAAACCAAAGCAAGAACTAGAAAAACCCAAATTAAAGAAAAACGAGCCCAACACAAACCTGTATTACATTCTTGCTGAAGATAGCTCGACACCAAAACCAATTATCAAACTCGTTTACGCATACGCTGACATCACTGGTGTATTGCATCAAACCAGAGCAGCAGACATAAATCAAATTATTCAAGGCAAGAATGCTAGCTACATTCTCGAAGCCGACAGAGAAATTGCAAAACTCTGGAGGTCTATCGCAAATTACGAAGACGAATTAAGTCGGCTAGATTGGGCAGAGCTCGACTCAGACCCAGTGCTATTCAAGATTTTGATGCAACGCATTCTCGCCACAGGTCGCTGCCACCTGCAGACACTCTCTAATCCACCACTGGTACAAGGCGCCCCTATTGACGGAAAGTTAGTGTGGAATGAAGTAAGCTCAACCAATATGCAACTAGAATTTGTGCCGCAAGAAAAGGCAGATAATTCAGCGTTCAGGATGATCAAGTGGACGACGCCCTGGTACGTTAACACCACAACAGGGGAATGCGGGGAATTTCAAACTCCATTTACGGCTGAAGAAATGGAGCACATAATCACTCTTACGGTTAGCAAAAACGAAGCACCATTATTGCAATTATCGTTGGTTGATAGCGGGCTCGACAGCTTGATTCCGCCTCCGCCACATTCCGAAAATGTCAAAGTCGAACTAATTCCTCCACAATTCAAACTTTTAATCGGCAATTTTCACGCTGAAGGTTTCTCACTTTTCGAGGGCAACTCGATAACGAAAGGTGAACATGTAAAAGCTGCTGTGCTGAGTATCAAACAGCAGATAATGAAAGAGACAATTAGCACCAGGGAAGACGGCAGCATTATCGTTCAGCGCCCAGATCTTGACGCAACAAGACGAGCTTTCAATAAGCTGGAAAAATACGGACTTTTTCGCATTCAAGCAGCGTTGCTTGGTATGGCAAACTCAAGCGACAACTATTTCATTGCACCCAACCTACAAACCTGGCTGGAGTTTGCAGTAAATGGCATAGATGCTCTTCGCGCAGAAGGATGGGAGATTGGTGATGCTGATGTGGCATCGCTTCGCCCGCTGGAAATAGAAGACGACAAATTTTTTATCGACATAGAAGAGAAAAGTCAGTGGTGGTTTTCTCTTGCATTAGATATTGAGATTGACGGCAAGAAATATCCACTGCTGCCAATCTTAACAACAGCCATTCACAGGCTTTCGCAAAACCTTGACGCCCCAAATTTAGGCGTAGAACACCTGAGTCACAACGGAAAATTTATTGCAATGCTCCCAAACGGCAATCTACTTTGCCTGCCATTTGAAAGAGTGCGGTCAATCCTTGAGTCACTTCAAGAAATTCTGCGACGAGGAGGGTTATTAAGCGACAATCTTGAGGTTTCAGCCCTCGATCTGAACGACATCATAGATCAAAGCCTTCTAGACAAAGCCATCTGGGGTGCAGGGCGCGACAAACTCTTGCGACTCTTCGAGCAATTGAAAAAATTGTCTTCGCTCGAAGAAGTACAAGCCCCGCAAAATTTCAATGGCACGCTGCGACCTTATCAACTAGCTGGGCTCACATGGCTGGAATTTCTTGCGGAAAATAAGCTATCGGGTATTCTTGCAGACGATATGGGACTTGGAAAAACAGTCCAACTAATCGCTCATATTTGCCTGGCAAAAGAACGTGGTAGCCTGGACAAACCATTTCTAGTCCTATGTCCGACTAGCGTCCGCCCCAACTGGCTTTCGGAACTAAAACGCTTTGCTCCTCACCTTACAGTTACTGACTTTGCAGGCTCTGATAGGGCACGGTTTCTTTCACAAATAGCATCTTCTGAAATCGTAGTCACAACCTATCCATTAATTGCGCGCGACATTGATAGCCTCAAAGACATTAGCTTTCACGCAATTGCACTCGATGAAGCCCAGGCTATCAAAAATCCAGACACACAAGTTTCTCAGGCGGTTCGCCAGCTCAAAGCCGACTACCGCTTGAGTTGTTCTGGCACACCCATGGAAAATCATCTTGGTGAACTATGGTCGCAGTTTGACTTTCTTTTGCCAGGATTGCTCGGTGACAAAAAGACTTTCAAAAAGCACATACGCAAACCTATAGAAGACGAAAACGACCTGGGACTAAGAAGGTCGCTATCACAAAGAGTTCGCCCATTTATTCTACGTCGGACAAAAGGCGAGGTAGAAAGTGATTTACCCGAAAAGACTGTAATTATAAAGGGCGTAGATCTTGAGGGTGCGCAACGCGATCTTTATGAAACAGTCAGGCTTACGTCAACCAAATTAGTTAGAGACGAAATAGCAAAACATGGATTCCAAAAAAGCCAAATTCTCATTTTAGACGCGCTACTAAAGTTGCGGCAAGTTTGCTGCGACCCGCGACTGGTCAAGCTAGCATCTGCACAAAAAGTTAAGCAAAGTGCAAAACTCGAAGCACTTAAGGAAATGATGGACGAGCTACGCGAAGAAGGTCGCAAGACTTTGATTTTTTCACAATTTACCAGCATGCTCGATCTTATAGAACAAGAGCTTGTAGCCGACGACATCCCCTTTGTCACTATCCGTGGTGACACCAAAGATCGCAGCACCCCGGTAAAACAATTTCAAAACAGCGATATACCGTTTTTTCTACTCAGCTTAAAAGCAGCGGGCACCGGACTCAACTTAACCGCTGCAGACACAGTAATTCACTACGATCCGTGGTGGAATCCTGCAGTAGAAGACCAAGCCACAGACCGGGCCCACCGCATCGGACAGGACAAAAACGTGTTTGTCTACAAACTCATAACTCAAGGCACCATCGAACAACGCATGATAGAGCTGCAAGACCGCAAACGAGCACTCGCGGAGAGTATTTACGATAAAGCAGGTGGCTTAACTCCGTCATTCTCAGAAAACGATCTGGAGAATTTGCTTCGTCCAATTAGCGAGCTGTAAAATAGCGCTTTCACGTCTAAAAAATATTAGAGGACCCACAATGTGAGCCCCCTAACGAATTTTGCTCAAACGCACTCGATATCGTTCTACCAGTAGCGGCCTCGAGCCCAACCGTGATCATGATATCGACGGCCACTCCAGCCGTAGCCGTTTCCGTAGCCATTTCCATAGCCATTCCCGTAGCCATTTCCGTAAACATTGCCATAGCCATAGCCGTTACCATAGATATTGCCGTAACCATTGCCATAACCGTAGCCGTTTCCGTAGCCGTTTCCGTAGACATTCCCTAATGCGCCGCTAGCATAGGCACGATTGAAATTGAAATCACCATCGTGTCTTCTCGCTTCGGCACTTTCAGGCATTGCAAAGCAACCTGTTAACAACAGCGCTCCAAGAAAGGTCATAATTACCTTCTTCATAAGCTCACCTCTTCTCTTTTTAAGTTTCAATGTTCAGAACCTGCTCTGAAGAATTATTCTTGAGCCCCGTTTTAACATTCTGTAGCTAAGGAGTCGATGAATAGGCTATTTGTTCCACGAATTGAAGAACACTATATGTCCTTACGGAGCAAAGGCGTTGCTGTGAGGCACTATGCAGTGTCTTGGATACTTTATTTTTCGTGTCTTTTGCACAACAATCTGTAGTTGCTAATGTGCCTGAATAGTATGAAAGGCGCGGATCAGCGGTGACAAAGAAAATGTTGCTTCTGCCAATTAAAACAAATCTTGCTGCTTGCACAAAAATTGCACAAATAATTCCAGATTTATTCCGGCAATGCACGCTAGCCTGCCATGAGAATCATGGTAGAGGAATAACAATACCTCGCCCCAATAAAACTAGGAGAAAAAAATGGGAATTGAGAATGCAGTAGAAAACAACAAGCAAAATGATCAAAATCTTGACTCTGGTTTGCACGCAGTACTTCAAGAAGCTGCTTCTCCAATGCTCAACGAAAATCAATTTGCAGCAAGCGCTCAAGGTACACCGGATAAAGCCACCGCGGAACTGCCGACAGTGTCCCTAGTATTAGAAACAAGACACCACGATCATAACTGGGCGTCACATCCAGGTGGACCAAATTATCACCCTCCAGTAGTGCCTTGGTCTAGAGTTGGCGATGGTCGCAACGGAATGCCTCGCTAAGCAGATAGAAAAACCGATCCGGTTCACCAATAAAACAAAGAAAAGTCCATGGATTTCCGTGGACTTTTCTTTGCCAGAAAGCTCTACTTATGTTAGCCGCAAATGTTTTTCCATATTTGGCGAAAACGATTTTGTCTTTTCCAAATAGGCATTCACGGCAATCATGTTCCATTTCTTAAACGGACCAGTTCTTATTTCAAGCAGATCGTTGACCTTTGCCTGGAGATCGTTATGAATGTCGTTGACAATCTCAGCAACTAAATTCTCATCTTCGGCAGCCTCAGGTGGATACGCCAAATTGAAGGGGCGCCAAACACAAGTCATTATTTTTATGGGCAACGGAATTGCATTTAAGGGAAATGGCAACCATGGAAACAACGGTGTCATCGGAAAGTATGGCGCACCAAGCACCTTCGCAATGGGTTCGATGTTTTTCAGAAGAGGATAGATTTCATCGCCACCAATCGTGACAATTGGAATCAATGGAGAGCCTGTAGCTATTGCAGCCCTTACAAAGCCCGCATGGAAGCCCTGCAACTTGTACCTATCTTTGAACAACTTACCTGTTCCCTTTTCTGCTTCGGGATAGAAAAATACCATCTCCTGCTTACGCAAAAGCTTTGTTGCAATTTCAAAGGCGGGCGGGATGCAGCCGAACCCGCTCAAGAACTTCCCAATTACTGGTGCCTTCAATAAAAACTTAGTCACCAGGAAGCGGACCCGCCGCGGCTCTGGATGATTATTTATAATGCCATCATATAAAAGTAGGCCATCGACTGGCAAAACACCTGAATGATTTCCAAAAAGCACTGCGCTTCCCTTTGCGGGTATATTTTCGAGTCCGGCAATTTGAACCCCAAACCACTTCTTATATAAGATGCGAATGAAGCGTTCTACAGCTTTGTACGCTCCCGCGTCGAACCCATAATCGTCGACATCGTTTTGATAACGCTCAAAAAAGCGAGTTCTCGGCGAGCCCTTGCTAGGCTCTACTGTTGCAACATTTACCATTCAATTTTATCCGCGTGTCCAGCCAAAACATCTTGGATGACTTGAGCATCGATATTTAGTTCCCGGGAATCGATGCTAAATCGAATCAATGACATGGTGCAAATCTTGAAACTTGCGTCCTGCTATGATGTCAGAGACTAGAGGCGCAGCTAGTTTAATACGTTCTTTTTGAATTGTAGTGGCGTTGGTAAATTTCCAGGACCTGCCGTATTTTTGCTGCCATGCTAGCAAAATTTCGAGCGCAAGTTTTCTGATGTTTTCGTCGTCGCTTTTGCAGGCTAACAAACAGTAGCCCAGCCTGTCCCACTTAGGCAAAGAAGCAATAATTTTCAAAATACCATACCTGATTTTGGCATTTTTGTTAGTCGAGTAAAGTCGCCAGAGTTCTTCGCTCTCAATAAAACGGCAGCATTTAGCCAGCCCTTTTCTTGCGGCAGAAGCAACAGATGAAGACTCATCAAGCATTAGTGCCAACAATTTTCCTACGCTTCGTTCTTTATCTAAAACTACAAGCGCATTTATTGCAGCTTTCCTTATCTGTTCGTTCGGGCTTTGGAGAAAGCCTTCAATTTTTTCGTAGTCGAGCTCCTTTTTGCCCGTCTCAGCAAGCCCAGCAAGTGATGCGATGATGCTCTTTTGCTCGGCTCCCTGCAGATGCTCGCGATAGAACTGCGCGAAATCAAACTGCGGGTCCTTTTCTTTCACATGAAACCTTGAAAAAGCTCGCACAGAAGGTGATCGATCAAGAAGCGCTGTTTTGAGTTCTATTTCAGAACGCTCAGGAAACTGAGACAGCATTATGCGAAGCGCTTCTTTCCTATTGGAGGGAAATGAGTCTTTGAGCGCATTTTGCAAAAGCAGTAAAAGCGCCTCCTTGCTGAAATTGGCAACAGAACTAAGTAGTGCAATTCGTCTAACTTGATTATCCGAATTTTTCAAACTCTCCTTAATGACTTCAACGCGCACTGGAAGTTTTATTCCAAGGGCAATATACAAACACAGACGTCTGGCTTGTCTATCAGTGCTCTCGAGTTCTCTGAGAAAATCAGAAAGGTGAGCCTCTGCAGCAATATTGTGGATTGACTGAAACAATTCCGCACCATTGCCGCGCTTTCTCTGCCGCAATGAATCAACAAGAACAATATTTGAAAGAAAGCGCCCGGCATTTTCTGCGTGGAGTCTTTTTCTCAAAGCCTCTTTCGCCTTGTTGCTAACATTTGGAACCCAATCTGTGACGCGCAAAAGCAAGTAAGGAATCTCGCTGCCATCATTTATGAGGTCTAGTGCCCCTACAGCAAGTTCGCGCACATGTCCATTGTGGTGCATCGAAGCTAGCCCCATAAAAACAGCCGAGGGCTCAAATCTCCGCATCAAAGGTACCAATTCTTGACGTTGCGCATCCCAATTTCCGCGAAACTTTATTGTTGAATATGATCTATTGCGAATTTGTTCATCTAGTTGTGAAAACTGTTTTGAGCTTATTTTGCCAAATAAGGTTGCGACAGATTCTGCGGCAGCATTGGCAAGTTGCTCGTCCGAATTAATGAGAAACGACAAGAGCGAAGTAATTGCCTCGGGTCGCCCGCAATCGGAAAACTCTTTGAACAACTCTTGCAAAAGTACTTTTTGACTGCCATCTCTTTTAGAAAGAATGGCATCGAGCTTGTCGACCAACCTTTTAAGCTCAGTTTGCACAGTTCAAAAGGTGCTCCATCATGATGAGAAATTCCAGATATAACTTCGCGATTGCCTGGACACTATTTTCAGGCTACAAACTCCAAGCATTGATTACTGGAATTTCATATTGGATAGCGTTCGGCGCCGCGGAGTTCACTAAGCGTATACCTGTAAATCCCCTTTAACGCTATTTTGGTGGATTAAGATTCCAACTTGTTATTATATGCGGAGCGTCGCGGGTTCGGCCAGCCGCAGCGTCTGTAAATCATCTGAAGGTAAATTCAGTTTGTTCAAGTTGATCGAAGAACACGTTGTTTTCAAAAGCGGGAATCATAATCTGGCTGGCACATTGACGATGCCAGAATTAGCGGGGATGCGTCCAATCTGCCCCGGAGCGGTTTTAATTCATGGCTCTGGTGCGTTCTGCAGAGATGCTGTTTGTTATCCTCATCGTCCATTCAAAGTACTAGCTGAGCACCTGGCTTACAGGGGCATATCTGTTCTCCGGTATGACAAACGCGGTGTTGGCGCATCAGAAGGAACGATGGAAGGCATCACCTCGTATGACTTAGCTGATGATGCAGCAGCTGCTGTGGAATTTCTCAGGCATCAGCAATACGTGAAAAAAGATCGCATCGGCGTAATTGGGCAGAGTGAGGGTGGATTGATTGCCTCAATTGTCGCATCAAGAGACCCTTCACTTGCATATGCAGTGATGCTAGCTGCACCAGCAATATCCGGCCAACAAGTATTGTTAGACCAAGCAGAGACTTTTGCTAGAGCCGCCGGTGAAGATGAAGCTACTATTGCTCGCAAATTAGCGGAGACCAGAGAAATTTTCTCCACGATTATCAACGAGCCTGATGAGGCTATTTTGAGAGGAAAGCTGTTTCAGCTGATGGCTCGCTTTGATTATGATTCTGAAGAAAACAACTCGCGAGACGAGAAGATCAAGTCGATGTCGCGTCCATGGTTTCGCACATTTCTTGGGCTTGAAGCCAGCAAATTTGTTTCACAAATCACATGCCCAGTTCTAGCGATGTGCGGAACGAAAGACACACAAGTTCTCGCCGACTCTAACATAGCGGCAATTGATGCAGCACTTGCATCGGGCTCACCAAAATCCACAGCGGTTAAATTACCGGGATTCAATCACATGCTGCAACAATGTGACACAGGCATGCCATGGGAATACTCTCAACTTCCGGAAGCGATTTCTCCACATATTGTTAATTTGCTGGCTGATTGGATCTGGAGTTTATTTGCTGTGCGAGACAAGCAAAACTGATAGTGGACCCAAGCACAACTCCTAATAGATATCCTATTTCAGCGGACAAAGTCATCACAACCGTTTGATTATCTCTGAAATTTGCTTTCGATGTATTGTCAAATGTGGCGCAGCAAAACACAGCCACTGGCTTGCGTTTAATTCGCCAAACCACGGGTGTTTATACTTAGCACCAGGAAAATTCTCCAACTCTGAACGTGAAACTGTTTCTAGAAAGACACGGGACATTGTCTCGAAGTCTGCCAGGACTTTTTTCGGGTCGACTTCCAGCGGTGGTTTGACCTGCGCAATTGAAGTCGGAGCCATCGAAGTATCGCCTGCAGATAGCCTGATGATTACGTCTTTGATTTGATCGCTAACTATGATCATGTGCTGTATTGTCATCGAAACAGACCAATACCGCGAACTGTCTTCCAGTCCCTGTATGCGCGGTATCAACCTACGTTCGCCCATTTGGGCAGCGCTGAGATTAGCAGACAGAACCGAAATGGCTTTCGATTCAAGCTCGAACTCATTTAGCGCAACAGTCTTACTGACGCGGCGAAAACGTGCCGGAAAAATTATGTATTTTGCAACGGCCCATTCAAGGAATGGCAAGCCAGCCCCAGGCTTGGCCAGCCGAACTTCCGTATTCACATTATCTTGTACTTTCATCAGCGTACCTTTCTAGCGTCTATCGAAATTACATTGATACGCCTTTACTAACTCAATGATTTCTTGTAGCCCATTACAACAAAGCCCGGAACAGGCTCGAAATCTATCGTGTCGAATCTTTGATAAGCGCGTCGCTCATACATTGCTTTTGCGACAGACATAAATCTTGTCGTGTGCAAAGAAATAGCTTCTTCATTGTCCCGCCGCGCCCGCTCTTCGCAAGCCTCTATCAAAAGATTGGCGAGGCCTTTGTTTCTATGTTCGGGCAACACAGAAAGCAGCCTAAACTCTGGGTGGGGGTTCTTAATTAGTTTGCCGGCCAACTGTATCTCGTAAGGTGGACAATAAATAACCGATGCAACAACTTTTTCGCCCTCAAGAGCCACAATGCGCAAGACATCAGTATCTGTAAGCAGCTTCTGCCTGGTTGATTCTTCGTAGTCATGCCAAAACACTTGGTCCATTGAGGCCGCGTACTCATTGTTTGCAGTCTTCGTAATCTCGGCGACTACAGGCCACTCTTCTAAAAGAGCCTCGCGCAACTTAATCACTTCGCAGACACTCCACAGGTATTGAGTTTCTCACTTTTGCACATCAGGTACTTGCATTTTGCAAGTGCCTCAATAAAAACATTAACCGATCCGCTTGCATTATGCAAGTGCCTGCTAGAATAAAAATATGAACAGCAAAGTTTCTAATCAACCACGATCAGAGTGTGTCATCAGCAATGTACTAGAAGTACTAGGTGACAAGTGGACACTGCTTGTGGTGCGCGATTTGCTCTTCTTCAACAAGCATGAGTATAAGGATTTTCTGTGCAGTCCTGAGGCTATTGCTACCAACATCCTCTCTGAACGTCTAAAGCGCCTGCTTTCTGCTGGTGTAATAGCTGAGAAAGTCCATCCCGAAAACAAATCACGAAAGTTCTACTACCTAACGGCAAAAGGAAAGAATTTGCTTCCTGTGCTGATTGAAATGGCGAAATGGGGAATGATTTACTTTCCTGATCTAAATGCAATGCAAGAGCTATATTCGCAAATCGCCAACGATGAAAGCAAGCTGAAGACAGAGATATTAGCATCGATCGAAGAGTGGGAAAACAACCATCTGCTGCCTCGCTGAGGAGCTGTAATTCATCAAAGTACTATCCGTTGCTTCAACCCATGAGCGACCAAATTAACTCCAAGAGGCGACCGCTCCACTGAGCTATGACGCAAATTTGTCATATCGTTGACGCGAGTTTGACGCAACTCGTGAATATATTCGAGACATCACTTCAACAGCAAGTGAATTCGAAACAACCCACTGAGTTATTGCCGACTAGAGGAACTTACTATGGAAAAACGCTCGGAAGACATTGTAAAAGCGCTCACAAACAATGATACAGACACGGCAAGCAACTTGTTTAATGATGCGTACAGAGAAGGACAAGACTCATTGAATTTAGTCGCTGACGAAGTAAAAAAGGCTACCGACAATTGGTGGCGCACAACTCCAATCGAGAAAGATGCCGACGGCAACGTTACTGGAATAACATTCGACAATTCATTCCTGCCGTACTGTGATAGCACTCTATTTAGTAAATCAGATTATAGCGGTTCGGTAGGAAACAGGTTTTTTGGAATCGGAAGAACAATCCCAAGTGCGCTTGACGGCAACAACTAACGCTTGTTCATCAAATCAACTGGGTCATGGAATGCTCAGGGACAGCTTTTAATGTATTTGCACTCTTCCATCTCTGAAAAGTAGCGTAAATTGAACTTGTTCACCAGGCGGCGCAAAAGGACTTGCAGATTTTATTGCAGCAAGCGCACTGCTATCCATCGCGGTAAAGTCTGTTTTTGACAGCGACTGCACATTGAGTGGTGTGCCGCGACGGTCAATTAGCATTTTTACTACAGAGTAATCACCTCGCTCTTTAGTGCCTATTGGTTGAAACCAAAAACGCTGAATCCTTTTTGCCATTTCATTTCGATAATCAGATCTTTCAAGTATTGCGTTGCTTATTAAGTTAGGATTCTCATTGTATGGAAGACTGTTCCAAAATGCAGCGATATGATCTGCAGAGTCATCTCCAGAAAACCGAGAATACGTCAATGAAGACTTGGATTCATCGCTTCCTGGTGAAGGCGGATCAGGCTCAAGCCCCCAGCTCCTGGCAAAAGGAGCAGAGCCAGGTGATACTACTTTGCCATTCCCAGTGGTCAATATCGGGCTTGTTGATGCGATTCGTGCCCATATCTGGCCATTACCGGAAACGAGAACTGGTTTAGTGCTAATGTTTATGATTTGAAGATTGTTTGGATTTCGCCACGTGTTGATTCCTCCATTGTTAGCAACTTGCACTGCAGATTCATCAGGATCAGATCCTCTCACTATAAGCACAACTGGAGAACCTTGCAGGTCCAACGCTGCATTACCAGACAATTTCAACTTTGAAAGATGATAGGTTCCCTGCTTGATAGTCTTACGATCATTGCCACTAATTTCGATGGCATACTCTTTTCCGCGATAGGAAATATATGGGTCAAAAAAGGACGATAGTGAAGAACCAGATGAGGGAATCGATGAGTCTTCAATATCGTTAGTAGGGCTTGCCAGGTCAGGTCTTTTCAGCAGATGAGGAGGCGATTGTATTGGTCTCCTCGTATTGGGCAGTTGAGAAGATTGCGACAGATATCTATTTTGAAATGCCGTTGGAGTCGTTAACTTGGCCGGCAAGGCAGCACTCGCTGGCAAAGCTGCACGAGCAGTCAAAGCTGCACTAGAGGGCCCAGTCCCTGCTGACACGAAGGGCAGCTCGCTATGCCTGGCCGATTCAGCAGCCCGCACCACAGGAGAAGCCGATACCAAGGGCAATTCACCCGCCAAGACAGGCGCAGCTGCAGCGTGCTGCGAAAGCGATTTAGGGCGCGAGTGCAAGCCTAAACCAACACATACAGCTATTAGCGACACGCAAAAAAATGCCGCCCCGGCGACAGCCATATGTTGTGACGATATTCGAAAAGGCAAAAGACCGGGCATTCGACCACTTTTTACTTTATGCAAGTCACTCAGCAATTCTGAAACTGATTGATATCGATCCTTTGCTTTCCTTTCCAAACAACGAAGTATGATGTTTTCCAAGCCCGGAGCGAACTTAAACTTGCGCATTCGGCGCAATAAACTCCTTCGATCAGAGTTAAGGTGCTGGTAAATTATCTTGATTGTATTTCCCTTTGAAAAAGGTGGCTGGCCAGTCAAAGCTTCGTGCATCACACAGCCGATTGCATAGATATCAGAACGCTGGTCTACTTGCTCTCCCATACATTGCTCAGGGCTCATGTAATAAGGGCTTCCAACCACATCAGTGGTGCTTGTCATAGTCTTGCCCGCTTCACCAGAGCTGGGCATCAATTTTGCCAATCCGAAGTCGACGATTTTGACAAAGTCCGCACCGCCATTTATCTCTGTGAGCATAATGTTGCTAGGCTTCAAATCGCGATGCAGAATGCCTTTAGTGTGTGCATGAAGCACTCCCTCAGAAAGCTGAATGAATATATCCAGAGCTCGCTTCCAAGAAATGTGACCAAGAGATTTAATTTCTTCAGCAAGAGTAGTGCCATCAATAAAATCCATCACCAGAAAGGGGACGCCCTTATTAGTGACTCCAAAGTCATAAAGTGAGACCAAATGCGGATCGCTGAGATTGCAGGCAGCTTGCAACTCTTGCTCAAAGCGCTTTCTAGTTGGCTTGCTGTTCACTATGTCAGCAGACAGCACTTTCACAGCCAACAATTTTTCAATTTTGTCATGCTTGGCTTTGAATACAGCGCCCATTCCTCCGGAGCCAATCTTTGAAATGATCGTATAACTGCTCATTGCATTATCGGCTGTTATAGTGCCATCGTTGATAGCACTAGTTTCTGATGTTTCGGCTCGATGACTGTTGCTGAGAAAATCTTCGCAGTCAAACTTTGATCTAATAGCCTTTGCCCTGGCCTCAAGATTGGCTGCCTCGAGCAATTGTTTGCCCTCTCGCCTCAGCAAGTTGGACAAGTGTTCAAGTCGCGCTGCCACCATCGGATGGTTTGGCCCAAAATTTTCGGTCGCAAAATTTAAATCGGCTTCCGCTTCCTTTCGTTCTTTCTCGAAGTCAGCGGCAGGCATGCGAAAACCCCAAATGAAAGTTGTTCCCAATCACACTCAATGCAATGTTCCACTATGAGTGACATACATATCACTGCAGCTGAGTTTTAATTCCAGATTCAGCATAGAAGTTTCGAAGATAAAAGCAGCGGAAAGAGACCCAATCGAAACCAAAATGAGCCAGTGTCCTTAGGTTTTGGCTAATAGTGGCAAGGGAACATTAAATAGCAGATAAATGCGTTCGAAATACTGAATGGGTGGTTATAGCCTAATGAATTTAGATGCTTTCGAACAAGACAAAAGCCCCCTAAAAGAAGTCGTAGAGATTGCAGGCGAGAATGCCCTTCCAGACCTAATTTGTGCGGACAACTCAATGAGCCGCTATCAAATCATAAGCAAAGTTGGCGCAGGCGGCATGGGAACGGTTTTCAAAGCCAAACACGATAAAATTAAAAAATTACTGGCAGTAAAAGTACTTTCCGCTGCACTCTTGAGTGACAAAGCAACTAGAAAACGCTTTGAACAGGAAGTGCAGGCAGCTTCAGCCCTAACGCACCCCCATTTAGTTTCAGTCTACGATTATGGAGTTACCAATAACGGCGCGCCCTTCATTGTTATGGATTTCGTCAATGGCATTACACTGTCTGAAGAAATCAAAGCAACCGGTTTTGTGGAAGCAGACAGGGCGCTAAAAATATTTGTGCAAATTTGCGAGGGCATTGCCTATGCACACAGCAAAGATATTCTGCATCGCGACTTAAAGCCTAGCAACATTATGCTGAGTGAATATGGCGAAGAGAGAGACTTCATCAAAGTTGTCGATTTTGGACTTGCAAAATTGATAAACCGAACGGGTGACGTGGGGAAGACAATGACGAGCACGGCTGATGTAATAGGCAGTCCATTCTATATGAGCCCAGAGCAGTGCTTAGGCGAACAGCTAGACGTACAATCAGATGTTTATGCCATTGGTTGCCTTATGTTTGAAACTCTCACTGGAAAGCCGCCGTTTTCCACTGGCAATACTGTGAAAATAATTTTCCAGCATCTAAATGCTGATCGAAATCAACTTTTAAAGCGCCTGCGAAAATTCAAATTGCCTTCCGGCTTAGAACAAATCATCTTGCGCTGCCTACAAAGAAAAGCGAGCGAGCGATATAAATCTGTGGAGGACTTAGAAAAAGATCTGCGCTTAGTGCAGAAAGGAAAATCACCAAAGCTTTTCATTTCTCTTCAGCACAAGGAAAAGCTTGCAGCTATATTTAGTTCGGCAATATGCCTTCTGGTCTTGGGCATACTTTTCGCAACCTCTCCACACAAGAATAACAATTTAACAGGCGGAGTTCCAAGCATTCCGGTTGCACCAACACCAATTGGCAGTGTCGCGAGTCCCCCACAAGGACATCGCGGCATAGGCACGTTGTATATTACAAGGTCATCAGCTTTTAGAGATACGATGTTTTTCGCATTCTACGAGGGCGCAGCATATGTCTCACTTGATCCTGACGAATGGGGGTCTTCCAGTGAAGAATCATTCTGGAGAATTTGGTGCAGAAATGCTGTCCGCGAAATTTATTCCAAATATCGCTCTAAACAGCGCACATTTGGTGAGGCACAGGTCGACCTCGTTATAGGTTCTGATCAGAGAGTTAGAGTCTCGCGATTAAATTATATTTTGCCGGAAACAGCCAATACGCAGCATTTTACTTCTACAACAAAGTTCGAGCAAGAAATGCGAAAGTTCTTTGATGACTTAACTATTCAGACAAATTTTCCACCAACGAAGAACAGGCTCAAAAACATAAGCTTATCTCTCACGCTGGGTGCATCCAATCGCGTTTTCGCATGCGCCGAACGAGTCAATTCAGCAATTGCAATGAATGATACATCAACCAATATAACGTACCTGGTCAGCCTCAGAGAGAATCAGGGAAATCTGGTGGCAGAGGGAGCGACACTCCGTTGCATTTATGTTAACCAGGAAGAATTGAATTATATTCGTAAGAGAATAATCGAGGGCGCTCCAGCCCAACAGATCCTTACAGAGATAAACCGTTAAGCTAGCAGAAATCAACATTGGGCATCTCTAATAATATTTTTCGAGACACTGGGTATAAAACCAATAAACGCTAATGGTGGATAGGCCTGGCATCTCATGGCAGAGCAGAATTCTGGAAATGAACCCACTGGTCATTTCGCTGAAGTACCTAAAATCGCGAATATTGAAATTTTGTCCCTTCTGGGCAAAGGCGGAATGTCGCTAGTTTATAAGGCACGCCAGCGCGAATTAAATCGTATTGTGGCAGTGAAAGTCCTCGCAAGACAAACTGAAGCAGGCATCAAAAGATTTCAAAAAGAAGCAAAGCTCACGAGCAGCCTCAATCACCCAAACATCGTAAAGACCATTTCATTTGGGGTGTCCGAGAACTCGCAACCATATTTGGTGATGGAGTACCTTGAGGGAGCATCACTTGCTGACGAAATGAAAAACAATGGACGATTGAAGCTACAGAAATTTCGAGATGTATTCATGCCTGCGCTATCTGCGCTTGATCATGCCCATCAAGCTGGGCTTGTGCACAGGGACATTAAACCGGGCAATATCATGCTTTGTCGCAATGACTTAGGTGACGAAACCGTAAAGATAGTGGATTTTGGTATCGCCAAAGTAACTGACGAAGCCCAAAGTAAATCGCCCGGCATTACAAGCTCTTGCGCTATTTTGGGGTCACCAGCTTATATGAGCCCAGAACAATGTCAGGGCAAGTCGGTAGATAATCGCTCTGACTTATATTCAATGGCTTGCGTAATGTACGAAACATTGAGAGGAGAGCCGCCATTCACCGCAGCATCGGCAATAGAGCTAATGCAAAAACACAGCATCGCAGCACCACCCACGGTATCAGAACTCAGTCGCCAACTAGACATTCGAAAAGAACTAGCAGAAGTAACACTCTGGGGATTAGCCAAAGATCCATCAGAAAGACCTCAATCTGCATCCGAATTTGCGAAGAAATTGAACGCAGTTCTCGAAAGAATAACCCTGGACAAAGTGCCTCGCCTAATAGTGCCGGGAATAAGAGGATCACTCTCAAAGTCTCTTCCCCTGGTTCTAATCGCCTTAGCTTTAGTTGCCGCGTCAGCAAGCATAGTTTGGTTTCAATTAAGACAGCACACCCTTGCCGTGGTTAACAAAATAGAACACCAACAGAAGAAGGTGGCGGCCCTATCAGTAGACGAAAAAATCGAAAAGCAATTAAAGGAAAAACTCGCCAGAATTGAAAAGAAATACGGGGAGAATAGTATAAAAGGTTTTGAAACGATCTCTGAGTTGGGCGATTTTTACTTGCAAAAGCACAAATACGCTCAGGCAATAGTTGCGCTGAGACAAGCAAAAGCTATTGCCGACAGCAAATTATCGCCAAACAATGCAGCTGCTATGAAGAATCTGGCATTATTAGCAAGAGCACTTGAACATGAGCACCAATGGTCAGAATGCGAAGACATTGTAAAAATCATATTGAAGCTGCGCACCCAGGCTACCAGCGCTCTTTATCCAGCGACACTGGATGCTCAATTTTGGCTAGCTGATTGCTATTTTAATGAACACAAATACAAAGAAGCGGAAGCTCTCCACAAGGCTACCCTTGAGTCATTTGAAAAAACAGTGGAATCTCACAGTTGGGAAGTACAACGCAGCCTCGAAGCAATCGCCGCATGCTATGAAAAAAACGGAAATGACAAACAAGCACTGTCGTTAAGACAGCGTGCAAAATCACTCCAGGAGTGGAGAGAGCTTTACAATCCAGACAAAGTAATCAACATTAATCAAATGACTCAAAGTGTGAAGTCATTGCAGTCGGACAACTAATGTCATGTGTGTAAACCCCATATATACAGGGGTTTCCCTGCTTCATCTGTAAGTTACACTGTAATCAATGCGCTACATTTGCGACGGTGAGAATTAAGATCAGCGCTGTCTACAGTCATCAGATTAAGCAAACGCATTCAATAAACTTCTAAACGCGCTGCCAATTTCTTCATATAGAAGTGGCTAATTGGAGAAGCTGAGAGAAAAGGATGACCGGACGATATAAGATGGTCATCAGACTGAAGGAGTACAGCCGAAATGACCACTGAGCCGAAAGTAGAACCTGCCACGCACGAACTGGCGGCTAAAGATACTTTCCGTATTTTGATATTGGACACTAAAGAAAATACAGAGCTTCTAAAACTAGCCTGTAAGGATGCCGGACACTCTGTTGTAGCAGCTCATACGATAACCGAAGCTTTCGCTTTTTTGGACAACAAAAACCACGCCGATGTGATTGTGTGCGCAGCTTATTTGGAAAACGAGTCCATGATGGAATTTCTATCGCGAGTTCGCCAAAACCCAGTCCATAAGAATTCCATGTTTATGACATTGGCACTGGCGCCTGGTCCTCTGGGAACAAAACTGAACGATTTAACCAAAAGAGCAGGTCAACATCTTGGAGCAGATGCGTTTGTGAGCATGCCTGTATTTGATGCACAACTGCTAATTAACGAGATCAAGAAGCTTCTTCCCGCAGTTCCGATGTTGGAGATAGCTAAAATCGAAGACGAAAAAATAGACACGTAATCGCACGTTGACGCATCGGTAAATCAAACATTCGAGGTAAATAAGTTGGCCGCTAAAGCAAAAATACTGTGTTTCGCAGGTAGCCTGAGACGTGATTCGTTCAACAAAAAGCTAGTAAAAATCGCTATGGCAGGTGCAGAAACGGCCGGCGCTGAAGTCACTTTTGTAGATCTTAAAGACTTCCCCATGCCTATCTACGATGGCGACATAGAGGCTATCGACGGAATTCCGGAAAACGCGAAGAAATTAAAGCAGCTTCTTAAAGAGCATCAAGGACTGTTGATTGCATCGCCAGAATATAACAGTTCCATAAGCGCTGCTTTGAAAAACGCTATTGACTGGGCGTCACGCCCAGAACCTGGCGAAAAAATGCTTGTGTGTTTCACAGGCAAAATTGCAGGAATCATGTCGGCATCGCCTGGAAAATTAGGCGGTCTTCGCGGCTTGGTTGTATTACGCATGCTGCTCGAAAACATCGGCATTATTGTGGTGCCCGATCAGGTAGCTGTGCCAGAAATACAAAATGCAATTGCCGAAAATGGCAAACTAACAGATGACAAACAAAATGCAAGCGTAGAAAAAATAGGAATCAGAGTCGCAGAACTTCTTTCTAAAACACTTTAATTGCTTTCAGTGTATTCTTTCTGCATGGACAATCAAGCAGAAAGTTCGGGCGACAACCTTTTGAAAGAGCACGAAGCAGTCCACGAGGCTGAATCTCGGCTTGGAAACAATCACATTGAAGTATCGTTCAAGTTGGATGAGCTGGCGGCTGCGCTAAAGGCAAAGGGGCGCTTGCTGGATGCAGCAAACGCAACAGCACGGGCCAAGGCAATTAGAGCTGAATGGTACGGCAAAGAGTCAAGCCTTCAAGAGGAAAAAACCGGCAGCGTCCATCGAACAGACAAACAACTTTCTGCTGTGGGCTGGCTAAAGAACTTATACAGAACTGCGCTGGTAGGCACAGGAGCGATTCTTTTGTTGTTTGTGCTGCTTCCCGCGTCAATGCTTGGTGGACAGGTTGTTAAAGAAATAGTAGGTTCGACCTGCGCTGCAAGTTTCTTGCAACTATTACTTTTTCGAATTAAATCAATGCCCCTGGTGATAAGGCTAATCCTTATTGCCCTTGGTTCGGGATTGATCTGGATCCTGGTGGGTTTCTGGTGACAGGTACTCTTCACCACAGGGTTTTAATGCCAAAGCAGAAAGGCTTAAATGCGGGTAACTATGAAGTCACAATTTGCCTGTATCTTGAGCACAGTTCGATTCCCTCGTGGCTGGAGAATTAAAATGAAAAGTCTAATAGCATGTCTTTCGATTCTTGGACTTATGACCACAGTTCTCAGTGTATTTGTAGTCCTTAGCTAATCAAGCCGCGCTATTTATTAGCGCAACTGGAAGTATCAAAATAAGAACAGCCACCTTGATTGTAAATCGCCACTCCTGATATTTTTTCCCGGTGCAGATTTCAGCAGGAGATTGTCCATGAAAAAGGCGTTTACTTTACTCTCGTGCATCTTATTCTTTGGCCCGGCGGCAATTGCTGCGGCTGATGAATCAGTTCAGGTGGTGCAAGATGTTAAGATGTCTGCCAAAGATGCGGAAGAGCTAAAGAAAGTAAACCAGCTGCTGCACGAGCGCCAACCTCTGGTCGAAAAAATTATGGCGAAAGAGGGGTTGAAAACTCACAAGCCTCAACTGCCTAAATACCAGCTAATGAGCGAAAACAGTGTGCATGCGTTGCTGAACCAGCTCGATTATACCGATCTTGCTGAAAAAATCGGAGCTGCAATTCCAAAGCGCCCCGATTTTGAAACGGGACAACCATTGAAGAATAACAAGTTCTTGCACTACTACAACAATGCCCTTCTTCGCAGTATAGCTAAGAAGTATGATGTGGCTAAAATTCCTGCTCCGGTAGATGTTTCTAAAGGTGATTTGGAAGATCAGTGCTTTGAGCTGGTTCACCAGAACAACGAAATTGTTCACTTGATTGGCACAAAACTCAACCTAACAAAATAGCAATTGACCAGTTGTGACCTTCTACGAAGAATTCAAAACAACGCAACTCAATTTCCTGAGCGCGTTGCAATAAAATTCGGAAATTTTTCTGTGAGCTATGCTGAGTTGCTTGAAAGCGCCAGCAAGCTTGCTGAATATTTGCGCTCAGAAAATGGCTGCGCATCACCGGTTCTGATTGTTTTGCCAAACTCAATTCAATCGATCGAAGCATTTTTGGCTTGCCTCATCGCTAATGCAGTATCTGTTCCTGTGAATAAGGTAGAAATAGATGCTGGCAGTTGTAACCACCTTATAGAACAGCTACGTCCCGGAACATTGATTGCCGAGAGTGATACTATAAAATCACTCAAGTTGAGTCATTCAATAAATCGAAAACTTGTATGCAGTCCGAAGACGCAGAGCCTCATTGGCGCCAGCCTGCCCGATTTTGCTGCTGGCGAGAAAGATAGCGAAATTGCAGCAGAGCAGAAATTTGCTCTGCTGTGTTTTTCATCAGGAAGCACAGCAACACCTAAGGGTGCTGTTCATGGGGAAGCAGAATTGAGCTTACTAGCAGGAGAGTTGACTGAAAAACTGCAGTACGATGCCGACGATGTATCGCTGGTTTGCTTGCAATCAGATCGACCATTCTGCCTGAGCAGTCAAATTATGCCAGCGCTGGTGGCAGGTGCCAGATTGGTCATACACTCTGAATTCGATGTGAGCAATGTGCTGAATGCGATACATCAAGAGGGCATCACTCGAATCTACCTTAACCCTGCGATGGCGCAAAGTCTATGTGCAAGTGTGCCAGAACCTGTTAAAAGCAAGCTCAAAAGCTGCGTAATCGGCGCAGGACACGGTCCTGCTTCTACTCTAAAAGCTTTCCAAAGCAAGTTTGGAATTTATCCGATGCAGTCAATGGGGATGGTAGAAACTCTTGCTTATTCACTGAATACAAGTACTCGTATGGACAAAATTGGTTCATGCGGACAAGCTCTTTGTGGAGCAAAGATAGTAATTGAAGATGAGAATGGCAACAACTTGCCCGCGGGAAAGCTGGGCGAGATTTGCGTCACAACGCCATTACAAATGTCCCAATATGTCGGGGAAGAGTGCGATGTCGGCACCAAGTTCAAAACAGGCGATATAGGCTATATCGACGATGACGGCTTTCTCTGGTTTCTTTGCCGAAAAAGCGTCGGCATGAATTTGGAATTGGTTTTGGAAAGCAATAAAATACAAAATGCCATTTCAGCAATCGATGGCGTTGAGGAATCAGTAGTGACTCCCAACAGAGAACAAAATAAACTTATCGCAGCTCTCCGCATGCCGCCCGGAATGCGTCAGGCATCTAGCTCTCGCCTATTGGCACTGCGCTGTTCAGTAACATTGCGCATCATCTTTCTTGATGAACTGCCCAAACTTCCTAGCGGCAAATTTGACATGGCGAAAATACAAGAACTTTGAGATTTGTTTTAGCATGGTCGACTCAATTTAATCCTCAACTGGTCTGTAAGGATAACGTGATCATCGATAATCCTATGGGCAAGTAAGTCAGGTTACTCCTTCCTCGTATTAATGCGTTTGGCGATTGCTGTTTCGCGCTCGGAGCTGTGGGGTATTATGACTTTGGCTCGGCGTCACCACGAGGATTCTACTTTGAGAAAAATTGTTTGCCGACAGCCTCTTGTGATTTCATTGCTGTTGACTCTGCAAACAAGTTGCTCACTTGCTCTGGCGCAGACGGAGGACACAAAGCCCGTCTTTGAACTCGACTGCATAAATTTCGAGGGACGTTTTCTTGCAAAGGCACCGCTTAAGAAGAAGACCTATCCTTGTTTAGCCGCCGATGGCACTGCATGGTCGATAGCGCCAGACAACAAAACTCTTTTGATATCGCGAGTTTTCGAAGGCGAGGCTGCAGCCAAGGCTGGCTTAGTGCCAGGCGACGAAATCATCAGTGTAAACGGCTATCCTACCGACGGTGCGAAGATAGGTGAGTTGATTTGCTTCTACCACATGTACGAACCCACAACACTAACAGAAACCTTGGTGGTTAAGAAGAAAGATGGTACCCAGCAAACGGTAGACTTAAACCTACTCACTCTGGACAAGTGCAATGCAGAAGAAAAGCGAGCTTGGTTGGATATTTACAAAGGCTTGGGTTACTGAGGTGCTCCAGTAGACATGACACAGACTTTCTACAAGAGCAGAATTCTCACGCATTCGTTTACTATCGCAACGCTGATAGCATCATCAATTGTGTTGTATATTGCCAAAGCTTCGGCGGCGGAATTACCACCCGATTGGCAAGAACGCATAAGACTCGGCGTTCATGCTTATGAGACAGGCGAAAATCATTGGGCGTTTGACAGACTCTCAAAGCTGATGATGGACGGAGAACGCAAATATGGCGGATCAGACGGGCGGATGGCTCGTCTCTATACCAATATGGGAGAAGTCTATAGCCAGCAGGAACGGTATGAATACGCCATACAATGCCTAAAGCGAGGACTTACTGTAGCCGAGAAAGCCTATGGCGCAAGCTCTCTTCAGACTGTACCGGCTTTAATCGATCTTGCTCAGGTTTATGTCCATCAAGGTAATTACACACAAGCACTTCCGCTTTTTAAGCGAGCACTCAGCATTGTTGATAAACCCGACGATGAAAAGCTTTTGCCATACCTGGTAGTCATTGAAACAGATCTCGGAGCCATGTATTTTGCCGACGGTAAGTATGCATTTAGCGAAGCTCACCTTAAGCGAGCAGTGTCGGCAGCTACCAAGTCTCTAGGTCCGAATCATAAATGGACAACGACCATCGGAGGCATGTATGCAGCTTCCTTGAAACAGCTTGGCAAAACCAAAGAGGCTAAAGCCATTGAACGTGCGGCAGTAGCCAAGGCAAATGAGATCCAGAGCCCGATATTTAATTGGAATAGACAGATTGGACTAGCGGATGAAGCCATGGCTAACAAACAGTTCCCCGAAGCGGAAGCAGCTCTGAAACTTGCTTTAGCAGCCGCTCAGAAGCTCCCTGAAGAACCGATGCTGCAGATTGTGACATTTAATAGATATGGGCGCTTATTCTTATTACAAGAGCAGCCGGCGCTGGCTATCGAAAAGTTGAAGAAGGCACAGGCTCTTGCGGACGTGGTGTTAGGGTTAGAAGATAATTCCGTACTAGAACATGCGAAGGAACTTGCTGACCTGGAAAGAACTAAGGAGCAATACTCTGATGCAGAGCTTCTTTATCAGCGCATAGCGACGCACGCAAAAACACAGTTCGGTGCGGCAAGCGACGAATATGCCTCGGCATTGGCATGCCTCGCTAATCTATACAATAGCTGGGGTCAGTTCGCAAAGGCGACCACCTGTTATTCCAAAGTGCTTGCATTGCTGGAGAAAAAATCGGGCCCAGATAGCGATAAACTGATACCAATCTTAGTCGCGCTAGGGAAGATTGGTCAAAACGGCAGACCTTATCTGCAAGAAGACCAGATGCCCGAAGAATATCTCAAACGCGCCGCAAAGATTGCCACTGCGAAATTCGGCAAGGACTCAAAGGAATTGGTGTCTGTTTTAGATGTTCTGAACAATTACTACCAGAGACATCTAGACTGGGATAAAGCTGCTAAAACGTGCAGCCAAATCATCGCTGCAGACGAGAAGAATTTTGGACCCGAGAGCACCGAGACGTTGAAAGCGCTGGAACAATATGCTGGAGTCTTGCAAATGATGGGCTTAAAAAAGGAAGCTGAGTCCGTTGAAGCACGTATAGCCAAAATCAAAAACCCAAAGGGACCTGACTTTTAGGCAAGCTCACCTGATTAGGTGGTCGCTAGGGACTTCCGCCCTCATCATCACTGCTTGCTTCCCATAGTTTCATTTTCGTCACCGGTTTTGGAGCCGAAAAGCTTGCAGTCGACGCCGCATGAGTCTTTGCAACTACAGGGCGGGTGTTAGGATGCTTGTTGTGCTTGTTGGACTGATAATTAGAGACACGTACTGGCTGTGCCTTCGGTGTCGACTCCACGGCTGCGGCGGGATCTGGCCTGATTGTTGATTCTGTCTTAGGCGGCGCAAAAATATAAGAGGCGGTAATGCCAATAGCAAGAATAATCAGCAACCCTACTATAGGAGCAATAGGAGAGGCAGGTTTACTTGTATCACTTGTCTCTACATTATTGGCTCGATAGCCTTCCGGAACCTTATCGGTTTTTATGGGGGCAAGGGTTTTGTTTAGGCACACCGGACAACAAGGAGCATAGAGTGCCATCTTGTGCCCACAGCTCTTACACTGGTAAGCTTGATCCCCAAAGTGATTGGCTAAACCCATCCTCTGATTTTCCTTAATCTGCTTTATACATTGTACGTTACCGGGAAAACAAAGGCAAACGGGCGACAATTCACTAAATGATCGGCGTTCGCTTGGCCGGCAGGACTTGATGTTTTGGACGAAGAATTGTCCAAAGTTCGCGCATAAACAAAAACACAAAGGCTAAACTCGTGATGTAGATTCCCTCCCTGAATTGTGCAAGCTCAGGCATATCGCTCTTTTGGCGCGCCTCTTAAACTCTTTATCAAAGCTGCATAGATTCGAAATAGAATTAGGGAGACAAAATCATGGCTGATATTTTTCGCGAGCAATTGCAAGCCAAGGACCACAGCAATTACGACAAGCTGTCGGAGCGTCTGCACGTTGCTTCAAGCAATCCCGGCTCTGATGTCGGCGCCAGGCTCAGCACGAACGAGACTGGAACGACGACCGATACGACGCCACCTTCGACTCTGCCTAAACTGACTATCGATTCGAATTTGAAATCTGAAAATCCGCCATTTCAGTTTCCCTATGGAAATTTTCTGATGGGTGCGGCCTCCGGAGCTTTCGCTTATACACTTTTTGAAATAGGAGATGAGTGCATCGAAGTTCCAGAGTTCAAACAAGCCGCCATGAAAGGCTTTGCATTAGCAGGCGGTGTGGCTATTGCCAGCATGGGCTTAGAAATGGCTATGAAGCCACTGCTGGGAGAAAAGAGTTCACTCTTGCATCCCAACCTTTTTGACGGAGCGCTCCTGCCTCTGGCTGCCAGTATACCTGGAGATGCCCGTACTAAAGCCATAGCGATGGGCATTGCATACGGTCTCGGGCGCTATGCCAATTACGGTATGCAAGAACATTGGCTAGGATACGGAGAACCACCACGCGCAAAACTAAAGACTTCCAACGACCATTCACAACAGTCAGATCCGGTTAACTATGTCTTGCCTGCTGCAACATTCGTGCGCTAGTTTCTTTGAGTTCACTTTGTTTTTTTCCGATAGCAGTCAGCTAGAAATTGCTGAGTTTTTTGCACAATGCGATTGGTACCTGATGCTTGAGAAGGATTAGAAGCCCTAAGCTGTTGTTGACTTTCCGACATTCGCTTAGCCCAAGTCTCGCTTGCAACAAAATTACCTTGCTTTGCATAGCACTCGCAAATACGTGCAAGTAAATTGATGATTGAATAATCCACAGATTCGATTTTCGGCCACCCCTCGGCAAATAATGGCTCCGCCGCTCGATTCAATCCTTGTTGAAGATAGCACTCTGCTAACTCGCATTGGCTTTTGCCGATTAATGAAGAGTCTAAGTGGGGTGCCTTCTTTCTTAATTGCAAGAGTTTCTTATACAACACTTCCGCATCCTTGAATCGATTTAGATTCTCATAGCATAATGCCAGCCTATCGATGCTAAAGTCTAAATTCACATCAGTTTCTTCCAACATCTTTTGCCGCAATTGCACCGCCAATTGGTAAAGAGGTGCGGCTTCTTTGTATCTCCCTAAATTGTCAAAACAAAGAGCAAGAGCCATTACAGTCCATGCTCTATCTGAATCATCGCTCTCACCTGCCTTGGCTCTGTAATCCAAAGATTTTTTGTAAATAGGAATGGCATCGTTGAATAATTCAGACTCTCTATAGCAATCACCAAGAACAGTCAAAGTCGCCGACAAGTACAAAAGCGCGGCACTGTCAGTTGGTTCCTGAATAGTTTGCAATCGCTTTAAGAGCAATTTTGCTTCTTCGAGATCATATTCCTGCCTATAGCATTTTGCCAACTGACCCATGTTGCGGAAGACTTGCGCTTTTGTAAACTTGCTTGAGCCCTCTTCGATAGTCAATAAACGCTTGTATACAGGCACTGCCTCTCGAAACCTTCTTTGAAGTTTTAGTTCTTCAGCAAAATCATCAAGATGCTGAGCAAGGGCTATCTCATCAGAGCCATAAACTTTTTCGATTCTAGCAAGAGTGCGTTTGTAGTTGCGCTCAAATTGCTTTTCTTTGCTTGATTCTTCTGCAGAGAATCGCGACAGGGACTGCTGACTTCCCTTCATTTTAGTCTTCATTTGCATTATGGTAAAAGCGCCAATCAACAAGAGACCTAAAGGAACCAAAATAAATGCGACTTGTCGTACCTTAGTATTATTTGCTTCCTTACTAGGGGTTGCAGCATTCAAAAGACTGATCGTTAAATCGATTTGAGTAGCCATTTCATCCATGCTAGAAAATCTTTGCTCAGGTTCTTTAGCCAATCCTTTTGCGATGATTTCGTTTAGGCTAGGATGGAATTGATCTACTCCGCTTGAATCTATTTTCGGCACCTCATTATTCATTTGCTTATACATGATACCGATGGCGGTGTCCGCATCAAAAGCTGGCTTACCCACAATCATTTCGTACAAACAGCTTGTGAGTGAATAAATATCAGTGCGGAAGTCGACAGCTTGCCCCCGGCATTGCTCTGGGCTCATGTATTTGACTGTGCCAACCAATTGACCAGTGCTTGTTAATTTCTGTTCGCCTTGATTGCTAAGTTTGGCCAATCCGAAGTCGACCAATTTGACGGTATTATGAATGGGTTCATTTGTTAGCAAAATGTTCTCTGGTTTTATGTCACGATGAACAATGCCGCAACTGTGAACGTAAGCCATCGCTCTAGCAGCATCACGGATTATCAAAAGCGATTCCGACACCGGCAAGGAATTTCGTGAATTCAAAACAGCTCTAATGCTCTCACCCTTTATCAATTCCATTGCTAGATAGATAGAATGCGAATCAGAAGATCCAAGATGATAAACGGTGACAATGTTGGGGTGGGAAAGCTTACTCAAAGCCCGAGCTTCTTGCAAAAATCGTGCCACGTACTCTTCATCTTTAGCTGTCTCGTGATGAAGTATCTTCAGAGCTACAAAGCGAGCAGCATCAATTTGAAAGGCTTTATATACAGTTCCGTTGCCACCGCTTCCAAGAATTTCCTCTATCTTGAATTTGTCGTCATAGATTTCACCCTTGTTCAAAGAAATGCTCATGCTATAACCTTTTCACTTTAGCAATTTCATTTGAGCTTCAACTTGCTTGGCCTCTTCATCGCGACCAAGAAATTTCAAAAGAGCGGAATAATTCCTTAACGTGGTCAATGAACTGGCGGCAGATATCCCGCCCTTAGCTTGCAAATTGACGGCTTCTTTAATCAAAGATTCAGCCAGGGTAAGGTTTTCCTTTTGCACGCAATCAGAAGCGTAATCATTCAACACCGCCACGAATGTTTCCTTGACAGAATCGACATCTGGCGCAATCGCATAAGCTTCACGGCATTTTGCAAGGCTTTGCTCAAATTGCTTTTGCTTCAGTAATTCACTTGCTGTATTGCAGATCGAAACAGCACGATTTGTCTTTACGATAACTTGGTTTTGGCGGACAAGTTCAGGATCTTCAACCATCTCTGCGGGGCTGCCTTCCGCAGGCTTGTTCAAATCGGACAGATGTTCGCGAATGATATCAGCATTTTCACCGCTAGCTTGAATCGCCAGAGCTTTTTCATAAGCCTCTTTTGCCTGTTGATTCTGTTTCAAGTTTGCAGCGGCTTCGCCGAGCAAAGCCCATCCGGCAAATAAATTAGCATTGATGCCTGTGCATAATTTCGCTTGCTCGAGTGCCTCTGCGTTTTTGTCTTGCTGCAATAAAACAAAACCATATTTATAATGCGCAGCTGCACTCTTTGGATAACTATTGAGAAACTGCTTGAGCAATTCTGCGGCCTGGTCAAATTGCTTACTATCTATGCATTCTTGCGCTTTGAGAAATATCTTTCCCGTGTCAACGCTGACTACCTCATCACCAATGCGCGTCATTTCCTTTTGCTGAACTTGCTTTGCATAAGATGGAAGCGATAAAAGGAAAGTGCAAATAATTAAGGCGCTATGTTTTTTTGGAAATCTTATTTTCAACATGTAGGTTCAAGCCGATTGGTTTCTGCACAAGGTTAGCAAATTTTGCGCGGCGATACCCGCGGAGTTTCCCAACACTCTGAGCTGCATGGTGAAAATAGTCAGGAAGCAATACCGGAAATGCTTGTCACAGAATTGACACAAATTCGTCCGGATTTATTCTCATTCGAAATTATAATCTCTTACTCATAAACCCCGGCAATGCAGCCGACTTGACCAGGAGAAAACAAAATGACATTTGAAGCCAACGAAAAATCACATGTGGTTCCACCAAACCAAGTTGAATCGTCACTATACCAATCAATTATGGACAACCACATTTATCCTGAACAAGCATGGGCAATTGAGCACCATCATTATCATGGACAACAACCAATTAAATTCGAAAGACCACAATCACATCTGAGCGCCAGTCCACCGGCCGAAATTCACATGACAAACCCATTTCCAGAGAAAAAATAGCTTTTGTAGGGGCGACGCCATGCGTCGCCCCTACAGTTTACGTTTCTAGCATTTGGAAATCGGCTTCTTGCTTCAATATTGCAGGACGCAAACGACCGTCTCTGAGCGAGAGTACATGCGAAGTACCCTGCATCTTAGTTGCAGCGTCTTTGCGAGGTCGAATGGAAGTGCCGATTATGCTAACCAGAAGGTTGTGATGCTTGTAGCCATACATTGAATCCCATGAGCCGGCAGGTCTGGCGATTTCTACTTCAGTTAAGCGACGTTCTAGTTTTACGCCAGTGATACCGGTTCCATTGCTTTCCTTTGCTCTGCGTTTCACATGGTCTAAAGCAAGATGCCTGGCCTGACTAAAAGCATCGCTCCAATGAGTAAGTTCCTGATTCTTCCAGGACCTGCATATTTGCTGGTCTTTATCACTGGTGAGAATAAACCAACTGCAATGCCCCCAAACTAGACCAACCGGATCATAACCGGCTCGATGCAGAGCCCACCATTCCTGCCCTGACAAATCAGACAACCAGGGTGTAGCGGGCGCTGGTCCCGGTGCTTCGATTGCAGTTCCAACAGCCTGCACTTCAATTGTTTTTTCGCCCCACTCATGCCGAGAAAGTTTCAGACGCACACCTATGACGCCGTGTGCACCAATTATTCGCAACTCTTCTGCCATGCGCTTGACTGCGAGTTCGGTCGCACGGTCGTATGCCTCGGTAAGCTGCCTCACTTCACAGTCAGTGACTGACGCAAAAGCAGCGCCGATATGATAAATCGCGCTGCCAGTTACGATGCCTCTGGCTTTATATCCTTTGCTTCGCATGAGTCCCAGCTCTGCAGGAGAGAGATTGCTCGTAAACAAATGCTCTTTATCAGCAAGCAACTCTTTCAATCGCTCTTGCGCTGAAACTGGAATGCCACCACGAGAAAGCGACTCTAGATCTTTCGCTTGACGAATAATTTCCTCTTCGTGAACTCGCTGAGCTTCTTTCTCAAGAGCAAGGTTAGCATCAGAGTCACCGCCCTGGAGCTGGCGCAATACAGGCCAAACAAACTTGTGCGCGAACGTATCTACTTCATCCTGTTTTGGCAACGGCACATTAAACACGAATTCGTGCAGTCTGTCTCTATCAAACGCATCACGAAACCTGAGCTGAACGGGAAGGGTGCCGGGGTGCGTCGGCTTGTACTCGAGCCCCACAACCATGTGGCGAGGTAGAAAGTGAAAGCGGCCAATCGGACCGTCGCTCCATTCGCGAGTGACAACATTGCCAACTCTCAAAACAGTACTTTCGGAATCTGCCGTATCATCTAAAAATCCATTTTCTGCAATTTCAAAATCCCAACCTGGTCCTAAATAAGCTCTATCGATTTCGTCAAGCATTCCTTCGTGGCTGTGACTGAGATGCGCGTGATGATGGCTGGTGACAAGTTGAAAACCCTGCCCCGAGCAAACAGCTTCTAACTGATGCAAGAAGCGCTCGTCGGCACCTTCTCCGGCTCCAACAAAATGCAATCGATAGGCATAAGGATTTTCGAGAGTTAATTGCGGCAAAATGCTTTGAGTTATGTATTCTTGAACTCGTTGCTTATCTTGAAACTCTCCGTCTGTAATTACAAGAACATACAAGCCGCGTTTTTTGTGATGGGTTTTTATTGTTTGTTTGAGCGCTTCGGTAACAAGTGTGCCACCACTTGGACGCGTACGCCTTATAATTGAGTTCAAATTTGGCTGACTGTTTACATGACCTGCATCGAAAATTTGATCGGAATAGAAAACCAGATCATACCCAAGGCTTTGGTCTGCCGATTGCAGATGGTTAAGAATGTTCCAGCAGCAATTATAGGCGTGCCCCTCAGAAAACGTTCCAGACATAGAGCCACTCTTGTCGAGCAATACCGCCATAGTCATGTCTGGATTAATTGTCGAACTTGGAAAGGTCCAACCACGTGCAAGTGTAAATAACTGGCTGTTCGGTCTGCGAAAAACAAGCTCAAGACGCACCATGGGCACACCATGCTCACTTGGAACAATTTGATATGTCGCAAGTTTAAAGACATTCCAGTCCACATTTTTCAGTGGTCGGGGATTTTGCATGTATGGTCCATTTTGAAATAAATCTAGAATCCCCATTAAGTGATTCTTCCTCCGAAAATTATTTTGTTCAGGCAACTGTTATGGCATTCAATCAACCAGAGGAAGCACCAGAAGTGGTGGGTCGATTACGTGTGTTTTGCTCAATTCTTCGACAGCTGTTCCCATTGCAAAAAATTCAACAACGTGCGCGCCCCAGGCATGTGTGCGCTCATGCACATTGGCGCCCACAATACCTTTCGCACCGAGCTGTTCAGCTTCGTGCTGCATTCGCTCCATTGCCAATTCACGGCTATCATAAAGAGCCTGTGTATATTGAGTCAGCTCAGTATTTTGAGTGAAGTTGCGCACGAAATTGCTAAATGTTTGCAACGCAATATGATAGACACAGTTTCCCATCACCATGCCCAGCGGGCGATAACCAGAGCGCAAAAGAATGTAGAAATCTTGCCCGCTCAAATCTGAAGTGAATGGTTTGCCGTGTTTGTTCTTAAATCGATGTGGATCATTGCGATGCACAACCGCTGTGCCCATCGCCACGAATTCGGCAATATGCGTGCCCCACTCTTTGTGGTTGACGTCCAGGCGCACACCGACTATGCCATCCGCGCCCAGTGCATGAGCCTCTTCCTCCATGCGCGCCATCGCAAGCTCGCGGGCATGGTACATGGCTTGCGTGAGCACAGTCATCTCCTGGTTTTTGAACCATGCAGATTGCTGAAACCCTACGTGATAGATGGAACTTCCTACTACAAGACCGATAGGATCAAAGCCTGCCTCCTTAACTAACAAGAATTCGCTTGTCGAAAGGTCGCTAGTGAATAAACGATGTTCTTCGTCGCGCCCGCGCATTTCTACCAGGCGCTCTTTAGCGTGTTTCGGCAGGTCGACAAATTCCTTGTCCTCTACTTCATCCATGAGTACGCTCCTTCCTTCCAGATCTGTCATTTACTCTTACTGCCACGTTATGAGTCAGTCGAACCTGCGCCGAGAAAACACAAGATCACAATCTGAAAGAGCTAATATTTCGCGATGACGGACAGCAGGAAATTATCAGAAACTGAGCCCAGAATGTTCGGCTTTGACTTAAAATTCCCGTGGTCATCTAGACCGGGACCTGAAAGAGTAAAATATGGGCATGGCTATTCCACATTGCAACAACACGCAGCCGTCAGACTCACAGAGCCATTCCTGTCTGGCAGGCACTTCTGTGTCCATCATTGGTGGTGGTCCGGCAGGACTTATGGCGGCTGAGGTTCTTGTCGAAGCAGGCGCCGATGTGGATGTCTACGAAGCAATGCCTACTCTTGGGCGAAAATTTTTACGCGCGGGGTTGGGTGGATTAAACATCACGCATAGCGAGCCATATAAGGATTTTTGTTCACGTTATGGCGACAAGCAACGGCAGATGCAAATGTTTTTGGACAGCTTTCCACCCGATGAGCTGCGCAAGTGGGTGCACGGGCTTGGGGTCGAGACATTTGTCGGCACTTCCGGGCGGGTATTTCCCACCGAGATGAAAGCGGCGCCGCTTTTACGAACATGGGTTCACCGTCTTCGCGCTGCCGGGGTGCGCTTTCATATGAATCATCGCTGGCTAGGCTTCAACGGCGAGGGCGCTTTGCTTTTGGCGAGCACCACAGAGGAATTTGCAATAAAGCCAGACGCGGTCATTTTGGCTCTGGGTGGTGCAAGTTGGCCTCAACTGGGCTCTACCGGCACATGGGTGCCATGGCTGAAGGAACGTGGTGTGGAGGTTGCGCCGTGGCGAAGCGCAAATTGCGGCTTTGACGTAGCGTGGAGCGATCATCTACGCGAGAAATTTGCGGGCTTTCCGTTGAAATCAGTATCACTCACATTTAGGACTCTAGATGGGCGTACTGAAAGCAAGCAAGGAGAATTGCTAATTAGCGAACACGGTTTGGAAGGCGGACTCATTTATTCTTTTTCGCGCCAATTGCGTGAATATTTGGAAGTGCACGGTAAGGCATCTTTTACAATCGACCTACTTCCCGGGCGCAGTGTTGAACGCATTCAAGCCGATCTTGCGCGTAATCGCGGGTCTCGCTCTATGTCTCGGCACTTGCAAGGCGTACTTGGCAATAATGGTTTAAAACGAGCCCTATTGTACGAAGTATTGAGCCGCGAGCAGATTGCCGATGCGACGAAACTGGCAAAATACATCAAGGCTTTGCCGATTACCGTGCAATCTACTCGCCCACTTGAAGAAGCAATTAGCACCGCCGGTGGTGTGTGCTTTGACTCTCTAGACCAAAATCTTATGCTCAAAACTTTGCCGGGCATTTTTGTCGCAGGTGAAATGATAGATTGGGAAGCGCCAACTGGTGGCTATTTGCTCACAGCTTGTTTTGCCACTGGGCTTTGGGCCGGGCGAGGAGCAATAAAATGGCTCAGTCAATCCGCAAGCGATAGCCGACACCGGGTTCTGTCATGAAGTGACGAGGGTGCGCGGGGTCTGCTTCCAATTTTCGCCGCAATTGAGCCATATAAACTCTGATGTAGTGACTCTCATCGCTATAACTTAGTCCCCAAATTTCGCGCAATAATTGATTGTGCGT
Source organism: uncultured Candidatus Obscuribacterales bacterium (assembly GCA_964546815.1). Classification (GTDB taxonomy): domain Bacteria; phylum Cyanobacteriota; class Vampirovibrionia; order Obscuribacterales; family Obscuribacteraceae; genus JAIEPM01. The sequence continues at coordinate 12,080 of CAZJLR010000016.1, read as the reverse complement.
CAAAACTTTGCCCGCATGCTGAATCATCGCCACAAGCAACTTATATTCAATCGGCGTCAGGTGCACTTCATCATCCTTCAAAAATACTTGCCTGCGGACGAGGTCTACCCTGATATCACCAGTGGTGAACACGGAAGAACCAGTATCAGGATTTACCCGCGCTGAATGACGCAAAGCAACGCGAATGCGAGCAAGCAATTCGGTAACGCTGAAAGGCTTGGTCAAATAATCATCAGCGCCTGCATCTAACGCATCAACCTTGTCTTTGTCGTTGCCGCGCGCTGATAAAACAATGATAGGCACAGCCGTCCACTCGCGCAGCTGTTTGGTTACTTCAAGCCCATCCATATCTGGTAAGCCGAGATCTAAGATGACTACGTCGGGTTTATCATATGCCACCTGCTGCAAACCATCTTTGCCAGAATGAGCATCTTTGAAAATAAAGCCATGATCTGTAAGAGTCATCTTTAGAAATCGGCGGATTGGAGCCTCATCTTCGATGACTAAAACTGTGGCGGAGTTGGTCGATGCATTGCTCATACAGTTTCTTCCTCACGCAAATCTTTAGACTGCCCTTGCACTGCCTGAGGCAGAACTTGCGCTTCCGGAGACACACTTTGCACTTCCGGAGACAGTCTCTGCATTTCCTGGGATAAGCCTGGCAACTCAGGAGGCATATTGGGCACTCGTGAATCAATCGGAATGGTAAATCGAAACAACGCGCCACCACCGGGGTTTTCCTCAACCCAAATTTTCCCGGAATGAGCTTCAACTATGCCTTTGCAAATAGCTAGACCAAGACCGGCACCAGAGGTTGTCTGTTCCTCCTGCCGATAGAATTTCTCGAATACCTGGCTTCTGAGCGCCTCGGGAATTCCAGGTCCATTGTCAGCCACATCGAACACTAACTGCTCATCTTCCAATCTGGCATTTAATTCGATAGTTGCTTTATCAGGTGTATATTTGATTGCATTTTCCAGCAGATTTACAAAAACCTGCTGTATCAAAATATCGTCTACAGGAACAAGTGGCAGGTCTGAAGGAATGTTCGTTTTTACAGTTCGTCCCCCCATTTTGTCATCCATGTAGCTGAGTGCCGCGCCGACAAGGTCATCCACAGGGTGCCATTCTTTTCGGACTTGCAAGGTGCCTGACTGCAGACGAGTCATATCAAGCAAATTTGTCACCAGTCTATTGAGGCGGACAGATTCCTCATAAATTTGTGTTGCACGCTCACGACATGCCTCGGGGTCTAGAGAGGCAGACGGCGCCTCGATGATACTGCTGGCGGCACCAGTGATAGTCGCAAGAGGAGTGCGCAAATCATGGGAAACAGAACTCAACAATGAGCTTCTCAACTGTTCTGTTTTCATTTGAAGTTGAGCTTTCTCGTTTTCCACTGAAAGCAAAGACCTTTCGCAAGCTTGAGATAACTGATTTACGAATGTGTGCAAAAGTTGCAGTTGTTCAGGACTGCTAAACCTCAATTGCTCAAACGGCTTGATTGCTAGTACAGCCAGACTCCTATTTGTGCCGAGAAGCGGCAAATACAGGGCAGGGGTGCCAGGCAAAGTCTGACTGCCGGCACCAGCGACTTGTCGGTTATGCATAACCCAATGTGCAACCGCAAGGTCTACAGAATTCAACGCATAATGACCTGGTGCCAACATAACTGAAGACGGTCGCTCATTTTCGTTTGGGATAATAATGGAGGCCTCAGCGTCGAAGACTTCACTTATGTGGCGCAAACCAATTTTATACAGATCAATTATGTCTTCAGTCGAGGCTAACTCTCGACTCATTCGATAGAGAAATGCTGTGCGCTGCTCTCGCGTGCGGGCAGCTTCGGCTTGCTGCTTTACTCTAACTGTCAGTGTGCTGATAACCAGAGCCACAGTCAACATAACCATGAAGGTGAAGATGTACTGCGTGTCAGACACGGCAAACGTTAGATAGGGAGGCACACAAAAGAAATCGAATGCGGCAACGCTTGTAATTGATGAGAGTATCGACGGACCTCTGCCATAGCGAAGCGAAATGACGAGCACTCCCAACAAATAAATCATGACGATATTTGCCAGTTCAAAATATGGCAACATACATCTGGCAACGAGTGTAGTCAGCACAACAATAATCATTGCGCTAATGTATTGGCGCACCGGAGTTTTTTTCTTGGCACTGGCAGACCGACGCGCCTGCTGCGTGCCGCCTTCGCCGGTAATTACATAAACATCAATTGCGCCGCTATTGCGAATTACCTCATCGACAACAGAACCATTTATCAATTCTTGCAGTCGAGTGCGGGCTGGCTTGCCAATTACTATTTTGCTAGCGTTGTACTGAAGAGCGCATTTTATCAGCTCTTCAGGGACGCTATGCCCCTGCAATTCTATAACTTGACCGCCTAGCTCAGCCGCCAATCGCAGCGTTTCTAATATTCGATTTCTATCTTCTTCGCGCATATTAGATTGCGCCGGCGTTTCCACATAAGCCACAATCCACTCTGCTTTTAGAGCTGTAGCCATGCGCTTAGCCGCACGAACCAATCTGATAGACAACGGGCTGGGTCCTACGCAAACGATTATTCTCTCAGAGGCTGGCCAGGTAGAGCGAATACGATGCACCTGTCGATAGCGCTGCATCTGTGCTTCGACTCTTTCTGCCACAAAGAGCAATGACATTTCGCGCAATGCGATTAAGTTGCCTTTGCGGAAAAAATTGTTTAGGGCCGTGCGTGCTTGCTCGGGGAGATAAACCTTGCCCTCTTTAAGCCTTTGCAAAAGATCATCTGGCGAAATATCTACAAGAGCAATCTCATTGGCTTTTTCCAAAAAACTATCTGGCACGCGCTCGCGCACTTCGACTCTTGTAATTTGATTTACCTTGTCATTGAGCGTTTCAAGATGCTGAACATTGACTGTAGTAAACACGTCAATTCCTGCATCTAATAACTCTTGCACGTCTTGCCAACGCTTGGCGTGCCGACTTCCCTCTGCGTTTGTATGCGCTAACTCATCCACAAGAATAAGTTTGGGTTTGCGCTTCAAAACTGCGTCAATGTCTAATTCCTTAAAAGTGCTGCCTTTGTATTCGATTAGCTTAGGAGGAATTTGCTCAAGCCCCTCTAGCAATGCAGTTGTTTCTGGTCGACCGTGCGGTTCTATATAACCAATAACGACATCTACATTGTCCGATTTCAGCTTTCGCGCAGCGACCAGCATAGAGTAGGTTTTGCCAACGCCTGCGGCATAGCCGAAAAATATTTTCAACATGCCCCGCTTTTCACCATCAGCCCCCTCTTCTTTTACAAGAGAAAGAAAGGCGTTAGGATCGCGGCGTGACTCGTCCATGATTACCTTGCCGTAGACCTCGATGCACTCATTTTATCAAGCAATAAATTCAGCTTTAGCACGTTGACTGTAGGGTCGCCAAAGACACCAAATTGTCGCGGCTTAGCAACTTGCATAATCAATTGTTCAATTTCATTGGCATTCAGGTGTCGCTGAGCAGCAACACGCGTAATTTGATATTTCGCAGATTCAACGCTAATGTCTGGGTCTAAACCGCTGCCCGAACTTGTCACAAGATCAATCGGAATCGCGGCTTTATTTTCTGGGTCTGCTTTTCGCAGAGCCTCAGCTCGAGCCTGCATATTGGCAAACAGCGCCTTATTTGTCGGTCCTAAATTAGAACCAGACGAGGCAGCCGCATTATACGGTGGCGTAGTCGCAGATAATCGTGACCAGAAATATGCAGGGTCCGTAAAATTTTGTCCCAGCAATTCAGAGCCTACAGTCTTGCCGTTTTCAACAATAAGACTTCCATTTGCTTGATGCGGCCATAACGCCTGCGCCATGCAAGTCACAACTGCAGGGTAAATCACCCCAGTGAGAACTGTCAGCAGCAAAAAGATCATGATTGCTTGCTTCAACAATGCAGACATCGACTGCCGGCAATGCCCGTTGCGCAACTCAAGTTGTGGAGACTCAGTAGCTGGCGTAGCTGTATTAAACAAGGTGAAATACCTCCAGGAGCATATCGATTGCTTTGATGCCAATAAACGGCACAATTAAGCCACCAAAACCGTAAATCAAAAGATTGTCCCGCAGCAGGACGGCGGCGCCGACCGGACGATATCTAACGCCACGCAAAGCAAGCGGAAGTAAAAACAAGATGATAACGGCGTTGAAAATTACTGCAGACAAAATTGCACTTCTTGGACTTGCAAGATGCATAACGTTGAGTTGATTGAGCACGGGATATGTCGTTGCAAAAGCAGCGGGAATGATAGCGAAATATTTGGCTACATCATTAGCAATGCTGAAAGTAGTTAAGGCTCCGCGTGTCATCAAAAGCTGCTTACCGATTTCGACTATTTCAATCAATTTAGTCGGATTCGAATCGAGGTCTACCATGTTGCCGGCTTCTTTGGCCGCCTGGGTACCGGTATTCATTGCGACAGCCACATCGGCTTGGGCAAGAGCGGGAGCATCATTTGTGCCGTCACCTGTCATTGCAACGAGACGACCACCTTGCTGAGAATCTCGAATCAACTTCAGCTTGTCCTCAGGTTTTGCCTCTGCCAGGAAATCATCCACCCCCGCCTCGGCAGCAATAGCCGCAGCAGTAAGAGGATTGTCACCGGTAATCATTACAGTTTTGATACCCATTGAGCGCAATTCGGCAAAGCGCTCTTTGATGCCACCTTTGACGATGTCTTTGAGCTCAACAACTCCAAGGGCTCGATTTCCCTCTGCCACTACCAGAGGTGTACCGCCAGACCGCGCGATTTCATCTGCAGCCTTTTTGACAGACTCAGGAACAGTGGCACCACTTGCAGTTATGAACTTCTCAATCGCATCGCAAGAGCCTTTGCGGATTTCCTTTGTACCAAGGTCTACACCGCTCATTCTGGTTTGAGCTGTAAATGGAATAAATGTAGCGCCGATGGCAAGTAAGTTGCGTTCGCGCAAGTTGAATTTTTCTTTTGCAAGCACCACAATACTGCGCCCTTCAGGAGTCTCATCTGCAAGAGACGATAGTTGGGCTGCATCGGCGAGCTCTCGCTCAGTTACTCCAGCTGCAGGCATAAATGACGTGGCTTGCCTGTTGCCCAGAGTAATGGTGCCGGTTTTGTCTAAAAGCAATACATCAACATCACCAGCGGCTTCAACTGCGCGACCAGACATCGCGATAACGTTTGCTTTGATGAGCCGATCCATCCCTGCAATACCAATGGCAGAAAGTAAGCCACCGATGGTGGTTGGTATCAAACAAACCAGCAAAGCGATTAGCACAGTCATGCTAACAATTTGATCGGGACCACTGGCACTATAAGCGGAGAATGGTCTCAAAGTAACAGTCACAAGCAAGAAAACCAGGGTCAAGGCAGCCAGCAAAATGTTTAGAGCAATTTCGTTTGGAGTTTTCTGCCGCTTGGCTCCCTCTACCATTGAAATCATTCGGTCGAGAAAAGTCTCGCCAGGGTTAGCGCAAATTTGAATCACAAGCCAGTCGGACAAAACTCGCGTGCCGCCCGTCACCGCGCTGCGATCGCCTCCGCTTTCACGTACAACTGGAGCACTCTCGCCGGTAATTGCACTTTCATCAACAGAAGCGACACCTTCAATTACTTCTCCATCACCAGGAATTATTTCGCCGGCTTCGACAAGTACGTAATCACCTTTTCTAAGAGTCGAGCCTGACACTAATTCAAATGCTGAACCATATTTTGGTTCGGACATTTTTTTGCTGCTAACTTCCTGCCGAGCATGCTTCAATGATTCAGCTTGCGCTTTGCCACGCCCCTCAGCCATCGCCTCCGAAAAGTTAGCGAAAATGGCGGTAAACCAGAGCCATAATGATATTGCAAAAATAAAACCACTTGGCGCTTCGGCTTGCCCAGTCAAGCTGAGAATCCACAAAATGGTCGTAAAAACGCTGCCTACTTCCACTACAAACATTACAGGATTACGCACTTGAACCCGAGGATCAAGTTTGTAGATTGAATCAATTAGTGCTTGCCTTACGATTGCAGTTTCAAACAATTGTTTTGGCTTTGGTCTTGTGCTCATTTTTATAACTTCGCAAGTTTAGTGTGTGGACATGCTCATGTTCAGTTGCTCAACAATGGGGCCCAGCGCCAGCGCAGGGATGAATGTCAAAGCACCGAAAATAACGACTACAGATGTAAGAAGAACAATGAACAATGCATTGTGCGTGGGCATCGTGCCCAAACCGAGTGGCACTTTCTTTTTCCTAACCAACGAGCCAGCTATGGCAAGTACAGGAATTGCCAGCCAGAAGCGAGCTCCAAACATACACAGCCCTAGCATGTAGTTATAGAACGGAGTATTTGCATTGAGTCCGGCGAATGCACTTCCGTTATTGTTACCGGCAGAAGAAAACGCATAGAGAATTTCGCTAAATCCGTGCGCGCCAGGATTGAATACACTAGACCGACCGGCGTCTACAGAAACAGCAATCGCAGTGCCGATGAGCACCAGGGCTGGGGGAATCAAGATAACGAGAGATGACATTTTCATTTCAAATGCTTCAATTTTCTTGCCCAAATATTCCGGCGTTCTGCCCACCATCAACCCAGCAATAAACACTGTGATGATGGCGAAAACAAGCATGCCATACAATCCAGAGCCAACGCCTCCGAAGATAACTTCGCCCAACTGCATCATTATCATCGGCACAAAGCCACCCATCGGATTGAATGAATCATGCATAGAATTCACAGAACCGTTGGATGCAGCAGTCGTAACTGTCGCCCACAAAGCCGAGTTAGCAACGCCAAAACGAGTTTCTTTACCTTCCATATTGCCGAAGGACTGAACATGCAATGGCGACGCATCGACTCCCAAACTGCTGAATTGCGAACCGACAGAACTTTCGAATACGCAGCAGACAGCTAAGCAAGCCACGAAAATTGTCATCATCGTGACAAAAATTGCCCAGCCCTGCCGATTGTCTGAAACCATCTTTCCGAATGTGTGGCAGAGCGCAGCTGGAATAATCAAAATCGCCAGACATTCTAGAAAATTGCTAAAGGGTGTGGGATTTTCCAATGGGTGGGCTGAATTTACATTAAAGAAACCACCACCATTGGTGCCAAGTTGTTTGATTGCTATTTGAGAGGCTGCAGGTCCTAAAGCAATTAACTGAGGCGCGGATTCTTTACTAGCCTCGGATGGATCGCTTTGTTCTACCTTTTGCAATGATTGATAGCTTGCATATGGTGAAAACGTTTGCACAACTCCTTGCCAGCAAAGTGTAAAACTCAGAATTAAAGAAAGCGGCAGCAACACGTACAGAGTACTTTTGACAAGGTCTGTCCAGAAATTGCCGATTTCCTTTGACTCTTGCCTTACGAAAGATCTAATCAGTGCAGCAAGCATAGCCATACCTGCCGCAGCAGAAACGAAATTCTGCACAGTCAGCCCAAGCATTTGCGAAACATAAGACATTGTTGTTTCGCCTGAATAGCTCTGCCAGTTTGTATTGCTCACAAAACTAATCGCAGTATTGAGCGAGCAATCGGGCGACACACCGGCGAATTGCTGAGGGTTAAAAGGCAAAAGATTCTGCAATCGCAACAATGCATAAAGGAACGCAAGACCAATTCCGCTAAACATTAACATCGAAATTGCATATTCTTTCCAGTCCATTTCCTTGTCTGCGCTTACACCGCAGATCTTATAAATGAGATTTTCGACTGGCCCCAGAAGCGGGCTGAGAATGCAAGACTGCCCCTGGTAAACCCTTGCCATGTAATGCCCGAGGGGTATAGACAATGTTGTAAGCGCAAACAAAAACAAAACTATTTGTATTATAGATTCGGTATTCATGAAAATATTTCTGGTTTTAGCAGCGCTAGCAAGAGGTAGACCATTAGGCCCGCCGCAGCAAGCACAGCTAAGATTTGGATAAACGCCATTGAAAGAACTTCCTAAACCATAAGTGAGTCGCAAAGCCTCATTAAACCTAAGGCTGACACGAACATGAGAACAAGTGCTGCTATCGCAAATAAGTCAGTCATCTTGATACCTCCATTACAAAATTAAAGCCCCATGACGGTCATGCCTCTATCAAGATCTCGTATGCAGGTGTAAAAGTTTCGAAAATAATGCTTGGCAGTAGTCTTTAGCCCGCAGCTAAGGTGGCAGAGAACGACCGCCGTCTAGCTCTGGCAGCCAAGCATTTACAGACATTTCCCTGTCGCTTTTCAGAGTATTCACGGCTAGGAACAAACAAAAACATCTTGATTCTTTCTTGACACTTGAGTTTGCTTCATATTGGCGGATGTCACAACCTGCACTTAGAAAATCCTTACGCCCAGGAAAGCATCCTTACCAACAAGTTGACCTGCATCCAGATATAACTAATTAAGCTGGTGATTTCAGAGGAAGTACAGAAAATGCATAATGCCTGTTCAAAATCAAAATCAGAACATCTGCAACACAAGATTGACGACGAATTCGATGTGATTGTCGAAGCAGCGTCGGAGTTGGGGTTGAGAAAAGACGACTTGATTGCAAAACTAATAGACCACTGGAGAGCTCATGAATCAGGCGAGTCACAATCACGATTTGAAGAGTCGAAGAGATTGTTTCACCTAGGGGCTGGTCCATAGCCCACGAGTCTGGTAGTTGGATCCAGAACGTAATGCACCACTAAAACAGAAGAGCCAAATCGCAAATGCTTGATTTGGCTCTTCTGTTTTAATTGAGTAAATTTTGAAATGACTTCAATATCTATAAAAGGATATTGGTCTAAGTTGTTTTTTCTTGCTTTTGAAGTTGACGCGAAACAAGGTCGTTAAGAACAATCTGAATACTCTTAATCGCCACCATCGAACCGGCAACGCAGCACATACACAAAGCATAAGTCTCTGGGCTTTCCATCCGAAGCACTCTCCGTGAGCTATCTGATAATAGTAATAACTCAAACTCCAGGAAATCGGCATCAAATTCACCTGTAGGGATATAAAGAAAGTATATTGATGCCCGATCTGGTGATTAATTCAGCACTTGCATAAAAACGAATTTGGTTTTGAATGTCCGTCTTGATAGCGCCTTGATTTATGTTAGACTTTCGTTGACAGAAAGTTGATGGAACTGAGTTTCACGGCTTCGAGATAGCCAGATTTGATGGCTGCAATTTAGTAAAACGGACGGACAACAGAATGAACGTAATCCAGATGCCAGCATTGCTGTGCATTGTGATATTGCTAGCAGCCGCGTCAAAAGCTAAAGCCGAAGAAAACGAAGCGCCGATCATTGCAACCACAACGCCGGCAAGCTTGACAAGACAAGACACGCCAGCGACAGTTCCACAGACGGCAGATCCACCCTCACGCTCTGTACATTTTATCCATCAATCTCGCCTATCGAGTCTTGCACACAAGCGCTACAAAATTATAAACGCCGGTTCAAATGCAATAGTCCCACCCCCTTTTACTAGTACGGCGCAACCAAGAGAGAAAGAGCCGACTCAAACAGCGCAAACCGCAAATAACATTCCAAGCGCAGACGATATTCAGATCCCGACGGCTACAACTCCGCAGCAAGCCATCTTGCAAGATCCCGATGCGCGATTCAACAAAAAACAATTAGCACAATTACAAAGCGCTCCAACAAGCCCTGTACAAACAAGTGATGAACCCAAAAGACGGTCTTACCCTGCGCCTTTAGACCCCGTTTTTCCTATGACAGAATACACCGGCAGCGCTGGAACTTTGCCAATTGGCGTGCCAGATACAGACCCCGAATTTCCGATGGAACGTGAAATTTACAAAGTAATTCCAGCGCTGAAAAAACATAGAATCAAAATTTATGGCTGGGCAAATCCTGGGATTGATCATAGTTCATCGCGATATTCCAACATTCCAAACTCCTATGCTATTGTGCCAAATCGGCTGGAGCTAGACCAGCTCATCATGCGCATGGAGCGGGTGCCTGATTCGGTGCAAACCGAGCACTGTGACTGGGGTTTTCGTTCTTCCATTTTGTACGGCATTGATTATCGTTTTACTACCGCCCAGGGTTGGTATCCTGCAACCAAGCAACTGCTGCAGCACAACTCGTTGTATGGATTTGACCCAGTTGAACTTTATGGAATGTTTTATGTTCCCAAAGTTGCTCAAGGGCTGATGTTTAAGTTTGGGCGATATATTTCACCGCCAGACATCGAAGCGCAATTAGCACCAGACAACTTCATGTGGACTCACTCGCAGATGTTTACTGTAGATTGCTACACACAAACAGGTTTGCTTGCCACAATTAAACTAAACGACAACTGGGCGATTACAGGTGGCGTTCACGCTGGCAACGATATCGCTCCCTGGGACAAGGCAGCAATACCGTCAGGTGAATTGTTTGTTCGCTGGGTATCGAAAACAAATAATGACTCCATTTATGCTGGCTGCGATTCAATCAACAACGGCAGATTTCGTGGAGCTAGAGCCGTTTTATCACAGCAGCAAATGATTCAATCTATAAACACGCAGATTCAGCAGGGCGTTGAGAATGGTGCAACCGGCTATACAAATTTCGATGGCTCGACTTATCAATTCAACAATTTAAAACCACCGGCACACGATAACTTGCAGCAGTTTAATGCAACCTGGACACACAGGTTTAACAAGAAAGGCACGATAGCTACTTTTACTGAGTGTTATTTTCTCTATCAATACAATGCGTTGACTGGTGGCACAGTTAATAACGGTCCGGCCCGCACATATTATGCACTTACAGGCCCGGGTACTTATATCAACGGCATCGCGCCTGCTGTCGGTGTAGTTAATTACACCGCTTTCAAAGTCACTGATAAAGACTATATTTGCATCAGACCTGTCGATTACTTAATGGACTACAAGGGGCAACGAACAGGTTTTCCAACTGCGTATTCAACCTGGACTTTAAACTGGACACATAGGTTCAACAATTTGGTGCAAATCAGACCTGAAATAAGATATGATCGTGCACTCAATACACACAACGGAAGCGTTATAAAACCTTACGACAACGGAAATCGCCGATTTCAATTTACTTTCGGACTCGACCTCATCGCGCGATTTTAGCTTCCTTGATATTGCCTTGATAAAGCTAGCAAAATCTTGATGCGGATCTTCAAAATAATGAGAAACAAAAAAATACTTGTACTAGGCATCAGTTACATTGCCATAGCAAGCACATTTACTCCGTGCCTGGCGGATAGCACAGCCGCAAAAAGCTCGGCTAAACAATCATCAAACTGGTCATCTTTTCCCAAGAAAACAATTGGCTTTTGCATTGGCAGCATAGTCGGCATACCAGTTTGTTGCGTGCGAAAGCCGATAGATGAAGAAAAGTATGGCGTTGGACAAATGACACATGACAGCGATGATGCGCGCGTAAAAATTCCAGCCAAAATTTTCTATTTTCCAATGGCTGCAGCAAGTGGCATTCTAGAAGCGCCATTTTCATCAGTAAAAAACAGCTGGCAAAATCGTGACGAACCATTTAGCAAAGCCCAGTTTAGCCTGGGAGAAGAAAAGCCGGCACCACAAGCTCCACCTTCGAATTGGGACAGAGACACAAAATGAAAAGCAAAATCTTCACTACTTTCTGCGGTGTTCTAGCAACATTGTCACTCAGCTCATTTTCAGTAGCAATGGCTGACACTGTTGCAAACAAGCCAGCAAGTACTTCATCAAAAGGTTCAGACGCACCACTTATGGTTCTAGGTGTACCCGCAGGTTTTGTTGCCGGCACACCTATTTGTTTCCTGCGAAGATTTGCACATGATGAAGCTTCAGGTACAAGAGGAATCGTGGGGGAAAGCAATAACAAAATGTTGTTGCTGCCAGCGGGCGCCGTTTATTTGCCGTTTGCTATTTTTACAAGTTTTCTCGAAGCACCAGTTTACGCATTTCGGAACAGCTGGATGGCCGACAAGCCTTTCAGCAAAGATCAATTCAGCCTGGGCGAAATGCCTGAATACGATAGCACCGAAATATTGAAGAACAGCAATTAACTGTAGGGGCGACACCATGGATACTGCTGGCGAACTAAAATGGAGCCGAATCAAGT
>CAZJLR010000015.1:52764-124512 GCA_964546815.1 uncultured Candidatus Obscuribacterales bacterium | reverse complement strand
TCTTAGCTCATATCATCGAACTTGATTCGGCTCCACTTTAGTTCGCCAGCAGTATTCCATGCGTCGCCCCTACGGGCAAGAGGACTAGGCGAATGGAGTAAACAGGAGAAAATGAATGAACCCGTTCATCATAAGCAGTCTCGCGCTGCTTTTCTTGTATCTGGCCGCAAGTCCACGATTTGCGCAATGGTACTACCGGCGGCGCATCTTCACCGACGCTACGTCCTTGGCTTCGAGGCCCGAACTGACGCGGAATTTTGACTGGAAAAACAAGCTGCAGCTCAGCATTCCAGCCGAAGACGGCAGCAGGATGAATGCCTGGTATTTCGGCAAGTCCGATCGCCCGATGACGCAAAAAGCAAGCACTCTTGCTATTCGATTCATCGGGCGAGGTTCTTGCATTTCAAACTGCATGGACGACATCGCGCGTTTGCTCGATGCCGGTTATGCGGTGCTCATCGGCGAATATCGCGGCTTTGGCGAAACCGGCGGCGAGCTTGCCAGCATCGACTCGGTCTGCAGCGATGGACTGAGCTTCTTCGACTATGCGGTTAATGTCATCGGGTACAAGCCGAGTCAAATCGTCATTGTCGGCGAATCACTCGGTGGCGGCATCGCAAGTTATGTTTGCAAGCAGCGTCAGCCTGCGGCTCTGGTCTTGTGCAACAGCTTCACATCGTTGCCGGAAATCGGTCGCGAACATGTGCCGCTGACGCGCATCTTCCCCGGCTGCCTTCACCCACGCAACCATCTCGGCACCATTGAGATTTTGCGTGGCTGGCGGCATCCGTTGCTCGTGGTGCATGCCGATCATGACGAAATTATTCCCGTCCATCATGGCAGGGAAAATTTCGCAGCCTGTGCAACTAGCACTGCACAGAAAAAATTGATCGCGCTGACTCATTCGACTCATCGCGTGCTCAGCCCCGAAGCTGCGCTGCTTTACCGCGATGGACTCATGCAAATGCGTGAAATCGTCGAAGGTTTGCGCGACAGTTTCTAATTCCACTCAAGTAGAAGGGAAACTCAAAATGAAGAATCGAGCTCTATATGGTAAAACACTCTTCATCACCGGCGCTTCGCGCGGCATAGGCTTGGCGATTGCACATCGTGCGGCGGAAGACGGAGCGAACATCGCCGTCGCGGCAAAGACTGACAAGCCGCATCCGAAGCTGCGGGGCACCATACATTCGGCTGCCGACGATATTCGCGCGCTCGGTGGCAAAGCCCTGCCTCTTGTCTGCGATGTGCGCTCTGCCGAGCAGGTGCAAGCGGCTATCGCAGCTACTGTCGCCGAATTCGGCGGCATCGACATTGTGGTCAACAACGCTTCGGCCATCTTCTTGGACGACACCGAGTCGCTCGACCCCAAGCGCTATCAGCTCATGCAACAGGTCAACGTTTGGGGCACCATGTTCACTACGCAGGCGGCCATTCCGCATCTGCGCAAGAGCAGCAACCCGCACGTCCTGACCATGTCGCCCCCGCTTACCCACATGGAAAAGTGGCTTGGCGCCTACCCGGCTTATGCCAGTTCCAAATATGGCATGAGCATGCTCACCAGAGGCTTCGCCACTGAGCTGGGCAAATTTGGCATTGCGGTCAATTCGCTCTGGCCGGAATTTCTCATCGCCACTGCCGCGGTCGAAAACTTCCCCGGCGGCGCCGAGCTTATGCAACGCAGTTTCCGGCCGAGAATGGTGGCTGAGGCTGCGTATGAGATTCTCAGGGCTAAATCCAGAGACTGCAACGGCAACTTTTTCGTTGACACGAAAGTGCTTGCCTCTGTCGGCAATTGCGATTTCGCGTATTGGGCGGTTGACCCCAGCAAGGAACCGCAGCGCGACATCTTTCTGGACTGAGCCTCGGCGCAATCATCACCGAGTAAAGGGAGGCAAGCATGCTTTTGGTCAAGCTGCTCCTCGTTTTGATGGCGCTGCTCTTGTGGCAGTCTGTCAAATTGTTTCTTCGCTATGGAGTCTTGGCCATTCTTGCAGTCTTGCTTATCACCGGCAAGCTTGGCTTGGAAACGCGCGGATTGATGAAGCGCATAATGCGCTGGTCTTCCCGCCGTGATTGGTAGTGCCTGAGTTTCTTCACAGTCTGGTCTCATAAGAACCAGATGCAGCGGCGAAGGAGAAAGAATGAATCAGTTCGAATCCAACTACGCACATATGCTTGTGGGTATTCTCGTCTACGCGCTTGTATCTGCTGCTGTTTTGCGTCAAACGCGAAACCTGGGCGAAATCGTCGAAGAAGATGATGCGTATAGGCTCTTATTCGCCCTGGGTTTGAGCCTCGTCGTCGGCTCCATGTGCGGTATCACGGCGCTCATCAAAGAGAGCTGGGATATCGCCATGGTGGCGATTGTTCTTTTCGGAGCCGGCAGCGGGTTTGCTTACCGCATTCGAAAAGCGTTTTAGTCAGGCTCTAACGCCCGTCTGCATAAGTGCAGACGTTATTGATGCTGAGCAGTGCTCGAAAGGAGGATTAAATGAGTCAACGAATTCACGTGCATGTTTCGGGTCTTGCTGGTGATGAATTCGTATCTGTTAGCGAGACTGTCGAGACAGTGGAAGATGACCTGAGGGCCCTGGCTGCAGCCACTGTAAATAAACTGCTCGAGCTGCACGGCATCGATGCTCTAACCAGCTCTGGTTGGTTTCAGCAGTGACCTCAATTCAGTCTGCATTAGTGCTCGATAGCGAGACAGCGCAGATGGAATCATAGCAATAGAAAGGAACTGTTATGGAAGCCCAATACGCCAGAGACGGCATTGTGCCTGGCTATATGTTGGCTGAAATAGCCTCTCGCAGCGAAGATCCAAAGCTGCACGCCAGCATGCTGAGCACAAAGGAAACTACTGCCCGGCTGCTCAGTGAAAAGCAAATCAAAAAGCCCAATGAGCAGCTGCTTCTTCCGGGAATCATCAGCGCGCGTCACCGCCTCCACCGCGAGGTCTGGGACGCACGCCAGAGCAACGAGAAAGGAGTGCAACTGCGCATTGAGGGCTCGCGCAACAGTGGCGACGTCGACGTGGATATGTGCTACGACTTTGCCGGGCTGGTCTTCGATTACTATGCGGCAGTGCACGATCATATCTCGCTCGACGGCGAGGGATTGCCGCTTGTTTCGCGAGTGCATTTTCGCGCTGATCCTCCGGCGGCTTTCAATAGCGCCTTTTGGAACGGCTCCATGATGACCTACGGAAGCGGCGACGGAGTTTATTTCAACTCCTTCGTGCACCGTTTCGTCGCCGCCCACGAGTTTACTCATGGCGTCACCGAATATCTGGCCGACTTCTTCAAATGGGGTCAAGCAGCGACGCTCAACGAACACGTTTCCGATGCGTTTGCTGCTCTCATTGAAATGTGGGCAGACAAAATCACGGCGGACAAATATCACTGGATTGCCGTGAAGGGTATTCATCGCGAGGGCATCAAGAGTGTCGGTCTGCGCCACATGCGCTACCCCGGCAGCGCCTTCGACGATCCGCGCATCGGAAAAGATCGGCAGCCTGATCACATGAGCGGCTACGTGCAAACAACCGATGACACGGGCGGCGCCCACATCAACAACGGCATTTTGAACCGCGCATTTGCCGAGTTCTGCATTGCCGTCGGTGGCTATGCCTGGGAAAGCGCCGCGCCAATTTGGTTCTACGCGCGCAACCATGCCGGTCACAAGCCGACTTTCGCTTCATTTGCCGGCCAGACTTTGATTGCCTGCGACCGCCTCGGACTCAGCAAGCACAAAGCTGCGCTCGAGCAGTCGTGGCAGCTGGTCGGCATCTTGCCCGATCGCGGCTAAGATTCAAGTCAAACAGGAAAAGGAAATCGAAATGAAAAAGTACATGATAGCTATCTTGCTGGCGGCGATCGGATTCCCCGCGGCGGCGCTTTCTCAGCCCGTCGACATCAAATCGCCCGAGGCTCTCGACAGCAAGGTTCTCGACTTCAAGGGCCCCGTTTTGCTCGTGCTCTGCCGCGATGAGCAGCAGTGTGGCGACGCTCGGCAGGCGCTCGACAGCGCGGAAAGCTCAAGCCAACTCGCCCAGGTCAAGGCGGCGGCTGCAGCGAAAGGCTTGCCCGAATTGCGCTTCGCCGTGGCGAAGACAGGCGACCTTCCCGAGCTGGCTGCCGGCTGGGACAAGGACGACATGGACGTCTGCATCAGAGACGTCAGCAAGAGCGAAGCGCAGTGCAACAATCTGGCCTATCCCGTTTTCATTTTGAAGCACGGCGATCAAAAGTCGAGCAACGGCAGCCTGGCGGCCGGTGTTGAAGAAATGAAGCGCGGCGCAGCTGACAGCAACGAGGTCGTCGGCATGGCTCTGCGCGCTTACTCAGTTCTCGGCGTCGAGCCGAGCAACTGAGTTTTGAAATTCCAGAAAGCATGTGCTGGAGTTGCAACAGATCATTGTTGCCGCTCCAGCACTCCTGCTGAGAATACTCAGCTCAACCAGCACACGAGGTTTAGTCATGACACATGATGTTGCCAGCACGCCCGACAACGGCGCTCTGATGATCATTCTCGTCGCCGCGCTTGTCCTCTGGCCGCTTATGAAGCGACTGGTCAAGCGCTTTTTTGCTGCTTTCCATCGCGGCAAACTCTTTCAGGTGCACGCTGACACCAAATACGATCGGCGCCGGCAAATCGTCGAAAAAAGCAACGGGAAAATTTCTCGTCGCAGACTTTTGCGCACTGCGCCAAAGTCCCAAGCAGTGGTTCTCGAGTTCAAAGGCGACATCATGGCTTCGAGCGCCGGCGACTTCGGTCGACTCGTCGATGAAGTCACGTCAAACCCGGGCAAGATTTCGAAAGTCGTCGTGCTCATCGAATCTCCTGGCGGCAGCGTCGCGCATTATGGTCTCATGTATTCGCACATGGAGCGCTTGCGCAACAGTGGTGTCGAGCTTGTTTCCTGCATCGACGTTGTCGGCGCCTCCGGCGGCTACATGATGGCTGCGCCTTCTTCGCGCATTGTCGCCAGCTCTCAGGCGATCTTGGGCAGCATCGGCGTTGTTTATCATCTCATCAATCGCGAAGGACTTCTGAAAAAGCTCGGGCTGCGTTCCATCACGATCACCAAGGGTGAGCGCAAGCGTGTTGTCACATCCGACGACCCGGTGGACGATGAGCAGATTCAGTTTGTCGAAGGGAAGATGGGCGAGGTCCACGAGTTCTTCATTTCCCTGGTGCAGAAGTATCGCAAGGCAGATCGCTCTGTCTGCAACGGCGACACCTGGTCGGCGCTGCAGTGCTTCGAGTCGCAGAATGGTCTTGTGGACGAAATCATGACCAGCGCCGAATATCTGGCTCGGCTCAATCGTGAAGGCGACATCGTCTTCATGAGCATCAAGGACAAGAGCATGTCGGCGACTATTCAGAACCTTCTCGGCTCGGTGAGCATCAGCGTCGTCGACCGTGTCTGGACTTTGCTGGGTCATACCCATATGACTTTCTAAGCAGAAGCTGAACGATAGAATTGGCGGGCTCATTTAGAGCCTGCCAATTCTCCTGTGCCACCATGCTTTCTTAAGTTAGAACTTTGCGAAATGAGAACAGTACATAGTGTTCTCATTTCGCAGTGTTTTTGCTGCAACACAAGTAAGTGAAGGAATGAACTAGATATCTTTGTTTGTCGTGACTTTGGGTGGTGGCGCCCGCGCCACCATTCTTGCTGAGCATTGCTCCGCGAAAACAGAAATGTTTTCGACAAGCAGTGCTTAGACATTGAGCCTGCTCCAGCAAAAAGCTGGATAAACCCAAGTGGAGAAAATCAAATGGTCAAGTTCGTCAAGCCCCTCATCTTCGTTCTCGCCATCGTCGCCGGCAGCCTCTGGGTGAGCAACGCCATCGTCTGGGTCGGCAACAATGCGGCGAAGCTGAATGCCGGCGGCGGCAGCGTTGTGGTCGCTCCCGCGGAGTAAATTAAGCGGCCATGAATGGCCTGCGCGTCGGCTGCCAAACGCAAGTTTGCATCCGGCGCGCAATCTGCAAGTTTCGAAAAATACGCGATGAAAGGATCTAGAATGACTGCTCTCAACACGCAAGTTTCGCCCGACGACCCGCGCATCGCTCGTGTTGTCGCCAACATTTTGAAGAAGCAAGAGGCGCGCTTCGGCAAGGGGCAATTTGCTCGCCGTGACGTGCACGAAAAGGGCTTCTTGGTGCCGGCGCTCTTTGAAGTGATCGCAGTTCCGGCAGAGCTTCAGGTCGGGCTATTCGCCACGCCGAAACTCTATTCGGCCCATGTTCGATTCTCCAACGGGCTGCTCGGCCCCAACGCTTTCGACGCCGCCCCGAATGTGCGCGCGATGGCGCTGCAAATCGAGGGTGTGGCTGGAAAGAAGTTGCGTGTCGGCGACGAAGACAGCCCCAACATGAACATACTTACCGCCAACAGTCCTGTGTTTCAGGTCGCCAGTCTCGACGACTACCTCACTGTTCAGGAAAAGGGTCTTCTGGCTGGTCTTGCGGCAACACCGCACGTCATCGCGCCGCTCCTGCGACAGGTTTTCCAGATTGTCGGCAATCCGATTTGCCGCACGCATTATTCGCAGTCGGCATATGCCTTCGGCGAGCAGCGCGCGGTGAAATACATTCTCGTTCCGGACGAATCCGACAGTCTCTGGCCTTTGCCCGATTTCGGCGACCCTGATTATCTGCGGCACAAGGTCGAGCGCGAGCTGCAGCGTCGTGAAATGACGATGAAAGTTTGCGTGCAGTTTCAGCTGCCCGACGAGAGCATCGAGGACACGACCATCGAATGGAAGGGCGAGCCTGTTCAGGTTGCTCGTTTGATCTTCCCGCGGCAGCCTGATCTCATTGTTCCGCGCGACTCGGGCGAGCGTCTGTCGTTCGACCCCTGGCGCACTATCGAAGCGCATCGTCCGCTCGGCTGGATTGGTCTTGCGCGTCGCGCCGCTTATCTGGCTGATTCGCAGTGGCGCACGCGGCACAACGACCAATTGTCCGACCCCGCCTGAAATCGCCCACGAATGGAGTTTGCAAATGTCAGACCAGCGTCCAAAGCGCGGCCGCCGATTTCGCCTGCACCTTCATCGCGAAGGTGAAGAGCACTGCATGCATTGCGGGCTAATCATCAGAAAATGGCACACGCGACCGTGTGTTCAGGAAGACATGCCCAGCGATGCGCCGAAGAAATCAGGCTAGAAGTCGGGCAATGCCTGCAGTCAACATCATTTATGGCGCTGCGGGTGACATCGTCGCTCGCAGCGCATCAATATGGAAGCTCAATCAAGCACGGAAAGGAATTTAAATGTCCACGAAAATCCCTCGCTACACCACCTCCTGGGACCCCTCGCTTGGGTGTTTCCCCTACTCGGCGACAATGTCCTGGGTCAACTACAGAAATCCGCTCAGCTATTGGCCCAGGGTCACCGTCGACTACACCCCGGCGCAATACATCCCCTGGACGCCGATCGTCTTTTGGCCGCCCGTTGCGTGGTTTGGTCTGACCAGGCTCTATCCCTATCTGTGGCCTTTCAACTGGCTCGGCTATCACTGAGCCAGGCGACTGGGTGATCAAAACGCACTAGCCATCAGGCAACTGTGATAGGAAAGGTAGGAACAAATGAAAAACAAAACGCCAATCATTGGCGGCGCTTTTGCACTTTTGATCGTCGGTTCGATCATCGGTCTGGGCATGATCAAGCCATACAGCACCAAGCCGCTGCCGCATTCGACTCATGTTCGGCCGGCTCTGCCCTTGCGCAACTTTGTGCTGGAAGGCGCCAGTCAAAACTAACCGTATAAAACAAGCAAGAGCCTCAGCGGAATTTCGGGCAAGTCTCGGCTTCTGCAAAGGCTCTTGCCGAAAGGAGAATAACATGGAGGTTCAGTCTTCCAATTACGAGAGAAAGCGACTCATCTTTCCCTGGGTCACTTTCTACACTCTGGCAATCTGCCTGATGCTCGTTCCATTCAAAGACACACTGCCGCTGCAGGGCGAGTTCATCACGAATGCAGTGACGCAAAATTACTGGAATTTGCCGCTGGCGGAATTCACTTTCGTCGGCTACATGTTCCAGCACAGCAGCATAATTCACTTTGGCATCAATGCCATTGTGCTCTACGCTTTCGGCACATTGCTGGAAGTGGCAGTGGGACACGGGCGCACCGTCGCTTTCTACCTGATTAGCGGCGTCGTTGCCGGCCTGGCGCAATATTTTGCGATGCCTGACGCGCACTTGGGCGTGGTGGGTCTTTCAGGCGTCGACTTTGCCGTCCTCGCCCTCGCTCTCTGGGCTTTCCCTGACTATGTTTTTCAGCGGGTGCGCAGCTTCGATGTGAAAGTCTGGCACGTTGTGCTGGTCATCTTCGCCATGCAGCTACTGTCACCCTTCCTGCACGACGACGCGCCAGATCGCACTGCGTATGCGATTCATCTGGGCGGTGTCCTTGCGGGCTTTTCGCTCTGGGCTTTCTGGCTGCGGCGGCACATAGAAAGGTTCAGGCAGTCGCGAAAACTTATGCCTGAAACAGAAATCGGCGTGCGCGGTGTAGTCGTGTTTTCGCCGAGCCTGTTCTATTGACGAAAGGCGAATCGTCCAACAAGAAAGGAGCAATAAAGTGCTGAACTTTCTAAACTTCGCCAGGCTCCGCGCCTTCGCCTTGCTCACTGTGCTGGCCGTCAAAGATGCAATCGAGCATCCTGTCGGTCAGCTCATTTTGTACGCATGGCTGCTGAGCGTGCTTCCCTTGTCTTACTGGCCGATACTCCTGGCAGTTTGCCTCGGCATCACAGTCGTGCACGAACTGGCGCACTGGGCAGTCGCGCGATGGCTCGGTTTTAGCATCGAAACGTTTTCGCTGGGCTTGCCTTTCTCGAAAACTTCGTATCGCTTGCTGCAAGTCGCTCAGACGCGAGTGCAGATTACGCCATATTGGCTTTTCGGCGGCTACGTTTCATTCGACCCGACGGCTGCCGATGTGCTAAAGGCGCCTGCGTGGAAGCGCGCACTGGTGCTGGCTGCCGGCCCCGCAATGAATTTGCTGCTGGCTGTGCTGCTCTTTGCTGCAAGCTATCAACTGAGCGGCAAAGAGATTTACCATGACGAAACAGCCGTGGTTTATCAGCTCAACCCGGGAGATACGCCCGCCCGCAAGGCCGGAATTCTTCCAGGCGATCTGCTCAAGGCTGTTGACGGAGCGGCTATCGCATCAAGTGCAGAACTAAACACGGCGCTTGCCGCTCGGCATAGCAACGAGCTGAAGCTCACGGTGGAAAGACAAGGCACAGAGCTGCAAATAGGCCTTGACCTTGCTCCGGGAAGTCCGCTCGGCTTTTCGCTTGGTCGCTATGAGACTCTGCCGGCGACGCCCCGTGAATCGCTGCTTGCTGCAGTGAAACAAAGTTGCGCTCTTCTCGGTGAGATGCGCGATGCTTTGTTAAGCGTTCTGCATTTCAATTCTGCAGCGCCAAACGTGCAAGATAATGGCTCTGCTGAACCAGGCATCAATGGGGTTCATAGCATCGTTGCGTTCGTCAAAGTTGGAGCGTCTGCCTTCAATCAAGGCATTGCCAACTTTCTCTATATGCTCGCGGTGATCAGCCTCAATTTGGCAGTGCTGAACATTTTGCCACTGCCTTTGCTCGACGGCGGCCATCTGCTTTTCATCGGGCTGGAGGTGCTGCGCGGAAAAGCCGTGGCAGTAGAAACGCAAACGCGTCTGAGCACGCTTTTTCTGCTTATCTTTGCCGGACTCTTCGTGCTCGGACTCTATAACGACTACTTCCATCCCATCGTCTAACCCTGCTTGCGATGCCGCAGTCACAAGGCTGTGTCTATCGAGCAGTAGTTGGACAAAAGGAAAAAGTCGCATCCTGCGGTGCCACCAGTGGTGGTGGTAACCAAAAAAAATGGAGAGGACACATATGTGGGACAAACTCACCGCATTTTTCGATAATATCTCGGCAAAGCTGGGAATTATCGGCGAGAGAATCTCGGAAACTCCGGGAAAATTCTTGCGCAAAATTGAGGAGACCGCTGTGGGCGTCGCGATTGCCGCGGTCTTCTATACAGTCGCGCGCTACGTTCCCGTTGAATGGGATGGGGCTCTTCTATTGATCACCGGAGCGCTTCTGCTCTACTTCAAAGACTACGCTCATCGCTCTGCGTGGCTTATCGGCGTGTCGCTGTCATGGTTCTTGCTCTTCCTGGGCGAGCCTTCGGCTTTCGGTTTTGGCGCCGCAGGTCTTGCGGCTCTTTGCTGCGCTGAGCTGCTAAGGCGTGTCTTTTTGCGCTGGCGCGAAAACCAGACGGTCGAAATCGAACTGCCTTTCGGGATGAAGCTTCCTGTTTATCGGTGGGTCGATATCGGCGTGCGCCTGATCGTTGCGCTGGTCGTCCCGGCTCTGCTGGGCTTCATTCTTTTCGGGGCTTACGGCGCGATTCAGCAGATCATCATTCCGATGCTGCAACCTTACGCTTTGAGCTTCGTGAAGATCTCGCCTGTCGTCTTCGCGTTGTTCTCAATCATCGTTGAAGGCTTTGCGACACTTCGTGCGCCGAAGGCTGACGACAGCAACCATTGGGCAGCAACCCCGGTGATGGTGTTCATCGGCGCGACGCTCTTCCTGCCTTCACACAGCACCGCCGCGGCTGCGTTTTGTCTGCTGATTGGCTTCGGGCTGTCAATCTTCGCCTATCTCGATCGCTCCACGTTCGAGAAGCCGCATCGCTCACACAAGACGTTCTTCGTGACGACTGCGGTGAGCCTCGTTTTCTGCGGCTGGTTCTACGTGGCTAACAATTGGGACTGGTTTTTGAAGTATCAGATGGCGAACGCCTTTAACGTGACGCAGATCGACAGGCTGCCTCAGTCGACGCCTGGCTCTCATCGCCTGGTGCCGATTCAAACGGCAACAGACTTCTGCGTTGAAGGCAACGGCATGACGTATACGGACATCCTGCCGAATCCTCGCCCGATATTCATCAAGAACCACCTCTACTGGGAATGCCAGCGCGTTCCTTCGCGCGTCGAGAATCACCTCAGCACCTATCTCACCCAGGGCATCGAAGGCTTCATCCTGGTTGATGGCGGTAAGAAGGGGCGTTTCTCGACAGCGGTAGACATTGAATTCGTCTACGGCGAACATAGCCAGATTTTGAAATCGGCTTTTTTCGCGCGTCACCAGTTTTCCGAAATGCATCCCTCGGTTATCGGGCGCACGGTAAACGGCGAGTATTATATGCTCGTTCCGTATACGAGCTACGGTCTGCACTGGGGCGGCATGATTCCGGTTTTTTCCGGCGTCATGGTGGTTTCGCCTTCCGGCCTGATTGTCGACATGACGCCAAGTCAGGCGGCGCAAAAATTCCCGGGAGTGCCGCTTTATCCAACCGCGCTTTCGCGTCAATATGCTCAGCTATGGGCGGAAAACAGCAGCTGGTTCGCTATCAAATGGTCTGGCGAACTGCTCGAGATTTCGGATAGCAACTCGCCCGAAGACAACCTCTATCCGAACTTTCAATCCTTCGTCACTGGCGACTACGGCATGATTCCTTTTGAGCCGAAAGGCAAGAAAGCGAATTCGCTGAAGGCCATCGGTCTGATCGACCGCGTCACTGGCGACATGATGGTGCACTTCTACCAGTCGAAAACGCTGCATGACGTTTCGACGTCAATCGAAGACCAGGGTTTGCCCGGTCCGCGGCGCATCATCGACAACGTTGCAACCATGTATCCCGGCCGCAACAACCTCAAGTTGAGCGGAGCGACTTCTGTTGTGTCTGCCACCGGCGACTTGCACTGGCTCTCGTCTTTGATGCAGACTGACGTGCTCGCGAACCACGGCTTTGCCAACGGTGTGCTCTTTGCGCCGCATGGAGATCGTGGCGATAATGTGGAAACGGCCGAAGATGTTGACGCGATTCTTCAGCGCGAAGATGAGGCGAAGCGCCTCCGCGAAGAAGCGCTTCACCCGCAATTAAGGAAGGACGCCCCGGCTCCGAAGGTCGAAGCTCCGGCTCCGAAGGTCGAAGCTCCGGCTCCGAAGGTCGAAGCACCGGCTCCGAAGGTCGAAGCTCCGGCTCCGAAGGTTGAAGCTCCGGCTCCGAAGGTCGAAGCCCCGGCTCCGAAGGTCGAAGCTCCGGCTCCGAAGGTCGAAGCCCCGGCTCCGGAGGTCGAGGCTCCAGCTTCGAGGGTCGAGACCCCGATGCTTCTCAATTCGGTCAATGCTTTTGTTCTTGCGCCTGCTGATGAGCTTGCGCAGAGCAAAAAGAAAAAGCACAAAAAGAGGCACTGAGTACAGCTCAGTCAAAATGATTGTGGTGGCACCATTGGTGCCACCACGTAAGATTCTATCTAGTCTCAACAACTCTCGCCAAAGGGGAGCAGACAATGCAAGAACTGTTTCAAGCCGCTGGTCTTACGGCGATTATCGGCGTCGTCATCTTCACTCCTTTGCTGCGCTGGATCGCCACCAAAATCTGATTCTGCGCAGTGCTATCACTCAAATGTGGGAGAACAATCGAGATGTTCATCGAATCGCTGCTGAACGGCTCCTTCTTTTTCGCTATGACAGTGCTTGCCATTATGGTGGCAGTCTGCGCGCCGCGAAAGAGCAACAAAGTGCTCGTTACTTCAAAGGGACGCCGCATCGTCGAACACTGGCACGAAACATTCGGGCTTCTCTTCGTCGGCGGCAAAGCCTTTGATTTGGCTGCCGGCTGGATGGCGGGAATTGCTTTCTGCATCTTCATGATGTCGAGCTGTGTCGCCGAAAATTGGAAGAACGGCTCCAACGATAAGTGGATGTTCGCGCTCTTGTTCGCCTGCATTCTCACTGGCGTTGTGGCGTTCATCAATGAATGGATTTTACGGCGGCTCTTTGACAGCATCGGCGATGTCAAAGACGAGCTGTCGGATCGCATGCAGCGAATGGGCAACTTCAACGGCGTCATCGGTTTGCTGGCTGGTCTGGCATTCTTCGTCAGCGTCGTTCATTACATCGGAGCTAGTTGGTCTTAACCGCCGTGTGCGAGTCCAGCAGCTTCAGAAAGTGAGCAAACTAAAATGAAAGCAGAACGTATTCTGGGCATTCAGATGCCATTGCTGCCATGTCATGCCATTCGCGGTGATATCATCGGCGGTGGCGAAATTCTCAGCCAGATAGACCTTTGTGCGGGGCTCGTAGCTAGCCGGGTGCGTCCTCAGCGCGAGCTAGGCATGGTAACCCGCGTTATGAACGCTGTGCAGTTTCCCAGGGCTGTGCGTGTCGGCGATGTGCTCTATTGCTATGGCAATATTGAGAACATCGGGCGCACGTCGGTTCTGGTAAAGGTCGAAGTGGAAGTCTTGCGTAAAAGTCAATTCTACAAGGTGACAGAAGCCACTGCGGTTTTCGTCGCCGTCGATAAGAATGGAAAGCCGACCCCGATAAACGAAGACGGAGGCAGATTCTCTCTCTCGTCTTTGCGTCCCTTCATCCAAATACCAGGTCGGCCAGAGCGCTTGATGCCGCCTGCGATGAACATGCCGGTCGCTGACGGTCGTATCATTTGCCTCAAAAAGGTGATGATGCCCAATGAAACAAATGGCATGGGGAAGATTTTCGGCGGTCGGCTCATGGCGTTCATGGAAGGCGCCGGCGCATTTCTTGCTGAACAGAGCTGCGAAAACCCTGGCATGGAAGCTTGCGTCACCCGGTTTATGGATGGCATTGAGTTTCGCCAGGCGGTAGAAGTCAATGATATATTGACTTGCTATGGCAACGTCATTCGCATCGGGCAGACTTCCATTGCGGTGCATGTCGAAGCTGAGGTGGAGCGGCGCGGAATAGTCATTCCTGTGACAAGCGCTAAGCTGGTTTTTGTGGCGGTAGATCAAAGCGGTGCAAAGATCTCGGTGAACTCCATCTGAGTTTTGTCACTGCACGTAATGCTCTGCTGTTTGGCTTGTGCCAGCATTCTGCGACGAGCCTATAATGCCGGAGACCCACGGAAGGTAGATTTCCTTCCGTGGGTCAAATAAGAGACTTTCTTCAGACTTTTTATGCTTTTTGGTCCTTTTTAGTCCTTTTTTTGTGCTTTTTGCTACTTTTTGACTTTTAAAAACGGCGCAATTTTCATTTCTCCGCTCCCTTTTGCTAAAAGACTCGCGAAAGTCTGGAATCTTCTCGTTCTGGTATCATAGGCATTGTATCTCCATTAATTTGTGAGTCTTTTGTTCAAGAATCCAAAAATAGGGGACGTATTTGCAGAACGTTATGCGATTCTGAGGCATTTAGGCTCGGGAGCGATGGGCTCCGTCTATGAAGCAAGACAGCTAGATTGCGACCGCCTTGTCGCGTTGAAACTGAGTCACATCGAGCTGAACAGCGATAAAGAAATGGAGGGGCGTTTCGTTCAGGAGGCCCGTGCTCTCAGTCTTTTGCATCACGCACATATCGTGACTGTATATCAGCTTTCAATTTCCAACTCTGGTATTCCCTACCTGGTTATGGAGCTAGTTAGTGGACATAGTTTGCGAGATTTGATCATTACAGAGGGAGCTTTGCCTCCAAAACGAGCGCTTGCCATTATTACGCAGGCGTGCGAGGCACTAGCCTATGCTCATGAAAATGGCGTGGTACACCGCGATGTGAAGCCGGAAAATATTGTGTTGCTGCCGACTCCTCATCCTGACTTTGTGAAAATTTTGGATTTTGGTTTGGCCAAATTTATTTATTCTGGTGAGCAGTTGCAAAAACTCACTCAAACCGGATTGTTGATTGGTACTGCAAACTATATGAGTCCGGAACAGTGTTTAGGACAAGCTGCAGATCACCGGTCTGATATTTATTCTTTAACCGCCGTTCTTTACGAGTTGCTCAGTGGCAGTGCACCTTATTCGGCTGACAATGCGATGGGTGTCTTGTATAAGCATTTGAATGACCCATTGCCAAAGCTTGAGGCTGACACGATTAAAGAGTTTCACCCTTCGCTGCAAAAAGTAATTGACTGTGGCATGGCCAAAGATGCTGACGAACGATTTCAGTCAATGGCTGAATTGCAGATTGCCTTGGCGGAGGCTGCAGAGCTGCTGGGTACAAAAAGTGCCGCTGCAGAGTCCGGCCAAATTTGGAGTGGACGAAGATTTGCGCTATTTGGCGGGGTTTTCCTCGGCTTCCTTCTGCTTTTTTCTTGCATGCTTTGTATTCGGAATTTCAAAAGCAGCGAGCCAACAAAATTGGTGAAAACTACAGCAAGCACTGCGTCTGCACCTAAGTCTCGTTCGGTGTTGGTGCGGCTACGCCAAATAAGGGAAACACTAGATGACGGTGAAAAATTTGCGAATTTGAGTTCTACAGATTTGCATAGCATGCAAACTGATTTAGAACGGATTATAGCAAGCACAAGCAAGAACAAGCAGCTGCAATGTGCTGCAAGGCTGCTTAAGGCTAGGCTGCAAAGGTCAATACTTTCGCCAGCTTATTCTATGGATGTGGAGGACAACTTAAAAAAATGTCTTAGCATTTGCAAATCAGATGATGGTCGGCCGACCATTGAGGCTGCAGAAGCGGACTATTGGCTTGCTGCTTTTTATTTGCAGGCGAAGCGCTTAGATGAGGCTGAGGCTGCGATTAAGAAGGCTTATGATTTACGCTCTGCCTACGAAATGGAAGTAAGCAATGTGCCAAGTCTGGATATTCCAACATTTTTGCTTGGCTCTCATGGTTTCAGAGCATCGTCTGGTGACTGCAGCTTGTATGGCAAAATAATGGAAGCCAAACACAAGAATGATGAAGCTTTGAAGTGGTACGATTTGAGTCTGAAGCGCTCGAGTTCAGACACAAACTGGAAGTGGCAATTTTACTTAGATAAAGCTGCCTTTCTATTTAGAATTGGGCGTAAAGATGAAGCGAGAAATTTGATCAAAGAATATGAAAAGCTGCTTTATAAATTTGCTATTGTTACCGGTACTGACGACGGAAGAGAATTAGCCAGTTCAGCAGGAAAGACACTCGGTCTAAATGTCGGGAGCGTTCAGGTCGATAATTCAATCGAGGTTTTTAGCAGGGTTGCCGAGTATGCTGTCTCCATGAATGAGTTAGAGCTTGCAAAATCAGCGTATGAATCACAAATTGATATTTGTCAAAAGCTAGGTTTAAAACGCCCTATTCTTGACTCTGCCAAAAAACATATTGAAGAGTTAGACGCGCGCAAAAAACGCTGAGTACAGCTTTCTCCATACCAAGAAATATCAGCTTAATTTGATATGAACGAAGTCGCTAATCTTTCATCATCTGCAAATAACCGCGCCCGGCAAGCGTTGTTCGAAGCGCAAAGTTATCGTACATCCAAAGCCATCAGTGTTTCAGCACTCGCTCTTATAACTGAAGTACGACCGATTCCACATCGGTGAGTGCTTGAATAAATTCCAAGTTGCTTCAAACAAATTTTTCGGCTCCATTTAACTTGCGTAAAACTTCTGGATACGAATTTCCTTGGGTTTATGCTAGGTTGTCCTTAAAGCGTTTTTGATCACTGCGCCCTGTCTAATGAGCCCTGCACTTAGAATATATTTGCTTTCTGCATCTGAAATTGCATTGACTTGATTATTGTCATGCTGTCCGCGTGCAACTTCGTAAATGAACTAACATCAGCGCGATTCTGCGGGCAGTCAATTCTAAAGGAGATAATTTACTGTTCTCGTCGCCGTAGATATATGCTAGGCTTAGCATACGAGGTGTTGTGCCATGACTCAATCAAAACCTAAGCCAAAACCTGCCCCCAAAAGGCTTTCCCCGTTCGATCGATTGCAAAAGCTACTTGATCAATGCTCTGATGAGGAGCTCCAGGAGCTGACAAAGGAAATTAACCAGCTCCTTTGGGAACGGCAAATGGTGGCTGAGGCTGAAGCTACGGCCGGTCAAAGTATAGATGGTTTTGTGTTTTTGGAAGAATTGAGACAGAAAGCCGAAAGTAGGTTGAAATAACCAGCTGTGAAGCTCATAGTGATGCCACTGGCGAAGCAAGACTTAAGCGACATCGAAGAATATATAGGAAAAGATAATCCAAAAGCCGCTGTTGAGTTTGTTCAGCGGCTGGCAACTCGATTTTCCGATTTGATACTTTTCCCGAAAGTTGGACGAAAGCGCGGTAATTACAGAACCGTCACGGAGGGTGATTACATCATTTTTTATCGATTGCCAAATTGGGAAACAGTGGAAGTAATGCGTGTCATCCATGGCAAGCGAGATCTTCGCAAGATCTAGGCTTTCTGCGCTACCTTTACCAAATATTCTTATGAATTTGACCATCTCTGCAATATTGTCTGATTGGTATATGGCAATGGCGTTGAAGTAACGCTCATAGAAATAGTCGAGCATGTTGAAATAGAAAACAGTTTTGCGCAATAAAGATCGCTTTGCAGACTAGAAGAGCAGGCGTATATGTCCACGAAGGACAATTGGTATCTGATGACACCGCATACGGTGTCATTAGAATCAGAGTGGAGAACCGGCCGATTAATTGACCACAGTGTATTGCATCATCAAAAGCTCGGCTCGCATCGGTTCACCAAGCATCTAATCCTTTTGACCATAGCGAGAAATGCGCTACCTGATTTCGGCTTTGCTGGAATGTATTGGCGTCAGCTCAGTGGGCTTAATTTGGCAGCTTTGAGGGCGTGTGCTCCCACTTTAGGTCGATGGATTAATAGAGATCCAATTGGCGAAAGCGGCGGGCACAACTTGTATGCATATGTCAGCGGAAATCCGGTTAGCTTTACGGATCCTTTGGGATTAAAAATTCATTTGTTCGCTTGCACCGAGAAAGTCAGACAAGATGCTCAAAAGATATTAGACAGCTTGAGGGACAGAGCGAAATACAACAGTTATTTAACAGAATTATTCAGTGTATTGGACAGGGAGGATGTGAGTGTTAATATCGTCGCCATAGACTCTGCCAATGTTTCAGATTTAAGTACTCATGATTTCACTACGCAAGTAGGAAGAAATTCCATTATCAATTTCAACACACAGTTGGAGCTAGTATTGCGAGACGTCAATGCAACTGTTCCATCGTCCCCTGAAGCGTCCCTCGCTCACGAATTAGGTCATGCCTATAAGAATGCAGGCGGTAAGTCCATACCAAGTGCTCCGGGGGCTCAAATCATGTCTGCTGAAGAAGTACCCATCTTTGTTGAGAATTTGGTCAGGCCCGACCTACAACCTCGAACTGCTAGTACCGGCTACTACAGGCTTATAGGGAAATAAATTGGGACGTTCGAACTAAAATAACGCGCGATACAAATTCATTTTGTGATGGTTTTACCATGGATCAGCATGAGTAGGAAACGATAAGAAAGAGTCGACGGTTACTAACCTAGATCCGCTCCTTTTCAAAGGCACCCCGGTCCACACAGCAGAATCAGAGACGCTGTTCAGCGGATACGTTTTCGTAGAATCGTAGAAACTTAGTTTTTGGTTTGGGAAGTCACCCTTCAGTATCTTGAAGTCTTCCAGCATAAACCAGCCTTTCCGTCCCTGAACTGATATAAGTTTTCCCCACGCAACAAGCTCAGCTTTATCCCATTGCTTACTGTATAAAGCTGAAACAATCTTACCAGTCAAAGTATCAACAACATATTTGCGAAAGCCTAATGTAGCAAAACTAAAATACCGCCCGTCACCCGATAACGACGGTAAGGGTCCTTTCAGGATTCCGGATTTCTCGGGACGCCAACAGGTGTGGATTGAACTCTCAGAAACCAATTGTGGATGTACCAAAAGGCTAGCTAAATCATATGACTTCAAGAGCCGCCCATTCTTAAACACCGCTAAAGCTGGCGCGCTCCTGAGCGCGTAATTCGGCCTCGGGTTGGTTAAGTGCTCAGAATCAACCGCTTTATCGAATTGAGTTAAGTGGCCAAAAAAACGTTGAAGAAGAATCCATACCACAATAGTTCCATCATTCGAAACATAAAGTTCTCCCGATTTAAATCCTAAGTCTCGTGCTGACTGTACCTGTGGCCAGCCTTCGCCCTTTGGCTGAGTAAACGGCTCACAAGTTCGTATGTTGTATAGTTTTCGGTCATTTCTAGTAACTATATATTCCCGTCCATTGTTGCTAAGAACTGCTTTTGACAGACCGTCAGCAGAGTAAAAAGCATCACCATCATGCGTGCATTCGATTGTGCCATCGGCAAATGCCGCTGTACACGGCCAGTTTGCGGCCAAGACGAGCATGAAAACGAAATAAATGCGTTGTTTGAGTATTTGCATAAAGCACCCTTTCGCTATGTCATCATCCTATGATAGAGGATCGCCAGGCTTGAGTTGCCACCTAACCGCCATCATACAAAAATTTGGCTCTGGCAAAAGGCTCTGTTGCAAATATGTTCGAAAAATCCAAAGGAAATTCGAAAAACGAGTTCTTCGGCTCATTTCAAATTTCATGCAGTCGACATAGTGTCGTTTATCATTCTCTACCACTCTTCTGCATACTTTGGGGTGTCTATTCCGAATATTCTTTCAACCAGCCCCACTTCTCCCTTGACGCCTGGAAATTGGCACCAGTCCCTCATTTGCACCTTCCTAAACATGCGCACAATTTCAAATCCGTTGATGGTTCCGTAGGCTGTCTTAATCGATTTGAAACCGCGTGCAGCGTAAATGCGTCGCTTGGTTTTGCCATGATCGGCTTCCAGTCTATTGTTGAGAAATTTGACTTGACGATGTTCTGGATTAGGGTCGCATTTCTCTCGGCATTGTTACAGGGCCGGGGGAAGCGTTAATTATCCTCGCCTCTGCCGATGCAGGAGGTGTTGCAGGTGCGGTAGGTGGTAGAGCGGCAGGCGGAGCGGCCGCGAACGGTGCAATCGATCTAATAAATTTTGCAATTGGGAAGGGATCAAGAGGTTTCCAAAGCGATGATAGTTGCCCTAAGACTCCTAAAGGAAGGCAGGGCAAAGGTGACAAAGCCTACCAAATGCTAGAGCGCCTCATGAGAGACAATGATATTCCATGAAAATACAAAAGTGACTTGAGGTGATTGAAAGGGTCCATTCCAAAGATTGAGAATGTAGAATTTGATGTAACTTGCCGGTCGGCACATATTTCATGGCAGTTTTCTGTTAGTGGACTTTGACTGTAAGCAAAAAAAGAAATCGCTTTTCTGTCTATATCTTTCGTACCTAAACTTTGGCATATGCATTGCTATGCTTTCATGCTACATTTTATCTAAAGCACTGGTGGACAAGCGGGGAGAACAGCTTACGTAGGCTTCAGCAACAGTCCTCAAACTTGAAAAAAGCGTGATACTGCGGCCGGTGCTATCTCAGCGCTTGGCACGTTTTCGTTTCTGCGCAGTCTTTTGATTTGCCTGACGCATTAAAAACGCTGAGAATCAACCGATAAAAAATTGGCTAATTGCTCAAGTTACCTTAAATGAGCAAGATTACTAATCTCAATCATTTTTTGCCTGCCAGCTCGCGACGCAGCGACGTATTTTTATGGGGGAGTTTCTTGAATGCAAAAGCTCACTTAAAGGTTAGTAGACAAACTCAAACCATCGCAACACAAATAATCGATATTGCGCTGCATCACACTTAAGGTTTTGAAATCAGGTCAACACTGAGAGTTGAATCCGTTTTAGTCGAGGCGCGAATCAATTGAAACAAGTTCAAAATCCAGAGAATATTCTGCTCATTTCAGGTAGCTTCGTCGTTTGTGCCGAGATTGCCTCACTGGTCAAAGTTGTTTTGCAAGTTTTTTTGTTTCTGAATTCATTGTCATTTTCTTCCTGCTGTAATTGTTTGCACGCGCGACGAGAACAATCTGCTATTTGTGCAAAATGCTTGATAATAAGAACAAGCTTGCCTACAACAATTGAGAATACGCAAGTTTGCATTCAATCAAGCTATTTCAGAATGAGTGATAATAGGCTAATAGGCGTGTACATCACCGCGCCCAAACGCATACATAGCGCCTACAAAAAATATCACTCGTTATTATTAATGCCACCACCGCCGGTGTTCTCTCGTTGAAAAATTGTAACTGGTAGCGACGTTTGCTGATCGAATCAGATATTGCTTTATGCCGAATGCTCCGCAAACGCAGAGAAACCTGCAGGTTTTCTTTATTGCTCCGTCTGGATGGAAATGTTTTTCCGTGAAGTACTAGCATGTACGCGCCGCCGCTAATTCAGTCGCTCAGTCGGACTATACTTCCTCATTAGGCCGATGGATTAGCAGGGATCCAATTGGTGAAAGCGGCGGATTGAACTTGTATGCCTATGTCGGAAATGATCCGATTAGCTTCACTGACCCATTGGGACTTGAACGATATTATCAAGGAATGACAAGTGGTTCCAAGCGGAACGTTAGTCCCGACGATCAATTATGGGTAAACCAATGTCGCCGTGGAGAGGAAATTGGAAACAAATATCAGGACATTTACAAGGGACACCACAATGATGTTGAAGACGCAAGAAGGCATGGCAAGTGGAGCTGCCAAATGGCTAAGGAATTAGGATCGGGGTGGTCCCTAGTACTTTCAACTGGCTATGAATTTTTCAATGGTAATTTCTGGGATGAACCGGCTTCAGAAAATGTCATGGATATGACGAACAATACTGAAGGTCGAAAAGCCTTTGAAGAAGGTAGACCAATCAATGAAAAGAACTACATAATACTGGAAGGCCCGAGAAGTGAAACACGAAATCCCTACCGCCATTAAGTAAAAATTGCTTCGGAGCTGGCTCTCATTATGTACAATTGCGATCATGCAAATCGTATTAATGAAATTGAGAGACTGTTTCTTGCCTCCGTTTATCCTCCTTTGCTTGGGATTTTGGATGTTAAAGACTTGTTTTTATTTGGTCTCTTACTCTAGGAATACGGTATCCGTGCTCAACGCGTCCGCATCTAAAGTACTGAACGGAAAACTACTTGTCTGTAACCAGGAGTACAAAATACAGAATTTGGCTCCAGGTAAATCAAAGACGTTTCATTTCGCAGCGATGGGAGGCGTACCGGCTTACAAAATTTCATTCAATTTTTCATCTCGTCACATCGTTTCCAAAGAAAAAGGATACGTTTGCGCACCACTTCGGAACAGAGCTTTCCTAACTGTGCGCTCGGAGGAAGATGTTCAGATTTATGAGGACGTTCAATAGTTATTGGAGACAGGGTATTGCTTGAATCAAAACCAGCATGTGTGCATGCAATCGCGTTCTAAATCCATATGTGCCCTCTGTGTCAATATGAGTTGAGACAAAAGGTTCTATAGGTTAGTGTAAAGTCCGCTCAAAAGTTTATAGAGTAGATATAGATTGGGAGATTCTTTGCTCCAAGTGAGGAGCGCAAATGAATGAAGCGAAAACCACGCCCAGCGGCTGCAGAAAGAGGTGCTTATTTGGTTAGGATTATCAATTAAGCAAGAGCTTATTCCGGCGGTGCTGGAGTCACCAATAATAGTGGCACTCGAGTTGCTTCAATGATTTATGATCCATACGGCAGAGCTACTGTTACAGGCAGTTTCGCGTCTGACCGAGGTTTTGGTGGCATGTATGTGCATGTTGAATCTTGCGACACACAGGACCTACAGTCCCTCATTAGGCCGATCGATTAATCGAGATCCCCTTGGCGAGAGCGGCGGGCTCAACTTGTATGCATATGTCGGCAGTATAGTCCAGTGGAGCGACTGAATTAGGGCGGCGCGTGCATGTTAGTGCTTCACGGAAAAACATTTGCATCCAGACGGAGCAATGAAGAAAACCTGCAAGTATCTATGCATTTGCGGAGCATTCAGCGTAAAGTAATATCTGATTCAATCAGCGAACGGCGCTGCCTGTTACATTTGTTTTTCAAAGAGAGAGCACCGGCGGTGATGGCATTAATAATAACGATTGATGTTGTTTGTAGGCGTTATTTATCCGTTTGGTCGGCAAGGTTCGAACAATTGATTTCAATAAATGGCCATTTGGCACTCGGCAAAATGACAGGTCCGGCACCCGTTAAGATGCCGGACTCAATCGGTTTGGGGTGGACGAACAGCTCAAGTGCTATTTTCAAATGTCGCCGCAATAAATGAATTCCGGGTGCTTTTTGTCAAACTCTTTCAAGTCTCGAATTACCTTATCTATTTTGTTTTGATCTTTGGTGAGTGCGCCGTTTTCCATGAGTTCGTCTTCAATTTTAGATCTTAGCTGTTCCAGGGCTTCGCAATGCGCGATTGATGGTGTGTGTGTTTTGGGACCCTCAGTACTTCTGTCCAACATCTAGATAATCTCCGTTGCCGCCAATCTTATGTGAGCAAGAGTACAATCCTGTTCGTGCAAATCACGTGCGAACAGATGCTGCCATAGAAATAAGTTGACCTGGTCTAAATCGCTTGATGGCAAGACTTTGCTCATTAATGGTCGGCCGGCGCAGCCGAATTCGGTAATGCCACTCGATTTATTGAGTCCAACCGAGTAGTGCATCGGCAATTTCAATCTGTAGTTTTTTGATTGTTTGTGCATGTTGGTTTGCTTGCTTTGTGCGTTCAATGTCGAGTTGCTTGAATGCTTCTGCGCCCAGTGATATCAGCGCATTTAAGAGCTGCTCTGTTACTATGCGCAATTGATGGCCGGCTTCGCAATAATAGAAAGTTTGGTCTGGCCGGGAAACTGCGCCGCCACTTTCTGTTTGGCACATGCGTACAAACATGTCGGCAGACTGAAATTCCAGGCATTGTGATTTAACAGCGAGCAGTCGCTCAAGCACTATTTTGAGGCGCTGTGCTTCCTTTAATTCCAATTCTACTTCTTCTAAAAGTCCAAGTTCAAAAACTTGTGAGCCGTGCACTGCGCTTGTAGCTAGTTGAGTTTCTGTTTCTTCTATCCAGTCTTCAAGGCTTCTAGATATGAAGTGAAATAGTCCGCTGCTTTCTTCGCTTGCCGTGATTGTGGCGTCGACTGATGTGTCTATGGCTGAAGCTGTTTCAATGGCAGCTAAGGTCGGGCTGTCTTGCGCAGGATCGTTTGCTTTGATGAGGCTGCTCAGTTTGACCACAGTAGATATTATTTCTTCAGAACTGAGCGGACACTGGGCTGCTAAGGCACGTATTCGTGACTTGCTATCTGCATCTGGCGGCAATTCTGAGGGTAAGGCAATGTTGCAATTCAGTTCTTCTTTCACTTCTTTTATTATCCAGCTGCTAATGCTTTGATCTTGATCCATTACGAGTTCACTTTCTAAATGTGATTCTAATGAAAACAGTTCTGTTTCGTCGTCACCGTCTGTGAATACAACCTCTATGAATGCGCGGAAAGCTTCCTGGTAAACATTGGCAATCTGTGTTTTTGTAATTGAACTGTCTTTTAATAGCCAACAAATTTCATTGTCGCGTTCATATGCTTTCAATACAAAGAAGGGCTCTGCAATTTTTTCCTGTGATGAAAGGCGGAGAAGTTTTGCTGTGGGAATCAAAAGAAATTCTATTTGCAAGCCTGAGCTGCCGACAACAAGGCTCCAGCGCCTTGATGAAACTCTACCTCTATAAACGAATAACGGTTTTACTTTTTGTCCTCGCTGTCCGACTATTTGTTCTGTGGAGAGGCAGGGTGCGGTGACGCTCAGCTTTTGATGAGGGTCTGCATCTTGATTGTATGTGTTGCAAAAAGATCTGTAGGCATCGATAACTGTATCTACTGTTCTCATCAATTCTTGCTGAATTGCGCGAGAGTCGTTGAGGTTGAGTACTTCGTTGTATTGGAGGTTTGCTTCTGTTCTTTTTTGTCTTCCCTGCCATGGATTGTTTTGTTCATTTAGTTTATGAAACATACAGCCGGCAAGGATTTTTTGGTTCACCAGATTGCGGGTAACTCTGTGTTTCTCAATGTACATGATGACTCCTTGAAATTAATTGCAAGGCAAAGCAGCGCAGCATGATTTGGTACTGCATCAAATAATTTGATAATGCGTTGCGAGCCTCGCGGTGAGACGTAGTGCCGCAGAGTGCTTTCCAAAATGGTAAGTGTGAGACTTTTATACTACGGATAAAAAGTAAAATTATTGTGAAATGGCAATGTGTTATCACACAGTCTTTTTTGAAGCACTCGGAAAAACCCTGTGTGCACAACAGTGTGTCAGGTCTATCATGGATGAACAGGAGAGAGCATGAAGCAGTTGCTAAACATTGCCTGGCTTTTAGTCATTCTTCAAGTGAGTGCCTGCACAAGCTTGACTGGCTTATGGCGAAAAGAAGAAAGCAAAGATGCGGTGCTCAATGTGAAGGAGGCGCATCCAGTAGGAGTGGCTTATGATGTGGCTTCAAGCAATGGCGAGCGAAAACAAATCAGCATTTTTTTCAATGGCAAAGGTATTGCGAGGCTCTTAGACCCTGCACTGGGCAACGTCAAGGTACTTGTTGATTTTGACAAACAGACTGTTTGCACTAAAGATTTTGATAAAGACATGGTCGACATGCATAAGCTAGATCCCTTCGCAATGCCGTGCGTTCTTAACGCTCGTTATGCTTTGGAGCAAAAGGCGCTAAGCGATGGAACCGGAAGTACAAAAGGCTTTCCTTATCATCGATGGCTCTGGCGTAAAAATGACGACTTGTGGGAAGTTTGGACAGATGATAATGACTCTTTTCCAGTGTATTTTCGCTCAGTCAAAGCTGGAGAAGTCTGCACTTGGACTATTGTTAATGCCTGGGTTGACGGCAGCACGCTGGACAAGCCGACATTTTACACACTCGAAGCAGACCCTCCACCACCCGAGTGGGTCAAGGCTCAAGAAGAATTGAAAGAGAAGGAAAAGAAAGAGGCAGAGCTTGCTTTAGAGAAAGAAAAAGCCAGAGAGAGACGACGTAAGCGTCATGTGAGTGGTGCTGCCAGGAAAAGCAGCAACAAAGGCACGGCTCAAAAGGCAGATTAGCAGCGGAAAATAAGGCTTCGTATTTCTACGAAAAAGGCTCTCTTTTAAATTGACCATTCCTATATGATCCATTACTATCTTTTTATAGGTTACTAGATTGCTCTTGTCGCTTGATTCTTTCAGGTGGCTTGCTAGTTGTTGAAGGGTCTGAATTGGTTGGCCGCGCTTAGGGTCTTTAGGGAAGCGCAGCTATGCTTTTGAAACCTGGAGTTTTGTGCGCGTGCCTGACATTATTAATAAGACACCTGAAAATCATCAACAACAGCCTAAGCCAGAGGCTTTGACTCTCGCTCGTGTAAACGACAGCAGCTCTTCGCGCAACGTAAGCGCAGACAAAGACACTGTCAAAGGCGATGCCAGCATTCCACTAAATCGCACTAGTGCGACTGAAAATCTTGCCAAATTACCTCATGAGGCAAACACTGATAAAGACCGCCCTGTCAAAATTGCGGGCGACACTTATGCTTTGCCATCGGGTGGAAGCGACAGGAAATCAGCCACGGCAGAACATCGCATCGCCACGACACCTACTGCTTTTGCCGGGTCAAAAGACTTAACCGACGCCCAGGGCAACAAGCTTCCTGCCACAGTGCATCGCGATGCCAAAACAGGTGAAACCACTGTTTATCTGGCAAGAGAAGATGGAAAGTATGACCGTTATAGGCACAACGGCGACAACACTCTTGCAAAGCTTGACGATAAAGGCAAGCCTTCGGGCGAAGTCTTGAAGCTGAAAGACAGCAATGCCGACCGCCAGGCTACACCACCGAAAATAGACAGACACGAAAGCAGTAAACCAGAAACTTCATCGCATCGCTTCGACACCGGCAAGCCTGACGTTGACCCATCTCAGCAAAAATCGCAGAATCCAAACAAGTCTGATGTTCCAATCAAAGAAGGGACGCCTTCACCCAGACCAGAAACTTTCGGGCATAGATTTGATAATCAAAAAAATGACGGCGCGCCCGAACAATATAATCGCGCAGACCGCAAATTTGATAATGGCGCAAAGCAACCGGGTGCAGATTTTAGACCGGAAACTTTCAGCCACAGATTTGACAAGCCAGATCTTGCAGGAGTCAGACCAGACGGTTCTTTCAGACCAGACAGACAGGCTCCTGGTTTTGATGGACATCAAGACAATGGCAATCGCGGCGACAGACCCTGGCGCGGCGCTGATAGACCAGATGGCGTAAACCGCCCAGATAACGGAAACAGACCAGATAACGGCAATAGACCAGACTTCAACGGCAGGCAAGATAACCCCGGACGGCAAGATAGGCAAGATCGCCCAGATCGACAATTTCATGGACAAGACGGTCGACCAGATGGATTCAGACCAGACGGACCCAGATTTGACAGACCGCAAGTCGGACCAGATGGGAGACTAGATGGCTCACCGAGACAGTTTCAAAATAGGCCCGACGGCATTCGTCCTGATGGGCTAAGACCAGACGTAGCAAGACCAGATGGCGTGAGACCCGATGCTGGGCTGCGTCCCACCAATGGTCTTGATGGCAGATTAGATGCTCGTCCAGATATCAATTTTGTTCGCCACAGCCTCGATGCTTTAAAGGGATTTGATGGAGGGCGAGGTGATCGCTCATTTACAGGCGGTCTTAGTTTCAGCCAGATTGCAGGACTCAAAGACATTGGCGCCGAACGCGGCATCAGGCAGCTTAACGAGTCGCAGAAATTTGAATTGCAAGGACAGCTTACGCAAAACTTGCGCCTTAATCCAGATCAAGCGCTGAATATTCAACGTTCATTCTCTGGACAAAATGCCGAGCTGGCTGCCAAACCGTTTGTAAAACCCGGTCTTGAAGCAGACCGAGCTGTACTCAGTCCCAATCGGGCGATAGACCTTACGACTGCTGTAAGAGATGCTGCCAACTTCGGTAGAAATATTATGCAAGTGGCTGATGGCGGCAATCGCCAGATGACCTTGTTGCTCGATTTCTTGGGCAGACGTGATCAACAGCTCGACAGAGTACCAACTGCAGATCAATCACGCTTGATGTTGCGCGAACTTTTCAACGGTCAGCGCCTCGATCAATTAGGTCACGCTGATCTCAATGCAAATGCGCTGCAGATACAACGTTCGCTAAATCAACGCAATCTTGAAGCAAACAGCAATCCAACTACTCTTGTGCTGAAGCCAGGTCAAATGGAAGCTTTACGTGAGCTTATGGGTCGCGTAAAAGAACAAGATTTGCTTGGAAAAGACCCACACAAAGCAAACGAAATTTCCAAGACAATATCTGAAAAAACGCTTGATTCTGTGCATACAAACAAGCCTGCAACTGATTTGATTGTGAAAAATCTAGATGCTGCTAACGCTGCCCAAAAACAAGAGCAGGTTAAGACGCAGAAAGAACAGACTAACGAAAAAGAAAACAAGGCAGAAAAGCCGGATGCTGTGCAAACAAATAAGCCCAACCTCGACACAAGAGTCGATGTACAGGGAAAGCGCAGCGATGCAGACGATGCAAGCGGCAAGAAAGGCAAAACCGAAGATAGGAAAATAAAGTCTAGTGAAGATGATGAAATCGGCAAGAAAAAGAAAGACCCAAGAGCCGATCAGATGAATCAAGAGCAGCTTGCTGCTTTCATTTCAACCAAGCTGAAAGATATGAAAGAGCTGCAAGGCAAAGAAAAGGGTAAGGAAAAGCCTCAGGACAAAGACAAGAAAGATCCTAAGCAAAAAGTGCGTGTCAAATATCGTGTCAAAGAAAATGATACGTTGGCTGCAATCGCAGCTAGCTTCCTCAATGACTCTGCTTCCGCTTATGCCATTTTTCATATTAATCGTACTGTTATTCCTGTCACTACATATGGTGGCAAGTCTTACGCTGTTCCTCCGCTCAACGCGATGATTTGGATCCCAACTGATGACGACGTCGAAATGTTCAAAGACGCCGGAGCCCAGAAAGAATATGCTCACCTAGACTTCAATGGTGTGAAATATTCGTCCGCTGAAGACGAGCTTGCTGCTCGCTTTGGAAGACGCTGGTATGGTCCTGCTAGCAGCGAAATGAAGGGGCTGCGCAACAATAGTGCAGCCGAGCCAGATGCACGTCGTGGCAACGTTGAAAAAGTTTTGGGCAGCTTCAACCCTGATAGCACCGTTGCAGTACATCGCATTAAGTACGTTGTGCGCCTGGGTGAGACTTTGAAGAGTATTTCGCTTAAGCACCCTACGATGAAAAATGTCGACACCTGGAAATTGCTTGCGGCAGTAAATCAGTTCAGCACTGAGACCGACGCCAAAGGCAATCCTTTAATGACTTTGAAGCGCGGTATGAGCATTTTGATTCCGACCCACGAAGAAGTTGCTGCTTTCCGCGAATCAGGTGTATTGCCTTCTTCATGCGATGAAAAGGCGAATACAGAAAATTTCGCACCGAATGCAGCTCAACAAGAAATGGCATTTCAATCAAAAATGCACTCGACTGCTCAGCTGGGTCTCTAAGCTGTCTGGGAGAACCACCTGACAGAACCACCTGACAGGACCGCCTGAAAACGTTGACTCGTTTGGTCTGCAGGGATCGCATCGTTTAAATTTTTACTTAGAATGCCCTGGTTGGGAGCTCAATTCGCACTTGGCTTCGGCTCAAAATCAGCACATGATGATGAGGCTGCAATCGGCAAAAGTGCCCCAGATTCGTCTTCTTGGGCTATCCCAATTGCCGCCTTCACCCCCGCTCTGGGCTCCACCAGGCAGCCAACTAAGGCAGCAAGTGTCGACAGCCCTTGTTTCTGCCCCGTTAACTTTTTGCCTCCAGAGCTTACAGTTGCAATTGCCTAACTGCTAAAATCTGTCCGAGAGATATACGGAAGAGTTACCGAGCAGCTATTTCTCGGTGCGACTCAATCCTGATTGGCATTTGGCAAAACTTGCTTGGAGAAATAGGAGATGGACGGGATGAAACCCACGAAGGCACGGTCCAGAGATTATTCGGATGGTGGACCACGCAAACGTAAGCTGGACCCAATCGTTGCTAACAAAATTGATTACATCGACTATAAGGATGTAAATCTGCTTCGCAAGTTTGTCACTGAAAACGGCAAAATTTTGCCACGTCGTATTACAGGCTGCAATGCTAAAAACCAACGCGCAATCACGCTTGCTATCAAGCGTTCTAGAGCGCTGGGAATTCTGCCTTTCACAGGCACTGTCTAGTTAGCTAGCCAGCCAAACAGGTATTCAGGCGGGTGTCTTCACGACGCTCGCCTTTCTTTATGCATATTTCCGGCTTTTGTCATTGATTGTCTCCCTGCTTCCCTTGGCCTAACTAGAATGCAAGCTGGCGTTCCGTGGTCATGGCTGTCCATTCCGTAGATAGCCTCTGAGCCTGGGTTTTGTTTGCGGTAGCGGCAACTATTTGCTGCTCATGTTGGCGCGGCCTGGTTTTCGGCTGTTTCTGCGCTTGTGGATTGCCGTGAAACTCTTTTGACCTGAGCGTAATGAATGCCCGCCATCACCAGTGCAATGCCCAAGATCTGCACAGCAGTGACGCTTTCATGCAGAAGGATAGCTGCGGCAATAATCAAACCGGGGCGCTGAACCATTGTCAGCACAGAGATTCGGGTTGAACCAACAAGGTTTAGAGCATAAACAAAAGCGATATTGGCTAAGGCAGCCGACAATCCAATCCAGGCGCCAAAATAAATAGCCGAATTTGCCATAGGAAACGCCCAGGGCAGCAGCAGCAGACTTGCC
This sequence comes from uncultured Candidatus Obscuribacterales bacterium, assembly GCA_964546815.1. Classification (GTDB taxonomy): domain Bacteria; phylum Cyanobacteriota; class Vampirovibrionia; order Obscuribacterales; family Obscuribacteraceae; genus JAIEPM01. The sequence goes on along the minus strand of CAZJLR010000015.1, from coordinate 93,905 downwards.
GCGCCTTGAACAAAATAGGTTAGCGAAGCGGCAACGATGGCGCTGTGTTTGTCGCACATGATTTCCATGCGAACTCTATAAAAGGATGAGCTAAGTGCCGCGGCAAAGGCGCAGGCAACTCCTACACCGTTCACGAATATATCTTTGTAGTCCAGGGTCAGAACAACACCCAAGAAGCACATAACAAAGCCTATCCAGAACTTTCGGCTTAGCGAGTCTCTACCGAGAATATTGTTCAGAATGCCCACCAGCGCAGGCACACAGGTCACAATTGTGATCAGAAGAACCACTGAAAGGGTTTTCAAAGAAATCAGCGTAAGTGCGTTGGTAGCAAAGAGCAGCAGCCCAATTGGCGCCATTTCTTTGACGCCGGCCCAATTTGCACCTTTCCAGCGCAGCAATATCGGAAGCACAAAAGCCGCCCCAATAACGTTTTTCAGGACAATGAGTTGGACTGGTGCGGCAGCGTTGTCCTGAAAGGCAAATTTGACAACAATAGGCTCAACTGAAGCCGCAAGAAGCGCCAGAGCTACCCATACCGATGCTGGGATGCGGTTCACTTACTTTTGAGCTCCCCAAAGTTGATGGTCCAAATATTCTCTTCAAAGCTTACACATTTATGTCAGTCCCTCTGAATAATCTTTAAGCAAGGAAAGGCACTTGGTTCGTTTGGGGATTGAGAGATGGCTACTAAAGCAATGTCAGTAAGAGAAAAGTTCTCGGTAGAGTTTGTAAGCACAAGTCCAAAATGCGCTAAAGCTCCAAGCGGCTATGTTAGCGAACTGCCGGAAATCTTCTTGTTCGAGTCCGAAAACGCTTCTGATTCAGACAATATGCCCGGCATGTTTTTCGACGCTGTAGACCCAGTTGCTGAGCTCCGCGCACTCTTCAACAGCGCCGGCAACTAACGCGGCTGGAAAAATCGAAATTCAAAGTCCTGGCGCCCTGGGCGCACGATGACAATTCTTCCTTCATGACGTTTGGGACGACCCAATCCATTTATAGTGTTATGCATCTTAGTCACTATGTCTTCAGGCACGTTGCGATTGCGTTTGCGATTGCGCTCAAGACAAGTCTCAAGTGGAATATCTAAGACCCATAACTGAATGTCCGTATAACCTTTAAGCTTTGCCTTATTGATGATTTGCTCTCTGTGACGCGGATTGCTGTTGACGTTGTCTATAACAATGTCTTTTCCGGCGTCTAAAAGCTCGTCCATATTTTTGAAGAACAGCTCGAAAACCTTGTCTGGCTCTCGCTGGTCGTTGGCGTCGCCCCAGAGTTGTTCGCGAAATGTATCGGCGTTTAGCACGGCATAGCCTTTGTCTGCCAGCCGTTTAGCCAATGTGCTTTTGCCAGAGCCGGGTATGCCGACCATCAAAACAAGCTGCTTCAGGGTGTTGTCTCCTTCTCAGGAGCCTTCTTTCGCTCTATCACCCAGGCAAGCCATAGCCCCGAAACGATAAAACCGAGGACTGCACAGGTGAGTGCATAAACCACGCGCAGGATGTCTTGTTCATCTGTTTGTACAGCCATACGTGTGTCGAGCCAGGGGCTTTCATAAAAAATCAGAGCGAATGTGCCGATATAAAAACCGGTGGCGAGCAGGCTGGCGCGCCCGCGGATGCTCAAATATCGCCACGACCAAATTGTTTGCAGAATAAACCCAAGAGCCCAAACGTAGAGGCAAAGCCCATAATGCTGAAAGCGAGCCAGAGTTATGTGATGTTGCAAGGGAAACTTCAGCAATGCGACAGCGCCGATGAATGACAGAAGGCAGATTTCCTGCTGTTTCACTTGCTTTTTGATGTGGGCTAGAAAATCGCTCAAGTCATTGCCTTCTAACTGCGACATCAAAATTTCGATGTCCTTGAGAATCGTTTCGACTAGACATTTTACTACTTTCTCACCCTTGGCTTTAGTGGCAAGGGTCGCGATTTACTGTTTGCTTGTATAACTTTGCTGCCAGGCACAAACGTTTTGACTGATAGCTGGCGCACAGGTCGCGTTGACTGTTGATTTGTGCAGGCTGTTTTGGTATTTGAGCACATGAAGACTTGGTATCTGAACACATCGAGCTGGCGTATTTTTTATTGCATCATAGTGTTCTGAGCTGCAATTCAAATGGGTTGATTGCACGCTGGTTTGACTAACGAGGGATTTGAATTTTAGGTGGCGCGACTCGCTTGTTAAAGCGAGATGACGGGGTGCGCCGCTGACTGATCCCATTCGATTGGAGGACCAGTTATGCCAGATAATTTTACTAACGCAGATGAAAAACCAGCCAAAGATTTTGAACGCAGTGATGCGCAAAGTCCCAGCGCAAGTGCTGTTGAAGGCTTTCATGCTGAGCTGTTGAAAGACAGAGACAGTGCCTTATCCAATACTTTAAGCCGTCAGGGTAGAGACAGCTCAAATGCTGGCGGCGATACGGCGAGGGCGCCGCAAGAGGGCACCGTTGCTGGTGGCATAGCAACACGTCTAACTGACGCATTGCGTGCAGAGCAGCCCGGCGGAAGCAGGCTTCCTGAGCACACTGGAGATAAGGCTCAAAACAAATCTGGGGGCAGCGTCAGCGATTTAATTGCCAATGCCATCAAGAACGCTGATACCGCTAATTTGAGTGAATCGGAAAGAAACAATCTGGGTAAAAAAATCGGCCAGGCAATGGATAAGGTGCCAGTTGCTGAAAAATCCGAGAATTTCAACAAAGTAAAGGACATTCTTTCAAAGCCTGATGGAGCCCAGGTTCTGAAAACAGGCGATATTATGGTGAGAGAAGACGGCAAAGAAACTCTGTACACACCTGCTGGTGACAAAGTCACAGTAAACCCCGATGGTTCGTATGCCGTGAAGGGCGACGTAAAGTCAGTCAATACAAATAAAAATGGCGAAACTACAATTTCGTTTGCCGACGGGTCGCGCGTGAGTTTAGACAAAGAGGGTCTTTTGGGAGTCGAGCGTGGCAATCAAGCCGTATCCTTTCCTCGTTTGAATTTCCATATCAACGATCCGTGGCACCAGGTAAAGCCGCTTAGTGGAGAGCAAAAATCCACCGGCAGATCTGATTTGCCTTCACCTGCTCCTTTTCCGCCTGTAGATATACATGGACCTCTGATTCCAAAACCGAATCCTGGCGGTACTGATACTCAGCAGCAAAAGCCAGTAGGTGGAGCTCCCCGTCCGATTGAGCTACCCGAAATTAAGAGGCCGGAGCCTGCTTCGCCGGTAGATGCGAATCGTCCGCGACCAGAGCCACCTGTTCCGCCAGTGCCTGTCAAATCAAGCCATATGGAAAAAGCGCCGCCCAAAGACCAGCAACTCGATCAGCAAAGATATCGCATAATTATCGACTAAATTAATTTCAAAGGCGGCAGCGTGGCTGCGCTGAATTTGGGAAGGAGGGTTCTGGGTCTCTCCTTCTCAGTTCTTCATTTCGGGTTTACCTTCCGATGATTGGCGGAATAGTGGAAAATGGGTGGGTAGCTGATTTCTAGACTGTTGTAATTTATGATTTCGCTGAAAATCAAAAATGTGCCTGTCTTGTTTATCAAGGCATTCACTGGGGCTGATGTCGAAACAATTTTGGAATTCGTGCGCAATGCTGCCGTATATTATTCGGGCAGCAGTGACCGGGTGCTGTTTATTGATACGCCTATAACTTCAGCCACTGTTGAGGCAGTGGAAAAACTTCAGGCTGAAAGCTATAAAGTTGTGTTTAGAGACCACCACGGTATTGATGGTGAGCCGAGCAACGATAGAGAAAAGAAAGTTGTAGCCGGCACTTCCAAGCTAAAGCAAATGCTTGGAGATAACTGTCTAATTGAAGTAAGGCGCTTGCACCCGGCATGCAGCACGCTTGTTAGCGTCGGCGAGTTTAGTGATGCAGTAGCAATTATTGCAGACCCTGATGCCGACGGTTTGACTGCGGCGATGAAGGCGGTTGGCGTTTCATATGATGGGCTTGATGAAGATGCTGCATTGCTGGATGGTGAGCCTCAAATGCAAGTGACTGGTACCCCAATTAGTCAGTTGCTGGCAAAAGGTGTCGCCTCGATTCCTTCTTATGATTCATCTCGGCCGAAAGAGCGTGAAATGGCTTATCAGAAGCTTTTCGCTGATTGGGTCAAAGCAGTTTCTGGTGATGAAAATGCAGTTAAAAGGCTTGAGGAAAATGTGCTCGTTTATGATGAGGCGGTCAAAGTTTCGCATGATCTAGCCCGCACTGCCAGCGAGGTGGCGCCGGGTGTTTTGCTCGTTGATGCAGCTAACAAGCCTTTGTATGACCCGGGTACATTGCACGCGCAGCTTGAAAAAAATCCGAGCTGCCGAATTCATGTGTTGCGCAAATCTCTGGGCACCATTGCGGCGCTGCATGGCATTCAGTACAGCCTGGCTGTGGCGAAAGGATATCAAAACAAAATCAATCTGCATGATCTTCTGTCGTCTGATACTAAGTCAGACCCAGAAGCAGGCATCATCTCTAATGTGTCTTTCTTGCTGCACACGTCGGAAGATGTCTGGCAAAATATGGTTTTGCCGCGTTTGCGTGAAACGAAAAGACCTTGATTGTGACCCTGTTTAGTGGCGCCCTGCAACAGGTTGAGCTCTGAAAACTATTTTGCCTTTGTATATTGTGCAAATGACTTTGGCAGAGAGTTCTTTCTTGTGCCACGGAGAATTGTGTGAGCGCGAGAAACCTTGTTTGGTGTCGTAAGTCCAGCGGTGTTCAGGGTCGATAATACAAATATTGGCGCGAGAACCTACTTCAAGCGATGGCGGCAGCAGCTCTAGAATTTTTGCGGGGCCAGTGGTGAAAAGTTCGTAAAGCTTCATTCTGCTTATGTGTTTGTTTTGATAGAGCGCACTGAAAGCGACTGAGAATGCTGTTTCTAGCCCTGTTATGCCAAACGGCGCATCTGGAAATGAACGTGATTTTTCGAGCATGGTATGAGGCGCGTGATCTGAAGCGATAGCGCCGATGGTGCCATCTTTTATTCCTTCGATGAGTGCAACTTGATCATCGTGAGTACGCAATGGAGGGTTCATCTTCAAGTTGGTGTCATAGTCGCTGAGCAAATCGACAGTCAGTGCGATGTGGTGCGGCGTGACATCTGCGGTGATGGGCAAGCCTTCAGCTTGAGCGCGTCTGATTTGTTCTACCGATGGTGCGCATGAAATGTGAGTGAAGTGATAGGGGCTGCGAGTGAGTCTGACGATTTCTAATTCGCGTGCGACTGCAACAGTTTCAGACGCATAAGTGATGCCCTGCAATCCCAAGGTTGTCGATAGTACGCCTTCGTGAATATCGCCGCCTTCTGCCAGGTCTGAGTCTTCAGCGTGGCTGATTATTACGCGGCCTGTGAGTTTGACGTACTCTAATGCACGGCGAAGTACAATCAGGTTTTGAACTGGTTTGCCGTCGTCTGAAAAAGCGATGGCACCTAGCTCGGCAAGCTCAACCATGTTTGTGAGTTCTTGCCCTTTAAGGCCTTTTGTGACGCTGGCAACAGGCAAAACTTCTACGACTGCAGTTTTGGCAATTTTTTGTAGATAGAGCGATAGGTTTGTACCGCTGTCGATTACCGGTTCTGTATTTGCCATTGCTACGACTGTGGTGAATCCCCCTGCAGCTGCGGCCAGTGTTCCCGTATGCAGGTCTTCTTTGTCTTTCTGTCCAAGGTCGCGCATGTGTGTGTGCATGTCGATGAGTCCGGGTGATACCCAGCAACCATGCGCATCAATTACTTCTTCATCTTGCAGCGCTTTCAGTCCAGGGCCGCGTTCGATGATTTCGTGTTCTTCTATTCTTATGTCTTCTTTGGTTTCGGTTTTTGCTAGAGGGTCTATTACCAAACCATTTTTAATCAGGATTTTCCTGCTCATTGTCCAAACTCCCTGTTTGCCAAAAGAAGGTAGAGAACAGCCATTCGCATTGCAACGCCATTTGCTACTTGAGTGCGCACCAGTGAGCGCTCCATGTCATCAGCAAGCGCGTGTGCGATTTCGATGTCACGGTTCATCGGGCCGGGATGAAACACTTTGACGTGTTCGTTGGCTAGTTTTAGTCTTGCGTGGTCTAGCCTGTACAATCGTTTGTATTCACCGATGCTGGGAATCAATCCCTGCTGTTGGCGTTCTAGCTGAAGGCGCAGAACCATGATGAAATCTGCATTTTCAATGGCTGGTTCTAGCCTTGTGTGAATGCTTACTCCCAGCTTGCTCAATTCCGGTGGAATTAGTGTTGGTGGTCCGGCGATTTGAATGTCGGCACCCATTGTTTTCAGCAGCCAGATGTTTGAACGTGCAACACGGCTATGTGTGATATCACCGAGAATGGCTATCTTCATGCCTTTGACGTGACCACTGATTTCCCACATGGTGAAATAATCGAGCAGGGCTTGAGTCGGGTGCGAGTTCCAGCCGTCGCCCGCATTTATCACATGCACCTGGTCGCCGAATTCGCGAGCGATTTGCAACGCTGAACCAGAGCAGTGGTGCCGTTGAACAAGCGCATCAACAGCCATGGCAGTAAGTGTGCGTCCGGTATCAGATATGGTTTCACCTTTCGCAACTGACGAAGAGGCTATATCTACGTTGATAACCGTGGCGCCTAGCCGTTTAGCTGCCAGCTCAAAACTGCTGCGCGTTCTTGTTGAATTTTCATAGAATAAGTTTGCAATTGTTTTGTTAGCTAAAAGCGGCTGTGGACCTTCTCCGCTGGCTATCATCTCTTTGCAAAGCTTTGCTGCTTTGAGTGCTACTTCCAGCTCTTCCGGGCTCATATCTTTGGTGTCAAGCAGATGCCGTCTTTGACGCCAAATGTCTAACCCGTCTAGTTTGAGAAGTTCGCTCCCCTTGCTGGAAAGGAGAGTAGTTGAGGAATGATCGGACATGCGCGTAAGCCTCGCTTGCTTTGCTCCAAATTATACGTGCTTGTCTTCGAGCGTTGTGTATTTTGTAAGCATTAGGCACAGAATTGTTCTGGCATGGGGTGTGCTCCGGGGGGAAGGGCTGGCTGACGCCATGCGTCGAATTCAATCTGCCGGCGCGACGCCCGCCGAATTCAATTTGCCGGCGCGACGCCATGCGCCGAATTTAATTTGCCGGCGCGACGCCATGGATACTGCTGGCGAACTCGAATGTTTAGCGAAGCCGACACAATATGGACTCTAGCTTGAAGGGCGGCAGCCCTGGGGGCGCAGGCTTCCAGCCTGCTTCGGGAAGCTATTGGCGAAGAAGCAGGCAAGGATGCCTGCGCCCCCAGGTGGAACGCTCTTAGCTCATATCATCGAACTTGATTCGGCTCCATTTTAGTTCGCCAGCAGTATCCCATGCGTCGCCCGGAACTTAAGCTGCGGTGCTCGCTTAGACAGTTTGGCTCTAAAATAGCGGGCGACGCATGGCGTCGCCGTTACAGGACGAGGCGAAGCGTCGCCATTACAATGAAGGTGAATTTTGATCATGAACTGGTTCGATCACAAAGTCGTTTGCTTTCAGGTTTTTAAGGATCCACTGTGAAACTGCGGTCTTGCTCGATTGCTCAATCTGGGGGATCTTGTCAGTTGGATGAGGGTTAATTGCGCTTAAACAGTCACTTTGTATGGTTGCCAACAAGTGACGCTTCGCATAAGATCAACCTGGCATCTGCGGTTAGTCCGCATTCTCTGGCGTACACTCAGTAGCCTTGTAAAGGCATGAACAAGAGGTTATTCCTTTATGTCCCAAACAGAAACCACTGCTCAGCAGTCGATTACACGTTCAAACTTTGCAAGCCGCATGCTTACAAAAGAATTGAATGTAAGAAAGAAGGCGACTGAAGAGAGCAAAATGCCGCAGCCACCGGCTGAGGGTCAAAAGAAAGAAACTAGCGACGCCAAGTAAGCGTTGATAATTAAAGCTAATCGCGGAGTCCAATATGGGCTCCGTTTTTGCATTGCGATACAATGTGCTTGCAATTGCGGAGCGCATGAATGACGGCTACATTTACCGGCGAAGAAATTATTGAAGTTTGTAAGGCACGCTTGACGTCAGGCATAATGCCCGATGAAGCCGGACCTCTCGTAAGCGACACGCGTCAGTTGGCAGAAGGGCAGTGGTACATTGCTTTTGCCGGTGAGACTTTCGACGGGCACAATTTTTTAGGAGATGCTTTCGCAAGTGGTGCGCTTGGTGCCATTGTTGTAGAGCGTACTCATTACCCTATCGGCAGCCAGCAATTTCCTTTGATTGCTGTTGAAGACACACTTGAAGCTTATTTAGCCCTTGCCAGAAATTGGCGCAAACGAATTAGCCCGCGAGTTGTAGGCATTACGGGCTCTTCCGGCAAAACAACTACAAAAGAGATGGCGGCTGCAATTTTTTGCAAAAATCGTCGTTGTCACTATTCTGCAAAAAACGAAAACAATGAGTTTGGTGTGCCAAAGACTTTGTTGGGCATGCCTGATGACACTCAAGTAGCAGTCATTGAAATGGCGATGCGCGGGCTGAAGCAGATAGATCAATTGGCTAAATGTGCATTGCCTGATATTGGCATTATCACTAATGCCGGCACGGCTCACATAGAGTTGCTTGGCAGTAGAGAAAATATTGCGGTGGCAAAATGCGAATTGCTCGAGCGACTGAATAAAACGCGCGGAGTAGCCATTTTAGGCAGTGATGAAGCTCATCTCGTAAATAGAGCTAAGTCGGTGTTTGAAGGCAAAATGCATATATTCAGTGAAAATTCTGTTGAGATTGTTTCAGCTGATCCTGATTTAACCAGGTTTCGAGTTGCTGGTTCTGAGCAAGTTTTTGAAGTGAGAGCACATGGATTGCCCCTGATTTCAGATGCCTGGTGTTCTATCATTGCGGCTAGAGAACTTGGTTTGACCGATGAGGAAATTGCAGAAGGTCTCAAGTTTTTCAAAGCAATCGGTGGTCGCGGTAATCGAATGAAATCTGCAGAAGGTGCGCTTATCATCGATGAGTCGTACAACGCCAATCCAGAATCGGTGCGCGCCGCAGTGATTGGCTTGGCTGACAAAGGTGCATATCCGCAATCGAAAAAATTTCTTGTTCTTGGAGATTTGCTTGAGTTAGGCACGCAAGGTCCCGCTTTATTGGAAGAGCTTGGTGTCTGGTTGAAATCAAATCCAATCGATTTGCTAATCACGGTTGGCAGTCTCGCACGACACATTTATTCCGGCGCTTCTGGAGCGTCATTTGAAGTTTTGCATTGCCAGGATATGCAAGTTGCCGAATCAGAACTAAAAAAACGAATGGACGCTGACACTTGCGTCTTAATCAAAGGTTCTCGCGGCGCCAAACTAGACAAACTAGTCGAAGCCCTCGCCCAGCAAGCTGTCTAAGAGCTATTCATGCTTTTTGAACATGGCGTTGCCCCTGCAATGGTTTTTATGCGCGTTTGTAATAATTACTTTGATTGGGAAGGGAGCGCGCAAATGCTTTGGAATCTGCATTTACGGGTTATTCGTCATTCTTCAGCGCTTGCGATTGTCTGAAGTCGTTCTCATATTCGTCTCCTTAACTCCCGCTAGGGGAGCTTCAAGGTTGTCAGTGATACAATTGACGCTTCGAGGTGCGGTTTATGCCATCACAGCTTGTTTGTGAGTCAGTTTCTGATCGAATTGTTGCTCCGAACGACTTGCTCAATGTCGTTGAGCCGCCGCATCTTGTCGACATTTTTCTGAAGAATCCGCCGATTGGATTTCAATCGCTGCAGGTGCCGTTTGAAGACTCTTTCACGCCTGCGTTTCGCGCCGATTTTGATTTGCTTACAACGTTGGAAGATGATGCCGCCAAAATTCGCACGTGGCTGCACAAATTTCCATTTTTGAAGTGCTTCCACACCTATTCAACGATTTTCGTCGGCACCACTGCCACCGAGTATTCAAACTACGCAAATAAAAAAGACTTTTTAGGAATAATCTCTGCTCTTAAAAAAGAGATGGTAAGCCGTAATTCGCAGTTTGTCATTGTGAAAGACATTCCTCAGCAATCACCATTGCTTAGCGCAGACGAAAATCAAAAGGCAGAATTGCTGTTGCGACAATGCGTTGAACAGGGCTTTCAGTCAGTAGATGGGCAGGCGCTTGCCTATGTGCCAATCGACTTCAAGTCTGTAGATGAGTTTTTGATGCGCATGTCTAAATCAAGGCGCAAAGAATTTCGCAAAAAACTCAAAGACAGTTCAAACGTACAAATCAGCGAACTGGCATGTGGTGATAAAGAGTTCTTTGACCAGGAGTTTCTCGATGTTTTATACAAAATGTATGAGCATGTGTATGAACAAAGTGAAGTGCATTTTGATGTTTTGACGAAAGGCTTCTTCAAAGATTTGCTGCAGACGAAAACTGGTGGTGGCAAGGTTTTTTGCTACAAAGTCGATGGGCGGCTGATTGGCTATAACATTTGTTTTGTACATAATAAAACTCTTGTTGATAAGTATGTTGGCTTTGTCTATCCAGACGCAAGAAATGCCAACCTCTATTTCTTGAGCTGGTTCTACAACCTTGAATATGCAATAAAGAATGGGCTTCATACTTATATTGCAGGCTGGACAGACCCCGCTGTAAAAGCCTCTCTTGGGGCTAAGTTTACTTTGACCAGGCATGCAGTTTTTATTCGCAATCCAATATTGAGAGCTTTTCTCGCCTCAATAAAGAATGTTTTTGAGTCTGACTCTAAATGGGTCGAGCAGCGAGACAAAAATGAATGAGCTGCCGCCAACCGCTGGATTACCTCTAGAGTGGCAAGATTTCTCCGCTGCCTTGTTTGCCGGAAATGATGACGCTGGTTTTTCCACTTCACTTGCTAAATTCATAGATGTTCCTGAGCTTGATATTTTTAGTTCAGGCACATTGTGTTTATCAATTGCATTTGAAACACTCAAGAGAAAAACAGGCAGAAGCAAGGTTATTGTTCCAGCTTACACTTGTCCTTTAGTGGCTATTGCTGCCCGTGCTGCGGGTGTTGATGTGCTCTTGTGTGATACGCAGTTTGGCAGCACTGAGATGAGCCTTGAGGTGCTCAAAGAGCTCTGTGATGAAACAGTGGCTGCAGTGGTGCCGACAGACATTGCTGGTCTGCCTTGTGACATTCAATCAATATTGCCAATTGCGAAAGCCGCGGGAGCTTATGTCGTTCAAGATTCTGCTCAGTCTCTGGGCGCCAGACTAGACGGCAAGTCGGTCGGAGCGTATGCGGATATCGTTATATTCAGTCTGGCCGTTGGCAAAGGATTGTCGTTGTATGACGGTGGCATCATAGCAACTCGTGATGATGAGTTGCGTCGCGAAATAAGGCAGATTGCAAAAACGCGTGTCTTCAAAAAGCCTGCGATGAATCTTTTGCGTGCTGTTGAGTTGTTTGGATTGATGCTTTTGTATAATCCGTCAACTTTGCCTCTTGTTTATGGCAACGCACGTCGCAAGGCTCTCGACGAGGGCGACCTGATTAAAGCTGTGGGTGAGGACTTTGATTTTGAGATCCCGGCGTATGAATTTGGATTGTTCAGGCAGCGTATTGGAGCGCGTGCCTTTAAACGTTTGCCCTCGTTTATTGATGCTGCCAGAAGCCGTGCTCTCAAGCACAAGAAATCGATTGAAGCCGAACTTGGTTTGCAAGTGCTGTCTGAGCGCGAAGGTGCCATTGGCAATTGGCCCTTTCTCATGCTAATGGCTGAAACTGAAGAACAGCGCGACGAAATCATGAACAGGCTCTGGCGCTCAAACTATGGTGTGACTCGCCTTTTCATCAATGAATTGAGTGGGTATTCGTATTTGAATGACTGCATTTCGCGTAAACCTTGTCCTAACGCGCAAGATTTTGCTGCCAGATCGTTTTCAATCAGCAATACTCATTGGATGGAAGATGCGCAGTTCACTATGATTTTGCAAGCGCTCAAATCTGTTGTAAAGCCGAAGCAAAGCTCGTTAGTGTAAGTCTCAAGCAAAATTGATCAGTTGGTTATGAATTCCGATATTAAAGTAGGAAATATCATAAATGGGCGTTATGAGATCCTTCAACATCTCGGTGAAGGTGGCTTTGCGACGGTTTTTAAGGCGCTGGATAGAGAGCTTGGTCGTGAAGTAGCAGTCAAGTTTCTCAAGTTAAATCATTTAGACAGTGAAGACCAGGCGCGTTTCCGCAGAGAGGCGAAATTGCTGGCTAAGATGGCGCAGCGCAACATTGTCACTGTGTATTCATACGATTTGGTTGAAGATTCTAGCCCCTTTATTGTTATGGAATATCTTCAGGGGCGCAATTTAAGATCTTTATTGCGAGAGTCTGGTGGACTCAGCATGCAGCTTTGCTGCGATGTGTTGGGGCAGGTTTGCAGTGGACTCGCTTACATTCATCAACAGGGGTTTGTACATCGTGATTTGAGCCCTGACAATATCTTTCTAACGGGAGATGCGCCACCGTATGCGGTGAAGTTAATTGATTTCGGACTTTCTAGAGTACTTGCAGAAACTAGCTCTTCTGCTAAGCTCACGAAGACCGGGCTTCTGGTAGGCAACCCTCCGTATATGAGTCCTGAGCTGGCGAGGGGCGGCGCTGTTGATAGTCGTTCTGATATCTATGCGTTTGGTTGCATACTTTATGAGGTTCTCTGTGGACGTGTACCTTTGGATGCTGAAAATTTGATAGGGGTTTTGTTTTTACAGCAAAATCAATATCCACTTGAGCCCAAGTTTGACTGGCCAGACAAGGCTTTACAAGCTAAATACAAACTGTTGGCTTTGCGCTGTTTGCAAAAAGAGCCATTGAAGCGTTTTCAATCGAGTGAAGAACTACTTGCGGCTATAAATGCGGAATGGAGTGATGGGCTTCTCGAGTCATACGCAGATAAGTTTGCTTTGCACGGTTGGGACGACAGTAAAAATGATGTGCTCAGCAAAAAGATTGCAGGCAAGGTCTTTGTGATTGCGGCATTTCTTTCTTGCATATTGGTTTTGGTAATAGCGTTCTTTGTCTATACAAAACGTCCGCAAGCAAAAGTAGGCGTATCTGGAGAGCAACTGGCGCCGGCAGAGAGTATTCATATTCCTCTGCATTCGGTCGATATTGGTGATTTGCTCATCAAATACAGAAGTCGATATGGTTATTCTTCTGTAGATGTCCTGGTGAATCGCTGGGAGAAAAAATATACATCGTTAAGTACGCGCGAGAATCTTATTGACGCCTATGCACGGTTTGTTCTTATTTACACTCAGGAGGAAAATGTAGAGAAGGCTGAGTTATATTTGAATAAAATGTTTGATGTCACGCTGGTGCCGAGTGGACCCTTTTATGAAAGCACCAGGGAGTTGCTGTCATTGTATTCGAAGAAGGGGCTAGCGACAAAAGGTCTGTCTTTTCTGTCGAAAGTGCGGAAAAAATTCCCGTCTATAAAAGAAGCTGGTGAAGATTTTGTTTTGAGCTATGAGGCAGAGTGTTATTTTGATCTTTTGCAATACCAAAAGGCTGTCGGCTGTATTCAATTGATGAGCTACCCGGCTTTTCTTCATGTACTGGAAAAGCTCGATACTTCGCTGTGGAAGAATGGGAACAGCCCACAAGTGCTGTCATTTCTTCATTCAAGCCCACATATGATTAGTGAGATGCGAAAAGTTTCGCCCATACTAAAGGTAGAACTAATTGCTGTTCTTGCAAAAAATATTGCCAGGCGGCCTTCCCTGCTGAGTGCTGAAGATGCCGAATGTTTTGCTAGAGAAATGCTCAAAGAACTTAAGCAGCCAGAGGTCAAATGCGAGAATAATGGCTTTGCGACGCTTTCATATGCGATGCGAAACATCGCAGTTTTGTTGTTCTATTTCGATCACAAGAAGAGTGCATTTGAGTTTGTTCGCGCATTCCGTGATGAAATGTCTAAGAAAAGCGCCGCTAATGCAGTCAGGTTGAGTGCTCTAGATAGCTTTATCTGGTTGACTTTAGATTATCCTGACTTGGGCAGTTTGGATGACATTCAAAAAGCGGCAGATGAGTTTGATGCGTTGCTCGGAAAAAATGGTTTTCACTTTGGAGATGGGGGCGCGAATCTCATTACCAATACGAGTGGGCGTTTGTATGCTGTTTTCGTGAAGATGAACCAAAAGGATAAAGCTGCTGATGTCTCCAGAAAATATTCGCAAGTAATGCGCGAGAACCACATTTTTGATGTTGGTCATAAAATGACATACTTGGACATTGTTTGTTCTGTATGGGAGAAAAAGTTTCCCGATGAGGCTGAATTTAATAGCGCAAAGATGCAGCTCCTGGAGTCTATGGCTGAGTCCACTAAAGCTGATGAGGGCGTTATTTTGCAAGTCAGTTCTGTTGCCTTGCGTCTTGCGAATTGCCTGATTGTGAATCATCGGTACAAAGATGCATTGGCATTTTTGCAAGAGAGTTTGGAAATTCTCGTCAAGAACAAGAAATGTGCTTATATTCCTAAGCTAGTGCTTTTGCCCCCAATCGTAGATTTGGGTCTTGAGACAAAGAGTTTGAGCAACAGCGATTTGCGCTTTGACCTCGATACGTTTATTGATGCATCGCCTATGCCGGCGCTGGTTAATGAGGCAGGCAGCGTTGGTGAATTAGCTAGGGTCTTGGAAAAGTACAAGCGCAATGATGAATTGCACGATTACTGGAACCGCATGGCTGAAATGATTAAGGGCAGAAAAGATTTGTTTTCCGTCAAGCTTGATGTTCTGGTTTACATGATGGCGCTAGAGTCCGATGTTTCTTTGTTAAAGTCAAATGCAGAGAAAGCGCTGTTTTTGAAATCGCAGATTTTCGACATTCTGAGCAAAGGCAACAATGACGAAATTTTGGCTGATTCAAATCTTTTCTCAAACAATATTCGTGCAATCGGTAATCAAATGGCCTGGAGTTTTGGAAATGAGGCTGGGCTGAAGTATTACCAGGAAATCCTGGCGCTGTTCAAAAGTAAAGAATGCAAGCTGCATCCATCGCAGGAGTTATTTCTTTTATCGCAAGAGCTTTTTTACTCCGATAAAGAAGCCTGGAAAAGTCCACTCATGCAAAAGGTCGAGGCTCTGGCTAATACAACCGGAATGGACAAAGAGGCGCAAGCTGAGGCTTTGCGTGTAATTGCGACTGCGTACATGAAGGCTGGGCTACTAGACAAGGCAGACCCTTACTTTGAACAATCTGCGAAAATTTTTCTCAGCGTAGCCAAGCCGTCTGTTGCAAAACTGGCATTAGAACAACGTGCTGTCCTTTATGACCAGAAGGGGCAACCTGAACTCGCTGAAAAGTACTATTTATTGGCGCTAGAGCAGATACTTGCCCTGACCGAACCTAAAGACATAGATATCTGGATTGGTGCGCTGCTGACTGAATTAAAGAAGAGTCCAAAGCACAGCCATCTTGTTGAGCAAATTACTTTGAACAGAGATCATTATCCAGAACTGAGGCGATTGTCGGCTGCTGAGTCGCTAAAGTTCTGAGTGTCCAACGCAATAAATATCAGTGATGGATATGCTTTGGGATCCTTTTTTCGTTTTTTTTGCTCTTAGCATGTGAATTAATCTTTTGGAATGCTCTCAATTGCAGTGTTTTCGCCAACCTTAATAAACGCCTTTGTTTCAAACAGGTTGCAAATCGTATACTAATTATTCGTTGAAGGACAGGAATAACCGCCACTCCATATCTGTTGGCAGAGGAATTTCGCGCATGAAAGTTGTGCTGGCTGAAAAACCATCGGTAGCTCGTGACATAGCCTCTGTTCTTGGGGCTAACACCAAAAAAGACGGCTATTTTGAAGGTAATGACTACGCAGTCACTTACGCCTTTGGGCATTTGGTGACAATAGGCGAGCCAGAAACGATGAATCCTGCCTGGGGAAGCCCCTGGCGAGTTGAACAACTGCCAATGATTCCGGAAGATTGGAAGTACCGAATTGCAGACAAAGCTTCGCAGCAATTTGGTGTAATCAAAAAACTATTTCAAGACGCGTCTACTTCAAACATCATCTGCGCAACAGACGCGGGGCGCGAAGGTGAGCACATTTTTCGTTTGATTTATATGCTTACCGGCTGCGATAAACCTGTAGAAAGATTGTGGATTAGCTCTCTAACAGCCGAAGCAATTAAAGAAGGATTCAATAAACTAAAGTCTGCAAAAGAGTTTGATAATCTTGCTAACGCAGCTACTGGTCGGGCGCACGCAGACTGGATTGTGGGCTTGAATTTCACGCGGGCGTATACCGCAATCAACCGTCAGCTTTGCACCATAGGTCGAGTTCAAACTCCAACTCTAGCGCTAATCGTCGAGCGCCAAAATCAAATTGATAATTTCAAAGCTGCGCAGTTTTCCGAAGTACTGGTTACTTTTGAACCCGGTTTTGTGGCACGCTACATCACTCCAGGTGATGAGCCTCAGACAAGACTAAACGACAAGGCTGTCGCACAGGCAATCTTGGCGACAATCACTCCGCATACTCACGGCACTGTTTTGTCTGTTATCACTTCCGAAAAGAAGACAAAAGCGCCGGGACTGTATGACTTGCTTACCCTGCAAAAGGACGCAAACAAGCGCTTTGGCTATACAGCTCAAGAAACATTGGACATCGCGCAAAACTTATACGAAGAGCACAAATTGCTCTCCTATCCACGTACTGAGTCTCGCCATTTGTCTAACGATATGGTTGAAGAGCTACCAGGTATTTTGACCTCTGTGCTCAAGTCTTCACTTGCAACAAAGAAAGTTCTCGATGCATTCAAAAATGAATCTATCGAAGCTGGAAAAATCACCGCAGCATTGTTGCGCCCGCTTCTCGGCAAGAGTTATGTTGACGATGCGAAGCTTACAGACCACCACGCTATTATTCCAACTCCCAAGGCGCTACCTGCAAACCTGCCTGAAAAACAGAGCAATATCTATCAGCTTGTAGCGACGCGATTTATGGCTATATTTTTGCCTGCAGAAGTACGTGACGAAACAACTGCAATTATTGGAATCGATGAACATTCATTCCGTGCTCGCGGCGTCGTGATTAAAGACCTGGGTTGGACCATCTTAGAACCTAAAGCTGCAGAGCCGGCTAAGAAAGGCAAAGATAAGGACAAAGAAGCTGCTGAAGAATCTCAGCAATTGCCACCACTTGCTAAAGATCAACAAGTGCCGAAAAAGAAAGCTGAAATTAAAGACGGAAAAACAACTGCTCCAAAACCATATGATGATTCTTCGTTGCTTACTGCCATGAAAAATGCCGGACGCGAGCTTGATGATGAAGACCTCGCCGCTTACATGAAGCAACGCGGCTTGGGCACACCTGCAACTCGCGCTGCAATCATCGAAAGACTGTTGCAGACGGGCTATGTAGAGCGATTGAAAAAGGCTCTCGTTCCAACTGAAAAAGGTAAGGCTTTAATCGCACAGGTTCACTCTGACTTGAAGGACATCGCGCTAACCGCTTCGTGGGAACAACAGCTCGCCGATATGCAAGACGGAAAGTTGCAACTCAATACATTTGAAAGTGATATCGCCGGTTTTGTGCGTCGTATTCTGCCTGATGTAACTCAATCAGGTGGTGCGGCTGCTTCAGTAGGTAAGAGCATTTGTGCCTGCCCGCAGTGTAAGGAAGGTCTCGTCCGCTTTACTCCAAAGGGAGCCGGCTGCAATCGCTGGAAGGAAGGATGTACTTTTTCAGTTTGGCGAGATATTAGCGGTAAAGAGTTGAGCGATGAAGAAATTACAGATCTTGTAGAAAAAGGTCGTACAAAGGTTTTGAAAGGCTTCAAGAACAAGGCTGGCACTTCCACTTATGATGCTGCCCTTGTGCTAAATGAAGAATTCAAAGTTAAGCTTGAATTTGCCAACACTGTTGATGATACCTCCTATGGTGTCTGCCCGCAGTGCAAGGAAGGCAGCGTGCGCAAAACCCAGCGGGGTGCAGGATGCAATCGCTGGAAGGAAGGCTGCACATTCTCATTGTGGCGAGAAACCTATGGAAAAGAGCTCAGCGATGAACAAATCAAAGAGCTCGTCACCAATGGACGCACTGAAGTTATCCGCGGTTTCCAGAAAAAATCAGGCAATGGAACATACGATGCCCGCTTAGTTCTCAACCCCGAATTCAAAGTGCGCCTGGAATTCGACAACGCCCCTCGCGAGCCAGTAGCCGCCGCCTCCGCCCCCGCCAACTAAAGCTACTGCTAAAACAGCGATAGCCCTGGGGGCGCAGGCTTCCAGTCTGCTTTGGAGTTGATATCAATATTACCGTTCTGATAGCATTGATTGCAATTCAATCAAATTGGCGGAGCTGCGGTCATGGCTTCAATTACCGGCAATTTTGTTGTCGTTTTGCTCGTCCTGTATTTGCAGTTGTTTTAGCGTTTTTTGAGCTTCTTTGCTGCGTGCTTTCACGATTGATTCGAAACGAAAACGATTTAAGTTTGGATCACTCATTATTGCTCGGACAATACGTTGCAATTCCGCAGTTTCAGTAATGCCTTCTAAACTCATTATTGCAAGATCGGTGAGCTTGTTTTTCCTGTTTATCTCGATAGCAACTCGATAGGCAACGAAGCACCAGAGCGCAAAGGTCAGAAGAATCCAGGCAGGGTTATATTCCCAATAAATGCGAGTACAAAGAATCAATAAACTCCAAAATAGATTGACACTTCCCCCTCTGCATCGCATATGTGAGCCGTAAAAAAATGGCAGGCACAATAGCAAGTTCCACAAGGAATTTTGGAAAATGTGTTTTATGCTTACCCAATCACCCATAACAAGATTCACAATCAGGAAAGGTAACGGTAGTCCTAAAAGGACAAGGAGTCCGATTATAAGCCCAGGGCTATCAACGTTCTGATGCTTTTCATTTTTTTGCAGGTTAATGAAAGTACCAGAGTAAGCCGGAGTTTCATGAGGAGAGACGCCCGCTAGTTGGTCTTGAATCACCTCGATTGCGTTAATAAGTTCATCCATATTTTGAAAACGAGACGAGGGATTTTTAGCCAAACCATGAGAAATTAGCTCATTCAATTCGGGGCAGTAATGATTTCCGGCATGCGGACTTATCTGTGGAATTGGCTCATTCAAATGCTTATACATCAGACCTATGGCATTGTCGGCATCAAAGGGCTTGCTGCCTGTTAGCATTTCAAACAGAATTACGCAAAGCGAGTAAACGTCCGAGCGGTGATCGACAGCTTTCCCTTCGCATTGTTCGGGACTCATATAGAAGGGTGATCCAATCAAAGTGCCGGTTCTCGTAAGTTTTTGGGCATTGGCGTCAAAAACTCGAGCCAATCCAAAATCTATCAGTTTCACTGTATCCGGTTCCGGCTGCTGCGTAACTATTATGTTTTCTGGCTTCAGGTCGCGGTGCACAATTCCCTCTTTGTGCACGTAGGCTAAGGCTCCGGCGCAAGCATGAATCATCTTCAAAGCTTGCAGTACGGGCAGTCGTCTGCGTTCATTCAGGATTTTGCGTAAGGTGGATCCTTTCAGCAACTCCATAGCAAGATAGGGGTGACCGCTGTTTGATATTCCCGCGTGATAGCAATTAACGATGTTAAAGTGGGATAACTTGCTTAGAGTTTTAGCCTCTCGCAAAAACCTAGCCTTAAACTCATCATCTTCAGCTAATTGGGAGTTGAAAATTTTCAACGCAATAGGGCGTTTGGCGTCGATCTGTTGCGCTTTAAATACAGAACCGTATGCGCCTGATCCCAACAATTCTATGATTTCGTAACGATCTTCCCAGATTGAACCTGGCTCAGGCAATTCAGCCATTTGATTTTTTCCGAGGCATTAAAGAGTCTAAAATGACTTATACCCTTTCAGGAAGTTTCAATCTCAGTCTCAATTCCAGCTACTCTGAACAGCTTTGAAACCCGTGAAGCAGAAGCTAGCGAATCTTCCAAAATGCGATATGCTTGTGCCTGGAAGAAGTTTGAGTAGGGGTCGATTTTGTGTACATACGCAAAGATGTTTCGCCGAAGATAGTTTGGTTCTTCTCGCGCATACCAGTTTTGTACTTCACAGTGCTGGGCGTATTTGCCTACGTATCATATATTTACTGGAAATGGACAGCTCTGGCGATTCCTTTTTTGCCGGTTGCAACCATTGGTACGGCGGTTGCTTTTTACGTTGGTTTCAAAAACAATGCCTCATATGAGCGCCTCTGGGAAGCCAGGAAAATCTGGGCTGAAATAGAGCATTTGAGCCGTTTTTGGGCGATGCTTCTTACTCAATCTAAGGTCTTAGACGAATCAGGTCACGAGCAAAATCTTTTGATGTCTCATCGTCTCGTTTATAGGCAAATAGCATGGGCAAATTGTTTAAGATGTGAGTTGCGCGGCGAAAATGTTTTTGACCAACTCGATGCCGGACAGATATCTCAAGTTCAAATCGTTGATAAACACGACGCGCACCAGAGCACTGAGCTAAAGCAACTTCTATTGAGCTTTATTCCAGAGGCAGAAGCTGCTGAAGTTCTTTCATCAAATAATATGAGTGCAGTTCTTCTAACAAAACAAATTAGTGATCTACATGCTTTGAAATCACTCGGCATGTCTACAGACGAGTACTCTAAGTTGCTCGATATATTGCAGGCCTGCAGCCAGCAACAATCTGCGGCAGAACGCATTAATCGTTTTCCCTTTCCTCGGCAGTATGCTTCGTTTAGTGGCGTTTTCGTTTTTATTTTTACTACGCTGTTGCCATTTTCATTGGTAAACGATTTTGAGAAAAACGATCCTGCACTTGTTTGGCTTGTTGTGCCAATTAGTGTTCTCATTTCCTGGATTTTTTACACAATGGAGAAGGTTGGCGACTCTAGCGAAAACCCGTTTGAGAACGGCTTAAACGATGTTCCCATGACCAGTATTTGTCGAGACATTGAAATTGATTTGAAGTCAATGCTGCGAGAAGAAAATATTCCAGAAAGACTCACACCCAAACAGGGCATTCTAATGTGAAACTTTCGCGGCAGGTTTTTTTGCGGCGTCTGCTTTAGGTGCTGCGGTACTGCCTGGAATCAAGCTCTCCAACCCGTGTTTGCGCAAATAAGATTGAAAGCTAGTTTGCATTTCTTTGTTTGCTGCGAAGTCTTTTTCGTATGCAGTAAATGGAGCGCTACGTTTGTCTAGCGCAGAATTCCATGTGGTGGC
The DNA here is from genome assembly GCA_964546815.1 of uncultured Candidatus Obscuribacterales bacterium. Taxonomy (GTDB): domain Bacteria; phylum Cyanobacteriota; class Vampirovibrionia; order Obscuribacterales; family Obscuribacteraceae; genus JAIEPM01. Next base: position 72,774 of record CAZJLR010000015.1, on the reverse strand, counting down.
AGTGGGACTGCCTTGTTGATCAAAGTTTGAGCGAATGCTTTCTTCTTTCATACTGTCTTTGCCAAGATTGATATATCTTGTCCACTGGCGAGAGCGCCTTACAGAGCCGATTATGTTAGTTGCTTTGTTGACTTTGAATTCTACTGCTTCTGCATAGAAATCGCAGTCGCTCGCTTGTCCCGGCGAGGAAAATAAAATGTAGGAAACTGCTTTGTCGCTGCCTTGATCTGTCTCTGTCCAATAGTCTGACTGAAACCAGTGCCAGATGTCGCCTTTGCGGTCGCGTTCCATTCCTTTAGTGAAGATTGCGGCTGCTTTATGCACGCCCAGTGGTGTCACTTCAACAGGCACACCGTTTACATATTTCACTGCTTTAGTGTTGACTGCCTGGTTGATTTCCCAGTTGCCCGCTTGCCATTCTGGAATTCTTTTCCAGATGCTCGATTCTTTTGATTGGTCGTAAAGCAACGAGCGGGCTGCGTCTTTGTCAAAATTGTTGCCTGGCCATAGAAGAGGGTCAAGTGGCTTGCTTATTACCGAGTATTCGTCGGCTGAGCCTTTGAGAAATGTGCTGGGCTGTTGTTGTTGCTGTTGTTCTTGTTCCTGTGCCCGCTGCGCTCTTGCGCTTTGTCCTTCTCCAATTGGCAGCAAAATACTCAATGCAAGCAGAGAAAGCACTGTGGCAAGTCGTGTCTTGCTCGGGTTGAAAATTTGCACTGGTCACCGAATTTGAGATGGAATGTTTTGCGCTGAGCAAATTATACAAGGAATATAATCCCATAAACGCATGCAGCATCTTTCGAGAAGCTGTTCAGCCAAGGTTGATGGTGAGTTGTTTGAAGTCGTTGTCGTCTCTTTCAGAGTCGAGATTGGAAAGAGAAATACCAAGAAGGCGCGCGCGACGTTTCAAAACTTCGGTGTCGTCAAGCAATTCTATTGCTATATCGAGTATTGTTTCTTCGTCTTGCACCGACTCTGTGAGGGTGCGGCTGCGCGTCACTTGCTTGTAGTCTGCGTACTTTACTTTGAGTGTCACGGTGCGAGCCCCAGTGCGGCTTTCATCCAATCGCCTTTTGACTGTCACCGCTATTTCTGCAAGTGCAGCCAGCATATCGCGACGTTCGACCAGGTCAACTGCGAAGCTTTCTTCTGCGCCAATAGATTTGCAAATGCGATTGGGTTCTACCATGCGATCATCCTGACCTCTAGCGATCTGGTAGTAGAATCTTCCCACTTTGCCGAACCTTTCGACAAGGGCCGGTTCGGTCCAATTTTTCAAGTCTGCGCCGTTGTGAATGTTTAACCCGCGCATCTTTTCGGCTGTTACTTTGCCTATTCCATAAAATTTTTCAATGGGAAGAGTTTCTACAAAAGCCTCGGCTTTGTCTGGGGTAATCAGGCAAAGTCCGTTGGGCTTTTTCATTCCAGATGCTGTTTTTGCCAGAAATTTGTTGATGGAAATGCCTGCGGATGCTGTTAAGCGTGTTTCTTCGAAGATGCGCTCTTTTATTTCCTTTGCAATTAAAGTCGCTGAATTCATGCCTTTCTTGTTTGTCGTGACATCAAGATATGCTTCGTCCAATGATAGCGGCTCTACCAGGTCGGTATATTCAAAGAAGATTTCGCGAATTTGTTGTGACACGCTTTTATATACTTCAAAGCGTGGGCGAATGAAAATAAGTTGTGGACAACGTTGGGCCGCGCTTCGAGCCGGCATAGCCGAAAAGATTCCGAATGCCCTTGCTTCATAACTTGCTGCCGCTACAACGCCGCGGTTTTCGGGTAAACCGCCCACCACTACTGGCTTGCCCCGATATGCCGGCTCGTCGCGTTGTTCGACAGACGCGAAAAATGCGTCCATGTCTACGTGGATTATTTTGCGAACTGGCGTAGTTTCTGTCGCAGTCATGGGCGCCAACCGTTGGGCTCAACGCCTGCTATTTTACTTCAGGAAGCCATTTGAAACTGTCCAAAAAATTACGCGCTGATTTTGTCTGTTTTGTGGGGCGCGACGTTGAGTGTGGCAATCTTTTTGCGATTGCGAGACACATAAAAATAGAGCTGTTTAGTAACCAGCATTGTGCCCGGAATTAGATAGGCGACGCAAGCCAGGCGCCCTGAAGGAAGGTTTTTCAAAATAAATGGAATAGCGTCAGGACCATGCATACGCTCGCCATTGTCATTGATGAGCAATAGGCTCCAGTTGCTGCTGCCTAATTCGTTGAGGAGATTGCGCGATTGCTCGTCATTGTTTTCCCTGCCGATGAACTGGAAAAAATGGCGTCTGTCTGATGATTTGACGATGCGCGTCAAGAAACGAACGACTGGGCAACTGTCATCGGAGACAATAGTCCAAGCGCCCTGGTTGTCAGCAGTATGTACTACCTTTTCCATTCGCTTCTTATCCTTTTTGAATTAAGGTTAACCAATTTTAGCAAGAATATATCTCTTGTCACCAGGCAATAGACGATAAATGCTATATCCGGTTCCTTAATTCTATTGCTTGGCATTTGCGTCAAGAAGCCGATGTTTTCCCGCTTTCGGATTGCGTGTTGTAAAGCGGAAAATGTCTTTGCAACCCTTTTGCGTTTTCTTCATCGAGTAACACGCGAGTTATAATGAACTTGCTTTTTGGCGAAGGAGTTCTACTTGCCTACGATTGTGGCTCATGACAGCCCTCGTGAATTTGCTTATCTTGGTGATTCGCGATGAATTATTTGCTCGTCTTTTTCTTCGGCGGTCTTGGAAGTGTTCTTCGCTATTTGATGGGTCCTGCTGTGCAGCGCTCATTCGAAGGTTGGATGTTCCCCATTGGAACTTTCAGCGTCAACATGCTCGGCTGTTTTGTAATTGGTCTGCTGGGTCAGCTGGCAGAATCTAAGGGCATGTTTACAGGCGATATGCGCGCTGCTGTTTTTGTAGGCTTGCTTGGCGGCTTCACCACATTTTCGAGTTTTGGATTTGAGACTTTCCAACTCATTCGTGATGGACAATTTTTATATGCCGCTGCTAATGCACTCTTGCAGTTAGTTTTAGGTTTGCTTTGTGTGTGGTTAGGCTTTATTGTTGGTCGGCTAGTCTAGGAGAAAATTATGCAACCGGAACAAGGGCGCCGCTTGCGACTCTATGTTGGTGAAACCGATAAGCACTCTGGCATGCCGCTTTACGAATGGGTAGTGCGCCAGGCTCGTGAAGGTGGTCTGGCTGGTGCGACTGTTTTCCGCGGCGTTGAAGGCTTTGGGGTGCACCATAAGATTCACACCGCAAAAATTCTGGACATCGCGCCTAATTTGCCAGTGGTGGTTGAGATTATCGATGTTGCTGAAAAAGTAGATGCCTTCTTGCAGCAAATCGAAGGCGACATCAGCAATGGTGTGGTCACCACAGAAGATGTGCTCATAAGACGTTACGGGGCGAAGAGTTAGTCGCTTTCGCCTATTTGGATTTCGACTTATCAGCAGGCTCATGCTGACCTGGCGCGCAGCATTTTGGCATTGACTTGCCAGGTTTCAATTTAGGTGGCTTCGTCGCTGGCGTTTCATCTGGTGCGTCCGGGCCTGCGACTACTGTATTTGGTTTTGCTGTAGCAGAATTGTCTGCAGCCTTTCCGCCGGCGCGGGACGCTTTGTATTTCTGGTAAGTTGGCGTTGGCTGTTCAAACGGATATTGCGATGAATATTTATCGTCAATTGTTTTTTGAATCTCTGAAGTCGGCACGCCGTCTTTGTGCAATTTATTTGCAAGCACAGCTTCTTCCTGGCAAATGTGGCAATCGACTCCGTGCGTTGAAGTAAAACAGTCAAGCAACGAATTGTGGCTATCAGTCAAGTCGCAACCACAATAGCAAAACAATTTTTCCATCACTTCCGGACACGCTTTAGCTGAGGCATATCCAAACGAAGCAAGACCAAAAAATTGTCCAGGTTCTAAAACTTCTTTTCGCGTTTCAGCACTTTTGGTTTCGCTTGCTTTCGTTTCAGCTGCTTTTGTTTCTGTGCTGGTGGAGGGCACCTTAGATTCAGCCGTTTTTTCAATTTTCGCAGGCTTTTGCTCTGCCGTTTTTGCGCCTTTACCTTTGTTTGCCGTTTCTTTGCCGAATGCCTGAAGTTCTCCAGACATTTGCCCCAGGAGAATCAACTGCAATGCGCTCATCACCGCCATTGCTTTGATTGCGCCGTTTTTTGAGTGCCGTTTAATCAATGCTTTGCTGAAACCCATAAAATCCAAATCGACCGCCCGCCTGCCCACCTTAGTTGTAACAATATAGCTGACAAAGCGTCAAATTATTGGGCATTTCGGGCTTCATCTTTGCTTTATCAAGAGCTTGTTTGATATCATCCATAGATACTTTTGCAGTCCCTGCTCGAAAAAGGGCGAACTTAGCCATGAGTCTAGATTTTGATGTCATTGTAATCGGCGGCGGTCATGCCGGATGTGAGGCGGCTAATGCTGCTGCCAAACTGGGTTGCCGCACTTTGATGCTTGCAGTCAACATCGACACAATCGGTGCCATGCCTTGCAATCCCGCCGTCGGCGGACCAGGCAAATCTCAATTGGTTAAAGAAGTTGATGCATTGGGCGGAGTCATGGGCATTGCCGCTGATTCTACCTACATTCAAATGCGCACATTGAACATGAGCAGAGGACCAGCCGTGCAGTCATTGCGCGCGCAGTCCGACAAGCGCGAATACGCCATTTGGATGAAGACTTACATGGAGTCTTTGCCGAATGTGACTTTGCGTCAGGGCATGGTCAAGGCATTGCTCACAGACGGCAAGCGCATTACGGGTGTAGAACTTGCATTTGGCGATCGCATCATGGCCGGTGCGGTAGTTTTGACTGCCGGCACTTTCCTTGAAGGCACAATTTGGATTGGCAAAGAAACAATGCCCGCCGGGCGCGCTGGCGAATTTCCTGCAATCGGGTTGTCCGCTTGTCTCAAAGCGCTCGGCTTTGAAATGGGCCGTTTGAAAACAGGAACTCCACCTCGCATTGACGGCAGAACGATTGACTATACCGGTCTCGATGTTGTGCCAGGCGATGAGCCGCACGGGTTTTTCTCGTTCCTCGGAAATGGTCCGCAGTTGCAACAATTGCCTTGCCATCAAACCCGGACAAGTGAAAAAACTCACGAACTGATTCGTGCAAATTTGCACGAGTCGCCGATGTATTCGGGCATGATTCACGGAGTAGGACCAAGATATTGTCCTTCAATCGAAGACAAAGTTGTGCGCTTTGCCGACAAAGAAAGCCACTCTCTTTTTCTTGAACCTGAAGGTAGATCGACATACGAAGTTTACTTGCAAGGTTTTTCCACTAGCTTGCCTGTAGCTGTGCAACATGACCTGGTGCATTCATTGCCAGGCTTGGAAAACGCTGTGGTGGTTCGACCCGCATACGCAGTGGAATACGACTGCTTACCTGCAACTCAATTTACGCATTCTTTGATGTCGAAAGACCTCGAAGGATTTTTTGCGGCAGGTCAAATTCTTGGTACAAGCGGATATGAAGAAGCTGCTGCCCAGGGCATCATTGCGGGAATCAATGCAGCGCTGTTTGTGCAAGAACGTGAATCGTTCGTCTTGAGCCGCGCCTCAAGTTATACAGGCACGCTTGTTGATGATCTTGTGAGCAAGGAATTGAAAGAGCCTTATCGCATGATGACTTCGCGTTCTGAATATCGATTGATTTTGCGTCAAGATAACGCTGATAGCCGATTGACTCCGCTCGGTCGCGAAATTGGCATGGTTGATGATGAGCGTTGGGCCAAATTCAATCTTAAGCGCGAAGAAGTCGCAGCCGAGCATGCACGTTTGAAAGAGACGAGAGTGCACCCCAGCCAGGAATGGCAAGACATGCTATCTGAATTTGATGAGCAGCTCAAGCAATCTGCAACGCTGGAAGAATTGGTGCGCCGTCCGCGCGTTCCATATGCTTCGGTGATTAAAGTTTGTCCGCCGCCATCAGAGTTTCGCTGGCAGTTAGAACTTGAAACTGAAATCAAATATCAAGGCTACATCGAGCGCCAGAAAGCGCATGTTGCCAGTGCAGAGAAGTTGGACAGCGTGAGTTTGCCTGTAGATTTCAATTATATGGCGATGGAAAATCTGTCAAAAGAATCTAGAGAAAAACTACAAAAACTGCGACCTGAAACATTGGGTCAAGCTTCGCGAATCGGCGGTGTCAGTCCTGCTGATGTTTCCGTGTTGCTTGTAATGATCGAGTCTCGCCGCCGAGCCGAACGCTTTAAGGAAGCCGCTCTGTCCGGCACCTGATCAGTTTCGTGCGTAAACTGTAGGGGCGACGCCATGCGTCGCCCGAAACTTAAGCTGCGGTGCTCGCTGACACAGTTTCGCGCAATAAATTAGCGGGCAACACATGGCGTTCTACAATTAACGTGTTTTATGTCAGCGTGAAGGTTCCCCTACAAACAAAAAACATCGCCTGAAGCGATGTTTTGTAGCGTCGGAGCTAGGGTTGTGTGGGGAGTGGGTTAGGACCGACGCTCTAAACTTTGAGGGACTTTCTGCATCAGGGCGGGGAACTTGGGGAGAGGCGCCCTGATGCTTGAGTCGGTTGGGGAGAGAAAACTTGGGAGTATGACTTCAAGCGCCAGGGCGGGGAACTTGGGGAGAGGCGCCCTGATGCTTTAAGTCGGTTGGGGAGAAAACTTCGGGAGCGGACTGCAAGCGCCAGGGCGGGGAACTTGGGGAGAGGCGCACTAGCGCTTGCGTCCTTGGGTTTGAGGAAAAAACTTTGCTTATCTGAGATAGGGGCTTGCTGCCTGTATGGTGCAGACAATTGTGCAAGATACTAACACTGCAGTTGTTGTCACCATTTGGAGCGCCAGAGCTAGTTCGTTTTTGAAAGAAGTTTGCTTTTTCATGATGTCGACTCCAGGATTGCGGGTGAGATTTGCGTCTGCCGTGTTCGTTCTTGATGTCTGTAGTTTATGTACCGTTCCTGAAAAAATTCTGAGTGGGTTTTTGGACAAATATTAAATGTCATTTGAAGCTGCGTAATCATCATTTTTGGGGCTCAGGTTGCACGTTTGAGCTTTGATGCCGGCTGCTTTAATCGAGAAAGGGCTGCAATATCGTGTGCCGCGGCTCTTTTTCCGTTATGATCTCTTACTACTTGGTAAAAAGGCCGACAGTTTGAACGATAACAAGAGGGCAGAATGGCATCCTCTTCGAGGAACTCTATTGGTGCTTCTCGTGCTTGGCGCACTGGGCATCTCCTTCTTCTTTTGGAAATATGATGACGTTTTCCCTGCTGCATCTGTTGATTTAAAGCAGAGCAAGCGCGACATCGAGGCGAATGCGCGCGCTGTGAGTGAGAGCCTGGGCTACTCTACAAAAGGCTGCATCGAGTCCACGACATTTCAAGAAAGACCAGACAGAACCTCGACTTTTCTCGAGCATGAATACGATATGCGTAAAGCAAATGCTTTGATGCATTCTGATATCTCGGTTTTTTATTGGTATACGAGATTTTGCAAGCAATACGAAGAGGAAGAGTTTCAGGTTTGGCAAAACACTGATGGACGGCTTGCTGGGCTTAATCACGATATAGAAAAAGAACGTGCGATGCCGAGCGTTTCGCAAGAAGAGGCGATGCTGATGGCGTTGCGCTTTTTGAAGGACAAAGCGGGCATTGTGCTTAGTGAAGACATTCCCGCCACAGCATCATCGACGTTACCTTCATCGAGTGCAACGCCTTCTACATCTGCATCGCCATCCCCGCTCGGAGCGCAATCAACACCCGCTGTGTCATCCGCAGCAGGTGCGTCATCCACATCCACAGCTTCCCCCACACCCGCCACAGGGCAGTCTGCTGAGCCGCATGGGCATCCGCTGACATCGAGCAGTGCAACGCACGGTACTCTGCCGCTCGCCAAAACTTCTGCTTCAACCGCAATGGATGCTGACGAAACGCCTTCGTCATCTGCCGCAGCGTCGGCAGCTACGCTAAGTTCTGGTTCTCAGTCTGCGTCCGACGCTAGCTCAGCGAAGGCATCAGCTAAAGCGGCTAAATCTGATGAGCCAGATGCTGATGACGATAAGGTGCCGGGCCCAAAACTTATCGATGGTATCAAGCTGATTAGTCATGGTTCTGTAAAACAAGTACAGCGCACCGATCATTATTTTACCTGGGAAGACCAGCGCAAAGACTACAAAGGCGGACACAATCGCATATCGATTCAAATTTCCGGCAATCTAATTACATCGTTTGACTGTGAGTTTCATGTGCCCGAATCATTCGAGCGCAGATATGCAGACATGCGTTCATACAATGAATTGCTTAAGCTGATTTCGTCTATTTTGTTTGCTGTGGTTGCTGCTGCCATGGTGTTTTCGTTTTTCTGGGCGCTTTCAGCCAGAAAAATCAGATGGCGTTTTGTATTCATTGTTGCGGCTGTGTCATTTTGCGTTGAGTTTCTAGATTGGTGGAACAACTGGCCGGGCATTCTGCAAAAGTACAGTTCGCTGGAAAGTTTTCAGGGATACTTAAGTAGTCAGCTTGTTTCCTCATTGTTTCATTCAGTGAAAACCTGCCTCACGTCGGCTGTTTTGTGCGGTGGTATTGAAGCCGTATACAGATATCGTTTTCCAAAAGAGATTGCAGGCGAGCACATTCTCAACTGGAAAATGCTAAATAACAGACGATTGCTTGAAATTATCATGGCAGGCATTTTTGTTTTTGGTATTCACCTGGGCTATGTTGCCGCATATTATTTGATTGGGCAGCGTATGGGAATGTGGTCGCCGCTTGAGGTGCGTGACGTCAGTACGCTCAGCAGCGTCGTGCCTGCGTTTTCTGATTTTGCCGTCGGTGTGAATGCTTCTGTCAGCGAAGAGCTTTTGTACCGGGTCTTGTGTTTTGTGCTTGCTCAAAGGCTCTTCAAAAATTTCTGGGTAGCCAACTTTGTCCAGGCTGCATCGTGGGCGTTCATGCACAGTGATTACCCCCAGGAGCCAGCCTATTCACGTGGGCTCGAATTGACTATTGTCGGTTTGTTTTACGGTTACATATTCAAACGTTTTGGTGTGCTGGCAGGCATTATTTCTCACTTTATATATGATGCTTTTCTTGGCATTACACCATTGCTTTTTGCCAACTCTGCATATCTATCTGCCACAGGGTTCTTAGCCTGTGCGCCGCCCTTTGTCGCACTTGCTATCGGGCTTTTCCGCAGGCGCACCGCAGGCGAAGGCCCGCCCGATGAAGAACTGCTCAACGAAAATTTGGTGCCTGTAGCAGAAGTCGGGGCGAATTCTGATGACCATGAAGAGAGACATTTAGAATACAAAGCACATTCCACGAAAATGAGAATGACCATGTTGGTCATTTGCATTGTATCGGGTTTGTTATGCTTTTTTGTTCAGCCTCGTAAGGTAGGACAGTGGGCTATTTTGACTGTAAACAAATCGCAAGCGGAGGCAATTGCGAAAGACTTTTTGAAAGAACGCGGCATTGAAGAAGGCGACTGGAAAGTTAGCTCGACGTTGAATTCCAATCTTGATGATGAAGAGATTCAGTACGGGTATGAGAAAGAAGGCTTTCAGAAGATCGAATCCATAATGCATCGTGCGCGTGTGCCTGCACTCTGGTGGGTGCGTTTTTACAAGCCCATGCAAAGACGCGAATACGATGTGATGGTGAGTTCTGAAGGACGCCCAATTTCACTGCATGTAATCGAAGAGGAAGACGCGCCTGCAAAACGTGTAAGTCAGGCTGAGGCGCGCAAACGTGCAGAAGAATACTTAACTAGGTTTCGCCCAGAGTTGGGCCCATTTGAATTTGAAACTGTAGTTGAGCAGAAGAAAAAGAATCGTACCGATCACATGGTTACATTTGTCGTGCCAAGCCTGAAGATGGGCGAAGCCAGGCTCAAAATAAATGTAGATATGATTGGCGGAATTGTGTCATTTCCTCGCGTTAGTTGGGACATTCCAGACAAATGGAAGTTTGAACGAAAGAAGCAAACAAGCAAAGATTTGGTCGCCAATATTGCGGGCAGTGGCATCGTGGGCATTTTGGCCTTGCTTGGTATTTGGTGGTTTTATGGTGTGTTTCGGTCGCAGGCTATTCACTGGCGCCCCGCGCTCTTTGTTGGTTTAGGTTCTGGATTGTTGACTGCGATAAGCCAGTTTAACGAACTCGGATTTAAATTAAGTAGCTACGACACAGACGTTACATTTGCTTCCTTTCTTTTGGAAACAGGAGTGCAAGGAATTATTGCCATTATTTTCAATGGAGCGATTTATGCGGGGCTGTTTGCGATAGGGCATGCAGCTTTCAGAATCATTTGTCCCGGTGTGACGCTGCACAGCCTCTGGACAAGCCTTGTTGCGCCGCCTGTTGAAAGGCGCGCCGAAACTAAAATTCTCTGGTGGGACGGTGCTCTGTCGGCATACACATGGCTCTGGGCGTTTAATGCGCTTGCAGTAATCACAAGTTATTTGGAAGGCATTTTTTCGCCTGATGTAATTGTGCAATCATTGTCAAATCTAATCACAGCCACACATTTTTATTCAACTGCATTGGAAGAAGCCACGACAGCCCTGGGAATGGGCATGGGGGCGCTCTTCGTGGCACCGATTTTACTTGGGCTTTATCTCAAATACTGTCGTTCGTTTAAAGCATATTTTGTCTATTCATTGATTGTATTGATGATTATTGAAAGCACAACCAAGCATTTGCAGGACTATGCAATAGAAGTAGGCATCGGCTGCTTGGATATTGTGGCACTTTACGCTTGGATGAAGTACTGTGCACGAAATAACCCCGTGGCTTATTTTCTCGTGGGTGCGTTGAACTCACTGGGAGTTTCTGTGTACTACATATGCAGATATTCCAGCAATATTTTCAACGGCGACCTCATTGTCATGCTTACGTTTTTCGTTATGCCAATTTTGATGCCGCTAATGTTGCGGCAGTCGAAGCAATCGAAGCAGGTTTGAAGAGATCTGCATCCCCGACAAACTATGCGTTCACTCTATTCGTTTGGGGTAAGTGAATCCGCTGAAGCAACTTATTAGTTGATCGATGCTCATTGGAAAAAGTCCCTGGTCCATATGGACTTCAGAACCATTGCGGAAACGATATTTGCCTGTAGTGCCCCAGGGATTTTTTACTGTCGCAGTATCAGTTTGTTTATTGTAGGCAATTATGCAACAGTCATGGCTTGGGGTGTTTATTCCGATTGGATAATTTCCTTCTTCCGCACGAGTCAAAATTTTGCGAATAAAATGAGGGCTACACTTTTTCAATGTCGTATGTGTGTAATCTAAACCAGTGAGCATGTGCAGGCACTTACCTGGATGTCCGCCCGCCATGTTTATGTATGGAATATCTGGCACTTCACCACCGTTTCGAACAGCAGAGTCAGCCATAACCAATACTGGAAGCCAAACTCCATTATCACCATCAGAATTTGGTAAAGCCGCTATTTCGCCAGGTGTGAGACGAATTCTAACTGCATTTTCGTAGCCCGGAAAATGAACTGTAAATTCGTTTGGTGTATATCCACGTTCGATCATTTCCATAATTCTATTCGGTGCACGGCTCAAAATTGCATCGATGGAAGAGATGAGATAGCAGTCGCCCAACCCGCCTTGCTTTATTTCAGACATAACAGGATGATCGCTTGCGCCATAAAGTGAGTAGCCTGATTCTATTCGTTTGTTGGCAGAATCATATAAGGTCGCCAGATCTTTCGCCCATTCCTGAAGTTGATCCAAAGATACTACGTTCATTTTCTTAGACCTCATGTGTCTAAATATCGCAGCTAGTGCAGCAGCTTCGCGCCCTCTGACTGCCGGACTTTCGAGCAATTGTCCGACGCGACTAATGCTCAATAGGTTTTCGTTGCCTGCATGGTCCCCAGCGCCTTGCGTCCATCTTGCAGAATATTCGCGCAGTACATTTAAGTAGTCGGCTGCTAATTCTTGTTTCTGAGATGGTGCTGTGGTCGTGTTTGTGTCCTGAGCAATGACACTTTGAGTACAAAGCATTATTGAGAAGAGTAAAAATGCCAGGAAGAGGAATGGTTGTTTCATCATAAAGATATACAGGTTATTGAGAGCTTCACATTGCCCTCGCTTAGCTGCTTTCTGGCGCGATGCCATCGGCGTCTGCAAGTGGTGTTTCATTATTGCGGCGCAACCCGATAGTGCTACCTATTGAAGCTACAATGATACAAGAAATCGCAAACCATTGCGAAGGGCTCAATATTTCGTTCAAAATGATCCATCCGGAAATCGCTCCTACCGCAGGTTCTAGGCTTAACAAAATACCGAATGTTTGTTTCGGTAATCGTTTAAGCGCATACATTTCTAGCGAATATGGAATGGCACTTGAAAGCAGTGCCACCATCAAGCCCAACATCAAATAAGTCGAGTTTAGCAATTCTCCACCGGCGCGCGTCACGCCAAATGGCACCACAATGATTGCTGCAATAGACATTCCAAGTGACGTGACTTGTCCTGCGTGACCCTTTCCGGCGCGCTTGCCAAAAATTATGTACAGTGCCCAACAAATTGCTGCTGCAAATACATAACAAAGTCCGATTGGGTCCAGGCGGTCTGCGCCAGCCTTAAACGGAATGAGAAAGGCAAGTCCTAAAACTGCAAATGCAATCCAAACAAAATCCATTGGGCGACGGGAGGAGTAAATTGCTAGTGCTAATGGACCGATAAACTCAATCGCGATAGCGACGCCAATTGGAATTCTGCTTATTCCCATGTAAAAACATAAATTCATAGCGCCGAGAGTGACGCCGTATAAACCAATCGCTCTTGCATCTGCAACCGACAGTGGCAATCGCCATGGGCGCCACACTGCTATTAACATGAGTGCAGCAAAGCCAACTCTTAATGCTGTTGCACCTTCAGGACCAATCTGCGAGAAGAGATGCTTTGCGTAAGACGAGCCAACGCACAGTGAAATAATCGAGCCGAGAACCGCGAGCAATGGCAAAAACATTTAGTAGGCATCCATCTGTCATGGTCATTCTTGCGCTCTGCCGCTTTATTCTGCAACCTTATATGGCTAATGTTGTACACGTTGGTGATGAGTCAGACCATAGAGCAGCTATCAACGTTCAACCGATGAAGTGCGAAAATACTCCGCAATCTGTGTTTTGTCTGCCTTTCCTTCGGCTGCCGCTACGGTTATTTCGTAGAGTGAATCCGGTTGCGCGTGTATTTCGACGGAGTTGAAGTCTAGAAAAACAAGTGCGGTGGCTAGAGCAACTCGTTTATTGCCGTCTAAGAAGGGATGGTTCCTGGCTATGTGGAATAAATATGCTGCCGCCATTTCGTACAAATCGGTATGTAAAAATTGTTCGTTAAATGATGCCTTGGGTTGTGCGATTGCTGATTGAAGTAATCCTAGGTCTCTTATGCCGTGCGTGCCGCCGTAAAGCTCTATGCGGGACTGCTGAATTTCCAGCACATCCAATAGATCGAGAAAATAAATGGTCATGAATTATTCCGCAAGCCTTTTGAACACTGCTGCATATTTACCATCAAATTTGCTAAGTGATTCTGAGATTTGCTTTTGTGCTTTCTTGTCACGGACGGGATGGATTAATAGGTTATTTCCATCGGTCGTTACTTCCAGTGGAGTTTCGGGGTCTATTCTAAGAAGCTCCATGATTGCGCGGTCGATGACCAGAGCGTGACTATTTCCGTGCTTAATAAGATTCTTGATCATGTGGATACACCTCGTGATACCATTGTATATCCGGCATTCCCCTTCTGTAAAGAGTGTGCGTCACGGCTGAGATGTGTTTTTATTTGTAAGCAATGGGGCAATACAGGTCAAGAACACTTGTAGGGGCGACGCCGCGTCGCCCGTCCGTATAGAACGAATCCGAGATCTTAGTTGCGGGCGACGCATGGGATACTGCTGGCGAACTAAAATGGAGCCGAATCAAGTTCGATGATATGAGCTAAGAGCGTTCCACCTGGGGGCGCAGGCATCCTTGCCTGCTTCTTCGCCAATAGCTTCCCGAAGCAGGCTGGAAGCCTGCGCCCCCAGGGCTGCCGCCCTTCAAGCTAGAGTCCATATTGTGCCGGCTCCGCTAAACATTCGAGTTCGCCAGCAGTATCCATGGCGTCGCCCCTACAAGATGAGTTGTACGAGACGTGTTGGGCGAGATTTGTAGGATGAATACTTATTTTTGAAGTGCAAGTAATTCATTTGCGTAATATGCGGCTGACCCATTCTCGTCTTTATCAATGAGCGCCCTTAACAAGTTTCTATCGGTTTCTTGAATGGGGTCGCTACCGAGAACTTTCTTGAACGCTAATATACCCTCTAGTCGTGCTGCGTAGAAGTCGTCTAACATAAGTGCCTTGATTACATCAATGTCATCGGCATAGTTAATCGATAGAAGTTTCAATGCGAGAGCAACTCGCCAGCGTACCTTTTCGTTTGGGTGATTGTGCAATTTCTTCAGGTCATTTTTTAGATGCTGAAACTGTTGCGGGGTGCGATAAATCAAATACAGTGTTTGCTGCAAGAATTCACTGTCTGGTTTTAGGTCTGCAGTCACTATTTCAGTAAGCTCGCTGCTAGTACACTCAGCTTGAGCCATCAGAAAGAGAATCCAGTCTTTTACTTTGTTGTGTTTGCTGCTTTTGTATGCTGCTAATAGTTTTTCTGCGTGGTCTTCAATATACGTTTTTGCGATGCTGTGTTCTTCAAAATGACCTGGCTCGCAAGAATCTAGAGCCTGGGCGGCTCTGAGTCTCTCCTCGTCGTTTGAGGACATTAGAGACTCACATAGCGCTCGGTCTGAAGGCAAGAGTGCGTAAAATGTTCTTATCGCTTTTAGCTGCACTCCTATCAACTGACTTAAAGTCCTAATTTCTTCCGATTGTTGGAGCCCCTCTGACATTATGTCTTCGTCGAAGTATGTGAATCTGGCAGTCAAAACAAATTTCGCGAATCCAGAGGGACAATCGAACTTTAGCTCAGTAAACGGCACGAGGTGTCCGCATTGTGGAAGAGTAGTTTGAGCCATCTCAACCGCTTTTGTATTTGAATCATCAATCGTGGCGAACCAGGCTCTGCCCGCGTCTTCTATGGAAGAGCCGCGTGTTGTAACAGTTCCGCAAGTAGGACAGGTAACCGAAGTGGCAAAAAGTTCGGCACTGACAAATTGAATTGTCTCGAATGTTTCTGCTTTGTGCTCCTCTGCGTAAGGAAACACCGTTTTCAACATTTCCAGCGCAGATTGAGTGATTTCCGCGGATGGAACAAAATGCTTGTCTTCAGGTATTACGATTACAGCGCAATCGACGGTGAGTTGGGACATTTCTGTTGCTACGATTGAGTGAAGAGAGATAGTCTAGCATAGCGGCGAGAGTATTGAGCCGCGTGGCTTTGCCTTCTGAAACTCAGTGGAATCTCTCTGTTTGTACAGGCTAGTCGTGACTATGTTTCGTTCTGAAATAGAACATGCCTTTATTTTCGACAATTCAGGGCTAAGGCTGCATAATACTTCTGAACAGTTGGGTTGATTGATTTTGGCTAGCTATCCGAAAATTGGGCAAACGTTTGACGGTCGATTCGAGCTTTTGGCAGAGCTTGGTAGCGGTGGGATGGGGTCTGTTTTCAAGGCAAACCAGCTTGATGCGAGACGTGTTGTTGCAATAAAAATCATGCATGCCGGATTGGGCGAGCGTGACGATTTTGCAGATCGATTCTTGCGTGAAGCGAAGGCTTTGAGTGTGCTTCAGCACGAGAATATAGTCACTGTTTATCACATGGGCTTGAGTACCGATAATTTTCTCTATATTGCAATGGAGCTTGCAAATGGAAGTACGCTGCGAAATGCTATCGACACTCAAGGAAAGTTTTCGCTGGCGCGCGCGATAAAGATAACGAAGCAGTGCTGTTCTGCCTTGCAATATATGCACGAAGCCGGCATTGTACATCGCGATTTGAAACCTGAAAATATCATTCTGCAAAATGATCCTGAAGCGGACTTTGTTAAGTTAATAGATTTCGGTTTGGCTAAAGTCAATACAGGTCAAGGTGACCAGAAGTTGACTGCTACTGGAGAGATAGTGGGCTCAATTAACTATATGAGTCCTGAGCAGTGCAGTGGGCGGCCAAGCGATCAACGAGGCGATATTTACGCGCTTGCGGCGTGTTTTTATGAAATGCTTAGCGGCGTGGCTCCGTTTGCTGCTGAATCTCCAATTGCAGTAATGTACAAACATATGCACGGTGAAGTCCCGCAACTCAGCACGCAAAAAGTGAAAGGGTTTCATCCGCTAATAAACCATATTATTGCCAAAGGGTTAGCAAAAGACCCAGATAAACGTTATAGCAACGTTGCAGACATGTCTGCCGACCTCGACAGACTGAGCCTAGCTCTCGAAAATCCTGTTCAAGTCAGCGCTTTTCGCCCTCAAATTGTGGCTGGAACGATTGTTTTGACTTTGATATTGTCAGCTGCATTTGTATGGAGTAAATTTCAGCGTGCACCTGTATCCCCTCCCGAAGTTAGCTTGCCAAAGCCTGTTCGGAAGGTTCATCGTGGAAGCGAGAAGGTACGGGAATTTACTCTTCTAGTGGCTACGGTAAAATTGCTAGAGAGCGAAGGAAAATTTCAGCAATGTTTGAAGAACATTCAACGGGCATGTGAGATAGGCAAGTCGCTAGCTCCTGAATCGGTTAACCTGACTCTTGCTGAGTTGAATCTTGGTGACGTTTATTTGTCTTTGGGCGAATATCAAAAATGCATTGATGCGCTTAATGATTTGGCGAGCATCAAAATAAAAACAGATTCGAATAATGCGAGGACATGTCGACGTTATGAATTCGTTTTGGCTGATGACAGTACCTATGAGCGTGGGCAAGGCGTTAGTGCTCAAGACGTGTTCGATGCAAGGGCTATGACAGCTGACGCTTATTTGCATCTTGGCAAAAAGGAAAAGGCTCGCGAGTTGCTAAAAGAGCTTGTTGCGTGGCCCTGGGGTCTAGATTATGGCGGGCCCAGAACTTTGTCTCTGTTGTTAGGGCTTGGTGATATTGCTTCTGCCAAAACACTTATATCGCACACCACCAATACGAGGCGTTTAGTTGACTACAGCGCTATATGCAGGAAATTCAAGAATGTCGAATTATGCAAGATGTGTTTGCGTGAATTAGAACCAGTTATCAAAATTATCGGCGATGGAAAGCAAGGAGAAGATCTGCTTGGTCCTGATGGACAGTACCTGGTTGATATCAAGTTAGAGCATGCGATGTTGCCCATAGCGGAAGGACATCTTGAATTGTCACAGAAGAAATTGCGTGAATTTTTGGCGACATCGCCTTTGGTTCAAGAGGATGCGGCGCACTTTGGTACTGATGATTTCGAAGATTTGATGACATTGATATCTCGTCTCCGTGAGGCTTCGATGCCGAAAGAAGCTTTAGACCTGGCTAGAAAAAAGAAGTTGGGGGTGAAAAACGAGCTGCACCTGAAGGAAGCTGCTCAGACTCGGTCGAGGATTGTTCTTGCTGATCTTCTCGTATTGAACAACCTAGATGACGAAGCAAGGGCGGTGCTTCATCCCACCGATGTTATTGTTGACACGGTTCATGCGGTTGCATATCCTGCGCGTGCAAGAGTTGATGAAGTCGCAAGTGGCAAAATCGACAGAAAAAATGGCTTGTTGGTCAATCAAAAGTAAGTTGATGATTTACGCAAGTGATGCCGGCTGCGTTTCATTTTTGTCGTTAATCGACTAAAATGGTATTTCGGATATGTTTGTAGCAAGATAAACAATCTTAGCGATGGCACCAGTGGTGGTGGCGCATGTAGGAGTGGGAGTTGTGGCTAAACACAAGGGTAAATTTACTTCTTCTCAACGTTGGGCAATTTGGACTGTCTATGGCATGAAGTGCTTTTGGTGCAAAAAAGCTTTAGAGTTTGCTGACTGCGAGGTTTGCCGTGTAATTCCAGAGTCGGTTAGCAAAATTGTGCTTGCGAGCTTGGTAAAAGACTATAAATTGGGCGCTGACTTTTCAATCGACGAATACAATAATCTAGTAGCCTCCTGTCGTTCTTGCAATAAAAGCAAATCAAAGGGAGCGTTTAGGCCGAGTCCCGCATTGCCGGGTTGGTTTGAAGCCATCCGAAAAAATGCAGAAAGAGTTGTGGTTAAAATTCAACGCATTGATGGTGATCAAGCGACGGAGGCTTCACTGAGGCAGCTTGTAGAAATGCTAGAACGCGGTGAAATAAGCCATGACGATGCCGAGAAAATTGTTGCACCATTTTTGGCTGCTGTAGAGGGCAAGCCCAAAGCCTCCGTCGAATTTCGCTTGAGCCCTAAAGTTTGTTTGTCCTATAGCCCCGACGGACTCCATCTTCATTCCGCTTCCGAGATGCGTTATCAAAAAATGGTTGAAAACATCGTGGAATCAGGAGACTGGAAGAAGCGCTCGCCCGAAAGGCTAAGAGAAGGTCCTCGATTTGGCGAGGGAAGGCCTGGTGGGTGATTGGGCTTGGGATGGGAAAGCTAACTGATTAGAGTCCAAGTTCCATCGTTTGTCTCGCCGCGGCTGATTTAATCAGCTTTTCGACTAAGTCATGGTCGCTCTTCGATTTTGATTTACGCAGTTGTTGCAGCAGTGGTTGGTAAACGACCATGTCTCCCATTGAGAATTCGCCAGTTACCATGCCGTGCGCTTCATCAACTCGAATGGCCTTAAGGTCTTTGTGTCCAATATTGTCGTCGAGAATTACTCGTGAGATGTCCACTTGATTCCCGTCCATCAAAGCTGCCTCATGTCCAATTTCAAGTTTCATCGTTTTTTCTTGGTCAAGCAGCGTGACACTGCCCTTCTTTTGGTCGTGCAAGTTGAATACTCTGGTCATTTTTTCTTGACTGCTTATGAGCACTACAGGTCCTTCTTCAAGGAAGATAGATCCGTGTGGAGTGTCAATCGTCATTGCTTTAGTGGCGTGAATGAGTATGCTACCCGAGCGTAAATTGTAATGTCCGTCTGCTGCATCTGTTAGCACAGCGCGGCTGCTAGGCCAGCTGTCGGGCAGGGTTATAGAAGTCATTGCAATTGGCAGTAGTTCTACCGCAACTGAACTTGGCCTCGGTATGTTCACAGTGGTTCTTGAGCGCAACGCAAGTCCGTAGCGTTGGTCGAGTCGCTTGTACGGCCAGGCGTTTGCCAACCGGATGACTCGGCAATTTAGGAGGAAGTTGCGTTCTAGCATGAGCCCCATATCGGCTTGCGATTTGTGAGCTCTGTATTGCGCATGATTAACAGGTCTGATGCCATTTGCAAGTTGCTGTTTTGTTGGCACGGGGCGCGGCGCCGATGTGATGACCAATTGTTCTGTTGGTTTCATTTCGACTTTTTTCGTTTGATAGGCGATGCTTACAAACACATTTGCGGCGTTGCCATTGTCCAGGAGTGTAATGCGACTTTCTTTGGGTCTAACTGTAATCATTGCCAGCCCTTTGGATGGCAATGTTATTGTTGCGCCATTAGCTTCGAAATTTATTGGCGTGTCGCCGGCACCGACAAAGAATTGACCACTCTTGAGTGAGATGTTGTTCTTTGGCCGGGCTGCGAGTTTGCTTCCTTTCTCCGCCTGGACATAGCTGTTGGGAAGCCTGCCGAATGTCATCGCGCCGCAAGAATTTGTCGCGGTTATCAGCGCGCTATTTAACTGTTGCAAATTCAGCTTAAACGGCGCCTCCAGAGCTACTGGGGATAATGCGCCTTTGTTGCTGGACGTGCTTGGTGACGTGGGATTCGTCGGTGCGGTTGGGTTGGTTGGGGCGGTGGGTTGAGTTGGCGACGTGGGATTTGTCGGTGCGGTGGGGTTGGTTGGCGCAGTCGGTTGAGTTGGTGACGTGGGATTTGTCGGTGCAGTTGGATTGGTTGGTGCGGTGGGTTGAGTTGGTGACGTGGGATTCGTCGGTGCAGTTGGATTGGTTGGTGCGGTGGGTTGAGTTGGTGACGTGGGATTCG
>CAZJLR010000015.1:52472-52664 GCA_964546815.1 uncultured Candidatus Obscuribacterales bacterium | reverse complement strand
TTGGTGCAGTTGGATTGGTTGGTGCAGTTGGTTGAGTTGGCGACGTGGGATTCGTCGGTGCAGTTGGATTGGTTGGAGCAGTAGGTTGAGTTGGCGACGTGGGATTCGTCGGTGCAGTTGGGTTGGTTGGCGCAGTTGGTTGAGTTGGCGACGTGGGATTCGTCGGTGCAGTTGGGTTGGTTGGCGCAGTTG
>CAZJLR010000015.1:0-52372 GCA_964546815.1 uncultured Candidatus Obscuribacterales bacterium | reverse complement strand
GTTGAGTTGGCGACGTGGGATTCGTCGGTGCAGTTGGATTGGTTGGCGCAGTCGGTTGAGTTGGTGACGTGGGATTCGTCGGTGAAGTTGGATTGGTTGGCGCAGTGGGTTGAGTTGGTGATGTGGGCTGCGTTGGCGCAGTTGGATTGGTTGGCGCTGTTGGTTGAGTTGGTGATGTTGGGTGTGTAGGCGACGTAGGATTCGTCGGGGAAGTTGGATGAGTAGGCGAGGTGGGATTCGTCGGTGAAGTTGGATGTGTAGGCGACGTTGGGTTAGTTGGTTCGGTTGGTGAGGTTGGATGAGTAGGAGACGTTGGGTTTGTCGGTTCAGTTGGTGACGTTGGATGAGTAGGCGATGTGGGATGTGTCGGTGATGTTGGATGTGTAGGCGAAGTTGGGTTCGTCGGTTCGGTGGGTGAGGTTGGATGAGTCGGCGAAGAAGGATTCGTCGGCGATGTTGGATGAGTAGGCGAAGAAGGATTCGTCGGCGCAGTGGGCTGTGTAGGCGAAGTAGGATGTGTCGGCGCTGTTACACAGGTTGGTGCTGTAGAGCTAGTCGGTGAGGTTGGGTGAGTAGGCGAAGTAGGATTCGTTGGCGACGTTGCATGTGTTGGTGAAGTTGGACTTGTCGGCGACGTTGCATGTGTTGGTGAAGTTGGACTTGTCGGCGATGTTGCGTGTGTTGGTGAAGTTGGACTTGTCGGCGATGTTGCGTGTGTAGGAGAAGTGGGGCTTGTCGGCGATGTTGCGTGTGTAGGCGAAGTTGGGCTGGTCGGCGAAGTCGCATGTGTAGGAGAAGTCGGACTGGTCGGCGAGCTTGGGTTCGTTGGAGATGTAGAGTGAGCTGGTGGACAAGCAGGACCGCTTGTCGGTTTCGGATTGTAGTATTGAACAAGTTTCACTGGCGGTGCCTTTGGCGCGCAGTCCCATTGGTCTTTGTCAAAAATGAGATCTGATGCGGTACTGACGCCTTGCACATTCGCGCGGGGAATAATTACCAGAGATCTCTCAAGTACCTTTCCTAGATTTGGGGAGTTGAAATTTTTATCTACTATTGGGCTATTCGAGGCGTTCTGAGCCGAATTGTGCCCCCCGCCGTTTATCTCAGGATTCTGTCCCTTAGTGGCTTGCGCCCCGGGTCTGCCATCGCTGAAATCATTGGCAGGATTGCGCGGTTGAACGGAGTTTGCGTTGCGTCCACCAATTTGTGATTTGTCTGCGCCTAAATAATTTCCGGCGCTGGGATTGGAAGTTTGGATTCTGCTGCCACCGGCGAATGAGGCTCCGCCAGGATTGGCATTTTGTAATTTGCCGCCTCCTGAGAATGTTGCACCAGCAGGATTTATAGATTGTTGTTTGCCACCGCCCGCGAAGGCACCGCCCCTGTCGTTGACAGATTGAGGTCTGCCGCCGCCAACGTTAACACTGCTGGCGGGGTTGATCGAATGCGGTATGCTGCCACCAGCAAATCCGCCATTACTGGGATTCATTGAATGCGGTATGTTGCCACCAACAAATCCGCCATTACTGGGATTCATTGAATGCGGTATATTGCCACCAACAAATCCGCCATTACTAGGATTCATTGAATGCGGTATGTTGCCGCCAACAAATCCGCCATTACTCGGATTCATCGAATGCGGTATGTTGCCGCCAACAAATCCGCCATTTGCTGGAGTAATATTATGAGGAATGTTTCCTCCGATGAACCCACCCCCGCCTGGTTGACTGAAGGTATGTGGCATGCCGCCGCCAACGAAGCCCCCGCCGCCACCCGCTGGAGCGACACCCTGGGGCATTCCACCACCTACGAAGCCACCGGCGCCCGGAGTCATCATCTGCGGTGTCACACCTCCGACTGGCCCGCCCCCGCCTGGGTTGCCTGTCTGTGGTCTAACTCCGCCCGGGAAGCCGCCCTGGTGATGTTCGCCAGAGCCTTCGTGATCGGCCATTACTTTCCATGAGTTTGCCACGACAAACATGAGGCAAAGTACTGTAGCTTTGAGAACGGGACGGCAGCTCTTAGTAAACATTAGTGGTCCTTCCTTCTGGTTCGGCTACTCACTCATGTAAATGAAGACGCCAGCGCAACTTATTCACCGCCAAATCCCAAAAGTAAAACTCGGGACTCGTCGTATATTGCTTGAAGGTACCCGAATAGCAATTCGGTTCCGCAATTTACTATTAATTCTGCAAATAGCAGCTATTACTTTACAGCAGAGCCTGAGACGATAGGAAAAATTTTCTGCATACTATTTTTTTTTGATTCTTGGAGTCTGACGTTTTGCATTCACTGCCACCGAGGGATCGTTTAGATCTGGCGAAATGATTTCGTTGATTTGAGACAAACGAAGTTCTACATGTCTCCTTAGAATTGGGTCGGCATTTACTAAGGCACTGCCGAAAAGTGTGTTGGCATCGCTAAGCGCTCTACTGAAATTCGCTTCTGCCAGGATGCGTTCGCTGGTAAGCGTTTCTAGTAACGGTATTTTGGCCTTCAGCACGAGGGCTTGCGCGAACAATTTGTCGGCTTTGTCAATTGACTCTAGTGGGTTGGATGTGGTTTTCAATTTGTGCTCATTTTCGCGTACGTGCTGAGCAATAATTTTACGCATGTAGGGTTGATAGCCCAACCCATCGAGTTTTGCGAGTTGTTTTATTTGTTCTATAAGAAGTTTTGGCATGCGAATGGAAAGAAGCTGTAGACCGGTGGCTTCGTCTAGCTTATGTTGCTGTTCGACAGAAGAGGCACGGGCATGCTCAGCGGAGGCACCCAGCTGTTTATTTTCCCACATGGGGATGTCTTCGCTTACTCGCCTAATATCCTTTTTGCTTACCACTTTAGCTATAACCTCGCAGAATACTTCTTATAAATACGCACTTCATTTGCGTCTGGTTCGTAAGCGGACTTGATAACAATATCTATCTTGCTTAATTGGATGAACACAATCTTTAGGACTCTCCCGGTGTCATTTTCTGAAATGAACCATTGTGTGGGTGGGTCTGTTTTATGGTCTTCTCGATCGTCAATCAGGGTTGAACTTGTCTGGTTGCCAAAACATTGTAAGATGTCGAACTGGTCGACTCCATGGATCTCGAGAAGCTTTTTTTCGATTTCATCGCTGATGTGCAGTATCATGGCAGAATCTCTTGTATATACATTGTAATACAAGAGTTGCGCTCGTCAAGTCGAATTGAATTGCGTTTTGAACTGGTTGCTAGAAAAAGCGGGGGTTCGCTGTAAGAGTCTTTCACGGAAAATTCACCTCGTTCGTGCAATTATCAATTCTTGCGTTGGGTTTGTCTTACTCAGAAAGTAGATCGATGTTGCTTGCAGGAAGCCACTCTTCCTGAGTTTCTGCTGGGGTTGAAAATGCATGAGTGATAAACCTGAACACAAGGACAAAGTACGCGAATCTGCGGAAAAACCGAGCGAAGCTGCCGGCACCGCAATGCTTGCAGATGCTGTAAAAGATTTACTGGGAAGCAACCGTAATCAAGAAAGCTCGGTTGCAAGCCAGAAGATGCAAGATGCAAATATTGTAGGTAAGCTCTCAATCGATGATGCTGCCAGCAAGAAGCCTGATGGTGCGGCTAATCCAGCCGAGGCGAAACCCGCTGCTCCAGTTACGGACTTGAAAGGGAAGGTCTGTAAAGCGCAACCCGAAGCAGGACAAATTCCCACCCTAGAATCGGGAAAAGGGAAAACCGGCTGTGATTACAAACCTAGTGATCCGACATATGAAGAAGGCGCTAAGCACACTGTTCATATCAGCGTCACCGACCGAAGCGGGCAAGGTGGCACAGGATCAGGGGTAATAATTGGCAGCAATGAGAAGGGAGACAGGGTCTACATTGCCACCGATAACCACGTGGCAAATCCTCAGGTCGCTATGCCTGGAGTCAAAGTTGCAGCACGGCAAGTCGAAATGCCTGATGGCAAAAAGTATGACGCTAAGGTAGAAATAGCAGACCCGGCACATGACAGAGCCGTCCTTTCCGTCGACGTTGGTGCTGGCGGAGCAGCAGCCTACAAACCGGCAAATATTGCAGAGCAACCGGACGAGAAGGGGACTGGAGCCGTGTTGGGTTATCCGCTAAACACAAAATCACTCTATGAATCTCCCGCCAATTTTGACGGTACTCGCAGTGCCGCAGAAATATTTGGCGGAAAGAAAAATCTCCTTCCGGGTGAAGACCCAAACCGTCGCTTAATCTGGATGCCGCAGACTCACACTGAGGAAGGCAATTCGGGAGGCCCAGTGTTTAACTCCAAAAACGAAGTGGTGGGGCTTCTAGAAGGCGGTAAAAACGAAAAGAAAGGCAACGTGTCCTATGCCAACCCGTTAACCGCAAGTGAAGTGAAGGAATGGCTCAAGCAGTTGAGTAAGAAGTAATAGTAGAGTTATGGTCTGCATGTTCGTTTGTAGGGGCGACGCCATGGATACTGCTGGCGAACTAAAATGGAGCCGAATCAAGTTCGATGATATGAGCTTAGAGCGTTCCACCTGGGGGCGCAGGCATCCTTGCCTGCTTCTTCGCCAATAGCTTTCCGAAGCAGGCTGGAAGCCTGCGCCCCCAGGGCTAACGCACTTCAAGCTGGATTTATCCAATCGAGTTCGCCAGCAGTATCCATGTCTCTGGGGGGTGTGCTTCAATGTGGGGGTTGAGGTGCCGTGGTGACTTGAAATGGCTATAACTGAATGGACAATGCTCTATGCGATTGGTGGCAAGATGCTAGAGGTGAGGGAAGACTATGCGCTTGGAGAGCTTCCGCTTACTGATATGGTGAAACAACCTACTGGTGTTTTTCACGCTGGTGCTATTGTTACTCTTGCTGATGAGGTCGCATCGCAAGCTATTCATGGGCGCTATGTTGATGATGAGTCTATGGAAGGAAAGAAGTTTCCATACTCAATTCAAATTAGCGTGAACTTGCTGACTAACGATCCTGTTGGTCCAATGCGTGCTGAAGCGAAAGTTATTCGAAAGGGTGGCATCGCAGTTGTTGACACTACAGTTACAACTTCGACTGGAGCCACTGCGGCATTGATGCGCAGCACTCATCGAATGGTTGATTTAAGCAAGAGCGGGCCACACAAACGCGACTGAGCCTAAGCTCAATAATTTTGCATTGTCATTCAGATATAAGAGGAAGGCTTTCTTAAGATAAGTTTTTGTAGGAACTTTTGAAAGCCTCAAGGGTCTTATCATTCGAGTTCAATATCAGAAAACGAGTGAAAGATTTAGAAGACAAGCGCGATGAAAAAAAGATACTGAAAGTTCAGTGTTATACGTCGAGCCTAGGAGGAGTTATGAGTACTGAAGCATGCGAATCTAGTTTCATAAGTGTCGCATTCCCGCAGATGGGCACAGACATGAAGCGAATGTTGAAAATGCAAATCAAAGAATTTGTCAATTCAATTGAAGATTACGAATTCGAACTTCAGATGAAGAAGTTCTCTAAGCCGATGTCTTCAGTCATCATCGGAGCGAAGCCTGGTCATTCTGCGAATGTAGCCTAGAATCAAAGTCTTGAGCTAAATTGTGTTCGAAATGTGATTTGGAAGTGGTATTGCAGGTGATGCGTGAGATTTGAATTATTAAATTCTTTGTTTTCTTAGGGCGAAAATTTATTGAATAGTGTGCTTGCTCGGCCCACCGATAACCTAGTAAACATCGACATTCTAAGCGTTTGAGAATTTAGAAAATTCACTTTATTTAAGTGCTTGTTGATTGACTGCCTGGTAAACAGGTGGAAATTAGCGGGCACTTTTGGTCTTGGCATGCGTCATGGAGACAACTGGAGGTCGATCAGTGTAGTAAAAGGGCTTCTCCCCCGTGACAGTCCCTGTCGGAGCCCAAATTAGGAGGTTTTCCAAATGGAACTGAAAGGTATATTTGAAAGTTTTTTTTCTAAAGGCGGAAAGGTAATTCAAAGAAAAAACATGCCTGATTTCACTCTAGCCAAATTGCGTCTGGCTTCGCATCCTGAGGCTAAACCCTCAACACTAAAGAAATTATCGCGGCATGAATGTGAGAGTATTGTGGCGCGTGTTGCAGAAAACGGAAATGCAACAATAGATATTTTGGAAGATTTGGCTATCCATCCTCAATCTGAAGTGCGGATTGCTGTTGCGGAAAACGTGAACACTCCTCCGCGCATTTTGTTTATGCTGGCAAGTGATAGTGACGCTGATGTTAGGTACTCTCTGGCTGAAAATCATAATGTGCCATTGGCTGTGTTGAGTTTACTCTGCGAAGACGATAATCCGTATGTGGCCGATAGAGCAAATAAGACGCTTACACGTCTTCATCTATCGAAAAATCGAAATAATGCCTGGTTTCCCTACTTTGGGGTTAACGAAAGGCAGCGAGGCATCAGCTAGATGATTTAGCCCCAGTCCTACTGTGCCAATAATTCATTAGCCGACGGTTTTATTGTTTCTGCTGTCGGCTTTTCTATGTTTTTGAGTTCGCCGTTTTGCGGAATCCATCGAGTGAGTACTGCCGACAGTTTCTCGAACGAAGATGGTTTGCTGATGTAGTCATCCATGCCGGCGGCGATGCATTTTTCTCGATCGCCTTCCATAGCATATGCAGTGAGCCCAATAATTGGTATGTGTTGCCCGGTTAGAGTTTCCGCATCGCGGATTGCTCTGGTTGCCTGAAAACCGTCCATCACAGGCATCTGGCAGTCCATGAAAATCAAGGCGTATTCGTTTCGCTTAATTTCTTCTGTTGCTTCTTTTCCATTAGGAACAGCAAAGCAGTCGTATCCTAGCTGGCGCAATTGCAGTGTTGCAACTTTCTGGTTTACAGGATTGTCTTCCGCGATTAGTATTAGTCGTGATGGCGCTTTTCCGTTTGATTCTTCTTTCTGTTCATTTTGTTCTGGCTTTTCAGACTCTTGTACTCGCTGATTGGTGAGGATATGGGAGATGGCATTGAACAATCGTGCTTGTTCAATTGGCTTTGTAATGTACGCGGCAAAGCCGTAATTTAGCGCTTCTTTGCCTTGATTTTTCAAGTCGTGCCCAGTTACCAGTAGCGTTTTGAAATTTCTCAATTGCGGGTCGTCATTCATCAATTGCCTTAGCTGAAAACCATCAATTCCAGGTAAAACGAGGTCGGTGATGACAATGTCGTAAGGTCGCTTTTCTTCAATGCTTGTTTTCATCAACTCAAGACCTTCAAGGCCGCTGACGCTAACATCGCAGTCCATATTCCATGATTTGATGTATGACTGCATAATGCGTCGGGCGCTAGCGTGGTCGTCAATTACGAGAATGCGTGTTTTGCTGCCATCACCTTTTTCAAATACTACAGGTGAATTACTATTGGCGACAGGAATTGGAATTTCAAACCAGAATGTTGATCCTACTCCGAGGTCACTGTTGACGCCGATTTCTCCGCCCATAAGTTCTGTAAGCCGTTTGGAAATCGATAGCCCAAGTCCGGTGCCACCAAAGCGTCGAGTAGTCGAACCGTCTGCCTGAGAAAATGGTTTGAACAAGTGAGGTAAATGTTCTTGTGAGATGCCTATGCCGGTGTCTTTGATGGTGAACCGCACGATGGGTCTTTCGTCGCTGATTTTGCTGTGCTCGGCAATTTGGCAACGCACAACAACTTCGCCTTTATCAGTAAATTTGATGGCATTGCTCACCAGGTTGAGCAAGATTTGTCTGAGGCGACCAGGGTCTCCCTCGAAAAGAGTCGGCATAGACGGGTCGACATAAGTCATCAGGCTGATGCTCTTTTCGCGTGCTGATTCGGCAAGCAGTGCGGCTGTGCCCTCGATTATAGATGAGAGTTCGAAGTCTACTGTTTCAAGGTCTAGCTTGCCGGCTTCGACTTTTGAGAGATCTAAAATGTCATTTAGTAGAGTGAGCAGCGATTGAGCAGAACTGCTTATAAAGTTTGCATATTCTTTTTGTTCGTCGCTGAGTTCAGTTCTGATCAGCAACTCAATGAATCCAACTATGCCGTGCATTGGTGTGCGAATTTCATGGCTCATGTTTGCGAGAAATTCAGTTTTCAGTTGTTCTGATTTTTGGAGTTGCAAACTTTTTTCAAGAAGAAGTGCTCGTTCTGCTTCCTTGCGGCGCAGTTCTTCCCGCATGAGTTGACCTTCGGCTTCTAGCCGCTCTCGCGCTTCATGTAAGCGTTTGCGTTCGATGGTGTTGATTATTGCCGCTTGTTGTTTTATTTCAGTAGTCTTTCGGAATAGGTCTGTGAAAACGCCTACTTTTGACTTCAAAACTTCTGGTACAAACGGTTTGGTCATGAAGTCTACGGCGCCCAGGGCATAGCCTTCAGATTCATGTATGTCTTCTGTGTACATTGCCGTCAGGAAGATGATTGGCGTGTGCTTAGAACTTTCTCTTTGTCTGATTAGTTGTGCAACTTCAAAGCCTGTCATGCCCGGCATCTTAATGTCGAGCAAGATAATTGCCACTTCGTTTTTAAGCAGGTACTTTAGTGCGTCGCGCCCGGAGTGAGCTGTGACGATTTTTTCACCCAAATCTGATAGCAACGCTTCGAGTGCCATGAGGTTTTCTGGTTGGTCGTCAACGATTAATATGGTGGCCGGTTCAAATGACATATGAATATCCTTTGTCATTCAAAACGACGTATGAGTACTCAATTTGAGCCAATTCACTGCCTGCGACTTTAGTTATTGCAAAGTTCATGCGCAATACCTCCTGTACAGTTTTTGGGAGGCGTCTAGTTCTTTGTATGATTTTTCAATACCTGTAGCTTTTAAAGTTTCCCATTGACCTAGTGCGAGTATTCCGCTCGAGCTCATGCTTTCATGAACGAGACCAAGCACATGCTCTCGCAAATGCTCGTTGTAATTTACAAGCACATTTCTCAACAACACCAAATGGAACTCATTGAAAAATCCGTCTTGCGCTAAGTGGTGCTTACCGAAAATGATGTTGCGTTGAAGCGTTGGAGTAAGTTTTGCGCTGTCATAATTGGCTGTGTAATATTGGGAAAAGGCGTGCTTGCCCCCTGCATTGACGTAATTTTCAGTGTACTGTCTCATAGCACTCATTGGCAGAAAACCCTGGCGGGCGCGTTTGAGCGATGAATCATTCGAGTCTGTAGCATAAATGCGGCAACGATCATATAAGCCTTCTTCCTCCAGCAAAATTGCAAGAGAGTATGCTTCTTGCCCTGTTGAGCAGGCTGCCTGCCAGATGCGTATCAGCGGCATGTCTGCCATCAACGGCAAAACCTCATTCCTGAGAGCCTGGTAGAATTCGGGCTCTCTAAACATCGACACAGAACTCAAAGTTAGAGTCTCTACAAATTCATGCAATGTTTCTTCGTTGTGTAAAACGCGGTCTTGAAGGGCTGAAATGGTGCTGATGTTTTCTATCTGGCAGAAGGTTTTGATTCTCTTCTTTAGAAATGCATGCGAGTAGTTTCTGAAATCATATCCGTAGACTCGGTACAATCCCTCCAATAAAAGAGAGATTTCTACTTCTTGAAGCAGCCGAGTCCCGCTGGACATGACGATTGATACTCCTCAATATCTTATTTGTACAACCAAACACGCAAGAGTGATTTGAGTTGTTCTGTTTGTACAGGCTTTGCGATGTAGTCTGATGCACCGGCTTCAATGCATTTTTCTCTGTCGCCTTTCATTGCTTTTGCCGTAAGAGCAATAATTGGCAATGCGCGATATCTTTCGACTTGCCGTATGCGTCTCATGGTTTCGTAGCCGTCCATTTCAGGCATCATTACGTCCATGAGTACAATGTCCACGTCGCTATTTTCTTCGAGAGATTTTATTGCCTCATATCCATTTTGCGCGAATATGACGTTCATGTTTTGCGCTTCCAAAATACTTGTGAGAGCAAAAATGTTGCGGACATCATCGTCGACGACAAGTATTTTTCGCCCTGCCAAAATGGAGTCTTTAGCGTGCGATTGGTCTAACATTCTGCGTTTGGCGTCGGGCAATTTTGATGCTACCCGATGCAGGAACAGCGCAGTTTCATCAAGCAATCTGTCTGGTGATTGCGCCTCTTTGACCAGGTTTTTCTCTGTGAATGACTTCATATCAATGCTTTCGCCTTCCTCAGCATCTTTGCTGGTGTAAACGATGATTGGAAGTTTTTCCAGATGCAATTCATGTTGAATTTTTCGTATGAGATCAACGCCGTTCATGTCCGGTAGTGCAGGATCAATAACGACGCAGTCGAAGTGTTTTGATTGCAAAAGTTGCAGTGCTTCTGCACCGCTGCCTACTGCAACACATTCAACATCGCCATCGCTGACTAACTCTGTGATGACGTTGCGTTGTTGTTCATCATGTTCGACAACAAGAAGTGATTTTGCGGCTCGTTCAATGAAATCTTTGATTTGGTTAAGTGCAGCGCCCAGAGCTTCTCTGGTTGCCGGTTTTTCAATGTAGCCGAAGCCACCTTGGCGCAACGCGCGTTGTGGTTGAGACAGGGCTGAAATCACGTGCACTGGAATGTGACGTGTCTTGCTGTCGTGCTTGAGTCTGTCTAGCACAGCCCAGCCATCCATGTCAGGCAAGCGAAGGTCTAGCGTGATACCGTCAGGGTTAAATCTGGTCGCAAGCGCCAGTGCTGCTTCACCTGTGGCAGCCACGATGCCTTTAAAGCCGTGGTCGCGTGACTCGTCTAGCAATAGTCTGGCAAAATGCAAATCGTCTTCCACTATAAGTAGAACGCGGTCGCTTTCCTGCAAACTACCTCTATCGTCGGCAACTGCGCTTTCAAGCAAAAGTGAGCTGTCTTGCGCACTTGGTGATGCCGTTGACTCGTGTCCGGTTACGCCCTCTTTGAGCCTGAACTCAGACACTGGTGTGCTGAATACGTGTGGCTTTGTCGATGGTTCTGTGTAGTTTTGCGGCAGGAATAGTGTAAATGTGCTTCCTTCGTCAAGGGCGCTGTTTACTCTTATTTCGCCACCGAGGAGGCTTGAAATTTCTCGGCTAATCGGCAAGCCGAGACCTGTGCCACCATACTTGCGACTTGTACTTCCGTCTGCTTGCTGGAACGCTTCGAAAATGATTTTTTGTTTTTCAGGAGCAATACCTATGCCTGTGTCTACAACTGAGAATGAAAGCACTGTCTCTGCTGCATTGAGCGACGTTTTTGATGGATCCCAGCCGGTTTTGACTGGTCCAATATTTAGCGTGACAGAGCCATTCTCCGTAAACTTGAATGCGTTTGAAAGCAAGTTTTTGAGTACTTGTTGTAATCGTTTGGAATCTGTCGAGATTGATTTGGGAGTGTGTGGGTCAAGCTCAATCTTGAAGTCGAGCTCGTTGGCTTCGGCGACTTGGCGGAAGATGCGGTCTAGTCCTTCTACCAGGTCGGAAACTTGAAGTTCGCCAACGTCGATAGAAATTGTTCCAGATTCGATTTTCGAAAGGTCTAGAATATCGTTGATGAGAGCCAAAAGGTCTGAACCTGATTCGTGAATGGTTTTGGCGAAGTCAACTTGCTTTGTGGTGAGGTTGCCGTCTGGGTTGTCTGTGAGCAGTCTAGACAAAATCAGCAAGCTGTTGAGAGGTGTACGCAATTCATGCGACATGTTTGCGAGAAACTCAGACTTATACTTAGAAGTGAGGGCAAGCTGTTCTGCCTTTTCTTCAAGCGATAATCTGGCTTGCTCGATTTCTCTGTTTTTGCGT
This sequence comes from uncultured Candidatus Obscuribacterales bacterium, assembly GCA_964546815.1. Classification (GTDB taxonomy): domain Bacteria; phylum Cyanobacteriota; class Vampirovibrionia; order Obscuribacterales; family Obscuribacteraceae; genus JAIEPM01. Next base: position 40,690 of record CAZJLR010000015.1, on the reverse strand, counting down.
TCTACTTCAGCGTTTTGCACTGCCAGCAGTTTTGCTTTATCTTCCAGCTCTTCGTTTGTTTTTTGCAGCTCTTGTTGTTGCTGTGTGAGCAGGTCTTCTGATGCTTGCAGTGTTTGAGCTTGTTGCTCAAGACGCTTGTTTGTTTCGGTAAGCTCTTGTTGTTGAGCTTGCAGTTCTTGCGCTAGTGATTGCGATTGCATGAGAAGATTTTCTGTTCTCATGTTAGCTTCGATTGTGTTGAGAACGATACCGATGCTTTCTGTAAGTTGGTCGAGGAAAGCAAGGTGAGTTTCGCTAAAGTGCTGGAATGATGCCAGCTCAATAACTGCTTTCACTTCGCCTTCAAACAATACAGGCAGTGCGACTATGTTGACTGGTGCGGCTTCGCCGAGTCCCGATGAAATTGCAATGTAGTCTCTCGGCGCATCAATAATCAATATGCGTTGTTTTTCAAGCGCGCATTGTCCGATGATGCCTTCTCTCATGCGATATTTTTCGGAAAGGTGTTTGCGTTTTTGGAAAGCATAGCTTCCCAGTAGTCTCAAGACTTGTTCGTTGTCATCTATCTCATTGACGTAGAACACACCATGTTGAGCGCGAACCAGCGGTGCGACTTCAGAAAGAATCAAGTTTGCAACTGTGATCATTTCGCGTTGACCTTGCAACATGCTTGTGAATTTAGCAAGGTTGGTTTTCAGCCAGTCTTGTTCTGTGTTCTTTTGCGTTGTGTCTTTCAGGTTGCGAATCATTTCGTTGATGTTGTCTTTGAGCGAAGCAACTTCACCCAATGCTTCAACGTCGATAGACCGCGTCAAGTCGCCTTTCGTCACGGCTGTGGCTACTTCGGCGATAGCTCTTACCTGTGTGGTGAGGTTCGCTGCCAGCCCGTTTACGTTGTCTGTGAGGTCTCTCCATGTGCCTGCGGCGCCTGGCACCAACGCTTGTCCGCCCAGTACTCCTTCTACACCAACTTCACGTGCTACCGAGGTCACCTGATCTGCAAATGTTGCCAGCGTGTCAATCATTTCATTGATTGTGTCTGCCAGTGATGCAATTTCGCCTTTTGCTTGCAGCACCAGTGTGCGCTTCAAGTTGCCTTGAGCTACAGCAGTTACTACGCCGGCAATACCACGCACTTGTTCTGTGAGGTTTGATGCCATTCCATTTACTGAGTCTGTAAGGTCTTTCCATGTTCCAGAAACACCCTTAACATCAGCTTGCCCGCCCAGCTTTCCTTCGGTTCCTACTTCTCTTGCTACACGTGTAACTTCTGAAGCAAATGAAGTGAGCTGGTCAACCATTGTATTGATTGTGTTTTTGAGCTCGAGGATTTCGCCTTTAACGTCTACCGTAATCTTCTTGGTGAGGTCACCTTTAGCTACGGCTGTTGTTACGTCGGCTACGTTTCGCACCTGGGCTGTGAGGTTTGAAGCCATCGAGTTGACGTTGTCTGTAAGGTCTTTCCATGTTCCGGAGACACCTTTTACTACAGCTTGACCGCCCAGCTTTCCTTCCGTTCCTACTTCACGTGCGACACGTGTTACTTCTGATGCGAATGAACTCAGCTGGTCAACCATTGTGTTGATTGTGTTCTTGAGCTCAAGGATTTCACCTTTAACGTCTACCGTGATTTTCTTTGAAAGGTCGCCGGTGGCAACTGCGGTTGTGACGTCTGCGATGTTTCTTACTTGCGATGTGAGGTTTGACGCCATGTAGTTTACAGAATCAGTCAAATCTTTCCATGTACCAGACACACCTTTAACGTCTGCCTGACCGCCCAGTCTTCCGTCTGTGCCTACTTCGCGTGCAACACGCGTTACTTCTGATGCGAATGAACTCAGTTGGTCAACCATTGTATTGATTGTGTTTTTGAGTTCGAGAATTTCGCCTTTGACGTCTACCGTGATCTTCTTGGAGAGGTCGCCTCTGGCTACGGCTGTCGTAACGTCTGCGATGTTGCGCACCTGTCCTGTAAGGTTTGAAGCCATGGAGTTTACTGAGTCTGTAAGGTCTTTCCATGTACCAGACACACCACGGACGTCCGCCTGTCCACCCAGCTTACCTTCCGTTCCTACTTCTCTTGCAACACGTGTGACTTCTGCTGCGAACGAACCCAATTGGTCAACCATTGTATTGATTGTGTTTTTGAGTTCGAGAATTTCGCCTTTTACGTCTACCGTGATTTTCTTGGAGAGGTCGCCTTTGGCTACGGCGGTTGTAACTTCGGCGATGTTTCTTACTTGTCCTGTGAGGTTTGAAGCCATCAAGTTTACGTTGTCCGTGAGTCCCTTCCAGGCTCCGGTTACACCTTGTACATCCGCTTGCCCACCGAGCTTACCTTCCGTTCCTACTTCACGTGCAACACGTGTTACTTCTGCTGCAAATGAGCTGAGCTGGTCAACCATTGTATTGATTGTATTTTTCAGCTCGAGGATTTCACCTTTTACGTCTACTGTGATTTTCTTGGAGAGGTCGCCTTTGGCTACTGCGGTCGTAACGTCTGCAATGTTTCTTACTTGCGAGGTGAGGTTTGACGCCATGTAGTTTACAGAGTCTGTCAAATCTTTCCACGTACCAGACACACCGCGTACATCCGCCTGTCCACCAAGCTTCCCTTCTGTACCTACTTCACGTGCTACACGCGTAACTTCTGCAGCGAATGAGCTGAGCTGGTCAACCATGACGTTGATTGTATTTTTCAGCTCGAGGATTTCGCCTTTTACATCTACCGTGATTTTCTTGGATAGGTCGCCGTTTGCTACAGCTGTTGTAACGTCTGCGATGTTACGTACTTGAGCTGTGAGGTTTGACGCCATGTAATTTACAGAGTCAGTCAAATCTTTCCAGGTACCAGACACGCCTTTTACATCGGCTTGTCCGCCCAGTCTTCCGTCTGTACCTACTTCTCTTGCAACACGTGTTACTTCTGATGCAAATGAACTCAATTGGTCAACCATTGTGTTGATTGTTATTTTGAGTTCGAGAATTTCGCCTTTTACGTCTACCGTGATTTTCTTTGATAGGTCGCCTGTGGCTACAGCTGTCGTTACATCTGCGATGTTGCGCACTTGAGCTGTGAGGTTTGACGCCATGTAATTTACAGAGTCAGTCAAATCTTTCCATGTGCCGCCAACGCCCTTAACTTGTGCTTGACCGCCGAGCTTTCCTTCTGTACCTACTTCACGCGCAACGCGTGTTACTTCTGATGCAAATGAACTCAGTTGGTCGACCATTGTGTTGATCGTTTTTTTGAGTTCTAAAATTTCGCCTTTAACGTCAACGGTGATCTTCCTTGAAAGATCACCGTTCGCTACGGCTGTAGTTACGTCTGCGATGTTACGCACCTGAGCTGTGAGGTTTGAAGCCATGGAGTTTACGTTATCCGTAAGGTCTTTCCATGTACCCGAAACCCCTTTTACCTGTGCTTGACCCCCTAGCTTACCTTCGGTACCTACTTCTCTTGCAACACGTGTTACTTCTGATGCGAAAGAACTGAGCTGGTCAACCATTGTGTTGATTGTGTTTTTCAGCTCCTGGATTTCTCCCCGCACATCCACCGTAATCTTCTTAGACAGGTCACCTTTAGCTACGGCGGTTGTTACTTCTGCGATGTTACGCACCTGAGCTGTGAGGTTGGAAGCCATGGAGTTTACTGAGTCTGTAAGGTCTTTCCATGTGCCCGACACACCCTTAACTTGCGCCTGACCTCCAAGTTTTCCCTCGGTTCCTACTTCTCTTGCTACACGTGTAACTTCTGAGGTGAATGAACTGAGCTGTTCAACCATTGTGTTGATTGTTTTGGCTGTGCGGAGGAACTCACCTTTCAGCGGACCTCCTTCAATTTCCAGCGCCATCGTTTGATTTAAGTCGCCTTTTGCCACCGCGCCGATAACGCGTGCTACTTCAGTGGTTGGTCGCACGAGGTCGCCTACCAATGTGTTGACAGATTGTATTGAGCTTGCCCAGGACCCGGTCGCTTCGCCGAGTGTTGCTCTCTGAGTGATTCGACCTTCCTTACCTACAACAGTGCCAATTCGTTCGAGTTCGGTTGAAAGTCTTTGGTTGAGTTCTACTGCGTTGTTGAATGCTTCGGCTAACTCACCTGCCATGCCGGTTTGGTCAAGTGGCAATCGTACTGCAAAATCACCTTTTGCCACCAGTCGCAGCGCCCGCAATAACTGCCTGGTATCAACTACGTCTTGTTGTTTTTCAATTTCTTTGACCTTGTTCTTAGTGACAGCTCTCTCTTTAGCTGGTGGTGCCTGAGTTGCCATGTATCTTATTCCTCTCCAATGAACACACTGCTCAACGCGTCGAATTTGATAAGCAAAAAGTAGCAGAAAACGGCACCGTATTTAGTGCCGATAAATTGGTTGCAAGGTGGTTCCTGCGCAGTAAATGTCTATATGTAGGCTATCATGGATGATTTTGCCCTTATAAAACAATATGAGTTTCCCAGAGCAGTTATGGTGATCGACTATATTGCTTGGCTGAAAAACAATTGCGATTTTCAAAATCTGTAGACCATGCAATTCGAGATTCATACTCTAATGTGCGCGCGATAACAGGGGTACGCATGTTTGAATGGCGACCGAAATTCACGTTGCGTGAATGGCATGGTCTACGAGTTTCCAATTGATTTGTTGTGATCGAATCTGTCTTCATAGATATGCAGTTTCCAGATCGATTTTTTTTTCGGGTTGGAACCAAATACAAAAACGACAGTCATGATTCTTTCATTCATCTCAAGGAGTTGAAGTCCGATGGAGCGATTGTTCAAATGTTGCTTTTGCCAGCAAACCTTTTTGTTTTGCTCTAACGATCAAGAGGTTTTTTATTTGAAGCAGTCTGCAATTGAACCAAAGCATTGCGATAACTGTTGTGTCATCAGGCAAAATAGTAAAGCCGCGCGTGATAACACAGTCAATGTGACCTGTGAGCAATGCGGCTTTCAGACAAGGGTTCCATTTAGCAGTAAGGGCTATCAATCAGTGTTTTGTTCTGATTGTATTGTGACAATTTGATCTATTGTGAGTCTTTGAGAATCATCACTTCTGTTGCTTTTACCAGTGCTGCAACTTCATCGCCCGCCTTGAGCTTGAGTTCTTCGGCTGATTTGCGAGTAATTACCGAATCGACAAGATGCTCTCCAACTCTGACAGTTACTAATGCCATAATGTCGCCCAGTTGAACTTCTACTACTGTGCCTTTTAGCTTATTGCGTCCGCTGATTGCGATGCTCATGATTGACTCCCCCGGTTTAGTCCTGAGTAATGGTAATCCAAACTGAATTGAAAAATGCAATCCGAAGCCAGGCTCGAGTTTAGCGAATGCTAATCAAATGCACTGTTTTGCCGCTCAAAATGAGCGTTTTTCTATATACGGGCACGCTTTCCTACGTGTTTACCGGCTCTCCTCCACCTTTCCAATGACCCTATCATTGGACAGGAAGCCGTAAACCCCCGCGGCGAGGAGAAGGTATGGATAAGAACGACTCCGCTTCATTTGAAGCGCGGGCCGAAAGGCGCGATGACGAGAAAAATTTTTCGAGCAGTTTGAGCGAAAGACTATCAATCGAAAACCAGTCAGGTGAAATTAGCAAAAAATATTTTGCATCTACTGCGCTTGTTGCATTGGAAATCAATGAAAATGCAGATAAAGACGATGATAGTGCTGAGCCTGTATATCACCTCAGCAACAAAATAAGCGCCCCGAAAGGCGTGATTGTTCACGATGCCCCAGCTGGTGAAAATGCTCAAAAACTGGCGGCTGGCGGGCAAATCAAGAAAGATGGCGACAAAACTATTTTGCAATTTTCCAGCCAGGACAATGTTGTGATTGATACCAGGGGTGGGGCAGCCGATATTGTGTCAAAGGACACATATCAAAAAGAAGTTCGTTATAAAGGAAGCCCGTGGCAGCAAACTGTGTTCAGCTCAGAAAACGACAGAAGAATTACAGTTGGAGTGAATGGTATTTCTTCAATTGAAAACAAAGGAGTCATGGAAATCTTCCCTGGCGGCATTCCGAGTGATAGAGGGTCTGAGCCCGCAAATATTCCCAGCGATCAACTGAATGCGGTTTTTGCATCGCATGGAAGGCGCGACCTTTCGAGGGCCTTAAGCAAGGTTGATAGTGCCGAGGGACGGGCGCAAAACGAATTCCTCAATACTAAGGGAACGGAGTCGAGTCTAAAGGCTTTGTCTAAAGCTATAAAGGATAGGGCCGAATTGATTGAGAAGGCCGCTTCTCTTGAGCCCGCTCTGTCCGGCAGCTTTAATATCAGTGCCGAGAACCAATTGAGAATCGCTTTGCAAAATATGAGAGAGCATTTCGGTGCAGGAACGCCAGAGTCTAAAGTATTCGCCCAGACGCTGAAAGACAGACTGGACGACAATAAGGACAAAGAGCAAGAAGAGGAAATCGATCGTCTTGCTTTTGAAATTCGTCGCGCTGGACTTATGGAATCTGTAATTGCCAGCCTTGAAAAAGGAACAAATAGTAGCGGGACATTGGCTCCTGATGGGATTCAGACCGTGCGACAAGCACTCATATGCATGCACATTTTGGGTGGGGAAGATGGACTTGCGAGTTTCGTAAAGGATACTAACTTACGCACGAGTAACTATGATTTGTTGGCTCCGGTCGCAGAAGGTGGACCATTTCACCATGGCGCAATCATGATGACACCAGACGGTGCCACCAGTTATACCGGGGCCTTTCGCTTGCTTAAGCAGTAAAAAACTATTTTGAATCTCACCGATCTGGGCTTTTAAGATCCACTTGACATAGCTGTACAAGTGGTTGTCTGTTTAGGTTTCGTATAAAACATCTGGCGAAACCATATAGTTTGCCCTTAATTCTTATGGGTTATCCACACTATTGTAGAAATGACTACTGCGATAGTCTGTTTGAGTTGCTACTATTTGGTTCTAAGTCGATCGGCGAAACGATTGCTGTATCTGTCATAGAGCCCTACTGCCAGAAAACTTGTGTGATCAAATTGTGGTCAATGTTGTTGAATCGCTTCGGGAACTCTTCAGTAAGTAAGTTGTCTAAGCACTTCATAGACGAACCCGGAGGTCTTCGAGACCAGGTTTTGAAGCCGTGACTCTTATTTAACCCCCGCTGAGACCCAATCAACAGTAATGAGGGACGGAAAAATTTTACCGAAACCTGCAATGTCAAAAGCAAAGCCTCAGGCATTGCACCCCAAAGCTAAGGAGAATTGAAAATGGAAACTGCCGTTCTGAAAAAAGAAGTAGAGCCGATGCTCGTCGCGCTTGGAAAATACATCAGACAAAAGCGAGTAGCTCTCGGAATGTCCCAGGAAGACCTCGCAGACAAAGCAGGACTCCATCGTACTTATGTCAGTGATGTAGAGCGCGGAATTCGCAATCTTACAATTGGCGCCTGCTGGTTGCTTGCTCACGGTCTTGGCGTTCAGCTCAACGAAATGATCACAGCAGTCGATCACCCTGAGCAAAATGCCGAGCACGCAGCTATCGCAGCAACACCCGCTGCAGTTACTGAACAATAAAGCCAAGCATAGATTCGTTCTCGTAAATTAGAACTGTCCAGAGCGTGCGTGTCGACTATGGTAGATGCGTGCGCTTTTGCCTTGCTATACTGTCTGAGCAATTGAAGATTCTTCAGGGCGTGATTTTGCCGAAATCAGTAATGTTCTGGCAAGGGTTGCGCTTGAGAAGTTCAGTTAGCTCGCTTGGAGAACGTATGGCAGAGTTGATGACTGTGTTAGGTCCTGTAGATGTGCAGCATCTCGGCATCACTTTGCCCCATGAGCATCTTTTGATCGATCTTTCCTGTCTCTGGCATCAGCCAATTGACCCTGCGCGCGAAATTTTGGTAGATGCGCCTGTTGTTATGGAAAATCGAGGTTTGCTTGTTTGCGACCCTTATCATTCACGCGACAATTTACGAATTGATGATGTAAATCTCGCAAGCACTGAGTTGGCACGATTTAAATCACTTGGTGGTGGAACCGTAATTGATCTTTCTACCAGATCATTGGGACCTTACCCTGAGCAATTGGCTGAGATTTCTCGCCGAACAGGGTTGCACATTATTGCAGGCACAGGTTTTTACACACGCGCTGCGCACCCAGATTATGTGAAAGAAGCCAGTATTTCTGCATTGGCTCAGCAAATGATCAATGATCTTACTGAAGGTTTTTCCGGCACAAATATTCGAGCAGGTGTAATTGGAGAAATCGGAAGCAGTTCGCCGATTCACGCTGACGAAATAAAAGTGTTGCATGCAGCAGCGATTGCGCAAAAAGAAACTGGCGCAGGTATAAATGTGCACTTGCCAATTTTCGCTCGTGAAGGTCACAACGTTTTAGATTTGTTGTGTGCTGATGGGGTAGAGCCGTCATGCATAACACTAAGTCATCTCGATGAAAATCCTGATTTGGATTATCACTTGAGTCTGGCAAAACGCGGTTGCTTTGTTGAATTCGATTGCTTTGGCTCTGAAGTATATTTTGACGAAGACAACCTTCGCGAGCCGTCCGATGCAGAGCGCATCGATGCTTTGCTGAGCTTGCTCGATGCAGGTTTTGAAAATCAAATTCTTTTGTCGCAAGACATTTGCACCAAAATGCAACTGCGAAAATATGGTGGCATGGGTTACGACCATATTTTGTTAAACATCGTGCCGCGGCTGCGCAAACGAGGAGTCGATCAATCATTGATTGATCGGCTCTTAATTGAAAATCCTGCTCGTTTTTTGTGCAGGGGGCAAAATTGAGTCTAGTTTTTGCTTCTGATTCTGTCTGTGTGAGGTGCAATGAGCAGTGAATTGAAAATTACTAACAGCTCAGAACTGGCGTTAAAGCTGGTTTCGTTTACATTTATTGCTGTTGTTCTTGCTTTTGTTATTTTCAAACTAAAGCTACTGATTGTTTGCATTTTGCTATCTTTGACACTAGCATCTGCAATGGCACCTATTGCTGAGTTTGCTGAAAAGCATAAGGTGTCGCGATTAATTGCAGTTCTTTTCTTGTATGTTGTAGGTGGCTTAGTTTATGCTGCTTGCGCCATGCTTCTGGCACCGCTTTTTATTGAGCAGTGGCTCAAATTAAGCGGGCACCTTCCCGGTTATTTGGCAGAACTTAGTGTTTGGCATCAAAAAGCGTTAAATCTAAGCGCTGGTAATACAGATGCTTCACTTTTCGATTTTGCCGACTTGAGTAATTTGTCGTTGCGCTTTGTTCGCCAGACCCTTGATATGACCTCGGGGCTTTTGGGTCTCATAGTAAATACCATTCTGGTTCTATTTTTGGCTGCTTATTTCGTGGTTGAGGCCAAATCAATATGGACTGCGATTTTTAAGTGGCTGCCCGGGCGCTGGGCGTTGCGCTTGCAACCGCTGATTGTGCCTGTGGCATCGCGTATGGGCGGTTATGTGCGTGGGCAGATACTCGTTGCTATGGCTGTGGCGCTGTTCTTAATATTGTGTTTTTCGCTGATAAAGGTGAAATATGCTCTGGTCTTGGGCGTTCTTGCCGGACTTCTTAATCTTGTCCCGTTTGTTGGCTCTTTTATCGCGTGCGCGGTGGCTGCGGTTGTGGCATTTAATCAAACGCCGGTGATGGCTCTGGCTGTTTTGTTAATTTACGCAATAGAGCAGTGGGTTGAAAGCTCGTTTATGGTTCCTCATTTGGTTGGTAAACAAGCATCATTGCATCCTTTGATAGTGTTGCTGTCCATTATTACGGGTGCAACCTTGATGGGAACGCTGGGAGCGCTCATTAGTGTGCCTATTGCGGCTGTGAGCGTTTATCTGGCTGAGGAATTTTATCTCAAGTCGCTTGTTGAATCTGAAAGTCTGGCTGGCAGCTCTAGCGCAGGTGATATTTAGCCTGTCTGTTTCATGCAGGAAATTGTCTAATTTTGCTATCCTCTAAGCAAGTGATAAAACTATCTGTCCGTGCATGTAAAGGTGCTCGCCGAGGAGTGATTATGTTTGACATGTTCAAAAAGCAGTTCATTGAGGTAATCGATTGGACCGAGGACAGCGATGGCGTACTGGCGTGGCGGTTTCCGACACTAGACAAAGAGATTCAAAGCGGGGCTCAACTCACGGTTAGAGACACTCAAATGGTGCTCTTTGTCAACGAAGGTAATATTGCCGATACATTCACTCCCGGCAGATATAAGCTCACGACAAGCAATATGCCGATTATGACAACTTTGATGAACTGGGACAAAGCTTTTAAGTCACCATTCAAGTCTGATGTCTATTTTTTCTCCACTCGCGAACAAATTGACCAGCGCTGGGGAACGCAACAGCCAATTTCAATTCGAGACAAAGAGTTTGGCGTTATTCGCCTGCGGGCATTTGGCACTTTTGCCTATCGAATTGACGAGCCAAATACTTTCTATCAAAAAATAAGTGGCACCAGACAAAGTTATACAGTTAGTGAGCTTGATGGGCAGCTGCGCTCAGTCATTTTGACAAACATTGCAAGCAAGCTGGGCAAAGGCGATATTGCCTTCTTAGACATGGCTGCAAATCAAACGCTATTTTCAGAGCAACTAAAAATTGAGCTAGACCAAGCCTTTGCAGATTATGGTTTGAGACTTACAAGTTTTCTCGTTCAAAGCGTTACTTTGCCGGAAGAACTGCAACAATATCTCGACAAAAAGTCCCAGATGAATCTGGTTGGCGACCTCAACAAATATGCTCATTTCCAAGCCGCAGACAGCATTGCTGCAGCCGCTCAAAATAGCGGCGGATTGGCATCAGCCGGCGTCGGATTGGGCGCAGGAGCAGTAATTGGACAAATGTTTGCGCAAAACACTCAGCCGGCAGCCGCTGCGGCGCAGGCTGCTAGCGAGCCACAGGGCGACCCTATCGAACTGCTTGAGAAATTGGGTGCGCTTCATGCCAAAGGAATCATTACTCAAGAAGAATTTGATGCGAAGAAAGCGGAGCTTCTGAAGAGAATTTCCTGATGATTACACTCAGCTGTCCATCGTGCGGCGCTGAACTGAAATTTCTATCGAAAGCATCAGTGTTTGCAGTTTGTAGCTTTTGCAAATCAACCGTTGTTAGACACGACATGAACCTGGAACTTCTGGGCAAAATGGGTGAATTGCAAGATGAGTTGACGCCATTGCAAATCGGTACTTCCGGTTTTTATATGGGCGTTAATTTCGACATCATCGGGCGGCTGAGAGTAGGCTATGAAGATGGCTTTTGGAACGAATGGTACTGCATGTTTTCAGATGGTCGATTAGGCTGGCTTGCGCAAGCACAGGGCTTTTATGCGATGTGTTTTTCCGTCGGCGACGACAGTTCTGCTGCTGCAAATCCGACCGGCAGATTTACAGGTGAAATTCCCGATGCGGGTAAATCGAGCGTGCCTCCCCGAGATGAAATCAATCTTGGAGGCCGTGTTGTTTTGCCACCATACGGACAGTTTATGGTAGATGACATGCACAATGTCGAGTGTAAATATAGCGAAGGCGAGTTGCCCATTAATGCTGCACAGGGTCGCAAATCGATGAGCGTTGATTTGCGTGGCGCAAACAATCAAATGGCGACCATCGAATATGCTGCCGATTGTTATCGTGCTTACGTAGGCAAATATGTCGAGTTTGACGAGTTCAAATTCAAAAACCTGAGGGAGATTGATGGCTGGTAGCAATGCTGGTGAGTCTCCTTCCAAGCCGCCCAAGCGAGTGATCAAAACATTCGCCTGCGCTAATTGTGGCGCTTCTATTTCCGTGCGAATGCCGGGCGAGGCTCTTGCTATTGTTTGTGGGACATGTCAGAGCACAATTGACGCAACTGACGAAAACTACCGAATCTTGCGGAAATACCATCAAACTGTAGACAGGTATCCGCCCTCTCTCAGCCTTGGTTCTCGTGGTGAAATTTTTGGCAAAAAGTGGGAAGTAATTGGTTTTGTTGTTAGAGAAGATGAAGCGAGTTCATACCGTTGGCGCGAGTATTTACTGTTCAATCCATATTACGGTTATCGCTGGCTAACTGAGGCTTCTGGTCACTGGAATTTTGTTCGTACAATCAAAGAAATTCCAGAAAGGTCTGCGTCTGTAGGTCGTAATGAGACGGCTAAATTTGACAACAAAAAATTCAAAATTTACAACAGAGGCAAGGCTAGAGTAATCTATGCCATCGGCGAATTTTACTGGAATCTTCGCGTACTTGATGAGGTGTTGATGGATGATTACATCTGTCCGCCCTACATGCTATCAAGAGAGAAAGACGACAATGAAATAAATTGGAGCCTATCTGAATACGTTGATGCGCGTGTAATTATCAAGGCATTCAACGTTCGAAGTGGATTGATTAGCATTCCGTCGAGAGCATTTGCAAATCAACCCTCTGCCCTTGTGGAAAGCTTCAACAAGATTAGACCAGTTTGGTTGCTGTTTTTAGGTTTAGTCACGTTGATTCAGATGACTACATTTTTCTCGGCGCAAAACAAATATATTTATGGAAACAACTATCAGTTTGTACCGAAAATCAACAAAGGAAAGACTATTACGAGTCCCGTTTTTCAGCTTGAGAAAGACAAGGCTAATGTCGAAATTGCCTTAAATGCCAATGTGCAGAACAGTTGGTTTTATGTGGCCGGTGAGCTGGTAAATAACGACACTGGCGCGACATTCGATTTTGATAGATCGCTTGAATATTATTGGGGAGTAGAAGATGGCGAAAGCTGGACTGAAGGCAGCCCTAGCTCTACTGTAACGCTCTATTCTGTGCCAAAGGGAAATTACTATTTGAATTTGGATTGCGATAGTGACCCGAGCCTTAACTCGGCTATGCCGGTGAATTTTAGCCTGATTGTTAGGAGAGATGTGCCGTCGGTAGGCGACTATTTCCTTTCTATTTTTCTTTTGTCCATTTTGCCCGTTTGGGCCTGGACTAGATGCAGAGCTTTCGAAGCAGAACGTTGGCGCGATTCTGATTTTTCGCCGTATTCGTATTAGAGAGGTACAAGCTGGTGAAAGCAACAATGAGCTCGGGTGTTTTAGTTCTCTATATTATTTGCGGCATTGGTATTTGTGCCTGGTTTTACTCTGCTGTTAGCAGTGGAGGCACAATGTTGAGTTTTGGGGCCGCGCAAGCAAACCGTCCGATGGGTCCTGGTCAACATTTTCATAAGTAGTTAGCTAAGCTCGTGATGTTTGCGGAGTAAGTAAATTGACATATGCACTCTTAATCACTGCTTTCATCATATCGACTTGCGGCCTTGTTTATGAGCTGATTGCCGGCACTGTCGCCAGTTATTTGTTGGGTGATTCGGTGACGCAATTTTCGATTGTCATCGGTGTGTATTTGTTCGCAATGGGTGTTGGCTCATTCTTGTCAAAATATATTGAGAAAGAGCTTTTGCTCACATTTGTGCAAGTGGAATTGTTGCTCGGCTTGATTGGTGGTTGCTCTGCCGCAGTGCTATTTTCCTTGTTTGAGCATGTAGAAAGCTTTCGAATATTGTTGTATGGCACTGTGTCGATTATTGGTGTGCTCATTGGCTTAGAAGTGCCCTTATTGATGCGTGTTCTTAAAGACAGGCTGCAGTTTAAAGATCTGGTGTCTCAAGTTTTTACTTTTGATTATATCGGTGGACTAATAGCATCGATTCTCTTCCCTCTTGTTCTTGTGCCGTTTTTAGGGCTTGTGCGCTCGTCGTTTATGTTTGGTCTCCTCAATATTATTGTGGCAATCTGGACGATTCATCTTTTCAAAGCTGAATTGCCCTGGCTAAAAACCCTCCGTTCGTTTGCATTTGCTTTGCTTGTATTTCTGGTGGTCGGCTTTGCCTACTCTGACAAAATCATGGCGCTGGCTGAATCTAGCAGCTTTCCAGATACGATTATTTATTCAACTTCAACTCCATACCAGCGCATTATCATTACCGGCAGCACAAAGGACTACAAGCTTTTTCTGAATGGAAATTTGCAATTTAGCTCGCGTGATGAATATCGTTATCACGAGGCTCTCGTCCACCCTGCTATGGCTAGTTTGAAAAATCCTGAGAACATTCTTGTGCTGGGCGGCGGCGACGGAATGGCAGTGCGAGAGTTGTTGAAATATCCATCAGTGAAGAGCATCAATCTTGTTGATCTCGACAAAAGAATGACGTCGTTGTTTTCAAATCAGGGGCTGCTTTCAAAAATGAATGGTGGCTCGTTGAGCAATCCGAAAGTTTCTATCATTAATCAAGACGCCTTTGTATGGCTGAGAGACTGCAAAACCAAATTTGATTTTATCGTGGTAGACTTTCCCGACCCGAGTAATTTTTCGTTGGGAAAATTGTACAGCGATACCTTTTACAGAGCTTTGCAGAAAGTATTGAAGCCTGAAGGGCTAATCGTTATTCAAAGTACTTCACCGTATTTCGCGAAAAATTCATACTGGTGCGTCGTCAACACGCTCAATTCAATCGGCATGAGCACCACGCCATATCACGCATATGTTCCATCGTTTGGCGATTGGGGATATGTTATTGCGTCGAATGTTCCATTCAGAAGCGGCACGGCATACCCGCCAGGCTTGCGCTATGTGTCTGAAGAAACATTCGACCAAATGCTCCATTTTCCAAAAGATATGTTGCCTACGGTGACGGCGGTCAATAAACTCAATAACCAATCTCTAGTTCATTTATTTGAGTCTGAGTGGAGCGAGTATGTCGACGCTCATTAAGAGATCTACTTTTCTTAAGGGCGTTGCTCTTGCCGGTGCAGCCGCATTTTCTGGAAAGTTTGCTTATGAATGGTTCTTAGAGAAAGGACGCATTCCTTGCCGCACCCTGGGTCCATCTAAAGACTTTGGGCACATGCTGAGAGATAAATCAATCTCTCAAGTTTCTTCTATTGAGCCTTCATTTGATGAAAAGGTGATCATTGTGGGTGGCGGAATGGCGGGCTTGTCCGCTGCCTGGTGGTTGCTAAAAAAAGGTTTTAGCAATTTCAAATTGTTAGAACTTGAAAGTGAGGTGGGCGGTAATTCGCGCTTTGGCAAGAATGAAATAAGCGCTTATCCTTGGGGCGCGCACTACGTTCCTATTGCCAACGATGAGTCTGAATATGTGCGAATGTTGTTTGAAGAGCTGGGGGTTATCGAGTCGTATAGCAGCACAGGTGTTCCTGTCTACAACGAACTATTTTTGTGCCACGATCCTCAAGAGCGTTTGTATAAAGATGGCACTTTCCAGGAAGGTCTTGTTCCAAAACGAGGATTGCAGCAAGTCGATAACGATGAAATTGCTCGCTTCTTTGAAAAGGTGCGAGAGTTCAGATCTAAGCGTGGCGCAGATGGTAAGCCGACTTTCGCAATTCCGCTAGATTTGAGTTCGCAAGACCCACAGCTTTTGGAATTGGACAAAATTTCAATGAGTGAGTGGCTTGCAAAAAATGATTTTAAGTCACGGCCTTTGCTATGGTACATCAATTATTGCTGCAAAGATGATTATGGCTCGCGCCTGGAAAACGTCTCTGCCTGGGCGGGCCTGCATTATTTTGCTGGCAGAACAGGCCGGGCAGTTAATGCAGAGACCAATTCTGTTCTCACCTGGCCGGAAGGCAATGGCTATTTGGTGAATCGATTGAAGGAAAAACTAGGCAAACACGTCGTTAGCAATGCCATGGTTGCTAAAGTCAAACGGCTTGGAGACCGCATGGAAATTAGTTATATGGACACAAGCAGCAAGAAGCTTTTATCTGCGAAGGCAGATCTCGTTATTTTTGCAGTGCCAAGATTTTTGTCGAAGTACTTAATTGAAGACTTTTCAGAGTTTGATCGCACAGACCACGCGCAGTTAGTTTATGCCCCATGGATTGTGGCTAACATCAGTCTCAAGAGCTTGCCTTCATCAAAAGGGGAGTCGATTGCCTGGGACAATGTCAATTATTACAGTGAGTCTTTGGGTTATGTTGTAGCAACACACCAGGACATTACGACCAGGCAGAGCAAAACGGTTATAACCTATTACTATCCACTTTCGGACGATGAGCCCAAGGTCGCTCGTGGCAAACTTCTCAAACTGAATGAGCGAGAATGGTCTGAAAGAATCTGTGCAGATTTGGAAAAAATGCATCGTGATATTCGCTCGGATATTATTTCGATTGATTTTTGGCCCTGGGGACATGGAATGATCAGACCTTCTGTGGGCTTCATATGGGGCGAAGGTCGTCGTAAAATGAAAGATAGCAATGGCTTAGTTTATTTTGCTCATTCTGATATGAGTGGCATGTCCAATTTTGAAGAGGCGCAATTTCAAGGTGTCTGTGCTGCAAAACGTGTGCTGGAGAAATTGGGTGTAGCATGACGCAGTCGCTTATTAACGATGCAGCAACTGAAGCACAGCCCCAGGCATGGCTTCGCTCCGCCCCTTGGGATATTTTATTTATTGCGGCACCCGCGTTTATATCATCTGCATTGGTGCTCATATTCAAAGACAATTTTGAGGCTTGCAGATCATTGCCTCTTTGGGCCTGGGTTGTTTTTGTATTATTGATTGATGTGGCGCATGTATACGCTACGCTCTTTCGCACTTATTTCGATGCTGACGCATTTAGGAAAAACTCGACTCTTTTGATTTTCGCGCCCCTGGCTTGCTGGGTTGTGGGTGCCATGCTGTATTCGTTGAATGCGTTGTATTTCTGGCGTGTGCTTGCTTACCTGGCTGTTTTTCACTTCATTCGACAGCAATATGGTTTTGTAGCGCTTTATTCGAGAAAAGAGCCGGCACCGCAGCAGAAATATAGGCGCCTCGACGAAGCCCTGGTTTATCTCTCAACCGGTTATCCGCTTTTGTATTGGCACAGCAATTTGCCGCGTAATTTCAGCTGGTTTGTTGAGGGAGATTTCATAAGCAATTGTCCGGCTATTGTCGCTGATGTTTGTTTTGTGGCTTATGTGGCGGTTGCTATTCTTTATTCATTGAAAGAGATTATCTGTTTTAGGAACTACGGCACATTCAATATTCCGAAAAACCTCATCATATTGGGTACTGCTTTGAGCTGGTGGGTTGCGATTGTGGCTGTTAATTCCGATATGTCTTTCACCATGGTAAATGTTGTGAGTCATGGCATTCCTTATATGGCATTGATTTGGTTGTACCATCGCAATCGATCGGGCGAGCGTGCTGTCGGTGACTTTCTCGAAAGTGTCAGACATGGTAAGGATGAATCTGAGCCATTGTTCTCGGCTGAAAACTTGAGTTTGTTTGCCAGAATGGTTATGTCATTCGCGCCGGCATTTATTGTGTTTCTTTGCTTGTTTGCTTATATGGAAGAGGGGCTCTGGGCTGGGCTGGTGTGGCGTGAGCATTTTGAAGTGTTTAGACCATTCTTTGCTTTACCCACGATTCGAGATGGCAGTTTGCTGGCTTTGTTGGTGCCGCTGCTTTCGCTTCCGCAGTCAACTCATTATGTTCTCGATGGTTTTATTTGGCGGGTGAAAGAGCGCTCCAATGTTTGGTCTGCGTGAGTGCTGTATTCATCGCTTTATTAAGCAGCGATTATTTTGGCACTGATCATGGTGGCAATATTAGATGCTGTTTAGTAACTTGCACTCAGCTTTAGCTGCTTGCGAAAGGCAGATATATACAGCCTTTAGGGCATTTGCTGCTCTCTTCTTGGATGACTATACAGTTATTCGAATTCTTGGACACTCTTTGAATGAGAATAATACAACACGCAGTGAAAGGCGCATGAATACAAGGTTTCGCCTCGTGCTTCAATAGATCATAAATTGCGTTCGTAAAAACCGCATTGTGACATGTTCTTGCCAGGAGTTTACTGAAGACCGCGGGATTTATAGAAAAGCACTTGATTGGCGCTTGGACGTCAGTTTCTTCACGGGTTGAAATATACAATTATGGATTTTGATAATACAAACACAATAAAGGAAACGCCGAAAAATGATGTAGCGAATCCTTTGCAGGCAGAATTGACACAGCAGTTTGAACCACATGCTAGAGGTGGTGGCGGCGGTGGTCATCCTGGTGGTGGTGGTGGAAGACCAGGTGGCGGCGGTGGCGGTAGACCCGGCGGTGGTGGGCATGATTTCCCTCATCCTCAGCCTCGTCCACAACCACATCCTCAACCACATCCTGGTCCAGATCGTCCGCATCCACAGCCGCGCCCACAGCCGCATCCGGGTCCAGATAGACCGCATCCGCAGCCGCGTCCGCAGCCACATCCAGGTCCAGATAGACCGCATCCACAACCACATCCGGGTCCAGATAGACCGCATCCGCAGCCGCATCCGGGACCAGATAGACCGCATCCGCAGCCACATCCGGGGCCAGATCGTCCACATCCGGGACCAGATCGTCCACATCCGGGACCAGATCGTCCGCATCCAGGACCAGATCGTCCACATCCGGGACCAGATCGTCCGCATCCAGGTCCAGATCGTCCGCATCCGGGTCCAGATCATCCGCATCCACATCCAGGTCCAGGCCCAGATCATGGGCACCATGGACCAGGCCGAGACCACGGACATCGTCCACCAGAACATGGTTTCCCGCATGGGCATGATCACTGGGGCCCGCCGCAACATCGTCATTGGGGCTGGCATGATGAATCTCGTTGGGTAGTCGGATTTGACCCATGGTTCTTCCAGCAAGATCCCAATTATCAAAGATGGGATGCGCCAATACGTAATGAAGCCGCAAACATTGCAGCGCAGCTAGACATGGGAAATGCAGTTGGTGCAGCCGATGAACTTAGCGAAGACCTCTACGCAATGAGAGGTGATATGTACGCTCAAGATCAATTACTTTCTGAAGTAAATCGATATGATCGCAAGGGACTGGGAGCAGACCTATCATTGCGCAACTGGGACCCTGCACGCGGAACTTGGGACAACATCGAAATTGTTGGACCCGGTGGTGTAATTCCAATCAATACTTACGGATATGATGATCGCTGGTAACCCCAGTTATTTTCAAAGCCTTTGATGATGAGTTGAAGTGGAGGCGGCGTTTGCGTCGCCTTCACTTTTTATTCGGGCAAAAAGCCTGGCAAGTCTCGCTCGTGAGCTTGTTTTGCGGTAAACCAAAATGTGCTGCCTTCGCCTGCTTTGCTTTTGACTCCAATTGCGCCGCCTTGCAATTCGGTGAGGCGCTTGGCGATGTACAAGCCCAGCCCTGTGCTGGCAAGGCTTTTGTCGCTGCGTTTATCGAAAGAGTGAAAGCGTTGAAAAATGCTTTGTTGCTTTTCGGGAGGTATGCCGGGCCCGTGGTCGACCACAGAAATGGTTACGGTTTTATTGTCGGCGCTTTCTTCGACTCTCACTTCGGATGAGGGTTGCGACCACTTAATTGCGTTTGAAAGTAAATTGCACAAAATTTGTACGCTGCGATCGAAGTCAGCCATAATCATCAAGGTGCTGTCTTCTGGAAAATGCAACTTGATGCCACGCCCTTCGGCGAGGTCGTGCAGAAGGTTGCGACAACTGTCATACAATTCGCACAATGGAATGATCTTCAATTCAATTTCAAGGTGGCCACCTTCAAGTTTTTCGGCATCAAGCAATTGATTTATTAGTCTGAGCATCTGCGCCACATTGTCGTTTGCCTTTTCTATTCTTTTGTTTGCTTCGGCAGGCAGCTCTCCAAATGTACCTTCTTGCAGGTTCTGCAGCAAGTATGAAAGAGAAGAAACAGGCGCTCTCAAATCATGATTTACCATGGCTGCAATTTCTGCTTTGAGTCGCTGATTTTCTTTTCGGTCGCTGATGTTTTTTGCCAGGCAGTAATAGCAGCGTGAGCTTGGTGACCATTCTACTTGCCATTCAAGGTCAATCGGATTGCCGCTGCGCGATGAAACTCTGGATTCAAGTAATTTATTTTGCTTGCCTGTTTTGCATGCCTCGAAGTACGCCAAAAATTCTTCTTTATCGTCGTTGTAAACAATCGCATCTAGCGGTGTCGCCAGAAGAGAGATGATTGGATATTCCAGAACGGTTTCTGTTTGCACATTCAGGTCTAGCACTCGGCGTTGTTCGTCCAAACAACAGAGAATTTCTGGTGAGTAGTCTGCAATCAGGCGCTCTCTTTGTCGTGAAGCTTCGAGTTCTCGAATCAGTTTTTCCGTAAGTGCCGGCAAGTTCGACTTCAGTAATTCTGCATTGTTGTTTTCGCGGTCTAATGCGGCCATCATGCTGCTAGCAGATGACTCTATTGGTTTAACGAATGAGTCGATGAAAATTTTAGCGACTGCTAATGACAACGCGGTGGTGCCGATAAAGCAAAATGCGCAAAGAATGAGCAGATGCATCCGTTCGTCCGGCTGCGGCACCTGTGCTTTCGCGCCAATGCCTATAGCTGCTATCAGCAAGAGATTGAGGCAAACGAGAATGATAAGGGGCTTGAGCGGGTTGCTTATTTTCATGGCAGTTTGAGAAGCGTATGCGCAATCGTAACATCATTTCGCTGCATACCCGGCACCGGCAATGCCCTGAGGGATTAATTTCGCGCAGATAAGTTGCTCTTGACAGTGCTGGGTCTAGATTGATAGTTGCGGCTCGGATATTATGGGTTCTGTTGCAGTCTGAGTTTAGCTGGGCTTATGGCGAAAATCCTGATTATTGAAGACGACCTTTCCATTTCTGAAAGCATTAAAGCTTGGCTGGAAAAGGAAAATCATGTAGTTGATACAGTGGCTGATGGCAAAGAAGGTCTCGACCTTCTGCTGCATTATGCTTACGATCTGGCTATCATCGATTGGCAGCTTCCCGGTATGGAAGGCATCGATATTTGTTTAGAGTTGCAAAAGGCAAACAAAAAAATTCCTGCTTTGATGCTGACTTCACGAGCCTCAGTTGACGACCGTGTCTCTGGTCTTGAGGCTGGTGCTTACGATTATTTGGTTAAACCGTGTTCTTTAGAAGAATTGTCAGCAAGGCTTCGTGCGCTTTTGCGCAGACATCCTGTTGCACAGGAAAAATCATTGATTATTGGTGATTTGGAATTGAAGAATGATTCGCATGAAGTGTTGCGAAATGGCGAAAAACTTTCGTTGTCACCAATCGAATTTGAGGTTTTCAAATTATTGGCGCGCAATCTAGACAGCTCCTTTTCTGCAGACGCTATGTTAGCTCGCTTGTGGGCAGACAAACCTCAGGTATCGAAGCAGCTGGTCAAAGTGCATGTGAAAAACCTCCGCAAAAAACTTGCCAGCGCAGGTACTAATGTTTCAATTGCCACAAGCAAGAATGAAGGATATACGCTTTCAATTGGCGCAGACGCAGCCGATTTAGAAGAAGGCTAGTGTTATCAGGTAAAGGCTGCCGAGAATGCCGATACCTAGCAAAATGTTGGTGCTTGAATGCACGCCTTTATTGAGTTTTTCCAGTTCTACCAGGTTTTCCTGGCAGCGTTGTTCGAAGCCGCCATGCGAACGCATGACTATTTCTTGAATCAATGTTCTGTCTGTTTCGACAAGTGTCAATGGAGTTAGCTTTCTGTCCAGGCTGCTTTGCCTTGAATTATTGCGCAGCCTGGCAAGATACCAGGTGATTAGCTCGCCATTTGCGCGCGCGTTACTGCTTTTGTTTGCTTCAGCTGCTGCAGATGCGTCAACGTTATTTTCGGAGTGTTGCTTGTTTGCGCTATCCATCTTATTTGGCTGCCGTGCTTTTAGTGAGAGCTATAAAACTGTTCTGCTTGTAGATTATACCCAAGCTTAGTGTAAGAGCTTTTGAAGAGCTGTCGGCGTTTATTCTGATGTAGAAGCCACCGCTAAAACTCCCATTCGCTATGTTGGCTGAAATGTGAGATGTAGGAGTTCCCCTTTTCTACCTGTAATTCTATGTCTAAGACAGGCTGAAACGAAAAAATAGTCAAACAGTGCTTGTAGGCTTGGTCTAGCCGATGGATTTCTGCGCCTAACTTATCGCTTCCGGGATGTCAAGCGAGTGATTGTTTCACAACTGCGGCATTCTGCGCGATAATTAGCTTATGAGACAGGTGTGATGCAGAGCTGGGTGTGCAAACAACTTGCACAATCGTGTCTTCGTCGCTGATGGCGGGAATTTAGAAGTGCTTACGGCAAAAACAATTCGAGTAAACTACTTTGCCCTATTCAGAGAGCAAAGTGGCTGCGCTAACGAAAGCTGTAGTACAGAGGCTGCAACATTGAGTGAATTGTACGATGAGCTCAGAATAAAGTACGGGTTCTCAATGCCCCAGCAAAATTTACGCGTCGCGAAAAACGCTGAATTTTGCACCTGGGATGCCGTGCTGTCTAACGGCGATGAGATAGCCTTCATTCCGCCTGTGGCTGGAGGTTGAAATGTTTGAATTATCCGACAAAAAAATCGATTTGAATGAATTGAGTGCGCAACTTCAAAATGTAGAAGCCGGTGCATATGTTTCTTTCGAAGGCCGAGTGCGCATCAGCAATGACGGCAAAAAGGTTTCTCGTCTTGAGTATGAGGCATATCCCGCGCTGGCGATGAATGAAGCCAATAAAATCATGGAAGAGGCGCGTCGTTTGTTTCCCATAATTGAGCTGCGCTGCATTCACAGAACCGGTGCACTGGAAATTGGCGAGTTAGCCGTGTGGGTAGGCGTTATAAGCCGTCACCGCGCTGAAGCATTTGATGCTTGTCGTTATGTTATTGATCAGGTCAAAGCAAGAGTTCCAATTTGGAAAAAGGAATTCTATGTCGATGGTACTTCCGTTTGGGTAAACTGCGCAGAGTGTGCATCGCACTCTAATCACGGGCATCATGCCAAAGCTGTTCATGAATAAAGAAGACACGATAAATCAGTCTGGTGTAGAGCGGCAAAATCGGCTCATAGACAAGTTTGGCAGAAAGCACAATTATTTGCGCATTTCAGTTACCGACCGCTGCAATTTGCGCTGTGTTTATTGCATGCCGGCTGAAGGCATTACCTTGCGAAAGAAAAGTGAATTGCTCACTTTTGAAGAGATTTACAAAGTCGCGAAAGTTTTTGTTGCCCTTGGTATAGACAAAATTCGCATCACCGGCGGTGAGCCGATGGTGAGGAAAGACCTCGAAATTCTTATTTCGCAATTGGCTTCAATTCCTGGTCTAAAACATCTTGCCATGACCACAAACGCGGTGCTCTTAGCAGACAAAGCTCAAGTCTTAAAGCAAGCCGGATTGCAATCGGTAAACATCAGTCTTGATTCGCTGCGTCCAGATAGATTTAAAGCAATAACATTGCGCGATGATTTTCAACGTGTTCTTGCAGGAATAGACGCCGCTGAATCAGCAGGGTTTTCGCCAATCAAATTGAACGTAGTTGTGATGAAAGGGCGCAACGATGATGAAGTTCTCGATTTTGTTCATTATGCAAAAGACCGAGACATAAATGTGCGATTTATCGAATACATGCCATTCAAAGACAATCACTGGGATTTAGCCTCTGTATTTTCATTCAAAGAAATGAGAGAGGCAATCGAGAAAGAGTTCAAATTGGAACCTTTGCCGGGGCAGGCATCAGATGTTGCAAAGGACTTTGCGGTTGTAGGCAAGCGCGCTCGAGTTAGTTTTATCAGCTCGATGACTGACAGCTTTTGTTCTGCTTGCAACAGGCTCCGTATGACAGCCGATGGGTCAATCAAATCGTGTTTGTTTTACGATGCAGAAATCAATATGCGCGAACGTCTGCGCGCCGCATGCTCTGATAGTGACATCGAGGAAATGGTACTCTATGCACTGGCAAACAAGCCTGAGGAGCATCCTCCAATGGAAGAGCTTGCTTTGATGTCAAACCGTTCGATGGTTGAAATAGGTGGTTGAGGCTATAACATGATTTCTTACGATGAAGCTCTGTCGATTGTGCTTTCAAACGTGCACGCGCTACCAAAGACTAGAGTGCGACTGGAAAAATTGTTAGGTATGGTGACTGGCGAGCCTGTTATGGCTAACCTTGATTTGCCACTCTTCGATAACTCAGCTGTAGACGGTTATGGAGTTTGTCTCAATGATGTAAGAGGAGCCAGCGAATCTAACCCCATCACATTGCCGGTTAGCGCCGAGCTCAGAGCCGGTGACCCAGGGCATGACCCATTGCCCAGTTCGGCAGCCATCAAAATATTCACAGGTGCGGCTGTACCAATCGGCGTAGATGCTGTGGTGATGCGCGAGTTTTGTGTTGAAGAAAACGGCAGCGTAAAAATAAAGAAAGAACCAAAATCAGGCGACAACATTCGCCGCCGCGGTGATGAGTTTTTGCGCGGTTGTGAAATTTTGCCTGAGGGTGTGCGCATTACGCCGGCGGTGATCGGCTTGCTGGCTAACTTTGGTCAAGCGTCATTCATGGTTCACAAAAAACCGACTGTGGCAGTGATAACCACAGGAAATGAATTGATCAAGCCGGGCAAACAACTTACTCCCGGCAAAATTTATGATTCAAACAGTGCGGCGATAAAAGCGGCTTGCGAAGCCCTGGGAATTGAAGACTATTTGCCTTTGCACTGCCGTGAAGATTTGAATGAGTCTCGCAAAGTAATTGGTCTCGGTCTAGATTTTGCAGATCTGGTGATTACTATTGGTGGTGTTTCTGCCGGCGATCATGATTATGTGCCTCAAGTTTTTGAAGAATTGGGAGTGCGAAAGCTGTTTCACAAAATTGCTGTGAAGCCCGGCAAGCCTTTGTATTTTGGCACTGCGCAACATCGCAAGAAAAACAAAACACAGTATGTTTTTGGATTGCCTGGAAATCCTGTGTCTGCTTTATTGTTGTTCAATCAGCTAATCAAGCCGGCAATTTTCAAATTGATGGGACACGAAAATATAATTTACGGCCAGTCGATTTCCCCGCTGAAAGCAAAAATTCCTTGCGAATTGCGCAAGACTGCTGGACGCACCGAGTTTGTGCGTGCCGTTGTGACCGTGTCCAATGGAGAGCTCTGGGCGCATCCTACCGCCGGGCAGGAATCATATATGATGGGCGGGCTCTGTCTGGCAAACGGACTCATAGTATTTCCGCAAGACGAAGAGCTTTTGCAGGGCGGATCTATGGTTAACGTTGAGGTGCTGAACTGGTATAGCTAGATTCGTCGCTTGGTTCAGTAGTTGGGGCGGCTGCGGGACGGCGCTTCGGCTTTTTGAAAACGTGGATCGAAGTTGCAATTATAAGTGTCAGTGCAAAAACGAAAAGCATGCAGATGCTTACAATCATCAAAGTGAAACCGTTAGGATCGGACTGATTGGTTTCAGCTAGATCTTTAGCCGCTTCTACGGCATCTTTTGCAAATGAAGCCTGAGGGCTGAGCAATAATGCGCTGAAAAGCGCCGCAATTGCTGACTGTGTAATGTATATGGGCGATCTTAACGCTGAAAACATGATTTTTACCGGCTTGTCTGACTGGTTTCCAATTGAGTAGTGAATGTTATCACTTTGGAACCTCTTTAACTCAGCTGGTATGCCGTTTTGCCCATTAAGCCTGCTAAATGATCTGCTGAGTGACCGGGTCGCTGATACTGCTAAGCCTGTCACGGGAATGCTTTGGGGGATCTTTCTCTTGCGGTACTTAAGTGATTTGATGACTCGAAACGCAAAGTTAAGGCCAATGATAATCTGGGCATAAATCCATGGAATCAAGGCTTATCTCCTAGCGGTGGAAAAATGGCAGATCTAGACCAGGTGGTTTTGAGCGAAGCAGATGACTTGTTGGTGAACTTTCAGGTGGTGTCACCGGCGGTGCTTCGTGGTGGACAACCAGATGAAGAAGCTCTTTCTGTTTTGAAGAAAGCAGGCGTTAAATTGGTTGTAAATCTGCGGCATCACAGTAAAGCTTCTCCGCAGCCTGCTAATACTTATACGTTTTTTCGTCGTCACAGCGATGATGATGAAATAGATGAAGAGCGCGACATCGCTCAAAAGTTAGGACTGCGTTTTTTGAACATATCACTCGATGGCATCAATGCTCCCAGTTTTGCAGATATTGACCGCTTCATCGAATTATTCACTGATGCAGAAAACTTGCCGATGTACGTACATTGCCTTCACGGCAGAGAGCGCACAGGATTTATGCTTGCCGCATACCGCATCAAAATTGAGAAGTGGACCGCCGACGAAGCCTACAAAGAAATGCTTCAACAAGGCTTCGACCCCCTGCGCTCCGTCCTCAGCGACGCCCTATTCGCCTACGCAAAAAAATAGCCCCTCCCCCTTCTTCGTTGCTGCCGAATCCGTAGGGGCGACGCCATGGATACTGCTGGCGAACTAAAATGGAGCCGAATCAAGTTCGATGATATGAGCTAAGAGCGTTCCACCTGGGGGCGCAGGCATCCTTGCCTGCTTCTTCGCCAATAGCTTCCCGAAGCAGGCTGGAAGCCTGCGCCCCCAGGGCTCCCGCCCTTCAAGCTAGAGTCCATATTGTGCCGGCTTCGCTAAACATTCGAGTTCGCCAGCAATATCCCATGCGTCGCCCCTACAGGAGCTCGGCGAGAGAATTGGGTTGCTTCCGCACTTTGAGCATGCTTTCTTGATAAGAGCTATAATGCTCGGAGGAGCAACAATTTGAGCAGCTACAGAATCAAAACCATCCTCAAAACAATCTTCGAGTTTCTGAAAAAGAAGCTTGGCGAGATTATGCAGCGATATTTCCTCATGGGCATCGCAGCTCTGTTTGTGATTTTTGTCGTCGTTGTTCTTCTAATTTGGTTGCTGGTGGGCAGTCGCTAAGAGCAGCTTGTTCAGAGTTCCGTTCTTATAAATAGTATTTTGCCTTCCGCCAGGGTGAGCTTCGCCAGTCCAATCAGGCGTTGAATGACTGTGGCGATGGTTTCGGGTGTGCAGTCTTCGCGCAGTGTCCATTCGTCTGTTTCAGCCCATTGTTTAGCACAGTCTAGAATGCAGTCGGGCTGAAGTTTGCGCAGGGCTTCAAGCAGTTTTTCCGAGACCTGGTATATCAGTTTGCCGTCCGGGCATTCGTCTCTGACTGGGTTGATGTAGTCGCGGTCAAAAACGTGCTCCCACTCAGTGCCGGTGAGAATTGCTTCTAAATTGCATAACATCAGTAAATCTAAGTCGGAATCAGCCAGGCATGCGTTTTGCTTTGTGCCTTTTGAACATTTGTCCAGGCTATCTAGCTCGTGTTCAGATGCTATCAAAAAGTCAGTCAAACGAACCTACCGAGTCGCTAAGAACGCCAATGGCTATTCTCTCTTATTGCATTGTTAATTAGCAACGGGCTCGCTTATCGACAGTTGTCGCAAAATTGGAGGGTCTTAATGACAACTCTTGCTAATATTTAATGCGTCCGTAATCGCCCTGATAACGGGAACGTGGCATAAAAGGTGAGGCGAAGGGGGGCGAGATTGGATAAACTGTATATATTCTCACTTGTTCTTATGACAATCGTTCTCAATAATGTAAGCGTACCGCGAGGGAATTTAAGGCCTGTATGGCTAAAAAGCTCAAATTGCTAGTCTGCACTAAGAGTCATTGCAAAAAGCGTGGCTCTAAGAAAATGATGCGTTCTCTAGAAGAACAGGTGCAAGACCTCAACCTGGAAGATGTTGTTTGCATCAAGAAGTCGAGTTGTCTCGGCAAATGTGGGCGCGGTCCGGTCGCGAAAGTTAAAGCCCTCAACTTGTTTTACGGCCATCTGCAGCCAGTCGACAGCGAAGATATAGTTCGCTCTTTGAAAAAGAAGAAAGTGGTCAAGAAATTCCTTCTTGCTTAGCCCACTTTCTTCTGATTTGCTTTGCCGACAATATTTGTCTGCCCGGCTATTTCTTTTTCTTTGCAGCTTTTGCTTCTTTTTGACGAGCAATTTGCTCTTCATAAGCAATGTGTTCCATCGCGCTCTTATAGCCTGCGTCCAAAGCCGGGCTTGAGCCCTTCAGTCTGGCTGCCGCTAGATAGGCTTCTGATGCTTCTTTCCACTGTGAGTTGCTCATCAGTGCATAGGCATAGGCAGCTTGCAAATCGCCATCATTGACAGCGCTCTTTGCCCCTTGCTTATAAACACTGAGTGCTTCGGTTTTGTTGCCGTTGTTCCACAATATTGAAGCAAGAGTCGTATAGGCTTTGCCGTCTGCGGGTGCAGCTTTGATGGCGTTGCGATAGGCTTCAATTGCCTCTGGTGTTTTCACTTGCGTCATGCGAATGTTGGCAATTTGACGCCAAATATCGGCTTTGTCTTTCTCGAAAGGAATAGCCTTTTTGTACGCTTCAACGGCCTCGTCGAATTTACGCAACTTATATTGGCTGTCTGCAATAAATTTATGCGCTTCGCCGTGCGATGGAGCAATTTTGAGAAGCTGTTGGTAGGCCTCTGCGGCAGAGCCGAAATCGTTAGCTGCAAATGCAGCTTTGGCAAAACCTTCTGCATACTCAGCATTTTCCGGCTCGGCGATGCTGGCTGCTTTAAACTCACTTTCAGCTGCGCGGAAATTGTTTGCTTTCATTAGTGAGCTGCCTTTTTTGGCATGTAACTCACCGCGGAACTTTCTGGCAGTCGCTTCATCGTTTTCAAAAGTTTTGACCGGGGCTACGGTTTCAACCGGCTTTGGTTTTGGCTTTTCTACAGGATCATCAACATCGTTAGGATCTGTTGGGTCGTGTTCACGCTTTTCGCCCATGTTCGGTTGGGGCGCCGGCGTGCTTGTGCTTGTTTCTTTTTCCGGAATGTCGTTAGGATCTTTGGCATCTTGTGCCATCGATGACACAAGTGCTGTGGCCATCATGCTTGTGACAAGGGCAACAATTAGAAATTTGTATTTCAATTGCATCAGGCATGCTCCAGTGTTTTTGCTTTCAGTCCCAGTTCTGAAAACATTTCTTTGTCGGCGTTGAATTCTGGGTTTGCGGTAGTTAGCAATTTGTCGCCTGCGAAGATTGAATTGGCTCCTGCCATGAAGCACATTGCTTGCTCTGCTAGAGACATTTGCAATCTGCCTGCTGAGAGGCGCACCACTGACAGTGGCATAAGAATGCGGGCGGTTGCAATCATGCGCAACATCTCTGTGATTTGAACAGGAGCTTTGGCTGCAAGAGGTGTTCCTTCGACTGCTACCAGCGCATTAACTGGAACCGACTCAGGGTGCTCTTCCATGGTGGAAAGTGTGTGCAACAGGTCTACACGGTCTGCGTCGCTTTCACCAAGCCCAACAATGCCACCACAGCAAACTGTGATGCCTGCTTCACGAACATTTTTCAGAGTGTTGAGGCGATCTTGATATGTGCGTGTCGTAATTACGTTTGAGTAAAATTCTTCGCCTGTGTCAAGATTGTGATTGTAAGCCGTGACGCCGGCTTCTTTTAGTTTTTGCGCCTGGTCAAGTTTCAACATGCCCAGTGTCACGCAGACTTCCATGTCTAGCGATTTTACTTTTTGAACCATGTCGAGCACTTGGTCAAACTGCTCGTTATCTTTAACTTCTCTCCAGGCTGCGCCCATGCAAAAGCGTGTGCTGCCGCTTTCTTTAGCCAATTTGGCAGCCATATAAACAGTGTCTGGGTCAAGCAACTTCTCTGCTTTGACTTCAGTTTCATATCTTGCCGATTGTGGGCAGTATGAACAATCTTCAGAACAACCGCCGGTTTTCACCGAAAGCAAAGTGCATTGCTGCACTGCGCGCGGGTCGTGATATTGACGATGAACTTTAGCGGCGGTGAATACCAATTCAAGCAATGGAGAATGATAGATGCCAGAAATTTCTTCTTTCGTCCAATCATGGCGAATTTCGCCTGATACCGCCTGTAGTGCGTCGGTATTTTCCCTGCTTGTTGTTGTTCTGGGAAGAACCGCCTGAGCTCCATGCCCGCAGCAATCAGTCATCTTGAAATCCTCGAAATCTGCCTGAAACGCTAAACATTATGCCAGATCGCGCCTTTGTGATCCTGCGTAGCGTCTAACGAATTTACGAAGGGTCGAATAGCATGCTGCCTTTTACGCCGATTATGGCTCTTGGGGAGCCGATTCTTCCTCTCTTTGCCCCTTTTGCTCTTCGTAATTACCTATTTTTACAGGAATAAGCACCACTTCATCCTGCCGAAGCAGCGCCATATCAAGCTTTTCGCCCGGCTTGTGCGCCCTTACTGCCGCCTGCACTTCTTTCGAATTGGCAACTGGCTTGCCATTTATGCGCTGCACGACGTCTCCGGCGAGCAGCCCCGACTTTTGCGCCGGGCTGTTTGGCTGCACCGCGCGCACGAGGACGCCTTTCGTGTCAGCCGGCAACTTGAGGGCTTTGGCTATTTTTTCGTCGAGGTCTACCATGCTGATACCCACGTAGGCATGGGCGATTGAGCCGGTTTGCATTAGTTGGTCTGCAACTGATTTTGCCACATCGATTGGAATGGCAAAGCTTATGTTCTGTCCGTCTTTGCGGATTGCCTGGTTTATTCCGACCACCTCTCCTTTAATGTTGAGCAAAGGTCCGCCTGAATTGCCGGGATTGATGGCTGCGTCGGTTTGAATGAGCTCAACCCCGGCGTTTATGTCACCAAGTGACCGCCCGAGAGCGCTGATAATGCCCAGCGTGACGCTCTGGCTGAAACCGAGCGGGCTGCCGATGGCAATCGCCCAATCGCCCGGACGCAAATTCTTGCAATTGCCGATGGCTGCTGCTTTCAGCCCGCTTGCCTCGATTTTGACGAGGGCGATGTCTGTGAATTTGTCTTTGCCGACAACCTTTCCTTTAAATGTGCGCCCGTCGTTGAGCGTGACTTTGATGTCGTCGGCTTGTTGAATTACGTGATTGTTGGTCAAAATGTAGCCGTCAGCTCTGATGATGACGCCAGAGCCAGACCCGTGGCTTTCGTATTTCTGTATTGGCGGGCCTTGCAGGTCTTCACTGCTGAATGGTTCTGCAAATTGAAAGTGGTGAAAGGGAATCATGCCCCGCACGGCAATGCTTGTGCTGGTGTCTATGTTGACTACGCTTGGGCTTGCGCTGGCAACAATGTTGGCGATGAAATTGTTGCTGTCAGGGCTCAGTTCTCTGGGTGGAATCCCTGGCTGCGAAGTGCTTGGCAGGGGTGATGTTATTGCCACCTCCGGCTTATTGCTCGCCTGCTGCGGCCGCAATTCGTGCCCCGCCCAGAATGCCCCGGCGATGCCAAGTCCAAAAACCAGCCCAATTAACGCCGAACTACTCGAAAAGCCGGCTTTCTCTTGTGATGTAGGTTTTTCCAATTTGATATCTGTGCTATTCATGGTTAAACAATGATTGACTAAAGGGACAACCTAATTACCTTATATAACCTAAAATTTGTATTCGTGTGGAAATCTGGGCGTTTAATCAAAAAGATTGAAGCAAATTTTCTGCAGCCATAGAATAAGCTAGCTAAGTAGAAGTCGTGGGAGCCGTCGTGTTCGACAAACTAGATTCACATGCAATTAAAGCAATACTTGTCGCCGAGGAAGAGTCCAGACGGCTCGGGCACAAGTTTGTTGATACCGAGCAACTTTTGTTGGGTTTGCTGATGGATGGGCAAGGCGTTCCGGCTGTGGTTCTGGACAAACTTGGTTTGAAACATCAGATTGTGCGCAAACGAATCTGCGATGTTTTGGGCCGCGGTTCTGATTTTGTTGGCGTAGAAACGCCTTTTACTCCGCGTCTAAAACAGTTGCTTGAAGTTGCGTGGCAAGCCGCTCAAGCAAGGGGAAAAGAATACATCGGCAGCGAACATTTGCTCTTAGGATTTGTCGAAGTAAATGATGGGCTTGCCGGCGAAATTTTGACTGAAGCAAAAATTACTCCGCAAATGCTTCGCGAAGAAATTGATAGAACGCTGGCATAGTTTGCGAATTCAATGAAACTGATTTTGCGCATTCGTTGCGAATGTCTTGACGAGTGATTCGAGGCTGGGCTATAGTTTTATTTTGTAGTTGAAATTTTTTGTGATCGGGAGGTGCCTATGACAAGCGAAATAGTAGAAATCGGAAGCGATGCAGCTGTCACAGGTCGCGCCTCTGTCATTCTTCGTTAAAGTTTTGATTTAACGTAGCATTGCGTCAGGTGCCGTGTTTGCGGCTGCCCGCTTCCTTGCGCTCGTATTTACACAGCTAAGGAATTCAAAGCAATGATACCAATTTGTTTTGCGGCTCTCGTTGAGCCGCCAGATTTTTGCGCGCGAGTAATTGCGCACGATCGTAATTCGTACTTAATTAGTTCTGAAAGAGGAGAAACTAGAGCCCATATTCGCGGTGCTCTGCGTTATGAAAATGAAGAATCATCAGGCTTGCCTGTTGTTGGTGATTATGTTGTTGTTACGGGCGACGCAGGCAGCGTAGCAATTTCTGCTGTGTTGCCGCGAAAGAATTTGTTTGCGCGTCGAGCAATCGACCGCAGCCATTCGTTGCAAGCGATAGCAGCAAACCTCGACACATTGTTCATTACAGTGGCGCTAAATCGCGACTTTAACACGCGTAGAATTGCCCGCTATGCCGTAGGAGCAACAGCGTGCGATGTGCCCTTCGTGGTGCTTTTGAGCAAGGCAGATCTTGTTGATGACTGCAATATTTTCGTTGAGGCAGTCAAAGATGCAATACCAGATGCAAATGTTATTGTGCTGTCTTCCATTGATGGCACAGGCATGCGCTCGTTAGACCCTTATCGCGGTGAGGGAAAGACGCTCGCGTTTGTGGGCTCAAGTGGTGTTGGGAAATCGACTCTCATAAACACACTTCTTGAGTCTGCCACCCTCAGTGTCGAAAGCGCGCGCGCTGATGACGACCGAGGACGCCACACCACCACTCGCCGTTTGCTTTTGGAATTGAAAGACGGCACTTGCATAATCGACACACCGGGTATGCGTGAATTTGGATTGGCTGATGCGGAAGCTGGTTTAGAAGCGATACTGACCGACGTCACTGAAGTGGTGAAATCTTGCAAATTCAGAGACTGTAGGCACGATAGCGAACCGGGCTGCGCCGTTCGCGACAATGTTGATGAGATGCGCCTGGCTAATTTCCGCAAGCTTGAAAAGGAAGCCGCATTCGAAGCCAGAAAGCAAGACCCACTTCTGCAGAAAGCAGAGCGAGCAAAGTGGAAAGCAATTCAAAAAGCAACCCGCAACCGAATCAGATAAGGAGGTTTTATGTACAAGAAAAGCCTGTGTATGGCTGCTACCAATTCTTATGTTCTGGGAATACAATATTGTTTATGTGTTTCGAGGAATTCGGTTGGACTGGCTCAAAAATCTGTTAAAAGCATTTGGTTTTGGCGCAAATAATAATGAGCCGTCGAATGATCTTGGGCGTAATGATAAGCATGAGTCAGCGTCGGCAAACAGTAAGCATCAAGACGCTGCCGGCGCAGCTGATCATTGTCACGGCGCCGAGGAAAGGCCAGATGGCATCAGTCAAGCTGATTTTGATTTTGAATTGGCGCGCCGTATTTTTGCCGATGGAGACTTTCAACACTCAGCCAATCATCTTGCCTGGGCTTTAGCAGCCGACCCCGGCAGGCAAGAGTGGCTAGCCTTGCTCGATGAATTGATTCAATCCACTGGTGGCAAATTGTTGCCGATGGCACCGGGCGCGACGCAGACAAGTTTTGCTGAGGAGGCTGTTCGTGCATATTGCGCCGCAAAGCAAGGACGCTTAAATGATGCTGTAAGCTCGTTGCTGTCAGTAACGAATTGCAAGCTCGACGCACGTTATGTTGACACCTGGCTTTTCGATTGGTTGGAAGCAGATGATGATTTGAAATGCATCGATGAGCGGGTGCTTGGTTCGATGATGATTTTGCTAAAGCGCTATCGAGACTACTTCGAAAATTCTGAGGCTGACAGAGCAAGTATGAAGAAGATTCTCCTGCTCTTAAATCGCTATATTCGGCTTAGCAATGTTAGCAATGTGAATGTTTTTTATTTCAGATGCGCATTGCTTCGCAAGCTTGGGCGCTATGAAGACTCGTTGATAGCCGCCAGAGAACTTTTTGAAAAATATCCTTCTTATTTGACTGCTGTTGGACTCTCAATGTCTTGCAAGTTTGCCGATGATTTTGACGGCGCCGAAAAAGCTTTGATGCAGGCAATTGAATTTAAGCCAGATGACATTCAAGTGCGGCTCGATCTGGGTGACCTGTATGTAGACCAGGAAAATTGGGACAAAGCTTTGTTTCGCTATCAGGAAGTGCTTGAGATAGACCCTTCTGAAAACTGGGCGCTGCCATCTGTTTATTACTGCCGCTATAAAGTTACTGATGAGGCTGCTTGGGTTGATCAATTACTAAAATTGGCAGACTCGGGCAATCAACGTGCTGCTGAATTGAATAATCTTTTGTTGCCCTACACAGGATTTTTGCCAGAAACCAAAGAGGCTGGGGCAAACGTTGTGCGTCAGTTGGTTGAAAACTATAAACTGGCAGCAGACAAGAATGAGTTTGCGAAAAACAATAAAATCGCATCTATGTCTTTGAGCGCACTGGAAGCGCCCAGCTGTTATATGGCAATGAATTTGCAATTGAGTGCTTGCGGTTTGGCACCAATTGATGAAGTTAGCGTATTGAAAGTTCAAAGCCCAGACCCACGCAAGCCGATACAACAGGTGAAACATTTGCTCTGGCGCTATGAAGGTACAAAACCCTTTGCCGTAAAACGAAATTGCGATGTGGCCGCGCGAGATGCTGTTTTGAGGCTTGCTGCAAAAAACTATGATTACCGGCTTAACTGGAGAGAGTCAAAGAAGATAGCTGCGCAATTTGGTGAGCGCGATATCGAATCTTTTCTTTCAATTATGGTGTCGCCGCCTCCACCACCAGCAGATGCCGATGCTTTCAGGTGGGTGCAGATGTTGCAGCTTTCATCTGCGTACATCATGGCCAATATTGATGCTGGTTGGATTGGGTCAAAAAGACGTGAAGTGCTGTTTGACCTGGCGCGTGGACCTATGGACTGGACCGTTGAAATGGCGATTATCGCACTGACTCGAATTGCTCAAGAAGAGCCGACGGCGCGAGAGGAAATCTGCGATTTGTTTTTGACAATTCTAAAGCAAGTTCCCAACAATGGTTATTGTTGTTATCTCTATTGTTTGCTTTATAACTGGCTTTTGATTCCTGGTTTGCAATCAGCAGAGCGTGAGCAAATTTTGCAACGCCTTCGCAATTTGATTTCAGACCGCTAAATGAATCTTGCGGGTTGCG
Source organism: uncultured Candidatus Obscuribacterales bacterium (assembly GCA_964546815.1). Lineage (GTDB taxonomy): Bacteria > Cyanobacteriota > Vampirovibrionia > Obscuribacterales > Obscuribacteraceae > JAIEPM01. The sequence goes on along the minus strand of CAZJLR010000015.1, from coordinate 5,593 downwards.
TTATTTTTTCTTTTTGGTTTGTTTCCGCAAGACTGGTTGCGAGGCAATTAGTCTTGGCAGTATTTCTTCGTAAACATCTACAGTCTCATATTCATAAGGCTCGCTTTGCAGCTCGATGTTGATTTCCTCTACAAGATAGTCTGAAAGCTTCAATTCATCAACTGTTGGGGGCAAGTCCATGTTCCAGCTTGGGCAAGCGGAGCTGTTGGCGTCAATGTGATGGTCGTCGTTGATTAACAAGGCGCACTGCAATGCCCCTTTGATTGTGAGCACTCCATCGTTATACTCACCAACGCAAAGTTCTTCAAATGTGGCGTCTTTGGCGATGTAAATTTCGCTTCCGCCGGCAAGTAGATTTTTTGCTTTGACATTGCCCTGCACCAAAAGGAAAGGCCCATCATTGATGTTGGAATTTATGATGTCTCCCTCTACCGTGAGGTCACCGGTGACAATGAGGCCAAGTTCTGTGCCTTTCCAGTGTGAATCCCAGTCGAGATTTAGGCGCGAAATTTCCAGGTTGCCTTCATGAAGCCGCACTGTGCATGATTTGCGCGGTAGCGGCTCGGTGCTGTACCTTTGCATCAAGTCGCTCAGTTTAAAGCGCTGCATTGCCTCTGTTTCTGTAATCAGAGTGTATGAAAACATTGCTCATTTCCTTTGCCAAAATACGCGATAAATTCTACTAGAAGCAAGGCGAAAATAGGAGATGTTCTCGCCAAATTTGCTTTGGTAATCTGTTGAAATCCCAAAAACGTGAGGGTCACTGTCCTTGTCTGGCAGTGACCCTCGATTGTTAGCCTGTGACGCTTTAACCCTTACTTGCTAAAATCAATAACCGCACGGAATCGCGCTTTTCCACTCATCATTCTTTCGTAGGCTTCGTTGGCTTGCGCAAACGAGAAGAGCTCTACCATAGGTTTGATGTTGTGCAAGGCTGAAAAGCGCAAGCAGTCTTCAGAGTCTTTTGCAGTGCCGCTTGGCCAGCCTGTAATGCTCTTTCTTCCGCCAATAAGCTGTATGGGGCTTACGTTCAGAGGCTCTATGTCTGCGCCGACAATTAGAAGTTGTCCGCCGATGCAAAGTCCATCTACCAGAGCAGACATTGCTTTTGAGTTAGTTACAGTTGCGAGAATAACCTTTGCGCCGCCCAGTTTTTGAAGTTCTTCTGCACCATTTTGTGTTTCTGAATTTATGTAAGCGTGAGCACCAAGTTTAAACGCGAAATCTTTTTTGTCATCGCCGCGTGCAATGGCAACTGTGTGGTAGCCCATTTTGTTTGCATATTGCACTGCAAGGTGTCCCAAACCGCCAAGTCCAAGCACTGCGACTGTGTCTCCAGGTATGGCTTTAGAGTGTCGTAATGCATTGAATGTTGTGACGCCAGCGCATAGCAAAGGAGCAGCTTCTGTAGAACTCATTTTCTCTGGCACAACAGCGCAAACTTCTTCCGGAAAGAGACCATATTCTGAATAACCGCCAGGAAAAGTAATGCCGGGAGTTTGTAACTTGTTGCAAGAAATGAAATCACCTGCGCGGCAGGCGGTACATTCGGAGCAGTGCCCTCCGTGCCAGCCAACACCAACCCGATCACCTTTTTTCAGTCTTTTTACATCAGCGCCAATCTCTTCAACGATGCCGACAATTTCATGCCCTGGCGTGCTCGGATATTGCAAACCGGGGAAATGTCCGGAAAACGCAAAGCTGTCACTATGGCACACGCCGCATGCTTGCATCTTCAGTAATACTTGTTTTCTTGCTGGTGCTGCAAATTCTCTGTCTTTCATCTGCAGCTTTCCGCCAGCTGCTTCAATAACCCCGGCCTTGCCCGTTTTCAGTTTGCTTGCAGTGTTTGTTGTCACGTCTGAATCCCCATTTTGGAAGAACATAGGATAGTACACACATTGATGAGTGTTTTTCATTAAGGAGGGCAGTTCATTAATTCCAACATCCTGCGGGTAATTTTCTCCATTGGCTCACGCAACCTTTCCACGTCGGCAACTATATAGTGGGTGAAAGTCACGTCACTGCCGCCGCTATGATTAGCGAGGCGCTTTAAAACATAGTAGGGCAAGTCCAATCGCTCGGCTAGAGTTAAGAATGATCGGCGCAAATCATGGGTAGAGAAGTTAAATCCAGCACTTTTCTTCACTTGTTCGATAATGCTTGAAATCTGCACGAGATGTTTCTGTCTGCCTGGAAACACAAATTCAGATCTGCTCTCTATTTTGCGCTTCTTGAGCAGATTAAACAAGAATGTGCTTAGCGGCAGTCGGTGCTCTTTGTGATTTTTGCTTGTGTCTGCTCTCACAGTTAGAATGCGGCTTTCAAAATCAACGTCTGTCCACTGCAGTGTCATGGCTTCTGATTTTCGTAATCCAGTGAACACGACTAGCAAGAGAAAGTCTCGCACTTTAGTATTCTTCAATGACATTACGGCTTTGAACCACTGTGGATATCGGTAATCTGAAATAATATTCTGCCGAGGAGTCATCCTGTGCCATAAACGATTTTTGGATAGTGTATTGACTGGATTTGACCTCAGTAATGGAAGGCCCTCTTTGGTTTCATATTGATCTGCAGCGAAATTGAGCAAGAGTTTTAAGATCATCATTGCAAAATTTGCTTGTACCTTGCTTGGTTTCCAATCACCTCCAACATTGCTGATATAGTGGTGCCTTTCCTCGACCATCTTTTTTGTGATGCGAGTAACTGGCAACGAAAGCCAATCCCCTAGGCGCTGTTGTGACACGCTCCTGTATGCGTGACGTGTTCTGGGGCGAAGCGTTCGCACTTCGAGATATCTCAGAAGAACTTCACCAAGGGTTACTTCGCTCGCAGTTTGCGGTTTCACCTTTTGTTGTTCGTCAATCGAGTTGAGATTTTGGAATTTAACGCAGCTCTTTCCCTCATCGTCAATTGAAAGCGTGCCATGACTGGAATTGGCAATTTGGTTCGATGTGTTCTCTGTCTTAATTTCAAGCATTAGCGAGCTAGCATCCTTTGCAGTGATCAGCAAACAAAAGTCTTTAGGGTTCTTGTCGCAGGATGTGAACGGTTCTTTCACAGAGAGAAGAATCTCTAGCTGGATCAAACGTGTATTCGATTTAGCCACCACAAAATCCTCCTTGCATGGACTAACAGTGAATACACATTGTTTTCTCATAGAAATTGAGGAATGCAACATCGGAAATCAATTGTTCCAAGTAGCAGCTGGTCGGCATTTGTTCTGTTTTGTCTGCTATTGCTTTTGTCCACAGCTGTTCTTCAACTTTAGATTTAGAAGGTTAGGCCGTAATTGTTTGCTGTGACACGTCAAACGTTTTTGCCATTGTTCGCTGTGCATCGCCAGTAGTGGCATGCAAAACGTGGATGTTTTGCATGTGAATTCGTTCTCTAGCACCAACTTGAGCAACAATAGCCAATTTGTGTACGATCCGGTGGGTAGATGCGTCAAGATTATAGAGACTGTCTCGGGCTCGGTGACCTCGACTAAGCAATTCGTCTGGTCTGGATCTAGTAGGTGTGAGGAAAGGGACGGTTCTGGAACCCTGAGCAATGGAAAGCAATTCCTTGGTGCTGGGCAGCTCAACTTTGCCAGTGGCACACCCGCAAGCTACTTTTATACAGTGGATAATTTGGACTCTACCAGAGAACTAACCGATTTAAGTGGCACCGTCAAAACCGTATACAGTTACGATCCATATGGCCAGGTGACTGAAACATTCATTTCTGGATCCATCCCTTCGGATTTTCAGTACGCTAAATATTTTCTGCATACGGCAAGTGGGCTCAATTTAATGCCATACCGAGCATACTCTCCAAATAAAGGAAGATGGTTGAGTCGAGACCCTCTCGGGGAGCTGGCCGGCCCAAATTTATATGAGTATACCAGCAACAATCCAATGAACACGACCGATTTTCTTGGACTGTTTGCCGGAAAACCTGTTTTAGGAGCTCCAAAATGCTCAAAGAGTAAAAAACAGAGAGTAATACGTTCTCCATTCTTAGACTGTCTTGGCGGAGAAAGTGATCCTGACTGTTGTAGAGATAACCTTGTAGCTTGTTTCAGTTTGGCGCAGGAACTTCGCCGAAAACGAGTAATCACCTATGAGCAAGAACACGCCTTGCAAGATTGCTGCCGGGGCGTAAATCAGAATTGCGTTGATGATTTTATTAAACAGGACAAGGATTTTATGAGGAAACCATGGGAAGATTGTTTTACGAAGATTATCCCAAATATTATCTTTGTGTACCCGCATTAGGATTAGGAGGAGCCAGATGAAAACCAGTGGTCAAAACCTTTTATCTGATAGGGATTGGATCCTAGCGCAACACGATTTGGCTAAGGAACTTGATTCTGAACGATTAGGAGAGTTTGAGGAAAAGCTGCTTGCTGACGAACTTTTGTTACCTGAAAGAGTACAACTCACCTTTAGCCTCCTGATGAAAGCGCACAATAACGATACAGAATCTGAGAAAAAAGCCGCAACCATGCTAACGTGGTTCATCTTCAATTATGCTGAAAGCCCCTTTTTCACAAAATTACCGGTCACAAGGTGGTCGACCGAAGGTCTCAAAATAATTGAAGACGCATGGGAAGTACAGATTAAACAAAGTGATTTACCTTCCATAAGGCTAAATGCAGTGTCTACCATCGGCGTGGCAGATGTACAATGGTCGCTCGGGCTGCTTGAGCATATTTCGGAAATCGAAAGGAGCACGTCGGTTTTACAGTGGTTGTGTCGCCTCTATTTCCTAAGATACCAGCAGTTCACTAAGAAGGCGGAACAAGTCGCCAAAAGAGGCTTGCATTCCGCTGATGCGTTGCTATTTGAGTCAGTCCAACCAGGAGAACATTTTGGCATTTTGAAAAAAGCTATTCCATTAGCAATCACACTGGGTGATATACAGGATGCAGATCGTATGGCAGGTAGACTGCTTCAATTGGGTAAAGAGTATCACCAAGAACTCTGGAAACAGTTTGCATATATTTTCAATGCAAGAATTGCGCTGCGAAAAAAGAAGGGGGTATCTACATCTCTTCTGAAACTAAAAAAGTCGCTCAATCAAATGCATGCACATGCCGGAGCCTCCCTGGAAATACTTGAACTGCTCAAAGAATTACAAGCGCGTGCGATGGCTCATGATGTTATAGACCTCTTAACCATCTGTATTGAGACTACAAAGTACAATGACGAGGGCGCTGTCTGCTTGAAGCGATGGTTGCGCGAATTAAGAAGAACAGGATGGACCGCTTTTGACTGAAGATAACATGTAACACTGGATGTAGTGCGGCTGTCATTCGCTGGCTGCCCACCAGCTCCTTCAAGAACCGGGCATAACTATTAGGTTCGAGTTATTTTTGCCCGCTAAGCTATTATGCTGAAACCGGTTTCGTTCCAATGCATAATCACGACTCTGAAAACGGAATTCGACCAGCCGTGCTCGGACGTAACTGACTCTTCGCAGGCAGCACGGAAGGCGGAAAGAAGGCCGCAATCTGGATGAGCATTGTGCAAACTTGTCGCCGGCACGGATTTGACCCTTTCGTATATTTGCGAGATGTATTCACACGATTGCCCTCCACTTCGAC
>CAZJLR010000014.1:0-126766 GCA_964546815.1 uncultured Candidatus Obscuribacterales bacterium | reverse complement strand
TTCGCTAAACATTCGAGTTCGCCAGCAGTATCCATGGCGTCGCCCCTACAAGCTGTATTGTCTGATCTTAAAGCTGTGATTCTTGACATGGGTGGGGAAACCACGTACTGCCAACTGCACAATTGTGCATCCGTGACACGAGAATTCCACAGTTAAAACTTAACGTGGTCTCACGTGAATGTGCTTCTTCAAAACTCACTTAGCTAATCCCGGCAGGATTGGAGATATTCAGATGCAGGAAATTGACGACTCAAGACCTAAGGTAGAGGCACAACCGCTCATACCGCTTATTGATTTCAATGATTACAACAAAGCGGCGGGAGACAGAAATGGAAATGGCCGCGCTGCGACCCAGGGCAGCCTCGACATGGGAGATCCCTACGGACTTTACAAGGGAATAGCAGCACTCTCAAAAGTATTGAGCACGCAAGACAACTCTGCTGCAAGAATTCCAGATAATGTTGAGTGCATCGGCAACGAGTGCAAAGTACTTTCATTTGAAGATGCTGCCGCCGAAAAAGCAAAAATTGCAGCATCCCCAAATAAAGTAGAACACCCAGCTGGCGCTCTTCCCGACAACGTCGAATGTGTCGGCAACGAGTGCAGAATTTTAAGCCCTGAAGAAATGGCAGCTGAAAAAGCTAAATTGGCTACTGCACCAAATGTAGCAAACATCAACGATAGCAACGTACACATCGCTGGCAATGTCGAATGCATAGGCAATGTTTGCCGCACACTATCCGACTCTGAACTCGCTGCTGAAAAAGCGCGCATTGCTGCAGCTGGACATAACTTTGAAATATATATTCCTGACGGATCTAAACTACCAGACAATGTCGAGTGTATCGGCAACGAATGCCGCGTATTGACTCCTGAAGAAATGGCATCTGAAAAAGCCAGACTTGCTTCTTCGACATTCACTCTCGCCAGAGATACTGCTAACTGTCACATACCAGACAATGTCGAATGTGTAGGCGATGAGTGCCGCGTTCTCACACCAGAAGAGGTGACAGCAGAAAAAGCAAGATTGGCTTCATCTGGTCACCAAATCGAAATCACTGATGGTTCTTGCCACATCTCTGGTAACGTCGAATGTGTTGGCAATGTATGTATCGTTTTGACACCGGAAGAATTGGCTGCAGAAAAAGCTAGATTTGCTGCGGCTGGACGCCCAGTACAAGAAAATGCTGCAAGTCTGCCAGACAATGTTGAATGTGTCGGCAGCGAGTGCAAAACGCTCACGCCAAATGAACTTGCTGCAGAAAAGGCAAAACTGGCTGCTTCCACACACCATGTAGAACGCCCAAAAAACGGCGTCATTCCAGATAATGTTGAGTGCATCGGCAACGAGTGCATCGAACTCAGTCCGGAAGAAGCAGTATATGCAAGAGCTCAATTAGGGGCAGCCCTGGGTTCTGTGGAAAACGGATACCCCTGGCTGAAGTAATCGGTGAACGGCAGATCGTCGACAGATATGGCTATGTCTGTCGGCGGTCTCTCAATTCATCAAGTTTGAACTCAAACTCAAAGCCTCGAATTACTCGGGCAAATTTGTTGTGGCTGCCTTTCAATGCAGTCTCAACTACGTAATTCCCCCAATCATGCAACGCAAATTCCACAGATAGACCTTAACTTGATATTAATAAGATGACTTTGACTTGGAAAGAGTCCACCCCCGGAGAATCTAGATGAATCCCGAAATAGATATTGCCAAGCCGAAGACCGAGGCAGTTCCACAGATAGATTTCTATGGATTCAACCAGACTTCAATCTCTTTCAATGACAAAAACAATAGCAAAGCCCCAGAGCCGCATAGCCTTGAAATGAGCGATCCGTACGCTCTAAATCAAGGGCTTAAGGCGCTTGCGGGCACGCTTGCCGATATAGCGCAGAACCTCCCTGCAAAGAGTTCAAAATTACCAGGCACGTTAGACCAGCTAAAACCTCCAGCAGACCAAGCTCCACCCAGTGCTTTTAAGTTTAATCCTGGCGACCATTCACCGGCTGATGCATTGAAGCCTTTCAACCAACCGGCTGACTTAAGACCTGTGAGCACAGATGTTAAACCCACCTGGACCCCTTCTCCAATCGGTGATGTCAAACCTTTCGCTGACAGTACAACTGAAGTAAATCATGTTCCGGGTGCGTCGATCTTCGGAAAGAGTCCAATCATTGACGCATATGAGCGCAAGCAAGGCGCAAGGCAAGCTGGCTCTGGCACATATTTGCCTTCGATTGATGCCATTCCTATGCCTACAAATAACTTTCCGCCCTCGCCCGCTCCTCAGCCGCGTTATGACATACCGGCACCTGGCCCCGGTCCTAAGACTCAGCGTGAATTGCCTGCATGGCTTCGTCCAGAGGTTCAACCACAACCATATAGACCAGAAGAGCAACGTCCTAATCCCTCTGATCTGATCAATAGAATTGAACCAAAATATGAAACCGATGACATTGCTACAGCAGTGAAAATGGCGAAAGATTCAGGCTTGCCTCTTGCTGTTCATATCGGTGCATCATGGTGCGGTCCATGCCAAAATATGGAAAACAATGTTTGGCCGGGAGTGGAAGGCAGCTCAGGACACAAAGGTTCTCTGCAAGGCAAAATGGTTGTACTCCATTTAGATGTTGATAAAGCTCCAGAATTGCGTGGACAAAGCGCCGCATTTGCTCACAAGCTCATGGCAGACAGAGGAGGCAGCGTGCCACTCTTGCGTGTATTCAAAGTCAGCCAAGACGGCAGCATAACAAAGACTGCACAACATGTTGGTGGACTAGGTTCCAAAGCTGAGCTTGAGAGGTTTCTGCAAACTGGCGGCGTGAGGAAATAATTCTCCGCTCTCTTACTTTGACTCTCGCCTTTAAATCAAATTTGTTTATTTTGCTCTACGCATTTTTCGTTTGTGCAATGCATGTGTATGGGTTTCTTTTTCCACCGTCAATGGAGCCTTAGGCGCTGCATTAGTCTCTTCCGCGATAGCTCCATTTATGTTTTTGCCGGCAGCTTTCAGCTGCGCCAATTCGGCCTTGACAGCATCAATTCGCTCTGTGTTCATAGGGTGATCAGATAGCAGTGCAAAAAATTTGTTGTCTGCTGTGCTTGGATCTTTTTGTAGTCGATCGAAAAAGGATATGAGTGCATCACCACGATAGCCACTATCAACCGCTAGCTCTGTGCCGATTTTGTCTGCCTCTGCTTCTTGCGAGCGGCTAAATTGCAATGCTTCAAGTTTTTGTCCCAAATTCATCGCAGCTGCAACTTTGTCTACGTCACCTTCGCCGAAAGTCATGCACAAAAGTCTCAACATAGTCCAAAGTCCAAGCGAGTGTGCAAACGATTTCAATGTGTGTCTGCGCACCACATGTCCTAGCTCGTGCCCCATGACGCCTGCGAGTTCATCGTCGCTTGCTTTATCTAAAAGTCCCTGGTTGACAAACATTGTGCCACCGGGGTAGGCGCACGCATTAAGTGTTTTGTCGCTGTCTACGTAAAATTTGAATTCATATTTTTTGTCTTTGATCTGTGAAATAAGTCTCTTCGCAACTTTGTTTACGCGATCATATCCGGCGCCTGAGTTTAGCGTGCCCGGGCGTTTTATTTTTGATTCGACCAGAAAAGAACCAAGCTTTGATTCCATGTCTGGGCTGAGATTCATAAACGCAGATGTGGCAGCAAAGTCTACTGCAAGATAAAGACCAAGCAATCCACCTACCACTAAAACTGCAACTTTTCCCCAATAAAATTTGTTGTTTATCCAAGAGCCTTTTATTTTGGAATGAACTTGCTGAGCAGCAATGCAAATAGGATAATTGCCGTGCCTTGCAATCTCTGCGACAAAATCTTTGCTCTCGCAAAGCAAAACAGCGCCGCTCAGTTTGTCTTTCAGTTTTACTCGGTCGCTATCGTGTCCACCGAGTTCTAAATCTAAATCGAGCAAAGATACACAGCTGCTGCCGTCTTCGGCTCTGATTTCCATAGAGCCAGCCACTAATCTCAGTTCAGCAGAAATTGGATGACCACTGTTGGGTCGGTAAAGCCGTGCTAGATAAGTATCGTTTTCGGGCATGAGAGCTCGTTCCTAGCCTATTAGAGAAAATAAGCCACCACCGCCCGATGGTACAAATTTTTTCACCCATTGGCCAAATGATTTTGGATTTCTTGTTTGAACATACACTTTGCCTGGTCCTGTAAATTCGCAAGCTAATCCTTCACCGCTGGTGACACTAGACACCCAACCTGTACCAGCCTTAACGATTTTGTATTGCGTGTCTCCAGACCATGCAACGACGTGTCCATTATCAATTATGTATTTGGAATCTGCCGGAATCGGAATTTCCATGAGAGCCCCAAATGCACTTATGACAAAATGTCCCTCACCTTTCAAATGCAGTACGAAAAATCCTGCGCCTGAAAAAAGACCTGCGCTCAACTTTTGAGCCTTGGTGTTGAGCTCAACATTTTCGAATGCCGCGAGCAGGCATCCACTTTGAACATAGAAATCTTCGCCCCTAGTAAGAGGAATAACTTTAATATCGCCAGGCACTGACGGCGCGATAATCACCTCGCCTTTTCTGTCTGGGCTCTTCAATTCTTGAAAGAAAAATGTTTCGCCGCCAAGCGCAGACCTTTTGAATGCACCGAAAAAACCGCCCCAGAGATGTCCGCGAATTTCCACGTGAGAGCTTTTGGCAACCATGGCGCCGGCTTCGGCTTTCACTGATTCTCCCGCTTCTAGCGAAACAAACACTACGGCGTTTGAGCCCGGGTGCAAAATTTGATGTTCCATTGTCTCTCCAGTATTGTCAGCCCCAGTTACTGATACCCGACATTGCTTACACTCAAACAGGCATGCAAGATTCCATCGGCTTGCAAATTGGTTTAATGGTTTTGCCAATTAGGTTTCAATTTTGTGGGGTACTAATAGGGCAGTATGCTGAGTTGCCCAGTTCAAATTGCAAGAGTTATTCAAAGCTGCTTATGTCAAACTACAGCGCCGACGGACGCCTTACAGGAAGCGAAACGTTTTTAGGACGTGCATACAATGCCGGTTCTGGAGATGCGCAACCTGTTGAGTGCAGCTTCGAAGGCAACTCGATGCACGTTGTATATAGCAATCAAGAATTTCAACCCTTTAGCACTTCCCTTGATGCATTTGACATAACTATCGGCGGCTCTGACTCAGACAAAATTGTTTTCAATCACCAGGCATCTGGAACGCGCATTCTTTTTAGCGACACATCAATAATTCCGCATCTCGGTTTTCGATCTGCTCAATTGCAAAAGCAACTAGGTGGAATAAAAGTACAACGTATGTTTGGTGGCTTTGCAGGTCATATGATGACCTGGGCTTTGCCGCTTGGTTTTATCATTTTCGTTGTTGGATTTTGGATCTTCGTGCGTGTGGCAAGTCATTCGCAGCATCCTGAGCCGGTTACTGCCCCACCGACAACAGAAGTAGCTGCGCCCGAGCAAGATAGAGTTGCTCTACTCGAAGCATATGGTGACAAAATGGCTTTGTCTTTAGACAGAAATTGGACGCCGCCGCCCAAGTTGAAGAAGACGCTCGAAGCAGAGGTGAACATCTTAGTTGGTGCCAGGGGGCAAATTGCCCAGGTCGAATTCTCTCATTCATCGGGAAACAAACATTTCGACAAGTCAATTGACCGTGCCGCAGCTTTGCTGAAAAAAATGGAAACGGGAACCCCAGACCAGATGAATCGTGGTTTCAATTTCAAATTTCGAGTTGAGTCAGGCAGAAAGAGCGTAACCCAAATAATTACTTCGGCAAATCCGCCTGCTCAGCAAGAAGAGCCACAGCAATAAAAAAGGACGAACAAAAATATTGCTCGTCCTTTTTCGAAAATTGCGAATCGCTTACGCCATTTGTTTGACGATGGCGCCAAGTCTGCTGCGGCGTGGGCGGCGTCCTGCATAGCGCGTGTGCGCATTTGGGGAGCTTGAGTGCTCGGCTAGAAGAGCTTTCTTTGCTTCTTCCATTTCCACATGAGCAATCGCTTGACGGAACCACATTCTCAGGCACCTTCTTTCGTCGGCTGTCAATTCCATGTCGTCCATTAGCTTTGTATCCTCCATTCGTTGTGTTACCGTTGCCGCTCGTTTTGTGAGCTAAGCAGGTGAATCTCGATTTTTTTGAAACAGGAAGGAAGATAAATCAACTTCCCCGCCAAACCACTCAGGTCTCGTACTTTTGTGCGTTCCCTCGGGGATGGCTCCCTTGCTTCCCGGTAACGCATTTCAGCTGTTTACAGTATTTGCCGGACTCGCCAAGATGTAAATGACTTGACAACCCTTCATTAAATTAGGTAATGCTCACTGGGCGTGCTTTACAGCGTTTAATCTTTTCCGTTAATCAAGCGGGATGCGCTTGAACAACTGGTTTTTGCAATGCAACTTAGATCAAATTAAGCGAAGAGCAGCCTGAAATGGTCGAAATTCGTGCGTAATTCCACAGCCTGTTTGCCCAGCGTTTGCCAACTGAGCCCCTCGATGATAATTCTGTGCCAATACTCAGAATGAGGATCTTATGCAACCAAATGAGCTTGAAGCCAAAGAGTCCTTAGGCGGCAAAGAGAACGACAATCAAGCTGCGCAAAACTTGCTGGACTGTGTCCATGATTGCACTGCTGCGCCTGGGCAAAACAGCAATGCAAGAGCCACAGGAATTGGTGGAATGTTTTTCAAATCAGATGGCGATGCAAAAGCCCTCGATGATTGGTACGAGAAAAATTTAGGAATACACTTATTTGCTAAACATCAGGGGGAAGAATCAGGCTTTGCGATTTTAAGGTGGGCTGACGACAAAGGCGCCGACGGTGGAGTCACTTACTGGGAGCCTCTCTCCCCTGCGAAAGCATCAGAAGCGTTTGCACCCAGCAAATTTGATTACATGGTCAATTATCGAGTAGACAACCTTGAGAAAATTTTTCAGAGGCTCAAAAACAATAACGAAACGATTGTGCAAGAGCCGAAGCCCAGCGATAAAGGTGGCAAATCACTCTTCGTCATGGACCCCGCTGGACACAAAATTGAACTTTGGGAGCCTGAGCAGATTTCATCCACCCAAGACAACACTACTGGTAAGGTCACCGAAGTTGGTGGCGTGGCTTTTGAAGTGCGTGGCGATATGACCGCGTTGGAAAATTGGTATGAACAGAATCTCGGAATACATCCGCAGCAAACAGCAGACCATCGTCGCGCCATCTTTAATCATTCTGACGACAAAGCTGATGATGGTGGCGTCACTGCCTGGGATGCCAGAGAGCAAACTGCAGAATGGTTTGCGCCCGGCAATGCTGATTTCATGATTGATTATCGCGTAGACAATGTCGATGAAATCTACGAGAGACTCAAGAAAACTAAACCTGAAGCAATTGTGGAAGGACCTCAGTGTTGGTCTAATGGAAAATTCCTCTGGGTAATGGACCCCGAAAACCACAAAGTCGAATTATGGGAGCCTCATCGCAATCTGGAGTGCCCAAAGGAATAGCATCAATCACCGATTGGCAGGGCTCGAATTTTCTGAAGATTTCATTTGAAGACCCAAAACGGTCACAAGTATGACCCAGGATGTTCTCTACGTTCTCCTATGCTTATTGCATGAGTGGGCGAGGGAATGACAATGAGCACCGAAAGAGAATTGAAAGCTAGCGAGCAACAGCATGCACATGATATTTACCAAAAATACGGCAACGACCCGCAAGCATTATCACAAGCAGTCTGGAAAGATCTTCAAAAAATCGATCGTAATGATGATTTGAAATACCAGACGCAACTCAAGTCGGAAGTAGAGCAAACATTTTTGGAAAGTCTTTCCAAGGAAAGTCATGATCACCACAAGAAAGCTTTTATTGAATTCACCGATCCTTACGGCAACCACAATAGGGATCATGTGCAAATAGGCACTTCACGCGGTTTCAAAGATTCTTGGGCGTGCACAAATGACATGAAAGACCTGAGTGCATTGAAGCCAATTAATTACACTCAAGAAGAGAGAAACAGAGCTGATGGGCTATATGGACAGCTTGGAGATTTGCATAATAACCTGGGCAAATTGCAAAATCATTTTATGGACTCTTCAATTTGGACCTGTCCGGACGAAGCATCTAAAACTCAACGCGATCACATAATGAAAGCCTTTGCTGAAAAGGCTAATCAAGACAAACATTGCCCTTATCGCTTCGATTTAAATACTAACGACAAGCACGTTCTCGGTTTCTCAGCTGTTAGTAAGCACACTGGCAAGGTTGTTCAAGATATCCAGCTTCACGACGATCGTTATTAAGTGCTACTCCGAAGCTGCCTGGGCGATAATGGGAGGCTCTGGGCGATCTAATACCAATGTCGGTTTGCTTTTCTTTGCCGTCTTTTGTTGCCGCTGCTTGCGAGGTCTCGCTTCGCTCATCCTTTTGACCTCGCTTGTCGGAAGCATATGGACTGCTGATCGAGTCCAGATCAGACGGAATATCGCTATGTGCCAGCTTGTTAAATACCTTTTCGTCTAATCTGGTGAAATCTCCAAGATTGAGCGGGGGCTGCCCGGTAGCTTGAGTTGAACCACGCTCTAATGAATCGACCATGAAGGCTCCTCTGGTGAACAAGCCTCCGGTTACAGAGAAGAGCCAAAATCACGGACGTGATCGGGCAGCGTTCCCCTTAAACGCAGAATAGTTAGATTGTATACCCGCGATCAGCCGACACCGTTTTTGATAACCCTGGGGAAATTGTATGTTTGCTTCGTGAAACTATTGTTACCGGGTCACAAGCTCAGCCTTGCGAATTTTGCATCGCGTTTTTGCTGAAATCAAACGGCTGCAGAAGTTAAACTGTTTGAGCATAATTGCCAAACGTTTGCCAATTATTGAGACTATTATCACTCCATTACCTCTCTTTCAATACTTGTAATGCGCGAAGGAGACATCATGGTTTTAATGAGAGAGTTTCTAACGATATCGGCTGTTGCGTTGAGCATTGGAATAGTTTCTCCCGTAGCCTTTGCAGCTGATGAAACTCAGACGAGCACAATTGATAAATCAACAAAGGGTAAACACATGGCAAAAATTACTGGAATTGGCGGTGTATTTTTCAAGTCGCAAAAAGACCCTAAGGCGCTTGCTGAATGGTATCAGAAGAACTTGGGAATGCCTGTTGAACCCTGGGGTGGTGCGGTACTTAGAGGTGGTGGCGATCAATCTGCGAAAGGTATGGGCACTGCATGGAGGGTCACCGGAAAAGACTCTGATTTTTACGAGCCGAGTCAATCGAACTTCGTGATTAATTATCGCGTCGATAATATGGATGAAATGGTGGCTCAGCTCAAGCAAAATCAAGTCACCATCGTTAAAGGCCCAGAATGCCACGAGAATGGAAAATTCCTTGAGATACTCGATGTTGAAGGCAATAAAGTCGCATTGTGGGAACCCATGGTCTGGGACGAGAAGAACAAGCAGCCTTAGTTGCCAAAGCGTTTACCTTTGCAGATCCATAGATTTATGAAACGCTCAGAGCCAATATATGTGAACCTTGCGACTTGAGCGCTCGCCCGATTGCTCACGGGCTTGTGTGAATCAGCAGACCACATGTGCTGACCACCCTGCTTACCGAACGATGTGATGTTGTCTAACACGATGCTGCAAAATGCTGAGGTCAGGGCGAAGTGTGTCTTATAATTGCACATATGTTTCATTCGGTGATTCTAGGCGCCATAAACGCCTGCAAAGAAATGCTTTTACGGACATCGAATTATTACGACAATATTTGCACTACAATCAGCCAATGGCAACATCTGAAAAGAAGAACGATCATCTGAAGCTAACCTTGAGTCTAGCACTGAAATTCTTTGTCGCTTTTTTATGTTTACTGGTCGTCAGAGCGATCATATTTAGTCTTCCCTCCTCTGCCAAAGTTTCAATGAAAAACCTATCGTCAATGACCATTCGCGACGCGACAATCGAGGTTCGGGGGCGCAGCTTTAAGATACACAATCTTCCTTCCGGAGCCATTAGTAAATCATTCGGCATTCCTATCGGAGGGGACGCTGATTACAACGTGTCAGTAGAGTTTGCCAACGGCAAACAGCTAAGCCAAAAATGCGGTTACTTGGATAGTATGTTGCAAAACGATGATTTAGTAGCAGTATTGGATTCCTCCATAGCCGCCGGGCGCCACGATAAGAACGAGGCTCTCAGCTTTGGATTGTTAGTACGGACGGAAAAGGAAATACGAGATTCGCCGGAATTAGTTGAGCCCCAGAAATTACTTAGAGCACTGGACAAGCTTGGTTATACAGGTTCACACGATCCTATGGTTGCTTTCGAAACACGTGGAGGATACAGTTGGGATCTTGATAGCTCTCTTATTGCGAAGCCTGTTTCACCAGATTCTTGGGAGTTGTCGACCAAGAAACAGCAATTGTCGGTAATCGGTTCACATGACACAAAGATGTTTGTTTTTATCCACGAAAAACAGTTGAGGGAGCTGCCAAAGGAAATCTTGCCAGATTTGGCTGTTGTTTTATTCGCGAAAAAGTCTGTGATTATTATTGAACCTTTTAAGATGTACTACATTGATTTGCCATGGTCTTGGCGGGATCCATTCCAGAAGAAAACAGCAGGAAAATGAAGATTCTTACGATTGATGCTGCTTGTTATTAATACAAGAATGGGATCAGGAACCATGTTCTCTTTTTGTATTTCCTATAGCTTTCGCCAAGCTCCGCAACGCGTGATTCTTCGATGTCGGCTGTTTCCCATTTGAACAAAATCAAGAGTCCGGGTAAAGTCAGCAGAGGCATCCATGCAGAAAGGGTTAGTGAGATGCCAATTAATTCGATCAATATTGAAGTACGGTCTGGGTATCGAATCCATTTCCACGGTCCAATTATATTGATGTTAGTGGAGCTTTCTTGTTCGGTAATGGAAGTGGATTCTGCAGGTTCATCGTCGTCTCCCTTGGGCTCTCTTTCATCTATTAAGCGTTCAATTGAATCTGTTGAACCCGCGGCTTTCGCGAATTCTTCGCTCGGCACCTGATCTGCAGTTTCAACCCAATCGGCAGCTCTTACTACGTGAGGATAATCTCCGTCAGCACTGCCTGTGGTGCTTGCGTTTGGTTGGTTTTTCTCGGGGTCGCTCAGAACAGTTATAGCTTTTTCTTTCAAAACAAGTTGAGGTGGTCTTGTTCTTTCTGTCCAATATGCGAGTGCAAGCCCGCTTGCCAAAACACTTAAACCAAGGTTTCTATACCAGTCGAAATGAAAACAAGCCACATTTAGTTTGTCGCATAAGGAAGAACATGCCACAAACAAAAACAATGCGACACCAAGAACTGCTGCGAGTGTGCGGTTCCTCAGAGGGCTTGAGTTTCGTCCTTTGCTAATTAAAAAGCCTCGCATAAATCCATCCAGCAAAACCAGCACGAGCAGAACATATTCTTGCCAGCAGAAAATCAGCGCTTTGAATTGCCCCGAGGTATAAACTTCTTTGCGCACGAAAACTAGTGCAGCCATAACAATGGCAAGTTCAATCAGTGCGATTCTAAAAAGCGCTGCGTTGCCGCTTCTTGCAATTGCTGCATCGGCGCTTTTCGCAACGGCTGTCATTCTTAGTGGTCGCCTGCGGCTAATGCTTTCAAGCTGTGGCGCACGATCATTTCCACATCATCACTCGACGAGTCATCGCCCAACCGTTTGAATGCATGATTGATTTCTGTGAGTGTGTAGCCCAGCTCTTCCAAAATTTGTCTTGCTTCGTCTCTTGCGATGCTCTTCGCTGCAGGTGCTGATGATGTGCCGCGCTTCGCAAACCATTCTTGCGTTTTTGTTTTCAGTTCTAAAATCATTCGCTGCGCCACTTTGGGTCCAACGCCTGGTGCCTGGCTCAATGACTTGTGGTCGTCTGCTGCGATTGATTCCGCAATTCGTTCTGGTCCCAATGTTCCAACCAGCGACAATGCCATCTTTGGTCCAACGCCGCTAACCGATTGCACCAGCGAAAACATTTCTTTCTCTTCCGAACTGGCAAATCCAAACAATTGCCATTCGTTTTCTCTAATTGAAAGTGACGTGTGAATAGTGACTTCGTCGCCGGGTTGGCCGACCTGGGCGCTGGTCGTTCTGGCTACTAAGGCCTCAAAACCGACACCACCCACATCAATAACAAGGCGATCTGCTGGACCTCCCGAGATTTCCCGAGACTGCAGAGTTCCACGTAAAAAGGCTATGACCATGTTGCCGCCCGATTGAACGGATATTGCCTTTGGCTGAGTTAAAAAATATCGGGGCGAGAGGATTTGAACCTCCGGCCTTCCGCACCCGAAACGGACACGCTACCAAGCTGCGCTACGCCCCGACAAACTTTATGTTAGCACGAGGTCGGCCCTTGAGAAGTGCTAAATGGCAAAATGAATTACAAAATGGGGCGCTTATTCGGCCATGAATGTTTGACTGCCGCCGGCATCGCGAGCCTGAGCCATGGCGGCTCGCGCGTAAGACAGCAGCATGGTTCCGTCGGTGTCCATCTCAGATCTGAATTGGCAAACGCCAATGCTGACCGTAGCCTTGCCCGTTTTCTCGCCGAATGTAAAAGTACTTTCGGCGACATTAATTCGAATCCTCTCGGCAACTTCCACAGCACCGTCGCCGTTGGTAAATGGCAGGGCAATCACAAACTCGAATGCGCCTGTACGTGACAATAAATCGGCTTTGCGCAGCCCACGGGCGAGAACAACCGCCAGTTGGGAAATCAGCGAATCGATACCCTTTTGACCGTACTGCTTTTGAAGTTCTTTAGAATGATCGACTTCAATAGTCAGCACTGAAAGGAGATTGTTATATCGCGAGCACTGGCTCAGCTCAGTATGCAAAAACTCAGCCAGATATCGGGCGTTGCGCAGTGAAGTGAGATTGTCCGAAAGCATCAACTCTTTGACTTGAGTGTCTTTTCTGCGCAATTCGTCTTTGAGCGCTTTCTCGCGAAGCACTGTCTTGACCATGGAAAGCACGTCTTGCGGTTCTAGCGGTTTTACAAGAATCGGATTGTCTTCCGTCTCTGGCGTATTTGGCGAGCTTTGACCTTCGACACGCAAGAAAATCACAGGAATGAACTTCGTTTTTTCGTCTGTAGCCAGGCGGTTGAATACGTCCATGCCGCTCATTAGAGGCATCTGGAGGTCCAACAAAATGACATCAGGTGTCCTGACTTTGCAGGCTGCCAGAGCTTTGAAGCCGTCCGTAGCCGTTGTCACAGCAAAGCCGGAATTCTTGAGAAACTCTGCAACCATGGCAAGCTCGGCTTGCTGGTCGTCAACTATTAGAATTAGCTGGCTTTCTGCCACTTGACCACCGTTTTCTTTGCCTGAGAGGATAGTAAGAAACCAGAAAAGCTATTTTAGCTCATTGTGGATTGAGGCATTTGAAAGTTTTCAACTGAAGCAAAAGACGCAAACGAAACAGGCGTGATTGCTTTCCCTGAAAGGATTTTGCCCATCGCTAAGTATCTTCAAACTCCGAAATTAAGCGCCAGATAATCATTGGAAGCCAAGATTCGTTGGCTGTCATGGGATAATTCTAGCTAGCCTGAAGCCCAGGCTCGATTTGAGCCGTCCGGTGAGTGCCCTTCATGACAGCAATTGCTGAGCCGCAACAAAAGAAGTCGAATACCAAGTCGCAAGAGTCCTCCGCTGACTCGAAGCGCAAGGTTTGGACCAAGATATTTTTGTATGCAGCGTCGTTTTTCCTGCCGCTGATTGCCATTAACTGCGTCATGTATTTCCAAAATCGCGATTGTGTTCCGGTTTTGACTACAGATAATTTGCGCGAGAAAGAGCGCTTTTATCGCACATATTCAAGCAAGTATGACCTTGTGTTTGTTGGCGACAGCCGCACATACTGTGGCATTCATCCCGATTTGATTGATAAAAATTTGGGCTCGCATTCAATAAACATGGCGAGATTTGCGCATTGGTTTCCCACGCAATATCCTTACTATCAAGACCTTGTGAAAAATATTCCGGCGGGCACCACGGTTGTGTGGTCAATCGGGCACCAGAATTTTGTACCGGCGACTTCGATACAACCTGTATATCCAATCAAATTGAAAAATGTGCCTTCTTATTTGATCTGGGGTTATTCCATTGAGTCGTTGGCAGACAATTTGATTCATTATGATCCGTTGACGCAATTGATTGCAGCGCGCACGAAAATGCGCGAGGCGTTGAATGGGTTTATGCAGAAGCCGGTTGAGTTTAACAATGCTGTTGCGCATGTGCCGAATGCCGGTGCGAATCCAGGAGCCGTTGCTGCTCCAGTAAACACATTGAAAGCAGAAGAACAAAAGCTTGAAGCAGAATATCGCAAAGACCCAAGTGTTTACGGTGTTTGTTTTCCTGAGGAAGACGGCAAGATAGCTTCAGTTGTTCTGATGAAATATGGTGGCAGTTATTATCGAATTGAAAGAGACCCATCATTCTTCCGCCGCAAACAAGCTGAGACTCACGCGAAAGTGCTGAGCAAGCCTTTGCCCGCGAATTTCGTTTTTGAGCCTTCACCGGAATATTGGCACACCTTCAAAAATACACTTGAGCTGTTCAAGAAAAACAATATCAAGCTTGTTGTGAATGAAATGGAAGAAGCGCCACATAATTATCACAACATGCAAGAACGCGCTGAATATCGCCGCTTTATGAGAGAGCAAGTCGAGCCGTGTGTGCGACAGCTAGGCTTTGCCTACACGCGCGTTGATTATTCTCAGTTTGCTGATGACGACTATTTTGACTACAACCATTTCAACAGCAAAGGTTGTGATCGTTACGACAAAATGCTCGCCGAACAACTCCAACCAATAATCAGGAGGAGGTAAAGATGTTATTCACTTCTGTGCAATATCTATTTTTCTTTATCGCAATCCTGGTTCTTTCCTGGTTATTGTCGCCCTTGCCCAAACTGCGCCTCTGGACTGTGTTGCTCGCCAGCTTCTACTTTTATTTCAGCAACAATGGCTGGGTAATTTTGCTGCTATTCATTTGTATGCAAATTGATTTTGTTGCAGCAAGAATGATTGAAAACACTGATTCTCAATTCAAGAAAAAACTGTTGCTGCTTTTTTCCATGGGTTCTAACCTTGGAATGTTGGCGTTTTTCAAATATTTCAATTTCTTCTGCGGGTCATGCACTGATGCTGCTCACGCGATGGGTATGAGTGCCGCTGCATGGCAGAATTGGAACATTGTATTGCCAGTGGGAATATCGTTTTACACTTTTGAAAGTATGAGTTACACCATCGATGTATATCGAGGTCAGATCAAAGCGGAGCGCTCGTGGCATAAATTCGCTTTGTTTGTGGCTTACTTCCCGCACTTGATTGCTGGACCAATTTTGCGTCCACATCAATTTTTGCCACAACTCGACGCTAAACCGAAGATAAATGCGGAGCAGCTTGAGGCTGGGCTTTTCACAATTGCACAGGGCTTGTTCAAGAAAATTGTTCTCGCTGATTTTCTGGCAAATTATGCTGACCAGGCGTTTAGTCATCCTCTTGCGGTTGACCCTGTAAGTGCGTGGATTGGCATATTCGCATTTACTTTCCAAATCTATTATGACTTCAGTGGCTACACCGACGTCGCTATTGGCTGCGCGCGCTTGATGGGCTTTGAGTTGCCGCTGAATTTCAATAGACCGTATGCATCAGCAAGCATTACAGAATTTTGGAAGCGCTGGCACATTTCACTTTCATCATGGTTGCGCGACTATTTGTACATTCCGCTGGGCGGCAGTCGCATGAAAGATCAGATGGGTGTATATCGCAACCTGATGCTAACAATGTTGCTTGGCGGATTGTGGCACGGTGCCGCCTGGCACTTTGTACTCTGGGGCTTCTTGCAAGGTGTATTCCTCGTTTTCGAGCGCGCATTCAAACTAGATGCAGACTCGGAGAAATCAAATTTGCCCTGGTTTAGTTTGCTCGGTCGGCAGGCAATTACATTCATGCTTGTGACCTTCAGTTGGATGGTTTTCCGCACGGAGAACATGCCATTGATGGGCCAATTAATTCAAAGCCTTTTCCATTCGAATCAACCATGCACTTTCACTAACGGAATGCTTACCGCAATTTTGGTGATGCTAGGTGGCTTGGGAATGCAACTCTGGGATCAAGACAAATTCAAGCGATTGTTCATCGCGTTGCCCGTGCCTGTTAAGGGCTTAGCGTATGCAGGCCTCTCAATCATGATCCTCGCCTGCACCAGCGAAATCGCCAAACCATTCATCTACTTCCAGTTCTAATTGATGTTGTTTCGCTCAAATGCAGCATCAACAATTGTACGCTTCAATGACTGAGAAAATTGTAGGGGCGACGCCATGCGTCGCCCGCCGTTAATCACGAGATCCGTCCAAAACAAAAATACCGAGAACCAAATTGTGGTGATCTAAGTGCCGGGCGACGCATGGCGTCGCCCCTACAATTGAAGTAGCATCGCACTTCAAGCGCAGTTCGCGTGGACGAGAATCGCTTTAGAAGTTCAGTTAGTCTTCGGTGTATTTGGTGCTGACTTGGCGCCAGATGAATGAATCTAGTGGCTTAACTAGACGTAGGCGCAGACCGCGAGGAATTGCGTTCCATACAATACGCATCAGCATGAAATGCGGTTTGCTGAGGTTTCTTGAGTTCTTCACGTAAGCTTTTGGATGTACGTGTGTCACTTTCTTCGGATCTGTCTTTCTAGCAAACTCTTGCAATTGTGGCTGAGTCGCCAGGTATGAATTTTCAACGTAGAGCAACAAATTTTGTGCATACCAATATGCGACATTCTCGTTGTTCCAGAATTCTTGTCTTACACAATCAACGACTGTATAGCCGCGTGCTGCAAAACGCTCAACCCAATATTCAGCCCACTGTTCATTGATGTGGTTGGTGCCGCCCTGGTGAGGAATGGCTGCTGAGAAAAGCACCATCGGTGCTAGTTTCGTTAGGTTCTCGACGATTTGGTGTGAGCACTCATCGGGCAAATGTTCTGCAACTTCAAGGCATGTTGCCAGGTCAAACTTGCGATCGATTTGAAATGGTTTTGTGAGGTCGTGTCTGAAGACTTTGTCCAGAGGAATTTGCATCTGGGCATTGTCGAGACCAGCGTTGTCTACGCCGTGAATGTCTTCGACACCAGTCTGGTGAAATACTGATAGCCAGCTACCAGTACCGCAGCCAACGTCTACAACGCTTTTGGGACCAAGAAGTTTTACTAAATAAGGAACAATCTCACGTGCTGAGCGCAACGAAGTGAGAAGTGTCTCGTCGAAAAAAGCTTTTCCGTATCCAGTTAGTGTAGCAACCAAGAGTTCACCTGCATGAAGCATTCAAGGTTTTATTGTACGCATGCCAATAGCAAAATACAACGAGAGCCCTTTAACTTCTTTGCAATATTGAGCACCTGTGTTTTGCTCGATTGTTAGAATCTGCTTATAGATGAATGCAAAACTCTGACTGGTGGCGACAAAATGGTTCTTGCATTATTTCTGTGCAAAAACTAAGCATTTTCCATGCAGATTAAAGGTCTTCTAGAAATCGATTTTTTTGAAATCCGAATTGTAGGGGCGACGCCCCTACAAATTAGAACAGGGTGTAGATTAGGGGGGCCAGTCCGGTGCTTTGGGCGAAGATGCCGAGGACGCCGAGCACCAGAAATAGTACCAGGCATGGCATGAACAAGAGTTCGCCGCGGCTGGCGAAGTAGCCCAAGACTTGAATTGGTTGAAGCAAGAAGTTTTGCCGTTTGCCTTTTCCTACTGTTACTGCGGCTGCTTCGTCGGTTGATTGTTTTGCGCACCATCCTTCAATGTTTGCTGGTGGGCTATCTGTCCATGAATAAAAAGGATGTGTGCCTTTGGTTTTTTGATATATCAATCCAACCGGCAAAATAGCTACGAAGTAGACGACTGCTAGAAGCGCTCGGAATAACTGTGTTGCAACAAATCCGCCGACCTTTTTGATGAGGTCTTGTGGCTTTTGTATAGCCATTGGAAATATCACGGTGGTGATTAGCGTGACCACACCAATGATCAAACCGACAATCCATGTATGTTCAAGCAATACAAAATATCGAAATGCGCCCATGAGTGTCAGCACCCATCCGAGCGTTATTCCAAACATCAAGCAACTCTTGAGAGATTCATCAAACTTGCGTTTGTCCAGATTTTGTAGATATCTGCTCTTAGTCAAGCTCAAACCTCCTGAGCCACTTTTCGCGCTCTGCTTCAGAGAGTGGGCGATTTTGTTGCTCTTCTCTATCAAGGAATCTATTGCCGACTACGAGGCAATCAATTTCAGTTGCCATCAAACATCTGTAAGCGTCTTCTACCGTGTTAACGATGGGTTCGCCACGAACGTTGAATGATGTGTTGACGATTACTGAGCATCCGGTTTTTTCTTTGAATTTGCTGATGACCGAAGTCATGAATGGATTGCGCTCGCGGTCTATTGTTTGAACGCGCGCGGAGTAATCAACGTGGGTAACCGCCGGAATTTCAGAGCGAATCTGTTTTAGTTTATCGATGCCGAACAGTTCTTCGCCGTTTACTTGCTTGCGACGTTTTTCCTGTACTGGATAAACTAGCAGCATGTACGGGCTTTCTTGCCGGGTATCGAAATATTCTTCTGCGTCTTCTTCAAGCACCATTGGTGCAAAGGGACGGAAGCTTTCTCTGAATTTCACTTTCAAGTTGAGGCGGCTTTGCATTGTGGTGTCACGGGCATCGCCAAGAATAGAACGGCTGCCCAGTGCACGCGGACCGAATTCAGCTCTGCCCCGGGCGAGAGCCACAACTCTTCCTTTTGAAATTTCGTTGGCAATGCGATCACAAAGTTCATCGTCGTTGCAGTTGTGCCAAACTGCACCTAGCTTGGTCAAGACTTCGTCGTCGTCTGTCGCCGCTGGCGGAATTTCAAAGCCGAGGAATGCACCCTGCATGGCATCGGGCACGCCGACTTGTCTTTCGTTGCCGAGTACTTGATACCACAGCCATTGTGCGGCGCCTAGCGCTCCGCCTGCGTCTCCGGCTGCTGGTTGTATCCAGATTTTTTCAAAAGGGCCTTCTCTTGAAAGCAAACCTGTTGCCACCACATTTAGCGCCACGCCACCAGCTAGCACGAGGTTCTTTTGACCCGTCTGTTGGTGCACATAATTTGCCATTTTCAGCAATATTTTGTTGAGAACAGCCTGAATACTTGCGGCGAGATCCATTTCTCTTTGTGTAATTAATGATTCGCCTTCGCGCGGCGGGCCACCAAAGAGCTTATGAAAACGCTCGTTGGTCATAGTCAATCCACCGACGTAATTGAAATAGTTCTGGTTGATGGCGATTGCACCATCATCCTTGATGTACATCAATTCCTTTTCGATGATGTCGGCATATTTTGGTTCGCCATATGGAGCGAGCCCCATCAACTTATATTCGCCAGAGTTGATTTTGAAACCTGTGTATGACGTAAAGGCTGAATACAACAAGCCGAGGGAGTTTGGAAAACGTATGTGGTGCGTGAGGTCTATCTTGTTGCCTTTGCCCACACCGTAAGTGGTGGTAGACCATTCGCCTACTCCGTCAACAGTGAGAATTGCAGCTTCTTCAAAAGGTGAAGGGAAAAATGCGCTGGCTGCGTGTGAAAGGTGGTGGTCGCAATAATAGACACGTTTATCGACACCGAGTTCTGATGCGATTTGGCGCCCGATCCACAATTTTTTGCCTAGCCATGACGGCATAGAGCGTAGAAAGCTTGGCAGGCTGGCAGGTGCAGTGGCGTGATATGTTGTGAGCAGTCTTTCAAATTTGGCGTAAGGGCTTTCATAGAATACGACGTAATCGAGGTCTTCTTCTGTTATGCCGGCTCTGTCCAGACAAAATCCAACTGCATTATGTGGAAATTCGCTGTCGCCTTTGATGCGTGTAAATCTATCTTCCTGCGAGGCTGCCACGATATTGCCGTCTTCGAGTAGCGCTGCAGCAGAATCATGATAGTAGGCTGAGATGCCGAGAATGCGAGTCTTCTTGCTCATTTGCCTGCCTCCGTTTGAGAAACAAGCTCAAGTAATACAACATGGTCTGGTCCGTCAAAGTCGGCTGAAATCATGAATTCATCAACTGCACCGGTCCATTTTGCGTCAGGCAATTTGAATATGCAGCCTGTTCCCTTCTTTGTTCCAAGTTGAATAACTTTAGCGCTGTTGCCGAGATCTGCCGGGTCTTGTCCGCGCACAGCCAGAGTGCATCCGCTCATGTTTTTGCCGATGACGTGAATTTCTTTAAGTGCTGCCGGATTTTCTAAATTCAACTGAACATAAGGGTGACGCATCGGCATCGATAGCGTCTCCTTCTTCTCATCTACAGGATAGTACATCGCAAAAACACCAGGCTTTGGCTCTGTCACGCTGAGCGATGGTGGTATGTAGTCGTTTACAACATACTTGTTGCTGCCTGAAGGCGCTGCGCCTTTGCTGCCTAAATTGCTTGCGTAATCTTTTTCAAGAATGTTTGCGACCTGGCTTGCATAAAAATGCGTTGCAGCCAAGCCCGGGTGCCCGTTTGCGGGGCTAACAGCGAGTTGCGTCGCATTGTATTCTTCGTGCTTATTCTTTTGCCAATCAACCATTGCCTGCAGCAAATTCTCAAATCGTATTCCATCATCATTGAATACTTTTGCTACCGGCTCATATTTTGCTGTCCAGGCTGGCACCGGCATTGGTAGCGTCACAACGAAAGTGGGAAGCCCTGTGCTTTTGGTGAACTCAGCCATGCGTGCCACAGTCTTCTTGTAGGCATCGAAATTTTGCCCTTCCAGAAGTTTCATTTCCCATTCGGTGTAAGCGTAGCCATGTTCGGCGCCGCTCATTTCCTTCATCATGTTCTTGTGTCTCAGATCGTCCAACTGAAATGCAAGATTTGGAAACCAATGAGAAATGGCGGAAGAAATGGGTTTCCATGCGTTGTCTTCAGGCAAATTCAATTGCTTGACGAAACCCATGCCCGCTTTATCAGAGCCTTCGTCAGGGTCGTTTGGAACATAACCCCAGATGATCATATCGGGTGCATATTGTTTGACTAGCTTTTCAGCCCAGTCTATTTCAGTGTGGGTTGCGGCGCCACCAAGCCCTGCGCCGACGATCTCTACGTCTGAATATCCGCGTCGCGCAAGTTCTAACTGTAGTTGCCGCCACCAGGTGTCGTTGAAGTTTGAGTTGCCATCACCCCAAACGAATGAATCGCCCATCACCAAAATGCGTTTCTTTCCTGGGTGACTTTCACTTACTGGAAATACTTTTGAGCGCCAGATTGGATTATTGCGATCAGCCAAATTGCGCTGATACATGAGGCTGATTAGTTTTGTGTTGTCTGCTGTCCATTCACGCCCGACGATTTTGCCCTGGTCTTCGTACATAGGAAGCAGCACTCTATCGATGAGTGTTGCAACTGACAGAATTATAAGAATCGAAGACAGCAAATACACCAGTGAAAGCATCGGAAGTACAACCACCCGACGCTTTGCATGATTTTGCGCCACACTGCTGACCAATTGAAAGACCTCTTGCACAAGCGCATCAGAACCCGGTTAAGGTAGCACATGCCAAGTCCCGCAGCCTGAAAGTGGTTTCAGGCGGGAAAACTAGCGTAATTCTCGTGGTGGAAAGCTATGCAATATCTAGCTATGAGGGGTCTGTAGATATATGTTGAGACTCGATTTTACTTAATTCTCGAATTCACGCTTAATTCTATTCAATGCTGCAAGGTCGTGAGCGCAAGCAAGAAACCGCGGGCTGCCAAGTGTGCCTGGCGGGCAAATACTTTACAATCCTTATTTGCTTCCAATGATGAGACTCATGACTTGTGGTGCAATGTGAGACTTAATAGATCTGACCTGTCATATGTTTCATAAAGCAAGAAAAGCGTCACTTAAATAATGCCCCGAAAAAATGACATAAAGAAAGTCCTGGTTCTCGGTGCCGGCCCGATCACGATTGGACAGGCGTGTGAATTCGATTACTCGGGCACACAGGCTTGCAAGGCGCTGCGCGAAGAAGGGATTGAGGTTGTACTTATCAACTCAAATCCGGCGACGATCATGACAGACCCGGGCACTGCAGATAAAACATATATAGAACCGTTGACTGTCAGTACGGTTGAACGAGTTATCGAGAAAGAGCGACCAGATTCGCTGTTGCCCACAATGGGCGGACAGACTGCACTCAATTTGGCTGTTGCACTTTCTCAAGCCGGTATTTTGGAAAAGCACAATGTGCGATTGATTGGTGCCAATCTTGAAGCCATCAAGCTTGCCGAAGACCGTGCACTCTTTCGCGACACCATGGCAAAAATTGGTGTACCTGTGCCGATTTCATACATTTTGCATTCAATGGAAGAGTTAGCTGCAATTGAATCTGAGCTGACGTTACCCATGGTAATTCGCCCCGCCTTCACTCTTGGTGGCACCGGTGGTGGTATCGCAAGGACGATTGATGAGTTGCGGCATATTTGCAAAACCGGAATTGACGCAAGCCCGGTCAGCGAAATTTTGCTTGAAACATATTTGCAAGGCTGGAAGGAAGTTGAGTTGGAAGTCGTCCGTGACTGCAACGACAATTTTATTGTTGTCTGCCCAATTGAAAACTTCGACCCAATGGGTGTGCATACTGGTGACAGTATCACTGTTGCTCCACTTCAAACAATTGCAGATAAAGAGTACCAACGTTTGCGCGAGGCTTCTAAGCTGATTATTCGCGCTATTGGAGTAGATTGCGGCGGGTCAAATATTCAGTTTGCAATAAATCCAATAAATGGTGACTTTGTTGTTATTGAAATGAATCCGCGTGTGTCGCGGTCCTCAGCGCTGGCGAGCAAAGCAACGGGATATCCTATTGCTAGAGTAGCGGCTAAGTTGGCTATTGGGCTGACTCTGGACGAGGTTAGAAACGAAATAGCCGGTGACATATCGGCATGCTTTGAACCTTCTATTGATTATGTGGTTACAAAAATACCGCGCTTTGATTTTGGCAAATTCGCCGGTGCCTCTCAGGCATTGGGAACCGAAATGAAATCTGTTGGCGAAGTCATGGCAATTGGCGCGACTTTTCAGGAGTCGATGCAAAAAGCTTTGCGTGGTCTTGAGCTAGGGCTTTCAGGATTCTCTGCTCAGGCTGGTCGCGATTCAGACAATGCTGAAATTTGGAAGCAACGTATGACGCATCCTTCGCGCCATCGTCTTAGTGATACGTGGGGCGCATTCAACGCCGGGTTCAATCCTCAGCAACTAAGCGAGATTAGCGGCATTGATATTTGGTTTTTAGATAATTTGTACGAGATTTGGCAAACAGCTAAAAACGCACTAAATGTCTGGACTGAAAGAGCTGCATCAGCTCAAAAGAGTCTGCAAAAGCTGATTAAGCTGGAAGAATTGCAAGAGCTAAAACGAATGGGCTTCGGTGACAAACAGCTTGCCGAAATTGTTTCACAAGTGCCGTCGTTTGCTTGGGTACGTGAAACTGATCTTTTCTTCTTGCGCCATTCGCTGGGTGTTGTGCCATCTTTTAACGTGATTGATACTTGCGCGGCTGAATTTCCTAGCTCTGGCAATTACCTCTATTCAACATACAATTTCCAATCTGAGCCTGAGTATGACCCGCAGGGCGGGCGAAAAATAATGGTGCTTGGTGCGGGACCAAATCGTATTGGGCAAGGCATTGAGTTTGATTATTGCTGCGTGCAAGGCGTTTTAGAATTGCGCGAAATGGGCTTGCGCACAGTGATGATGAACTGCAACCCCGAGACAGTCTCAACAGACTACGACACTTCAGACGTGTTGTATTTCGAGTCGCTTACACTCGAAGACGTTACCGAGGCAGCTTTCAACGAAAATGTCGAAGGCATTGTACTGCAGTTCGGTGGTCAAACGCCATTGAAATTGGCACACGGGTTAGAACAGCGTGGCTTCAAAATTCTCGGCACATCTCCAGACAGCACCGACCTCGCCGAAGACAGGCAGCGATTTGGAGCACTTGTGGACAAGTTGGGTCTGAAACAAGCTCAAGGAGCAACAGCTCTAAGTGCAAATCAAGCCAGGGCGATTGCAAAAGAAATCGGCTTCCCTCTTTTGGTTAGACCAAGTTATGTTCTTGGCGGACGCCAGATGCATGTGGTTCACAGTATGGAAGTACTTGAGTCACTGCTTGATTCGGCATTCTCGGTTGCGCCCGAGAAGCCAATTTTGCTGGACAAGTTTTTGACTTCAGCACTCGAAATAGATGTTGACCTCGTTTGTGATGGCACGGATGTTGTGATTGCCGGCATTATGGAACACGTTGAGCATGCTGGAGTTCACTCTGGCGATAGCTCATGTGTGTTGCCTCCACAGTCGGTATCAAAAGAGTTGTTGACTCAAATCAAGAGTGCAGCAATAAGCCTGGCTAATGAACTCAAGATTGTTGGTTGTCTCAATATTCAATTGGCTGTGCACGACAACGAAATTTATGTGCTGGAAGCAAACCCGCGCGCCAGCAGAACGCTGCCTTTTGTTTGCAAGGCAACTGGCGTGCCATGGGCTCGAGTAGCTGTTCGCATAATCATGGGCGAGACTTTGAAGAGTCTTCAGCATCTCTGGCAGCATAGCTCATCACATGTGTCTGTAAAATCGGTCGTCATACCATTCAGCAGATTTCACGGTAGTTCTGTTTCGTTAGGACCAGAAATGCGTTCAACCGGCGAAGTTATGGGCATCGGCAACAATTTTGAGGCTGCCTACGCAAAAGCTCAAACCGGCGCCGGCACGGTAATACCTTCAAGCGGCAAAGTGCTGGTATCAGCTTCTGAAAAATGTATGCCTACCGCATCTGCAATTCTCGGTATGTACAGAGCGCTCGGCTTTGAAACGATTTTGAGCCATTGGCACGAGAATTCAATAGCAGATGATTTCGGTGGCTCACATCTTTTGGATGCACATCCATTAACTGAGCAAGAACTGTCCAAGCAAATGCAAGAACTTGGTGTCAAACTAAGCATCAGTGTCGGTAAGCTTGGTGAGACTTCTGCGACAGATCAAAAAATCAGGCGTGCCAGCATCAGCACCCGTATTCCACTGGTATTAACACCAGAATCTGCAATTGCCCTGGCAAAATCAATTCCTGGTTATACGACCCTTCCTGAAACAGTCGTCAATATCCAATCACTGCACCCTGTCCTTATCTAAGACGCCTCGGTAAGTATTCGGCCAAGACCGTTCAAGAACGCGCGTAAGGGCGACGCCATGGATGCTGTTGGCGATCTCCTCCTGCGCCGAGGACAGATTGGTAGGGGCGACGCCATGCGTCGCCCGGAAGTTAAGCAGCGGTGCTCGCATAGACAGTTTCGCCCTATAATTTAGCGGGCGACGCATGGGATATTGCTGGCGAACTCGAATGTTTAGCGAAGCCGGCACAATATGGACTCTAGCTTGAAGGGCGGGAGCCCTGGGGGCGCAGGCTTCCAGCCTGCTTCGGGCAGCTATTGGCGAAGAAGCAGGCAAGGATGCCTGCGCCCCCAGGTGGAACGCTCTTAGCTCATATCATCGAACTTGATTCGGCTCCATTTTAGTTCGCCAGCAGTATCCATGGCGTCGCCCCTACAGGCGGACAGTCGGGCAATTTAGACTTACTTCTCAAGCGGCGTTTTATTAGCTCGGGCAACTTGCGTCATCTATATAGAAGGAACAATAATTCACGAAGCAACGTATGGATTACGTAGGTCTTTGCGTTGGGCAGGTCTGAGCAGAGTTGCTCTCTGCGTAAGGGCAAGTGATGAGCGAGTCCGATTCTAATTCTGAAACCTCAGCTTCCGAGAATACAAACGCCGGCGGGCAGACAAATGTCGGCTGCTGGAATAAATGTAAATGGGAGAAATGCAGCATCATTGCTTTTGCAATAGTGGTGGCATTGAGCATTGTTGGTGTGTATCACAAGACACTCTTGTATGGCACCCCGATTTCAAAGTTAGATTTGATAACGCAGCTTGATATTCTCTACAATCCAGATCTGAAAGGCGTGACTGTCTCTGTTTCGCAAGACCCCAGTGCCTGCACCCAGAGCATTCCGAAAGAATCATTTATTCAAGCGAGTTTGCGAAAGTTCCAATCTCCAATTTGGAATCCAAACTCTGGCTGTGGACAGCCGATAATTGCAGACCCCTCAAATACATTGTGGGATCCTGTGGATCTCTTTTTCTCCGCCGACGATCAGGCAAGTTATAATCGCGGACTCTTATTGAAGATTGTTCTGGGTGGACTGGCTGCATATTTCTATTTCTTCCGTGTCGGAGCTGCGCCGTGGGCGGCTGCTACTGCAGCGATTGGTTATGCGTTGACTGCAAGAATTCTCTATCAAACTGAATTGCCCACAAATATCATGACTGGTATTTTTCTTGTGTTTTCGTTTTTGGATAAGGACTCTTCGCTAAAACGAATTTTGTTATGTGCGCTTGCGCTTTCATTCTGTTACGTGGGAATTCACCCTGAGCTTTTTTTCGTCGGCACCTGTTCTGCCGTTGCAGTATGGTTTTTGTCGGATAGCAAAAAACATGTAAGTCTACTTCGCTCGGTGGGCACCATGGCTTTGACCGGCATTGCAACCATTGCATTGGTTGGTCCGTTCTTGTTCAGCTTTCTTGAATACATGCGATATGCGCATACTTATAAATACGCTGCTTCTGCACTAGAGTTTATTCCACTGTCTCAGCTTGCCTATTTCTTTTATTCGGCAAAAATACCCAATACTTATTTTCCTGGTTTGGTTCTTTTGTTGGGGCTTCCTGTCGGTATTTTTGTAGCTGCTCGACGCTATTTCGGTGTGTTTTTGGTTATAACAGCGTGTTTGTTGTTTGCTTGCAGACCTGGGCCGCTTGAGACCATTTTTGCGCAAGCACCGTTTTCATATTTATTGCCTGATTATGTTTTGCGACCGGTTCATCTACTTGCTTGCATGTTTTGTGGGCTGGGGCTAACTCAACTTTCTAAAATTGAAGCAGGCAAGTTTAAAACACAAATTGGTTTGCTTATTGCTTCAGCATTATTAGCCATCTTACCTCTGATTCTCATCCGGAATGGAATAGCACCCGAAGCTTTCCAAATTGGTTTTACTCCAAAGCTATTTTTAAGCACTGCGATAATTGTCGGCATAGCCACCTTTTGTTTGCTTGTGGTCAATAAAGGAAAGTTTGGCAGGATAGCAGCTTTTGCAATTCCATTTTTGAATCTTGCTCTTGTGATACCGCCTGCGCATACTGAATTGCCATATTCTGCACCTGTGCCTTTGCCTCCGGCAAATAAGGTTGAACTTGTAAAAACTTTGCAGTCTTACCCTGGAGCAAGATTTAGCGCTTGCGGAGACAGGCTCATTCAGCCAAATACAGGGCTTTTCTTTGGGTTGGCTGATTTGCGGACATGCAGCCCTTTAAATCATGCTCGCTATTTGAATTTTATGGAAGCACTCGGCGCCAATCTCGGTTATTGTAATTTGATGCATTTGCCACCAGAGATTTCGCCGCTTGCAAATCTCGCTAGTGTCAAACTGCTTGTTTCAAACACGCCGATCCACTCCGCAAATTTTGTCGCTAATCCGAAAGACTTTTTGTCTACCTCTATAAAAGAGGGGAGAATAATGTCTGGCATGCGCATAATGGGAGGGCATTGCGACTACAGCCAATCGGCTGCTGAAATAAACTGCCATTTGAATTTGCGAATTCATGAAAATTTGTATGGGCGTTATCAGGCAGCAGTTTTGCTACAGGATAGTAACGGCACTGAACTCTGGCGCAGTCCGCTTATTGTGTTTGGACCATCCAAAACTGCCGCTCATGAATCGCCGATTGATATGTCGATTCCTGCGCCACACAAATCAAAAAACTCTGTCAAAGTGTTGTTGGTGATACGTGATGCATGGACAGGCTCGGATGTAAATGCTGATGGCTTGTCGCTTGAGCTCCATGATGGAAAATCTGTTCTTGCAACCTTTGAGTTGCAGTCAACAGATAAAGTTCAAAGCTCAGACGGGCGTTTTAACATGCTTTATGAATCAGCAGATTTGATTCGTGTATACGAGAATGTGACGGCGTTGCCAAATGCATTTCTTGTTCACAAAATCAAACTAGCGGGCTCTGATGAAGAAGCTCTGTCTATGTTGAAATCCTCAAGTTTTGATCCTCGTGCTGAGGCAATTGTTGAAGGTAAAGCAATTTCGCTTACTCCAAAAGAACAAGTCAAAGACTCGCTTTTGACTTTGTCCACTACAAACACCGAACTTCAATTTGAATCCGACTCGGCATCAGATTCTTTATTGGTCAATACCGGTCTCAATTATCCTGGTTGGAAGGTATTCGTAGATGGAAAGCAAGAACCTTTGCTTCAGGCTAACTATCTATTTCGTGGAGTAAAACTGGCTTCTGGACATCACCTTATTCGCTTTATTTATGAGCCGATGTCTTTTATCGCCGGTTGTTTGACCTCACTCCTGTGCCTTCTTGCATGCCTCTTCGTACTCATCTACAAGCCCAAAGAACCAGAATGAAATTTGGAATTGTAGGGGCGACGCATGGCGTCGCCCGGCTTTGAATGTCTCCGTAGTGCAGCTAAATTTTGCTTACAGACCCAAGTCCTTTGATTTGCTTGGTAACTTTCGGGTTGCCTTTGTATTTGATGCTGCCAACACCTTCGATGCTTGCTTTGAGCTCGTTAACTGCGTTGACTTCTGCGCTGCTAGCGCCTTTCAATGACACTGTGGCTGATTTAGCTTCAAGTGAAGTAGCCTTAAGTGCGCCAGCGCCTTCAATTGTTGCAGTTAGATTGTCGGCTTTGCCGCTTGCATTGACGGCAGAAGCTCCTTTTGTTTTGATTCCAACGTTGCCACCGGCAAGGTTATTCAATGTTACTTTCGACGCCCCTTCAGCATTCAAGTCGAATTTATTTTTGGCTGGATTGTTGACCGTTGCGTTCACCGCGCCGCTGGCATCGAGACCGTCGAAGCTCTCTGCTTTAGCCTTAAACTGCATTTTGTGGCTGTTGTTAAAACTTTCATCGTTTTGAATAAGGAGAACGCCGTTTGTTACTGTTGTTTTGATGTGCGGGAGCAAATTGTCGTCGGCTTCGATGCTTAGCTCATTTGTTTTAGCAGCGTCACAAACAATTTCCGCCGGCAGTTTGATTACGATTGAATGATAAGGCGGCAGCTTTCGTGTTTCGCTTTTTGTTTTTCCAGAGCCATTGATTGCCCATGCTGATGCGTTGAGACTTGCTGCAAAGCTTAAAAGAAGTCCGGCACCAATTACTATCGTAGCGCGTGTATTGTCTGCCATTGCTTTTCTCCCAAACGCAGAATGTCTCAAGCATTTTAACTTCTTAGTCGTCTGAGGACATGTTATTGTGATCATAAATCCCAGCTAATTGGTTGAGAAATCAGGCACGAGCTGAAGAATATCGATGTTCACCTTCATCGAAATTGCTTTACCGTTTGGGTGTAAACTTATTACCTGTTGTCGCTTTTCTGCAGCTTGCTTAACTGTTAATGCCGACAATTTTAAATCAGGCCGAAAGGTAGTAGCCATCACGATGGACAGAATTTCGATTGAACTGAGTGATAAGTGCGCAAAGGCTTGCGACTTTTGTTATAACGGTAGCAATCCAGAAGGTCGATTTTCTTGGGATGAAAACGAGCTTTCAAGCTTTGTACTAGACTGCGCGCGCTCAGGCATCAAGGCTGTTTCGTTTGGAGGCGGAGAGCCTCTGCAATATGCCGCTTTGTACAGTCTTTTGGGCAAACTAAAGGGCAAGATATTTCGCTCACTTACAACGAATGGATTGCTTCTAGACCAGAATTTTGAAGCACTTGTAAATGCTGCTCCTGATAAAGTCCATGTCTCTATCCACTATCCTGGCGACGAAAAAGAACTGAACAGAGTGATAAAGCAAGTGAAGTCACTTGAAGCTGCTGGTATCAAAAGTGGTGTCAATCTGCTGGTGGCTAAATCGACATTAGAGCCTGCTTCTCGCGCGGCGGAAGCGCTCAAACAAAATGGCATTGGCAATGAGAGAATTGTCTATCTGCCTATGCGCACTTTTGATACTCCCACTCCATCTGAGTTGGCAAAAGTTGCAGGACCAAAGTTTCAATCAATGACATGCTTGAGTGCTTGCTCAATCAGCCCCCGATTTTGTTCTATTGCGGCCGATAAAACTGTTGCCTGGTGTTCATACACCACTGCGCGCCGGCCGCTTGCAGGACTTACGTATAATCATTTGATCCAGGCGCTTGATGGATTAAACTTGATCTTCTGTGGAGGAACAACCTAGATGGCAGGGTCCGAATTTGATCTAGATTATCCAGCGGCACATAGTATGGATACGACATGGTTTGCCGTAGACCAGGACGGTTACGTGGCGTTGATGGACAGTTCTGAACCAGGTGCGGTCCCGATGGCATACGGTGGCGATCAAGGTAATGGCATGGAGTTTCTAGAAACTCTTGCCAAACACACCGGGCGCCAGGTTGAACTTGATAAGTACGAATGCCCAAATCCTGAAAGCGTGGGACTTTATGGCTTTTATTGCGACTATGACCATCCGTCTGTAATTAGACCCGATGGGAGCATCGTTGAAGATCTCTACGCTGATGAAGATCTTGATGCTGTGCCGCCGTACAAGCGTGTAAACGTACCCTCAAAGCCTCTCCATGTGTCCGAGCTTCCTGCAAGCTTGCAGCACGAAGTGAAAAATCTGGTCTTTAAGGATCTGTCGTTTAAGGACTGCGAATGGATTCAGCCAGGGCTCAAGTTGCCGTGCCAATTTTGGGCGCAGGAGGACCAACCGTTATCAGCCGTTGATGCTGACGGGCGAATCGTTGAGGTACCTCCAGAAATGCGACCCAAATGGAGCGACCGAGATTTGTATTACGAAGGAAAGCCGTCAAAGCCTAAGCAGGAAGACTCTTCGGCTCTGCCCTGGTGGAAAAAACTCTTCCGTGGATTTTAAGAAATGTTATGAACGATCCCGTAAAAACCCTGACAGTAGGGTTTTTAGCCGAAAAGATCCGTCAAATTACCGACGCGAGAAAATGTGAATCCGGTATAAGGTGGAATTGTCAGGAGCCTTTGGGGGGCTATTTCGGTGAAGTTGACCTTTAACACAATGATTGCAGACGTCTCGGTCGCCCTTGGAGCGATAAATAGTTACCATGCTGGGCGTTTTGACGACGCAATCAATCACCTACATTCAATTCTAGACTTAGAACCAAACAATTGGGATGCACGTCTCATGCTTGCCGCATGTTATTACAGAACACGGCAGTGGGCTGCATCGCATCGGGTGTTTGAGCTAATTGCCAATCGCACAGACAGCGCAGCTATCAGACAAAAAGCGCTAGAAGGGTTGCAGGTGACAACAGCCAAGCTCAATAAGTGGAATGGAAGCAACACCTCTATTCCTGAAGAATTTGGTTGTTATGTCGAGAGAACCAACAGATCTGCCGATGAAGCGATGAGCTGGCTTTAGACCCCTGTGCCCCCGAGATGTGGTGAAAATACCCTTTTCCGGCTACTAGTAATGTAGTAGTAATGTAAGCCGAGATAGATTTTGACCATGAATTCGGCGACATGGGGAAAGGCTAAGTGGTTGATAGAGTTGAGAGTGGCCTGCAGAAATCAGTTCTGCTGCACAACGACCATAGTAATTCGCTTTTTGAAGACTCCTACAACAAAGTCAGTGACTTTGTGAAAAATAACCCTGTTGAGGCAACTGCAGCAGGGTTAGCCATTTTAGGAACAGGTTTTGCTCTCAGATATGCGGCTAAGCGTGCTTCAGCAGGCACAGTTGAGGGCGCGCTACAAAGCGGATTAAGTGGTGGCGAGCGAGCAGGCTTGTCTGGCGCTGTGAGCAAGGGAACAGAACTGTTCAAAGCCGGAGCCGGCAATCTAACCACGTTGGAAGGAAAGGCAATACCAAACCTGGAAAGACCTTTTCTAAAAAATGGAGTAACAGGCGCTTTGCCCGAGCACGCAAGAGAGGCTTACGCAGGCGATCTGGTGAAATTATGGATGATGCCGAAAACAGTGGCTGCAGAGTCGGGTGAAACGCTGGCAACTTTCTCTGAAAGGATGCTGCGCGAGCGGGCGTTGCTCACAAGTGAGCGTATAAATCCAGATGCTATTTCGAAAGAAGTTTCACGACTTGCAGAACTCAATGCCGGTATTGCAAGCGAAGCTCAAGTTGGCGGCAAGCAACTTCTCGTTAGCAACGAAGCTCATTTTGCCAAAGCTGCCGAGGAATTGCAGTTTAAGCATGTTCCACAACTTGGACAGTTTTTGAAAGGTACAGGAAAGATTAGTGAAGAGCAAATTGAAGCGGCTTTGCAAATTCAACGAGCTCTGCCCGCCAATGGTCCACGTAAATTGCTCGGCGAAATTTTGGTAGAAAACAAACTGGCGGCGCAAGGTGATGTTGACGCAGCATTTGCATCTCAGCAAGAGTGGAAAGCTGCTCTTAAATCTTTGCGTGAAAAATTCATTTCAAACGTTGCTGGAAAATGATTGCTGCAAATCATTTATATGCTAATCATTTGGTATCCCTGAACTGGAGCCAGTGGATATCTCTCTGGAATCAGACGGTCTAGCCTCTGGCGTCGCAAAAAATTGTCGAACGATTTTCGCATGTCAATTAATGTAGGTACATTTGCTGGAGTCGGCAGGTATGGTGTCTCTCTGAAGTGTTCTATTCTTGCGCACTGACTGAGCACTTTGCTTTCAAATCTTGCCGCGCCATTTTCATCAAAGAATTTCATCGATGCCTGAACAAGAATGCGGTTGTTTTCGATAGGCTTATACGTTTGCAGCGACTCTCTTTGACTCACAGAAACAATTTTGCCCTTGTTTTTTTCCACTGTTAAAGTCGTTGCCAAAAAGCGAATCACAACTTGGTTCTCGTTGATGTCCACTGGAGTTGCGGAGTAAATGATACTCACGTTTGTGTTGTCGCCTTGTACTGTTCTGCCAACATATGGCGCGGGGACGCAGGTCCAAACAGCGTTCTCTCTATCTTTTTGATAACCGATTATTTCAGCGTCTGGATATTTGA
Source organism: uncultured Candidatus Obscuribacterales bacterium (assembly GCA_964546815.1). GTDB lineage: Bacteria > Cyanobacteriota > Vampirovibrionia > Obscuribacterales > Obscuribacteraceae > JAIEPM01. The sequence goes on along the minus strand of CAZJLR010000014.1, from coordinate 93,634 downwards.
CATCAACGGCATCGAAGCCTTGTGATTTTTCTTCGTGCTCGATGTCTTTCAAAGAAAGTCTTTTCACCTTGCCAATGTTGTGCCAGGTGCCGGCTAACCAATCGGGTACACGCCACCAGATTACTGTTCCTGAGCCTGTGACAGGCAATCTTGCCGCGTCAAATTTTGCGCCCACATGCCATTGTGAATCTACTGGAGGAAGCGATTCTGAATGTTCTATTTTTCCTTCGAGTAATGTTTGCGCATATGTTGGATTTGCAAATTGAAAAGCTGAGCAGAGCATTATCACAACTGCGTTCAGCATGATGGTGCCAATCCGCGCAGGTTTCGCTAGGTTAAGCTGCCGTTTCTTCAAAGTCCTGCAAACCCAAACCAAGTAAGAACCCATTTTCCATTCGTTTGTTTGAACACTGCAAATTCGTCGTATGCGCTGTAGAAGTCATCGGCTTGCATGTAGCCAGTTTTTCCGCTGCGTGTTCTAACCTTTGCCCATTTTGCTTTCATGGGCATTGCATCTGATGGTTCTAGCAGAGTTATTTGCTCATCAAATGTATTGGCGATAACAGGTGACTCAAGTGTCGGCCCTTGTCTGAGTGAGGCTTGCTTTGTCCACACAACTGCCTGGGGCAGCTCACTGTGGCTGTCGTCAAATGAAACTGCTGGTGCATGGTATTCGCCCGATTCGGCGTCTAATTGCGCGCCATGCTTGAGCACTCGCTCTATGCGCGACCAAAATTCGCTGTCGGGCTGAAGTCCTTGCCATTCTTCGTAGAATGCTTGTTTGCCCTTGCCGCCTCCAAGCGCCATGGCAACATCGGGCGAGAGCGCCGCATCAATAAAAGCCTTATCGTGACGTTTAACCGCATCTATATATTGCTTTCTAAATGCTGCAAAAGAACTCTTGTCTCCGTCGTCAGGAACGATGTGATGAAGACCGGCGGTGCTAGGGGCGGCTTTCGCTTTGCTTGCTGCCTTAGGGAAAGCGGGTTGCTGGACTAAGGGCGCCAGGATTATCAAAAATGCTGCAAGTGCGGTGCTGGTGAAAAGTCTATATCTGTCGAATTCGGCCTTTGACATCGCTTGCTCTCTCTTGCTGGTGAGGGCTGAAAACCTTCGCCCTGTCTGTCGAAATCAGAATTCCTATTTTTTTTCAAAATTCCTCCTAATTCTTGCACATTGTCGGTGTGCCCGGCGGGGACATTTTGGGGACAAACTCAGGACAAAGCTGGGACTTATGAGGACTATTCTGAAAGAGTAAAAGGAAACGAGCGAAGTCGCCGCAAGACAAACTTCCTAGAAAGTGAAAAACCGAGGACAAGACAATGACTACTCAAGTTGGAACTCAAATGCTAGACAGTAAGTCGAATTCACAAAGTGCCTTCTTCAAGTACTTCTTGCTTCTTTCATTCACGCTCTTGAGTTTGCTGAGCCCAGCATATGCCCAAGATACTAAGACTAGTTCAATTCCTGGCATCGAAGTTGTTCAGAAGTCATACCAAACAAGCCCAGTCGTCAAAGCCGCTGCTCAGAGCATTATGTGCATGATGCAAGATATGCACAATTCACACAAAGACATCGTTTGTGTCAAAGTACCGTCGCACAATTACGTTGGAATTTTGCAAGAACTTCAAAATCGCGATGCCAAATTTGTCCTTCCGGGCGAAGAAGTTCCGGCTGCAGCCAAGACTGTTTTTCAACTAGAAGCTGAGCATGCAGGTTTGCGCCAGACAGTTTACTTTCTCTAAATGAGTTTCTACTAGATTTTTGTTGCTACATCCCACAGCACGGCAACGCCAGAATAAGGATCGGTCTCCCCCACAAAGACCGGTCCTTTCGGTTTTCTTGATTTTAATCGAGCGCTCTTGACGCCATTGGTTTGTGCGTGTGTGTGCGGCAAGGAGGGAATGTATGATGCAGCGACTCTATTGCTTTTTCATCTACATGTTCGCAGTCTTTCAAGTAAAGGTGTTTTAGTGATTTCAATGCGCTAAGTTGTGGCAAACCCGCACTGCTAATTGCTGTGCCTGAAATATCCAATTCAGTAAGGTTGGGGCAGTTTGCTATAACTGTTTTGAGTCCTTCATCTGTGATTGGCAGGTCGGCGAGGCTGAGGCGTTTTAGTTGTGGGAAGTTTTTCAAAGTGCTCAGTCCTGCGTCGCTGACTTTTGTGCCTTTGAGTTTTAGGTCTTCTAGATTTTTCAGCGCGGTCAGTTTGCTAAATCCTTCATCTGTGACGGGAGTACTTGAGAGGTGAAGGACTTTCAATGACGGCATTTTGTTGATGTCGTCCATGCTGTTATCTGAGATTGTAAGTCTCCATAAAAATAGCTCTTCAAGCCCAGGCATTTTCGAGAGGCACTTCAGTCCGTCATCAGAAATATTGACGCCGCAAATGTTCAGCCATTTGAGCTTGAGATGTGAGAGCGGCTCCATACCTTTGTTGCTTACTTTCTTTGCAAATGCAAGGCTAAGCCTGCTCAAATGAGGCATTCGGCTGAGCTTTGCCAGAGCCTCATCTGTTATTTGTGATTCGTCGATTTTCAGCGTTTCGAGATTGGGCAGTTTCTTTGTGATTGCTTCTAATACATCATCACCAATTTCATTTGTTGCGTTGGCCTGCAGTGCCAGTGTTTTTAGCTGAGGAAGCTTACTCAGTGTTTCGATGCCGTCGGCAGTGATTTTTACGTTGTGAAATGACAGCGCCGTGAGGTTCTTCAGTGATGCCAGGTTGCCGAATGATGCGTCTGTGATTTTGTCAGACTCAATAGATAGATTTCTGAGGTTTTTCAGTTTCCCGATTGTCGGCATGCCCGTGTCGCCAATTTTATTATCGATTAAAGTGAGGTCGCTGAGATGCGGCAACTTACTTAAAGCGGTAAGGGCGGCATCATCGGCTGTGCTGTCCTTTAGTTTTAAGACTTGCAGTTCATGCAAGTTTGATAGTTCTGCCAAACCTGTATTTGAAATTCTGCTTGCATCAAGCTTTGTCAAAAGAGGATCGTTTTTTATCGCTTCTTTGAGTTTGTCATTGCCTGCCGCGTCGGCTGTGTGATCGATATAAACACTGCCTGGCTCACGATTGTGTTGTGACGGAGCGTTCAGCCAAAATATCATTTGACCGACGCAAAGGACAGCGCCGATTGCCACTGCGGCAACTGAGATGCGTTTCAAGCGTATATCGCTGAAAGCGTTAAGTGAAGAAAGTTTTGGTACGTTGCCTTTCTTGATTGCCGCGTCCATAATTTTCAAATCATGGTCTAGCTCTGCAATAGTTTGATAACGCCTGTCTGGTTCTTTTTCTAGCGCTTTGTGAATTATTGCCTGCATGTGCGGCTTTAATGCAGGGTTTCCATTCATCTGATCGAGCGCGGGTGGGCGCTCTCTAATATGCTTGTGCATCGTTTCTAGCGAATTGTTGCCCATGAAAACAGGCTTGCCGACGAGCGATTCGAAGATGAGGCAGCCAAATGAATAAATGTCGGAGCGCACATCTATCTGCCGCCCCAGGCATTGTTCGGGGCTCATATAATAGGGGCTGCCGATTACGTCACCAGTTTTTGTAAGCGGTTGTCCTTGTGTCGCGCCTTCTTCGTCGGCCAGGAATTTTGCTATGCCGAAGTCTACGATGATAGCCTTTTCTTTACCCGATTCTTCGGTTGTAATCATCACGTTTGTGGGCTTCAGGTCTCGATGTACAATGTGCTTGCGATGGGCGTGGTCGAGCCCGGCTGATATTTGCAATAAAAGCTGCAATGCGCGTTGAAGTTCTAATGGATTGTCGCGTTTAATTAGGTCTGCCATGCTTTGTCCAGACACATAGTTCATCACCATGTATGCCTGACCGTGCTGCAACTGACCAAAGTCAAAAACGTTTACTACGTTTTCGTGTGATAGCGAACTGATAGCTTCCGCTTCTTTTTGGAAACGACGCATTGTGTCTACGTTGTTTCTAAATCGCGAATGCAAAAGTTTTATCGCGACCATGCGCTTCATAAGTTTGTGTCGCGCCTTGTAAATGGCGCTCATGCCGCCCTCACCGATTAATTCCAGAGAGTCGTACCTGTCTTGAAGTACGGCGTCGGCTGTGGGGTCTGGCAGCAGTCTTGTGCCATCGTTTGGGCACGAACTGAATCCACCCGTCACATGCAGTCCGCATGACGGGCAATGTACCACCGCCGATATGCGGGGCTTTATTCCGCTATCTACTGTGTTGTCGTCCAGGTCTTCTGTACTCGCCATCGAATTCTTGCTCAGTTTGCTTAGCCTTTTTCCGAATCATTGCCCGACCACAGTAATTAATCTATATGCGTCTGAATTCATACGCAATGGACAAAACACGGTGTTAAAGTAAATGTATGAGTAGATTATCTAGACTTCTGAGACGAAAAGTCAGGCTAAGCAATTGGCAAATATCCATTTTGAAATGGGTTTGTTTTGCCTTCGGAATTGTATTCGGCTGCTCTTATCCTTGCTTTTTCCAAGCAATGGTGCCGCTGTTGCTGCTTTTGAGCATTGTCGGCAGCATCTGGTTAACCGTTGTCTGGTTCAAAGCAATGGAAGAATGATTTGGTTAGCGGCGGAATTTCGGCACAAACTTACGCGTGTCTGGCGGAGTTCCTGAATTTACGCTGGTCAATTTCATCAGGTCGATAACTGCAATTGAGTCCATCCAGCTGTCTGAAACCTGAAAGCTATTTTTGATGTTTTCTTTGGAAAGTTTGAGATTGTGATCGTGCTCAGCCTGGTTGAAAGCTGCCTCGAGAATCATGTTGAACTTAATGTCGTACTGCTGCAATTGTTCGGGCGTGCAAGTGTACATCTCGAAGACTAATCTGTCGTTGTCTGTGATGACGTGCCCAAACACTCTCAGCACTTGTTCTCGTGCCAGTGCAGTCTTTCTTTCAAGCAAAGCCTGGAGTTTTGCGTCTAAATATTTTTGCTCGTCAAACTTGCCAGCCTTGAGCACCACATCTGTTCCGCTCCATTTATATGGTGCAGGTGGTGTTTTTACTCCAAGTACCGTATTTAGATGGTCAAAATTTGGTGTCTTAGCACTAGTGTCTGACATTGTTCCGAGTCCTGTTACCAATTAGCCCTTAACCCTTAGCCTGAAATAACTATATAGGTGGGGTTTTAATCCAACAAGCACTAAAATGCTTAGCTTAAGCGGCACTTCAATTCGCTAGCAACCTTGAGGAGCCGTGCGGGGTAGAAGATTTGAAGTTTTATAAGTAGTCTTTAATCCGCAGCCAAGCTTGCACTTTACAACAATTTTAGGCGCAACGTTAGACGATTTGCGATCTGAAGACTGGTAGAACAATATGCGATGGATGCTGTTCGTCGTGAAAAACCGTTTGTCTTGCGTGTACAAGGTCTTTGATATCGGCATCTTTGTAGTGGAGCCCGTTATTTGCATTTGGATGGAAATGCGGGAAGTTTGAGCTTGAAATTTCAACGCGAATTTTGTGCCCTTTTTTGAAATTGCACGCCGTCCAGCCTACGTTGAAATTGTATTCGTGCACTGTGTTTGCTGCTATTTTATTCTCATGCTCAAGAGACTGAGCTCGGCTTGCTTTGATGATTGTGTTGACGATGTTTATCGATCGCCCGCATTCAAACACGTCTGAAACTGTGATGCTAAAGTCTGTGTCTACTGCGCTGCTAGATGCAAAAACAGTTGCTTTGATAAGCCCCAGCACTGTGAGGTCTTCTTCCAAGGTTTCGCTGCTATAAACAAGCACATCGTTGCGAGACTGATTCGTTCTCTGGTCGCCAGGACCCATTGGGCCAAAAATTTCTGCGCAACAGCTGTGTCCGCCGCTGCTCATGATGGGAAAAGAAGGGTCGTAAATGAAGCTGTCCCAGGGCTCATTTGAGGGCTTTAGCATCGAAAGGCTGCCGTCACCACTAAGTGAATTAGCTCGTCCACCAGAGTGAAGAAATAGTTGCTGCTGCTCTAACTCTTTGTCTGGCCAGGTGGGCAGATGTAGCCATTCATTTGCACCGAGTACAAAGACTGATAAGTCAGGGTCATTTTTCTCTGTGGCTTGTCCTTCTCCGCGCAAGTAATGGTCAAACCACTTTAACTGAGCAGCATTCACAATATTTCTGGCTTTATCACCATAATTGTTGACACCAAATTGTTGTTGCCACGGCACGTGATACCACGGGCCAACAACAAGTTTTTGTCGTGCTTTTGTGGCGGTTTTATTCTCGCTTTGCATTTTGCTAAGCCTGCTAAAATTCTCCATCGTGCCGTACATAAACACATCGTACCAACCTCCCACATGCAAAATTGGAAGGTCTATTTCGCTATATCTTTCGCGCACGGAAAACTCGCGCCAGTAGGCGTCGTAGCAATCATGGTTCAACCATTCTTCGTAATATGGTGCATATTTTGAAAGCTCTTCCGGAATTTCAGAAAGCGGGCGCGCACCATAAGAGCCGGGCAATTGCATCATCATTTGCATCAGTCTTTTTACTGTGTTGTAATCGTTGGCTCTTGTCGCGGTATTGATGGCTAGAGAAATCGACCAATATTGAATAAAGGCTTGTGATAAAACGCCGCCCTCGTATGTCCAGCGGTCGTAAGCGTCTGAGCCTGTCATTGCCGGTACGATAGTTTTTAGCCCTTTTGGTTTGCCTGACGCTGCTAGTAGTTGTGTTGCACCCGGATAGGAAAAGCCGTACATTCCCACGGCGCCGTTTGAGCCAGGCAAAGATGCAGCCCATTCGACAGAGTCGAAGCCGTCGTTTGCTTCATTTTTGAAAGGGTACCATTCGCCTTGCGATGCGAATCGACCTCTGCAGTCCTGAACAACCACCATATAGCCATATCGCGCGTACCATGAGGGGTCGAGATAGACACAGTTTTGTGCCGTGCGCTTGTCGTATGGCGTGCGCATGAGCAAGACAGGCAAATCTTCATCGCAATTTGGGCGATAGATGTCGGCGTACAATATTGTGCCATCGCGCATCTTAGCGGGCACATCAGTTTTCACGCTTATGTCGTTGTATCTAATCGGGTTAACATCGAAATCGCTTGTCATCAGATTCCCCTGAGCTCAATTTGCCGAAGGCAATTTTAGCCCAGCTGAAGCGTGCGCTCATGAAATGTCTCGCGAAATAACAAGAAGGAGTCGCTGCAATACAGCGACCCCTTCTTTGGGAGGTGGACGAACAGCTTTTAATGCGAATTAAGCCGCAGGTTTTTTGCGTGGTGCCGAATCTTTATTATCGTCAACTTTATTTTGCGACGGTTTGCCGACGACAGGAGTGTCTGTGTCAGTCGCTGTTGCCGATGGTGTTACGCCAACATCTGCCCATGCCTTTTCCAGTTTTGGCACATCATTTGTGAATCCTAGCTTCTTGGCTTGTTCTATTGTGTGATAGGCAAATTGAGCGAAGCTGGGGTTGCTACCTGCAGCTGCTCTAGCGGCGTACCAGATATGACCCGGCTCTTCCCATGCATGGCCGCCGACAGCAACTGCAAATGTTGCAAATGCTTTGTTGGGTATGCCCGAGTTATAGTGAACTCCGCCGTTGTCCCGCGTTGTTTTGAGGTAATCTTTCATATGCGCAGGTTGAGGGTCTTTGCCTACTTTCGGGTCATCATATGCGGTGCCCGGATTTAGCATGTCGCGCAGTCCGCGTCCCTTAATGCCGTCTTTCCAAATTCCGTCCCCAACAACCCAGTCTGCATCCGCTGCTTTCTGGTTTTTGGCATGCTGTTGAATCAGCTCACCAAAGATGTCTGATAGGCTTTCGTTCAAAGCACCAGATTGTCCGTGATATTGCAGTTGTGATTCTTTCTCTGTGACACCATGAGTGATTTCATGCCCGCAAACATCTAGAAGCATGAATGTTTTGAATGGGCTGTCGTCACTTGGTCGCCCGTAAGTCATTTGGGAGCCATTCCAAAAAGCGTTTTCGTAGTTGGTACCGTAATTGACAGTGGACACAAACTTCATGCCCTTCCCATCAATTGAATTGCGGTTATATACGTCTTTGTAAAAGCCTCTTACTTCGCCGGTGAAATCGTAAGCTTTGTCGACTTCGTCATTGCCGGTTGCTTTTTGGCCTTCAAATCTTGCTTTCTTACCGGGCTGTGTTTCTTTGCCCTGTGCGTCATAGACCTCACGTGCGCCCTTCTCGTCTTTTGGTTTTGATGGAAACGGCCAGAAGCGCGGCTGCAGTTTCAGTGTGTCTTGAAAGCCTGGTACGTTTGGATTTCGTTTTGCCAAATCTTCGAGCATGTATGGAGGGATGATACCAGACCTGGTGTCGCCACCTCCGCCAATATTTTGTGCGGCTTTCGCTCCAGCCTCTGCTCCGGCTTTTGCGAAGGCAAGCAGATTCTGCGCAGGCGAATTGATTTCTTTGCCCTGTCCTGCGTGCGCATCGTCTAAAAGTTTTTGTGTACTCTGAAGGTTTGTACCTTCTTTTTTAGTTCCTTCCAAGTCCCTTTGATCAACGTTCTCCATGAGAATCCCCTTCTTCTTAGAGTAATTCCCAGCCAGCAAGCCCGTAGACAAATTTAGACTTTTGCCTGACGCTGAACAATCGTAGCTTCCCCACTAGCCGCGTGGAGAATCATAAGCTCTTGCTAATGCACGTCGTGCCGAGTCATTCGGCTATCGTTTGATTATCTTGGTCCAAAGCTGTTGAATGGTCCACCAAATCCACGCGGACGGAAATTATTCAAGCCGCCGTTTTGCATGTAATTCCAAATGAGTGCAGTGCCCAAAACGCCAACCATTTGCTTCGTCACGCCCATTCCCATGCCAGAAGGCATTTGCGGACCACTGTTGCACGATGAAGTGGGGAACTGCTGCTGGTTGCATTGACCAAAATTATTGTTTTGGTTGTTTTGCATGCATTGATTTTGAGCCATCTGGTTTTGTGCCATTTGGTTTTGCGGAAATTGATTTTGTGCAAACTGATTTTGCGCGACCTGGCTCTGCATCGGCTGAGCTTGCGCGTATTGATTTTGCTGAAATTGCGCCGGTGCGATGTTCATGTTCTGAGATTGAACCGGCATGTTCATAGACACCTGACCGGCTACGTAGCCTTGAGGGTTAATCGTCCTCATTGCGTGCATGGCATTTTGTTCTGCCATACCATGCGTTATATCAACCTGCGATGAATTCTCGAGCGAATCGCCTTCAAATGACTCAGCAAACGATGGAGTCACGCTGAATGCGCTGACCGCCAGAACCAATAATGCTTTTGAAATCGTGTACTTACTCATTTTTTTGAGACCTTCCCGAATCCCTAATATTGATCCTATGGATTAACGGGCGCCACGTCAACGTACTTTTCCCCCAAGAACCCCGATCTCCATGCGGTTTCTACGAACTTGACAAGCTCCTCCCCTGGTCCGAAGTAACAGACCCCCTCTTCAACCGCAGAGCCCTGGGGGCGCAGGCTTCCAGCCTGCTCCTACTTTCCTGCTGAAATCGCCCCCACTTAGGCTCGGTCGAGACGGAGCGTCGCTAAATGGGCTTGTTTGCTCTGATCGTAGAAAACCCAAGCTGGCAAATAGAAAGTTCAGGTATATCGAGGGGCTTTTTATGTCAACGACAAGTGTGGAAGGCCGTGAATTAGCCGGGCGTATCGAAGAGATCGTCAACTTGGCGTGTGGAGGTGCCGAGGTTATTTTGACGGATAAACATATCCCTGTAGCTAAGCTGATACCTCTGCTCCAATCAAAGGTACGGGTTGCTGGCTTGCATCAAGGTGCAATGAGCATGGCCGAAGATTTCGACAAACCCTTGATCGACTAGTTTTGCTTCGGCTCAGATGGCGCAGACGATGATCCGTCCGGTGTTGCTTCTTGGACGGTCTGTGTTGCTCCAGTTGCTGTGGATTCAGGTGGTAGTGCACTCGGAGCGGTAGATCCCGGGGTGCTGTCCCCCACTGAAGAAGCTCCCGGTGTTGTTGTTCGCGCAGGTGTGTTTCCTTCGGTCAACGTTCCGGCTTGAGCGGCTTGCATGTTGCTGAACGGATCAAATTTATCGAGACCGTTTTTGAACTTGCGATATAGGTTGGCAGGCAGATCCATCGATACTTTTTTGTCGACGCCAAATGCTCCCGCTGTAACTTCAGCTACCGGCAAGTTTTGCTCATTGAGCGACATGACAAACTCTTTTACTTTGACCCAAAGCCCCACATCCAGCGAAATTCCTTGAATGTTTGCAATGCGCATTTTTCCACCTTGCGCTTCTCTAATTACATCGAAAGCGATTTTTTTATCAAGTCTGATTTGTTTTAGTGGTGGCGCATTCGGTGGCGTAGGAATGGCCGGTGCGGGCGTGTTGCTTAATGTTGTAGTGCTGCTGCTGCTGCTGGCATTTGCGGGATCAGAGGCGGATGACACAGTCTTCGTGCTGTCTGTCTCGTCCTTCGGCTTGTCGAAAAGGTCTTTGACTCCTTGCTGGAATTTGTTTTTCAAATCAATGTCGATGTGGTGCGACTCGTTTTTATTCATCGCGCTTCCTGCTACAGCACCAACCATTTTTGCAAATCCATTTGCGTCTGGGTCTATGTCTTCTAAATTTATGGGGCGATAGACAGTGGACAATTCGTTTAGCTTTTCTTGCGCAGGCGCGTCGCTGAGATTGAGCCCTTTCAAAATGTCACTTGACTGTTTGTATGCCGATTCGGCTTGGGTAAACTTGTTCTGCTTGAAATAGCAAAGACCAAGTTGCTGCAATGTGTCGGCGAATTTCTCATCAGGATTGCCGGCTTTGGCTAATTCACTTTGAACTCGCAGCCAGATGCGCTCGGCTCTAAAATAATTGCCGCTATCATAAGCCTGTTTACCCGCGTCTATATTTTTGTCGACTTCTGAAACTTTAGAACCAGCATAGGCTGGGGCTCCTACTGTGATATGCAAAGCAAAAAGTATCGACAACAAACGTAGTCTTGGCATCTGAGCCTCTCCGGCGACTGGGTATTATTCATATCTTAACTCATTTACACTTAAACCTGAGAAACAATTGAGAATCTGATACCACCCTGCTACGTGAATCTACGACAGACATAGCAATGGTCAAAACCTATTCTCTAATGATGTCCATTACGGTCTGAACGGTGCAACAGATTGACTGGTCATTAGGCAACGGGGTTGGTAGTCCATGCCTGGAGAGCTGCAACAGCTTAGTAGAAGCGATGAGCTTCTGAGCCATAAGCATGAATCGGGAGGTCTCTCTCAGTTCATTCAGTCAGCCGCGTATTCTGGTTTGGAAGCGCCTGTTCGAGCTGTTGCTCAAGTAGTTGATCACGTAGTTGATAATGCCCATCACATTGGCGCCGATGCGGCCGTAAAATCAACATTCAAGAATGTGGGAATTGAACAGCCGACGCCTGCTGAGTTTGGCACCAAGTCTTGGTATGCTCAGTCTCTGGGCAGCGCAGTAGGAATGATTGCTCCATTTCTTGCGATGAGAGGAGCTGTTTCGGCCGTTGCCACCCATGCTTTCGGTGCTGAAGCGCTAAGCGGTGCTCAGACAATGGGAAGGATGGCAGCACAAGAAGCCATGCTTTCCGGCACCACAGGTCTTGTGTATGGTTCGTTATTGACTCCCAGTAAAGAATCAAACGTTGGTTCCTGGTCTTTTGTTGGAGACCGAGTGAAGACCGGGCTCGGCGATATGGTTACTTTTGCTGCACTTGGCTTTTCTAGTCCTTATATGTCGAAGGGGCTGGACAGTCTTGCCGCAAGTGCAGAGCGTTCGTCACTTTCTCCCCTCGCTGCCAGCATGATTGGCAATACTTTGCGAAGTCCTTTCACTGCGGGGTTGGTATCAGGTATTCCATCTGGAATTGTAAGCGCAGAAGTTTCTGCTATCCAACAGGGAAAGCCGTTGCCCACGGTAGACGAGCTTAAGCAAGGCATTGTTGGAATGATGTTTGTCGGCGGTGCTTTTGGTGCTGCCTCAAGTTTTGCGTCTCGATTTACTTCTTCAAATGAGACAAAAGTTGTAGAAGCTAAGGCTGATCAGAAAGGGCAGGCATTTACACCTGGGCTAGAACTGGTCGATGCAAAATCAATCGCCGCAGCAAGAGAGCGAGTCGAAGCTGCAGTTGAGCAGGGAAGAAGCTTCGATACCGACGATCTTCGCATTGCACTCAGTCCTTCACCAAAAGATGTTGCAGCAAAAGTTGAGCCGCTTGTCGCTGATAATGCGCCCAACAAACCGCGATTGTCCTTCGTGAACAAAGACGATGCAGCATTGGCTGCAGTCGGGGACAAAATCAAAGTAAACGATAATCCTAACTTACCAGGATTTGAAGTTGTGCTCGGCGCAAGTGGCGTCGAAGCTCCTGCGCACGTGGGTTTCCTCAAAGCATTGGAAGACCATCATGTGAAAATTGACAAAATCACGGGCGCTTCGGGCGGCTCTGTAATCGCAACATTTTACGCAAATGGCTATACTCCAAAACAAATCAGCCAGATTTTGCTGAGCAGCGAGTTTCGCAGTCCTTCATTTGATGTGTTGGCAAAATGTTTTCACATGCAAGACCCCTGGAATCTATTTCCTTATGCCATTGATTTCAAGCCATGGTTGCAAGATCTTGTCGATAGATACAAACTCAAACCTCAAGACAATTTGCGCATAGTTGCAGCCGATGCCGAGACACATGCACCGGTAGTTTTTGAAGGCAAGAATATGAATCTTGTTGATGCACTCACAGCATCAACTGCAGCCACACCTGCACTCGGAATGAAACCAATTTACTATCAAGGTCGTCAGTTGGTTGATGGTTTCTATTATCATCCGATTCCAGCTGCACTAACGAAGGGACCAGCACTGGTATCAAAAATTGGATTCGTGAGTAAGCTGCCCACTGAGATGCTTTCTCCCTGGGACTACATGATGCACTTGAAGGAAATGAATGCTAACGCTGAGTTGAGTGCAAGATATCCAGATCCACCAGGACACATAATCGCTACCACCGGATTGCCAGACGTAGCCACCACCACATTTGGTGTCTCATTGGAGACCTTGAAAAAATTGATTGTTCACGGCGAAGAGGCAACCAACGAAAGGTTGAGCCAACCCGACGCCGTTGCTGTCCTCAACGGCAAGAAACCATCCTAACAAACGAACCCATCCTAACAAACGAACCCATCCTGATGAATGCAACCCATCCTGATGAATGAACCGTCCCAACGTTCCGAGAAAACTGTAGGGGCGACGCCATGCGTCGCCCGTTCGTTAAATATCGATCTCTATTTCATTGCATCAAGCTCTGGCTTGATCGCTTTGAACATGACGTCATAGCCCTTTTCTGCGGACGGATGTAGAAAATCCGGCATGATTTCTTTTGATATTTTGCCGTCTGGCTCTGTAAGTTTTGCACCGATGTCTGCATACCAGACATGTTTGTTGTCGGCCAATTTTTGCAGCAGCAAGTTGGTTTCTTTCAATCTTCTGCGAGTCGAAGTGTATGGCTTTTCGTCACGAGGAAGAATTCCGAGCAGCAGAATATGCGCGTCTGGTAGACGCTTTTGGAATTCATCCAAGTTAAGTTTGACACCATCTCTGATTTCAGCGTTGGTTGATGCTGCAACATTTCCCCACTGACGCAAATTGTTTGTGCCCATCAAAAGAACAATCGATTTTGGTGGCTTGCCGCCAAAATCCAATTCGCCATTTCTAAGTCTCCAAATCAAATTTTGCGTTCTGTCGCCGCCAATTCCAAAATGCTCAGCCTTGTCGCCAAAAATCTGATGCAACAAAGTTTCATTCATGCCTTCTGTGATTGAGTCGCCGAAAAACGCAATATCGACATCACCCTTCTTTGCCCTTTTCACAAGCGCATCATGTTTTGCCATCCAGCCTTCATCCGTGCGTGGAGTGGGTGTAACCGCCAGAGATTCTTTCGTTTTTGCGTCGCTTTTAGCGATGGCTGTTTGGACGCAGAACATGACGCTGAGAACAACGCCCAGATAAATTGGCATATGCCCCCAGGCACCTGTACTCAGCCGTTTTAGAACTCCCATGGCAACTCTCCGTCTCGGAAACCAGCAGTAGTATCTCACATGTTTTGTCTGCCTTGCAGATTCCAAGCACAATTAGACAATCTCGGCTTAGAGTGTATTTATCAGCTGATGCTACTCTTAATAAGTAAGCTACTGTCGAGTCACGATGTCTAACGCTGGACAATACAATCTTGAAGAGAGCAAAATTCTCGAACGAACGTCCGGGCATTTGCTCAAACAATTGAAAGAGGGGCTCTGGCAGCTTGTTTTCTTTTACCCGGCGCCGACTAATTGTTGGTTGATTGAAGATGCCGGTGGTCTTACTCTGGTAGATGCGGGTTCGCCGTGGAATGCACGAGTTATCTTGAATGTAATCGCTCGCATTGGCTTACCTTTGAGGCATATTGTAATAACTCATGCTCATCCCGACCACGCCGGTTCTGCTGCGGCAGTGGCGAAGGCAACTAGCGCCACTGTGTACGCTCACGAAAACGAATTACCCTTCCTCGATGGGCGGAAATCTATGGCAGATTTGCCTGGATTTTGGGCGACTTCAGCGTTTCTCAAAACAGGAAAATTGCTGGGAATTTTAGACCCGCCTCCATGCGTTGATCTGCAACCGCTGCTTGAATCTCACGCTGTTGGACCTTTGCAGGTTCTGCATACACCAGGGCATACGCCCGGAAGCATTAGTCTTTGGGCAGAGCGAGATTATGCAATTTTTTGCGGCGACAACATCATTTTCAATAGTCTGTTTTTGCAGTTTGGCTTGCCCTGGTTTACGCTTGACCACAAAACCCAGAGTGAAAGTGTGAGGGCTTATGAGAATTTGCCGGCAAGGCTTCTGTTGTCGGGGCACGGCGCAGCGTTTAGCGGCAATGTTGCCGAAGCAATGAAACGTCTATATAGATGAATGCCTTGCTGCAAAAAGTTTCAGCTTATGGACGCCTAATACACGGCATAATTTTCGGGTGCAGTATGTAGAAACTAAAGTCGGCAGGGGAACCCTCCTGAGAACTCCCGGAGGCTTTGTTGACAATGGAAGCTCAGATTCAAATAGTGGTAAAAATGATGATCAAAAGTGTTCAAGCAAAGCGAGTAATTATGGCTTTAAGCGCTATCGCTGTCGGAAGTCTGAGTCTTTCGCTATCTGCTGGCGCCGAAACTATGGCAACGTTTAACCAGGATGGTTACTCATTTAAATATCCCCAGTCATGGGGCAAGGCGGTCATGAAGACTGTCAAAGCGCAGGCACAGACTGACCCAACCGAAATTCCCGATGGAATAAATCCTGAGTACAAAGAGTTTAGTTTTTCGGCTTCAAAAGCATTGATTGATATTCTTCCAGTAAAAGATGCTGCTACGCCTCAGTTTAAGAAGAAGTATAGTGAAGTGGCAGAATCAACCAAAGCACTGAAGACTTTGCTTGCAAAACACCCTGCTGCACCAAAGGAAATTCCGATTGTGCCCTGGGAAGACACTGCAACTCCGTTTACTGTGCATCTAAAATATCTCGACTACAAAGACAAAAATGCGGTTAGATTCGTAGCTCAATACGGCATTGAGCCTGGCGAAATCAATAACGAAGATTTGCGTTATCGCACGCAGGGTTTAAGTAAAGATGCGAAGTATTACATTTCGGCGGCTTTTCCTGTAAGCACAACAATACTGCCGGCAAAAGATTCGGCGGCTAAATGGAGCAAGGAAAAATATGCTCAATTTAGCAAGACGTTTGATTCATATGGTGCTGGAGTAGGAAAGAAGCTTGCGGCATTGCCTGAGAATAGTTTCAAACCGACACTTGCAGACCTTGATGCTTGTGTCGAATCTATAGCAGTTGCAAAATAATTTGAGTAAAAACTATTTTGAGACAGAAGCTACGGCGCGCTCAATTTTGCTTTCGAAAATGAATGAGTTGAGCTCGCCGGTAAATCTGTCAATTTGTTTGCCAGACGAATCTGCCATAACGACAGTTGGGTAATTAGTCACTGAGTATTTTTGTGCCAGGCTTTTGTTTTGTCCCGCTTCTGCGTCAAGACGATCAAATGTGCATGTTGACTTGAACTTGGTGTTGTTTTTCATCTGGTCGAATATCGGAGCAAAGTTTCTGCAATGAGAGCACCATGTAGTATAAAACTCCATCACTCTGACGGTGCCGCGCGAAAAGCCGCTGTTGCTGCCGCTTGTCGCGTAGCTGTTTGTCTGCGGCGCTGCCGCTGTGGGGGCTTTCTTGCCCAATTGCGCGAGGCCCGCTGCGGCTTGAGCCTTAAGTTTCGGGTCTGTACTTTTGCTGGCTACCCATTCAAATTCGTTGCTTGCCTGGTTGCGCTGATTTAAATATGTGTAGCAAAGTGCCATGTAGTAATGGCAGCTTACGTCATTTGGGTTATTTGCGCTTGCTTTTTGAAAACCACTCAGCGCTGCAGAATACTTCTTCGCTTTGTAATCTGTGACTGCTTGTGCGAAGCTCGGTGATTCTGCTTGTGACGACTGCGGTGGCATCAGAAGGAAAGTTAGTATCAAGACCATCTGTGTCGCCTTAAACTTTGAATTCATAATTGGCATTGACCTCTACAGCAACATGCTTGCAGCTATTCAGCTTGATACCCTTTTCTTTGGTACCCAAAAAAGCAGTTAACTGAAACATTTGCGCCTGGTCTTTTTGGAATTGCCTAGCTTGCGGCTGGTGTAGCAAGCAACTGTTCAGCTCTGACAGTGTCGTAAATGAAATCGATTGCCCCTGGAGTGTCGCGCCATTGCAACCAGGCTTCATGCACATAATTTTGTGCTTCGTCTCTGCTGCCCATAATGTAGTGGTCGCGTATTTGAGCTGTTCTCGGTGGGTCTTGCAAGAGCAAGTCGATTACGTATGGATTTCTCTGCATCGCTTGTCTGAGTGCCGATTTTGCCTCGTTCGAAGCACCCTGTTTGCGATAAAGAAACAAGACTTTTGAATACATCATGTTTGCAAAAGGTTCTGCGTATTTTTGCAGAAGTTGCTCTAGCTCATTGTAATAAGCTGGATCTATCAATGCGGCATCAAGCAGCGCCGGAGCAAAGTACCAGCGGTTGCCCTGATTGTCCTGTGGATTTAAGCGCATGAGGTCGCGGAAATGTTCTACCGACTCGATGCAACTTCCTCTTCTGCGCAGCAGCTGGGCTAGGGATGATCTGGCGTGCATGTAAATTCGTGTTTCTGGCATTTGCCAGAATTCGCCTGCCCAATCGAGAAAAGCATTTGTAGGAAGAGCATACTGTGCAGCTTGAACTGCTTTGCGATAAAGTGCAATTGCATCGTCTATGCCAATTTTGCAATTTTCAGCACGATGAATATAGTCCATTGCAGAACCAGCATTGATGCCGTGAGAACCACCTGCACTAACGTTGAAACCTGATCTTGGCGAAGCAGTTCTCATGCTGTTTAGTCGGTTGGTTTTATCCATAAAAAATGACTCCTAAGCAACAACAAGCGCCGCAAAGTTGCGGCGTTGATTGAATGAACACCTCGATGTGGAGAGGCGTCTTCATCATACCGGGACTGGATGCAAAGTTCAAAAATTGAATATATAAATGACTGGTGGCATTGATATCTGGAGAAGATCTGATGATTATTGTCGAGAATGATTTGTTTCTCAGAACAAAACTTATCGCTCGCAGAGATGCCTTTGGGGTGCGCTTTCTAGGCTATTGGTGCGAAGTCTTAAATTGTCACCACTTTTCAAATTTTCACAAAATGATGTTTGTAATCAAGCATTCATCACTTACTCATGCTACCACTAGTGGTATTAATCGGAAAGCTTTGTAGCGAATTCTTCAGCCTTTTGTATAGATCTGGCAACCACGAAGGTTGTTGTTTGTATATAAGGTCTGGCATATGCGCAGTCAAATTACAGGGAGAAAAAATCAGCTGAATGTTGCTGCAACCGCTGTCGTGGGCGAGCACGAAGAGTTCTTCAATTGGTTCATTTCCCATTGCCAAGCAACCCGTCGACCATTTGCTGCCATGGATCAAAATATCTTTACCAAGATCTGTACGCTTCTCTTCTTTAGCATGCAATTTGTCTTCAGCGTTAGGATAGTTAACAGCAAGTCCTAAGTGCGCAATAACATTTGGTCGAAAGCCGTCGATTTTGTAAAAACCTTCAGGCACTTGCTTATCGCCTTCTTTCAGCTTGGGTCCGGCAACGCCGCTTGCTCCGATTATCGGATAGCTCAAGATTTGTTTGTATGCGCCTTTGATGTCTTTTGCAAATACCAATAGAAGCTTTTCTTCTTTAAGTGCGATCCACGTAAGTTGTTTTGGCGGGTAGCTTACGTTTTGCGTTTGAAAAATCGCGCTCAGTTTCTTTCGGACAGAATCAGCATATAAATTCATTGCAGAGCGAACAGTCATTACTTCGTGCTTTTCGTTTTTAGCTAAAGCTGTGTGGCTAAGCGAGGTACTCAAGCAAGTAATTGATGCTACTGTTGCCAGGATGTTTCTTAGTTGCATGAAACGTCTTTCGTGTTTATTGCTAGTGGTCTTTCCTGTACACCTACAACCTGTCTGCACTAAAGTTCTGCAAGGTGATGTAGGCATTTGTAAGTCTACACTGATCATTCGGATAATTCACATGCGCAAAACTCTGCATGTCTTTGAAGAGGTAGTTTAGAGAAAATGCTATGACCCACCAGGAGGCTAAGCTAAACAAAAACAACTGCTCATTCAAATGTAAATTGGTAATACACAGCTCTTTGTGAAAAAGAAAGGCAATGTACGCGTTTACCGCAACCACAACTGACAGTATCAAAGCACTCTTTACGACAAATTTAATTCCAGTACTGTTATGGTGCATTGCTTGAATTTAGCCTGCTGGGCGAAGAATCTGACGTATCGCAATCTATTTCTTTAACAATAGGCTTGAGATTCCATGGTAGAAAATCGAGATTTGTTGCACCGGATTTGTCGCTACAGGTGAAGCAATTCTTGAACCGTTCACGCTGATTTTCGGTTATTTCGCAGGTGATAATTTTTCCGTTTGTTTTGAAGGCTACGTGAGGCTCATCAGAGCCGGCGCTTGAAGCAATTCTTGCGCTCCAAACCAAGCCTGGGAAAACGTCTTTCTCCTGCCAAATGCTTATGTAGCCGTGGTTGTGGTCGTCCGCGTCTAAGTGAGCCAGCAACCTGCTGGTGCCAAGATCAACGACTGCAAGACTTGAGGTGAGCCTGCCGTGCATGTCATTACCGTATCTTGTTGTATTGCTAAACACCATGATAGAAAGAACGAGAAGCGGGATGCTGAGGATTTTATACCAGCGGGGGAGAAGGATCGAAAGTCCCACAAACACAAGAAAGGAACGAAACAGCATCAGGAGGTCTTGGATGGAATCAAACTCATGGTTGCTGCAGCGAAACCCATTTTCGAAGTTGCCGAACTCGTCGTATCCGAGCTGATTTACCGTAAGGAGAAGAGTCACAATCAATAAAAACCAGCCAAAGGCTTTTAATCCCTTTGCCAGTATGATCTTAGGTTTTGCACCTATGATTGCATGTAATCTCTGCACAATTGTTCCCAGCAGTTGCGCAGGTGGTTGTGAGCAAGTTGTTTTAGCTGTTGTGGTGGCAAAAGCTTTTTCATGCTCTTGCGTCCTCCTTCGCGTACATATTGATGCGAGTATGAACCATCAGGGAAAATATGGTAGTCAAAAACGGGTGACCATCGGGCATCGCATACTATTTGAAGTGAAATGCAAAGTCCCTGCACGTCGCCGTGTGAAATGCCATATTCAATAATTTGCACCGCCGGGTCCATGATCTCTGGTGTTGGTTCTGGAGTCCATAGTGGGTCTCTTCCTTCGTTTTCGAACTCCAGTTTGAACAGATTATCTTCAGGTGGCGTTTGTTCTATTGGTGGCGCAAATTCGTGAGCCGGCGGTGTTTGGCCGTTCTCTTTGTTGAAGCCCATTGGATTCTTTCGGTCAACGAAAGTCACGCTTTGAAGTTCTACCGCCGCGATTTGATCGAGAGGATCGTCAGAGTCGTTTGAACTTTCACTTTGAGGTGGACTGGCGTAGTTGTATGTTCCTTCTTCGGCAGCTTCTTTGTTTTTGTTTTCGTCTTCGTCATCATCTTGAGTTGGCGCATCCGCCGTCTCCTGATGATCCGTGTGATCCGCGTCAGTCTCAAGACTCTCTTCATCGGCCGGTTCGAAATCGTCTTCTACCGGACAGTCCATATCGAAACCACACGAGACGCATACCACTGCCATTGAAAGTGTGTCGCGTTCGCAATTGCCGCACCGCCTTGTGAGCGGTTGGAAGAGACCGTAATCGTCAGTATATAGCGACACGACAACCGGATTGTCGGGGTCTCTTTGGAATGAAGCAATTTCATCGGCATCAGGTAGACGCAGCATCTGTCCACGATGCAGTTGCACGACAGGGTCTTTGCGTTTGTCAACTTCGGTGCTCAAATTGTTTTTCAGCGCAAGCAGGCGCCAGTATGCGGGGCTGCCGTACAGTTTGTTTGCAATGCTCTTGATTGTTTGTCCAAGATGAACTGTTTGCTTTCTTGTTTTGCTGCTTTCTGCCGCGACTGGCCCGAGCATTGATTCTATGCTTTCCCGTCTTTCGCTGGTTTGTACTGCACCTTTTCCAGAGAATGAGCGTCGTTGGATTGGTGCTGAGTCTTTTGCTCCCAACGCAGACCTGGTGCCTGCAAATGCTGCTGTGCCATCCCAGTTGATACCATATTTTGATTTCAATTCATCTTCAACCGAACCGTAATTTACGCCACCAAAGTCGATGCCTCGGTGTGAAATCATCGATTGTTTGAAATTATCAACAAAACGCTGATTTGGTATCATGATTTTTTGCTTTACTTGCAAATCACTATACTTGCGTCCTTTGTGAGAGACTACATTGATGCTTGCCTTGTTGCGGTCAAAGATAATTTCAGCGTACGATTTGTTGTTGAAATAGCGTTTGGCTAGTGAGTTTAAGGTGTCTCCTTTAGCGACAATGTGAATTCTCTCGTTGTCTTCTTGTTTCTTTTTCTCGTCTTGTTTTTGCTTTTCTTTGAGTTCTCTTTCTTGACGCTCTTTCTCGTTTCGTTCGTCAAGTTGTCTTTGTTTTTCCTCACGCTCTTGTTGCTCTTTCAGTTGCTGAGCAAGAAGTTGGTCATGCAGGCGCTTGCTTTCGGCGAGGTTTTCATCAAGCTGTTTTTTCTTTGTTATTTCGTCGAGTTCTTGTTGCTGCTGTTTTGTTTTGGTCTCAGCTAATGCATCTGCTTTGGCTGTTTCTGATTTTGTTTCGCTCTTAATTTCAATTTTGGATTTTAAAGCTTCTGTATCAAGCAGGCGCTGTTGTGCATCGTTTCTATTTTCCGCTTGTTCTTTTGGACCAAGACCGCGACTAATTTCACCTGACTTGCCGAGCGCTTCTCTAACGGCTTCACTGAGTCTTGCCGTGCGGTTTTCTTGTAGAAGTGCATCAACTTTTGATTCACTCTTAATTTCGGTTTTGCCATCAAGTTTGGCATCGACTTTCAGCTCAACTTTTCCTTCGAGTCTCATTGTCATGGCTCGATCTGCAAGCGTGCCCTGGTTAGCAGTCAAGAAATCTTTTGATTGCAAACGAGCGAGTAATGCTTGCAGAGCTTCGCTGTCTTTGGCTTGTAAATGGAATTCACCGGGGCGACCATCGGCTCCCATGCTGCGACCTAGGAGTGTTCCTATGTCTAAGCGGCCCGTCGCAGCTGCAGTAGCATCCATGCGTCCGAAAAATCCTGCATTGGCTTCCATTCGACCAGCAAGACCTGCGGCGCCTGGCATATCTTTCATGGCGCGCAGTAATTCGGTGAGTAAAATGCGAGATTGATCGCCCGATGGAATTTTGTCAAAGCCTCTGGCTTTGTCTCCTAGTAGATCGAATAGCGGACTGCGCTCTCCTGTTCCACCTTTGAGAATTGAGTCAAAAACTTTTGCGAGGTCTTGCTGTGTGCGACCATCTAAATGTTTGAAATCGAAACTCGTTTTTGAGCCATCGCTTAAAAACGCCTTGAGGCTGCCCAGTTCTTCAGGCTTCATGTTGCTCAAGACTTTGAATAACTCTACTTCTTTGCCAATTAGTGGAGTCTTTCCATCAAGAAACTTTCCATCTTGAAACTTGCCGTCTTGGAATTTTCCTTCCTGCAACTTGGCGATGAATTCGGCTACATTGATTTTCCCTTCCGGGTTGCGACCCAATGTTTGCAATTGACCTGCTAATTTGGCTTCGAGAGTTGCCTGTTGAATTGGGTCTAGCTGTTTGCCGGCCCTATCTACCGGAACGTCTATTTTTCCTGTAGGCGCCACGTCTCTCGGCACAGGCGCTTTGATATCACCATCACGCGGAACGGCGGGCGTTTGTGGAGTTCCTGGTCTGATATCTGAGCCGGGAATTTTAGTGTCGTTTATCACGGCTTGCCCTTTGAGGGGCTGGTCTACGTGAGCGATCGGGGGGTCTACTCGGGTGTCCACACGGGTGGGCGCTGCTGGGAATTTGTCGACAGGGGCTGGACCAGAAGGCGCATTCGCTGGGTGCGCATCACTGGGGGGAACGAAGGTTTTATCAACTTTTGTCGGCGGTGCATCAACAGTGCCCTGGCGGTATTGCTCCTGCGCTGTTTTGATCGCTTCCTGATGTTTTGCTAAATGTTCTTGCGCCGTCATGTTAGACCATGCGGCACTGGTTTCTCGACCGGGCGTCGGATGCTCGGCCGCTGTGCCGGGATTGCTTGGATTCACCACCACTTTATCGACGGCGCCGCCTGGAGGAGCCACCACTTTGTCTGTTGGTTGCGGCGTCGGTGTCGGATGTAAGCCACCATCATTTACATTTACCGTCGCTTCTTTTCGCGGCTCTATTTGTCTGACCGGTGGCGGTTCAAACTTCTGAAATTGCTCCTGGTTGCGAGTTGGCTGGTTTTCTATTTTTGGAGGTTGTATCTCAGTTTTTGAGGGTTCCGTTTTGACTGGCGTATTGTCTAATTTTGTAATCTGCCCATTGCTGCTTATCTTGAAGGGTTCCCCCTTGCCGTCGCTTGGCACATAGGACTTCGTTGCTTTGTCATAGCGGTTTTCAGTAAAGCCACTGCCGTCTGGCTTTGGAATATATACGTTTTCGACACCTGTTTTCGAGTCATATGTTTTGTAAATCGGCGTCAAAGAGCCATCTGAGTTTTTAATCGAGCCTGTGCTTACGTTGCCCGTGACTGAAGTCTCTTTCTTGAATTCGTCCAACTTTTTTTGCCTTTCAGCCGGCGTTGAAGGCATCCCCGTGATGTCTTTGCCGATTTCAGCCGGAAAACTTCCATTGGCATGACCAGCGTCAGGAACGTGGGTATCGCCCTGCTGACCGGGCTTTTCAGCCTTGGGGTCTGCCGGCTTTGGCTCAGGGGGTTTGGTGATTTCTTTGTCTGGCGCCGCCATAATGCTTTGAAAGACTCCTGTTCGCTTTTTTCTGCTTTTGCTGTTTTGGGCCGGCTATTCAACAGTTCGAATAGCAGCTTTTTAGGGACTCCCCCTTGCCAATATGCCCAAATTTACCCTGATTACTACATTTCTGGGTGCGGAGGCTCTACATTGGACGCCGTACAGCGTGCCTTAACCAGTGGAATTTTTGGCTTCGGTGACAATTTAACCTACTTTTGTATGCTTTTAGGAGGCATTTCGAGCAGATAAGCCCAAAATTACTCTCAGCAGCCAAAATTAAGCTGGCGCGTGTGAATTAATCTTTGTGTTGCTCTTTTCCTGCTCAGGGTTTATGGATTGAACCCAAAAATAGGATTTCTTCTGATTCTTTGTCTACCAGAGCGACGATGAAAGGTCTATCGACGCGGAAGTCTACCGGTTGTTTTGGTTGAAATTGCACACTGCGAGTCATCATGGTCACCGCAGTCGCAGCTGCTGCTTCAGTTCCTTCTTCATTTACTTCCATGAAAGTTTTTTGCAAGACTCGACCAATCCCGGTTGGCTGATCGATCATTCCAGAAAAATCTGCAGTTTTCAGGTTAAATGCATCAGCCATTCCCATGCTTTTCAAAGCTTCATTCAACTTAGTTGAATACTCTATTTTGAATTTTGGTAGCGAAAGATTTACTGTCGTTGGCTGAAATGCGTTCATCCATAATTTCCAGTTGTCTTTGCTAAACTTGGCTTGTACTGCCGAAAGTGTAGAGTTCTTGTCTGGCAGAAAGACGAATAAACTTTGATTGTGTCCAAGGTATGGCAATTCTACTGCAGCAAAATTTTGATCTTTGAAGTAAGCGAAAGTCTCATTCTGGTGCATCATTTTAATCGGCAACACCGTGCCGTTTTCATCAGTGAATTTATCGTCACCGGTATGTGATTTGTGAAATTGATTTTGCCATGTGCCTTTGAAATAAATGGCGTTTAGTAGAACCATTTTTTCCAGGGGGTTAAGACTGTCCAAAATCGAATCTATTTTGCCGTGCGTTTTCGCTTTGCACCAGGCGTTTATCGCATTAACTGTTTTTGGGTCGCTGAAATTTTCGTTGTGTATTTCTGCGCCATAGTCTTTCTTGCACAACTCTATAAATGATTGTTTGAATGGAGTTGATTTGTCGGCGTAAATTGCATTTGCAATTTCAATTTGCACTTTTGTGTTTTTGTTGAGTGCTGCAAAAGTTGCCTCATTTCTTTTGTTTAGTTCGTCAAGATCGTCGTTGCTCAAACCCAGAGTCTTCAGCATTTCGGACTTGGTTTTGCCTGCGGCACCATTTAAGGTCATGCTCAATGCCGCGAATGCACTGAATGGTGAAACCAAAACATTGCCCGTTTTTTGTTTGGTCGATTGGGCGAATAGATTAAGTGCAAAGTCGCTGTTTGATTCGTGTGCGCTCATGGCTAATTTAATGTGTTCCTTATGGTGCCGGTTGTGACTGCCTTCGATTGCCTTGCTCTCAGTTGGCGGGCTCGCCTGAGATGCCATTCCGCTGCTTAGTATGAGTGCAATAGTGCTTAGCGCCGAGAGTCGGCCAATAAGTCTTTTCATTAGGAATCTCCTTTGCATAGTGCATTGTCGCTCCAAACTTGCATTGCTGTCCAGTTGTCCGGGTCATCTTAATGGGCAAACCGTGACCTTCCGCGCCTCTCTTTGTGACCCAAGGCACTATGTGATTGTTGCCACGAGCCGTAATATGGTTTTAAAGGTATGATGCTATTTTGAGGTTTAATGTCTGCGTTTTATGGATTACCACCTTTTAGATGACAGTCACGTTGAAATTCTTGCTGGCGACATAAGCAGCGGTTTGTGGAAGATTGTTTCCGGCAAGATTATGCATGAAAATGGTCTTGCCGTTCCACTTGAAAGGAACATTAAGTCACTCGATGTGCGTCTCAAGCGTAAAGTAGGAAATTTAGATACTGTTTCCGAGTTGCCTGTGGGCAATATTATTGGCTTGGGTCTGGGTATGGCGCTTGGTCCACTAGGTGGCTTGGCAAGCAAAGCCGTCGGAATGATTGCCGGAAATCACGAATTTTTGTGCATTGGCTGCCAGTTAACTGATGGGCGAAAGTTTATTGCCTGGATGCGGACATCAGTTTATGAGCAGCTCAAAAAGCTTGGCGATGCAAAACACTGATACCTTTTTGTGAAATCAATCGTCGACTCTAATAAGTCGTTTAGTCCAATGATATATACTGATGCAACTTTGTGGCTTGCTAAACGTCCATAGTGAAAGCAAAGCTACACCGCTGCTTTCGGGTCTTGAATACCCGAAAGTGTCGAGTTGTCAGCAACGGTTTTAATCAAAAGGACTTCGCGTATGAAATCAGCCAGGTTAGTGTCGAGCACAGTCATTTTGTCTTGCTTATTGTCGTTGAGCGCTTCTGCCGCGACTGTCGGCAGTGTGGACAAAGAGCCAAAAATTCCGCGCTTTTCTTTGGACAATATGGATAAATCCGTAGACCCGAGCAAAGATTTTTACCGCTATGCAAACGGAAATTGGATCAAAAACAATCCGGTGCCGGCAGATAAAGCACGTTGGAGCAGTTTTGGAGAACTCGACGAGCGCAATCAGTATTTAATCCATAGCATTTTGGAAAAAGCCGCCGCAGATAAAAATGCAGCACCGAAGACACCCACTCGCGAAGTGGGCGATTTCTTCGCATCGGCGATGGATACAGCTCATATTGAAGAATTGAAATTTAAACCGATTGAACCATTCATGGAAAGAATCGGGCAATTAAAAAACACCGATGATTTGTTTAAGCTGTTGGCAAATTTCCATAAAGAAGGATTCGGCGGAATATTCGACAGTGACGTGCAGCCTGACGCAAAAGACAGTTCTAAATATGCTTTTCAGCTAAGCCAGGGCGGGCTTTCTCTACCAGATAGAGACTATTATTTGAAAGATGAGTTTAAGACTCAGCGAGAAGAATATATTGCTCACGTCAAGAAAATGTTTGTCTTGATGGGCGAGAATGAAGCAGATGCCGCCAAAGATGCGGCGACTGTGATGAGCGTTGAAACAGAGCTTGCCAAAGCCAGCCGTTCGCGCACAGATCTTCGCGACCCGATTAAGAATTACAACAAAGTTCAAATTAGTGAGTTGGTATCAAGCGACCCGGCTTTGCCCTGGAAGCTTTATTTGACCGATAGAGACGTTGCATCCGTTCCATTTGCAATCGTTGGGCAGCCTGAATTTTTCACAGCCGTTGATAAAATGGTGAAAGACCGGCCGCTTTCTGATTGGAAAACTTACCTGCGTTGGCATGTATTGCACAGCGCTGCACCATATTTGCACAATGCGGTTGAAGTCGAAAACTTCAATTTCTTTGGCAAAGTGCTGAGCGGTAAGAAAGAGCAAGAGCCACGTTGGAAGCGCGCTGAAAAGGTTATTGACGGCAGCATTGGCGAAGCACTTGGTCAACTATACGTTGAAAAATACTTCCCACCAGAAGCGCGCACTAAGATGATCGAAATGGTCGACAATCTACGTGCAGTGTTTAAAGACCATTTGCAAAAGCTTGAATGGATGAGCGATGCTACCAAAACAAAAGCAATGGCAAAGTTTGATCGCTTTACTCAGAAAATAGGTTACCCAGACAAATTCCGTGACTATTCTTCCGTAGAAATTAAGCGCGATGATTACCTGGGCAATGCGCTGCGAAGCGATGCATTTGAAATTCATCGTCGAACAGCGCGAGTTGGAAAAACTGTAGATAAAACAGAATGGGAAATGACACCACCAACAGTGAATGCATATTTCAATCCATTGCAAAATGAAATTGTATTTCCTGCAGGCATTTTGCAACCGCCATTTTTTGATTTGACCATGGACGACCCAGTTAACTACGGAGCTATTGCTGCTGTAATCGGGCACGAAATTTCACATGGTTATGATGATGAAGGTCGCCATTATGACGCCGACGGCAATCTTGTCGAATGGTGGACGGATAAAGATGCAAAAGAATTCGAAGCTCGTGCTCAAAAAGTCGTTGACGAATATAACGGTTTTGAGCCATTGCCTGGTCTTCACGTTAACGGCAAGCTAACCCTTGGCGAAAACATTGCAGACCTGGGTGGCGTAAGTCTGGCTTATGATGCAATGGAAAGAGCACTTAAGAAAGACCCTTCCAAGCGCAAGGACATTGGTGGTTTCACACCAGAGCAACGATTCTTCCTGTCGTTCGCACAGATTTGGCACACAAATATTACTGAGCCAGAACAAAAACGATTGGTCACCGTTGATCCTCACTCACCTGGACAATTCCGAGCAGTAGGCCCGTTGATGAACTACCAGGAGTTCTATGATGCGTTTGGCATCAAGCCGGGGGCTCCCATGTGGAGAGCACCGGAATTGCGTGCCAAAATTTGGTAAATGGATCTTAGTGAAGGAGAGCCCAGCCGGCTCTCCTTCACTTGCTTTGGGCGGAAAAATACTAACAGGTAACTTCTATGCGAAAAGTATTTTCGGGACTGCAAATGATTCTTGTTTCAACAGTGCTGTGTAGCTCTGCGATGGCGCAGACGCCAGTTGAGTCATATGAAAAGCTGAGCACTGCAGGTAAAGACGCTTTGAAGGCGGGGAAATTGGCTGAGGCTGAAACCCAGTTCAAAGCGGCTCAAGTTGCAGCTCAAAAGTTATTACCCGCTGATGCTCATCGCATTGAAGCATTATCAAACCTGGCAGACCTTTGCCGAAAACAACAAAAGTTTGCTGAGGCCGAAACATTTTATAAGCAAGCTTTAGACCTGGCAGACAAATACAAAACAGGAAAAGATGGGGCAGCCAATCTTGCCAGTTGTTTAAACAATCTTGCCGGGCTGTATTTTGAACAAAATAAATTAGCCGAAGCCGAAACATTGACTTTGCGCGCTCTTGCGATTGATGAAAAAACATTGGGACCCACCAATAAAGGGTTGGTCACCGGTTTAGCTAATTTGGCAGATCTCTACAAGGCTGAAGGGAAAAAAGACGAAGCCGAGAATATCTATAAGCGCATCGTAACTATCTGGGAAAAAAATGCGCCGGACTCAGGGCAGTTAGCTGCAGCACTTGATACACTGGCAGGATTTTATAGAGCAGAAAAACGGGCTGCTGATTCTGAAGCACCAGAAAAAAGAGCGCTGGCTATTTTGGAAAAAAAGGTAGGCGCTAAGGACATTGTTTTAGTGGCTCCGCTAAACAACCTTGCAAATACTTATAAGGCTTTGAATAAATTTGATGAGGCCGAAGCTAATTACAAAAGATCTTTAGACATCAACGAAGCAATTCGTGGTGCCAAGCATATCGAAGTTGGGCGTTCTTGCTTCAATCTTGCCAAGCTTTATAAAACTGAAAAGAAAAACTCTGAAGCCGAAACTTATTACAAGAAGGCTGTTGCGGTGTACGAAGGCTTAGGCGACGCTGCTAAAGCCGATCTTGGTAAAGCTCTGGAGAGCTATGCCGATTTGCTTCGTAAGACAAATAGAGAAGAAGAGGCTGACGAAATACAAGGAAAAGCCGATGCTCTCCACGAAGGCAAAGCCGCACCTGCAGAAGGCGGAAACTGAATTAGTTTGTCTAGTGTTTCGCAGTCTTTTTTTTAAGTCTACGGCGTATCGACATCTTCGCCTTTGCTGAATGGGTTGCTTCGTTTTGAGCGACCCTCCACCACTGGTGCTACATTGCCTTTGCTGAGCGCCTCTAAAAGAATTACTGATTCAGAACGTCCCTCTTCGGGTTTGATCAGGTACTTTTGTCCCTTTAGCATTGTGTAGCCATCACCACCAGAGGTAACGTAATCGTTGCCTGCCATTGTGTATGTCTTTTTTAGGTCTAGAGGTTTTCCTGCAATCATTACTTCGCCAATGCGTGAGCCTACTGGTTTTGTGGTGTCATAGGTGAAAGTCATGCCAGAGACCTGTGGAAATCTACCGTCTGCTTCACTCGCTCTGCTGACACCATGCTCGAGTGCTTCTTTTATGGTGGCACCATTTATTGCAATTTTTACAATCGGATTTTCGAAAGGCAATATAGCAAGCACATCTCTTTTCTTGAGTTCGCCGGCGCTATACATTTGATTTGACCTGACACTGCCACCATTAACCAGGGCAATATCGGCTCCTGTTGCCTGGCGAAATGAGTCTGCAATGAAATTGCCTAGATTAGTTTCTTTCTTTTCGTTATCGACCTGTACCGCGTTTAATTCTGCTTTGGTATCACCTACGGGATTATCGAGTTCTTTTGATAATTCCTCGTCATAGACATGAATAGCTTTTACGATTACCGGGTCTTCTTTCCATTCTGCGCCAACAGGCATTACTTCCCAAACTATGTTGTCTATTTTTTTCTCTTTGTTCAGGTACGTTATTTCAATCTTGCCGAGAAATCGAGCGTCTGACCCCATTTTTAGAATTGGAGCATGACCGGCATATCCATTAATAAGGTAATGCTCGTGCCCACCAAGTATCAGATCAAAAGGCACTGCTTTAGCCAGTTCCTTGTCTTGATCAATAGTAAGATGAGTCAGTCCGACTAAAACTTGAGCACCTTCTGCTTTCATTTGAGGTACATATTTTTTCGCTGTCTCAATTGGGTCTTGTATTTCTACACGCGGACCAGGGCGTGAAAGTTTCAGCGTGTCTGGTGTGAGGAAACCGATGATGCCGACTTTCACTCCATCAATATCTCTAATAACATAGGGCTTGGCGTTGCCAAATGCTGAACCGGTATCGCTATCAGTCACATTCGCACAAACCCACCCGAATTTGGAATCTTTCATGCGCTCTTTGAATTCAAATGGGCCAAAATCAAATTCGTGATTGCCGAAAGTCGCATAGTCTAAATTTATCGCATTCCAGGCAGCAATCATTTGTCTGCCTTTAAATAGCTGCGACGCGACAGAGGGTGAAAGCGTGTCTCCGGCTAACACAAAAATTGCGTCAGGAATTGAAGCCATTATATGCTTGCGCAGTGCTGATACGCGGGCCAGTCCGCCGTGTGTTCCTCTGTCGACTGGGGATGTTTGGTAAACATCATTTAGCTGCAAGAAAGTGATTTTTGTTTTGCCATCAGTTTCTTGAAGTGCCAGAGCCTGTTGACTTGCATTTCCTGCAGTCAATAAAATTAGACTTGCTACCAGAGCGTGGACAAAAGTTTGGCGTTTACTCATTTTGGATTCCTGCTATCAAGCGAGTATGAAGATAGCAGGTCGCCAGCAGATGTGCCAGATTCAATAAGATCTTTTGAGCGTTTTGTACCCTTGAGCGGTACTTGAATTGATGTCGATACTCTATTTCTTACGAACCGCGAATTGCAGCGGAATTCTTGTTTCAATCGATTGGTTTTTGCCGTTATGCGAAGTGGATATCATCAGGGGCAGCTCCGTTCCTCTGAAATTACTTTGCACTTGCACCTGGAAAGATACACGACCCTTCGAGTCAGCCATCTTCGAAGCGGCACTTGTAATTATTGCTTCGGTCACTTCTGCCGTCAGACTGCAATATGCTCCCGGGTCAGTTTGGTATTGCAGTGTTACCGTAGCTCCGGGTTTGATACTGGAAAGATTGTTTAGCAAACGCAAATGAGTATCAAGACTACCTTCTTGCGCTTGAATAGCGGCACTTTGTTCGCCGGTGGGCGGTGTAACAGGAGCTGTTTCAACTTGCTGCGCGGTTGTTGGCGCTCCTTCAAACGTGCTCTGTTGTGCTAGCGCAGGTAATGAAGAAGCTAGCATTATGGCTGAAGATGCAAATATGACTTTAGCAAATAAAGCGTTCATTTCCTTTTTCCTTCGAAATGGGTTTACAGATTTAGTCGTTGTCCAGGAGTTTGGATAATTCGTCGGCATGTTCTTCTTCATTTGCAAGAATGTCTTCAAGCATCCTTCGCGTTGTAGAATCTGCATCACCGAAATATTTGATCATTTCACGATATGTATCTATGGCAATGCGTTCTGCAATGAGATCCTCTTTGATCATGTCGTTGAGGTTCTTGCCTTCTTTATACTCTGCATGGCTTCTGTTCAACATGCCGTTAGGGTTTAGGTTTGGCTCGCCACCCAATTGGCAAATCCTGCTGGCAATTCTGTCGGCGTGTTCTTGTTCTTCATTTGAATGCGCAAGAAATTCCTTTGCTACAGAATCGGCATGTATGCCGCGCGCCATAAAATGATGACGGCGATAGCGAAGCACGCAGACTATTTCTGTAGATAATGCTTCGTTCAAAATCTTGCATACATTTTCGATGTTCAGTTTGTAGCCATCGGTGACGGGTCCTGAAGCCATATGTTGTCTGGTTCTGTTGCGAATTTCGCTGATATCCTTCACGAACTTACTATTCATTTCCATCCCTCCGGAGCAAAGTTGCTCATCGAGACGGGGAATTTTCTGTCGGGTTCCTTCAATCTAATGCAACAGCTCTACCTTAAGCATCAGCGCGATCTAAATGAGCCCTCCATATAAGGATTGCAAGTCACTTTCAGACCGGAACCATAGCAATTTAATCTCGTCTCCCTGCTTACGATGGAAGAGGCTTGAAGTAATAAAGCTACATCGAAAGTACAACAGAAATTAGTTCTCAATTATCGCGGAGAATAGCTACGGCTATGCCTTGGTCTATTGTTGGGACAATAGGAGGAAAATATGGCTTACACAGTAGAAACCGAAACCCGTCAGTCGGACGGGGCTCCCGTCGTTGTTAGATCTAACGATGACACTACTACCGGCGCAGTTATGCTGGTAGTGTTGCTTGCGCTTGTTAGCTTGCTCGTTGCATATTCCGTTAACCTCGGCAACATGCAATCTGCAATACAAGGTTCGGCAGACCGTATCGAAGAGCAAAACAGATCTGTTACACCTGTCGCACCAATAGTGATACCGACTACTCCTGGTCCTCAGGGTGTTCAAGGAGCCCCAGGTCCAGCAGGTCCCCCCGGTGCTTCAGCACCAGCGCCTGCCCCCAGTGCTAGCAGTTCGCAGGTTATGCCGGCGCCCGCTGCACCTGGTGACAGTTCGACAACACAATCAACTCAGGAATCTTCTAGCAGTCCGCAGAACTAACTAGTCTGTGGTCGTGGCATTGAGGTATAAGCATGCGGTTTAAACCAAAATCTCTACTGTTTTTGTCGGTGGCGCTTTTAGCCCTCCCAACGGCATATGGGCAGTCACCATTTCGAATTCAACGGGGTACGTCCCCTGCTTCGAGTGACAGCCAAACAACAGATGATGGTGTGGTGCAGAGTCAACACCTCAACGACCGCAGGCAACTCAGTGGGGGAGTCGAGCACAGAGTGGTAAACCCAGATCTGTACTCGACTCCTCTAAACGGGCGACTTGATGCGAGCAAATTGCAATCGGGAGTCGGCTCAACTCAAATACGAGCTGGAGTCGACTTCCCGCAACTGAGAGGCGCCCTGGACAAAAACGGGCGTCCATTGCAGGAAGCTGTTCCACTAATGGATCAAAGTCAGCCGTTAAGAGGTGCCTTAGATCAGCGTTCGCATCCACTGCAGGGGAATGCAGATCGAAATCGACCGCTACCGCTTGGTCGAGACGTTATGCGTACTCGCTTACCTGGCGACGTTCCTGATCGAGATTTGAACATATTGCGTGCGCGCGACGTCGTCATATTGCAAGACAGATCTAGCTCGATGGCAGAGGAAGAGTTCTTTCCTCAAGGTCCTAACTCGCGTTGGAATTGGTGCCTTTCGCAAGCGATGGATTTCAGCCGCCAGACATCGACTTTACCGAATTGGGGCTTTAACCTTGTACTTTTCTCAAGTCACTATGACTCGTACAGCAATGTAAATTTAGCGCAGCTGCCGTCAATCTATCAACGTTATAGCACTGGATTTTATGGCACTAAACTTGCCAATCCGATCGGTGAGCAGCTTGCTCTTTATTTTCAACGAAGAGCATCATCGCATGCAAAGCCTCTCGTCATTGCAGTTGTGACGGACGGAAAGCCGCAAGATGAGCACAATTTGGCTGATGTCATTGTTGATGCTACTCAGCAAATGCGAAATCCAAATGAAGTACACATTGTTATTCTTCAAGTTGGCACAGACGGTGAAGGACAACGAAAGTTGGCTAAGCTCGATTATGGACTGATGAGCAGAGGCGCTAAGTATGACATTGTAAGCGTAGTTCCTTTTGCTACAGTCACCAAAATGGGCCTAACCAGAGCCTTGATTTATGCAATTGAGAGTGCCAACGTACACTAGGAAATTTATTGTTTTGTGCTTTGGGCTGCATTTGATTGCACGTCTACGGCAGCTTTCACTGTTTGTTTAATGCTGTCAGCCAATGTGCCGATTCCGTGTTCGACATCGGCATTGCTAAGCACGACCTTGTTTCCCTGTCCCATTGCCATAGACAATACTGAACTGCTCAAGCCTACGAAAAATGGATGGAAGCCATAGCTGATCATTTCGTCGTAAGCTTTCTGAAAGGTCCACGATTGTTCTGATATGCGATACATTGCCACCATAGTGCCGCAGCGATCTTGTCCTTGTCGGCAATGGACGAAAACAGGTTGGCTTGCGGGGTCTTTTACTACCGATAGGAATTTTTGAACTTGACCTTTTTGCGCAGTTTTCAAAACGCTCATCGGCAAGCTAACAAATTTGAGTCCAAGTTTTTCGGCCAACTTTCCTTCGTTGGCTATATCGTCTGCACCATCGCGGAGGCAAACAATTGTTTTTACACCTGCCTTTTGAAGTGTTTCAAGCCCACCTTCCCTGGGCTGTCCGCCTCTGAGAAGTACCTCTGAGACTACACCAAAGTTGGGCACCACTTTCTTGATTTCTTGAATTGACGCTGCAGAAATGTTGCTCGATGCTGTTGTTAGAGGCTCTGCCATTAGTGATTGCTGCACGTTCAATGTGAGCAGCATGGAAAAAATAGACGCAAATATTGCTAAGCTTTTGATCGCCAATTCCCTGTTCTCCGCGGATTGGATTAACGATCTTAGTTTAACAACACGTTCTTTGTGATTGCCTCCACATGATGACTGATTAGTAATAATCTCTCAATCATTCGCAATCTATTTTGTGCAATTTCAGCCTTGATACTGCACTTCGCCGCTATTTGAATAGTTGAGTCAACTATTCACCAGCTGCTCGCGCTCGCGGCAAAACACGTCTTTGTGGGAATGGAATTGTGCTTCGTGGTTTTAGTGCTGCTTCCTTTGACGGAGGAATGAGGACATTCACTGCATGGTGCACAACAGTAACACGCATTGGTGTGCAGCCATATTCATCGCCATCAATCATGCAGCGCATTTTGTCTGTTCTGGCTGGCTCTTGAATTTTATGTCCAAGGAACGTTTTTGCGATGCCGTTAACAAGATCTTGGAAGCTTGAACGAACACCTTGCCGTGGGACAACTTCAACCATGGCTTCTTTTACCCGAATTACATTGTCCGACAAATTCCTGCTCATCACACCTTCAGCATATCTCTTTATCAATGCGATATAGTCCGAGAGCTTTACCGGATTTATTATGTGCAAATCGAGATAGCCATCATTTAGCTTATTAAGGTCTGCACTCTTTCCAATACCCAGATCCTCGACATTGCTAATGAAAATACCAGATGCTTGTACTTTGAAAGTTTTGCCGCCTGTTGTTATCTTAAATACTCGCGGTCTCATGGCGATTGTTAGCAATAGAGCTTTCATGTATGCAAGCAGCTTTGAGCTGGTTTTCTCTTCGCGGCGTGGAGTCATAAATGCATCGGAAAGCGGGCCGACTCCAGCCATTCCTCCAAAATATTCGCCGTTCATCATACCTAAATCGAGCGGCATTGGTGTGCCTTGACTTACGTACTTAAAAGCGTGTTCTAATGGGTTAGCAAACAGCTTTTCTTCCACGACACCCAGGTTGCGAGCCAAGACGTTTCCTGTGCCGAGTGGGAACACGGCAAGAGGAATTGAAGACTTTGCCTGGGCAAGAGCCGCAAGGGCAAATCTTATGGTGCCATCACCGCCAGCCGCAATAACTAAATCAAGAGGCGGTCTCAAAAGTGGAATAAGGTCAGGTGATTCTGTGTCTGCTGCGGTAGGGAAGAATGAGACAACGTATTGACCTGTTTCATTTAAGGCCTGTATTAACTGTCCCATCCACTCTTCTGTCTGAGTTTGCGACTTTACTGTCGGGTTGTAGATTACTAATACGTGGTTTGTCATTTGTCAAAGCCCTTATATACAGGGTTAATGAAGCAAATCCGTTTAAAGAGTTCCCTGTAAAAGGCTGGAAATGCAGAAAAATCCTTGGCAAAATTCAGCTGAACATATACTGTAGAAGAAAGTCGGAGTCGTGTACTATTATTCGATCTGAGTTAGGATAAGCAGGCTGTGTAGGCAATGCAAAATTGAAATGACTAGCGAAAAGTTGATAATTCCAATCAAAAATTTTCATCAGGTCAATGAGTGGCTATATCGTGGTGCGCAGCCAAGTATGGATAGTTTCTCGTCTCTCTTGCAACTCAATGTGAAAACAGTGGTGAATGTTCGCTGGCGAAAGGGGGCTGCTGCCCGCGAGTCCAAGCATGTAACAGCGCTGGGGATGAAGTTTCACCATATACCGCTTAATTACTGGACATTGCCCAGTCAGGAAGCTGTAGATGCGTTTATCAACCTCGTTGACGATGCAAACAATCGTCCCTTGTTTATTCATTGTTTGCATGGCGCAGATCGCACTGGAGTGCTCATTGCTATGTTCAGGATCTTGCGTTGTGGCTGGACTTACAGGCAAGCCTATGCCGAGATGGTTGAATGCGGGTTTCATAGAATTAGCACCCGGCATTTCAAATGGGCGCTTTGGCGCCTGGCTAGAAATAGTACAAAGAAAGATCCTTCAATCAAGCCATTTCGTTGATTCGGTAGCTGACCGAGAATTGTTGGGAACCGCATATGCCCTCTTCCGTCAATTCCAGCACGGAGGTGCAAAATGAAATTCCTGAGTATGTCAAACAATCAAGATTTTGCGAAGTCGATTCGCGGCGCCAGCATCATACTGGCGGCTGTAGCATGTCTTACTCTAAGCGGTTGTCGTGGTGGTCAAGTTGATTCCGGTTGTTACTGGGGTCCTGTACCTAACAAACAAAAGCTGGAAGAACTCAAGGCTAAAGGAGTGAAAACTGTCATTCTTTGCCGGCTCAATCCAATGCCCAAAGAACAAAAGATGTTGGAAGAACTTGGCATGAATTATGTGCATATTCCGACAGGTCTGTTCACTTCACCTAAAGACGAAAATATCAGTTACTTCCTCAGTGTAGTGCGTAATCCCGCTATGCGCCCCGTGTACATATGCGATCAGGTCGCTAGAGACCGTACACAGTTTTATGCCGGAATCTATGGCATGGCTTCTCAAGGTTGGACAGCTAAGCAAGCCTCTCTGCAAATGTACAGAAATGGATTGCGTCACTGGTGGCCCTGGTTTTATAAATACAAAGATATCGTGAAAGAGCACGAGCAAGAAATACACGCTGAAGCAGCGTTCAATCCTAATTCAAAAGCTCAATAAAGAACTCCTTTTTCCCCACCCAAATGCGCTGGGATAAATAGCGAGTGTCCATCCGCATTTGTGTAATGCATGCTGGACACTCGCTATTTTTGTTTTTTCATCAGTTGTTGAAGTGCCGGTGTTTCGCCAGTATGAAAAGCCGGGTGAAGTCGCCCGGTCTCATGTTCTAACTTCTGGCAATTAGGCTAATTGACGTCTGAAGCGCAGCATACTTGCCGAGAGAATCAAAACTGAGGCAAATGCAAGGGTCGCTATGTATGGCCACAACAATTCAAGTCCCGCGCCTTTGAGCAAAACTGCCCGCGCAAAATATGTGAAGTAACGCAGGGGGTCGAGACACGAAAGTTGCTGCAAGAAAACTGGCATGCTTTCAAAAGGTACGACACTACCCGAAAGTTGAATCAGCGGTATGTTGATAAAGAATGAGCAGAGCTGAGCCTGCCTTTGACTTTTGCACAGAGTACCCAGAAACATACCAAAGCCGATGCAAATTGAAATGTATAAAGATGCTCCCAGGTAGAACAAAATGGGGTTTCCTCTAAAGGGCAGTCCGAATATTATCTGGCATAAGAAAATTGCAATAGCTACATCGCTCAGCAATAGTACAAACAAAGGAATGATTTTTGCCAAGATCACTTCCCATTCCGATGCCGGCGTCATGAGCAATTGTTCGAGTGTACCGAGTTCTTTCTCTCTTAAAATAACCGCAGAAGAAACAAGTGTGCCAATAAGTGTTAGAGTTGCTCCCAATACGCCTGGTACTAAATACCAACTTGCACGCAATCCTGGGTTGTACATCATGTTTGTCGTCATGCTTATTAAGGGTTTCTCTGCCGGAGCTATGTGCTCCGGATGAAATTCGCTCATGGTTTTTCGAATATAACCGCTTGCGACATTTGCAGTGTAAGCGTCTGCTCCGTCGAGCAATGTTTGTACTGAGGCAGATTTGTTTTTTGCCAGTTCCTTTTCAAAATCAGGAGGAATTATCACCGCAGCTGAAATCTTTCCAGATTCAAGCAATGTTGCTAATTCTGATTCGGAATTGCAGTCTGCCGCAAGACTAAAAGTGCCGGCGGCTGTAAGTTGATCTTTAAATTGTCGACTGCTGGCAGTTTTAGATTGGTCATAGATGCCCAGTCGAACATGATGCAATTCAGGATCGAGCGAGGCTCCCAGCACGATGAGCTGTACTGTGGGTGGTACCAGTAACAAATACAAAAGCAATTTGTTTCTTAGAGTTTGGCGAAACTCTTTCAGGATTAGCGCCCACAATCGACTTGCCTTAATCTGACGAATGAGTTTTGTTAGCATGATTTACTCCTGAAACTTCATGCGGCGCCAGGCAACCCAGGCTATAACAAATAGCACGAGTGTGTAAACAGACAAAATCAAAGGGTCCATCCATACTTGTTTGAATCCCATGCCACGTTCAAATGCGTCACGGCTCGCATCGATGAAATATCTACCAGGAACCAAATATGAAAACAGCGAGAGTGGAAACGGGATATTACTCAAAGGGTAGACAAATCCTGAGAGAAGAAGGCACGTGAAGAAGCCGAGGCTGGAAACACCCTGGACTGCCGTCGTTTGTGAATTGGCCCAACTTCCTACTGCCAGTCCAAATAACACCGAGCAACTTACAAAAATTGGAACTGTTAGCAAAAAGGTGAGTGGGTTACCGGCGAATGTGAGCCCAAATAGAAAATATCCAAGCGTCAAAATCAATGCTGCCTGGCATAGCCCTATGAAAATGTAGACAATTGCTTTTCCGATTACAAATTCTGCTGCACCAATATCGGCGCTATATGCTTGTACTACAGTGCCTTGTTCCTTTTCTCGTGCGCATGCTACACAAGCCAGCAATGAGGGAAACATCCAGAGTATTATTCCGAAAACGCCCGGCACAATGAAGAATGTTTCTCTAAGACCAGGATTAAACCATATACGAATGTTCGATTTTACCGGTGTAGGAGCTCGATCAAGTCCACTACTTCGTAGTACGTATTTTGCGGAAGCATCTATGCTTGCCTCAATGAGACGAGCGTTAATAATGTCGGTACCATCAATCAGTACATCAACTTTTGAACCATTTCCATTTAGCACTCCACGCGCAAAATCTGCTGGGATGATCACCGCTGCTTTTGCTCTGCCGCTGTCCAGCTCTTTCTTTACGTTGGCATTCAATGGAAATGCTTTTTGTTTGAGAATGATTGTGCCTTCAATTCTCTCAATTAATGCTCTACTTATTGATGTATTGCTGAAGTCCTGCACGATAACTGGAATGTCGTGTGATTGCATCCGTACTCCAAAGCCAAAGAGTAATAGGCTGATTAGAGGAAGGAGCAATGCAAGTGCAAGACTCAATTTGTCTCTTTTGAGTTCGGCCCATTCTTTTGTCGCTTGTGTGAAAATCAAATCCATTTCAAGCTTTCTCTTTCGAACTGACCAGTGTTATAAATGCGTCTTCCAAAGTTTTCGACTCAGCTTTGGCTTTCAAATCTGCGGATGATCCTTCTACTATTACTTCTCCGGCAGCCATCAGTCCCATTTTGTTGCAATATTCAGCTTCATCCAAGAAGTGAGTCGTAACAATAATGGCTGTGCCCTCTGCTGCAAGCCTTCGAATGAGTTGCCAAATTTCTCTTCTTGCCACCGGGTCGACGCCGGAGGTAGGTTCGTCCAAGAATAGAATTTTGGGTCGGTGCATAATTGCTGCTCCAAATGCGATTCTTTGTTTCCAGCCTTTTGGCAGTCGTGCTATAAGTTCTTTACTCCAATTTTGAAGTCCGCAAGTTTCTAAAACCCAGTTGACCTGGGCTTTTCTTTCGTCTAGTGGTATTTCATAGATTGAGCTGTAGAATTCTAGATTTTCTGCCACACTCAAATCTTCATAGAGTGTACATTTCTGGCTCATATATCCAATCTGTCTGCGATGCGCTGGGTCTTTTGCCAGGGTCTCACTTGCAAAAAGTACTTTTCCTGCTGTGGGCGATGTTATGCCACAAAGCATTTGAATCGTAGTAGTTTTTCCCGCTCCGTTAGCGCCGAGGAGTCCGTAAATGTCACCATATGCCACACTCAAGTTTAGATCTCGCACCGCTACGAAGTTTCCAAACTCCTTGTACAAATGTTGGGCAGAAATGGCGATTTTTTTATCGTCAATATTATTTGCTTTTTCTTGAGCCGCTGATTTTATTGAAGGCATCGGGGGAATTTCTGTGGGGGTCTGCCCTTTTTCCTTTAAATGCATGTAGAAAACATTTTCGATGCTGGGCTCTTCTTTTTCGATAGAGCCGATTTTGATTTTATTGTCGTTTAGTAGATCTGAAATAAGATTGATGCTCGATTCGACGTTGTCTGTAAGTATGTCGATCCTGTCACCCAGTGCATACAAATCGATGAGCAGGTCTGGGTGGTTCCGTTGGCTCTGCATGAGCAGTGTCGTTGCTTTTTCGTTGTTGTCAACACTGATTGCCAGCCGTTTTACGCCAAGCTGTTTTTTGAGCTCTGCCGGAGAGCCGCAGTTATCTATAGACCCGTCCCAGACCAATGCGATGCGGTCGCAGCGATCAGCCTCATCCCAGTATGGTGTTGCTACTACTATTGTGAGTTCTTCTGTTCTCAATGCAGAAATCGTTTCCCAGTACTCTCGTCTTGAAAGTGGGTCTACGCCTGCCGTAGGCTCGTCTAGTAAAAGAACCTTTGGTGCGCTTACAAGCGCGCAACAAAGCGCAAGCTTTTGTTTCATGCCCCCTGAAAGCTGCGAGGCGAGTCTTCCTCTGAATCTTGCTAAACCGGTTTCACGCAAAAATTTTGCAGATCTGTCTTCGATAACTGGTTTGGGAATATGATGCAATCCGCCAATATAATTTAAATTTTCATCGATGCTCAGGTCTGGATACAGTGAAAATTGCTGCGTAACGTATGAAACATTCTTTCTGGCTTTACTTGCGCTTCGATCGAGCACAATGACCTCTCCTTCACTGGCGTCCATTACGCCGGCGAGGATTTGCAATATTGTTGTTTTGCCTGATCCATCTGGACCGATCAAACCAAACAATTCTCCGGGTCTTATTTCTAAGTCTATCCCATGAAGGGCTTCGTTTTTCTTGTATGATTTGCGAAGTCCTTTTGTTTGTAGAGCAATGCGACCAGTAAACAATTGCTTTGTCCCTATCACTCTAGCCTCCATCGTTTGTGACCGCCTTTGACAAGTCTATTTCAGCATCACAAGGCATTCCTGGTTTGGCGGAGCCGTCGGGTTTATCAATGGCCAGCTTAAGTCCAAATACCTGTCTTACACGGTCTTCTTTGAAATAAACATTTTCTGGTGTGAACGACGCTGTCTTATCAATTGAACTTAGATGCGCTGCCAGAGTTTTGCCTTTTTGAGAATCAAGAAAAACGCGAGCCTCTTGTCCAATTTTGAGCTTTGCGATTTCGCCTTCAGGTATGAAGCCTCGCATGTAAATCGCTTTCGGATTCACTACCATCAAGAGTATCTGCCCCTGTGCCACCACGTCACCGGGCTGGGCTGCACATGTTGTGACTGTGCCGTCAATAGGCGAGAAAATTTTGTATTGCTCAAGTCTTGATGCAAGTTGTTTTCGAGTCATCTTGCTTTTTTCCAATTCAGACTGAACCATTAATGTTTGAGCTCCGCTTTGATCGAGCATGAGTTTGGACGAGTTTATCTGTGCTTGACCAATTTGTTTTTTTATTTGTTCTTTAGCGGCACCTTTTGAAAATGGTGCCGAAACAGCCCGTACCGGAGTGGAAAGGACGTGCAGGAATTTGCCTCCCAGACCTCTCTTTTTCTCGGGCTGAGCTACAGGCTCTTCAATTTTATTTTGCATAGCGCCGATTTTGTTTTTCAGGCCAATGCGTTGGCTCTCTACTGTCGAGACCATTTTCGCTGCCATGGCTACAGCCTGATTGGCTTGCTTTAGCCCGTTTTGAATCGGTGAATCATCAAGTTGAACGAGCAATTCGCCTTTTTTTACATTTTGCCCTTCTTTTACATAGACCTGTAAAACTCGACCGGGCACGACGGTAGCGATGTGTGATTCGTCGCCTTCTATGCGTCCGCTGACTTTCAGTTGTTTGCTGTCAACCTGTTGAGAGTGGTGAGCGCTGAAATACAAGATTGACGCAGCAGCACTTGCCAGAACCAATACTGAAATAATTACTGGCGTAATCCAATTTCTGTTGGAGCGTGAGCTTTGATAGGCTTTAGCTGTCGTTACTTGCTTGCTTCCAATGCTCACGTCTTAGTCCTCCTTATGCTGGCTTTAGCGCTGATTAATTGATGCAGAATTCGCCAATCAGTTCCCTCTGTTCGTGTAATGATTTGAAACACAAATAAACCGACACCCTTAACTGAATTGTTTCAGCGTTGGGTGTCGGTTTGCGATTATTAGCGGTGGACTAATACTCGTAAATTAGTTGGAGCGCCTTAGCTGGCTGCTGCAAAATATGTTTGTTCAGGCTTTTCAGCTACGACTTGTGCAGCCGGGTGGTCTACAGCGGCGATCATGTCTTTTAGCTGAACTCCGAGTCCGTTAGCAAGCAGAGCGCTTGCTCCAATTGTCAAATTGCGGATTCCTCTTTCGACATCGCTTACATATGTGCGGTGAAGGCCGGCGCGTCCAGCGAGTTCTTCTTGGGACATACCAAGGGCAACTCGACGTTGTCTGATGAATTTGCCCAGCTCGACCAACATTGGTACCACTTCACTCTTTAGCAATGTACTTTCCATAATAATTCTCCTTTTGACTTTGTATTTTTATAATTGACTCAAGCACCGAAGTGGTTCGGGTTAACTGGCGACGTCAGTACTTGTTTTTCTTTTTCTTCTCTCGGATAAGGGCGTGGTTTTACCACCTGCTATTTCCGAAAAAGGTGCGGCTTCTACAAACGCGTAAACGTCCTGGGCGCAATAGACTTCTTGTAGAGATGAGAGCGTCACTTGGGTATCAGGATGGCTTTCTCCCATCAATTCTCTCTGGCGCCACAAAGCTTTAAGCCGTGCAAGATTGGTTTTCCTTTTTCAAATCTTTGGTTGTATTTCAAATACTAACAAGGGAATTGTCGTATCGGATCTGCAATTGGCAAAGGTGTGGGGATAACCCATAAGGAATATTGGCTAACAACATGCAAAACATAAAGAGTTTCTTCTAATTGGCTCTAAACGGCATTGTTTGGTCGACATAGGGGACGTTCATCCACTGCTATCTCGTCTTTGTTCATGCCATAGGTTTGGAAACCAGGTCACAAATCTTTTCTTGCCCATCCTCAATCGGTTGAGTGTTTTTCCTGCACGCGCTGCCACGTATGGATTGTCGTCTTCCAAAAGGAAAGAGATCACTGAAATTGGAATGTTGTGATTTTCAGCAAGGCTATATCGAACCTGGATATCGGAGTCTCTTGCCAGATTCATTAAAAGGCTCGGTGGCGTATTCACATTGTCTGCAATAGCTGCCCTCACATCGGGATGCTTATGTTGTGCCAGTGTTTCCAGTGTTTCAAGTGGAGTGTTGGGATGTTCAGCAACACGTGATACTAGATGTTCGCACTTGTGGCTGGCAAGTCTTTTTAAGCTCTCTGGGCTGGTTTCTGGATTTGAAGCCAATCTTAGCTTTGCTTGCGTGAATGCCGGCAAGTTATTTTGCATTTGCATTTTGTCTCCTGGGTGCGAAAACATATTCGACAATTTTTCTTTGCCGTTCATCAGAGAACCTTCAAACCGAAGATATTGAGCAGATGGTGGGAAGCTTTTTTCTTCTTCTGCACAATTGTTTCTTTGCGCACTCTGTCAGAGCCTGTGCGAGTCTGAACCGTTCGGGTGTCACCCGGTACAACAGTAGTGTTACCGAAGTCATCTTGAATTACTACCGGGTCATTGGTTGTGGTAGTAGTTGTTGTCTCACTGCGTGCAGGAGCGCCATGAACTGTGATTTTTGTATCTTCGGTGTCACTTGCTAATGCTCCTGTGCCGAACGATAACAAGAGCACTCCCGTGGCCAGGCAATGCGTAAAATGTTCTCGGTACATATGAATCGTCCTCCTTGTGCTTTTCACTGTGTGACTGACGCGAGGCTTGTCTTGCTGTTCCCGATAAGTTGAAATTTTCTTTTGCGGAACTTTAATTGCTGTTTTCTGTCTCTACACCACAAAAAGTTATAGGAGGCCAAATAATGAAAAGGAATCATATCTATAGCAGCGTTACAGTGCTCGCCGTTGCAGTATTGATGAGCGCATGCAGCAGCGAGTCTCAACGACTATCAGCTGACAAAGCATCAATAGATAATCAAAAAGATGCCCAAAAGAAATTAATTGATGA
The DNA here is from genome assembly GCA_964546815.1 of uncultured Candidatus Obscuribacterales bacterium. GTDB lineage: Bacteria > Cyanobacteriota > Vampirovibrionia > Obscuribacterales > Obscuribacteraceae > JAIEPM01. The sequence goes on along the minus strand of CAZJLR010000014.1, from coordinate 49,310 downwards.
CCGCACAGCTGAGTTGAAGCGAGATGTCGAAATCAACAAGACGGCTGCAAAAGATCAAATCGATGTGCAGAAAGATAAATTGAACAATGAAGAAAAAGCACTCGACAGCAACAAACAAAATCTTGACAGAAGCGCTAAGATTGCTAAGGATAGCTTAGATCAGCAAAATGCAATGGCAAAGAAAACTGTTGATCAAAATGCAAAAAATCTAAAGGCATCTTTAGATAGCTATGCAAAGGCACATAAATATCAATAGACCATCTCGTAAATACGTTTTGTGGGGCGGCGTACAGCGTCGCCCTTTCGTTTCTTCAAGCTTTTTTGATTTGTGCCAACAAGTTTGCGATGAATGCTTTTAGCCTGTCACGGGAGTTTTGAATTGACTTGATAGTGTCGGCGGCTTCCGGCCAGTCTTGCTGACCCGCAGATTGTTCAAGGCATAAGCAGGCTCTTGCCAGATGTTTCGCCCCGATAGACGCACATGAAGCTCTTAATTCATGGGCAAGTCCTGCAACTGCTTTTGCATCCTTCTGTTTGAGGAAGAAATCTGTTCGCTTCAACATATCTTCTGTTTGCGCCAGGAACAATGAGAGCATTTCAGATAATTGGTCTGGTGAATAAAACTCTTGCAGATCAGGCACATTGATTGGGTCTTCATCCAGTGATGGGTCGTTTTGGTCTCGAGTATATTTGCGCGCTAGCTTTTGGCTGCTATAAACAACATCCGCCTGCAGCCAGTGATTTAGTTTTAGTCTGAGTAAATTGTGATCTATCGGCTTGGGTAGATAGTCATCCATTCCTGATGCTATACAGCGAGCCTGGTCGCCGGCCATAGCCAGAGCAGTGACTGCAATGATTGGAGTGTAAGTGCCCGAAAGTGCTTCCAATTTGCGTATGGCAACCGTAGCCTGAAAACCGTCCATTTCGGGCATTTGACAATCCATCAAAATCACTGAAAATCGACGCTGACTGAAGATTTCGACAGCTTCTTTTCCATTGGCGGCCGTGACAGATTTGAGTCCTAGTTTTTCCAGTAGCAACGTGGCTACCTTCTGGTTAATAGGGTTATCTTCTACCAGTAGCACTGGCAGGATATCACGGCTATTGTCTGAACTACTTTGCACTCGTTCGGTTCTCATAATCTAGCAGTCGAACGCTCAATTTTTTGCTGAATTAGCGATATCTGCGTGTACCAATTGTATCCGATTGCTGCCGCAAGGATGACAAGAAGAGTCGTTATGTTTAAGCGGAGTAAATGCTAATTGCGAAGCGGCCATCACAGAACAACTCTGTTTATAAGAGAAGACCTCTGCCGTTCTCGCTTTTGCGCTATGGCAGAGGTCTGTCTGTGTTTCAAATTTTAGTACGGTCGGGCAAGGCGCCAGGCGACCTGGTCTTTCTTGCGAAGGCGAATGTACTCACTTGAAGGGCAGTTTGCTTGAGCCTCATTTAGCTCAGCTGCCGAACGACTGATTTGGTCGCGTTCTTCTCGCATGTCTGCTACATAAAGCGCGGGCTCGGGATTTTCAGGCTGCAAGCGGCTGGCTGTTTGATAGCTCTCAATTGCGGCTGCATCTTGTCCTTGTGCTTCAAGTACCTCACCGATTGCAATATGCACTTGCGCATCATCCGGTTCCAGAAATTTGGCGATGCCCAGATTTTGCAGTGCATTCTCAAACTTACCCTGTTTCATTTGAGCAAGACCAAGACCATATCGGGCGCGTTCATTGTTTCCGTCATTGCTTAAAGCTGCTTTGAAGAAGCCTTCGGCTCCTACCCAATCACGTTGCATCAGACGTTCAAAACCATAGTCTTTCATTGATTGAACGGTCAATATATCGTTGGGAAGATCCTTTCTGTATGAATTTGCTGCATGATTTAGTCTTGCTGCTTGCCACTGCTCGCGGTGCGCGGGTTTGGAATAGGGATCCATTAAATAGTCACCGTCAAGATGGGCAACATAATTATCTACTTTGTCCTGGTCTTCGAGGGCGTGACGCATGGCTGTTGCCATTTTATCGGCTAACTCGGCACAGCTCATGTGATGGGCTGCTGCCAGTTCGGTGTCAACTGTCAGTATATGTTTTCCACCCAATCTAATTACTGGAAGTGAGTTGATAATTTCAACTTGCACCGCATTCGGTGATCGGTCTTTCGAGGCCACCAGCGCATTGTTCATGTTGCGCTCAATGATTGTGCTGCGTTCTTCGGCAGTGAAACCGCCGGCAGGCGTGGGGATGGAGAAAACTTCCTCACCTGCAAAATGCAGCGGGCTGGGTGTGGCGCTCACATAGATTTTGTGAACTGCAACCACATCTCCTTGTGCCATTGCTGGGCTGCATGTCAAAACTGATTGCAGCGAAATGCCAACTGCAAGTCCCAGGCAAAGCCTGCTGATGTGACTCAAATGATCGTTTTTCATGTTGTGCTCCCTCCAGAGCGATTTAGAGCTATTCGATTTGTAAGAATGTGTTGTAGGGGTAGGGACATTAAGTGGATCGTTTATAACGAGATGGATTTGTCGTGATGGCTCCGATGAGCATCATGACCAATCCGCCAAGGATGGCTGGCATCCAGCCGGTAATGGTCAAATTGTTAGGCATAAAATCAGCCAGCAGTCTCAGTGCTACCGCAGGCAACATCCAGAATCCGAGCAGCCACAGCGGTACCAACCAGAGCAGAGCCAAGCCCATAGAGCCGACTGCCAGAATGGTAGAAAGAGCCAGTGCGACAAGGTCTGTCACCCAGAGCATGACTCCAAAGAAAAGCGAAATGAGCAAGGCCATCATCACGCCCCCATGGAAGCTAATACCTGGTATCAGCGGTAGAATAAATGCAAATGCAATTGCAGTTAAAACTAATTTGAGTATGAATAGACCCATGTTGACAGTCTCCTATGTGACCTTGTTATGCGATTTTCGCTGACGCTGGCGCTACTGTGAAAGTGGCTACTCTATAGTGAGGTTCTTGCCTGCAATTGCAGAGAGGAGACCTCGCACTGTTGTAGTGTGCGAGTGATGAGGCTCAGATGCTTTTTCGAATTGAATTGAGATAGTTCCTACAATTGCAAAAATTACAACTGCAATCACCGCAAAGATTATTGCTCTTAACTCCAGATTCTTCTGGTATTGATTTATCTGGGGATAGGGAAAAAGCATATTCAAATCTCCTTCGTTGAACTACAAGCCGACTACTTTGGTCATTCGTCTTCATCATTCTCGGTGGATGGCGCAAATTGAATGAATTTGTTCCTAAGGAACTAGAATCGTCGGCTGCCGTCTTACAACTGCGTTAAATTGAATTGCTTCAATCTGAGACAGTGGCTTCAAGCTATGGCAATCTGCGCGATTTAACTGCCGAGGGCGAATTCAACGTATGTTAAGTTGGAGTGAAGATGAATAAATTTAAGACGGCTCTTCCATTGGCTGTTCTGTTATGTGCCTTGTTGGGTCTGCCCAGTCCAGTCAGTGCAGACCCGCAGAATGACGATTCTAGTTCACTTGATCCGAATAATTTGTCGACACCCAACAAGATAGACGCAGAGAGTAAGCAAGGCTTCGCCTTGCCGGCTCATCAGCCCAAAGTTATCGTAGCCCTGGGTGGTGGTGGTTTCAAGGACGTTGCTCAAATAGGTGTTCTTCGTAGTCTTGAAAAGCACAACATTCACATCGATGGCATTGTTGGCACAAGTATGGGAGCTCTCGTTGGTTCTTTGTATTGCTCCGGTCATTCTTTAGACGAGATCGAAAAAATGTTTTTGGATTCTACTATCCAGAAAGCATTCAATGAACATTTGCTTTTGAAAACTGCTTTAAGACCGCTTGCCCATCTGTCCTATTTTTTCAAAGCCAGGCCTTATGGAGGGCTTACTGATGCAAAAAAATGTTCGCGTTTTTTAGAGAAGAATTTGCCTGGCTCATTCAATGATCTGAACATTCCATTTGCCGCGGTGGCGACAGATTTAACTGATGGTCGTACCAGGGTCCTGGGTAGTTGCGAATTACCAAAGGCTGTTTTGGCAAGTCTTGCTGTGCCACCATTGATCCGTCCTGTGAAGATCGATGGCAAGCTATATGTTGACGGTGGTATCAAGGCAAACCTGCCTGCGCTCATCGCAAGGCAAATGGGGGCAAGTACGGTTATTGCTGTCCTGGTTGATGCTTCTGTAAAACCGGTTGCCAATGAAAGTTTAAGATCAATTGGCGCGGTTGTTGGGCGAGTCACAGACATTATGCTGGCTGCTAATGATAAAGAACAAGCTAAGAATAGCGATATTTTGATTTATCCAAATGTTGATTACATTCCTTTAGTCACGCGTGATAAAGCCCTTCTTGAGAAAGGAATCGCAGCCGGCGAAGCGGCTACTGATAAGTTGATTCCTTCTATCGTTCATGAACTTGCCAGCAGCAAGCGTGAACGCTCGAGTGCTTCAAACGGAGATTTACGATGAATACGCCTAAATATACAGTCGCTCAGACTCCCTCCAATGGTGGGCAAAACGAATCGGTCAAGAGTGAAGACTCGCCTCGCACATTGCGTGCTTTGATAGATGAATTCGATTCCTTTGAACTGAAAACGGCAGTTCTGAGCTTTAACAAGAACGGTTCTCTAGAGCTAAACTACAGAGCTTTGCTGAGGCAGGTCAGGCAGCTAGCCTCTGGTCTTCGAGATAATGGCTTGAAAAAAGGTCAGCGAGTTATTATCGCTGCACCGAATTCTGTAGATTGGATAATTGCATGCCTATCTGTGATTTACGCCGGTGGAACTGCTGTTCCTGTCGACTTACATTTAGACGATGAAAGTTTAAACCACATAGTATTCGACAGTGATGTGCACTGGATTTTTTCAAACGAAGAAGGTGCGGCCAAAATTCGGGAAATTTGTCCCCGTCGCCATTTTAAGATGCTTATTTTGGAAGACGCCGGCAACGAGATGTCCTGGACGAAGCTGCTGTCAGACCGTGAAGATGCAGTCGCTGTGGATGTGACGCCTGAAGATGCCGCGATATTGTTTTATACTTCAGGCACCACAGGAATGCCAAAGGGCGTACCGCTAACGCATGCGAATATCATAATGCAGCTTGATTCGGTAATTGCAAATCTGGAAATTTTAGGCCCACACGATCGATTGTTGCTGCCCTTGCCACTTTTCCATGTTTATCCACTAAACATTGGCTTATTCAGCTGCTTTAAAAAAGGTCTGCCGGTAATTTTGCCGGAGTCTCTAACTGGTCCAGAACTCATGCGGGCGATGAATGAAGGACAGGCAACAATGTTGATTGCTGTTCCTCGTTTGTTGCGATCTCTATACACCGGCATCGAATCAAAGACGCATGCTAACAAACTGGGTGGCTGGCTTTTTGACGCGTTGCTTAAGTCCTGTCAAACAATCGAAAAGGTAAGTACTTTACGCCCTGGCAAGTTGGTTTTTTATCCTTTGCGGAAAAAATTCTCTCCTAGTTTGAAGACCTTAACATCAGGTGGTGCGCCTTTAGATCCTGATCTTGCATTAAAACTACAAGCTTTAGGCTGGGATATATCAGTTGGCTATGGACTTACTGAAACTGCTCCCTTATTGGCGATAAGAGTGCCTTCTAATCACGATCTAGAAGGTGTAGGAAAGCCTATTCCAGGCGTCGAAATTCGTATTAGCCCGAAGCAAGATAATGAGCAAGGGCTCCCCAAAGATGGCGCCGAGGAAACAGAAAGCAATAAAGAGGAAGGCGAAATCGAGGCACGCGGAAAGAACATTTTTCATTCCTATCTGAATTTGGAAGACAAAACAAAGGAAGCCTTTACCGATGATGGTTGGTTTAAAACTGGTGACCTCGGATATTTCAAAAACGGCAACTTACATATCACCGGTCGTGCTTCATCACTTTTGGTGATGGAAGGCGGTAAGAAAATTCAGCCTGAAAATCTTGAGGACAAATATGCTGTAGCGCCAGGTATAAAAGAGATTGCAATTTTGCAAGTTGAGCACAAACTGGTAGCCCTCGTCTTCCCCGAAAGAGCAAAAGGAGACCAGTCGAAGAGTATTGCGTCCGCCTTGAATTCAGTGTCTTTATCATTGCCGTCACACTTGAAAATTACAGATTTTGCCATTGTGCAAGAGCCTCTGCCCCGCACAAACCTGGGCAAACTCAAACGACACGAGCTCAACGATTTGTACGAAGAATCAAAGTCGGCAAAGAAAGGTAAGAGCAAAGCAAAAACTAGTCCTCAGTCTATCGAAGAAATGAGTTCTGAAGATAGGGCTTTGCTTTCAGATGACACAGCTCTTCATGTGTGGGAATGGCTCTCAAAGAGATTTCCTGATAGCGGACTTACAATGGATAGCAGTCCTCAGTTGGATCTAAACGTTGATTCATTCGAGTGGATGAATTTAACTATGGATATGATGCAAAATACCGGAGTGGAACTCAGGGAAGAAGCAATTACAAGAATTGAGACCATTAGAGATCTTTTGAACGAATCTGTCGCCGCATCTAAAAACCAGAGCAACAAGTTGGGGTCTCCTGTTGAGAATCCCGAGAAGTTTATTGACGAAAAACTCAAGCACTGGATTACTCCATTGACCCCTTTTGAAAAGAGTCTGAGCAAATCACTCTATTCATTTAACCACTGGCTGATGTGTACTCTTTTCAATGTTACTGCGTTGGGATTGGAAGACGTCCCAGATGGACAGATTGTTATCATACCCAACCATGCAAGCTACATCGATATCATGGTTCTTTGTGCCGCGATACCATATGAGCGATTGAGTAAAACTCAAATTGCCGGCTGGGCAGGAATAGCTTTTGCCAATCCATTTAATTCGTTTATGAGCCGGCTGGTTAGAACATTTCCAATTGAAGCGAAGCGCTCCCTGGTATCAAGTCTAGCACTCGGTGCTGCTGTATTGAAAAACGGCGATAGCATGATTTGGTTTCCTGAAGGACAGCGAACACTTGACGGTAAACTTCTAAGATTCAAACCTGGCATTGGTATGTTGTTGGAAAGTTCTGATGTAGATGTTGTGCCTGTTTTTCTAGACGGTACTCGCGAGGCATTGCCGCCTGGAGCATTTTTTCCAAAGCTCTGTGAGATTCATGTGCTGTTTGGCAAAGCAATTAACTCCAAAGAGCTAGCTGAAAAAGCCAGAGAGCAGTCTGATGGCGAGAATGGTGCTGTTGCCGAAAGTATTGCCAATCAACTTCGTTCCAGCGTGCAATCATTGGGTAGGCGAGCAAGTAAACTGCGCGCGATTGATAAGTTCGCCTGAGCAATAGGATGCAAAGGAAAAGGGAGCTGCCTCGGACGCAGCTCCCTCGTGAACCAATCATGTTTGCAAACGGCAAATTTGACTGGTTCCTATCCTACTCTTTTGATTTTTCTTCTTTCTCTTCGGTGCACTTACTGGCGTCAGAGGCGCATTCTTTATCTTTGTCTTTGGCTTCGCTATTTTCTTTGCTGCCTTTTTCTTTATTGCACTCAGCTTCTGACTTTTCGGCGCAAGAAGCATCTTTGTCGTCTTTGGCTGCTTCGGCAGTTTGACTATCTTTGTTTGCCTCTCCAGGTTTTTTGTCGCAGTTTTCCTTCTGTCCTTTGTTCTTTTCTTTGTCATCGCAGACTTCGCCTTGAGCGGCTGAACCTGTCTTATTCTCTTTGTTACATTCCTGCTCTTTCATAATTGATACCTGCTTTAGATCGGATTCCATTTTTCGAGCGAATGTCGGGGCGAAGCAATTGCTACACCCCGGCATTCTATCTTTTTCGTTCGTAAGACAGTCGATTTGATAGTCGAGATTACATCGCGTGGTCGCGTGTAATAACTGCTACAGGCATCGACTTTTCGAACACAAGTGTCATAGGTTGGGAAGCGACGATGGTGCCGCTTTCCTTGCTAAACACAAGGTAGGTTTCTTTTCCACCTGGCGCTCCGACAGCTACGCTAGCCGGTACTCGTCCTGTGAACGCTTGCTTGCCTACTGCAGTTCCTGACGGAATTACATAGGTGCAAACTAGATGTGGTGCCTTTGCATTCATTACTGCTTCGGCTGTTACGTATGCATCGATCGGCACGACTGTGCCGCTCGGTGTTCTCATTTTCACAAATGAGATTTTGTATGTGTCATTACCAGTGTCAACTACTTCCCCGATAACGATTGTTTTGGCCGGGATTACATAGTGACCCATCGGTACGTCGTTGTCTACGACCGCTTCTACCATATCACCAGGATGCAAGTCAGCTGGTCTCAAATCTTTCAAGAAATGCACACCGAATGCCAACCCTTGAGGAGCGTATAGGCGTCTTTCTATGATGGCGATTGAGCCTTCAACAGGATTTTTGCCTGTCAAAGTTGCCAGGTAATTGGCTGTGCTATTACTGTCAGCCAAGAAGTTCTTAATGCTGTTTGCCCAATCATCAGCAAGTTGCTCTGGTGTTTTGTTGGCTTGCGCTGCGCTGTTTGCGTCTACCGTTGCCACTTTCTTGCCATCAAGTGCGATGATGAGAGCGCCGTTTCTGCGCTCAACGGTGACGGCCGAGGGGCTGCGGTTTGATGCGACAACCAGTGCGTTATCTAGAGCGTCTTGTGTTATGTGTGCGCGGTGTTCAGCAGAAAATCCGTCGTCTGCTGCCATTGAGAATACGGGCTTGCCACCCATTGTGACTGAGGATCCATCGTTGAATCCTGCATATGCGTTTTGCGCCGGAAGGAGTGCTAGCAATGCCAGACTCGCCAGAGCTATTTTAAATTCTATTTTTTTCATTAGCTAATACCTATAAGTTGCGAGTCGAAGTTACATACTGCTTCCTGCGATAGCAATCGCAGAGGTTGCATTCAAGTGAAGCATCATGGGCTCACCATGGGTGATGTTGATATCATGAGCTGGTTGGAATGCAAATGCCGGAGCTGGAATAAATGTAGTTGGGTCATTTGGTGCTGATTTCCAGCTGCCGATGATGGTTGAATTTGACGGTTGGACTTTGACTTTTACAAACGAATCACCGTTGAACGAAACTGCTTTACCGCAGCAATCTGCTGTTTGAGGTTGAATGCTGATGTTTCTCCAGCGGTTCAGTCCACCAAGCACTTGAGCGTTGATGGGAATGTGTTTTCCATCTGGTGTGCGAAGTTCAAAAAAGTTGAAACTGAGACCATCTTTTGGATATTTGTAAGTGTTATTGTTGTAATCAGATGCTGGTACCACAGTTCCGCGAACGATGGTGCCGGCTGGCAGGTAGGCATCATATGTGGGGCCTAGTGGCACATCGTGGCTGATTACTCCTTCCACGAGATCTCCGACATCAGCGCGAGCGCCTTCATGGTCAGTAGTCAAAGTCATTGGAAGCAAGGTGTCTGGTGTGAGCACTGCCATTTGCTCTCTCGTGCTAACTACTGTGGCTGCTGTTTTAGTTTGACTGCCCGTTAGCAGGGACATATATTTTTTCATGGACGCAGAGTCAGCCATACAGGCTCTGATGCTTTCGGCCCATTTTTCGGCCAGTTGCATCTGTGTGAGATTGTGACGAGCTGCGCTGTTGCCGTCGGCTGTCACAACATAAGAGCCATCTAGTCTTATTGTAGGGTTATTGTTCTGCATTTGAATGCGCACTGCGGACGGTGTTAGGTCTCTTGCAGCAATAAGCGCATCGTCAAGATTTTTCTGGACGATTTTTGCACGTTGTTCTGCTGTTAGTCCAGCTGCGTTTGCGTCAATCTCAAATAAGTTTCCGCAAGCCGTAATCGTAGATGTTCTGGTTATGACTGTCTCGCCAGCCTTTGCTATGGGCATTACAGCCATTGTTATCAGAGCAGCTGCCGGCAATAAGGCAGCCCACTTTTTCTTATCGTAATTCATAAAATCACCTGCATGGTAGTTTAGAAGAAGCTTAGCTGCGGTGGATAAAGAACTTGGATTTCAACAGCCCTAATTCACTTTCAGCTTCGGTGGAGACGAAATGATCGATTGTTGGTTCCGCAGATTTTTTGCTAGATCGAGTGCGCTGAGGACATGTTGACGTGAGTGGCTAATCATCAGTTTCTTCGCTGATAAGGTGAGTTTTTGCTGCTTCTTATAAGATGCGGTCTGAGTATTTTAGGCGGCAAGATCGCAATCATATTTATAGGAAAAAATATTTTTGCATTGTCGATAAAAAAAGGTCGATTCTTTTATAAGAATCGACCAAGAGGCTTGTATATGCTTGCAATATTGGCTCTGTTTACTGCGCGTAGACGTTGTCGAGGCGCATTTTCAACATTTTGACGCTTATATCCGTCATGTCGTCCTGGAGTTTTTTTGTATCAGGACCACTTAGCTTCCCGCCATTTTTGCCTTTCATTTTTTCCATTTTTACTTTTATGTTTGCAACCATATCTTGCAATGTAGTTACTTCTTTAACTGTAAGTTCGTTAGCCTTGCGACCTTCATCGATTTCGGCGGACAATTTTTCAATTCTTTGTGTTACTGTCCACTTTTTCGCTAAAGCTGCTGGAGTACCAAGCAGACCGCAAAGTATCATTGGTACCGCAAGTGCCAAGGCTAGCTTTCTATTCATGCAGTTTTCTCCATCGTTGGAATATAGCCAAACGTCTGGATCTTAGCACAGCCTAGCCGTCTGCCGTAATTTTTTGAATCAATTCTTGCAAGACTTCATCGGCTTTGTCATTTTCGATCTGGCAGGTGCCGGCTTTCTCGTGGCCGCCTCCGCCATAACTAAGGCAAAGCTCACCCACATTTGTTTTTGAACCGCGATCGATAATAGATTTGCCTATTGCATAGACAGTGTTTTGTTGTCTGAGACCCCATAAAACGTGAATTGAAATATTGCATTCGGGGTGCATGGCATAAATCATAAAACGATTGCCGGCGTGAATTACTTCTTCGTTTTTTAAATTCAAAATGATCAAATTCTTGTGTATTGTTGAGCAACGCTCGACTTGCGCTTTGAATAGCTCTGCTTGCTGCATGTACAAATCTACGCGTTCTTGGACGTCTGGCATCTTCATGATTTCATCGATGTCGTGGTCTTTGCAGTAGTCGATAAGATCCATCATCAAGTTATAGTTTGAAATGCGGAAATTTCTGAAGCGTCCAAGCCCCGTGCGTGGGTCCATCAAGTAATTGAGCAGCACCCAGCCACGTGGGTTCAATATTTCTTCTTTGCTAAATTGAGCAGCATCAGCCTTATCTACTTCCATCATCATGTCATTCCAGCGTGCTGGAAATGTTTTCAGCCCGCCGTAGTAGTCATAGACGACCCTGGCTGCAGATTTTGCTTTGGGGTCGATAATGTGATTATCTTTCTGGTCTTTGTTGCGTATGGTTTCGCTGAGGTGATGGTCAAACGCCAAATGTACGCCATCGCAATATGGCAGATTTGTAGTGATGTCATTTTCGTGTATTTCAACTTTTCCATCTTGCATGTCTTTTGGATGTACAAACAAAATGTTGTCAATCATGTCCATGTGCTTCAAAAGAACAGCACAAACTAGACCATCGAAATCGCTTCTGGTTACAAGTCTATATTTTGTTGCCTTTTCGACTGCATCTGGAGTTGGATTGGGTGAAATTGTCATCGCTTCTCAACCTGTCTGTATAAGCCTTCTGTTGCCTTCTGCCCGGTTTTTCGGCAGACTAAACTTAAAGCCTCCAAAGGGCTTTACGCGCGCTGCAAAAGGAAAGTGCCCGAAAAACGAGCACTTTCCAGATAGGGGCTTAGTTTTTCTCTTGCGGAGCAGCTTTTATCCTTTTACACAGACAATTTGCCTTAGTTTGTAAGCAACTTCAACAAGATCGTTTTGGGCTTCCATTACGGCGTCAATAGGTTTGTAAGCTCCAGGCGTTTCGTCGATAACGTCTTCGTCTTTTCTGCATTCAATGCCTTTTGTCGCTTGTGCATGGTCTGCCAGGCTGAAGCGTTTTTTCGCCTCTGTGCGTGACATCATGCGCCCGGCACCGTGACTGCAGCTGGAAAAACTTTCAGCATTTCCTTTGCCGCGCACAATGTAAGAACATGCACCCATTGAGCCTGGAATAATTCCAAGCTCGCCGGCTTTTGCACTTACGGCGCCTTTTCTGGTGACAAATACTTTCTTGCCAAAGTGATATTCGCGTTCGACATAGTTGTGGTGGCAGTTTACAGCGCTGTCTGTGAGTGTAAACTGAGGCAGCTCTGTGCATGAAGCCAGTGCATTTACCACAGCTTCCATCATGAGGTTGCGATTGCTGCGTGCAAAATTCTGAGCCCAGCTAACGGCTTCGACATAGTCATCGAAATGATCTGTGCCTTCCGCTAAATAAGCAAGGTCTTGGTCTGGCAGGTTGATGAACCAGCGACGCATATCTTCCTTTGCCAGCTCAATAAAATAAGTACCTACTCTATTGCCTATTCCGCGCGAACCGCTGTGCAGCATAATCCAAACGTTGTCTTCTTCATCTAGACAAATTTCAATAAAGTGATTACCTGTGCCAAGTGTGCCCAGGTGATTTACTGTATTCACGTTGCCGTGTGCAAGTTTTGGATGCTTTAGCAACATTTTGTCAAAACCTGGCTTGAGATTGTCCCAGGCTTTTGCTTGCGGATTTGGAATATCTTGCCATGCGCCGCGATCGTTGCGCCCGCCGTTGTCTGTGCGTCCATGAGGGACTGCACGTTCAATCGCATCGCGAAGAGGACGCAAGTTATCTGGAAGGTCACTGGCTTTCAAGCTGGTCTTAGCAGCCATCATGCCGCAACCGATATCAACTCCTACAGCTGCCGGAATAATTGCGCCTGATGTTGGAATGACGCTTCCAATGGTGGCACCCATGCCCAGATGTACATCTGGCATTACGGCTATCCACTTGTGCACAAAAGGCATTTTACTGATGTTGATCAGTTGCGCTTTTGCTGCGTCTTCCAGTTGTACGCCTTTTATCCAGGCTTTGATTGGAAGTCCACCAGATTCATTGATGACGACATAATTTGAGTCTTTTGACATAAGAGACTCCTCGTGTTGTTTGTGTGATAACTTCAGTCTAACCAGAACAGCCAGGTTTAGTCAAAATTCAATGGCAAATCTGGTCTTGTTGGATCGCATGGCTGATCTAAGCCTGATATCGGATATTTCTTCGTTGAATAGAGGTCTTTGCTGGCTCCATCAACGAGGGAATTATTGTTTACCCAGCTTATCTCAAGATAGGCAGGAAAGGCGTGATATTCATTGACAGGACCGTAATTGTTGGCATGTATGTGCACGATTGAAAATTCTTTTTGCATTGCGTTGATCATTTTATCGAAATCAAGTTTTCTGTCACATTCGTGGCATTCAATTGCAATGGCCTTAATCGACTTGCTAAAAGTCAAAATTTGCTCCATCACTTCGTACTCTGCACCTTCAATATCCAGTTTCAAAAAAATCGAAACGTCTGGATTTTCTTTGAGCAAAAGATCGAATAGTTCGTACGGAGAAATACTGTACTCGTCGCCTCTGCGAGCTATTCTCAGTTCATAGTGAAAGGCTTTATTTTCAGCATTGAAAAATTCTCTATAGCGCCTTTTGTGATCGACATAATCAGAACTTTTATTGAGTTGTTCTAAAGCCTGCTTTGGTTTGAACATGCCGAGGCTTACAACTGAACCAACCAGACTTGAGTATTTGATATCGCTATAAATTGACTCACCGATTGTGTGATCATAAGCGTCAATTCTCGCGTTTGGATTTAGTTTTCTAAAGTCTTGCTCAAATGACCAGTCATTTGCTACGCCAAACGTCAAAAGAAGGTCTGTACCTTCTACTGCTGATTTGGGTACGACGTATCCTCCATCGTTGTGCTTACCCAGCCTAATTAAGTCTGGGTACTCAATTGGAAGAAGTGCTTTCTTATTGAATTGCATTTTCGCTTAACCGTAGCCTTGTCCGCCCGGCTACAGTATAAAGTAGTTTTTGCAAGCTACCTAAATATTAAGCGACAGCGGTACCATTATTTTGTTTTTTGAAGGCTTCAACTACGCCTTTGACTGTTGCGACATATCCGCGTTCATTGTTGTTGTCACTTCCAGGGGCATAAACACTGATTACTTGAGAAAGTGTTTGTAGTCCGCGTTTTTGGACGTAGGCATCGTCAATAAGTCTAGCCCAGTCACGTGCGCCTTCTGCCCAGGTATTGTAGTGACGGAATGTTCCGTCTGAGCCGCCTGATTCGGGAGCAACACCTTTAATGTTGCCGAGGCTGTGGTTTTCGTGTCCACGACCATAGTTTCCACATGTTGATTCTTGTAAGAAGAAGCCGACTGCAACGGCTGGATCTATACCACGTTGTGTGCAAGCATCAAAAAGTGCTTTTGAGAATCCTTGTTCTTGGGCTGCAGGTGAGTGCATCTTTTCCAAGAAAGTTTGAATCTGCTCAGGTGTGCATGACGGTGGTCCTTTGATGTTCAGGTCGCCTGCCACCGGTGGTGGTACTGCTGAGCGATCGATTGGAGCGCTTGGTTCAAAGCTGCCCTGGCGATTTCCGCCGTTGCCGATATTTCTATCACCGATACTTTGTGAGCCCGGCCCATTGAAGCTCGGTGCTGGATTGCTTGGCGGTGGAGCATCAGAAGCCGCTTGTCGCGGTTGTTCTTTCGGCTGCACTTGTTGCGCTGGCGTGTCTGTGCTCATGTTTTGAGCAGTTGCCAATTCGCCTTTCAAAAAGTCTGGCACATCCTTAGAATTTGGATGACCTTTTTGCCAATAAGCAATCTTTTGCTGAATGGTTGCAACTTGAAGTTGTTGAGCTGCCTTTTTCGCAGCTGCCTGACCCTGTGCACTTTCTACTTGCACTGTAATTGAACCGTCAGCTGAAGCTGAAGTCTTTGCCGGGTTTTTGGTTAATTTGCCGTCTGCGCCCAGAATGTAATCTGGTGTTTGGCCGCTGTCGGCTGTGGTGAAGTTAACCGCCGTTCCCTTCTGTGTCCATTGATTTACTTGAGCCCAGCCGGCTGCGTCGATTCCTGCAGGCGGCGCCGAAGCGTCGGATGGAGCAGCTGCCGGCACATCTGATGAGCCGAGAGCTTTTCGCATAGTCGACGAAAAATAATCAGCGCGAAACGCGTCTGAAGCAGAGCTAGTAGTACTCACCGGTTCCGGTGAGAATGATTCGTGATGTTCCAGCACAACCAGAGCCTCTTAAGCCAATCAATGAGGGGTGAATAGAGTATATGAAATCAAGTTTAGGGCGTCCATGGTAGTTTTCCCATGTAGGCGGCTTATGTTAAGCACCGTCACAGGCTTTCCGGCTTTTTTGCCTCAAATGGCTTCTGGTCCGGAAAGGCTTGTCAGCCAATCGATGTGGGTCTTTTCGTCTTTTACTGCTGTGCCAAATTCAAGTCAGCTACCAGCCAGTATTTGGCTCTTTTGCGAATCTGCTTTGCGAACTTAGCGAGCCTGGCCGTCTTATTTAATTTTTGGAACTGGCCTGGCTTTTGGGCTTGAGGGTCAATTCAAATGCCTGTTACGAAAAGTCGGCATCCGTACCTTATATATAATCTCAAGCCGATGCGATGCTCAGCTGAACTGGTGAATCTGCCAGCCTGTGTATATAAACGCCGCTTGCATCCAACTTCGTTTTGATTAGATCCAAAATGTGGGCATGGTGAGTGAAGAAAATCACCTGCGTTCGGTTTGAAAGCGCTTGCAGAATTTTTATTGTCGCCACAGCCCTTTCGTTGTCGAAATTGACGAGAAGATCGTCCGCTATAAAAGGTATAGCTTCGTGGTGATTCAAATAATTTTCCAGACTTGCCAGTCGAAGGGACAAATAGAGCTGGTCTCTTGTGCCTTCGCTGAGTGCGGCTGCATTTAGCAAAGTACCGTCGGGCCGAGATGCGACGAGAATTTGTTCGCCTTTGTCGTTATAGTCTTCTTTGAGACCAGATAATGACCCAAGCGTTAATTCGCTGAATATTTCACTGGCCCTGCGAAGTATTGGATTTTGATTCTTCTCGCGAAAACGTTCGATGCCCTGATTCAAAATGAATTTGGCAAGACTGAGTCGTACATAGTGTTCTGCATTTGATGCTATCTGAGCATTTAGAGATTGCACACGCTCTGCTTGTTCTGCTGCGTTTGAGCCACCGTTGATGCGAGCAAGTTGAGTTTTTTCTGCGCCGATTTTTTGATCTAAATTGGTTCTTTCTTCTTTCAGAGCGGCAATCTCTTCAAGCAGGCTTTGAATTCTAGGTTCAATAGAATCTGGGTCGAATGACAGCACTTCTTGTCCAAACTCGCCTAGTTTCATGCCACCGGACAGTCTGAGCAGTTGCTGCTCAATCATGTTCAGTTCATTTTGCGTTTGTCTTGTAATGATTGATTTTTCTGCTGCAAGAGCAAGGCTCTCGTAATTATCGCAAAGCGCTTCCTGGCACATCTGGTCTAGCGTGTTTTTGCATTCGCTTTTCTTTGATTGAGCCATATGCAACTCTTCAAGCTTTTGCTTCTTGTTGTTGCTGAGCAATACGAGACGCTCTTTATCAGTGCGCGCTTTAACCAGCCTCGCATTGAGTTCTCCCGTGGCTTGAGTGGGCGGAAATGATGCAAGATCGTGGGCTAAATTGTCCACAAGTTTTTTGACATTCTCTGCAAATATTTTGTCGTCACGGTCAATTCTTTCAATGCGGTTGCGAAGGTCTTTCGCTTCCGTCAGGTTGCTGAACATTCTGTCGAGCGTACTGATGACTGCTTGTGCCTGTGTCGGTGTCGTGTCGGCTCCCAGCCCGAGAGGTTTTAGCGCATTGGTCCAATTTGTTTGGCAATCTAATAATTCTTTATTGGTGGCGGTGACTTCTGTTTGCCATTTCGCAAGATCTAATCGTTGCTTTTCGATGTCGCGCTTCAATCCTTCTCGCTGTGTTCTCAGGTTTTGATTTAGCTCTATGCTGCTGTGGCAACGATCTACCAGTCCGGCTAATGACTCATTGCTATAGCTAGCCGCTTCCCCTAATTCCTGCAGAATTGTACCCAACTCTGTTTTGAATTCTTGTACGCTGGCATCAAGAGTATTTATTTGGATCTGTGCATCTGCCAGTGCTTGAACTTTCTTCAGAGTGCCTTCAAATCTTAAAATCCAGGCACGCATTTCTCTTGGGCTGCGAGCCGTAATTTCGCTTGCTTTCCATAATTGAGTCCACTTGTCTTGCAGCTTTTCAGTCTCTTCATTGATGACTGAAATTTCTTTGCGGACATCTGCCAGAAGCTCATTGATTTTTTCAAGGCTTGCAATCAAGGAAATCTTGATTGCAACTCTGTCAGCTTCTCGACGCAGTCTGTCTGCTACCTGGTCTGATTCGCCTACACTTATTTCGTAAATTTCAGCGAGGTCGCTGCTTTCTTTGCCAAGCGATTTTGAAAAGTCTGCGATTGATGTTTTGTCTTCAAGCCCTTGTTTCCAGGCTTGCTTTACGAGGCGCCAGCCGTTTTCTCTCCTGGCTCTTGCATCGCTGAGTGCCTCTTCGGTGGGGGTGTCCATTTCCTTTTGAGCTTTGAGAATCTTCTGCTCTATTTCGTGCAATTCGCTTTCATATTGCTTTTGCGTTTTTCGAGCAAGCTGAAGTTCTTGATCTTTGCGGTCAAATTCATTTGCAAAATTTTCGATAGATTCGATTGAAGGAATTTGCATCAATTGAAGTTTTAACCAATCTTTTTTTGCGCAAGCTTCGGCGATGATTGCGTTGTCGTTGATTTGGAGCTTTTGCGTTTCAACTGCAAGTTGCTCCGAGTATGTTGCGTACTGTGCCCGCAAATTCCTTAGCTGTGTTTCCAGTGCGCCATGTTGTTCAATGCGTTTGACTGCTTGCGCCAGTCTGTCCGTATTGAGCGACTCTTTCAGGTTTGCAAGTTCTGCTTCTAAAGATTCGAGCTTTTGCTTGGCTTGTTCTAAATTTCTTTGTGTATTTGTACTTCGCTCTTCTGCTGCAATCTTCTTTGTTGCAACTTCTTGCAGAGCGCTTCGCCCAGTTACTGAAAGCCTTAAATGATCGCAGTTTTCAATTTCCGGCGGCTGCCCCAGTTCTTTCAGAGCCGTTCTTGCTGCATCTTCTTTTTCATTTCTTTTGAGCAACAATTGCGAGCGGTCTTGCATTGCTTTATTGTTGCTTCCCAGCTGTCTTTGAAGATCTTCGATGATGACAGATTGCTCAATGATGCCGGGTGGAATGTGGATGTCTTCAATTTGCTTGTTCAGCTCGTCTAGTTTCTTTGAGGCTTCCTCTTCCGCGCTGCTGGTTCTGCGAAGTTCCAGTTGAACTTGCCTGTTAATTTCGCCAAAATTTTCAGGCAATACTGCCGCATCTTTGAGTTGCTCTAATTTTTCAATTAATTGTGCTCGCTGCGCCACGAGAGGGAGCGCTTCTCGAATACGTTGCAGTTTGCTGATGGTTTGTTCTTTATTAGTCAGCGTTGTTTCAAGGGCTGCTTTCTTGTCGCTGGCATCGCGCCATTCTTTTTCATGTGTCTCCCATTCCGAACTTGGCACTTCGCTTTCTTTAAGCGCGGCTGCGCAGAGTTTGAGTTCTGCCATGCTTGAATTAATTAGCGCTTTTGTGCCGGTGGGTGTGAATATTTCTTTGGCTTCTTCGCCTAATTTTTCCGAAATTGTTCTCACATTTGCGATACCTGCGCCGGCCGAAAAAAGGATTTGACCCAAATCTCCCTTTGCTTCGCAAAGTGCTTTTCCACCTTTGATTAGTTCGTCGTGGTCAATGCCAAACATCGACTCGAAATCATTTTGGTTTAGCCCTTCTAAATATTTGGAGAGTGCACTGTCTTCGAGAGGCTTGTCGTCTAATGCACTTCTCAATGTTGCTGTGCGTCCCTTCCGGCGTATAACTGAAAGCAATGTGCCGTCGGAATGAAGCAACTGTCCTCCGATGCGCATATTGTTATATTCATGAATGAAGTTGTCTGATGATACACTCGGTATTCCGTAAAGCAGCTGACGAAGCGCTCTCAATGATGAACTCTTACCTGCTTCATTGGCACCAAAAATGATGTGCAAGCCTTGCTTGCCCTGCGACAGGTCTATCGTTTTTGCTGTGAATGGGCCAAAAGCAATTAAATCTAGCTGATTGATTCTCATGGCTTATTCCTTGTGAGCAAGTCTTGCGAAAAGTATGTTCTGGACATCTTCGAGTGTTTCTCGTAAAAACAAATCTTCGTTCCAACCAATGAGGTCTTTTACTTCTAGTGACAATTTCTTGTCTATTTCACTAAGTTGGTCTCGCAGTGATTTTTGCAGTTCGAGATCTGTTTTGTATTCGTCAATGAGCGAAAGCAGCTCGCCCAGAGGCCCATCGTGCATGTTTAAATCATGCTGTGCCATGGTGGCAGATGTATTGATTTTGACCTTCTCAAGCCAAATCTGGTCGCTGGCGCAGTCAGTTGCGATTGCTCTTATCTGGTTTATCACATGTTCTGAATTTGAACGCAGCAGTGGGTCTGCGCTGCTTGCACCAGTCAATTCAACTCTTACTGCCAGCGGATAAGACGAAAATTCGCGGGCTAGAGCTGAAAGACTTTCATTCACTTTGTTTATAACGTCATCTTGTGTGATAGCAGAATCGAGATTGATAATGCAATGTTCCCACTGCAAGACGCTTATCGGTTCAAAATTGTGTGTGGCCTGATTTTTATCGTCGACAGTGACAATCGTGCAGCCTTTGGCGCCGGTTTCTCTTATATGTCTGCCTTGAATGTTTCCTGGAAAAACAATCAACGGTTCACTCTTGAGTATTTCTCTTTTGTGTACATGACCAAGCGCCCAATAGTCGTAGCCTTTAGCAAGTAAATCATCCATCGTGCAAGGGGCATAGCGGCCATGTCCATCCCTGCCGGTCGCGCAAGTGTGCAAGACTCCTATATTGAAGCGATTATTTTCAGCTTTTGGATAGTCTTCTGCTAAATTTTTCACCACAGCTGCGTTGGAGAAACTCTGTCCATGCAGCGCCGCAGAGCATGAGTCTAAGTGAAAAGTTTCTGGTTTTGAATGAGAGAAAATATGCACGTTGTCGGGCATCTTCAGTGCTCTGGTCATTTTGCTTGCGGCATCATGATTGCCCTTAACGATATAAACTGGTATTTCAGCTTCTCTCAAGCGAGACATTTGCTTGGCGAAGAAAAGCCCTGTGTTGTAGTCTTTCCAATCTCCGTCGAAAAGATCTCCGGCCAAAATTACGAACGCAACTTTGCGGTCTAAGGCAAGCGACACCAAATTTTCCAATGCGCGTCTGGTGGAAAGCCGTATTTCTTCGACCGGCGCCCCCTCATATCGTTCAAGTCCACGAAGAGAACTGTCCAAATGGATATCTGCCGCATGGATAAATTGGAACATAGTCTCCTTGCATCCCGCTTTTATGTTTGTTTTGAGTGCTTACATTTTAGTGTAATCGGCACAGATTAGTTTGACTGCAAAGCTGTCAAGCTTCCCCTTGCCGACAAAGGGTTCTTGTTTTGAAAATTGCTCAAATAGTCGTTTCTGTAGAAGTGCCTTCGCCGAGTATGTACATTGATATATTCGCAAGTGGTACTGCGGTATATCTGCACTATTCTGGAATACATTTTGCTAATTCCAGAATTTAATCTTCTTTTGTAGGCTAAATCAGGCTAGCTGCATTCGCCAGCTGAAGCCTGCCGGCTCTGTGCTTCTTAGAATGTCTGAAATTTCATGGATTAAGTCGAGCGTTAACTTGCAGTCATCCACAGCTCTGTGGCTTTGTACAACGGGGCGCGGCAATTTTTGCCAGGCGTATTCGTTTGAGTATTTGCTCTTTTGGCCAATGAATTGAGAGTAAGCAATCATGGCGCAGCGGCTTTGCATTTGCATGTTGCGACCGCGCTCTGTGATTTTGTATTTTGCGTCTGTTTGTTCAATCAAGCGCATGTCGAATGAATCGTTGTAGCAAATCACTGAGCGCCCGGCTATTGCGTTCATAATGTCTGTGGCAAGCTCAAACATCGTCGGTGCATTTTCAAGCATTTCCATGCTGATGCCATGCACTTCTTGAGCCTTTGCAGGCATTGTTCTCGGTGTTTCTGGCTTCACCAGGCTGTCTATTAGAAATTCTCCATTTGGCCCGATGATGCCGATTTGGATTACTTCATCGTTTTCGCTTGTCCCCGTTGTTTCGGTGTCGAGGATAACAAAGTCTTTTTTGCTCAGGCGCTCGCGAGCCCAGTCGATAATGAGGTCTCTGTCTTGCGGTTTAGGATGTGACGGCAATGGATTTGGCAGAAGATTCATGGTTGCGACAATGCTTTGATTTGGGGACGCCTAATAATAACATCGCTTTGAAAAAAGCCCAGAGGGATCGCTTTCATTTTTTTTCGATCATATTTTGGTGGATTCTAAAGCAATGCTTTTTCATGGCAAATAGTTTTGATTTCGAACAACTCTGCTAAATGGGTATAAAGCACACAGGAACGCCGAATCAGGAGGCTGATATAGTGCAAATTTCACCGACGGAAGCCACTCATTATTATTTTGCAAGAGCCGCCAGGCAGCTAGGTATCGGCACTTATCTCGAAAGAGTTTTATGCACTCCAAGGCGTGAAGTGAAAGTCGAATGTATTGTCGAAATGGACAATGGTTCACTTTCTGTTTTTACGGGTTATAGGGTTCAACATGATAATTCTCGTGGACCAATGAAAGGTGGCTTGCGCTACCACCCTGAGGTCGATCCAGACGAAGTAAATTCGCTTGCTGCTCTAATGACTTATAAAACCGCTGTGGCAAATCTTCCTTATGGCGGAGCCAAAGGTGGTATCGCGTGCGACCCATTAAAGCTCAGTCACACCGAGCTGCAAAAATTGACTCGCGCCTTTGTGGACGAAATTCACGACGTCATCGGGCCCCACCAGGACGTGCCTGCACCTGATATGGGCACCAATGCTCAGACAATGGCGTGGATTGTTGACCAATATGCGAAATATCACGGTTGGACTCCAGCAGTAGTAACCGGGAAACCAATTGAACTAGGCGGAAGCGCTGGACGTGAAGCTGCCACAGGTCGAGGGCTGGCAATAGCCGCTGAAGCAGTTTTGAAAGATCACGGGCATGCAATTTCAGACATGCGTTTTGCCGTTCAGGGGTTTGGAAATGTGGGTTCTTGGGCTTGCAAATTCATCGCTGAGCGTGGTGGCAAAGTCGTCGCTGTAAGCGATGTAAGTGGAGCTTTGCATAACCCAAAGGGAATTGATATCGAAGCATTGCGCGCACACGTTCAGCAGAATGGAACGATAACCGGCTTCGAAGGTGCCTCGCCTATGAAAGCGGAAGAACTGCTGATTTGCGATTGCGACGTGATTGTGCCTGCGGCTCTGGGCAACGTTTTGACTGGAGACCTTGCAGATAGCGTGCAGGCAAAATTTGTTATTGAAGGTGCTAATGGTCCAACAACGCCTGATGCCGATGAAGCTATGTTAAAGCGTGGGATAGTGATCGTCCCCGATATCTTCGCGAATGCAGGTGGAGTTATCGTAAGTTATTTTGAATGGGTGCAAAATATTCAGCAATTCCGCTGGACCGAAGAGCGAGTAAATTCAGAACTTGAATCTCTCGTTTTGCAATCATATAAAGAACTAAAAAATTTGGCGAAAGGTAATAACTGCGATTTGCGCACCGGCGCTTTTCAATTGGCTATTTCTCGCATTGCTCGAGCAACTGCGTTGCGTGGTCGCGAACATGAGAATTTTTGCTTGGTGGCTGGTCCGAAGTAGCTATACAATTTGCATTGTCAATTTTGATTTTGTGAAGAGGCAACATGACAAGCAAAAAAACCGGTTCTCGCAACTACTGGTTGGTGAAATCTGAGCCTGAAGTTTTTTCAATTCAAGATTTGGAAAAAGCTCCAAAGAAAACCACATTCTGGGACGGTGTTAGAAACTATCAGGCGCGGAATACTCTTCGCGACAGCATGAAGTTGGGCGACCTGGTTTTCTTTTATCATAGCAATGCAGATCCGCCTGGCATTGTTGGTGTGGCTGAAGTGGTCAAAGAAGGATATCCAGATCACACTGCATTTGATCCCGAAGACGATCATTATGACCCGAAGAGTGACAAGTCAAAACCCACCTGGTTTATGGTTGATATCAAGCACGTTCAAACATTCAAGCGCGAACTCAGTCTTGAGCAGCTGCGCGAAGTGAAGGCGCTGAAAAATATGGTGCTATTACAAAAAGGCAGCCGACTTTCGGTGCAGCCAGTAAGTGAATCCGAGTGGGAAGCTGTCATGAAGTTGGCTGCGCAAAAATAAGCTTGCTTGATTTGACTGCTTATTTAACCAGCGATTTTTCGAGATGCTTCACTAATGAGTACAAAGTTGTATTTACTGGCGTAGGTATTCCTAGCGCCAGACCGCGTCGCCTGACATAGCCGTTAAACGCGTCTATTTCAGTTGCTTTGCCTCTGGCTAAATCTTGCGCTGTAGATGAAACTGCATTACCCATTGAGTTTGCTAACGCCAGCACAGGCTCTAAAATGTTCTCGTCAGGAAGAGTTACTCCGTCTGCTTTTACTATAGCCTGGCACTCTTCCACAACAGAAATCATCATGTCTTTAATCAGTTGATTTGACATCATTGAAGTGTAGTTTGATTGAGTCAGTGCTGATATGGCATTGTATGCACAGTTGATGATGAGTTTTGCCCACAGCTCACCTTTGATGTTGTTTGAAATGCGACACTGAATGTTGGCGCGTGTGAAAAGTTGGCAAACAAGATCAAGCTTACTTTCGTCTTGCTGTGATCCTATATAACCGATTATAAGCTCTCCTCGACCGTTGTGTTTTAGTTTGCCTGCCGCGCTAAATTGAACCGCGACATAAACAGCCGCAGCAATTGCTTCTACTCCTATCGTCTCTCGAATCACATCTACATTATCGACGCCATTTTGCATGCTAAGTACGATGCTGTCTGGTCTTAAATACTGCTGCATCATACTTGCTGCGGTTTCGCTGCCCTGGCTCTTTACGCAGAAAAGCACAATGTCGGCGCTTCTTATTGCACCAAGATCTGTTGTTGACTTGATTTTGATTGCTTCTTTAAAATGAATGGAATCTAGGTAAAGCCCATTTCGTGTAATGGCTTCAACGTGTGAATGTCTGCCAATCAACGTGACGTCTGCTCCTGCTCTGGCAAGCAAAAATCCGAAATAAGAACCAACTGCGCCCGCACCCATGACGGCTACTTTAGGCCAGGGGCTTTCATTTTGGTTTTCGGCAGACATCGTTTGAATGTTCCTGAATTACTACGGCATTGTGTCGGCATTATAGCGAGCTTGATTGGCATTATATCTGGCCTGGTTAGCCGCTTGTCTTGCAAGGTTTGCATATCTTTGCGCTTCGGCATTGCCTGACGCTGCTGCCGATTCAGCGCGCTGGGCAGCGTAATTAGCGTTGTTGGCAGCATATTCTGCCTGGCTGGCTTGATTCTTTCTATTCCATTTATCTTTGTCATATCGTGCTTGTTGGGCCGCGTTGCGAGCTTTGCTTGCCTCGTTTACTGCAATTTGATAATTTGAATATGCGTTACTTGCATCTGAGCTAGATCCGCCCGAAGGTGCTTGCGCATATCCTGATGTGCCGCCCTGTGGCGTACCACCTTCCAGAAATATTCGCATCATTTCTTGTCTTGATATGCAGGGCATCATTCCCTGATTGCTTTGAGCATATTGATTGATTTGCGCTTGTGCAAGAACGCTAGGCGTCTGCCTCCATGCGCCTGGAGTATCAACCTGATTTAGTGTTTGCTCTAGTTCGTTTAAAGTGTTTGTTTGTTGTCTGCGCTGAGTTGGCGCCTGTCTTTGAGTCGCTTGCGGCGCTAAATTACTTGTCTGGCTAATACTTGAAAAACCACTGTTGAATGCGTTTGCGGAGTTGCTGTATCCGCCGAAACCAGGTTGAGCTGATTGTCTGCCGACATTGCTGTATGAACGAAAACCGCTGTTGTAATTTCCATATTGTGTATTTTGTGCGTAAGCTGCTGTGTTAGACAGAATAGCGGCAAATGCGAGTGTCGCTATTTTTAGTCTTGACGAAAAAAAATTACTATCTATTGATTTCATTTTTTACGGCGCCGCTTTCAGAACTTTTAGCTGTTCTGTGTTGTCAACCTGAGTGCCGTTAGCGAAGCGGTCAATTGATTGCCAGACGAATTCAGAAGGACTTTTAACCGTAAACACATTGCTTGCTCTGCTGCTGCCACCATTAGCTGTTACGCCGGCTACTTCGACTGTCCACGTGTCTGCCTGCTTGCTCCATTTGCCGTATGCAAATCCGCCATCGCTATCGAAATGCCATGAAACTATATTATTTGTGCGTGGGTCCCAGCCTATGACCTGGCTATCTATTTGTTCGGGCGAGTCTTTTTTGCGAATGCCAAATTTGGCGAGAATGAAGTTTTTTCCAGGAGCCCAATCAACGTTTAACTTTGCCGTACCTTCTTTTGTGTCGACGTTCCAATTGCCAATCAGCCAATTCAATTCTTTGAGATGTTCGCCACTGCTTATTGAACTTAAAGGGCTCTCGTTTGCTTCGCTAATTAGCCAGGTCGATCCACTTTTGAGCAAAACCATAGAAAATCTGGTGGTAGGCATATTGATGTCGCCGACTTTGCGACTGACTTCGCCTGCAACCATTGCGACATTGTCTGCCGGCAATGAAATTCTCGATGGATGAATTTCAATTGTATTTTCAGTTGTTCGTTTTTTGAAACCAGATTCGAACCGCTCTTGCAGTGCTTTTCTGCCGTGAGTTTCTTCACCTGTTTCGTCTATGAAGTTAGCGTCTTCAGACCAGAGTTCTGCTGCTTTCTGTGCATCCTTGTTCGAGAGTGCAGATTGTAGTGCAATCAGAACACTGCGAACCGACTCCTCTTGATGTTGCTTTTCTGTTTCTACCGCCGTATTTTTTTTCTCTGGCGCTTTAGAAGAATCGGCGCAGGCAGCCGGTTGATTTGATGATAAACCAATGCCCAGGCTTATTAGCAACGCTAAGCAAGAATACAAGTTATTTTTGTTTTTCATGGATTGGCAGAAACCCTCAGCACTTGCTTACACCGTGATCATTCTTTGGCTTAAGCGAACTAATTGTAGTCTATGTGCTTGATTCTGTCTCAGCCAGTCCTCTTACCAATCACCGTTGAAAACGCTTTCCACAGCTTTGAGCCCATTAATAACCGGACTTGGAACCATGTCTTCGACGCTAGTACTGTCATCATCGCCAAAACCGAATGACTCTATTTCACCGTTGCGACCAAACTTAATTTGTTCTCCGCTTGAGCTTGTATATTCCATTTCTCCCGATGGCTTGTGCATGATGCGACTTCCATCTGGTTTGACCAGCACTTCTGTGCCATCTTTCTTGTGAATTGACACGTCACCATCTGGCTTGATTGTAAAAACTGTTCCGTTCTTTTTCTCAATTTGGATGTTGCCGTCTGGCTTATATGCCACAGCGATTCCTCCGTCTTTCTGCATTTCAACCGTACCGTCCGGCTTGATGGTTGTGGTTTTTCCGTCGTGTGGATTGTAAGTTGAAATGCCGTCATGTCCAATTGAAACTTTTGAGCCGTCTCGCAAATCTTGTTTGATATCACCATTTGGAAGCACTGTGATGCTGTGTACTTTTTCGTTTACGCTTTCCGGGAAAATACTGGTTCTGGTGCCGTCTGCTTTTTCGCGAATTTCTGTACCGTCGTTTTGATGCCAAACACGCGTGCCATCTTTGTCAATGTGTTCCGGCTTGCTTACTGTTTTGTCTCCGTTTGGCGCCTGGTCAATTACAGTGCCATCGGGCTTTATTGTTGTGCTGCTGCCATCAGCTTTAACTGTTATAACTGTTTTGTCTGTTTTTTCAATTACTTTCGAGCCGTCTTTCTTGTAGTGCGTTGCGGTGCCGTCTGGGTCTACTTTTAGCGGTTCGCCATTCTTAGGAACGAAAAGTACAGACCCGTCTCTGTAGTTAGTAATTGAATCGCCGTTGGGGAATTCTTTAACAGTGTGGACTGTAGGATTTATAGCCTTTGGATATTCCGTTTCTTTGTATCCATCAGCGCGCTGCAGAATTCTTGTGCCGCCTGGCTGGAAAGTTTCGACCGAACCATCTTTGTGTTCGGCAGTGACAGTTTCAACTGCAGCGCCATTCTCATGTTTTTCTGTTACCTTTTGCACGTCTGGTTTCTTGAGTTCTTTTTCTGCAATTTTGTGTTGTTGTTTCTCTTCTTCTTTTATGAGTTTTTGCATTCCTTCCATTGCTGCTTTCATGTCCACTCCGTTGAAAAAGCCACCGCTGTGTTTATCTGTTGCGCATGCTTCTTGTTTGTGGTGCTTACCTGCAAGCATTTTTGAAGGGTCACCGCAGGTGTCGCTATGGTTTGGCTTGGAGTTTGCAAACATTTGACCCATTAAATCTCCTGCGCCTGCAAGTCCCATTGGTGTTTCCAGGGCTTTCACTGTGTTAAAAACAGCCTCGTATGTTTTTGGGTCAACCAAACTCGTTAGTGAACCGATTACTGATTTGTCGGGGCCTGCTGCGTGGGCTTCGTGTTGTTCTAGTCTATGAGTGCTTGACATGGTTTCTGTCCTTTGAAGTGCGCGCCAACGCGCTTTTTGAGTGCCATGCTGATTACTTTATAGAGAACTTGTATCCATGTTGTTTACGGAACTGCTTCAATTCGGGTCCTGCCCCAGAGCACTATCGACCTGGTGGCTATGGTCGACTGAGCGACGCGCTGGCGGCACCCGGCTTGCCAGCAGCCTAATGCCTGCTAAAATCAAGCGGGGTCTCGAATAACGGCCTTTAGGCTTTAAGGCTGCTTCAGCAAAGAAAACAGAGCTTCTATGGCTAAAGTACTAATCGTTGAAGATGACAAACAGGTTTCTGGCCTGGTTTGTGACTGGTTGATTGCTCAGGGGCACCTGCCCGAGCCTATCTACACTGGGTTTAAGGGATTGGAGCATTTGCGCTGCTTCAAGTATGACCTCGTTATCCTTGATTGGGAGCTGCCTGAAATGTCAGGCCCTGAGATTTGCCAACAATATCGGCGCGAGGGTGGTTCGACTCCCATTTTGATGTTAACCGGCAAAATTGCAGTCGATAACAAAGAAGAAGGTCTTGATGCCGGTGCAGATGACTACCTAACCAAACCTTTTCACTTGAAAGAATTGGGGGCGCGCCTGCGGGCACTGCTTCGCAGACCGACTGCAGTGCAAAGTAATGAGTTAAAAGCGGCTGACATAACGTTGAGACCAGGCAGTAGGCAGGCTTTTAAGGGGCAGGAAGAGTTGAATTTGCAGCCAAAGGAATTTGCACTGCTCGAGTTTTTTATGCGACATCCCCATCAGCCATTTAGCTCTGATGCTTTGCTCGAGAGGGTTTGGGCCTCTGAATCTGATGCCGCGCCAGATACTGTGCGCATTCAAATAATGCGATTGAGGCACAAAATAGACGCCGAGGGTAAGGACTCAATGATCAAAACTCTGCATAGAGTTGGTTATATGTTTTCGCCTCCGGATTCCTGAGATTCGAAAGTTGCTTTGTGCTCTCGCCTGAATTTTGGATAGTAAGAGGCTAAGTGCTTTCTTTGGGGGGTACATAGTTTGTGTTAGAACTTGGCTGGCCGGAGTTTTTCTGCATCGATGCATCGTGAAGATCAAAAAATAGAGATTCGCGATGCCGGAAGCGACGCAGAAGTACTTCACGATGGGCAAAATACTTTGCCGGCTGTAACGAACAATCAAGCTGCAGCAAAAGCAGAGCTGCACGCAGCGGCGCAAAAATCTCAGCCTCTGTACAACAAAAAAGCTGCGTTGCCGTTTGGAAATATTGCTTTTACTCTTATCTTGATTGTTCTTGCTTTGGGTCTTGAGACACACATGCAAGTAATGCGCACTTCGTTTTTGTCTAATTTGGTTCAAAATGAGCGCGCTCAAGACCCTGTTACTTACCTTCCTAAGTTTGTTGATTGCCGTTTGGTTTATGCGACGGCGTTGGCTCAAGCTGGGGATTACAAGGCTTCCGCTGCAGTATTGCAAGCACTGGAAGATGAGTGCGTTAAGCTGTATGGTAATGAAGATCAAGTGGTTGCTTATGTGCGTCTTGTGCAGGCAGAAAGAGCACTTGCTTTCAATGATTTCAGCAACGCAAAAAAGCTTTGGATGTCTACGCTAAAAGTTATGGAAGAAGCTAAGAGCGTAAGGGTAAATGCTTTTACTCAATTGAAAACTACGCCGTTTGACAGCGCGTCTATCTATTATCGTCTGGCTAAAGCGTGTGAGCAACGCGATGATTACAAAGACGCGGCGATATTATACAAAGCTGCTCTAAATCTTTGGGATTATGCTTCGCCGTGCAATACAAAAACAAATTGTTGGGCTGAATTGGCAGAGGTCTACAGCAAATCGGAAGACTATAAAAACGCTCTGAAATACATGACAATGGCCTACGACAAATATGCGAGCCAGGGACCTACTGGATACAACGTTTATCGAACCACGAGGATATCTCAATTTTATGTCGAACTAAAACAGATTGATAAAGCAAAAGAATTTGCAGAGAAATCCTATTCTCTGGCTACTCAATGTTTGAGTCCTGACAATTTTTACCATAAAGAGGCCGTGAAGCAGAAAATCATTGTGGAAAGAATGTCGAATCTTGGGCACGAAGCCGTGCAACAAGGAGCGAAAAAATAATGGCTGAGCTTCAACTAAAGATTCAATATAAAACGCCCTGGTCGCGATTTTTATTCACCATGATGATTTTGCTCTTTCCTCTCTGGGCGATAGTTGGCCCGGCTGCACTTGGTGTAATGATAAGTTCTATTATTTTGCATCCGCAGCAAGTTCCACTGGAATTTGCAATAAGTCTATCGATTGGAATTGTTGGGTTTACTTTATCGAGTATTTTGCTCACAGCACTGGCTGAAGACAATTGCATTTATGTTTCGAAGGATGGTATTGCCTTTCCGACATTTTGTTTGCCCATGCTAAAGTTCAGGCGCAATCATTCATGGGCTGAATTGAGAACGGCGCATGTGGTTGCGCGCGAACTATCGGGCGACGTAAAAGGCAAGCTTTTTTTGAGTTTTGCTGAGGGGGCTTCGTTGCCGCTAAATCTTGCAAGAATGAAACCTAAAGATCTCGAGCAATTTCTTCTGGCTGTTGAACTTTGGGGGAGCAATTGTAAGCGAAGTCCTGAGCTCGTTGACTTTCAAAAAGCGGCACAGAAAACATCGGGTGATGCAGGGCATAGCGGCTACACTCAAATGTGGGAAGATGAGCTTCGAAGAAGATTTAGCACAACGGCATTCATGCCCTTAGAGCCTGAGCATATTTTGCGTCAGGGTAAATTGAAGATTGTTCGTCAATTGGCTTTTGGTGGACTTTCTGCAATTTATCTTGCACAACAAAATGGACTCGACCTGGTTGTTTTGAAAGAGGCTGTTGTTCCCCCTGGAGCAGACGCTGTTGCAAGAGAGCAAGCAGAGCAAATCTTGAGCCGCGAAGCAAAAACGCTTTCGCAGTTGAAGCATAATAACATCGCACGTGTTATGGATCATTTCGTTGAAGATGGAAGACATTACCTTATACTCGAATATATTAATGGACCAGACCTCAGGCAATATGTCAAAGAAAATGGTGCGCTGAGTCAAATCGAAACGGTAAAGTGGGCAATTAAAATTGCCGACATTTTGAATTATTTGCACTCTCAAAATCCGCCTATTATTCATCGTGATTTGACGCCGGATAACATCGTGCTTTGTAAAAACGATTTATATCTCATCGATTTTGGGGCTGCCAATCAATTCGTGGGTGCTGCAACCGGAACCGTTGTAGGAAAACAAGCTTATATTCCGCCAGAGCAATTGAGAGGACGAAGCGTTTTGCAGAGCGACTTGTATGCTTTCGGGGGAACATTGTTTTACTTACTCACCGGTAAAGATCCACTGGCTCTGGCTGAGTCAAGTCCGAAGGAAATGCTTAGCACAATTGATGATAGGCTTGATCAAATAGTCAGGCATTCTACTGCATACGAAATTGATGACCGCATACAGAGCGCTGAGCTGTTGATTCAAGAGTTAACAGATTGCTTGTCGCATCTAGAGAACAATGCCAATTTAACTAACAACGTACCTGGAGGCAAGTGATGGAAAATAGTCCTAACTTGCATGCTAATCTCGAGACGCAAGATCTGGAAAGCGAGTTGTCTATTCGCGAAGCTGATGATACCGCTTTTCAAAATAATGATTCTAAAATTGCAATTGCCGGGCGTAGCGAAGGAGCAATCTCAAGCAGCAGCGACAGTTTGCCGGTGCCTAAATTTCCAAACTTAATTTCCGGCGTCGTTTTAACTCTCTTTTTTACTCTGCTCATCAATTTTTTTCCATTAGAACTAAATCCGGTGCACAAATTATGGCTGGTGCATTTACCAATGCAGCTGCTATGGACATCTGCTTTGTTTCGACTGGTTCAAATTGGAGACCGACTTTGGGGAACTAGTACCAAAGACTGGAAAGTTGCGGCGATTTCTATTGTGAGCTATCTTTTCATGCCAGTTTTTCCAAGTTCAGCCCTTGGTCGATTGGCAGACCCATTTTTTTTAGTCTGGCTAGCATCTCAAATTGCCGCCACCTGGTTGATAGGTGGTGCTGTCGATAGTAGTGCATCGAAAGCAAGAACCGCAACCAGATTGAAGTTTACCGTTATTGGTAATGGGTATTTGCTTGCCACCATTTTTCTGCCTTTTATTGTAGGGTCTGAAGTTATATTTGACTTTGGTTGGTTCTTAAGTCAGTTCGCTTTTTTGATTTTGGCAAATGAGGCTCTAAAAAATCGGCTTGAAAATTTGCAGGCAGCCGCAACCGCCACAGATAAAGAAAAAAATGATCTAGCATTTGTGTTTGATAAAGATATCGAGTTGCGTTATCGGGCCTACCCTGCAATAGAGCGCTGGATGGCAAACAGGCTCAGCTCAAAAGGCTCCAACCACGCAATAAAACAGTTCTTTATGTGGGTCTTAGGACCTATATTTGTTGTATTAGGCGCAAGCGCAGCAAATTTATTTTTCGCCGTTCGCAATTTAGATCAAGCACATCCTGCTGCAGTGCAGCAAGCCGCAAGTGCTGGTGCTATGGCTGCTGCCGCGTCTGTGCAGCATTATATGCTGGGGTTTGCAATGGTCACAGGAGCTATTATTTCCACATGTGTTTCAAAATACAATAGCAATCCCACGCACATTCTTATCAACAAACAAGGCATTAGATTTAGCTGGCGCCATCGCTTTTCAAAAGTTCGCGAGTCAAAAATTATTGGCTGGAAAGATTTGACTCACATAAGTCTCAGGCGTCCCGAAGGAAAGACGTCGACATTGCATGATGCTCTGGTTCTAGAGAGCAATGATGGCAAGAAAACTGAAATCAAGCTTGATTCTCTTGATTCTTTCGAAGACAAAGAGTGGCTGTTAAAGGCAATCAAAAATTGGGCTCCGAATGTCAGCCGTGATGCGGAAGTATTGCAGGCATTACAAGCACCTGCAGATTACAGCTATACCGAACTCTGGTTGCAGGCATTAAGTGCGCCGCCAAAAAGAGAGCGGCTGAAGCCGCTTGTGCCTGGCGTCAAATTGAAAAGCGGGAAATATGAGGTTATTAAATCAATTGGAGTTGGCGGGCAAGGACAAGCTTATTTGGCGAGCGATGCGATAAGTAAGCAAGCGCTTGTGCTTAAGGAATTTATTTTGCCTGTTTTTGTTGATATGAGTGTTCGAAAAGGTGCGTTGGAACAGTTTGAAAATGAAGCAAGAATTTTGCGACAGTTAGACCATCCTCAAGTCGTTAAATTGCTGGATTACTTTGTCGAAGACCATCGCGCTTACCTCGTGTTGGAGCATATTGACGGCGGCTCTTTGCGACAGCTTGTTGAAAAGCAAGGCGCACTTTCTGAGGCGCAAGTACGTTCTCTCGCAGAGCAGATGTGCAAGATACTGGCTTACTTACACGGGCTTGAACCGCCTGTTGTCCATCGTGATTTTACTCCCGACAATTTGATTCTCAATCATGATGGTACGCTAAAACTTATCGACTTCAATGTGGCGCAACAGCAAGAATCAACTACAAGTGGCACCGTTGTCGGAAAGCACGCGTACCTGCCGCCAGAGCAATTTCGAGGAATGCCCGGCACTCAAAGCGATATCTATGCAATGGGCGCTACTTTGTTTTATTTGCTAACAGGAAAAGATCCCGAGCCAATTTCCCGATCACATCCTAAGAAGGAGCTTAGCTCTCTGTCGGCATCAATTGATGATCTTGTAGCAAAGGCGACCACAATTAGCCTCAAAGATCGATATGCCCGGGTTGAGGATTTGGCTGATGATTTGCATACTGCAACCTGAGCTCGGATGTATTGCTTCGATTTTTGCAGCATTGGCTGGTCGACGTGATAATATCTGTACTCGTTAAAGCACTACACGGTTTGCATAAAATGACTCGGACAGTTGCACCAGCCCTAAGCGCGTTGCTCGAAAGATTTATCGATTATGCCGGTTTGTTTCCACCGGCGCAGCTTCCACTGGACGAAGCTCTTTTGAATTACAAGAATTATCGCAATGGCGAGTATGCCTGGATGCTGCGTTGGTTCGTAGTTAGTGCCGCGCAGTTGAAATATGTGCCCGACCGTTACGACACGTACTTGTCAGTCTTAAGTGAAGCCGATGAAGTACGAGCCGTAGCTATAGAATCAAATTCAATTGTGACAACGCAAAAGCCGGTTTACTGCGAAGTGTCTGTTGCTAGTTTAGACAAACTTGATGCAGTCAAGAATTCTCCTTGCTTTGCTAAAATTCGCACTGGCGGCTTAAAACCAGAAGCCATTCCGGGCACCGCCGAGGTTTCTGCATTTATTTTGAAGTGCGCAGAATTGCGCTTGCCATTTAAGGCTACTGCTGGTTTACACCATCCGATTCGCGCAACTTACCCGTTGTGCTATGACGCCGATTCGATTCATTCGGTTATGCACGGATTTTTAAATGTACTGATGGCATCTGCATTCGCATGGCACGGTTACAAAAAGATTGAACCTATCTTGGCTGAAACCGATCCGCGCGCTTTCGTGTTTAATGATCGTGCGCATTGGCGCAACGAATCACTAAGTGTCGATGAGATTTTGACTGCCAGAACTGATTTCATTCATTCTGTTGGTTCTTGTTCGTTCGATGAGCCAGTTCAAGAACTAAAGGCACTTCAATTGCTCTAATCCAACATTGTCAAGCAAGTCTATTAGTAGAACTAAAGGGTCTTTCGTCGGCTAATGCCAAAGACCACGCGCTGACTTGTGAGATACTAACCATCCCCCTCTCTTGATCGCAAGTTGCGACCTTGTTGACACACCCTGTCTAGAACATTGAAGGACCACCGAAGTCATGAAGAAATGGTTTGCTTTTCTACTGGTTGCATTACAAATGAGCTTTGCTCCGGTCGCCAATGCGGCGCCATCTCAAGGAAACGGGACTGAATCTGCAAAGCCTTCATCAAACACAAGTGATGAAGCCATGAATAAGTTCATCAATGATTTGATGGCGAAAATGACACTAGAAGAAAAGATAGGTCAAATGAACCTTCCTTCAATCGGGGTTGATGTCACGGGACCAATCGTAAGCAAGGGTGTCGAAGAAAAAATCAAGAAGGGTCTTGTCGGCGGTGTTTTCAATACTTACTCACCAAGCGCCGTTCGTAAATTGCAACAAATGGCAGTAAATGAGTCCCGCTTGAAAATTCCAATGATTTTTGGATTTGACGTTATTCACGGGCATCGCACAATCTTCCCGATTCCCCTTGGCTTGTCGACATCCTGGAATATGGATTTGATTGAACGAACTGCGCAAGCTGCAGCTGCTGAGGCGAGTTCAGATGGCTTGAATTGGACATTCTCACCCATGGTAGACATCGCTCGTGACCCTCGCTGGGGACGAGTCAGTGAAGGTGCAGGCGAGGACCCGTATCTTGGTGGTCTAGTTGCTCAGGCTATGGTGCGTGGATATCAGGGCAAGAGCTACAGTGGCGCCAAGAACATTCTTGCTTGTGTCAAGCACTTTGCCTTGTATGGTGCAGCCGAAGCCGGGCGCGATTACAACACAGTTGATATGAGTCGCCTGCGGATGTACAACGAGTATTTGCCGCCATACAAAGCTGCAGTTGATGCTGGCGTTGCCACTGTAATGAGTTCGTTCAATGAAATTGATGGTATGCCGTCTAGCGGCAACAAATGGTTGATGACCGATTTGTTGCGCAAACAATGGGGCTTCAAGGGCTTTGTTGTGACCGACTACACCGCTATCAACGAAATGATCCAACATGGGGTGGGCAATGAAGAGAAAGTTGCCGAGTTGGCTTTTAATGCCGGAATTGATATGGACATGGTCGGCGAACTTTTCATTCAGGAAGGAGTTAAGTTAGTTAAGTCAGGCAAAGTTTCGCAGTCTCAAATCGATGCTGCTTGCCGTCGTATTCTAGAAGCGAAATACAAACTCGGTCTATTCGATGACCCATACAAGTTCACCGATGAGCAGCGCGCGAAAGAGCAAATCATGAGCGCCGACAAGCTCGCGTTAAGCAGAGAAGCAGCGCAAAAGAGTATGGTTCTTCTTAAGAATGCAAATCAATTGCTGCCTTTGAGTGCTGATAAGAAAATTGCTTTCATTGGTCCACTTGTTAAAAACCAGGCTGATTTGATTGGCGGTTGGGCAGGCGCAGGCGAAGGTAACAAAACTCCCAGCATCTGGACTGCGATGCAATCAAAATTCGCCAACAACAAATTTACTTATGCAAAGGGCTGCAATTTAATCGACGATTCGGTGTTGTACAAAACGCTGAATCATTACGGCAGCCAGCTTACCTTGGATGAGAAGAGTCCAGCAGCATTGATTAGCGAAGCTGTACAGACTGCAAAAGAAGCTGATGTGGTTGTAGCTGTGTTGGGTGAGTCAGCCGCTATGAGTGGCGAAGCTTCGAGTCGCGCAAATATTGGAATGCTCGACAATCAAGTTGAATTACTGAAAGCACTGAAACAAACAGGCAAGCCAATAGCACTCGTCATTATGAGCGGCAGACCTTTGACTCTAACTTGGGAAAACGAAAACATTGATTCCATTTTGGAAGCATGGTTTGGTGGCACCAAGGCTGGCGAAGCGATAGTAGACATTCTCTTCGGTGATGTTAATCCGTCGGCTCGATTGACAATGAGCTTTCCTCGCAGCTTAGGACAGGTGCCTATTTATTACAATCATAAAAACACTGGAAGACCAGCCGACACTGACGATAAATACAAGTCTAAATATCTCGATGAGTCTAATGACCCACTCTATCCATTTGGTTATGGTCTTAGCTACACAACGTTCGACTACGGCGATCCAGTTTTGAGCAGCAAAGAAATGAAAGCTAACGAGCCTATAACAGTTTCGTGCAAAGTCACTAACAGTGGTAAGCGTGAAGGTGTGGAAACCGTGCAGCTCTATACTCGCGATTTGGTGGGAAGCATAAGTCGTCCTGTTAAAGAACTGAAGGCTTTTAGCCAAATTTCTTTGAAGCCTGGCGAGTCGAAAAACGTGGAGTTCAAATTGAGTAGCAATGACTTGCGTTTTTATGATGCAGACTTGAAGTATGTTGCAGAACCGGGTGATTTTAAAGTTTTTGTTGGACCAAACAGCAGAGATGTAAAAGAATCTAGTTTCAAACTATTGCCATAAAGACGAGGGAGTGACTTTCGCCACTCCCTCATCGGTCCCCACTACATCTGTGGTTTGTTCTTGCCGGCTAGCTGCTCTGCTGTGGTGTTTTCCAGGGGAACAACATACGGAGCGCGCGTGCGGTCATGAACTGTCGTTACTACTGCGGCCATTTTTTCAAGTTTGCCGTAGAGTTTTTTGTCGTTAGCATCCTGAGATTTCCTCATAGATACTAGTAGCGGGTCTGACATCATTAGATTGATGTGTGAGAAGTCACTGACGGCGACATGCTTGTTTGGCTTAATCGAGATAACTTGAATATCGCGTCTTGCAATGTTATCTGCATATACCAGGTCGTGAACTCTGGCTTTGTTACTTGCTACCAATGCGGCTTCCTGTCCTGGTTTCAATTCGACGGCGAAACCATTTGCTTTTGCCGCGACATCATGTGAGTAGCTGTCGTAGAGGTCACGGACGTAAGTGATTTCTGGTGTCACTGTGATTTGAACGACCGCGCCTTTCTTAATTGACACTTCGCCTTGCGGAGTAATAATTGTGCTTGGCTGATCTTCTTGGAACAAAGCGGAGCCGCCGGTGAGCTGGAACGTTTTGCTCGTGTCTCTCATGATGCTTGTGCCTTCAATCATGCGCACATTATTTGGGAGATTTACTGTGCTGGTGGTGTAGCTGATTGGGCGAAGGTGACCATTGCTCTTCTCTGAAACTTGCGCAGGAGGAGCACTTTCAATGTTCATTCCAGATATGGGTGGCTTTACTGGTTTCGAGCTGATCATTTCATTCGATTTGAGTGCACCACCTACTGCACCGTTTTTGTGCATTGGAAGCCAATAACTGAACTGGTGATAGGTCGTGTTCCAGATGAGTTCTTTCGGTACTTCTTCCGGCATTTTGACCATTGCTTTCATGATTTGCGGCATTTCGTTATGGACTTCACCTTGCAGTTGCTCGGCTGATGTAAATGAATCTGGTCTTCTGGCGAGGTCGCGGTTCACATCTTCAGGTACTGATTGGATTGCTGGATTGTTTGATTTGAGCCGCTGGGCAAGTGTGTTGCTGCCGCCTTGAGTTGTGGTTTCATATCTGTTGCGACCGTCTCTATAATAGTGACCGAGTGCGATGTTGTTGTTATTATTGTTTTTTCGAGTATTGCCGCGATAGATGCTATCTGCCGGAATGTCTACTACGAGTTGTTGACCAGATGGCACGGGATAGGTGCCTTGGCCTCTAAGAGTAATCGTCACTGTACCTCTTTCAAAGTCAGTTAGCGAAACGACTCCGACACTTGATTCGTCCGCGGTTTGGAGTATGACTGTGCCATGTGGTGGCACTTCCACGTCAGCGATGTCCATGTGAATTGTTTCACCGTTTTCGCCACCTTCGACTATGCTCTGTCCTTTGTTGAGAACCACTCCGTTGCTCAACAGAGCGGTGCGAGTTGCAGGTGAATTCGCCAGCTTTTGGAAGTAGCTGTCTTCTTTGTCAACGACTGTCCAAATATAGTTGGTAGGCGCTGCGATGACTAATGGAGGAGCTGTGACTGCTGCAGTCGTAGTCTCCGTTGCTGCTACCGTGCCACCACCCGTGGGGACGCTTGCGCTGGTTGGTGAAGTCGGGTTTGTTGGTGAAGTTGGACTCGTCGGCGAAGTTGGGTTCGTCGGCGAAGTTGGATTCGTTGGCGAAGTTGGACTCGTTGGCGCGGTTGGATTCGTTGGCGAAGTTGGATTTGTTGGTGAAGTTGGACTCGTTGGTGATGTTGGGTTCGTCGGCGAAGTTGGGTTCGTTGGCGAAGTTGGGGTCGTCGGCGAAGTTGGATTCGTCGGCGAGGTTGGATTCGTCGGCGAAGTTGGATTCGTCGGCGAGGTTGGATTCGTTGGCGAAGTTGGATGCGTCGGCGAAGTTGGATTCGTTGGCGAGGTTGGATTCGTCGGATGAGTCGGGCTCGTTGGGTTTGTCGGCGAGGTTGGATTCGTCGGATGAGTCGGGCTCGTGGGATTCGTCGGCGAGGTTGGATTCGTTGGATGAGTCGGACTAGTCGGATTCGTCGGACTAGTTGGTTGTGTTGGATAAGTTGGTGACGTCGGGTTTGTCGGTGACGTTGGGTTAGTTGGATGCGTCGGACTTGTTGGCGACGTTGGGTTAGTTGGATGCGTCGGGCTTGTCGGCGACGTTGGGTTGGTTGGATGAGTCGGGCTCGTTGGCGAAGTTGGATTTGTCGGATGAGTTGGGCTGGTAGGCGACGTTGGATTTGTTGGATGAGTTGGACTGGTCGGTGACGTCGGATGCGTCGGCGATGTCAAACAAGTCGGTGCAGTTGGTTCTGTTGGCGACGTTGGATGCGTCGGCGATGTTGGGAACGTTGGGCTTGTTGGATGTGTTGGACTTGTTGGATGCGTTGGTGACGTCAAACAAATCGGCCCTGTAGGAGATGTTGGGTGAGTCGGCGACGTTGGGTGTGTTGGTGAGGTCAAACAGATCGGACCCGTCAAACAAATCGGCCCTGTAGGAGATGTTGGGTGCGTAGGAGACGTTGGATGAGTTGGCGACGTCAAGCAAATTGGCCCCGTCGGGGCGGTGGGATGAGTAGGCGATGTCGGGTGTGTCGGTGCCGTTAAGCAAATTGGTCCAGTTGGAAAAGTTGGATGCGTCGGAGATGTTGGATGTGTTGGCGAAGTAAGGCATATGGGTCCGCCTGGATTACCCGGGTGTGTCGGCAAACCAGGATGGGTTGGAGAAGTCAGGCAAGTTGGACCAGGAGCATTCGGGTGAAGTGGTGCGGTAGGCACCTGGCAAAATTGTGTTACCGGAGTTTGGCAAACAGGCTGAGGAAAGCATGTTGTTGTCTGGTTAATAATATGCTGAGGGAGATTTTGCGTAACCGATTGATTTAAATGAACAGGTACAGATTGATTCATAACAGGAATGTTATGGATCTGTGTAAGTTGATTCATTACGGGCAAGTTATGCACCGAATTAAGTTGATTCATAGCAGGCAAGTTATGCACTTGTTGCAGCATTGGAGCAGCTGGCATGTGCTGATTTTGCAAAGTCTGGTGTACTGCTTGCATGTTATTGAGCTGCGGCAATGCATTCAACGCAGTCATATTATGGATTGTTGGAATTGAATTCTGAGTGGCAGCTGATGGAATAGGCAGAGCGTGTGCCACCATATTTGGAGCCTGAGGCAATGCGGCCATTATTGGCATTGGCGGACGAACGATACTCTGAATTGCTGATGCTCCCTGCAAGTTCATTGAAACTGCGACAGGAGTTTGATGAATTGTCGTGCTAGCAAGAGCTTGATTGTTGGTGTGAACACCGCCGAAGACTTGCTGAGAATGATTTGATTGTTGACCCTCCAAGCCATGCGCCCAGAGAGGCAATGGCGCGCAGAGAGAAACAGTCGTTGCCAGGCTAATTAGGTAACGTAACATAAGTATTGCCTATCCTTTGCATGGTAGTAATGCATTTTTGTTTTTTTGATTGAGACAAATGCAAAATTTGTTTTTCTGCAAGAGCAACGACGGAAGTCACTATTCACGGTTCCCTCACAATTTTGGAAAAAGAGATCTCGTGAAAAAGTAAAATCAAACAATCGTGTTTGATTCGATTTTTGTCTGTTATTCGATCAACTGATTTCTTTTCACCATTATCAATAGAAGTTTATGCAAAACCCCTAATGTAGGGGAACCAAGGCAAGATCGCTCCGTCGAATATTTCCATCTTCCCGAAGAATTTCTTCTGAGATGTGTGAGTAAAGCAACCTTTGTAGGCTTGATTATTGTGAACACCAAGAAGGCGAATATGACAACGTCAAGAGCTAATTTTCAGTTCAGTTCAATGCAGCAACATGGAATGGTATCAACTACAATGCCTTCGGCTTTGTCAGGCGCACCACTTTCATCAAATCCAAAACTAGCATCTAAAAATTATGAGTTTCCATTTTGGAAAAAAATGCGTGAGCCAATCATCTTATTGATGCTCGCATGGCATTTCAGTGGAATTGTTTTGTGGTGCAGCCCAGAATGCCCTTTGCGGGACAGACTCATAACGCCCTTCGTTTCCTATTTGAATTTCTTCGGACTGTGGCAAGGATGGCAGGTATTCGAAAAACCGCGACTTTATAACGGCTATTTAACCGCTCTTGTCACCTTCAGTGATGGCACACAAAGAACGTGGAATTTTCCACGCATGGAAAAACTTGGACTCATCGAAAAGATGTTCAGGGAAAAATATAGGCGATGGACAAATGATTGTGTGAGTGATGAAAGCAAACCATATTTATGGCCTGATGCAGCTCGGTATATTGCTCGGCTTTACAGAGACCCAGCTAACCAGCCTGTTTCAGTGTCTATCATTCGACACTGGGTATGGATTCCACCGCCGGAAAAAGGACTGGCCAAAGAATTGCCTGAACAAGATGACGGACAAAATGTACTTTATACAGGACAAATTTCAGCGGAGGACTTGAAGTGAGTTTAAGTCAAGTATGGACAGCAATCAGAAAGTTCTGGTTCGAACCCGGCTCACCCTTGCCGCTTTGTTTGTTTAGAATCGTCTTTGGGTTCGTGTTGCTTGAATATTGCGTTCTTCTTGCGCCTGAGTTGATTACTTGTTTTAGTGATACCAATGGTATTTTGCGAATCGAAACTCTGCACAATATTTTTGCAATACCAGTAATCAACCTAATCACATTATTGCCGCCAGGTGACGAGTGGTTGATTGCATTTTTTGTGGTGTTTGTACTTGCGTGCATTTGTGTGACACTGGGGCTCTTTTCGAGACTCAGTATGTTGTTGGTTTTTCTTGGACTTGTGTCATTCAATCACAGAAACATTTATGTACATCACAGTGGTGATCATTTGCTTGGAATTGCAGCTTTCTACATGATGTTTGCACCAATAGGCGCCACTCTATCTGTTGACCGCATCTTGAGTATTTGGTTTGGAGACAAAGTGCCGCCGCTGACTGCGGAAAAAACAAGTCTATGGGCCATGAGAGCCTTTCAAATTCAGTTCGCTTTGATTTATTGGCAAACTTCATGGG
Organism: uncultured Candidatus Obscuribacterales bacterium; assembly: GCA_964546815.1. Lineage (GTDB taxonomy): Bacteria > Cyanobacteriota > Vampirovibrionia > Obscuribacterales > Obscuribacteraceae > JAIEPM01. The sequence continues at coordinate 7,536 of CAZJLR010000014.1, read as the reverse complement.
CCAAACTAGCCGCTCCCACCTGGTGGGATGGAACTGCTTTGTACTATGTTTTCCGCCACATAGAATTCAGCAGGTTTTATGTTCCTTTTGTTCCGCAAAATATGCTGCTGCTCAAGTTATTTACCTGGAGCGCCTTGGTAATTGAATTCTGTGCCTGGATTTTTATTTGGTTCAAAGAAACGCGTTATTTTGTCTTGTTGTCTCTTCTCGCACTTCACCTCGGAATTGATTATGCGATGAATATTCCAGTGTTTGAACACATTATGATTGCCTGCTTGATTTTGTTCATTCCGGCAGAAGATTTGCAGAAGCTGATGAGCAAAATCAAGGCGTGGGTTTCGCCGGCTTTAGGAGCGCCGGTTTTGCTGAGCTACAATGGGGAGATTTCCACTCATGTGAAAATTGCTCGAACAATAAAATGCCTCGACATTTTTGACAAAGTTCAGCTTGTTGATCTTAAGCGACAAAGTTCGGAGATTCCGGTATCGAATTTTGATCAAATTCGATTTGATTTGAGCGCCAAAAATAAATCCACGTTTTCAGCAATAGACAGTGTCTAGATTTCGCTAGTGTTCCGAATAAAATGAGTCTCTAAGGCATTGGGGGAGAAGGGAAAACGAAATTATAAAGAAAAGATTAAGGAGCGAGCAAAGACGCTCAAGTTTTGGTAAAAATGCTTATGGAAGGCGCTCGATTTGCCTTCTGTTTCGAAGAAAAAATCATCTGTCCATCATTAATTTGAAGGAGGTTGATCTATTCTAAGCACTGTTAATGTCCTAGTACGATAAGTGAAGTTACCAGCCGACCTGGCTGGATTATTGTTCGAAGATAGAATAGCCTCCGGCGGCTCAAGAAATGTACGAAGTTTGAAGCGCTTAGTCCTTGCAACTTGAAGGGTTCAGCGCGGTCTAAATGAAAACAACTCTGCAAGTTGAGGGTTGTTACTGTACGGAAATGAGAGAAGGTCTCGCGCAGTGGAGACCATAGTGTTCGATGTTCAGATGCCTCCGGAGGCTTGAACCACAGTTCGATGTACGAATGTTCGATTGTCCGATAGTTCGATGTACGTAAGTTCGATGTACGAAGTTCGATGTACGATAGTTCGATGTACGTAAGTCCGATGAACAATTGTTCGATGTACGAATGTTCGATGTACGATAGTTCGATGTACGAAGTACGGTGCTAGAGCCTCCCCTGCGGGAGGCAATTCCGAGAATAACAAGGGCAGCGTCGAGAATCTCGATGCTGCCCTTGCCTTGTTGTTTGAGCTTGATTGATTTAATCGCCAAACAATTTGCTCAGATTTAGCTGCGCCGCTAAACCAGATTGATCGAAGCTGCCATAATTGAATTGCAAGATTTTTTGAGATTGTACCTAATGAAGGGCATGATTCTTACCCACCCTGGCAAATCACTCAGTTTTGAGGAGATTGCAAAGCCTGTTCCGCTCGAGGGACAGATTCTAATTAAGGTAACTGCATGCGGTGTTTGTCGTACAGATTTGCATGTTATTGATGGTGAATTGTCCCACCCAATTCTTCCTTTGATTCTCGGACATGAAATCGTGGGGACAGTAGAAGCTATTGGTGATGCTGTTCGCGATTTTGAAATAGGGCAACGAGTTGGGGTTCCCTGGTTGGGTGAAACGTGCGGTGAATGCAAGTATTGTCTAATTGGCAAGGAGAATTTGTGTGACAATGCAATTTTCACTGGTTACACACGAAATGGTGGCTATGCCAATTACACTGTTGCAAACTCCAATTATTGTTTTCCCATTGTAAGTGAGCTTTCTGATGAGCATGTTGCACCACTTTTGTGCGCAGGCCTTATTGGTTGGCGAACCTTGAAGCTTGCCGGAAAGGGAAAAAGATTGGGAATCTATGGGTTTGGTGCTGCTGCCCACATTACGGCACAAATCGCCATGCATCAAGGCTGGGATGTCTACGCATTTACGCGCTCTGGAAATACTAAGGGGCAAGATTTCGCTAGAAAGCTCGGGGCTATTTGGGCTGGTGCATCAGATGAACTGCCGCCTGAACGCCTGGATGCAGCTTTGATTTTTGCCCCCGCAGGAAAGCTCTTGCCATTGGCGCTTGCTGCTTCCGATAAGGGAGCTACCATCGTATGTGGTGGCATTCATATGAGTGATATTCCATCCTTTCCGTACAGTGCTCTGTGGGAGGAGCGCACAATCAAATCTGTTGCAAACTTAACCCGAAATGATGCCTTCGAGTTTTTTGAGATTTTGAAAGAGATTCAAATCAAAACGTCGATTTCTGTTTATGATCTCAAAGATGCAAACCAAGCTTTGTCCGACCTGCGAAACTCTCGTTTCGAAGGCGCGGCTGTGCTGCGTTGCAATCAGGCGACGAATGCTTAATGTCTTGCAGCTAAACTAGTTTGAGCGCTAAATATTTTTTGCAGGTAATGTGTCAACTCTGACAGTTCGATTGGTTGCGAACGATATGCAACGTACTCGTCTGGTCTGACTAGATAGAGGCAACTATGCGCAGCACCATATCGATGATGCAGCGACGCATCGCCGTCAACTAAAATAGAATCGACTTTGTGAATTTTGCTGCTATCTTCTTTGTTTGATAGAACTACATTGCAACGAATCCAGTCACCGTATTCCGACTTAATTGCATCAACCACCTTGTTAATGGAATCAATTGATTCACTTGCGTCTTGTAGTCCCTGAAATAGGAGCAAGTTATGCTTTGTGTTGTGGAACAGTTCGAATAGATGACTTCCTTCCGTCGAGTTGAGCGCTGTGAGTACGCCGTCAGGTGCTCTATCGCCTGGTGTGGGCCCATGTCCAAAGTCAAACCACGCATGCATCTCGGAGATAGGATGACTAAACGATCGTTTTAAGTTCTCTCTGTGTTCAGCCACAATTGAGCTGTTTCTATAGTTGATACCCAACATTGATAGCGTGCGCCATGCACGTTGTTTAACTACATCATGACTGGCAAGAATAGGCATAAGTCTGTTGCGAACATTTTGTGCAATATGATTGCGTATGTTCACGACTTTAGTCACAGCATCTGTGCTTCTCAGCAACATTTGCCCCACTGGATGTCTTTCGCTTTGGTATGTATCAAGCAGCTCTGGTTTGGCGACACCCTTTTCGACTAACTCTAATTTCCACGCCAGGTTTAATGCATCTTGCATGCCAGTATTCATGCCTTGACCCATGAATGGGCTGTGAATGTGTGCTGCATCGCCCGCAATGAAAACGCGTCCATTTCGGTATTGTGATGCGCTTCTGCGACTAATGTTGAACCAGGTGAGCCAGTTTGGATCTCTTAGACGAATGTCGCCCGGGCAGCGCGATTTGACGAGAGTTTGCATTTCATCGAGTGTTAGTGGGTCGTTTGGATTGTGGGACGGACCATCTGCCACTACGCGGAAGCGTTTATTGCCCATGGGGAAAAAGAATGCTGAGCCGTCTTCATTTACAAAACCAAAAAGTTCGTCATCAGGTTTGTCCCAGTCAATATAGCAATCTGCTGTTGCGAAACTTTCTTCGTATTGTTCTCCCTCAAATTTCAGCCCGAGAATGTGGCGAGTTGTACTATGCGCGCCGTCGCAACCCAGCAGCCAGTTTGCCTTTACTATTTCTTCTTTACCGTCTGCATTTTTGATTGTTGCTGTAACACCGTTTGCATCCTGGGTAAAGTTTGTCAATTCCAATTGACGTTCTATCTGCACTGATAGTTTTTCGAGATGCTCTGCCAGCAATCGCTCTGATTCATTTTGCGGAACCATCAATGCATAAGGATACCTTGCTTCCATTTCGTCAAAGCAAAGATGTACCAGCGTTGTTGTGCCGTTGCAGATATTGGTGGCATGGACTTTGTTGCCTACGGCAAGGAAGGAGTCGACTGCACCCATCATTTCAAGCAATTCTAAAGTGCGCGAATGAATGCCTAATGCTTTTGACTTGTCTGAGCGATGCGGGGCTTTGTCAATGATTCTACATTTTATGCCGCGCATAGTTAGAGACAATGCCATTGTCAATCCTATGGGACCTGCGCCTACTATGAGAACTGGCAAAACGTCATTGTCATGGGAAGACATGCTGATATCTCCTGCGTTTAACTAAATGCTGCCGATATTCTAACTCGCCTTGTCACTTAATGCCTTAATCGCTGCGGTATTTGCATTAAAATCTTCATCGTCACGGTCTTGCACTTTGCTTAAAGGTTGAATTCTGGGGAGTACGCTTCTTGCTTCTTCTGGCTTACCTGATTCGATGGATATTAATGCTGCGGTTTGGATTAACTCTTTTGGAAGTAAAACGAGCCGTTTAGTTGAGCTCTGCTGCTCATCGCTAGAGTTCAGCAACTCCTGTCCTTTTGTCATGCAAATACGCGCTAATGCCAGTTGGTTTCGTTCTATGCATATTCGGGACAGTCTATTAAGTTCGTAGGCATCGTTGATATATTCGATTGACGCTTTTGCTGCGTCAAACATTTTTAGTCTTAGTTGAATGTTCAATAAATCACTAATTCTTGCATTTCGACGAGAGGGTAAAGGCGTGTTTTGCACCACTTTGATTGCGTCTTCTTTACGCCCCCAGTCCAAAAGGATCTCTGCTGCTGCCACTGACGCAGTTATGATGTCTTCCTGTGTGAAATCCAGTTGATTTTGCGTGTTAATGTGTTTGCTATCCGCCAATATTTGCTTGTATAGTGCCAGAGCTACGTCTCTGATCTGGCTTGCGCCATCTGCGCCTTCTGCGTATTTTAATTTGTATTTGAGTCTAGAAATGTCGCTGATTTGTGTACCCGGTTTTTCGCTTATGCGAAAACAGAGTGTCTCGAAGTAATGTTGCAGCGCGCGATTACGCGAGTAAAAGGCCCTGCGTGAATATAATGCTGCCAACTTTGCGGGGTCATTCGTTTGGGCAATCAATTCGTCTATTTTTTCAATGATTTCAACTTGATTTTTATGATTTTTTGATTGCGTATAAATAAAAGCGACTTGCTTATCGTATTCTTCGGCGCTCAGAGCTTTTTGTGTGCTGTGCGATTTGGGCAAATCGTCTGGATGCATCATTTGAATGAATTTCAAGGAGTCTTTGGGGCTGTCTAAATCTGCGAATAGAACTGCCGCTGTAGGAATAAGATCTGCCCTTTGCTTTTTGTCTGCTTTCTCGAAATTTTTTATGGGTATCGATTTGAGTAATTTTAAGGCTTCGTCAAATTTGTGTTTGTTTATTAGTAGGTATGCATGCTCGATTTTCAGATATGTAGACTGCGTTGTGGAAAACTGTCCCCGTTCTGCGTTTTCATCAGCAAGTTTCAGGCATTCTTCAAAAAGATCAATTTTATTGTACCGGCGTAAAGTTGAAGCTATTTGTAGCAGCTGGTGCGGACTGTTTGCAGAGTTTTGCAAACATGATTTCAAAATTGATAAATCATTTAACGGTGCAGCAAGCGCGGCTACAGGCGCCCAGTCTTTGATGCCATCCTTGCAGGCGCTTGTCATAGATTCTCTGGCTTTTTCAATATTTCCCATTTCCAAATAACAATTTCCAATTCCCAATTTTGCCGAGATAACTTGAACTTCTCCGAAATCGTTTTCCACCGTTTGAATCGGTGGTAATCCCAATTTGTTGACGTCATCTATGATTTTTTGAAACACTCTGATTGCACTTACAGGGAGTCCTTCCTTTTTCAATCTTTCAGCATAATCGAGGAAAACTTTTAGCTTGGTTGCGCGGGGAATGCTCCCTGCGCTGTCTTCAATTGCTATTTGAAAAGACTCGCTTTGTAATTGCAGTTTGTTTCCAGTCGATGTCTTCTGTCTTAAGTCATTCAATTTCTGGATGGGCGACTTGCGAATGCTATCAGCAACGGTTGCGTTGATTGCTTCTTTCGAGTGTGATTTGTAGGCATTTTTGTAAGCGAAGAAGGTTACGAGAAGCATTGTCAAAATTCCAATGCCAATCGATATCGACAGGAGTTCGGACGGGAGACCTTTGCCGTCTTCTAGCATCTTGATCTGTTCAGCTAATTCGTCTGCGAATTCTTCCATTGAGCCAAAGCGCTTCTCTGGAGATTTTTCCATACCTTTATCTACAAGTGCCTGGAGAAGCGGGTCGAAACGCTCGACCATTTGCGGTGTTATTTGTGGTACAGGGTCATGAATGTGTTTGTACATTACTCCAATTGCGGAGTCGCCGGTGAATGGTTGTCTGCCTGTGAGTGTTTCGTAAAGGCAAACTGCAAGAGAGTAGATGTCACTTGCCTTATCTACTTTCTGTCCAGAACACTGCTCGGGGCTCATGTACGCAGCAGTTCCCATCAGTGTGTTTGTTTTGGTAAGTTTTTGGTCTGTAAGCTCAGCCAAATTCACCAATCCAAAATCAATTACTTTGACTGTGTCGGGTGAAGGGGCGTTAGTTACGATTATATTTTCCGGTTTTATGTCTCTATGCACTATACCTTTTGAGTGAACGTATGCAAGTGCAAGGGCGGCGTCTCGAATGATTCTTAAAGCTCTGATTGTTGGAAGTTTGTTTTCGCCTGTGGCAAGCTTTTTGAGGCTTTGACCTTCAATAAGCTCCATCGTGATATAGAGTTGGCCTTGCGGCGATAAACCAAGCTGATAAACAGTAATGATATTGTCGTGCGAAAGTTGACTCAGAGATTTTGCTTCTCTGAGAAAACGTTCTTTGTATTCGGGGTCTTGCGCAAACTGTGAATGCAAAAGTTTGAGAGCGACTATGCGATTGCAGTTGAGTTGCCTGGCTTTGAAAACAGAACCGATGCCTCCAGAACCCAGGCTCTCGAGTAACTCAAATTTATCGTCGACTATTTGGCCTTGACGGGGTGAGTAGTTCATTGTTTGGGCGGGGAGGGGACTTTATAATTCTTGCATGTTTTTAAGGTAAGCTCCCTGGCAGCTTAGTTTTTTGTCGGAATACTAGCCTGAAACACTTGCGTGTTGAGCGATAGCGGTCTCGGTGTCTTTAGCCAAAGTGCAAAACGGCTCGATTGCTCCGTTTTGCCCCTGACGTTGCTAGTGGGGGATGTACGGATGCGCTGGAATCGCTTAAGCAATAGACTCTTTGGGCTGGGGAAGAGCTGTATTTGTATGGGTAGCGAAAAATGCCTCAGTCATTTGATATAGAACACGAAGAAGTCAACATGCTCTTGGCTGGCGAAGACAAGCTTGGAATCGCTGGTCTTAACCTGATATATGCCAATGACCATCGTGTGCATTTTCAGTTAAATGACAATTTTGAAGGCAAATCAGCCGACCTGGTGAGCAAAAACGGCTTGGGCTCAGTGAAAGGTTCTGTTCATCTGTCAAAAACACAGACAGGCAACGAACTAAAGGTATATTCAAATTCCAAAAACGGCTCGGGCCTGCCTGATGAGTCTCAAGAAGTAACAACTCAAACTCGGCAAGCAAAAAGTATTGAAGATGCTCTTGTGAGAGACAAGCGGGGGCAAATTGAGCACCGCACTGCGTTTTCCGTCCCAAAGAGAATAACGGGTCCGGAGCAAAGAGAATAGAAAAA
>CAZJLR010000013.1:0-130804 GCA_964546815.1 uncultured Candidatus Obscuribacterales bacterium | reverse complement strand
CCATTTGGTTTTCAGCAACAACTACAGGTTCGCCGATGGCGGGATCACTGATAGACGTACGGATGATTTTGTTGCGTAGTTTGAAAGTGCGCGATTGTGAAACTTTGAGTTCGATTGTGTTGCTTGCTTTGAACTCTTCCAAATCTACCGAGCCTGAGACAACGGGAGGAATTGGTGTGCTGGCAACAGCTAAGTCGCCTGAGTCGGCGAGAATTTGATCTGGAGCTAACTGGGCAACACTATTATCAGGAGACGCAATTGCCTGCGACTGAAAGCAGGCGATCGTCAGAGTGAGGGCAAGAGTAGACCAGCACTTATTCTCAATCATTTTAAATAACTATTCCTTTGTGTAAGACTGAGTAGAAAATTGGTTTAGTAAGACATTCAAAAGTGCCTGCTAAACCATCATTCAGGCGACTAGAGGGCTTGGGAGAGCTATGACAAGCAAAATGCAAGCATCGCTCCCCCAAGCGAAGAAAGTCATTTCCTGCGAGAAGACATGAGCAGATGTCTCAACTTTTGACGCTGCTCAGGCTCTAAAACCTGCGCCCGGTCAAATGCAAATTTCTCATCTATAGAACGCAACTCTGTTTTCAAAGAATCTGCCTTAGACTGCAATCCAGAGATTTTCACTTTGTCTAAGTTCGAGTCTGTGTAAGCCAGCATAAGCCTGTGTGAAATCGATTCAAGCTCTGCCATCTTAGAAGCGCTTTGCTCTCTGAATTGATCATGCAGCTCCATAAGCTTTTGCATCTGGTCATCTGTTAAAGACAGTGTACTAAAGAGCATCTCAGGCAATCCTGCAGGTCCAAACATTGGAGCCATCGGAGGCATTCCCATGAAGGCGTGGGGAGGAAATGGAGGCGCAAAGGGTGGTGGAAAATGAGGCGGAAAGCCCGGCCCAAAAGCACCAATTGGTAGAGCCCGCGGCATGAAGCCTCCTGAGCTTTGAGTGCAGACTGCATCGCTGGGTCCTGCAGAAGAATGCGTATCTGCGTCACCAGAAGCTATATAGTGAAAGTTGTCCAGGGCTCTTAATACATCGCTGTCTTCTGTAGTCTGTTCAGGTGATGCAGATGCTGGTGCTGCATACCCGTGCATATTCACGCTCATAGACAAAACGCCGGAAACAAATAATAATCCCAAAAATTTCATGACTCAAAAATTCCCATTCAGTAAATTGCGAATTCAATACGTAAAACGTTTTTTCGAAGCTCGATGTTAGTAAGATAGCGCTGCCTTATTAAGCGAATGTGTGGAGACAAGATCTATATGTAAAGGCTTTGTAAGTGAGCTTTGCCACTATTCCATCAAGCCTAAAGCGTTGCTTTTGAGCAGCAAGTTTTTTCTGAGCCGCTAAACGATGAAAGAGGCAAGTCACAACAGACTTGCCTAGCTCTCAAAATATTTGCTTACAAATTCACGGCATTATCATTTATTTTCGAGGTCTACAGACAAAGCTGAAAAATCAGGTTGAATAACAAAGACTCGCTTGGGCCACTCAAATATGTGGGACAAAGCGCCAACCAAATACCATGAAATTACAAAACACAGAATGAAGCTGAGCAGATCTAAGGCAGGCTTATAATCCCTTTTCATAGGCTCAGTACTTAAAGCAAAAACATTGACCATGAACAAAGACCTCAAAGCCTCCTGGTCGAATAAAAGCCTTCCCATGCCTGTTTGCTGAAATCAAAACCGAAGCGCCCATACTTTTCAAAACCTATTTAACAATTTTCATAAGCCAAACTATTCAGGAAAGCAGAGCGCTGTTATGTCGGTTCATCTTCCATGCCTACAAAGATAAGGCGAATTCATTAAGCGAATATGTGCGCTGGCATGGCTTCTGTAAAGGATTTGTAAAGACACAAAAGCAGCGTTTTGCCTGCTATTATTCGCGTAAGAAATGGATACTAGAAAACGTGACTAACAAAATAAATCTACTTCTAATAGATGACGACATCAAATTCTGTCGCCTCATTTCGAATTACCTTTCCGGATTTGGATATGAAGTCGAGTCAGTTCACACCGGTAAAGATGGGGTAAATGCGGCACTAAAGTCAAACTGGCAAGCCATTGTGCTAGACGTTATGCTGCCAGAAATGAATGGCTTTGAAGTGCTTCAGAAATTGCGCGAGCAAGTAAGCACTCCGGTTTTAATGCTGACAGCACTCGGAGAAGAAGCCGACAGAATTGTCGGACTTGAACTTGGCGCTGATGATTATCTTGCGAAAACCTCATCACCACGAGAGCTATTAGCAAGACTTAGATCTGTACTGCGTCGATCGGCAAGAAGCAACGAAGAGAAAACAGTCACAGCAGACCCGATTATCGAAATTGCAGAATTGTCTATTCATATTAATTCAAGACAAGCGTTTTTGAAAAATGAGGAGTTGTCTCTCACACCAGTTGAATACGATTTATTGCTGGTATTGGCGCAATCACGCGGACGCGTTAGATCAAGAGAAGATTTGATAAATGAAATTAGAGATCGCAACTACGAAGTTTTTGATCGTTCGATAGACGTTCACATCTCTGCTTTGCGTCGAAAGCTGCACGACGACCCGCGCGCACCTCGTTTCATAAGAACAGTACGTTCTGCAGGATATATGCTTGTAAATCTAAACGAGAGCAACACATGAAGATGCGATTTCCCTTGCTATTGCAAATCGTCGCAGTGTTTTTAGCAAACCTGGCATTGCTCTTTGTAATTAACCTGTTCTTTTTCAGCGCGCAATTCCATCTCGGTTGGGAATCATTGTTATACGGGCCTATCGGCGAGAAAGTTCAGTCAATCGCATTTCAAGCAGGCAGACAGTTTCAAGTTCTACCAGTGTCGCAGTGGAAGCACATATTGGAAGAATACGAGCATATTTACGGAGTCAAATTTTATCTTTTTGACAGACAGGGAAAACAACTAGCCGGCGATGAAATAAAGGTTCCGCCTGAGGTTGAGCGCCACATCAAATGGCGCCCAAAATTCAAACTTCCGCCAACGGCTCTACCTTTTTCGGAAACAGACGCTGAAAATAAGCAAGATGCACAGAGTCTAATATCGGACAAGCCCGAAAATAAATCGGAAATAAACAAGCAAAATCAGCAGAAGATAGAATGCGAAATATCACAGCTTCCGGAAGAAAATGGAGCTGCACATATCAATACAGCGCCAGTTGCAGCTTCGGACGTCCCCCCAGATATGCGCCCCGACGGCGCCCCCTCATTGACTGTGCATCCGTTTCCTTTTCCGCACCCAATGGGCGTATTTTTTGCCCATACAAGTTCTCCAGACATGATGTGGATTGGGTCAATAATAAGAGCCAATCCACACGATAGAGAACCAGGAACCTTTCTCGCTGCCACACCTAATCTCTGGCAAACAAAGCTAATTTTAGATATGGGACATATTCTGGTGGCGTGCTTGCTGATATTCATGCTCTCATTGATTGTGTGGTGGCCCTTTGTTTTTGGCATAACAAAAGCACTAGATAAGCTGACCTCAGCTACAGAAAAGATTGCCGAAGGCCAATTCGACAGCAAAATTACAATTAAGCGACCAGACGAAATCGGCAGGCTGGCTCAAGCCATCAACGTTATGTCATCTCAACTTAGCATGTACGTAAGCGGGCAAAAGCGCTTTCTTGGCGACACAGCTCATGAATTATGTTCGCCGGTTGCCAGACTGCAAGTTGCAATTGAAATTCTCGAGCCTACATGCAATGAAAAACAAGCCGAGACGCTAAAAGATATCAGAGAAGACGTAGAGCAGATGAGCAGTCTCATCAATGAGCTGCTAGCGTTTTCAAAAGCAGGAATAATTGGAAAAGACTTAGAACTAGTACCAGTAGATATAGGTCAATTGCTCCAGAGAATTATGACTAAAGCCAGCAATGAACTTTTCACTCTAGAACTGGGCGAAAAACTGAAATGTCTTGGCGACGAACTATTGCTTGAGCGAGCATTCGGCAATATTTTGCGAAACAGCGAACGCTATGCAGCAGGCACGGGTGCCATTCACATAGACGCACAAAAACTAGAAAAAGAAGTCGTGGTAAAAATTTCGGATAATGGACCAGGTGTTCCAGCCGAAGCAATAGAACTGCTCGGACAACCTTTTTACAGACCCGAACCATCACGTAATAGAAATTTTGGTGGCGTCGGATTAGGTCTGGCTATTGTAAAAACATGCATTGAAGCTTGTAATGGCTCACTTTCATTTCGCAACAGAAAGCCTAAGGGATTTGAAGTCGAAGTCAGACTCAAGCTTGTTCAAGAGCTCTAATTGCATCTGCGCCACCTGCTGTTATAACCAGCGCCGATCGCTTGAGTGCCAGCTCTGAACTTTCTTCGATGCTTTTATTTTGAGCCAGAGAGCCAAGCAAAGTTCCTGCAAATGTGTCGCCGGCGCCAGTCGGGTCAAACTCGACAACATGAAGCCCGGCAAGCTGCAATTTGTTGTCGCTGGAATATACCACTGCACCATTTTTCCCATAAGTTATGCAGATTATTTGACCATCTCTACTTGTTAGAGGAAAAGTCTCTGGCTCGTATACAGCCTTTGCCTCATTTTCATTCATGAAAACAAAATCGCACGATTTGATCATTTCTCGCAGAAGCTCTGTTTGACCATAAGCAAGGCGCGCATAGGTGCCGATTGATATTTTGCATGAACTGCGCGACTTAAGAGCTCGCAAAAACTCAAGCTGTCTTTCGGCACTACTCAATGCAGCTATGTGCACGATCGAGTAATCGCTTAAATCAGCAGGCAACAATTCAGGACGAAGCATAGACTCAGCGCCCCATGATGCAGCACAAAGAGTTGCACGATCATTTCCATGGTGCCTGATTTCAAGCTTCGGAAAATCAGCAATTTCAATTAGAGGTCCAATCCATTCAAAACCGAACTCTTGATTTGCAACAAATGGCAGGTCACCGTTCAAGCGAGGCGCCAGAAGAGTTACAGCACTACCGGCAGCGCTGGCAGCGGTTGCAGTGTAAAAGCCGGCTCCGCCCAGACAATGAATTGTTTTTGAACTTTGCTCTAAATGGATAATGTCTTCAGAAACACAACCAATTACTAATATTCGCATCTGCACACCATAATGTCGTGGTTTTGCAAAATTTCTATGGCTCTCAATGTTTTGAAATTAGCGACGGTGACGAGAGCGCAACAAGAGACTGACTTCAGATAAAAGTGAAGGCATCTCAAATGGTTTTGGCATGTAGAGATCTGCGCCCGATTCTAGTGCCATTGACTGATCTGGATTTGAAGTCACCATCACAACCCAACAGCCACCAAATTCTTCTGTCTCTTTAATGGTTCGGCATAAGCCCCAGCCATCCATACGTCGGTCTGCAAGGTTTGACTCAAGCAAAATCAAATCGGGATGCATATCGCGCGCTTTATCAAGTGCATCGTTTGCAGAGCTGGTTACTTCTACAAAATAACCTTCAAGCGACAAAATTTCTTGCAACAAACATGCCATAGCACCATCTGGTTCTACAACCAAAATTGTTGAACGGGCAGCGTGCTCTCTATGCACTTGCGGCTTCATTCCAGAATCTTCGACCCAAACACAATCCGGGTCACGTTTGGCTAAATAGCGGTTATCGCGCGAAGTGGTGAGCACATCAACATAACTTTGATAGCGTCGATTAGTGCTGCATACAACACCAATAGCAATCGAAATCAACGGCACACGTCGCCTGATGCCACCACGGCCGGTGGAAATCAAATAACCACGTTCAGTAACTTCAGGCGGATAAAAACGCTTACTGATGTCATTGAACTGACGGCAAATCATTTCAGCAATGATAGTGCGACGCTCAGGAGTGGTGATAATGAAGAAATCGTCTGCTTCAATGTGCCCGGCAAATTCAACATCATTTGTGCAAGATGAGCATACAGCGCCCAAAGCTTTGATCAACTGGTCGCCGGCAAGGTCGCCGTATGTTTCGTTGTAAACACGCAGATTGTTGAGGTCAATACTGAGCGCAGCCCAGGGGCGGTCTTGCACAAGCAACTGCTCGAGCATGCGACGAATCATAATGGGACCAGGCATCTGAGTTAAAGGATTGCACAACTCTTCCTGACGGCGACGCAAGTGAGCAAGCACACGAATTGCCAGCTCACTGCGGTCGATATTTTCACCAAGCACGTCGTCAGCACCATAGCGGAAGCTTGAAATGCGCTCGTTAACATCTTCGGAAGCATGCAGCAAAACCAGCACCGGACGCGGGTGCGTAAGTGTCGCTCTGATTTGCTGGCAATAAAGACGTCCGTCGCCCTCATCCATATGAGCTGCAAGCAAAATCAAATCTGGATGCAAAAACGATAGTAGTTCATTTGCTTCTTCAAAGGATGTAACCGCATGAACCTTGGCACCAGTTTTATCCAAAAGCGTGGCATACTGCGCAACCGACTTTGGGTTGTGGATAATCATGATAACTGGAGTCGGCATCATCATGACTTATCCAACCCCTCTTCCACGAGCAGTTTGTTGTTCTAAAGTCGCAGCCGGAATTTGCACTGTGAATGTAGTCAATCCAGGCTCGCTGGTGACATTTATGTGCCCATCAAGCGCAACTACTAATGATTTAGTGATGTATAAACCAAGCCCAGTGCCTTCAGTTTGCCTTGTCAGCGGGTTGTCCTGGCGACTGAACTTGTTGAAAATCTGCGGCAAATATTCTGCAGAGATGCCACCACCTTGATCGCTAACACTAAACTCAACCATTTCCGGCTCTTGCGGAATCACTCTGGCTGTCACAGTTACGGTTGTATCAGGCGGAGAATACTTTATGGCGTTGTCGATAAGGTTGGTCAATATTTGCTCAAGCCTGTCTGCATCAGCCCATACAGGCAAAAGCCCTGACGGAATCCGCACAGCAATCTGGTGCCGCTTAGACTTTTCAGCAAGATTTTCACAGACCCTTTGCACTGCCTCTTCAAGGCTCAAAGCTCTGATGGTAAGTTGCATGCGACGCGATTCAAGACGCGAAACAGCCAATAAATCTTCAACCAGTCTGGTCAATCTATCAGCCTGGTCTTTAATAATGCCTATATAACGTCTTTGCGCCGAGGCATCGATGCGGTCGCCTGCACGCAAAATCGTATCGGCAAAACCTTTAATGCTTGTAAGCGGTGTACGAAGTTCGTGGCTCACAGTGCTCACAAACTCTGTTTGCGCTTGTTGGACACTCTGGGCCTGCACGACATACACAACGGTGAGAAACTCTTCAGCCTTTGCTGGGTCACCTTCACCAACGGCAAGGTGTGAGGCAGGCATGATTAAATCGAGCCCTGTACTGCAAAAGACTACAGCATTACGCGAATCGTCTGGGTTTACAGGAGCGACATGACTGGGCTCTCCGTGCGCCTCGCCATCCCCTTGAAAGCTGAGGTCGAGAAATTGGGAGACGAGCCCGCCCTCAATGTCTTTCGATGGACGCGCCACCAGTTTGGCAAAAGCGGGGTTGCAACGTTTAATCGTGCCGTTGGCCTCGCTCAGCAACATGCCGTCGGCACTATGCTCGAAAAGTGTTTCAAAAAGTCGCCCTGAGTTACCGGTCATTCGAATTGCTACCAAATGGTTGAATGGACAACGTTATGCAGCGCAGCCCTAAACCTAACTTAGCATCAGCTTCGACCGGAAAACTCCATTACAACCTATCCTTAAGGTTTGCACTCAAATAGTCATGGCAAGAAGATCTCGCAAACGCTGGCGAGATGTCAAATACAGGAAGCCAAGTAATGCTTCGAACGCCGTGGCCCGGCGATAGCTGTCTTGACCACCCGAACGGCCGGAAGGAGCTTTAATATTACGAGCGCGCCTGACAATATCTGCCTCAGATTCATCTAAATGAGGGATAAGCCGGTATAACAATTCGGCTTGCACAAGCGCAGAAGATCTATGAGCGACGCGCTCGTGCATCTGTTTTACACTCACAGACTGCATTATTTCGCGTTCGCGCTCAAATAACGCAAATACAGCATCACCAAGATGCGCAAGCTGCCTGGGCGGAATCAGCTTTGCCTCTGCCTGAGACATCAATTCAAGCGACTCGGCTGTATTCTCAAACACGCTCAAACCGACTTTTAGTGCTTGTCCTTGCCATCTTTACTTGCCGGCTTTGCCGCTGACTTTTCGTCTGGCTTGCTAGAGCTCATAACAGCGTCTTGCAAAACCTGGAAGAAAAAATTGGGAAGTGCAGACATAATGCGGCTAAAGCGCCAGGGCTCTTTGACCAGCCTGTAAAGCCATTCTAAACTGAGCTTGCGCATTATTGCCGGAGCACGTTTCACCTGCCCGGTCCATACATCGAAACTGCCACCAACGCCAATCTTCACTGTGTGAGGAAGCCTTGCGCTCAAATGGTCGATGAAATATTCCTGTTTAGGAACGCCAAGCGCAACCAGCAACAGCTGCGGCTCGTGCTCTGCGATTTGGTCGATTACTTCTTCTTGCTCATCAACAGTGAAATAACCGTTGCGGCTTGAAACGATGTTTAAGCCAGGATAGCGCTGAGGCAATACTTCAAGCAGCATTTCCATAACTTCCGGCTTGCCGCCAAGCAAAGCAACCTTGACTCCGGCTGCGGCTGCTCGCGAAAGCGCACCGGCAGCAAGCTCAATGCCCGGCAAACGTGAAATTTCTTGCCCGTTCAATTTGACCGCAAAGACAACACCAGCCCCATCAGGGACAATCAAGTGTGCATGGCGAATTATGCGGTCTAGTTCCGCATCTTGCTGCGCAGCAACAACCATCTCGGCGTTCAATGTGACAACATGCATGCCGCGCCCGCGAGTCCAGGCATCTTCAATAACAGAGAGCGCCAGAGGTTCGTCGACAACATCGACTGGATAACCTAAGACTTTCTGGCGTGTACGGTTTGTTGAATACAAGGTTGACATCACTGGCGGTGCCTGCAAGAAACCAGAGCGGAGATTACGGGACTACCTCTCTTGGCATGTTAATGATTCTATCGAGAATGGCGAAGTTCTGACAAGACAATTCTTTTGCAGCTGCCGCCTTGCTTTTCGCGCTTGAAGAGTAGCTCTTTAAGCCACTCATCACAGTTTTAAGCGCATCCGGCCAGTCTTTTCCTGCAGTCTCCTTGGTAAGAATTAAGCAGCATTGCTCGAATTCAGCTAAGAGATGCGTAACTTTTGGGTCATATGCAATGCCGGCGACAGGCTTTCCTGACTTAAGAGTCATGATGATTGCATGTAAACGCATGCCGACAAGAAGCTTCAGCTGAGAGAAAAGTCCAACCCACTGACTGGGAAGCTCCAGAGAATTTGAGTCCAGGAGCAAAGATTTACGCCCTCTGGCCGTCCAGAGAGCTTCGAAATTTTTCAGGACAGGTATGTCCTGCTCAGCTTGCAATGCCAGCAAAAGCAAGGTGTCATCAGGAGCAAGTGCAGCATCAAGCCCTTCGGCAAGTTGCTTGAGATGCTGTTCTGTCAAATCAGGGCTCGGTCTCAGCGAGAGTCCCACACACTTAGAGTTTTGTGCGGATGCACCTGCTGCAGCTAGCTGAGCTGCCACAGCGGGCGGCAATTCTGAAGGAGCCAAATTCCATACAGGGTCTGCGCTGCGAGTGCCTTTAAGACCCCACGATTTGAGATAAGCCATAGAAGCATCATCGCGCAGCGCGATTTCGTCGGCATGCGAAAAAACTTGCTTGCAAATATTTTCAGCAAGGGCGCCGCGCAGTGGTCCTATGCCCTGGGCGTAGATCATGATCTTAGCCTGATTTGCGCGCGCCATAAGAATCAGTAAGCCGTAGTAAATGATAGAACCCAGAGTTTTGCTGTTCTGAAAAAGTCCACCGCCGCCACTGATGAAAAGCCTGGCATTACAAAGTCCAGCCCAGATTTCACCCAAATTTTTGCGCTGCATCGAGCGCACTCCATAGCGTTTGGCAGTTAACTCAGGGTTAGCAGATAAGACGACAATGTCTTCAGGCTTTACCAACTGCTTAAGCTCGCAGCAAAGCTCCTCAAGGATTGCCTCATCACCAAGATTATCGAAACCGTAATAACCAGATATAAAAACCGAAGAGCGATTCATAGTAAAGCCAGTCACCATAAGTACTTTTGCAGCGGCAAAATGCCTGAATACTCTATCATTTTGTGAGGCTGCTAAACCTTTCAGAAAACAGAACTTGATAAGTCATTCAAGAAAGGGGAATACTTCGCTTGAAATTTAAGCCGACTACACCTTTAGAAGACAGGCGCAGACTTAGCAGGCAAAACACTGACCAGCAAATATTATTGAGGGAATCGATCCTTTATCATTCGCCACCACATATAGTGCTCACAAGACCTTTACTTTAGCTTTACGAACGCAACAGAGCTTTACTCTGATGCAAAAATTTCAAATTGTTCATCTGCAACAACAGGCTTCTTACAGATACAGCCGACCATGCTTTTTATATCTACTAGATGAACGATGCCTACTGAAGCCGACTATTAGCTTCATTTCCTTAACATAGATAAGGAAACCTGCATTGATCTGATGGCAACCTTTGACCTACTATCTAGGCAAAGTCATTTTTTACATTACCGTGAATTGGAGGGGCGTCTATGCGCTTCGATACTTTCCGTGTGCGCACTGCTGTGGCATCTTCCCTGGCATTGCTGCTTTCTCACTTCTTGCCGCTGCAAGGTGCAATAGCAAGCGATGCTGTTCCGCTGGCAATGAGCGGGGCAAGTCATGCCGGCAATTCAAGCAACGCCAGCGCGGCTACTCCAGTTTCAAGCGTAATCAATACAGGCACTAACAGCGCAAGCAACAACCTATCAAACATACTTGTGGGTCACGGTCAAAGCCTTGTAATCAACCTGAGCAACTCTTCAGTATTAAATGTTTTGGGCAACATTCAGGTCGAATCGGGCGGCACATTGTATGCGATAACAACAAACCCCTCTATACATACAGCGACTTTAAGCGGCTCAAACATATTGAATTTGCCAGGTGGCACAATCACAAGCATTCTGCCTGCAGGTGGACTTGCCGGATTTAGCGATGCTATCTCTGGGCTTAGCCTCAATCTAATTGCCTTAAACAACTTGCTAAACCAGGGCACCATATCTAGTGGCGGCAACCTCAGCCTCTACGCAGGCGGACAGCTTACAAACGCAGCACCGCAAGGGTCTCCAACCGCTGTTATTCAAGCAGCCGGAAATGTCAATTTATTCGGTGCAAATATCAGCAACCAGGGGGTGATTTCATCACTAAACGCCAACATCAATATAAACAATCAAGCGCAGGCAACTGCGACACTGGCAACTGTTCTTCCGTCTGCAAATCTTGCATCAGTTCTGGGCAATACACTAAGCGTCAATAGCAGCGGCGGCACATTTTCTGCTCTAAATGGCGCAATCAACATAGGCGATCAATTTTCTGCACAAACTGTGCTTAACCTAACCGGCGGGAACTACCTCTCGCCGGTACTCAATTTAACCGCCGGGGCCGGCACAATCAACAGCACTTTCGAAAACGTGAGTGCTGTCGTAAATGTTGATGGCGGCAATGCGCACATAGGAGCCGAAGGCGGCACACTTTATTTAGGCCAGCTGCAAGTGGCTGACGACCCGACTTACTTCAACAATGCAGGCAACATTACACTCACGGCCAATTTGAGTACACCTGCCGGGCAAGATATTGCAATTTTGGCCAGTCAAAATGTTGACCTTGCCGGTTTTACCATCAACTCACAAGACCCGGTATCCGGCAACGGACACAATGTTGTGATTGCAGCCGGGGCACTAATAACGCCAACAGGTGGGGCTCTTCCAAGCGGCAATCTGGTACCTCCAGGTACTGCGATTTCGGCAGGTTCGGTCACAGTAAGCGGCGCTTCTGCCACCGGCGGTAATATCATTAGCAGTATTTCCCAAGGGAGCATAATTACAAGCGCCGCCGGTGCAGGCACAAATGCAGGCAATGTCACACTAATCGCATACGCCAAGTCAGGCGCAGGCGGAGCCATAGATAACATTGCAATAAATGCCAGTGGTCAAACAAGCGGCAGCAACGGCAATTTGACAATCATCGCCGGAGGCAACGGTGTACAACCAACATTTGGGGTCTCCAACATCTCCTTCAATGCCAATGGTGGCACAGGCACCGCAGGCAACGTAAACATCAGCGCAGCCCAGCCGTCCGGCTCAGGCACCTTCGGCGTAAACGGCATAATTTCCGGCGGATTTGGAGCAGGTGCGGCCAGTGGCTATGGAATATCTCTGCAAAGCATAGTTACAGATGGCGGCAGCATCAATCTTAATGGTGCAGGCATCAGTTCAAGCGCGGTGATTTCGTCAGCAGGAACGGGAACAAGCTCCGGACGCAACGGCGGCAACATCAATATCATTAGCGTGGGCACAGTCAACAGCAGCGGAATAAATCTGGCGGGCAATTTAATATCAACTGGCGCAAATGCCACCACAGTGCAATCGGCAGGAGTGGCAGGGCAAGCTGGTGGCACTGGCGGTGCACTCAATATTAGCCAAACCGGCGTCGCGGCTACTATGGTTTTGAAAGACATCAATGTCAACGGCGGTAATGGCGGCATCGGCGGTGCAAGTGCAGCTGGTGGCGTCGGTGGCAACCCAGGTGCCATCACAATAAGTTCTAGCACAGGCTCTATCACAACCGGCAAGATCAATGCCGGCGCAACAGCTGGTGGCACAGGCGGTGCCGGGGGAACACCCGTTATTACAGGAAATGGCGGGCAGGGCGGCGCCGGTGGCGCAGGCGGCAGTATCAACATCACAGATACAGCAGGCTCAATCACTACAGGCTCCATAAACGCCAACGGCGCCGGTGGCTTCGGTGGCAACGGCGGCAGCGCAGCGGGCGCCGGTGTTGGTGGCAATGGTGGCGCTGGAGGAAGCGGCGGCAGCCTTTTTATCAACTCATCATTCAATAATGCAGCAAACTCTATCAACATAGGCCTTGCAAACAGTGTATTTGAAACAGGCGGTAATGGTGGTGCAGGCGGCAACAGCATCTCGCCGAATTTCGCAGCACCAGGAGGCAACGGCACAACTGGTGGCACAATTGTTTTACTTGTAAATGGAACAGGGGCTTTAAATGCAGGCAATTTGTCTGTGCAAGGCGGTTCCGGCAACTCAGGCGGGTCTGCACTCGGCACACCGGCAGTCGGAGTCGGCGGCGGAGCAGGCGGCAGTGGCGGCAATGGCGCTATCGGCGGCGCAATTAGTTTGGGTTCTGCCGCATCAATTTCTGTAGGGACAATCATTGCATCAGGCGGTTCTGGAGGGCAAGGCGGCAGTGGGGGCAACGCAGGTCAATTTGCAAGCGGCGGCGCGGGTGGTATTGGTGGCTCGGGTGCAGGAACCGGTTCAATAAGTGTGGCTCTTACATCAACAGAAAACACAAGTTTTGGCGGCTTCCAACTGCAAGGCGGCGCGGGCGGCAATGGCGGCAACGCCGGCAATGGTGGCGCCAGCGGTGCAGGCGGCACAGGCGGAGCAGGCGGCGCAGCCGGCAACTCAAGCGTGTTTTCATTAAGTGGAGGCGCTTCACTTAACATAAGCGGCGACATAATTACCAGTGGAAATAGCGGCGGCAATGGCGGCATTGGCGGCTCTGGTCTGGCATCTATAGCAGCCGGACAAATTGGCGGCGCCGGAGGCACGGGTGGACTGGCCGGCGCAGCAGGGGCATCGGCCGGCATAAATTTATTTAGTTCTGGCGCAATAACAACGAAAGGATTACAAGCCCAGGGCGGGTCTGGCGGGCAGGGCGGCACCGGCGGCAGCGGCGGCGCAGGCTGGACAGGCGCCGGCACTCAAACACCAGGCGGCAACGGCGGCAATGGTGGAGACACCGTCAACGGCGGAAGCGGTTCGGCAATTTCTGTAGTCTCTGGCAATGGCGGAGCCATATCAATAACACCAAGCGCAGGAAATACATCTATTAATAGTTCTGGCGGAGCAGGCAATACTCCGGGCATTGGCATGGGCGGCGGCATGGGTGTAGTCGGCGGCAACGGCGGCAACAGCGGGCACGGCTCAGACGGCGGCGGCGCAGGCATTATAAACATAGTCACAAGCGGCTCGCTTACGTTAATCGGAGCAAAAGCTACAGGCGGCAAAGGCTCTAGCACTAACAATGCAGGTACAGGCGGCAATTCAACTACAAGCGTTGCAGGCGTCGGCGGCAGCTTGCTTAGCCCGGGCAACGGTGGGGCAGGCGGCATTATCAACATAAACGCCGGTAGCGCACTAAACGCAGTAACACTGGGAGACATCAGTGTAGACGGCGGCAACGCTGACGCCGGCACTTTCATCGCAGGAAACGGCGGCAGCGGACTTGTCGGTGGCGCCGGTGGTGGCATAGGGACACTGGCTGCATTCAACGGAGCTGGCGGCAACACAGCCAATGTCTTTGCTGTAGGGCAGGGCGGTCGTGGCGGTACTCTGACTATTTCAGCATCTACAGCAGCTGTCACTATCAATGCAAATTCGACAATTTCTGCCTCAGGTGGAAGCATCAGCGAAACTTTAACAGCCGGGACAGGCGGCACTAGCAGCGGATCTGTCGGCGGCGCAGGCGGCAGCGCCACTAATTTGAATTCATCAGGCACAGCAGGCTCACTTTCCATATTTGCCCAAACACTCACGCTTACAGCAGCTTCAACTACTGTCAAAGCCGACGGCGGCAACATCAACGTTTCAGCCACTGCAGGAAATGGTAATTCAGGCAACGTCGGCGGCGGCGCAGGCGGCAGCATCGGCATTGGCAGCAGCGCCGGCAACGGTGGCAACTTACTTTTAATTTCGAACAGCATCACCGACAACGGAGTCATTAGTGCAAAAGGCGGTAATATCTCTGCCGCACTCGTCGCCGGACAGGGCGGAAGCGGAACTGCAGCAGGCAGCTTCGGAGCAGGCTCAGGCAACATAAGCCAGAGTGGCAACGCCGGCAACGGCGGCATCTTAACGGTCAGCAACTTTGGTGGCGCAGGTGGCGTCACCGGCAGCGGTTCTATTGATGTTTCAGGCGGCTCGATTGGCGCCGGTGCGCAAGTGTACAGCACTACAGTTCTTCAAGCCGGAAGCGGCGCAGTTGGCTTTGCCGGGTCGGGCGGTAATTCAGGCTTTATCTCAAACGAAGGAAACGGCGGTAATTCAGGCTTCATCAATATCTCATCAAACACTGGTAATGTATCTGTAGCCAGCATAAATGCCAGAGGCGGCTCCACAGGCTGGACGGCCAACATCGGCGCAGGCGGCGCCGCGGGTACAGTAGGCGGCGGAAACGGCGGCAACTCAGGCAACATTGGCTTTGGTGGCAATGGCGGCTTTGGCGGGCAAGTCATCGTAAACACCAGCAGTGGTTCATTTAGCTCGGGCGTTGACAGCTCAGGTGGCAGTGCCGGAGCAGAAACGGTGACGATTGGGTCTGGCGGCAGTAATGCCAGCAACCAGGGAGCAGGCGGCAGCAGCGGCAGCGCTAACAATGCAGGCAACGGTGGTAACGCAGGCAACATCATAGTTTCATCAGTTAGCGGCAATATCACGCCCGGAGCGATAAATGCCAATGGCGGCATGGGCGGTGGCTTCCAGAATAGCAGCATAGGCAATGGCGGCTCAGGTTCAAGCGGCGGCAATGGCGGCAGCTTCGGCAGCATCGGTGTAGGCGGAAATGCTGGTTCAATAACCCTGAACACAAGCAGCGGCAACCTCACCTTTGCCAACCCGATACACGCAGACGCGCTAGGCAACGGAGCCTACACCACCGTCAGCGCCGGCACCGGTGGCACCGGAAGCACAGCGCAAGGTGGCAACGGAGGCTCCATAGGCTCAGCATTCAGCGGCAACATATCTAATGCAGGCGGCACCATATCAGCTACAGGCTCAGGCGCGTCAAGCGCAATGATCGCAAGCGCACTCATCAGCGCCCAGGGTGGAGCATACAATTCATTCTCCACAATCAGCACCGGTGGTGGTGGCAGCTCCAATAGCGGAGCCGGCGGCAGCGGCGGCAGCATGAATGTCGGCATCAGCTCAGGTAAAGGCGGATCAATCTCACTTAGCGCCGCTTCAATTACCTTAGATAGACTCAGCGTGAGCGGTGGTTCATCATCTGCAGCGTCAAGTGTTTTGCTTGGCAGTGGCGGCAACTCCGGCACTGCAGCCGGTGGCAATGCAGGCACAGTATCAGCCGGCAACACGCTGGGGCAGGCTGGGTCTATTAAGGTAGGCGCAGCAACTACAGTCACACTCAACAACAATATCACTGCTCTGGGCGGCGCTCTCAATGACGTCTACACCATCACTGGTGGTGCAGGTGGCAGCGGAGGCACAAATGGCGGCAACGGCGGGTCAATCGGCAGCGGCAGCAATGCAGGCGCCGGTGGCAGTATAGCCATCTCGGGTACTCTAGTAAACATTCCTGGGGCGATAACACTAGATAGCTCAGGCGGGAACGGACAGAGCTACAACACAGTGGCCGGCTCCGGCGGCACCGGCGTGACAAACGGCGGTAACGGCGGCAGTTATGGCGCAACAGGCGCAGGCGGAGTCGGTGGCTCAATTGCAATTTCAAGCACAACATCTAACACTGACTTGAGCAACGCTTCGCTCAAATCAGACGGTGGGAACGGCGGCAATCAAGCTGCAAGCGGAGGCAACGGTGCGGGCGGACCAGCAGCAACAGCCAGCACCGGAGCAGGCGGCACCGGTGGATTTGTCGGCATCAGCGGTATTGGCGGTGGCGGCGGATCAATTGCAATTCAAGGCCCGTCGTCAGCACTTGCAACACTAAAAACCCCAGCAGCAGAAGCGATCGGCGGCAAGAGCGGCTCGCTTAGCGGTTCATTCGGCAATGGCGGCAACGGAATCAGCACTGGCGGCAACGCCGGCAACATAGTAGGAACAGGATTTTCTGGTAATGGTGGCTCTATCACTATTACATCAGGGGCCGTAGTTACAGTAGGCGGCATCCTTAAAGCATCGGGTGGAGACGACTCAGTAGCCACAGCAGTAGCAGGAACCGGCATAGGCGGCAGCGGCGCAAGCGGCGGAACAGGAGGCACCATATTCAGTGCAGGCAATGCAGGGATAGGCGGCACAATTACAGTTAGCGGCGCACAGCTTTCAAGCAGTTTCTCAATCATCTCTAACGGCGGCAATATGTTGGGAGGCATCATCAGTGCGGGCGCCGGAGGTACAGGCACCGGCACAAACTCAAAGGGCGGCAACGGCGGACAGATTTCCAACCTGGGCAGCACCGGCAGCGGTGGCACAATAAACCTGAGCGGAAGCAATGGCGTTAATATTACAACGCCAATTATTGCAGATGCTGGTTCTGTCAGCTCAGCCATAACTGCAAATAGCGGCGCCGGAGGCGCAGCCACGGCAAGCGGTTCGATCGGTGGCAACGGCGGTGGCGTCGGTGCAGCTCCGACCACTGGCAAAGGCGGAACAATAAATGTCAATTCTGGCACAGGCACTCTAAACGTAGCTAACATAAGCGCATCAGGCGGAACCGAAAATGTCTTCACCGGCAACACCGGTGCCGGTGGCAACGGCAACGGCGCAGGAGTAGGGGGCAAGAGCGGTTCTGTACTCTCAGCAGGCAACGCCGGAGCCGGAGGCACGATCACACTTTCATCGAGCACAGGAGCAATCAACACTAACTCGACAATCACCGCCAACGGCGGATTAGGCACAACCTATACAATTGCAAGCGGAGCGGCAGGCACCACATCTGGAGCGCCAGGAAGTATTGGCGGCAGCTCAGGTTCACTCGGCAATAACGGTAATGCTGGGGCAGGAGGCTCGATTACAGTTCAAAGCCAACAGGGCGGAGCAATTACTCTCAACGCAGATCTATCAGCTATAGGCGGCAACACAGGAAACACAGGCAATGTCGGGTCTACAGCCGGCGGCGCAAGCGGTGCTGCCGGTGGCGGTTCGAGCGGATCTGTCGGCAACAGCGGCAGTGCCGGAAACGGCGGTTCAATAAAAGTCAGCAGCAGCGGTATTGTATTGCAAAATTCCGGGTCACTTATTTCTCGGGGCGGCAATCAAGCTAACTATCAAGCTCAGACATCGCCGGGAGGCACCGCAGTCAGCAGTGGTGCGGGCGGCGCAAGCGGTTCTGTCGGCGGCGGATTGGCAGCCGGCAATGGTGGCAGCGTGAGCGTGGCAGGCAGCACGGTAACCTTGTTAAACCTGGACGCAACCGGCGGTGTAGTGGCTGGAACATTCACAGCCAACACCGGTAACGGCGGCACAGGTGTCAGTGCAGGCGGAGCAAGCGGCTCGATCGGCAATCAAAGCAACGGCGGCGCAGGAGGCTCTATCACAATAACAGCCAGCACTTCGCTAAACGCGGGCAGCGTAAATGCTAACGGCGGTTCAGCTGCCACAGCAGGAGCATTTGCAGCAAACACCGGCTCTGGTGGCACAGCAACAGGCACCGGCAGTAGTGGCGGCGCAGCAGGCAGCATCGGCAATGCAGGCTCAGGTGGCAACGGCGGAACAGTATCAATATCGAGCTCTGGCAATATCACAATTAGCGGACAATTATCGGCTGACGGAGGCACTGGTGCCAACAACGCAGCCAACGCTCTGAATTTGAGCACCGGCGGCGACGCTATTGCAGTAGGTGGTTCTGTTGGAGCCATCGGCTCATCGGGAAGTGGCGGTAATGGCGGTACAATAACCCTGAGCAGTGGCGGTCTCACACCTTCTACAATGACGACTTCAGCATCGGGCGGCAACGCCGGAAGCATGATCGCTGTCGGACTGAGAGGTGGTAATGCTTCGGGGGTAACAGGCGTTGGTGGGGCAGGAGGCTCGCTCGGCTCTACCGGAAACGGTGGCAACGGCGGCACAATCACCGCAACTATAAACAACGGCAATTTAAATGTCGGAGCAAACTGGCTGGCAAATGGTGGCACAACATTTTCAGCAGGCGGCGTAGCCGGCAACGGCGGGACAGGCATCACCGGTGGTAACGGCGGCTCTATCAGCAACGGCGGCAGTGCAGGCAACGGCGGAACAATTAACGTCACTTCGAAGCAGCTAAGCAACAATCTGTTCTCATTTAACGCCAATGGTGGCAATCTAATTCCTTCAGCAGCAGATCAATCAGGTAGCGGCGGAGCCGCGACCGGCGGCAGCACGGGCACGGGCGGCAATGGCGGCAACATAGGCAACATGGGGAATGCCGGCAATGGCGGTAGCGTGAGCGTCAGCGGCAGCAGCGGGCTGGTTTTGAGCGCACAAGTAAACGGCGGCTCTGTCACGGGGCCAACACTGGTGTCAGC
The DNA here is from genome assembly GCA_964546815.1 of uncultured Candidatus Obscuribacterales bacterium. Classification (GTDB taxonomy): domain Bacteria; phylum Cyanobacteriota; class Vampirovibrionia; order Obscuribacterales; family Obscuribacteraceae; genus JAIEPM01. The sequence continues at coordinate 111,490 of CAZJLR010000013.1, read as the reverse complement.
CGGTTCCGGAGGAGCAGCTTCACTTAATGGAGGCAATGGTGGCAATGTCGCGAACGCAGCAAACGCAGGAAATGCAGGCAGTGTCAGCATAAACGGTGGAGCTGGTGGCGTTGTAATAGGCAGTCTTGGATTGCTCGGCGGAGCAGCGGGACAATTTGGGGGCGGACTCCCAGCTCTAGCTAGCACCGGCGCTGGTGGCACAGGTGCCGGCAACGGAAAGGGCGGCAACTCAGGCAGCGCAGGCTCAGGAGGCAATGGTGGCAACGGCGGCAATCTGAGTGTTTTAATCACAAGCGGCAGCCTTCAATTTAATTCGATTATCAACACTACCGGTGGCAACGCAGCAAACTACGTAGTCAGCACTCCTACTATTGGCAGCGTCAGCGCGATCGGTGGCAGCTCAGGCAGCCTCGGCTCTAGCGGCAACGGCGGAAACGCAGGCAATATCACTATAAACGCTGCCTCTGGTTCTGCAACTATGATGGGTCTCGACTTGAGCGGCGGCAACAACGGCTCTCGCGCTGGCACTACAGGCAGTGGCGCATCAGGCAGCTCTGCCGGTGGAAGCAGCGGCTCTATAGGCGCAGCCGGCAGCGGCGGAAATGCAGGAAATTTCAGCTTCAACGGTGCTGCGATGACATCGACCGGCAGCATAACTTTGATTGGCGGCAACATCATTGTCTCTAGCAGCCAAACAGGAAGCGGCGGAGTTTCAAGCGGCGGAGCCGGTGGAAATAGCGGTTCTCTAGGTGCGGAAGGCAACGCAGGTTCCGGCGGTAATTTCAGCGTTTTCGGCAGCAACGTTAGCCTGGCATCAGTGCAATCAAGCGGCGGACAAATACTGGGCAATTTCGCCGGCGGCACAGGCGTCGCCGGTAACGGCGCCACTCAGGGCGGCTCAGCCGGCTCTGTCGGCAGCCGAGGTAACTCAGGTAAAGGTGGCAACATCACAATTAATGCATCTGGCTTGCTTACTGCAAGCGCAGCACTCGACGCTTCTGGCGGCGCAATTTCAGGCGTTTATCAGGCCGGCGCAGGAAATGGCGGCAACGGCAGCACAGCCGGAGCAGCGGGCAACATAGGCAATGGAGCCAGCGGCGGCAACGGCGGTTTCATCAACATAGGTGCATTTGCTGCCAACAATGCAGGCCCACACTTGAGCCTCTCGGCAGTCACCGCCAATGGTGCTTCAGCTGGTATATCATCAAGCACAGCCGGTAATGGCGGCAGCATAGTTGGAAGCAGCGGCAATGGCGCCGCCGGCGGTTCTATCGGCAGCAACGGCAACGGCGGCAATGGCGGCAACATACTTATAAATGTAGGCGACGTCCAACCTACAATTGGCGCAGTAAGTGCTAACGGCGGCAACGGCGGTGCGTTTTCAGTGACAGTGCAAGCCGGCAATGGCGGCAACGGCGGCAGCGCGACAGGGTTGGGCGGAAGCGGCGGCGCAGTCGCATCTAGCGGCAACGGTGGGCTTGCCGGCTTTGTAAATCTAATTGCAGCTCAAAGCGCAGTTCAAAACAACGGCGCCTTCAGCGTAAATGGAGGCAGTGCATTCGACATTGGCGGCACAGGCGGCAAAGGTGGCGACGGCGGCACAAGTGGCGGCGCAGGCGGCGCGCTTGGAAGCAGCGGCAATGCGCAGCTGGGCGGCACAATTATATTGAATGCAAAAACATTCGCGCAGCAAGCGCCGTTTTCAATGAACGTCAATGGTGGCTCTATACTTGGTCAACTCGGACTATCGGGCAGTGGCGGCAAAGGCACAGGAAGCAACGCAACAGGCGGCAACGGCGGCAGCGTAGGCAACAGCAGCCAGGCAGCCAATGGTGGTCTGATTGTATTTACAACAAGCGCTGGGGCTGCAATTCTTGGCACAATCAGTGCCAATGGCGGCTCAAGCGCAGTTGGATCGTTAAGCACCGGAGCAGGCGGCGCAGGCATCGGCTCGGGCGCCTCCAATGGTGGCAACGGCGGCAGTCTCGGGCAACGAGGCAGCGCGGGTAACGGCGGCAACTTAATCCTAAATCTCGGCACAGGCGCATTGCAATCGAATGCACTTAGCTCCATATCAATCCAGGGTGGCTCAGCAGAGTCGCTTTCAGGCACGCTCGGCGCTGGCGGTGCTGGCGCGGGCAACGGAAAAGGCGGCAACTCAGGCTCCGCAGGAAACACCGGCAACGGCGGCAATGGCGGCATCTTGACTCTCAGCACCAGCGCCAACACTCTCTCGCTAAACGACATTAGCGCAGCAGGCGGCAACGGCCCAGGCTATTCAGTCAACAGCGCCATCGGCGGAGCGGGCGCAGGCACAGGCATCGGCGGCAACTCCGGCAGCATCGGAAATAACGGCAACGCCGGAAATGGCGGTTCGCTATTCATCACATTGCAGGGCGGCGTCAGCATCGGCGCCGGAACTATCTCTGCAGACGGAGGCTCAACTCTAGCCATGTCAGCTTCCAGCGGCACTGGCGGACAAGGCGCCAGCGGAGGCAACAGCGGCTCTGTCGGCAATGCGGGCAATGCAGGCAATGGTGGAACGATCAATCTAACTGTTAGCGGGGCAGCCAGCGCTACAAACAACAGCAAGATTACTTCACTTGGCGGCGCCCAGAGCAATTTCTCTAGCGTCAGCGGCATCGGCGGCCAGGGCACGGCAGGTGCCGGCGGCAGCTCAGGCAACGTCGGCAACGGCGGCAATGGCGGAAACGGCGGCAGCATAACAATTTCAGCGCAGTCTGCCAGCTTGCAAAACATTCTTGTAAGTGGCGGCTCGTTCGCAAGCGGTGGCTCAGCCGACTTTACGGCTAAGTCAAACAATGGCGGACTGGGCACAAGCATTGGCGGCGCGGCCGGCAATGTCGGCAATGCAGGCATCGCCGGAAAAGGCGGCACAATTTCAGTTAACGTCAACAACGCAGTGCCTGCAAACGGAGCTTTAAGCTTGCTGACTGTCGATGCATCAGGCGGCACCGCCAGCGGCGCCTACGCACCAGTAGGCGGCAATGGTGGCACAGGCAACATAGGTGGCAAAGGCGGCTCTGTGGGCAACGCTACACAAGGCGGCAGCGGCGGCAGCATCACTTTAAGCGCCTCCGGTGCAATCAACATGACAGCTGGCGCCGGATTCAACACAGTACTTAGCGCCAATGGACAGAACTCCGCCAGCAACAGCGGCACCGGCGGCAATGGCGGACAGGGACTTACAGCGCAGGGCGGAGCAGCAGGTTCAGTCGGCTCGGCTCTGGCTGGCGGCAACGGCGGCACAATCACAGTTAGCACAAGCAACGCTGCTGGAGTCAGCATCCCAGCCGGCGTCTCTAACATCATTTCAAGCAATGCGGGTAATGGTGGCATACAAGCCGGCCACGGCGGCAACGGTGGTAATGGCATCAGCAGTGGTGGCAGCGGCGGCAACGTTGCAGCTTCAGGCAACGGCGGCAATGGCGGTAATATTACAATTTCAAGACCAAACAATATTCCAGTACCGACAGCCACAGCGGGCATCTTTGGCGCTCAAAACGGCGTTCCTGGGGTAGCTGGTACGCCAGCCGGGTCTAACGGAACGCTGGGTTCTACCGGCATTAATGGAACGGCAGGTCACGTTGTTAGCTTCATTCCTTTGGATGAAGATGAAAGCGATAGCTTCAACAAAAAGCTAAAACAATGGAAACGACAAATTGCCATGGAAAAACAATGGAAATTACGTATGGCTTTCAATCCATCAACCCACAGCCAATACGCTCAGGCAGTAGATAGCGACAGCGACTTGGACAACTGGCAAAATTCAGCCAGGACATTCAAAACGCTAGAATCAATGCAAACTACTAACTCGCAACAGAAGAGCAGTAATAGTAGCGAGCTAGACCCTGTGGCTTTGGTACAAACAATTGCAATTCCAACAACAAAAACCGCCATCACGCTCAAACAGCTTTCGATAATAAAAGCAGTGCCGCTTGTACAAGAAGCGCAACTTACGAAACAAGTTGTAACTCGCTTAAAAGGCTCAGCAAGCTTTGAAGAAAGAGCAGCAGCAAAATTCAAGATGCTTTCAGGTGCTGCACTTTTCGCACCAGAGTCGAGTACTTTGACACTTGAAACTGCAGCTGGTGAAATTCAAATTCCAGCAGGATGCAAAATTCTTGTGCAAATATCAAATGGCTATGTTTCGATTTTCAATTTGCACGACAAACATCAAGGACAGGTCTATATTCAATGCGCTGAAAACAAAGTCGAAGTAGGTTTAGGCAAGCAAGTCATCGTCGGTCAAGACGCTGGCGCGGACTTCCATGCAGTTAACCCGACACCTCAAATTGCTGTGAGAGAAATCAAATCGCAGCCATTGACGAATGGACTCAGAGCATACAGCGCTGACTTTTCAATCTTGTCAGCACTTTTAAATCACGAATCACTCAAAGGTCTAAACAAAACAGAAGACCCTGTATTAAGACAACACTTCAAGCAAGTGCTAAAAACAGCATGCGTTCTTACTTACGTAACTTCAAAACATGGAGCTTTCAAAGTTCACTAAGCTAGTTGTTCAAATCAATTTGGGGCTTGTTTACTTAAAGCAAACAAGATGAACAATTAGACGATAAAATAGCTGCACACAAAGTGAGCAGCCATGTCGTCAAGCGAAGCCTTAAATCCAATAGCCGGTAAGTCGAGCGTTCTTGCTACATTTGAGCACGCGGGAAATCTCATTGAACATATTTCCTGCCCCAGCTCAGAAACCCTAGTAGAACATATCCAAAAGTGCAAACGCGAAGACAGAAAAATCATTCCTGGCCGACCAGTAAAACTTCCGGCAAGCCCAAGCAAACGCATTAGCTATTTTTTGAGCATCGAAGGCGCCGACAAAATAATTGAGCATTGCAGACCAGACCAGGTAATCAGTGTTGAAGCCGGCATCTCAATTGCAAACTTGAACAAATTTCTAGCCCAGCACAAACAATGGTTTCCAGTTTATGTACCTGACGAAAGCATTTCGCTAATGGAATACATAAATCGCGGCTCGTCAGGTCCCCTTGAACAGGGTTATGGCGAAGCAAGAGATCTCGTCCTCGGTATGCAAGTCGCACTGGGCTCTGGTGAATTGATTAGATGTGGCGGCAAAGTTGTAAAAAACGTCACCGGATATGATTTGCCAAAAGTGTTTACTGGTGCGCACGGAACCATGTGCATACCTTTTTCAGCGCATCTAAGACTTTTCGCGTTGCCGGAAACGTCAAACACAGTCATTTTACCGTTTAACAATATTGCCGACGCCTTCCAAACATTTCGCAAATTGAGTCGTTCGGGCTTACCTGTTTCCTGCCTTGAGATAGTCGACACGCAAATATTTGAGCATCAAGAAATAGCTCAACTGAAAGGCTTGTGGCAAGAAAAATATTTGCTGTGCATTCAGGTTCACGGCAACACTACTGTCGTTAGCGAGTTACTAAAAGAGCTTACATCCGCAAGCAACATAGAAATCAGAGAAAAAAATAGGCTAGAGGCTGAGACAGAGAGCCATCTATGGAAGTACTTAGCCCAGCCGTCGAGTTTTTCAGCTGCTCCATGGGTCGAAATCGCAGGCGACAATAAAAACCTGGAGAAACTAATCTCCGAACTAAAAGCTAAGCATAAATCGATTGCCTGGACAGCAAGACCTGGTCGCAATAAAGCAAGCTTGATGCTATCTAGCGACAGCAAGCCTCAAGAAATCATCGACGAATTGAAAGCATCATGCAAAAGCAGCTCAACGTCAATTACCATTGCATATGCCGATGACGAATTCCTGTGGAAAACGTCATCGCTGCCAGATGAAGATCTCGTTTATACAGAACTAAAATACCGCTTACGCAGAGAGTACGATCCGCAGGGCATCTTAAATCCCCTTTGTATTCTCTGAGCAAATCTAAGTTTGAATGCTGATTACAGAAGGAAGAATTAGCCAGGCAACTAAGCCTCAAGCCAAGCTACAACAAATTCTTGACGCACAGCGCAGCTTCCAAATTCAGGTGCCATTTCGACACGTCCACCAGTTTTGGAGCTTGTAGCAAGCAATCCCTGGCGAGCACGATTTCTCAGCTGTGCATCATGTGCCTGATCTGCCACCATTCTGAATGCATTTTGTGCCGAAAAATATTGACCTGTGCGATAGTAGCAAGCACCCAACATCAATCGCGCATCCCAGTTTTGCGGCTCAGCATCGAGAACTTCAAGCAAGGCACCGATAGCTTCTTTGAACTTACCGGCACGATATAGATCCAGCGCTCTAAGTGCAACCGCAATATTCACGTTTTTGGTGTTAAAAGTAAGATTCATTGTTTTGACCTTCCCCGAAATAGCCCCTAGCGCTTATATGTTTAACTTAGGATTTCAAAATGAAATGTGCGTGAAGCCTAATTACAACATGTCACTTTTCGGGTGGCGTAAAAAATGGCAGCTCAGCATCTTTGCCTGAAACTGCTTTGGGGCTGGGCTTTATTGGCTTTTTCGTCTCGGCTGGTCCTTTCTGAGATGGAGCCTTCTGTTGCCTCAGCGGTGGGGGCACAAAGACAGGAGGAGATGAATCTATTGGCGCTGGCTGGAAAAAAGGCGGCGTCAACTGTTCATCTTTCGACGGTAGAGGCGGCGGCTGAAACAGCGGCGGCATCAAGTCAGCAACACTAGGAACAAGAGGCGGCATGAAAGCCGGAGGAGGAGTGTATTTGATTGGCTCTTCCTTCGGCGCTTTAACAGGGGTATTTATTTGAGGATATGCCGCGTACAAACGGGCAATCGTATTAATATCGCGACTGCTGGGCTTGCCTGTTTGTTTTGATGAAGCGCTGAAATACATAATGTCACTCAAGCATGGCGAATGATTGAGACCCAGCGCATGCCCGATTTCATGCATGCACACAGATGCGCACTGACCTTCAGGCAATTCCTGCGAAGGCGCATAACTATGCATACAATCAATTTTTACGTCGGCGTCGCTGATAACGCCTTCGGACTCATACGATACAGATGTGAGCCCCTGCTTCATCCGTGTGCGCCCATCCTCGCTCATTGAAATTGGATTTTGCACCCATTCAACTCGTAAATCGGCACTCTTCGCGTCTTTGACTTGCACATAGCTCAAGCGCCCTTTTGAAGCAACACACCAGGCATCAAGTGCACGTCTAATGTAAGAGGGATATTGAGAATGGCAACCTTTTATTTTGCTGCCATCGGCAATATAAACTTTGATGGGAAGTCGATTTTGCGGCCAGCGACGCAAACTGCTGCCGCCAATCATGTGGTCGAGATAATCAGGCAGTTTGCTTACAGATTCATCTAATTTGTCTTTGTCATCAATCAAGTCCTGGATGAGGTCTTCGGCCTTAGCCCGCCGCGATTGATCAGTTTCAACTTGCACATAACGCTTCAGCCACGAAATAGCTTCGTCGAATTTCCCAAGGTCTTGATACGCAATACCAATGGCATACAAAGCGTTCTTGTCTGATGGAGAAAACTGGAGAGCTTTTTTGCTTTCTAAAATGGCATTTTCAGACTGCCCGATTTCTCTGTAAACATATGCAAGATTTGAATGCACAGCAAACGATGAGACAGAAGGGTCATGGGTAGCGGCAATTTCCAGCATTCGTTTTGCTTTGTCAAAATGCCCGGCATGAATTTCATCTGATGCCCGTTTTACATTTCCGTATGTTTCTATTTGACCTAACATTTCATTTGCTTTGGCAATCCACTGCTGGTCTTTTGTCAGCCCCAGCATTTTTCTCAAGCTGCGCGAAGCAGCGTCGTACTGCCCATTTTCGTAATTCACTGCTGCGATTTGATAGTAAGGCAAGCATCTGGTCGGGTCAAAACTGATAGATTTTTCTGCCTCTGCAATTACCTGCTGATATTGCTTTGTTTGCATGAAACAGTTTGCCATCTGCACATGCAAATATGAAGAATTAGAACTGGGATCATTCGCCGCAGCCCTTTTGTAATACTCAATTGCCTGCCCAAATTGATTTGCTGCAAGACAACTGTCGCCTTGTTGCGCAAGCGAATAAACTTGCCGCTCAAGTTCCGGATTTTGAGGCCTTTGACCTTCAACACTAAAAGCTCCAGGGCTGAAGGCAAATCCCACCAGTAATGCGACAAGAAATGGAATACTAAATTGTCGTGCGGCTAGACTTGTCGAATTCACAACAGAACAACCTCAGAGCCAACATTCTTAAAGGTATAATTTGATAATTCATTTTTCCACCCCCATCAAGCATATTAACCAGAGCAAGAGGTATTGAATATATTGATGCTAAAAGTCATTCCAAACAATGACAATATTAGGAAAGATCGAAACAAAAGAAGCGCTAGAATAGATCTGAGCAAATCTACGGGAGTAAAAAAGCTGTGACAGCAGGAAAACCTGAAAAGAAGGGACTGAACGTCCTCGGAGCGATTACAGACTTCTTGATATTGGTTCTTCTGGTGGGGGCAGCCGGCGGCGCCGGATATTACTACGGTACGCTTCAAAAATTCGCACCGCTGCAAGCGGTTGGGCCTGGTACTCCAGGAGCCTTGCCAGCTGAGTCTTCCAAGCTTCCAGCTAAGAACGCTGAGACTGCTTCGACAGCAACGCCACCGGCAACTCCGGTCACGCCCGCGGAAACAACAACAACGAAACCCAAAACTCCTCCTGCAACAGCAACAAGTACAGCGAAAGCTGATGCAACAACAAAGAAAGCAGGCAAAACTAAATACTGGATCTGCTCAAGCGGTACTGATTATATTGGCTACCAGATAACCGTGAGTGTCAACGGCACCCCGCTTGATAGTTTTTATGGCCCAGACAAAATTTTGAAAATCACAGATCACTTAAAACCCGGCCCGAACACTGTTCTCTTTGATGCAAGAATGGTCGGCGACAAATTCAATAAACACAAAGGCGATGACAAAGCCGAACTCGTTTTGAAATTGGTTAAGGGTGAAACAGTACAAGATACATTCCCCGAGTCTGACGTGCTTGCCACATTTACACGCAACGCTTCAGAAACCGACGATTACAAAGACAGCCAGCACATCGAAAAAGCAGAGTAAGTCATGAACGCAAAGGGGAAATTCATCACAGCTCTTTTGATGATCAACGCGGCTTTTGGCGGCTATGCGCTAGGACTTAACAGTCGGCATGTTTGCGTGGTAGATCCCACCCTGCCACCATATATAGCACCAGGCAGCGCGAAAGCTGCAACGACAAAAGCTATTGATGCTGCAGACAAGAAAGACTCAAAAGAAAAGAAAGAGCAGCAAGCAAAAAGCGATGTGCACGAAAAGGAAAAGACCAAATCAGCAAAAGAATCAAAAGAGAAGAAGACTGACAAGGCTTCTCATAACAAGAAAGAATCAAAAGGCTCAAAAACTCACAGCAAAAAATCTGCTGCTAAAGAAAAATAGCGAAAGTCGAAACGAGAAATTTCTACTTGCTTTCACTTGAGGCAGTCAAAACTTTTTGCGACGATGAAGAACCATAGCGACGCTCGACATAAGACTCGAGAATCTTGATGAAATCTGGCACTAACCCTGCGCCGGCAAGTGTAGTGAAATGTTCGCCATCAACATAAACAGGAGCGCGTGGATCTTCTCCAGTGCCAGGCAACGATATGCCGATATCCGCGTGCTTCGATTCACCGGGTCCATTTACAATGCAACCCATTACTGCAACTTTGAGTTCTTCAAAACCAGTGTAAGTTTCTTTCCATTTTGGTCTTTGTTCTGTCAAATATTCTTGAATTTGCTTAGCTAGTTCTTGGAAAAGAGAACTTGTAGTTCTGCCACAACCTGGACAGGCTGTCACTTGCGGAGTGAATGCACGCAGCTGCAGAGCTTGCAAAATTTGCTGGCAAATTGTCACTTCGAGCGCTCTGCTGGCACCAGGCTCTGGTGTCAAGCTAACGCGAATGGTATCACCAATGCCTTCAGACAAAAGCACAGAAAGAGCAGCAGTCGATGACACAATGCCTTTGCTACCCATGCCAGCCTCTGTCAAACCAAGGTGCAAGGCGTAGTCGCAAGCAGCCGCAAGTTTGCGATATACATTTATCAGGTCGGGCACTTCTGAAACTTTGGCACTCAAAATAATTTGGTTATGACTCATGCCATAAGACTCGGCCAACGCAGCAGATTGAATTGCACTGGCAACAATAGCTTCGATAAGCACTTCATGCGCTGTTTGAGGAGCAGCCGATGCAGCGTTTTCGTCCATCATGCGAGCCAGCAAGTCCTGGTCGAGCGAGCCCCAATTAACGCCGATTCGCACAGGTTTGCTATTTTCCAGGGCAACTTCGATCATCCTGCGGAAATTTTCATCGTGCCGATCGCCACGACCAACATTGCCCGGGTTGATGCGATATTTAGCCAACAAGCGTGCGCAGTCTTTGTATTCCGTAAGCAGCAAGTGCCCATTGTAATGGAAGTCACCAACAAGGGGACAATCAACGCCTTGCTTTTCCAAAATCGACACTATGGAAGGCACAGCCGCTGCGGCCTCACGCGTGTTAACGGTGATGCGCACTATTTCCGAACCGGCCTCCCAGAGCTCTTTAACCTGGGCGGCGGTGCTCTCAGGGTCTTCAGTCGAAGTGTTGGTCATCGACTGCACCAAAACAGGATAATCACTGCCTATATGAAGATTGCCGACTCGAACATTAGCCGCTTTCCTGCGATGCACTGGCTTCTAGACCTCTGCCGGGATTGACAATTAACCAACATAGCACAGGCGAAGCCGCTCCTGCCCATCTTAATTCGGGCTAATAGCAAGACATGCAATCTAACAACGGCTCAAAAGCCTTACATCAAGGCAATCGGCAACCTCTTGGCAAGCCACTTTTTGGGCACACTTTTTTGAAAAACTGCGAAATCAAATCAATAAATCCGTGTCAGAAAAACTTTTTTTCCCAAATTTCAAAATACGTTGAACTCATGGCAACATTTTTTCGTTAATAGAGTAGGTAGCAATTTACGCGTCGAAAATTTTTCGTTGTCGCGAAAAATTATTGTCGAAGCAATACTCAGACTTTCCGCATGAAGGTCTGAGCAGGCATTCATTTGAAATCAAATTAGCAAAAACAGAGAGCAAACGCAGTTGCTCTAAAATACCCCCATCGGAGGTTCAACAATGGCGACTTCAACTACAAGTCTGAAAGGACAAATGAAATACAAAATTCCACAGCTCAAACTTTGTCTCGTGCAAGAAGGCACAAAATTGCCAGAGCCAGTGGCAATAAAAACCCCTCAAGATGCAGCCCAATTTTTCGATCCACTTAAGGTAGCCCCTGAAGAGCATTTTGTGAGCCTTCACTTAAATGCCCGGCATGAAGTCATCGGTGTTCACGAAGTTTCTCATGGCACAGTATCCACGAGTCTTGTTCACCCGCGAGAAGTATTTAAAGCTGCCATTCTCTCAAACAGTTATGCAATCGTAGTTTGCCACAACCATCCATCAGGCTCACGATTGTTTGCCAGCAATGAAGACATCGACACGACAGAGCAACTTATCAAAGCAGCTAACCTGCTTGGCGTAGAGCTCTTAGATCATCTCATTGTCAGCCGCAATCAAGAGGCTTTCAGCATTCGCGAAAACTACCCCAATCTCTGGGTGAAACCAGCAAAGCAGACGTTGTTCTAAGCAAGAATGAAATCCCAAATGTAAATTACTTGGGACTTCAAACTTCTTGCGTTTTCCATGTGCCACGCTTGAACTGCCATACAAGTGCCAATCCTACCAGCACAGAGCTGCAAGCCAGACTTATCCAGGTGCCGGCGGGCCCCATGCTACAAGTGATGGTGAGAAACCATGCCAACGGCAGACGGAAAACAATGAGAGCCATGATAGTAGCTATCATCGGCCACTTTGTATAACCAGCACCTTGCAGAGCGCCAACAAGACACAACCAGATGGCGACAAATGGCTGAGACAATCCGACGATTTGCAAGTATTCAGTTGAATACTTGATTACGAGCGGGTCTTTACTCATCATTGATGCTACAGCTTGAGCACTGAAAAACAATATGATGCCAACAAGCAAATTGTAGGCGGCTCCCGTACCGGTAACCAACCAGCCTGCACGTTCTGCACGATCGGGCTTTTTGGCGCCTAGATTTTGTCCCACGATTGTGGCGACAGCAGCGTTCAAAGCATAGATAGGCATTCCACCCAGCGTTTCTTCAATGCGCAATCCGATTGCCCAGGCAGCTTCGCATTCAGTGGGATACATCGTCCTTGCAAGAATATAGAGGAGAATGAAATTTCCACCAACCCAAGCAAGGTCTTGGACACAAGCCGGAATACCGATTTTCATGATGCGGATAAACCAGTCTTTCGAAAAGCCTGGGCCCTTAAGTGAAAGACATTCTTTCATTTCAGACCGGCTCTGGAAATAGAGAGATAAAGCCACACCAAGAATGCTGGCGATTGTCCAGGACATGCCCAAACCAGAGATGCCGATGTGAAACGGATAGATGCACAATGCAAAATTGAGCGTCACAACCATTGCCACCACGAGAACCATCGTGAGCATTGGCAAAATAGTATTGCCTCTGGCTCTGAATATTGAGTTAGAAACCCAATGCACAGTAATCGGAATCTGGCCGACCATATCAAACTTGAGAAAATCCCAGCCCAACTGCTCAACATCAGGGCTTGCACCCAGAAGTCTAAGCAAAGGTCTGCAAATGAGCAAACCAGCCGCGCATGAGAACATTCCAAAAAACACTGAAAACATCAGTGACTGCCTGGCAGCCATAATTGCGTTGGGTCTGTCGTCTGCGCCCCAAAAACGCGCCACGAGAGCATTTGTCCCGGCCGAAAGTGCAACCACCAGGATGATCATGAAGAACCAAATTTGTCCACCAAGACCTATGGCAGCTTGCGCTGCAGAGCCAAGATGACCTCCTACCCAGACCTCAGACATGGTGGCAACTGCAATGATCATCATGTTGAGATATAAAGGCCAGGACAGCTGCCAGATGGCTTTCCATAGAGAGCCACTGACGATTGCCTCGTCTTCTTTTGATTTATGTGGAGTCACTATGTCTAGCAACTCCAAATCTGTAGAACTCGAACTCATGATAGATCCCTCGGCAAACTACACATACACCTTGATTTGCGAAAAAACGCAAACGAAAAACCAACAGCAATTGCTGATCCTGGCGGACCGGACAAATCTGTTGGCGGTGTACTTATAGCTTCATAGATCTAGAATAACCTTTTTTGCCAAATTAGCAAAGAGAATTCTTGTCATGTAAGTGTTGAAGTTTACACAAAAATTCTACGTAGTCTTCCCACAGGAGGCGGTCTCACGGCTACATGCAGAGCTGCCTGCGCCGCAGGGGAGGACAGCGATCCACAAGCAACAGAGCAATGGCTTTGGGTGCTTGGGAATCTTTGGCAAAATAACTCGAATACTGCCCCCGCACGCTAATTATGCTAGGATTATTGCGTTCCCTGCTTAGAAATTCATCTTGCCGGCAGAAAAGGACCTCAAGAATTCAGCGCTAAGCTTCAAATCAGCAAGTCTTGATCAAATTTGGTCATGCCTGCAGCGCTGCCTCCTATTTGAAGAACCTTCAAGTCGATGGACAAAACTGATTACGCAGGTGTCGCGCAATGTTAATGGAAAAGCACGCGACCTGACGAAACTGCCTCTAAGCCAGCAACAAGATTGTTTCAAACAAGTCTATGGCACGCCCGAAGAGTTGATAGATCTTCCGGCGAGATTTTTCAACCTCATTTTAGCTATGCATGATTTGCTGCAATTTGAATCTGCAGATTTCGACTTGTGGTTCCTCTCGCAAAGCGACGAAGAACAAACAGAAAGCAACAAAGTATTCTTTGAAATTGGCAGACAGGTCTTAAGCGCAGACCCAACTCCCGCACAAATTGCCTGCCTGTCTCAAGCCTGGAATGTCGTTCCATACTGGCGCATTTTAGAATCATTCGGACCCTGGGCAAACGACCCGCTGGCCGATTTTGTTGCCTCATTCATGAATAGACTAGACCGCATGAACTTGCACCTGAATGCTTCAACTGCCATGTCTGCATACGGTGAATTTGAACGCCGACTGCGCGAAGTGCGCCAGAAGGTGCCATCAAATTTCATTCCATCATTGCTTGTGCTTGTGGAAGGAAACACAGAAGCAATTTTGCTACCTCGATTTCTAGCACTTTCAGGATCTAAACCAGGCGATCCATCCATTACATTTGTGTCTTGCGGCGGCGCTAAACAGGTTCTTCGCAAGTACTTGCAAATGCGCGATTTGACACGTCTTCCAATTCTTTGCGTCATCGACAAAGACGCCACAGAACAGATTGAAACGATAGAACAAGTTCTGCGCAGCAACGATAGATTGCACATTTGGAACGCGGGCGAAATTGAAGACACATTCACCCAGGAATCAATCCTGGACAACTTGAATATTTACCTGCAAAGCCTGGGCGCCTCAGAGCTGCTGCTGACGGAAGACCTTCAAAGTGGAAACAGACGCACCGAGCTCTTAAATCGCCTCTGGCGAAATCGAGGGCTGGGTGATTTCGATAAAGTCGGTTTTGCCGAATTCATGCTAACGAGGTTGAGAAGCTCAAACGACGTGCCCCCCGAAGGCAAAGAATTGATGAACTTGATCAAGAACATGGCACAGGGCAAACATGCCGGAACATGATGGCGACACCGAGAATAAATCAAAAAAATCCACCAAGCGTAAAATAGCCGGCTGGAGCGCCATAGGGCTCTGGTTGCTTAGCATCGCAATGAGCTTTGCCATAGCGCCAAGCTCTAACTTAATCTGGCTACCTGATGCATTGCTATTAATTGGATTTTTTCCCCTAATTTGGCTTTGCCCATACAGCATTTTGTGGATTACATTTGGCCTATTCACAGCCGCAATCGGCTTCATTTTGCTTGTCTTGACCAATATTCCAGACTCGGCTCTGCCTGCACAAACATGGGCAATAAAGAAGCATCTAGCTGAATATCACCCAGCCTGGTCATGGTTGATTATCGGAACAGTTGCCACCATTTACGGTACTATACGATTTTTGATCAACAGCACGCTCTTCATCATACGAAAAGCAAGAAGCAAGAAATCGGAAAGCCCAAAAGAATAATAGCGCTCCGCTGCACTAACCTGCGCAGGCCGTTCCTGCTTTTTCTCGCACGATTGGAAGTGACTCATCTATCCAGGCATTGATACCGCCGGCAAGGTCACGAATTCCTTCAAAACCGTGATTAGAAAGAATGCTAGCTGCCACCATAGAGCGGTATCCGCTCAAGCAATGAATAATTAGAGGACGGTCTTTTGGCACTTCGTTTATTCTCTTGTTGAGCTGATTTAGAGGAATGTTTAAAGTACCTTCTATGTGCTTGTCGTTCCACTCATTTTGAGTGCGCACATCAAGCACAAGCGGCGGATTTTCAGCCTCGATATTCTGGCGCAATTCGTTAGCTGAGAGCCGCTCTACACGCCCGACCAATTCGTCGCGAAAGAGAAATGCCGGCGGCCCGCCATCTACATAACCAATAACATTGTCGTAACCGATGCGCCCAAGACGAACTGCAGCTTCTTCTTCTTTGCCTGCATTTGCCACCATCACAATCGGCACATGGTGGCTCAATAAAGTGCCTGCCCATGTCGCATAATTACCACCAAGCCCAATATTGATACTTCCTTTCAAATGACCTTTAGCAAATTCAGCAGGCCCTCTTGTGTCTAGCACTACGGCGCCTTCTTTGACCAGGTCAAGCATTTTTTCGACAGACAAAGGCGTCATAGCTTTAGGAAGATGCTCACTCAACATCTGCCTCTCTTGCTTATTGAGAGTCGCATTGTACGAGAAATAAGCAGGCGTCTCAGGCTGATCGGCGCAAAGCAATTTGATAAACTCGTCTTTGTCTTTTACCTGCAACGCATAATTGAATTTGCGCTGTTGACCAATGGTAGAAAACGACTCTTTGCCCAGATTTTTTCCACACATTGAACCAGCTCCATGAGCCGGATATACCAGGGTATCATCATGTAGCGGCATCAATTTGTGATGAAGAGAGTCGTAAAGCATCGAAGCCAACTGCTCGGGAGAAACGCCGACCGAAGCGAGAAGATCCGGACGGCCAACATCACCGACAAATAACGTGTCACCGGTCAAAACAGCCCACGGCATCGAAGTGCCTTTGCTGTGGTCATGCACCAATATCGAGATACCTTCGGGAGTATGCCCGGGGGTTTCCAGAAACTCGAAACTAACTTGATCGCCAAGAACGAGCTTATCGCCGTCCTTGCAGGGAGTGAAATCATAGTCGGCAGCACCCCGCACTCCCAACATGATGGTTGCACCCAGCTTGTCGCGCAATTCTAGATGCCCGGCAAGAAAGTCGGCATGAAAGTGCGTTAGCAAAACATATTTGATTTGGAGACCTTGTGCCTCAGCTTCATTGAGGTATTGGTCGATGTCACGCTGAGGATCTATCACTGCCGCAACTTTGCTGTCTTCATCACCAATGAGGTAAGAAGCATGCGCCAGACAGCCCAAAAAGAATTGCTTGAAATACATCACCCATCTCCCAAGGAAAGCATCAAGACCCCATTAGTCTTATCCTACTACAAAGACAAAGACAGCCCCCAGAACTCCAGCTTTTATCAAGGATCCCCCCTCAAGTCTTTGCATCACCCAATTGAAGATCCAGGTCGTACAAAAGCGTAAGCCCCAGAACTTCGCTATTTGAGTTCTACGAGAAAGTAAAGAGCCTGACCAAATGATCAGGCTCTTCGAGAATGCTTGATTGTGCTTTTACTTAGAAGTTTGGCGGATCTTTCAATTCGTCTTTCTTTTCTTTCAAAGCAACTTTCTTGGCGGCCGCTTTTTCGCCACCAATGATGACTTTCTTAGAACCATCTTCCGGCAGCATTACGCGAGCCAAATATTTGTGTGGACGCTCAAACATGCGAGGAGCGCTTCCAGTCAGCTGAACAAGGTGGCTGCCGGCTTGCACTTTTTGGTCTGGGAAATCTGCTTTTTGCAAGATGTAATACCATTGCTTCACAACGAAGTTGTAAAAACGCGGGTCGCGGTCTTTCACTTTCTGCGTTTTCAGCTTCTTCTCGAGAGCTTCAGCATACAAAAGTCGCTTGTCTGCATCCATCGGCGCCAACTCAATTGCTCTTTGCAGTGCAACAATTGCGCGGTCTAACTGACCCATGCGCAACGAGCTTTCACCTTCCAACTGCAGCGCACTGGCGGTAGGCACGCCCATTTCGAGAATCTGGTCATTGCGGATAATGCCATTTTTCGATTTGCCGATTTCGGAAGTGTCGACAATCCAGTCGTCCTTATCCTTGTCTTCGTCATCCATCGCATAGGCACAGGGACTCAAACAGAGTAAAACTGCCAGACCTAGTAAATGCTTTTTCGCCACAACTGCAACTCCTTTGAGAATGGAAGCCTACGCGGCCCCCGCTTTGAGATTGGCTGAAGCAGCGCGAATATCGCGTATTGCTGCAGCAACATCGGGGGAACCATAAACACTATTGCCGGCGACAACTAATGAAGCGCCAGCTTCTGAAACTATTCTTGCAGTCTCGGGGTTTATACCGCCATCGACTGAAATGAGGACATCTTTGAAGCCTGCCTCATCAAACATTTTTCGCACTGCAGTAATTTTCGGCACTACTTCCGAAATGAATTTCTGCCCACCAAAACCGGGGTTAACCGACATAACTAAAACCAAATCAATGTCTTGCAGAACATATTTCAAATGCTCCGGCGGCGTAGCCGGATTTAGAGCCACGCCAGCTTTCATACCAAGCCTGCGAATTTCAGCCAGAGTACGTTGCAAGTGCACACAAGCTTCGGAATGCACAGTCAAATAGTTCGCGCCGGCTTTGGCAAAATCTTCAAGGTAACGATCGGGATGCTCAATCATAAGATGAACATCTAAAGGCAAATGGGTATTCTTTCGAATGCTCTTGACGACAGGAGCCCCAATAGTCAAATTCGGAACGAAATGACCATCCATGACATCAACATGAATGAAGTCAGCGCCGCCGTCTTCGGCTTTCTTTATGTCTCTGGCAAGATTGCAAAAATCCGCCGAAAGAATTGATGGGGCTATTTTTAAAGTCATGCTGAACAATTCCTTTCCGCAGCTATGATGACCAGTCTTTTGAATGAGGTCAAGAAGCGCTGGACAAAGTGTAACCTGACAAGCGCCATGCTTTTCTGAGCCAGATTTTAGAGTCAAACTTTGTTTGGTCTTAGAGCTTGTCACGCAACGATTTGCGGAAGCCTAAATCTAAACGAATAATCGTTGAATTTTATGTAAGACTCCACAATTCGACCGCGGGCGTTTATGAGCCATTGCAAATCGGGGTTGTCGAGTGGGACTTTGGTCGCGCAAATTTTGCCAAATAAATGCTTGTGATAATCAATGTGCAAACAATTTGAGAGCGCTAGAATAAGCAGCTTAGGCACTTAGCGGGCAAGAAAATGACAGACTTATTTCTGGGCGATGAAAGCAAAGAGTATCAAAACCTGGCGCAAGACTTTTTCCAAAATGAAGCTGCAAGCAAAAGCGAAAAGCTAGATCACGATGCAGTATTTCCGAAAGATTTGTACAAAGCTGCCTGGGAGCTGGGTCTTGCCACCACGCTAATTCCTGAAAAATTTGGCGGACTCGGACTATCACTTTGGGATTGCGCAGTGATGGCCGAAGAAGCCGGCGCAGCATCAGGCGGAGTCGCAGCAATATTCGAGGGCAACGCACTTGCCATAGCTCCTGTTTTGTTTGGCGGCAGCGAAGAACAAAAGGAAACTTATCTCGGCAAACTCTGCGCAGAAGCAAGCCTGGCTTCTTATTGTTTTGCAGGCAGCTCAGACGGCGGCTCCTTTCCGCTTGCAGCCGCGAGCTATCGCAAAAGTGGCGACAAATACATTCTCAGCGCAGACAACCTGGTGGCACTAAATGGAGAGAATGCAAGCTGGTACGTAGTTCTAGCACAGCTGGAAAATAGCGACGCAAGCTCTGTATTCATTTTTGACAAAAATCTGCCTGGTATTACCTGCGGTGCACAGCTTTCTAAGCTTGGCAGAAAATGCGCAGACATTTGCAGCATCGATTTCAAAAATGTCGAGCTTAACAATTCCAATTTGCTGGGCAAAGAAGGCAACGGAAAGAACTTGATATTAGAATCTAGCTGCATAAGCGCAGCAATAATAGCGGCGCACGCAACCGGACTCATGCGCTCAGCTTTAGAACATTCACTGCGTTATTCAAAAGAACGACAAACATTCGGCAAACCAATCGGCAAACACCAGGCAGTCGGATTTATGATGGCAGATATTGCCAAAAGTGCTCAATGCGCCCGCCTGATGACATGGAAAGCAGCAAGCCTTTACGACAATGGCAGTAAAGATTATATTCAAGCGCTTAGTGCAAAAGCATTTGCCGTAGATGCGGCCATTGCCTGCGCAACAGACGCTGTGCAGATTTATGGCGGCTATGGTTATTCAAAAGAATATCCGGTTGAAAGACTTATGCGCGATGCAAAAATGATGCAAATGATGGCAGGAAGCAGCTTCGAAATTAAATGCAAGATTGGTGAAGAGCAGCTGGCATTGAGTGCTAAATAAACGGGCGACGCATGGCGTCGCCCCTACAATAGAGATAAGAAGCAACTGATGAGTGGAGTCGCGCGGGTACGATCAAGATTGGAACCAGATGATCAGCGGAGTCGCGCGAATACGATGAAGATTCGAAGCGAGACGGAAGCGAAGTACGCAGAGCGAACACAATATGGCGGGACTATTCGATGCGCCCTTCAAAGAAGAGAGTAATCGTAGACACAAATAAACTAAAGAAGGGACAGCTTCTCATAGTTAAAGTGCCACCATTCTACGACAAAGAATATACTTACGAAATTACAGGCGCAGGAGACAAAGTGGTGCGAGCCGATTTGCACCATTCGCCAACTGTAAAAAAGCAGTGGACCTATGATGATATCGGCATGTTGTTTGCAAACGGAATGATGCGTTTTGCGGAAGAAACAAACGAAAGCGGAGAATCTTCGAAAGCTTCTCCAGACAGCCAACAATAGACACTAACTGTTAGTGGTGCTGCGCCTGAAAATCGGCAACCAGCTTATTGATTTCATCCTCGAAAGGAATAGGCTGATGAATCACAAATTTCATCACGCAGTAATAAACAAAAATGATCGAAACTAGCGATGTAATGGTCATGAAAAAAGTACGCGCCGAGCGCAGCCCATCGTAAGAGCTGCCTTTCGATAGACGATAACGCTTTTCTTTACTGGTTTCATCTTCGTCATCATCAAGGCTCGAAGAACGTATTCCAGCAGCATTCGCTTGTTTGATCTTATCCTCGGTTACAGACCGACGACAATTAACGCAAAACTTCAGCGAACTAGTCAGCAAAGTGCCGCAGTATGGACACAAATCTCCTGCCATGAAAAATCCTTATCGGCTGGGAGTTTACAACTCCATAGCTTGACCATTTTCGCCGCAATAACGCTTGTACATTTCAGCAATAGAACCTCTGTCGTGCGACAAAGTTTGCTGCCGGCCATTCAATTCAACAATTCGCTCTTTCAGCTGTTCAATTTGCTGTTGAATGACATTTATTTCTTCCCCAATCTCTGATTCCGTGAGCGTGAGCGCCTCAGCCAAGGTACCAAATGCTTTTTCAAGCTCAGTTTCTGCCATTAGCTTTATCCCTTCAAAGCCTAAAGTACAACAAGTCCATCTTATTGTACCCACTCCACAGCCTGAACCGAAGCGAGCTTTGCTCAAGAACAAAATTTGATTCGGTGCCCGATAAAATGTTTTGCCAGCTTAGATTCCAGCACCATGCAAAAAAACTTCGACAGGATCTTCTTCTTCCTTGCCAGCGCTTGCATCCATGATTCCCTCGAAACCTTCCATCGAAGAAACATTAGTTTTGCTGTCGACTTTGAGTGACGGCTGAGAACCTGAAAGGAACGGCTCCAGCCGTTTTTCAAGTTCGTCGATTCTTAATTTCATACTCTTAAGGGCCTCGGCTTCAATATCCGGTGCTTTTTCTTCGACCCTTTTGCCTTCGCGATAAATTACTCGCCCGGGTACGCCGACAACAATCGAATCAGGAGGCACGTCTCTCATCACGATAGAGCCAGATGCCACGCGCACATTATCGCCTACATTTAATGCACCCTGAATTTCGGCTCCACTGCCGACAATGACACCTTTACCCAACGTCGGATGTCTTTTGACACCTCTAGTCGCCGCTCCTTCCCGAGCTTCTCGACCAGCCCCCAGAGTAACTCCCTGGTAGAGGACACAGTCGTCACCAATTTCGGCAGTTTCGCCAATTACGACACCCATGCCATGATCGATCAGAACCCTGCGCCCGATTTTGGCGCCAGGGTGGATTTCTATGCCTGTCAGCATGCGTCCGATGTGTGAAATGAAACGGGCGGCAGTATAAAGCTTGGCGTCGTAAAAGACGTGGGCGACTCGATATATCTGAATGGCATGCACACCTGGATAACAAAGAAGTACTTCTAGCCAGCTTCGCGCCGCCGGGTCTTTGTCCAGAATGTTTCTTATGTCTTCGCCAAGTCCCATCAAATTCACCTTTGCAGAGTAAGAAGCTTAGCGAAAAAACCCGGAGAAGCAGCAAAATCAGCAGTTTATGTTAATTCTGTTCTGAATGTGGAATGAAATAAAAAGGCGTATGCGGCAACTGGTGGGCAGATTGGATAAAAAATATATGGTCTTTTCTTCGTAGATTTCCCACTGACCGGATAAGTTTTTTAGAAGAAACTTGTATAAGCTCTTCAGATTGGTCCTTAAAACTGTCCAATAATTGAAGCGAACGGATACATGTCAGTAAGCAAATAAGGGCTCCCGGTAGAACGTAGAAACAAAGCAAGGATAAGCAACAGCGGTTTAAGCGATGTCAGCAGGAGATGGAAAACCTGAAATCCATCCACCAGTGGATTCTTTAGGCACGAGCCAGCATTTGGCTACGGCCGAAAAGTTGTTAAGTGACGCCTCTAGCAAAGAGACGAAGCTAGCAGCTCTGAGTCCGGCCGCCCATCCGTTCAACCCCATGAGCTCAGGCATAGTAGGGCTCAGCAAGTCGCAGCTGCTGGATACCAGCTCTACCGTCAAACGCCACGAAGCGATCAAAACAGGAAATTCGGTTACCGACTTCGGACTCAACGTCGCAGACGGTGCGATGCATAACCTGACCAACATTGCCAACCAGACTTTAGATTCAATCAGAAATCCACTTGGGCTGGCCAAAGACGTTAGCACAGCCGGTAAGACTCTAGCTTCAAACCCGAATATCGCCGTGACAATGGCTAAAGACTTCGGTTCTGCACTCATAGGTCAAAAGGGCGCAGGCGAAGCAGGAGCTGCCTGGGGTAATTTGGCTTCCAACGCTTTCTTGCTGGGGGCAGGCACAAAGGGTCTGGCAAGCAAGGCTGAAACGCAGGCTGTAACAGGCAGCGCATCAATCGAACAGCGCATAGTTCAGACAAACAAACTTCTAGCCTCAGCCGAAACAGGAACTGCTTCGACTGCCGAAACGATGGCAGTCAAACTCGGCACAGGCAACCGCGCCGAGCTGGGCAATTTAACCAGAAATCTGGAAACACGCCTTGATGGACTTGCAAGCAAAGTTCCGTCGCCGCGCCTGGGCGAGCCAGTAGCCCTGGTTAAAGAACCAGTTGCTCCAAAATTAGAACCCGCAGCTTCGCTTAAGAGTCCAGCTGCCAGAGAATTTACACCTCAAGCGCCTAAAGAAGTTCACCCGCAGCCACTGGCTGAAGTGAAAGCACCTGTGCGCGAAGTGCCGCCACAACCAGCCCATGAAGTGAAACTGCAGCCAGCTCACGAAGTTGGCCCGCAACCTGCTCGCGAAATTAAGACGCAACCTGTTCAGGAACTTGGCCCGCAGGCTCCGCGTGAAACGGCTCCGCACACAACTGAAGTGCATCCGCAAACAGTTGAACCAGCACCGGCAAACAAAAAAGTAGCAGAACCGCTAAGAGAAAATGTCAGCAGTCCTCGCGAAAGCACCAGCCCAGCAGGCGAAACCAAAACACCTGCAGGCGAAAGCAAAACACCAGCCGGACACGATGCTCAGCCAGCCAAACCAGAGCCACATACAGCCGCTGAAACAAAGCTGGCCGAAACAAATCCGGAAACTGCTTTAAAGGATAGAGTTCCAGCAACGAAGGAACCGCTAAAGCCGATCGAGTCCAAGCCAGCAGAATTGAAGCCTGCTGAGCATTTGGCTGACACGCATGCACCAAAACTCGACGAACCAGTATTAAATCCAAAAGATCCTAAGGTTAAGACAACAGAGCCGCTCGCCAATCCAAATGAGCCGATCGCAAAACCTGATTCAAACAAAATAGTAAAAACAGAACCAGAAGTTAAAGTTCCTGGCGAAGAACCCAACCTGCACACGGTTGAGCCACTTGAGCCTGGCACAAAGAAAGTTGACCTGAAGCCAAATGAAGTCGCTCCAGATCATAGAACAAAACTGGATGCCGAACCAAATGTCCAACCCAAGGTTGAGCCAAAGGTTGAGCCAAAAGTTGAGCCAAAAGTTGATCCCAAGGTTGAACCAAAGGTTGTAGATACTCCGGTTGACCCAAGAAAGGTTGTTGATCATCAGCCAGCAATTGAAACGAAACCTTTTGTTGACCCAGAAACAAAAGTCGTTCCGCGCAACCTTGATCCACCTCCAAGAGTCGAGCCAAAACCACTGGTCGACACTCACCCACAAACAATTAGAACAGACGTACCAGACCATCTTCGTGTCAATACGCCAGAGCCGCAGCCACCGCGCACGGTTGATACGCCAGCAAGACCAGGTGAGCCCACAATACGCAACACAGATCTTGCACCAAACACGCACGCACCCAGCGACAGCACAGTGCTACCGAAAGATACACCACGAATGGTGGCACCCAGCGAGCACGCTCAAATTCAAAATCTAAGCAGAGAGCTAGACAAGCTCCCTGCTTCTGTGCCGGGAATAACTGATGCTAAGACACAGTTGAACCTCTTCAAAGAAAATCCAACCGTTCAAAATTATAACAACCTCAAAGATGCAATAAGCAAAATAAACATCGAAGCACCAGAGCTAAGCGCTACAACAAGAATAGCGCTGGAATCAGCCCGCAATGCAGTTGTATCGCGCGCAGTTAGCGACACGGCTCAAAGCATCGAGAAGCTTCTATCAACTGCAGACGCACGCATCAGCAGCCTGCCTGCAGCAGTGCAAGGCAGAGCACAAGAACTCTTGCAACAGATGCGCAGTTCAGCTCAAGGCATGATGAGTGCAGAGCTTGCAAGCAGTCAGTTTGAAGCATTGAAGCAACTTAAGAGCAACACTGCAGAACTGGCACAGTTGCTGCAAAAGAGCAAAGGCGCTCAGTCAGAACTTGAGAATGCCTTATTGCGACTCAGCAAATCACATGAAGAACTGGTTACAGCAAACTATATTGCTCGCACGCGTGATTCATTCACAGGTCAAACAATTGACTTCATCAAAAATCACTATGCGCAGGTTCTTGGCGCAACTGTAATTGGCTTAGATGTCCATGCGATGATCAGATCACTTGGTCAAAGCATGGAAGAAGAGCTGCAAAAAGCAGAGCGCAAAGCCAGCCTGGAAGAAAAGGCAAAGCTTGAGCAAAAGCAAACAGAAGCAGAATTGCGCAAGGCTCACGACGAAGTAAAAACAGCGCAGGCTTCAACTCCTTATCTGAATTCAAAAGAGCCAATGGGCAAACCGATTCAGGAAGACACCCGCGAAGCAATTCGCAAACAAAACCGTTCTACTTATGGCGTTGACGCAGATTATGTCTACTACCAACGTGGTCCTGGACATGTTGTGCTTGATGAAGGTAAGTCTGCCGCACAACAAATAGCTAACAGACCGGTTTATCGCACACCGGGCAGCGAACAACAAGACAAGCCATCACTGCCTGGATTTGACTTCACAAAAACCAGAATGCCGGCAACAAGAGGATCAAACGACGGACCTTACTTGTCAGCTCCGATTGCTTATCGTCCAGGCGGCAACAAATCTACTGCCATCAGAGGTGGTGGCAGTGCCAGCATCGATCCAAACTCAGCAAGTTCACTGATGTCCAAAAATTACGCATTCGTAGTTGGTCCCAACACACAATCCAGCGGCGCCAACAGCAGATATGGTGGACCAACTGCCAACTCTGAAGCTGCAGAAAAGCAGAATCCAGATCGCAACGGCGGTGGCGCAGCCGTCATGGCTCAGACTGCAGTAATCAGCACCAATGCAGTTGCTAACAACACAAAAGTAGACCCTCAGCAAACTGCAACAAGCACAGCTTTTACAAGCAGCTCTAGCACTAATACTGAAGAGAATTCACTAGTATAAAGTCGACTACTTGGACTCGATTACTTTGCTCAAGTTGCCGGTAGTCTTACGGCATTCGTCTGCACATGCTTTTATATTGTTGTCTTTGGTGAATGATTCACATGACTTCGTGCATTGAGTCAAAGCTTCAAGACACAAGGCAGCAGATTTCTTTGAAAAGGCAGAACCGTGCTCTAGAAAAGCACCGGTCATGCGACAAGCGATTGAGGCGTCACGCAAAGAGTTTATAACAGTCGGATTTGAACGGTTGTCTTTGAACTTTCCACAGTACTTGATGGTGTCATCACAAGCGGTGGCACAAGTGTTGCAGTTACCCCTAGCTATTTCCTCAGTGGTTGCGGCAAAGCTTGGCTGACTAACAGACAACAGCGACAGCGCAGACATGACGAGTAAAGGCATCTTCGAAAACTTCATAAGTGATCTCCTTCAATTGCATTGCAAAAGGTATTTATTCACTCGATGAAGGACGCAGACTTCTAAAGCTGGTTCCGCTGCAAAACTAAAATAATAAGCAGAAAACTGAGTTTAGGCGACGTAATTTTTCAAAACCAAAACAGTATTATGTCCGCCAAAACCAAGCGCTTCTACCATCGCATGCTTCAGCACTGTATCGCGTGCAACGTTGGGCACATAATCGAGATCGCATTCAGGATCTGGATTGTGCAAGTTAGTAGTTGGGTGTATGCGTTGGTCTCTGAAACTAAGCGCAGTAGCAGCTGCACCAATTGCACCCGCAGCTCCGAGAAGATGACCAACCATAGACTTTGTGCTCGATATTTCAAGCTTGTAAGCATGTGCGCCAAATACTGATTTTAGAGCCAGTGTTTCGCGGGCATCATTCAATGGAGTGGAAGTTCCATGAGCATTTATGTAATCGATTTGAGTAGGATCAAGGTCAGCATCACGAAGCGCTTCTCTCATTGCACGAGCTGCACCGGCACCGTTTTCGTCCGGAGCAACAATATGCGTTGCATCACAACTGGCGCCACCACCGACAATTTCAGCATAAATCGGAGCATTGCGACGTAGCGCATGTCCAAGCTCTTCGAGAATCAGGATAACCGCACCTTCTCCCAAAACGAAACCATCGCGGTCAATACTGAAGGGTCTGCTTGCTGTAAGCGGGTCATTGTTGCGTTTTGAAAGCGCCATCATATTTCCAAATGATGCTACGGCAAAAGGATTTAGCGAGGCTTCAGTGCCTCCGGAAATCATCACGTCGGCGCGATTATCTTTGATGTACATGTAAGCATCAAACATAGAGTCTAGCCCGCTGGCGCACGCCGTAGCGTCACTTTTCGCTCTGCCCTTGGCACCAAATTCGATGGCAACCTGCCCCGAAGGAGCATTAGGCATTAAACGGATGATGGAACGCAAACCGATTTTCTTAGGACCACCTTCCATCAGTTTGATATGGTCGGCTGTTGTAGTTATAAGTCCACCAACGCCAGTGCCAATGAAGGTTCCAACGCGTTCAGGGTTTGGACTGTTCTTTACATCAAGATTCGAATCTTCAAGAGCTAGCTTTGCAGCGGTCATGGCAAACAGAGTCACTCTGTCCATTTCCTTGAGCATAGAGCCGATTTTCCGCTTGTCACCGAAGTGGTCTGCGATATCGAACCCCTTGACCTCTGCAGCAATTTTTACTTCTAGCCCAATTTCATCAGGGTCAAATTGTGAAATGCGTCCCGCGCCACTGGTGCCAGATAACAAGGCTTTCCACATGGCGTCTTTGCCGATACCCACCGGAGTCACAGCTCCAATGCCCGTTATTACAACTCGTCTAACATCGTGCGCCATAACAAAAAATCTCTCTTTTCAAAGCCAGCGCTCATTTTACTCCCTATTCCATAGAAGGCGAAATGAGTAAGATTGGAAGCAAATAATAAAGAGACTTTTCGAGGCGGACTCAAAGGGGTTAAATGCAGCCAATTCGCCAAATTGTGCCCCGAAAAAGCTGCAGCGACATTCAGTGAATACTTGTTCACGATTGCATTTAGAGGTGGTCGAAGTAACCGTCATCAAGACCATCTAAGTCATCAGAGCCACCATGGACGATACCTCCTTCCATTTGCTGCCATGAGCCTAGCTCACTGTCGTTGCAGTCAAAGAAATCGGTCTGCACAGGCATCCTGACCCCACTGTCAAGCGGATAAAGTAGACCAGGGTCGATGTTGGAGTCGAAAGTCTCCCCGGCGTCATCGTAATCATCGCGCTCTTCGCAACCTTCATCGGGCGGCTCTTCAAGGGAGTCTCTAAAGCTGTTCCAGTCGTCAGGACGGCTTGCAGGAAAGAGCCTGGCTTGAATTATCGCGCCGCTTTTCGCCATACGCTGGTCAGCCCGCACATTTAGCTTAAAAGCCTGGTCAAGCTCTTTTCCTATCTCTTTGTATTTGGGTTCGTGCTCTGCGACTAATTGCCAGAATCTTTTATTGTGACTCGGCTCTTTCACATGGGATAGTTCGTGAATGACTAAATAGCGCCGGCCTCTTTCTGGCACATTCTCGATTGCAAATCGGGAGAACGTGATTATGTGCGTGTGAAGATTTATTTGAGCCAGCCTGGAATATTTCGCAGAGCCAATTCTTACTCCACCGACAGGCACGCGCAAAGTAGCATCGTTTATACGTTTTACATAGCCTGCCATAAACGCCTGATATACCTCATGATCATAATGAGGTTCAACAGGCCTATCTTGGCCTTTCTTCGAATTTCTGGCTGGTGAGCGACTTTCTCTGGGCAAAGTAAAAACCGCAGTTAGCAAAAACTTTTCAAGCAATTGTAGGATATAGCTTTTGATCACCGGCCACAAGCATCATTATTGGAGAGCATATCAAAAGTGAAAAATCTAACCTTCATCACTGGTGCAGTGCGCTCGGGAAAATCTTTGCTTGCTGAAGAGCTCGCCACAAAATCGGGCAAAGCAGTCTACTATCTGGCCAGCATGCAAATACTAGGCGAAGACCCCGAACAAATCAGGCGCCTTGAACTGCACCGCGCGCGCCGCCCAGGAGATTGGAAAACAATAGATGCCGCATTCAACCTGCACCAGATAATTCCAGACTTGCCCGCAGAAAATGCTTGCGCCATTTTTGATTGCCTATCTTTGTATATCACCAACATGCTAATTGATACTACTGGCAGTGGCAAGGAAGAAGGCAATCCATACGACAAAGAAAACGAAATCATGTCGCAAATAAAACTGCTTCTTGATGCAATGGCACAAAGACCAGACATAGAGTTCATTGTTGTAAGTAATGAAGTTGGCTGGGGCGTTGTTCCAGAAACAGTTCTTGGAAGAGCATTTCGCGATTTTCTGGGGCTGGCTAATCAACAATTTGCTGCTCAAGCCCAAAGAGCGTTTTTAAGCTGCGCCGGATTGCGCCTGCAATTGAAATAAAAAAGCCAGAGTCACGAAGAATCAGCGAAGCGCCAGGCAGAATGCTCAGGCTAAGCCCAAATCTTAAGGAAAAGCTCGAAAAAAGGCTGTCGTTAACCGAGACAAGGGCTTCTTGCGGGGAACATTTAGTTTAGGCCATCCCCCATTCGAGTCTTTTAGTCATGAGCAAGAAGTCGCCAACATACCTGATAGGAGACCTGCTGGTCAGGTCAGAACTGCTGAGCAGACAAGTCGTTGCTGATGCAATTCCAATCTCGCTATCAACACGATTGCCCCTGGGCAGCGTTCTCGTCAGCTCGGGACATCTCGATGAACAAACAGTACAGGCTCTCGTTCTGGCGCAATCACTAATTCGAGACAAGTTTCTCAGCGAAGAGCTGGCAGCCGATGCCTTGAAATTAGCGCATACAGCCGGGCTTGGTCTAAAGGAAGCCCTAAAACAGCTGGGCTGGAAAACAGAGACATTTGAACTAACAAATAGACTGGGACAATTTTTCCTCGATGCCGAAATAATAACGGCAGAGCAACTGGCAAAAGGGCTGGCATCATTCGGCTCTAGCGGACTGCCGCTTGCTCGCTCGCTAGTTCTCGATGGAGTAATTAGCAGCGCACTGGCATTTTCGGCATTGAGCGCACAAAAACTAGTGCGCGACGAAATAATAGAGAGAGAACAAGCTATCGAAGCCCTCAAATCCGCAGCGAAGAACGGAATTAGTATTGAGACCTCGTTGAGTTACTACGAATCCATCCACATTGAGCCACTAAATCGCATCAGACTCGGAGAAATTCTTGTCCTGTCCAATCTAATATCAGAATCTGAACTTCTGGAAATGGTTGAACGAAGCATAGTCAATGAAGAATTGATTGGCGAAACATTCGTAAAAGCCGGTTTAATCACATACTCACAACTGAAGGATGCCCTTCATCTCCAACAATTATTCAACCAGGGCAAATTGACTATTGGTCAAATAACTGATGTTATGCGTCGAATACTAGCCAGTGGCATGACAGTAGATGAAGCAATAGAACTGGTGACTGCTCCCTCAATTTTGACAGCTCAACTATCAGGTCCTACAGCTGAATTTGTAATCAATAAAAACGAACTGCAGCCAGCCATTCACAGCAGCCCGGTCTACGAAACAGCAGACGACAGCGCATACATTTCTGTAGCCGAAGCTGCCAAAAGCCTTGATGTAGATCTTGCAAAAATAGCAAAACTAGTGAAGGCAAAAGAAATTGATTATTTTCAGAGAGACGGGCTTCTATTCGTAAACATTAGCCAACTGATTTTCCAATTAACAGACCCCACAAGGCAAGACCTTCAGGAAGTTCAGACAGAGCAGTTTTTTGAAAATGTAGAACAAGAACAATCGTTCAAAAAGAAAAAGCAAAAATCTCGCAACGTACAAATTCGCTCAAAGGCAAAATATGGAAAGCGCAAGATCGTAATCAAAAGACCGCAAAGCCTCCTTGAAAAATTGATTGAGCGAGTTGAAAAATTGAGCTACGAAAAAGGATATCTCGAAGGGCAACTTGCTTTGAGATTGCATGAGTACGCTCCCACCATCAATACGACTGAAAGCTCAGTAACGAATTCGGCAGAGCCTGAAGCTGAAAGCACGCCACAAGCAGAATCAGTCATGGTTGAAGAACTCGCTATTGATTCAATTACAGAAAGCACTACCCCCGAAGGCGACTTTGCAATTTCGGAATATATTCACGGACAGATGACAGTAGTGACAGACGAAGAGCAAAAGCACGATTCTCAAAGTCAACACGATAGCGCAGAAGAAAGCACAGGCGATGAGACAGCTGAGCCTTCAGACAATTCAGAGAAAGAACTTGTCACAGCAAAAGCATCATCACAGTCAAAGACCGCGCATAATTCAAAACGAAAAAAACGACGAAGATAAGTACTCAGACAAACCGCTTGAAGTATGACAGCGAGGCATCCTCGGCTGCAATAAAACGCTTTTCCGGGAATGACCCTTCGCCAAGGCGCGAGAGGATATTGCCCGGGTTCATCTCAATAAATAAATCTGTACCTAATTCAACCAGCACAGCAATCGAATCGTGCCAGCGCACTCCGTGGGCAATGTTGTTAGCAAGGTCGTGAGCGATCGCATCAGCGCTGCGCAGTGAGCGAGCCCTGATGTTGCCGACATATGGAATAACAGGCTTTTGCATTTTAGTTTTATCAATCTCTTCCTGCAAAGCTTTTGCACATGAATCAAAAAGGGCACAATGAGAAGGCACTGAAACATTCAGCCGTTCTGCCTTTCGCGCACCTGCTTGCAGCGCCGCTGCTTCGACTTTTGCTAATGCTTGATTAGAGCCCGATACTGTAACTTGCAATAGTCCATTTACGTTGCTTAGATAAAGCGGATTTTGTTCTGAGTTGCATCTGCCGACGAGGTCTGCAACTTTTCTTTCTGTCAAACCGACAATTGCAGACATGCCGTAGTCGACAGGACAGGCAGCTTGCATCAATTGCCCTCGTTTTTCAACCAGTAAAAGGGCGTCTTCAAAACTAAGTGCCTTGCAAATTACAGCAGCAGCGAAAGCACCAACGGAAAGACCGGCCACAGCAAAAGGCAGCACAGCCTCTGCCTCTAAAGCAGAAGCAAGCGCGACCCCAGAAATTAGTAAAGACAATTGAACAGAAGTCGTTGATTCTAACGCAGAAGTCGAATCAAGCTCCAGCACATCGCGCCCCAATACGCTTGAGGCTTGCTGAATGATTGCACTTATTCTCTCATTATCGGGAAGGCTGTGAAGCATACCCGGGCGCTGAGCTCCCTGACCTGGAAAGAGAAAGCAAATATTCATGCCGGTGTAATACTTTCTCGGCAAGTGGAAGAACCATCAGCCGAGCGCGGAGGATTCCAGGGGTCAAGACCGAATTGAGTTTCACTAGACGAGCGCAAAAGTATCGGAGCAGCATCACAAATCGCAAATTCTTGTAATGAGAAAGCCACATGCGGAGCCTCAACAATCACATCAATTGACTGGGATATTTCGCGCGAAGACATGAGCAAGTTTGTGGCAAATTCTCGGGTAAAAGGCTCTGGCGCAAATAGAACAATGTCCAGGTCACTAGACATCGTCACGCAAGGAAAACCTGAGGCAAGCTCGAAACCTACACTGCCACCCGGCCCCCATTTAAGAGTAAGCTGCTGCCATTCTCGTTCAAGCTCCTTAAGAGCCGACAAAGCAGGAAAGCGCAACAAACGATCTACATCTGCAAAAGACGCAGTCGTGAGGTCAAAAGGTGCAATTACCGATTTTATTTTAGACTCGTGAATAAAAGAAGCCCAACGCTCTTCCCTCAACAAGCCACGAACGCCAACAGCAACCTCTGCCGGAGGCGCCGGTTTGCGTCGCACAACAAGAAATGGTGCCGCTGCTAAAGACTTGCCGACCCAGCCAGGAGCCTGATTGAAATCGCGCAAAGCCTCGGGCTCTTCAATTTCTAATAAGTCATGCGGCTTAAACAAGTGAATTTCACTCCGACCATTGATCAAACATTGCTTTACGAGTCGCTAATGTTGCACTACGAGCGGTGGCAGCTGCAGCCGAGAGCCAGCGGACGCTTAAATCTACAGAGCCAGCCCGAGCATCTTCAATAGCTGCCAGCAGCCGCTCCTTCACATAGGATAGATCGTCACCTTGAACCTGCTCTACATTTTTCACTTTCAATAGTTCATGAAGAATGCCAAGCTTTGCGAAATCTTTTATATCATAGGACAACGGAATGATAGTTTCGGCAAGCTTGTCCAATTCCTGGACTGTGCGCCTGGTTACGCGGGCTGCAGCTTCTTTGTGCATAGCATGAATAATCACGCCCGGGTCATCAAATGCAAGTATTCTATTTGCCTGATAGCCATGAGTCAAAAACGCACCAGAAAGTGCCTGCCCAACCACCAGGGTGATAATGGGATGCCCAGCCATTCTGGCGTGGGCGTAAGCATCAGAAGCACAGGCTGCAGCTTGATAAATTGCAGCGGTTTCTTCTCGACGTCCATATGCCTGACTTTTCACATCAACAATGGCAATAATTGGCCGGCGCTTTCCTGATTTGTGACTTTCAAGAACTTCCTTTACGTGGCTTGCTAGAGCATATGCTTCTTCAAGGCCGACTTCACCTTCACGCGCCATAGGAAATCTGGCGTGAGGATCTGGCACAACACATAAGAAGCGAGCATCTTCATCACCAAGCTGCGCATCGGCAACAAGTACAGAGGCGGGATCACCAGGTGATCGTTTTTCGCCTGACTGCCCAGTCAGCGCGGTGAACCATGCGCGTCCGCGAGTCGACAGTGTATTAGTTGTTTTCATTTAGATTCTCCCGATGCCAGGCTTTGCGGAAATCAGCTGGGTCCCACTGTTTTTCAGTATTTAGTGCTGCGATTCTTTTCTTGAAAAATTCAATTTGAGAACTTCGGTGAAGCTTCGGCACTCCGGCTTTGAGATATTTGCGAACTGACTCGCGAATCTCGCCAACATCATCCTTCACCAGAGCATCAACAAGACCGGTGTAATAGCGTTGCTCTCCACCATCAATTGCCCAGATCAAAGCCCGGTCGCGTGAATCAAATTCTTCGATGCCGTGTTCTTGCTCAATAACTTCGGGTCCATTTAGACCAAGCCGCCCCTCCGGCGTCATGATCATATAGCTAGAAAGAGCTGCCACGAGAGACATACCACCAAAACAGCCTACAGTGCCGGCACTTAAACAAATTACCGGTGCGTGCTCGCGAAGTGCAATCAATGAAGCCACAATTTCAGCAACTGCCGCAAGCCCCAGGTTTGCTTCAGGCAGCCTGACACCACCAGTTTCCAACAAAAGCACCGCGCAGGTTTTGATACCATTTTGATTGTCACGGCAAGCAAGGTCGAGGGCAGCGCAAATCTTGGCACCAGATACTTCACCAAGTGAGCCTCCCTGAAAGGCGGCTTCCATAGAAATAACAACAGTTGAAATGCCGTCGATTTTTCCTTTGAGTACGATGCAGCCATCATCGGACTGAGCGGTTATATTCTGCGGCATGAGCCAGGGCGACTCAATTCGATCGAAGGGACCAAGCAATTCACGCCAGGCGTCTTTGCCAAAAATTGCAATTGCTCTTTCGCGTCCGTTTAACTCGATAAAACTCTCTCTTCTGTCCAGCTTAGTTGGAGCTGATAGAGCCTCTGTACTCGCACTCATTTTTCACTTGCCTCCACTGCTTGAGCCAGACGTAATGACACCACACCCGGTGTCGCTCCCGCATCATTGATTTCAATTTTCACGGCGCTGTCATATTTAAGAAAGAAGCGGTCTAACACAGCTTTCCATTGCGCTGAAAAGCCTGGCACGCTTGTACGCACTCGAACATGGGCTGTAAGCTCATTGTTCGGTTCTAACAAGACTTCAAGATCGCCAGATCCGACGACGCCGACATGCGCCCTTCCCTTTGCCTTATTCTTGACTGAGAATTTAAACTCAAGCGTTTCCATTTGATAGCTCCGTTAAACTGAGTGAATCCAAAAACAATGTCGCAGCTAAAAGGTCTGCGCTTCCCCCAGGAGAAGAGCGCAGTTTAAGCAAATCAGAATCGAGCTGAAAGAGCCGAGCCATTCCAGCCGAGCAGCTGCTGCCACCAAGAGCAAGTACATCCTTAGCAGCGCTTTTGGCCAGACAAAGGGCTTCCATTCCACCTCGATAGAGCAGGCATGTGTCATCGAGCTCAGCCATGATTGACATTAAAGTGTCGAGCCTGGCTGATGTTTCAGATACTCCATTGAGCCTTTTTTGTCTCAAATGCGGAAGTGCAGTTTTTATGATGTGGGGAAAGCCATCTTCAGCTTCAGCCCTTGCACCGCGCACGCCATATGTTTGCTTAACTAAAAAGCCATGCGATTTTTCCTTTGCTGCGTAGCGATCATCCAGAACAGCTATTGATGCTGCAATTTCAGCAATTTTTTCCGGGCTAGCCGATTCGTCGCAGATTGCAGCAGAAGCCACAAGCAAGCCCATACACCATATTGCACCTCTGTGAGAGTTGCTGCCTCCAGTAGCCAAATACATTGAAATCTCGGCTTGCCTTCCGCACGAGCCAAGTTGCTCACGCAACCGTGTACTTACAGTTGCACCTGAGGATATTCTGGCCATTTCTTGAAAAAACGGCTCAAGTGCATGCGCTGAGTTAATCATAAGATCCAAATTCAAATCGGCATGCGCTCCAGAACCTCGCTGGTCTACCAGCGCAGGTTTTGGTGTAAGCCTGGCCTCAGCAATCAATGCAGAACTTGCCAGCGCCCCCAATTTTGCCCAGCGTGGAAAATCAGCTGCTGAAGATAGGTTTGTCGAAAGCTCACAATAAGTTGGGGCTGCTAAATTGGCGCTAAGCATTACCAGCTCCTGAATTGTGTTGGTGGCTGGTAAAGTCCACCAGACCATTCAACAAGTTCTTCCACACTGCGGGCAGCAAGCAATGAGCGTTTTGCATCAAGGCGCCTGACACCGAGGTCTTCAGGGTAAGCTACAATTTTTCTTTCTCTGAGCAAAGCCACTTCTTTACTGTCAGATCTCAGCCCTACGCTAGTGACACCTGCCACCGCAGCTAGTGCCTGCCTTCTTTCCTCTTGCGACTGCGCTTTGTACAGATAGGCAATACCCTCTTCAGTTACAACGTGGCTGACATCATCGCCGTAAATCATCACTGGCGCCAGCGGCATCTTTGCCTTCTTCGCCACCTCAACTGCATCGAGACAATCAACGAAAGTCGGCACTCCACCTTTCTGATATGTTTCCATCATTTGCACAACAATTTTGCGCCCACGCGACACCGGGCTTTTGTTTTCAATTAAATCGAGCCAGGCCTTACTGGTATGCCTGCGTCCATGAGGGTCGTGCCCCATGTTAGGGGCGCCGCCGAAGCCGGCCAATCTGCCGAGTGTAACTGTCGATGAGTTGGCGTCTCCATCCATTTGCAGGGTAGACCCGATAAAAGCATCAACTGCGTATTGACCAGCCAGCTGACAAATAACTCTGTTAGACCGCAAGTTGCCATCTTTTCCGATAAAGAAAATGTCGGGTCGGGCTGCGACATATTTCTCCATGCCAACTTCACTGCCAAATGAATGCACGCTTTCAACCCAGCCTGACTCAATTGCCGGAATGAGGGTCGGGTGCGGATTTAGCGCCCAGTTACGGCAGATTTTTCCTCTTAAACCTAGCGACTCACCATATGTAGGAAGCAACAGCTCGATGGCCGCGGTATCAAAGCCGATGCCATGATTGAGTGAGACTACTTCGTGTTTTTCGTAGATGCCCCGAATAACCATCATCGCCATTAGAATTTGCAGTTCGGTTATGTGCCTGGGGTCTCTCGTAAACAGCGGCTCTACGGCAAAAGGTCTATCGGCTTTAACCACGACATCAACCCACGATGCAGGAATATCTACACGGGGCAGTTTGTCTACAATCTCATTGACTTGTGCAATTACAATTCCGTCGTGAAATGCAGCAGCCTCAACAATAACCGGCGTATCTTCGGTGTTTGGCCCGGTATAAAGATTTCCATCAGCATCGCCTTGCTCTGCGCACACCAGTACTACCCGCGGTGCCAGATCCATAAACAAGCGAGCATATAGTTCTACATAAGTGTGAATGGCACCAATTTCCAATTGTCCGTCTTCCAACAATTGGGCAACGCGCAAACTTTGAGGCCCAGCAAAAGCAAAATCGACTTTGCGTGCGATTCCTTCTTCAAAAAGACCGAGATGTTCTGATCTGCTAATGCTCGATATGATGAGGTGAAGGTCATGCACAGCCTTCGGGTCTACTTTCACCAGCGAGCGAGACAGAAAATCTGCCTGCTTTTGATTGTCCCCTTCGATTACAACACGATCGTGCGGTTGAATTAACAACTGAAGAGCATCAACAATTTTCTCGGAAGGCAATACATGATTGCTCAACCAGGGCGCAATTTGACTCAAGCGCCGTTGTTTTTCACTTCGACGTGTTGTCCACTTCGTATTAGATAGATCGGCAGCAGAATTTGCAGCCAGCCCAATAGGCGCTGAAGGCATGTGGTACCCCGTTTAATGGGAAGGTGAGATTTTGATAAGCATAGTTTGGCAGACTTTGCCCGGAGAAAAATAAATCCCATCTAACATTTGGAACTAAAAGAAGTCAAAATCGCCACCAATTAGAAGATCTGAGGGATTCGACAGCCCGGATATTTAAGCACCGTTACTTACTGTCAGACAGAATTTATTTTGAGCCAAAACATCGCAGCACAAGCCTGCACTTGACTTCAAGGCTAGAGCCTCTCCTGCACATGAATTCTGGCAGCAAGTTAAGGTCAAACTACGTGTTAATCCCAATGACTAAGATCTGCGCCGGTGGCAGTATGCATTTGAAATTCATCTAGTCATGAATTATTGGGACAGTCGGCTGGAAAGACTGAACCTCCTCCCACGAATCCTGGCAAGGACTACTGAGGACCGAAACAACTAATGAGCCCAAATTCTTCTGCCGCAGAAAGCTGGTCATCAAAAGACGTCGCAAGCCCGCTTTATCTAGTTGACAATAACGATGGACTCAGAGCTGAGTTCATGGAAGCCGGCTTAAAAAACAAGCCGACAGATCGCAAGGTCGAAGAAAAGAAAGTCTCAGCCCCGCCTGCAACAGCAGACTCGGCGCTGGGACAAATTGGCGATGCTCTAAAAAGCATGGCCAAAAATGGCTTTGAGCTAACGCCAGATTTAAGAAAACAGTTTGAAAATGCAATCACCAAAGCAGATAGCGGTGATTCGCCACGCCTGGCTACATTGAATAAAGAACTGGAAAAAACCAGACAAGACGCTGAGAAAATATTGACGCCTGAAAGACAGAAAACACTCATCGAAACCAAAGAAGACATGAATGCACGCTTGAACAAAGCGAACCTCAGTGATGAGCAGAAAAAGGTAATTGATGCACTTCTGGCTAAAAGAGACAGCTCTCCAAAAGACAAGGCGGCAATTGACGCAGTGGTCAATAAAATAGTGCCTGGACTCATCAAAGACATCGACAAACTTGAAAGCGCAATGAAGCCGGTTATCGAAGCAGCTGCAAAAATTGAGCAAAAGAATCAAGAAATTGAAACGGAAAAGAAGCAAAGCTCAATCGCGCGCGTAGTGTATGCTGAAGTGCTTTATGGCAGCGGTGATAAAGCCGGCGCCAGACAGCAACTCAGAGCCGCGGCAGTGAAAGATCAAAGCCTTCTCGAAGACGAGTCATTTGCTGAATTTGCAGATGAGCTTGGCTTATCGGTGAAAGATCTCAAACTCCATACCGCATAGATCCCCTTAAACGACAATCAGTCATCATCGTCTGGGGATAATTTTTGTCCCTTAACGCTGGTTTCGCCATCGATTTTTTCAAGTTGAATCAAATCGACTTTAGAGCGTTGAGCGATCGTTTTGGCAAGCGGAAAAGAGTGTGTTATCACCCAGATTTGCGACTCACGAGAAGCAATTGCAATCAGGTCAGCCAGCGGCTCAAGCAAATCTGGATGAACGCTTGATTCAGGTTCATTGATTGCCAGCAAACCTGATGGACGTGGGCTCAACAAAGCTGCAAGCAAACACAAATAGTGGAGAGTTCCGTCAGACAATTCTTTGATGTTGAAAGCGCGATTAAACCCCGGCATACGAAGACCCAGTATTGCTTTGCCGTTTGCTTCCTTAAGATCAAGATAAGCACCAGGAAAAGCATTGCTTACTGATTCTTCCAGAGCGCCACGATCTCCCACCCAATTAATGGTCATGAGTGCAGCAACCAGATCGCTGCCATCATGACTGAGAGCCATTGTTCTAGTAGCACATTGCTCCTGGCGCAATGGTGAAAGATCATCAGTTCTGAATTTATGATAAAAACGCCAACTCAAAAACTCAGAACGCAGGGCTGAAAGTTCCGGATATAAATGCGGTTCACGTAATGCGGAAAGCACAGACTCTGAGCTCGGTACGGCGTCTGGATAAAGAGTTCTTTTGCCGGAAAGATCTCTGGCATTCACAGCCCCAGCTTTGCGGTCTAACAACAAGGCTTTTTTCCCGTCGACCATCAGACTTATCCGTTCGTCTTTGAAAAATGGATCGTTGCTAAATACACTTTCGGTTGGTGCCGGGTTGCCGCAAGAAAATTCATAGCGCAGCCCAGTATTAAGTTTGACTTTTACTCTTATTCGCTGTGGGTCTTTACCACGCGAACCGGCCCACATCACCGATTCCAACCCGCCTTCCTCAGCCATGCGACGGCCGAAATTGCCTTCAGCTGCCGCAGCAACAAGACGCAAAGACTTATATAGGTTGCTCTTGCCGCAGCCATTTGCACCCACAATCACATTGACTCGCTTCATGTGCAAATATACTGACTTGAGCGAGCGATAACCTTCTACCTCAAATGCCGTCAGGCTCAAGGCGTCACCTTCCATGGCCAGTTAGACAAAACCGCATCAAGAAGCGGGTCTTTAGCCACTGTCAAAGTAGAATTCGCACCAGTTTTTTCTAATTTCTCAAGCAATATCTTTTTTGTTTTGTCGTCAGAACTAAACCAAATTATTTTGAATTTTGCCCAGGCTAAATCAAAACTAGCCATCGCTCGCTGGTCTGCATCAGTGGGCGCACGATTGAATTTTTCCACAACAACTTTTGCAAACAAAGCACGATTATCATTAGCGTCAATTGTTCGACCGTCATGTCTTTGTTCATAAATGAAAACTGCCATGTCGGCGTAAGCGTTAACAGCATCTTCAGTGAAGGCCGGGTCGCCTGCCACAGCAACACGCTGCAAGCCCAGAAGCTCGGTAATCAAATCAGCATCTGAACTAAATTCGCTTCCTTCAACATGAGTCTTTTCAGATGAACTGCGCTCGTGCAAACGCAAAAGTGCCCTGAACAGGTCTGCATAATGCATTTCCATTTCAGGATTTTTCTGCAAATCGTTCATCATTTTTGGCCAGAACTTCAAAATAGAACGCAGCTCTTCGGTATTTTTTGGAGATTGACGCGCTTTTTGCAGCATGTAAGCTTCCATGCGTTTTTGCTGAGCATACTCCATAGGTTGTTTGCTGCATGCCTGAAACAGCTGCAACCAGCAGCGTGCGGCCTGCTGGTCTTTATCAATAAAGGCGTCAGCAGGAGAAGAAATTTGACCAGTTTCGCCCGGCGTGGGCTTCGAGCCCGATTGAGCAGGCACCGCTGATGGTGCGACAGTCTTCATTCCTGTTTTTGCTTTCAACCCAGTGCGGTCTGCGGGAGTGACAGCACTTGGCTTCACTGTGGGGGTGACAGCAGATGTTTTGACAGGGCTGACAGTTTTGTCAGTTTTCGTCTTCACAATTGACTTGGCAAAGCCTGCCGCAGACTGCTCTTCCAGAGGTTTTGGAGCCGCCGGGTGGCTTTCGCTGCTGTCGTATCCCCAGTCTGCGCCCTGGCAAGTCGCCGGGTAGAGCAGCCCCCCGGACAGCATGACAACAGCAAAAGTGAAGCTGAGAAGGAAATTCTGGCTTTTCTTAAATTCGTAAAATCGATTTACGCCTGTTAAAGCGCTGTCCGAAGAATCCAAGAGTGGCGTTTTCACTGCTCTGAGAGGGTTTTCCAGGGTTCTCATCAATAATTTAGACCTTAGTTTTGTCGCAACGGAAAAGCCGCTTTCTGCTTATCATACGACGTCGAGGGCTGGGAAAACTTGCCAAGAATGTGATAATATCGGCTATGGAAGCACCATTATTCAAATTTTGGAAATCATGCCTAAACTACCTCTAGTTTATTACCCATCAGATGTTCTGCGCCAGCCAACCAAAAAAGTCACACGTTTTGACGGCGCCACACGCAAACTTGCGCAAGACATGCTCGAGACCATGTACAACAACAACGGCGTCGGACTGGCCGCACCGCAAGTTGGTGTCGGCAAGCGCATGATGGTTATCGACGTATCGCACGAAGACGAGCCACGCAAACCTATCGTGTTCATCAATCCTGAAATAATCGAAGCATCAGGTTCAATGGTAGGTCAAGAAGGCTGTCTCAGCTTCCCGGGCGTATTTTTCGAAGTGCGCCGCGCCTCCAGAATTGTGGTCAAATTCAAAAATGTATCGGGCAAAGACCAAAAACTCGTAGCAGCCGACAACTTGCTGTGCAGAGCAATTCAGCATGAAATCGACCATTTAGATGGTGAGCTTTTCATCGACAAAGCAGTATCAAAACTAGCAGCAGATCTCGAACTTTCCAAGCACGGATTTCAGGGAGATGCAGTTGAGTCAGCAGCTCAAGCTGGAACAGCCATAGACACAGGCACAGTCATTGACGTGTCGGCTTCCGGCGAACGACAACTGGTTGGGTAAAGCGACCGTAGCGGAGCCTAAACTGTGGCTTTCAACATCAGAGAAACATATTGGGGTTTGAAGCACCTGAGGCTAGGTTTTCTTCGCCGTGTTTCCAAAATTCAGGCCGACTTTTTTCTCAAACAATATGAAGGGCAGGGAGTTGAAGTTGAAGCCTGCCGCGACCAGAATGACGCAGAAATTTGCTGCACACGCTGCGGTTATTTGATGATGAGAGCACGCTTCGATAATGGGTGGTTTATGGAAATATGCTCAGCCATGCCGATAGTCAAATTCAACAATCCAGCATTCAAAGACTGGTTGTCAACCCTGGCTAAATCACCTCTTCCAATACCAAGTGCGGCTGGAGGCGCTATACTTCACGACTGATGAATACAGCTTCAGACAAATCAGATCAAAAGCTCAGCGGTGACAAGCCCAAACAGCATCTCACCCTGCGCATTATGTCATTCGGCTACAAACTAGGTAAGCCGCCCTCTGCCAATGCTCTTTTTGATGTACGTTTTTTGAAAAATCCATACTGGGTAGAGCATTTGCGCCCGATGACCGGGCGAGACCATCCAGTGCAAGAATATGTGATGAACCAGGAAGCAGCAAAAATTTTCCTTGGTTCGCTGATAGACATGCTCGAACGCCTGGTTCCTCAACTGGAAGAAAGTCATTTAAGTGAATTCAGCATTGCTTTCGGTTGCACCGGCGGACAGCATCGTTCAACAACAATGGTTGAACTTTTAGCCAGAGAACTTGCCCAGCGCATGCCGCATCTCACAGTCGAGCGCATTCATCGAGAGCTAGACAAAGACTCAGCCGGCAAGCACAATTCGCACGAGGACGGGCAATGAAGAAGTCCTGGAGTTATAAACTTCGAAGCTTCATCTTACCCGGGTTGAAGCGCTGGATTCTTTTCATTTTGCTCGGCATTCTTACTATAGTCCTTGGGGTTTTGCTGCTTCTAGATGAACACCCGATTCGCTCGATACTCGATTTCCTCGAAAAAATTTCAAGGGAAGGAGCGCACGCACTGCCAAGCAAAATAAGTGGCATCATCGCTCTTACAATTGGTGGCATTGGAACATCTATCGCAGTGGGCAAACTGGTTCTCTCAATTGTCGGAGCATACATGCCGACGGACAGAGAATCGATTCCAGATGCGCTATTTAGACGCAGGCATTTGGAGCGCGGCCCAAGAGTTGTAGTCATCGGCGGTGGCACAGGTCTTTCTAATTTGCTCAAAGGGCTTAAAGGATTTACCAACAACATCACAGCCATAGTCACAGTTGGTGACGATGGTGGCAGCTCCGGACGATTGCGACAGGAACTCGGCGTTCTGCCTCCCGGTGATATAAGGAACTGCATCACGGCCCTTGCAGACGAAGAAAAACTGGTAACTGAA
Source organism: uncultured Candidatus Obscuribacterales bacterium (assembly GCA_964546815.1). Taxonomy (GTDB): domain Bacteria; phylum Cyanobacteriota; class Vampirovibrionia; order Obscuribacterales; family Obscuribacteraceae; genus JAIEPM01. The sequence continues at coordinate 68,878 of CAZJLR010000013.1, read as the reverse complement.
CTATTTCGCTATCGCTTTCAACAAGGTAGCGGACTTGAAGGACACGCATTTGGCAATCTATTTTTGAGCGCTGTTTGCGCCATCAATAATGGTGACATGCTCGAAGCCGCAAGAGCCGCCAGCAAAGTCTTGAACAGCTGCGGACAGGTCTTGCCTTCAACGCTTCAAGGTATGGCGTTGATAGCCGAGCTCGAAAACGGCGAAATAATTAGAGGCGAATCGCAAATTTCAGAATCGAAAGCACGCATTGTCAAACTGCGCAGCGAGCCTGAATCGCCAGAGCCGACTCCGGCAGCACTTGAAGCAATCAGTCAGGCAGATTTTATTGTTATCGGTCCGGGCAGTCTTTACACATCGGTCATTCCAAACCTGCTGGTCAAAGGCATTCCCGAAGCAATTATAAGATCGTCCGCACGCAAGATTTATGTTTGCAACGTGATGACTCAAAAAGGTGAAACCACAGGATTTTCTGTTGCTGACCACGTGAGTGCTCTGCTGCGACACGCAGGATTCGTCAACGGCACGCAGATTGGTGCAAAGTTTAGATTCATTGATCGAGTTTTGTGCGATTCACTTGTGGGCGCTGTTGAAACTAGAAACCTTCCGGCGAACACTGTGCGATTCGATAGAGAAGAATTGCGCCCGCTTGGAGTAACTCCGATGCTTCGCTCTGTTGGAAGCACAGAACTACCGGGACATCACGACCCCGAAAAGTTAGCAGCAGCCTTAATGCTTTGGTATGCACGCAAAAGCAAAGGACGCCCACCGTTTTCGCGTCCGCCGAAAAACCCACCCAAAAGCCCACCTAAGCCGCCAAAGCCGCCGCAAGTAGCGGCGACTTTGAACATGTAGTTAGTTCTAAAATACGCGGTGTTTTGTGACCGTGTGGGTCTTGGTTTTTGTGTATCTTGTCGTGTATACACGCGAGGCGACCTGTCGATGGGCGCCACGCACGTAGAACTTGCGACCGTTATCCAACTCAGTCATAAACGGAACCTTGCCTCTGGCAACGTCATCTGCTTGAGCAGGCAACAAACCGACGCCACATCCTAAGAGTGCTAACGCAACAATCAGATTTTTCATCTGCCTCTCTCCTTCTTTGCTTTGTGGCAAAAACGACGGGAGCATTAGTCGAAAGTTCCGGCATGAGCAGGAGCCTGATTATTGCAAGTGTTGACCTTTTTAGCGCTGCTTGGACCTTGAATTAGGTCGCATGCCAGCAGGCTTATTAGGTTCGCTTTGATCTTTTTGTTGTTTTTGCTCAAGCTTTAATGCTTGCAAAAACTTGTCTCCACGTATAGAGCCCCAGCCAGTAGCGGCGTCCCAACCGGGTCCTGTGGGATAACCATTGTTATTGCCATCGGTTATATCGTGAAAAATGTCGCTGCCACCTTTCTTATAAAGGAATGGATTCAAATAACCAACGGGTTGACTCAAGGCACCATTTACTCGCATTGTGAGAGCGGCATACAATGGAGCAACCGCGCTTGTTCCGCCCATAATGATTTCGTTGCCGCCAACCCTGATTCTATAACCGGTACCAGGACTTGCGTCACCACTTACGTCAGGCACACCGCGCCCTTTCTTATTGTCGTTATTTGCGCTAGGAGGCAAAGTAATTCCTTTTTGGAATTCGGGCACCTCAAATATGTGACTGATACCGCCACCGGAGGCACCGCCAAAGAAACCCTCACCGTCATTCCAGGTAATCTCATGACCATTCTTTTCCAGCCGAGTGCCGCCCGTGCCAGTTACGAATGGGTCGGAGGCAGGATAATCGGCGTTGTACAAGCCATCGGGTGATTTGTCTTTTGCACCGTTGTCTCCCGATGCAGCAAAAACGGAAATCCCTTTCAATGCAGCTTTTTTGAAAGCCATATTCAAATTTTTGATCGCCTGGTCTGTCCAACTAACTTCAGGCGCGCCCCAACTAATACTTATCGCTGTATTTTGAATCTCGCCTTTTTCAGGAAAGGCAGCCCTTGTAATGGCGTCTACGAATCCCTGGTCTGTGTTTGGTGCAAAAATTAGTTGCTGTTTTGCGTCAGGTGCAACAGCTCCGATTACTTGGGAATCAAGAGCAACTTCGCGGTCTGCGTTATTACCTACTGAGTTTTTCGCGTCATCCACACTCACTATTTGAATCGTTGGTTCTTTCAACTTGTGATTTTTGTAGTAGATCGCATTGTCTTTAAGATCAAGTCCCCCGCCCAATTCTATGATTGCAACCGACTGACCTTTGCCCATCGATTCTGTGGGGAATTTGTATACTTTAGCTACTTCATCTGGAGTAAAACTGGAATTGTCTTTCGGCGCAATTAAACTTGGCGCAAGGACACGATGGTGACTGTCTGCCTGACGGCGATTATCGAGACCGAATACGCCTTGCAAATCATCAACAATGTCTTTCGGAACAGAAACAGTACCTGTGCGTTCTCGGCTGATCAGCCCGTTGGCTTTGTAGTCTTGCAATTGAACATTGAAAGCAGACGAAACATCTTTTGCACTGCCTTTCAAAACAATGCGTCCAGAACGATCGTCAATTTCGCTTGCTTTGAGTCCATTGTCTTTGGCGAACTTCAAAATTTTCGCCATCGAATTTGGATCTGCTCCAAATCGTGCATTGAACTCAGCATCGTTGAGCGGTTTTTGCTTGTGCTCAATTATTTTCTGGAGCGTGTCATTTATCTCTTGTTCTGTAGCTTTAGACTTCACCATTATGGTGACTGAAATTGGAGCTTTGGCATCAGTCGGACCAATAAGTGTGCCAATCGGCGGGTCTTGCCGCCTGGTATCTAGTAGTTCTGCGCGCTCACCGACAATGCGCACTCTGGGACTGAAAACTTCTTTCCGCAAAGAATCACTATCATTGGTCGAATCGGGCTTTTGACCCTTATCGCTAATGTCTTTGCCGTCGTCCATTAAGCTTCCATCCACTCTTTTTGCGACACCAATAGCCTTCAATTGCTTGTCCCACAAGGCTATTGATAGCATCGAGCAAAACAGGAATAAATACCCCCGTACTAATACGAAAGTATATACTTTCTAATTGAAATACTAAAATTTGCGAGGATTCGCAGTGCTTGAAAGCAAATCCTCGCAGAAATTTTCAGGGCTCACTTTCCTTTTTGAGCTTTCTTCAAAGCTTCAAGGAATTTGTCGCCACGTATTGAGCCCCAGCCAGTCGCGGCATCCCAGCCTGGTCCTGCGTTATAGCCGCCGTTATTGCCGTCGGTTATGTCTCTAAAAATTCCACTGCTGCCATTTTTGTACAAGAACGGATTGAGATAACCAGCCGGCTCTTTGAGAGAACCGTTCACTCGCATCATCAGCGCTGCGTACAAAGGTGCAACAGCACTGGTTCCACCAATAATGCTTTCAGAACCGTTCACCCTGATGCGATAGCCCGATGTCGGGCTGGCGTCTCCAGCTACGTCAGGATCACCACGACCGGCTTTTTCACCAGTGTTGGCGTTTGCCGGCAAGCTTACGCCTTTTTGGAAGTCTGGAACATCAAATTTGCTGCTGATGCCACCACCGGTAGATCCGCCGAAACTGCCGTCATTCCATGTGACTTCTTTTCCGCCCTGAATGTCGAGACGTGTGCCGCCAGTGCCGGTGACGAATGGGTCTGAGGACGGGTAATCAGCGTTATGCTTGCCGTCAGGAGAACTATCTTTCGAACCGTTATCTCCAGATGCTGCAAAAACAGAGATGCCTTTGAGCGCGGCTTTCTTAAATGCGGCATTCATGTTTTGAATTGCTGCATCTGTCCAACCAGACTCAGGTGCCCCCCAGCTTATGCTAATCGCAGTGTTTTGAATTTCGCCTTTTTCGGCGAATGTTGCCCTAGTGATTGCATCGACAAATCCTTGCTCGCTATTTGGAGCAAAAATCAATTGTTGTTTTGCTTCTGGTGCGACCGCGCCGATAACTTGTGTATCTAATGCAACTTCACCATCTGCGTCATTTCCAGGTGAGTTAGTGGCGCCATCGACTCCTACAAGTTGAATTGTAGGCTCTTTCAAATTGTGATCTTTGTAGTACTGGGCGTTATCTTTGAGATCTAGCCCGCCGCCAAGTTCAATAATACCGACTGACTGCCCTTTGCCCATTGATGATTTGGGAAACTTGTATGCATCGGCAACTTCATTTGGCATATAACCTGAACTCAGTCGCGGCTCAATGCCAGGAATTTGGCGCCTGAAGTGCGGCTCTGCCTGACGTCTGTTATCCAACCCAAAAACACCTTGCACATCTTTTGCGATGTTTTTTGGCACGCTAACATTACCGCTACGCTCGCGACTGACGAATGGACCGTCTTTGAAATCATCCATCTGGACGCCGAAAGCAGCACTGAGATCTTTCACTGTGCCTTTCAAAACAACTCGTCCTGAGCTTGCATCTGCTTTTTCAGTTTTCAATCCGCTGTCATTGGCGAATTTCAAAACCCTTGCCATTGAATTTGGATCAGCGCCAAACTTAGCGTTGAACTCAGCGTCACTCAGCGGCTTTTGTTTGTGATCGATAATTCGCTGCAGAGTCTGGTCTACTTCTTTGTCACTGGCTTTCGATTTGACCATCACAGTGACTGTTATTTCAGCGTTAGGATCGCTAGGTCCGACTTTAATTCCTCTGGGTTCAGAACGTTTTGAGTCCAGCAATTCAGCGCGATCGCCCAGGACTCGAATTCTTGGTCCAAAACCAGAATTAGCCTCGTCGCGCAGCGCGCCGGCTTTATCGTCCTCAGCACTTTTAGCGCCGTTCTTCTCAATACGCTCACTCATTTCAGAAACTCCTCTTCAGTTTGCTGCCATATAAATGCAGACATCGAGTGCTTCCTGCTAGCACGATGTTCAATCATCGTTCTTGGGAGCCTGACGCCCCTTACCCCTGTTTTCAAGAAGCGGTGATATATATAGAATATGCAAATTACGATAAACAGCTTTCGTAGATTTACGAATTCTGTGAAGCTTCTAATCGGCAAGAGCGGCTAATCATGCCGTCTGAGCATGATCTAATCTTAAACCGTGTTTTGTTGATTATTTGTTTTGAGCAATGCGGTTGTTGATTCGCTGCGCAATAGCGTTAGCTTCAGCAGCACGTCCGGTTGAAAGCAAAAGCTCTTTGTAGTTTTCCAGAACATTTTCCAGTGCAACATTTGAACCTTGCTTAGTTTCGTAAATTGACACAGCACGTTTGTATAAAGCTTCGGCTTCAGCGTTTTTCTTTTGCATGTGATAAACCAGAGCCAGATTGTTGCTTGTGTTTGCCACGTTGGCTCCATTATTGCCTTCAGCCTTTTGATAAATCTCGAGAGCTTTTTCAAACTGCGGCTCGGCATCAGCAAGTCTATTTTCAGAACGATATAACTCACCAAGATTATTTAGCAAGTTAGCAACTTCAGTGCTATTTGGTCCTTCAGTCTTTTGCAATGTGGACAAAGACCACTGAAACAGAGGTTCGGCTTGCGCGAATTTACCTTCGGCATAATAGAGACTGGCCAGATTGTTTCTGATTTGCGCAGACTCTTTGCTTTCTGCACCAGAATTTTTTTCGTAAATAGCTTGAGCCTCTTTATATAAAGCTTCGGCCTCCGGGTAGTGTCTCGATTGGAAATAAAGCTGACCAAGACCGTTTTCGGTTTCAGCTATTTGCAAACTTCCAGCAGGCAAGTTGTCTTCGCGTATTTTCAAAGCCTGTTGAAGTGAGTCTTCTGCGGCAATATATTTTCCTTCTTGCATATAAGCCAAACCAAGACCATGCAATGAATTGGTAAGCGATAGAAGTGCAGGCTTCATCTGGCGCTGTTGCAGGTCGGAAGCACGATTGTAATTAGCGACAGCTTCGGCGCTTTTCGCTTCTTGTCGATTAAGATCTGCCAGAGAATTTAGAGTTGGAATGAGTTCGAAGCTATCGTGTCCATATTTTTTCTCGTCGAGTGCCAGAGCATCTCGCAGCAAAGATTCTGCCTTTTCTAGCTGGTTTTGTGCCGCAGCAGATTTTGCTTGAGCTATAAGATTTTTGCTATCCGGTTTGTTGAAAATTGCATACACAGCAATGATGAAAACTGCCGTAGCAAGAATCGAGGCGCCCATCACAACTCGTTTATTCTTAAAATCAAAATTCGGAGCCATAGGGCACCTCCATAACTCAAGACAGTTTTACTTATCAAAACGATTTGGTGAATCTATCTGAATTCGCCATTCAACAAGCTGGCACCAAGACCAACTGCAGCACCGATACCCGCGCCCTGGAAGGCACGACGATGACCGCGGCTGGCTGCGCCGCCGATACCCAGACCGACCAGAGAACCGGTTGCCAGGTTACGAACGATTGGATGCCTGCGCAGTGTATCGCTAGAGCGAACAAGGCCGACTCCGGCACCTGTACCGGCACCAATCAGAGCACCGCGTCCGAAGCCAGAGTGCGTGATTAGCCCAGTGACACCGCCAACTCCCGCACCGACGCCGGCGCCGATAGCAGCCGATTTCACTTTTGGATGGCGTTGAAAAAATGTTCTATTGTCTTTGACATAAACAGTGCGATAAACAGGGCGCTCAACATATTGCACTCTGCCGTGCGGTGTGGCAACGGGGATACGCACCTTAGTAACAGAGGCTCTATAAACATTGTCTGCACTGAGCGCAGCATTTTGCTGGACAATGCGAGGCATTTCGACATCGTGATTTATTTTTCCGGTAAGTACAGTGCTTTGCGCGTAAACAGCTTGTGTAAACAAAATACTTGCAACAAGCGCAGTATTAAGTACAACTCTTAAATTAGAAATGGCAGACATTGTATTTCTCCTCCTTTTCTACTGCAGAAATATATTCTGTGGGCTCTTAACGAGAGGAGCCATGTAACTTGGGGGACAGTTGAAGAGACAGATCTAATCCCTTCGCACAAGCCTTCTGACGGCGATGAGAGACTCTAGTTCCGCAAAAGGTCTAAATCATCACAAAAAGATTTCATCAATTTGCAGAAATGCTCATCACAAGAGCTTTGTCTGCCTATAGAGTGCAGAGGATCCAAATGAGTTCTGCTAGGGTAAAGTCGTGAACATTATTGAAAGACTATGGTCGACCAAGTAAGATCTGTAACTCAAAAAGGAAGGAGACAAGATGACTAGTACAACTGAAAATCCAACGAGCAAAGAAATACTCGGACCAGCCTTAGGCAAGCTTTCCAGCGGGGTTTATATTGTTACCCACACGCATGACAACAAGAAAGAAGGAATGTTGGCCACCTGGATCATTCAGGCCGCATTCGAACCACCAATGCTAACTGTGGCTATTCAGAAAGAAAGACATTTTCTCTCCAAGTTAGAAAACGGTGTTAAGTTCAGCGTAAATGCCATTTCAAAAAAGAACATGGACATTTTTAAAGCATTCGCAAAACCACACAAAGAAGGCGAAGACCGTTTTGCAGATTTGAAACTTGCAGACAAAAATTCAGCAGGCCCAGTTTTTACAGATGCTCTTTCATATCTTGATTGTGTTGTGAGAAATCAGATGGCAGCAGGAGACCACATTGTTGTGCTTGCAGAAATCGTCGGCGGAGAGCTGCTCAACGAAGACGAAGCGATGTTGCACACACGCAAAAACGGCTTTCAATACTAAATAAAAATCCCAGCCACAACAAAGAGAAGGCAATGAGAATTAAAACAGCACTTGCATCACTAATAATTCTCATTGCCCAGGCGGGCTATATCAAAGCAAATGCCTGGAATGATTTTGGCCATATGACTGTGGCATACGTGGCATACAAACACCTCAACCCACAAACGAAATCACGAGTAGATGCCTTACTCAAACTCAATCCTTATTACGCTCAATGGAAAAGCCAGCTAGGACAAAACATCAGCGACGACGAACGCAATGCTGAGATATTCATGTTTGCAGCAACCTGGCCAGACCTTATCAAAAGAGATGCAAAATATATTTCAGATGGAGACTCGGACGGCAACAGACCTGTAGGACCGGGCGCCACACAAAACAGTGGTTATTCGGACATGCAAATGCACAAGTACTGGCATTTTTATGATCAGCCTTTTGCTGTGGACAAAAGCAAACTGCCTGCGATTCCAAATCCAAATGCTTTAACTCAAATAGCTGCTTTTAGAAAAGTAATTGCATCAAACGCGCCAGACGAATTGAAATCATACGACCTAACCTGGCTCATGCACATGGTAGGCGATGTACACCAGCCTATGCACTGCGCTACTCGTGTGAGCAAATACTTTCCATATGGCGACAATGGTGGCAATGATGTTCTTCTCAATTACAAAGGCCTGAATTATAAACTGCATGGTTTTTGGGACGGAGCACTTGGCACAGGCGGTGCTGAAAGTGTAATGAAATTTGCAGACAGCTTAAAACCGGCAAAAGCATCTATGGCAGCCAAAGGCAATGAGAAAACCTGGGCAAAAGAGAGTTTTCAGTTAAGCCAAAAGAAAGTCTATGTTGCGCCAATCAAATGGGGCAATGGACCATTTGAAATGACAAACAGCTATGAAGAAAGCGCTGTTGGCACAGCAAAAGAGCGAGTCGAACTTGCCGGTGAAAGACTGGCAAATTTGTTGAATCAAGAACTGAAATAGTTATTGCTAGAAATTTTGAGAATCGAATTGCATATAGATAGATGGGGTTGGCAAGCACGGACCTCCAGTTCAGTGCCCAAAAGTCCCAAAACCCTTGCGCCCCAATAAGCCAAAAATAAATTCGAGAAATCTCTAATCTCGATGTCAAGAATTTCAAGGGCGCGTATAGACTCAGACAAGGGACAGGTTTGGTAACAATCGCAGGTTGTTGGGATGGACACGCGGGAAGTGTGATACCAGGAGAATCGTTTGTATGGTTAATGAAGTAGTCCACGAAACAAAAGACGCAGCCAAAGCAGATTGCTGCAATAACGACAATGGAATGAGCTTTCTTTCAATTGTAGAATCTGCGGGCAGAAGCGCCGCAGGCGCCCTCCAAAAGGCTGAAGATTTTGGATCGCGAGCAGTTTCGGGAGGCGCGACAGCACTCGGAATTCACCTGGATAAAGGCAGCTCAGATACAATCGCCAGAGGCGCTGTTATGCTTGGACTCGGCGGAGCCGGTGCAGTAATAGCAGATCAAGCAATCAAGCACCCAGGAGCAACAGCTGCAATCGCAGGCGGTGTTGCAGGTGCAGCCGCAGTTAAGGTAGCAGAAACAGCAGCCACATCTGACATTGGAAAAGCGGCCATCGCTGGAGCCGTAGCCGGTGCAGCCTGCGCAGTCGAATGTGCAACTAAAGAAGTTCAAAAAGTTGGAAAAGATGCTGCGATTGGAGCAGCAGTCGGAGCACTCGTCGGCGCCACTACCGGTGATGCAACAAGAACAGTTGCCCTTGCAGCTATGGGTGCCGTTACTGGTGCAGCAGCAAGATGTGCAGCCGAAATGTGCAAGCCGTGCTGCGCAGTAAAACCAGTCGGCGCAATTGAAACATTGAAAGATGTCGGCAAAGCAGTCATGGACCATATGCGTACACGCCCAATCGAAGCTGGTGCAGAAGCCGTTCTCGGCGGCGCAACAGGATTGGTTGCCGGAGCAATGATTCGCGACATGCTCAAACCAAAATGCGAAGAAAAGCTATGCGACAAAGTCATGAAAAACACATGCTGCGAAATCAAAAAGCAAGCAGACCTTGTCAAAAAGGTGGTCGACCCAACTGCTCATTCTCTAATTGAAATGGGTCCAGTACCTGGCGCAGCAAAAGCCGCAGTTGAAGCTGCAGTCGGCGTAGGAGCAGGAAAAGCAGCAGCCGAAGGTGCTGCAATAGCTACCAAGGTAGCAGCCCAAACTGCCAGCGAAATTGAACAACACAGAAAAGACAATCCCACCACATCAAAAATCGAACGTGGAATTGGATATGCAACCGGTGGACCAATCGCAGGCGGACTGGTTGGCACCGCGATAGAAGTTGGCGATGTGAAAGCACGCCAGGCTTATAATTGGGTCAAAGGACTTCTAAAATAAAAGCATTTGATGATCGTCGTGTAAATGAAGGGGCGCCACTAAGCGTGGTGCCTCTTTTGTTTTGCCTCCCAAGCATTCAAAGCAAAAGGTGAATGCTTATTGCATTCACCTTTTGAGATTTACAGAGCAATCAGGATGATCTAGTTCTGATTATTTTGTTTATCAGGATCATTTTGTGTACCCCCATCAGGCTTCTTTGATGGATCTGGTTTGACCTCATCACCCGGATAGGTGTGAATTGAAATACCAGTGCCCGGGTCGCTTCCAGCAGGCAAGACTTCAATGCTGCTGTATGTACCCTTTTCTGCATCCCAATCACCTAGCTTGAGCTGTGAGGCAGAATCATCCTGACGACTGGCTGACACTTGACTCAAAACCTGGTTTTGAGCTTCCATGTCGCCCTTCAACGCTTGCAAGCAAGTTGCCAACCTTGTAGCTGCGGCTTGAGTATCACCGGTGTCTAAGAATGCAGCAATCACAGCAATTTCCTGATGCTGAAACGGATCTGTATCAGTATTGGATTTTGTCGTGTCGATTACATCATCAGGTTGTGCTGCGTCAGGTGCAGCGTAAGTGCTGATCTGCGTGCCGTCGCCTGGGTCTGTAAGAGCCGGCAATACTTCGATGCTGCTGTAAGTACCTGTATTAGGGTCCCAATCACCAAGCTTGAGGTCTGTTCCGGCTCCCTTGCGATCTGCATTATCTATGATAGACAAGAGAACGTTTTGAGCATCCAGATTCCCGCGAAGCGAGTATAAATCAGAACGCAGTCGTTTTGCAGCTGCATTTGGATCGCCAGCATCCATCAGTGATGAAATCACTGTTCCTTCAAGCTGCATCCACGGGTCTTCGTCATACTTCGGAACCGGAATGGGCTGGTCTGGAACCGGCGCCGGAGGCGGCGGCTGATCGGGTGGTGGAAGAGGTTGCGGTGGCGGCGGTGGTGGCACAACCTCAACGGTGTCCCACGAGCCGTTGTTTGGATTCCACCTATCTAAATTTAGATAAGCGCCACTCTGGTCTCTTCTGACGCGATCTGCAACTTCTCTCAAAAGTTCATTTTGAGCGTAGCGATCATATCTCAAGTCGTACAACTCGGCATTTAACAAGACCATTGCAGCTGCCGTATTGCCAGACTCAATTAGTCTTGCAATCTGGCGAGATTCGGCATTTATTGTGCCATTCCAACGGTCATAGTTTGGACTTTGTTGGAAGAACCATGGGTCCCAACCACGCTGGAAACGATCTCGATCTTGCCAGCCCCAGTGTTCGCCATGTGGTCTGTAAAAATCGCCATCATGATAAGGATGGTGACCTGTAGGAACCGGTGGGTGCGGATGCTCACGAGGAGGCTCCGGTCTGGGAGGTTCCGGTCGCGGCGGATGCGGTCCGGGACCTGGTTCTGGACGCGGAGGATGTGGTCCGGGACCTGGTTCTGGACGTGGAGGATGCGGTCCGGGACCTGGTTCTGGCCGCGGAGGATGTGGTCCTGGTCCCGGTTCTGGACGAGGAGGATGTGGTTGTGGACGCGGAGGTTCCGGCCTCGGTGGTTTAGGCGGATGCGGATGCGGTGGCTCCGGCCTTGGTGGCTGCGGATGCGGCGGCTCCGGCCTTGGTGGCTGCGGATGCGGCGGCTCCGGCCTTGGTGGCTGCGGATGCGGTGGCTCCGGCCTTGGTGGCTGCGGATGCGGCGGCTCCGGTCTTGGTGGTTGCGGATGCGGTGGCTCCGGCCTCGGCGGTTGCGGATGCGGCGGCTCCGGTCTTGGAGGCTGCGGATGCGGTGGCTCCGGTTTCGGCGGTTGCGGATGCGGTGGCTCCGGTCTTGGTGGTTGCGGATGCGGTGGCTCCGGTCTTGGTGGTTGCGGATGCGGTGGCTCCGGTTTCGGAGGCTGCGGATGTGGCGGCTCCGGTCTTGGTGGCTGCGGATGCGGTGGCTCCGGCCGAGGAGGCTGCGGACGCGGTGGCTCCGGTCTTGGAGGCTGCGGATGCGGTGGCTCTGGCCGCGGTTGCGGATGCGGTGGCTCTGGCCGCGGCTGCGGACGCGGAGGCTCTGGTCTTGGTTGTGGATGTGGAGGCTCGGGTCTTGGTTGTGGACGCGGAGGCTCTGGTCTTGGTTGCGGACGCGGAGGCTCGGGTCTCGGTTGGGGACGCGGAGGCTCGGGTCTTGGAGCCGGACCACCACCACCTGGGCGACCGTGCGGTTCGAATTGCTGCACTAGATTCTCGTTTTGATTGTCAGTGCGTTCGGTCTTTGTACCAAACAATTCCTTTTGGAAAGGTGTGGGGTTTGTCTTGTCGTTCTCAGCAAATTTTGGCGACGATTTATCGACATCTTTTGCAATGTCTTTTTCCATGATATTACTCCTACCGACCCACCCCGATTAGCCAGTAAAAGCAACGGTAAATGTGTAAGAACACATTCACAATGCGGTATTTACGCCACTCAAGTAAAACACCTCTAATCGGGCATGCACAATCTCAAAAGGTTGTCACACCGCCAGTAATACCATATGAGACGAGAGATTCTTAGTAGCATCAGATAGATCTTTCGCCGCTGGATCCAGGAAAGTTTTTCGAGATAGCAGGCGGCGAAACGAGCAGCTAGTGCCACTCATCAAGCGAAAGGAATCGGCTCTGAAAGTAAAAGTGCATTAGCTCTAAATTGAAATATTGAGTACAAAAATTGAGTCGATTATGTTCAGTATGCAAAAGAGGATTTCCGCTATTGATCAAATCGGTTTGCAAAATTAGTTTCCGATCACATTGCACGAGAGAGAGTCAAGCGCCAGTGAAAAGCTGATGAACAGGTCGTTTAGCGAATGCGACGCGTCAAGACCCTTACGGGGATGCGCGCATCAGGCATAAGCTAAAGGCTTAAGCCTTAAACGTGACCGTTTTATTTGCTTGTGAAAGATGCAATCGCGCATCATCATAACCTTGTCTTATGAGCAAGCGAGAACGATCGGGGTCGATTTCAAGCAAATTGACGTCTACCGGTCCGGCGGGTTGAATGACTTCTAAACGTACAGATTTCATTCCGGCAGCTTCAGAAGCACCTTCTGCAATCAATCTATTATATAGCTGGGCAAGTTCAAGCTCTTTGCGCGCGGAAGCGTCTAGAACAACGTCGAGACAGCGGGCAATCAACTGCCACATGTTAGAAGGACAGACGTTTACTGTTTCTGGGTGTAAAAGAACCATATAGATTTCGTCAACGCCGTGATCTATAGCGGCTCTCAATGGAGTGTTTTTTACAAGACCGCCATCGACCCAAAGTCCACCGCCTTGCATGTGTCTTGGTGGGAAGGCAATCGGCACTGCTGATGTAGCCATTAAAACGTCGATGAGCTCGTTGGTGGTTGAAACATCTTCCAGAGAAATCAATCGTGTTTCTAAACTGCATAAATCAGTTGTGACTACGCGAACTTTCATTTCAGACTGTTTTACGAGTCGCAGGTCGGCATTGCGGCGAAGTATATCTTCCAATGGTGAAGTGTCGAGCATGCCCAATTTTCGGCCAAGAACCATGCGTCCCAACTGTGTTGGGTTTGGCAATTTGAAAACATCCCAGTTGCGCATATTGCACCAGATGTCTTCGAGTTTTTTGATTTCGCCTTGAGCCAGGAATGTGGCGTTGAGAGCGCCAATTGAGGTGCCGAAAGCGTAGTCGAATTTCAAGCCTGATTCAAACAAGGCTTTTGCCACACCCACCTGATAAGCGCCGCGTCCGCCGCCGCCCGGCATAACTAGAGCCCGTCTGATTTTTTTGTCAGCCGTGGCTTCAGTCGAACCATTGTTTTCCATAATAGACAGACTCCGCTAGCCCAATGCAGAAAGCTGAATTTGGGACGTCAACATAGATCAGTTTAATACAATTATGGAGAATCCTCGAATAAAAGCTGCAATTCGGCCAAATTCGAGGCAAGAAAGTTCTCCTTGACAGAGCCATCAGGATCTTTTGAAACCAGCACGGCGCTATAACGAACTTACTGGAAGCCGCTAAATTATTGCTCTAACGCCGCCGGCTCAAGCTTATTGCTAAGCAGGAGCTAGCGAACGGCGTATGGACCTACTCTTCAGACTTGGCAAGCTTAAAAACTACCATAGCCAGTGGTGGAAGATTTAGCGACACAGAGTGATAGTGTCCATGCTTAGACCAATCGTCGGCCCAAACGCCACCGAAGTTGCCTACGCCGCTGCCACCATATTCAGTGGCATCGCTGTTGAGAATTTCTTGCCAATAACCTGGTTTTGGAACACCGACTCTATATGCGTCGCGTGGAACTGGGGTAAAGTTAGCAGCAACCAAAATCGTGTCGCTTTCTTTTGTACCTTTACGCAAATAGCAAAGAATGCTTTGCTCATTGTCCTGGCAATCGACCCATTCAAAGCCGCTGCTCTTGCAATCTAGTTCATGCAAGGCTGCTTCGCGGCGCATCAGATGGTTGAGATCGCGCACCCAATTACTGATACCACGATGAGTAGGATAATCGAGCAAGTGCCAATCAAGACTCTTGTCAAAATCCCATTCAATCCACTGACCAAATTCACCGCCCATAAACAAAAGCTTTTTGCCGGGCTGCATAAATTGTGAGCCAAGCAAAAGGCGCAAGTTGGCGAATTTCTGCCAGGCGTCACCAGGCATTTTCGACAGCAATGAAGCTTTTCCATGCACAACTTCATCGTGCGACAGAGGAAGCATGAAATTTTCAGTTGAACTATAAAGACCGCGGAATGTCAGCTTGTCGTGATGGAATTTTCTGTGCACAGGATCTTGAGCCATATATTTCAATGTGTCATTCATCCAGCCCATGTCCCACTTAAATAAGAATCCGAGTCCACCAAGATATGTTGGTCTTGTGACGCTTGGCCAGGCTGTGGACTCTTCTGCAATCATCATTGCGTATGGATAGTCAGCGTAAATGCGTTCATTGAGTCGGCGCAAGAACTCGATTGCTTCAATGTTTTCACGACCGCCATGGCGGTTTGGAACCCACTCACCATCTTTTCTGGCATAGTCCAGATAGAGCATTGATGCGACTGCATCGACACGCAAACCGTCAATGTGATATTTGTCGAACCAGAACATTGCGTTTGAAATCAGGAAATTTGCAACTTCATAGCGGCCAAAATTGAATACATAGGTTCCCCATTCTTTGTGCTCGCCCTGACGGGGGTCTTCGTGAGCATAAAGATGCGTTCCGTCAAACAATCCCAGCCCATGACCATCGCGTGGGAAATGCGCCGGTACCCAATCTAAGATTACGCCGATTTCTGCCTGGTGCAATTTATCAACCAGAGCCATGAATTCTTCAGGTGTGCCATAACGGCTGGTGGCAGCGAAGTAACCGGTGCTTTGATATCCCCAAGACGCATCTAAAGGATGCTCTGCCACAGGCATGAATTCAACATGGGTGAAACCCATTTCTTTCAAATAAGGAATCAGTGTTTCTGCAAGCTCTGTATAGCTGAGCCAGCGTCCGCGGTCGCCATCGGGTACTCGCATCCACGAACCCAAATGGAGTTCATATATAGATATTGGTGCGTCCAAAGCGTTAGCTTTGCCGCGTTTCTCGACCCATTTCTGGTCGTTCCATTTATAGTTTTCTATATCCCAGACAACAGAAGCTGTTTTTGGACGCAGCTCTGAAGCAAAACCGCATGGATCAGTTTTCTCTGCTGAGTAGCCATTTACCTTGGACTTCAAATAATATTTGTAGATCGTGCCAGGCTCGATGCCGGGGATGAAGCATGACCAGATGCCTGAATTGGCAGCTGCTTCCATCGGATTTTTGGAAGCGTCCCATTTGTTGAAGTCACCTATGACCGCAACGCTTTCGGCATTAGGTGCCCAAACGGCGAAATGCGTCCCCTTGACGCCATTAACTTCAATTGGATGTGCACCAAATTTTTCGTAAATACGGCTATGCGTGCCTTCGGAAAACAAATGCAAATCGAAGTCTGTGAGAAAAGAATCTTGCTTTTTCTGTGTGTCTTGCGCTGCCACGTCAATATCCTTCTTGTGAACAACCAGGGGGCGGCTTATCTGCCTGCAGCTAATTGTCACACAAGAGCAGCGGATCTAGCGTCCGCTGCCCATTCTTCTTGACTTTGCGTAAAACGAATAGACTTATTCTTTGCCAAGCTCTTTTTTGCGAGCTTGCACCCTGGCGATGTCAATCTGCTCCCAGGTGGCTTTTTCGGGGTCTAGATGATAAGTGCTTGCTTCTTCGCGGCGCAGGCGCTCGACTCGCCCATCATTGTCTTTTGTGCCTTTTTCGGCGCGGGCCTTAATTATTTCATCGAAGCTTGCTTTGGCAGGGTCTAGACCATACTCACGCGCCATTTCCTGGCGTTTGTTTTCAACCCTTTGTTGCATCCAATCTGAGTCATTGCTTGCAACAGACATCTTATTGCTGTCATTGCAGCCTGCCGAATTTCTAGACCAGCAGTCGGCGGCAAGCTGTTCTGCCAGAGCATGATTTGCAGACGTACTGCCATCATTTTCAAGGCGAGTCGATTTTTGATTGTGGTCTAAGTTCATTCCTTCAATAGCCATTCAAACACCTCATATATTTCGCAGCGCCAGGCTGATAATCTGCCAACACAAAGCCCGCCAAGGTATTTCGCGCCAGAAATCCATTGACACTATTACTGTGCCAAAACTTCAGTAGCAAAAACAGGTGCTTGATCACCCCGAAACACTGTTGAATAACGCAGGATTGCCGGGGCGATGTCGCAGCATTTAGTCAGCCATAGATGCGGCTTTACAATATGATTGCTGATCGATTTTGTATGTTAACGTTTATGATTGAAGTATGAATGCTGACTCCTGGCAGAATTCATCAAAAGTCGAGATGAACTAAACGATTTACTTGCTTATTTCGCTTTACATCACTGCAACTCGGTGCTATATTAAGCGAATATAATGTTGAGAGAGGCCAGTCGCCCGAAAGTCAAATAAAGACTAATCACCTCTGGAAACGGCGGGTTCGTTTCCCCAAAATTCGCGAACATTATTCAAATTTTTGAACAAAAGTAGACGCCAGGTTTGGCGTTAAATGCATTCTCTTCTCGGAGATAAAATCGTGGCACAGGGAAGACGTAAAAGCGATGGAGCAGTATTAGCTCTAGTTGTAGCACTGGGATTCGTATTATTAATTGTCGGCGCAGCATTTTTCTTCTGGCAATTATTGATTGGTGGCGGCAAAGAACTGCAGCATGCAACTGATTCAGGCAACTTGAACGTTGCTAAACAATCACTGAAAAATCCTGATTACACTGTTCCCTCTGGAATAGACCCGACTACAGGAACAGATTTGTCACTTGAGTTTCAAGATGTCCTGGATCCTGGTAACAAGGTCAATCTGCTCAACTACAACAGGCTGGTTGGAAAGGCAGTCCTGGCGCAACTAAATGCGCAAGCCGAAGGAACCAACGCAGCGGCAAAAAATGCAGCTCAATTGACTCAAGCAGTCTTGAAAATTGGGCAAATCCTGGAAAACAAACTTGCTGCTTCTGGAAGCTTGAAAACACAATTTGAAGGAATGTCCAATCAGAACAGCGTTCGCATGCTCGACAACGGTCAGGGCGGGGCAGGTAATTCAGTCTCACAAAATGACGTTGATTATGCGATAGCTTATATGGCTCGTGGAAAGGCAAGTAACGTCTTTTTTGATTTGAATTCGATACCGGCAGGAGCAAGTCTTGGCCCAAGCGACACAGTAACTAAGGATGTTAACGGCAACAAGCAGTTTCTTTCAGGTTATCAGTCTTTTTCGTTTTCATCTAAGGTAAATGGTGTGCCTCAGACATGGGCAGTACCTATGCGACCAGGAGAGCAACCACACCTGGTATCAATCAAAGACTTTAACAGCTTAGAGAAGCCACCATTTCAGCCTTTCACTCTGGCAAATGCATTTATGTCCGGAGGCCAGGCAAATTTCTCCAAAGCTGGTGGAAATGTCCAGTTGCGTTCCTGCGCCGTAGTCGGAGTTCTCGACAAAACGTTCCCGATTCAACAGTCAGGCGGAACAATTATTATCGACAACTACGGCAACAGCTTTAATGGTGATCTTAATGACCCGGGCAATTCAATTTATGCAGGTCCGCTAATGCAACCAGCAGGAATTGAAATATTCAGAGTGACTGCATATGGGTCATTCCCTACCTCAGGCAAAACGCGCGATTTCATGGCTTACTATGAAGGGAAAGGACCACTCCCGTCTGACGTAATCAAATCACACTCGGCTAGCACACAAGATGGAAGCATTTCAGCGAGCGAACCGGAAAATTCGTGCAAAACTTATCCAGATAACGGGGCTATAGACGGCACAGATCTCTGGGCCATGAAAATGAACAATCAAGGCAGGTACGTATCGCGCTATCCAGAACGCTGCACCATAATGGGCACCACCGGACAGGGACCGCCCGGGCAGTCAGTCGGCGGAGGAACTGCAACTACAATAACTCACGTAGCCACCTGTAATAGTGGCAGTTTTGGCGGCGGCGGCCCTTCACAGTGCACAGACCCCAACGCTGGAGATATTTTCGCCTCATTCCTTAACGGTGACGTTGGTGTCAAAGGAGGCGCCACAGGTAGCACTCACTATAATGACCTCATGCCGCTCGAGCAGTACATACTTGAAGTGGAAGGAGGTTTCGGCGGTGGGTCTGGATGTGTAACTGTTCCGGCCATGGGCACCAGAGGTTATTGCATCACGAATGGTAATAGCTCAGGACTGAAGCATCTGGCAGGCAGACCACCATTCCCAACCGGGACACTGGACGATTTGTTGGCTGACTGTAATGCACAAGGATCAATCAAAGCAGACCTTGCAGCGAGAATGAGACAAATCGCTCCGGGAGCAGATCCGAATACTATTTTTTCCAAACCAATACCTTTCAACAGCGTCCTTTATATTACAAACAAAAATGGACAGCTCGACTTGTCTGACAGCGTGCCATCCTCTTTGCAATATGACTATAAATCGCAAGCAAACAACAGAGACGTAAATCGTCCACTCACCATTAATGGTGTTCCAGACGGTGAAAAAGACTACAAAAATAACGAAATTGCAATCTCAGGTAGATGGGTAAATTCAAGTTTTTGGGAATGTGGCTCAGGTCGCATGTCTGGCAAGTCTGATTCTGTTGCAAATTGGTATCCTTCATCAGGTAAAGCAGGCTTACTTGGCGTCTTAAGGTTCAAGAATTGTCCGGAAGCGGACGGCCCCGACTGGTGTTGTCCTTGATAATCTAAAGCAGGCGCGCCGTGAGCGAGCCAAAACAAAGAAAAAACTGATGAGGGACGCTAACATAGTGGAGTGTCCCTCAATCATTTCAAAGATAGAAAGTGGAGTAAGGATATGTGCACATTTTTGATTCGATTTATGAGCTTCATTGCGTTAGTTTCAATGACTTTGAATACACAGTGTTTTGCGGACATAAAGGATCAAGTTGGCACGAGGTCCAAAGGTGTGCATAAGAGCAAAGCTCCGCCGGTAAAGAGTCGCTCGACCGATGGAAATGAAACGCACCTGGTAAGTAAAGCGCCAGATATGCCCGGAATCACGCTTCCTAGCGGAAAGTTTTTGTACGGTTTTGAAAATCCATCTAAAAACGGACGCACAATGGGAGCTCGTTTTGCAGTGCCCGACAGTCCCTCGGCAATCATCAGTTTTTACCGCGATGCACTAAAAAACGGCGGCTGGACATTGAATGAGCAGGCTTGCACAGACAAGTCAGTTTTTGCCTGGAATCAGCGCTATGGTAGCAGCGTTACAGTAACGGCTTTCAAGTCGAGTGCCGGCTGCGAAGTGTACTTCACTTATGGCATTAAATAAAGCCATTCTTGCGAAATTCCGGAAGCATTTTATTTGGATGCTGCGCGCAAATCGCTGACCTTTTCCTGATATTGGCTTGCCATCAAATCGTTGTTGTTTGATTTATATTGTTGAGCAATAGACAGATAAACTTTTTCGGCAGACCTTTTATCATTGCTGGCAATCAATGCGTCGCCAAGCAAATCTGCTATTTTTGGGGCCAATATAGGATTGAAGGTGGGGCCGGGTCCGGCGAGACGGAAGGCTTCCTGAAGTATGTTTAGAGCCTTTTTGCGATTTTCAGTTTTATCTGTTTCAGATTCGAGTAAGTTTCCTGCGTAGTACATTTCGATTTCAGGAAGCAACCCTCTGGCCTTTTCTTTTGCGCTAAGCAAACACGCATCATAAATTTTGAAGCCATCATTTTCGGATTTGTTCTGGATCAAATAGTCGGCAAGAATTCTTTTATAACGCAATGTTTGCGGCGCGGCCACTCCGAGGTATTTATCGCTCATTTTAACGAGTCGCCTGAGTCTTTCTGGGTCATACTTTTCGCCACAGGCAATTGAAACGTTTCGAGTATATTCAGCTAATAGCCACATAACTTGCGAACTATCTGCCCCGCTAAGTTTCTCTTGGATTTCAATCATCCGTTCCAAATATTTAGCCATTAGTTCTTTGTCTGGAATTTCGCTAGCTATGCTGCGCAGAGTAATCAGTTCAGACAGTACCTCAACGCTTGAAGGACCATAAACGCGCTCAGCCATTGAAAGGGCGCGCTTAGCCAGCTTATCGGCTTCGCTAATTTCTTTGTCTTTCAATAGCAATTTAAGTAAGTGGTCGATAACTGGCAACTCCTTTCTGGGATCTGCCTGCACATCATCCATTTGCTTGACCGTAAGATTGTAGTACTTGATTGCGGTCCTGCTATCATGCTTTAAGTTGGCTTCTTCAGCGTTTTTAAGTGTTGCTTCCCAGTCGGGATGATTTTGGCAGGCGCTGAGCAAAAGCAAAGAGGCGAATTGAGATAAGATATTGACGAATTTGTGATTTTTTGGCTTTTCGCGCATTTAGATTTCGCCTCTTTGCTCCATGGCAATTATATACTTCTGAAACATCGGACTGTTCTAAATTTTGGGATTAGCATTCTAGAGTTGTTTATATGAAGACAAAAGCTGTACGCAAGATGGTGATTGGACAAATGCTTCTTTCATTCGCCCTGTTAAGTCAATTTGGCGGCACAATGACACTATGCGCAAAAGCTGAAACTCAAAAACAAAGGACGGACGCCAGCGCTGAAAATGTTCAAAACGGACTGCAATCTTCGTATGAACTGAACAGAATTCAAATGCAGTTGAACAGAACTAAGGACACACATCATGCACTAGAGCAACTCCAAGATCTTCTCAAACGAGAACCTCAAAATGCCGAAGCACATATGATGTGCGGTAAGGTGCTTCAACTCTTGGGATTTGAAGATTTAGCCGACCAGGAATACAAAGCCGCAGACAACTTAGACCCGACAAAGCCAGATTCTGTTCTTTCGTTGTTTCATAATAGATTAGAACAAAACGGCTACAAAGCTGCCTATGAATATTTGCAATATGTTCAAAGACGCTTTCCCTATGACCCATCTGTTTTGATCATGCAAGGATTGCTTGCACGGATGAGTGGCAATCAAATAGAAGCAGAGTTTTTCTACACACTTGCTATGGAGCATCATCCAAATACTCCAGGACTGGCCACAGCGCTTGCTTCTTTACGTTTATTGCAAAAGCGCTACCGCGAAGCCATCAAGCTGGCTGATCGTGATTTGATTTTGAACAAAAATCATCCGGCTGCCAACCTGGCAAAAGGTGAAGCGCTTTTGTGTCTGGGACAAACCGGGCAGGCGATTCCCTATCTTGAAAGTTCATATCGTCATAGCACTGATAAGAAGGGCAGCGCCGACATACTGTCTCGCGCCTTGATCAGTAATTCTCAGCTGGGAGACGCGCTTGAACCAACTTTGGTATGTATGTACTGGACACCACTGACAGAACAAGTTGCAATTGCACAACTCAAGCAAAGACTACTTTTGATTCTTAAGAAAACAGGTCCGGAACAGCTATTAAATACACTGGGAGTAGTGCAAAGAGAAGCTAGCGACAGCGAGAAAGTTGCGTATTTATATTTTGCCTCAGGCGACGTTTTGGCAAAAGCGACATTTCCTCGAGCAGCTGAAGAAGCATTCAAGGCGGGGCTAGTCTTGCGTCCTATATCCGGTCGTCCGTATTTGCGATTGGGAATATTGAAAGAAATTGAGCGCGATTATCAGGCCGCTTTAGCTGATTATGCTAAAGCTCACGACTACGCGCCAAAGGATAGAGAATGCGCAGCGCGCTTGCTACGCCTGATTAGAAGGGCAAGCATACAAGAATATGATCTAGCCTGGACAATTAAGGACTTTCTTGCCGGAGGGCGCACTTCGCTGCTATATAAACCGGCTGAAGGAATGTGGACGGGGCTGCGTTCTAACTAGAAAGCTTTCGAGTTGTTCTCTGGCTCTTTTTTTCCACTTTGACAAACTCAAGTTCTAGTCGCACTTCGACTTTATCTCCGACCATTGACACGCCTTTAGCTAAAATCCGATTCCACTTAATGCCAAAGTCTTGTCTGTTCAAAACTGTTTTGGCTTGCACAGCTATTCTTGGTTTTTCGTGTTCATCAATTATAGGACCGAATGGACCATCGCAGTCGAGTATGACTTTCTTGCTGACACCATGAATTTCGAGATTTCCTTCCAGCTTAAACTTAGACGGAGAAATTGTTTTGATGGAGCTTGATTCAAATTTCATCAGTGGATATTTTTGCACATCGAAAAAATCGGCAGATTTCAAATGAAAATCTCTGGCGAAAACGCCTGAATTCAAGCTGTTTGCCTCAACGTAGGCAATTATTTTTGACTTGCTTAAGTCTTTGGAGTCAAAATCGAGGCCGCCCATTATTTTGTCAAACCAGCCGGTCACAGGTACTAATCCGTCATGGCTTACTACAAATATGGCTTTAGAGTGTGCCTGGTCGAAGCCCCAGCTGTCAGTTTCGGCAAAGGTTGCCATAGTAGCAGTAGAACTAAATGTAAGAATAAAAAGTGCAAGCAGTAAACAACATTTTTCATGTAGAGGTATGATTTTCATTTTTGCCTTCAGGTACCACATGAATTTGGGACAGACAAGTACGGTTGGAAAAGTGTTGATGACTTAAATGGGATTATATACTGAAAAAAAACAGGCTCAACATTTCTTCTAAATAGAAGGGTGGAGGACCTTTGTGGTCAACCACCCTTCTATTAGATGCCTGAATCAGCTCCTATCAACCGGGATTTTCAGAAGCATACTGAAAATAGGTTTTGTTTAAAACCTATTTGCTGCATGGCTGCTTGAGAAGCATTGCAGCTTTGTCAGCAACTTCCCTTGGTGTCAACGCTACTTCGATTCCTGCTGCGCGAAGGGCTTTCATTTTAGAATCAGCAGTTCCCTTGCCACCAGATATGATGGCACCGGCGTGACCCATTCTTTTTCCAGGAGGCGCAGTCTGACCAGCGATGTAAGCAACGACCGGCTTCTTTATGTTCTTCTTAATGAACTCGGCAGCTTCTTCTTCTGCAGTGCCACCAATTTCACCTATCAAAACAATGACTTCTGTTTCAGGGTCATTTTCAAACAAGGTCAGGACTTCTGGATACTCCATACCTTTAACTGGGTCTCCGCCAACTCCAACGCAGGTTGATTGACCGAGATTTGCATCAGTTAGTGAAAGTGCAATTTCGTAAGTCAATGTACCGCTTTTGCTCACCATTCCAACAGGACCTTTTTTGAATATAGAACCGGGAAGAATGCCGAGGAGTGATTCTGACGGTGTAATAATTCCTGGACAGTTCGGTCCAATCATTTTTACGCCTTTGGCCTTAGCTTGCGAAACAAGCTTAGCTGTGTCTTGCGGGGGCATACCTTCGGTGATTACAACAAGCAATGATATCCCGGCATCGATAGCTTCAGAAGCTGCATCAAGCACCAAATAAGGTGGCACAAACACCACAGAGGCTGTAGCACCAGTGGCGTCCATGGCTTCTTTCACTGTATCAAACACAGGCACTTCAGTTCCTGGAATTTTGCCGCCGCCTCGAGATGGCGTGACACCAGCCACAATTTGTGTACCATAGGCAATCATTCTTTTGGCGTGTGATGCACCCATCTTGCCGGTTGCACCTTGAACTAATACTTTGGTGTTCTTATTAACGAGAATCACTTTAAAATCTCCTTGAAATTGTATTCAGTTATTTAGATGCAGCTACGGCAGCTTTCACTGCGTCTTCTAGATCTGCGTGAAGTTTGGTACCAGAAGCTGCAAGCATTTTTTCTGCAACGTCTTGATTGTTTCCTCGCAAACGAACAACCATCTTTCGCTCAGGATGACGCTTCATAAACTCAACAAGAGCAGTTGCGACTTCGTCGCAGGCAGTGATACCACCCAAAATATTGAGCAAAATAACTTTTACGGTAGGATTTTCGTGAATTATTTCCAGACCAGCTAGAGTCTTTTCAGAATCACTTCCACCGCCGGCATCAAGGAAATTGCCAGGCTCACCGCCAAAGTTTTTAACCATGTCCATTGTGGCCATGGTTAAACCAGCACCATTACACATAATGCCGATGTTGCCATCCAGCTCCACAAGGTTTAGACCCAACTGCTTGGATTTGCGTTCTCTGGCAGGCAAATCAGTCATATGCTTGTCTTGCCAGCCGTTAAAGCGTTCCTGACGACCGAGCGAATCATCATTTACTGTAATTTTGCCATCAAGAGCAAGTACATCCTCACCTTTAGTGACAACCAGCGGGTTGATTTCAGCAAGGTCTAAATCTAGTTCTTCAAAGCAACGGAAAAGTTTGTTGGCGACGTCAGCAATCTTGCTTGCCAAACTTCCTTTTAGTCCCATTAGCTGAGCGACTTTACGTCCTTGATATGCAGAATAGGGGTGCTGTATTGGAACGATGATGATGTTTTCATTACTTTCGATTTCAATGCCACCATCAGCGGCAGCAATGAAAACAGGGCAACCGCGACCTCTGTCAAGAGTGACAGACAAATACATTTCTTTTTCGATTGATACTTTGGGCTCAACCAAAAGACTTTCAGTCTTAGAATCTTTAATTGTCATAGCAAGCAACTTAGTTGCAAGAGTTTCACCTTCCTGCAAGTCTTTTGCAAACTGAATGCCACCAGCTTTGCCTCTACCGCCAGATAATACCTGGCATTTGAGTGTCAGTGGGTAACCAAAATGAACACTGCGCAGCCCTTCGGGCTTGGTGATTCTGGCACTGGGCGGAGTTTTGATGCCATATTCGGCGAAAATTCGCTTGGCTTCGTATTCGTAAAGGTCCACTTTATCACTCTCCTAAAGCGTTATGTCTTTCAGGCGAAGCAACTGCGCTGCGCCACCCAGCAACTTGAGACCGATAGCCATCAATAGCAGGTTGTAGCATTGTAAAGCCCGAAGACAATGCACATACAAATGATCATGAAATGTTCCGCTCTGGTCTTAACAACAAGACAAACCTGGCAGGGTGGTCAATCGGAGCCTGGAACAGCCATTTTTACTTCCAAGGGCGAAACATATTCAAGTACTTCTTTAGATTGCAGGACTCCGAACCTGGCGCAAGCTTTGAATAAGGACCCAGGAGCCCATATTTTCCTATCAACGTGACACCAATAACTGGCCAAATAATTTTGAAGATACTTTCGACTTATCCCCTGAAAAACACCCCGCAAGAAACTTACAAATGACCTTACTTTGCTCGATTCCTCCTCGCTTGTTAGCGACTCTTGACTGGAAGCTTTTTCGTTATTGGGCTGAAGAAAAACATAGTTGTCTCCAGCCTGCCGAGAGACAATTCCCGCCAGTTCCAAGCTCAACAAGAGCTCAGATAGTGCGCCAATAGTCATACCAGAGCGACTGATTAACTCCTCAAATGAAGTTGCTTGGGCCTTCAACAAATCAACAATTTTGCTTGATTGAGCATCTAATTCGAAGCCCAAGACTATTTCCAGACTCTTCTCACAAAGCGGAGAATGGACTCCATCATGCTCATCCGAGCTGGAAAAGTACTGAAATTCATGCTCTTCGGACACGGGATGCTTCCTAGCTGGAGTTTCTCTACTACGCTTACAAAACAAATCGCTAAAGGAAGCAGAAGGCAGCAGGCAAAAGGATTTATCCATGTTCCTTGAAATAACCATAGACAAACGCTGAAAAATGTCAGCCGCAGTAGAATAGCTAACAGCCAAAGCCTTTCGAAATCGCGAGGTGCTAACCGCAATGCCATATTCTTTTAGCATGATGAAAGCCAAGTAAGGACGAGCAATCTTCATTCTGTGAAAAAAGGTACCAGAAGTAAACCAGGAATACTTGCCACATGACAGGCACCTGTAGTCCCTTGCCCCGTATTCACGCTCAATGCTCTGGCTGCCACACATTCGACAGACGAAATTAGACTCTGCATTTAGACGTTGAAACAGCTCTTCAATACAATCGGATTCGCGCGGAAATCGATTTTCGAATTGGCGCGAAAACGTTTCAAAATCAGCCGGTTCACTTTCGAAACGGCCGTCGCCAAAAAAGTAGTCGGAAACCGGTTCTGACATACGCCTCAAACCTCACTACTTTTAAGACGCTCTTTGAGGGAAAAAAGTTCAAACCACCACTTGACCACCCGCACCATCAAATTGAGTTTCATTCCAAAGTTCAAGAGATATCGGTTGAGCTTTTGGAGTGCATTCACAACAGCCGAAATTTAATCGGAGACGATTGCAGTCGTACTGAACTTGACTGAAAGTCGGGGTCCGAGCAGCACTCTTGACTATAGAAAGAATCAGTACGAAGCAAGCCAGGAATGCCTCAACAGCAGCCAGTCGTGCGCTCAAAAGGTAAGTTTCGTAAACGTCATGGCAACGCAAGATGGCTGCTCTAAAGAACTCGCAAAGTATACTTAGACTCCCGGCGGGCTTGCTCTTGGCGACACCCTCCATTACCTTTTAAGCGAGGCAAAAATTTACTATGCGAATTGGCATACTTACAGGCGGCGGCGACTGTCCCGGTCTCAACGCTGTAATCCGAGCAGTAGTTAAGAAAAGTGCAAAAGACTACGATTCAGAAGTAATCGGTTTCCTTGAAGGATGGCGTGGACCAATCGAAAATTTGGTAATGCCTTTGACGCTTCAAACAACTGGTGGCCTTATCCAACGTGGGGGCACAATTATAAGGACTTCTCGCACCAATCCTTTTAAGGTTGATGGTGGACCTGAAAAAATCATGGAATCCATGAAGAAAAACAGCCTTGACGCCTTAATTGCAGTCGGCGGAGAAGATACAACTGGCGTAGCAAACAAAATGTTCAAGGAGTACAATCTCCCGGTCGTTTGCGTACCAAAAACAATTGACAATGATTTAAACGCTACTGACTATACTTTCGGCTTTGACACTGCGGTAAACATCGTATGCGAGGCACTTGACCGACTGCATACTACAGCGGAATCTCACAATCGTGTTCTTGTTTGCGAAGTAATGGGTCGTCATGCTGGATGGATTGCTTGTTACGGCGGTATCGCCGGCGGTGCAGATTTCATTTGTATTCCGGAAAAGCCGGTTCATATAAATGAAATGCTACAGGTCATAAAGAAACGGCACGCGCGTGGCCGCCTATTCTCGATTATCGTTGTTGCTGAAGGCGCTAAACTTGCCGAAAACGAAATTCTAAAAGACAAAGAATTAGACGCATTCGGACACGTTAAATTGGGCGGCATTGGTGAGCAAATCGCTAAGATAATCGAAAAAGAAACAGGTTTTGAAACAAGAGCCATGACACTCGGGCACTTGCAACGCGGCGGTGCGCCAAGTGCATTCGACCGAATTCTTGGCACTCGTTTTGGTGTACGCGCAGCAGAACTTGTCCATGAAAAGAAATTTGGCTTGATGGTTGCTCTCCAGGGCATAAACATAGTTGATGTTCCAATCGAAGACGGAGTTGGCAAACTTAAGACTCTGGATGAAGACATGTATAAGGTAGCTGAGGTTTTCTTCGGCTAAGCCCTTCCATCTATACTTCTGTCCTGATACGCTTACAACCCTGTTTTCCCGCTGGGGTTAAAAGTCATGAGCGAACAAGACGACAGGCCTAAAAAGCTTGGTGAGCTGCTCGTAGGAGCAGGACTCGTACCGGAAGAACGTCTTTCGGAGGGGCTTGACTATGCCAGAAAACATAGCTTGCCCCTGGGTCGGGTTCTGATCACTTTAAAATTGTTGCGTGAGGAAGACCTCGAATCAGTCCTGCATTCACAAGCACTCATGAAAATGGACCGCTTGCCAGCTCGCCTGGCGGTCAAAGCCATCGCTCTAGCTTCTGGCAACCACATTTCAATTGACCGTGCCTTGAAAAAACTAGGCTGGTTTTCAGACAAATATGTCGAAGGCGAAGCCATCAGCATTGCAGTTGCCCGTGAGCAACTAATTAACGCGGAGCATTCATTCGGACAAGAACATCCAGAAACAGCTGCAGCATGCCTGAAATTGGCAGAACTGCTCACTGACAATCGAAAGTATCTCGATGCCGAACTTCTGTTCAACCGCGCATCTGGCATTATCGAAGACTGTTTTGGCCAGCAAAGCCTTGAAATGTCAAATTTGCTGGCGCAAATGGCAAACCATTTTTTTGCCCAGGACAGATTTGAAGAAGCAGAAAAACTATACTGGCAAACTTACGAAATCAAACTTAGTTTGCTCGGAGAAAGAAATCTTGCAGTGGCAAAATGTCTTGAAGATCTGGCCGAACTTTATGATGTTCAAAGTGAGTATTTGCAAGCAGAAAGACTGTATTTATCGTCAATCGGTATAAAGGAAAAACTGTTAGACGCAGATGCACCGGAACTGATTCAAAGCCTGCGCAAGCTTGTACTAATTTGCAGACAATCTGAGCATGGCCCAGAATCGAGAGCTACCGGCGAGCTTCTAGTTGATGCCGGCATGGTTGAACAAGCCAAAATTGACGAAGGACTTTTAATCGCCCAAAAATACAACATCCCTCTCGGTCGCGCTCTCATAAATTTAAAACAACTGAGTCAAGAAGACCTCCAACGGGTCATGCACGCACAGTTAATGATGAAAGACGGCGGCATTCCTGGCTATATTGTCATCAGAGCACTCAAAGCTTCCTGTCGCATGAATTGCAGCGTTGGAGATGCTTTAAAGATACTGGGTTGGAAAAAGGAACACCCTGCAGATCAACGCCAACTCGAATTATTACTTCGCTGCTCAGATGAATTAATAAAACTGGAGCAACAACTTAGCCCCGAGCACATCGATGTTGCAGCAAAATGCGAAGAACTTGCAGATCTATACGCAGGCGGAAACAATCTTCGCGAATCAGAAATTCTGCTCAAACGAGCACTAAACATATACCTGGACCAATCAGGTGAAGATAACCCTTCCACGGCAACAACACTGTGCAATTTAGCCCAGGTACATTGCAGACAAAGCCGCTGGGATGACGCTAACAATCTCATGGAACGCGCGGTTAATCTGGCCAGAAAACGCTCGCCAAAAGGCTCACAAGAACTGGCAAATTTCCTCGAAAAACAAGTACGCATTATTCACGGTTCAGGCAAAAGCAAAGAAGCTCTGGGAAAAATGCCAGAAATTTTGACTCTAGTGAAAAAGCTAGAAAAAGGCGAAACCGCTGAACTTTCACGCATTCTAGAACTACAGGGCGACATCCAATACGCCTTGCAACAATTGGAGCCTGCAGCAACGAGCTACACTCAAAGCTTGCTCATTCGTGAAAAGATACTTGTAGGCGGAAACCCACAAGTCACAGGCTTGCTCAACAAAATTGGCGAAGTAGAAATGCAGCGAAAAAATCACAAAATAGCGTTGCAACATTTCCAGAAGTCGCTAGATATGAGCCGTAAACTATTCGGACTAAAGCACCCAATGGCCGCTCTTGCGGAAATAAACGTGGCAACTTGCTATGCAAACATGAAAGAGCATAAACAAGCACGCGCTGCATTTGAAGAAGCAATCAAAACGATGGAAGCAGCATCTGGCTCAGACCACGAAGATACAGTTCGCATTCTCGAGCAATATGCAAATTATCTGCGTGGCTCTGGACAGGGTCCAGAAGCCAAAAAGATTGATAAACGCATCGTAGAAATTCGCTCAAACAGCAACTCGCGAAGCACAGCGATCAATCTTAAAATCACACACTGATGGACGACAGATTTGACGAGCAAATGATGCGCCGCTGCATTGAGCTGGCAAAGCAAGCAGAAGGCCGCACATCTCCAAATCCACTTGTGGGTTCTGTTGTAGTTGACCAGAACAAGAATATAATCGGCGAAGGCTATCATATGAAAGCTGGGCTTGCTCACGCTGAAGTGCTAGCTCTAAATCAAGCCGGAGCACTGGCAAAAGGCGCAACGCTTTATGTAAATTTAGAACCATGCTCACACTTTGGCAGAACACCACCATGCGCCGACAAAGTCATTGAATCTGGTATCAGCCGCGTTGTTATTGGCATGCAAGACCCTAACCCCAAAGTTTGCGGTGCTGGCATTGCAAAACTCAAAAACGCTGGTATCGCAGTTGAAACAACAAACTTAGAAGCAGATTGCCTGGAACTAAATCGAGCTTTTGTAAAACGAATAAAAACAGGATTACCGTGGCTTGCCTTAAAAATGGCAAGCACACTCGACGGAAGAATCGCCGATAGATATGGCAAAAGCCGCTGGATATCCGGCGCTGAATCTCGCAATTTTGTCCAGCATTTGCGCAACACTTACGACTGCGTGATGATCGGCGGCAAAACAGCCGTGCTGGATGACCCTGAACTAACTGTACGCGAATTGCCATCCGGCAGGAATCCGCATCGCGCTGTCATAGATCCATCTTTGCAAATATCTGCCTCATCTCGCCTATGCAATCTTGCAACAAACGACAGCTCGTGGACAGTCATTTTCAGCCATGGCGAAAAAATTGAAAGCAGAAATGAGTTTCCAGAAGCTGTAAAGTTGATTGATCCCAACAGCTCAAAATCAGACAAGAGTTTTATCAAAAATGCTTTACTCTGGCTGGCAGAACAGGGGCTAAATTCAGTTTTATGCGAAGGTGGAGGAAGGCTTGCCGCGGCACTCCTGGACGAGCAACTGATTGACGAAATTTACTGGATTTTAGCGCCAAAATTTTTCAACGACTCAGAAGCCTGCCCGTCTTTAAATAGCAGCATTCCGAGAAACATAATCGACTGCCCCGAGCTTAAAGAAATAAGTTATACACAACTTGGAAAAGACATTCTTGTAAAAGGCAAATTGAAGCCTCTTTCATAAAATAACTCAGGACATAACAGCGATGGATAAAACGATAGCTGTAATTGGCGCCGGTATAAATGGCTTGGTAGCTGCAAACTATTTGAGAAAAGCCGGATACGAAGTTTATTTGCTTGAGAAAAAAGCAAATGTCGGTGGTGCCTGCACTTTCGACGCAATAGAAAAAGACGGCAAAATTTACGAGTACCCAAGCGCCGCAACCGTACTTGGTTTCATGCAAGATTTTGTCTTTGAAGAAACCGGTCTTTCAAGCAAACTTGAAATTCGCGAACCAGAACACCCCGCTTTAGTCTGGTTTGAAGAAAAAGAACAGCCATGCTTTTTGTTTGATGATATGGAAAAACTCAAAGCAGAACTCAAATCGAAGTGGAATGAAAATGGCAATATCGAAGGCTTTTACAGCGACTTTGAACGCGTCCGCCAATTTCTAATTAGAGGTTACCGGCAAGCAAAAGTTCCAACTGTTGAACAGGCAGAACTTGAACTCGGCATAGACACCACAAATTTGTGGATTAGCGGCAGCGCCAGAAAACTAATGGATCATTATTTTAGTTCAGAAGAAACGAAAATATTCTGGTCAATAGAAGTAACGGAAAGCGGTCCGGTGTCATTAGACTCGCCTTTTTCTGCATTTACAATACCGCTGCTTGCATCAGGCTCAATCTTTGACGGCGAATGGGGTTTTGTAAAAGGTGGGCTCTGGAAACTCACAGATAGCCTGGCCGAAATTAATCGTGAAATCGGAGTAAAAATAATCTGCGGCACAGAGATTGAAAGCCTGTCTCCCGAAAAGTGTAGTATCACTTTCACAGCAAATAACAAAAAAGAAACACTAAAATGCGAGCAAATTGTATTTGCCACAGACCCACACAGCGCCGCGATCTTAGTCGGTGACGAAGATCTTTCAAAAGTAATAAACTCAAAACAATCTCTGGGAAGCAGCGCTAAGCTAATCATGCTTTTCAAAAACCCAATAATATGGCAGAACGACACAAAACAAAAAGACTTCGACTCAGCATTCAAATTCATCATCAAAACTAAGAGCCTCGATGAAGTAGAACGTAACGCAAAATCAGTGATAGACGGAAAAATTGATTACACACCTTCCTACTTCGAATTATATTGCGAAGGTGCCGGACTGCGCAGCCTTAACGCCGACAGAGGCTACGACGCACTCACAGTATTTTTCAAAAACATGGCACTTTCAAAAACAGGAGCAGAGCTCCCCGAAGTAAAAGAATCAGTCGAACAAACGATTCTCGCTCGCATTATAAACAAAGAAGATCTCATCCAGAGCATTCTCTTGACCCCCAGAGATCTAAAAGAAAAATTCTTCTTCCCGCAAGGAAACATCGACCACATCGAAATACAAGATGACCAAACATTTTTCGCACGCAGCTTCTCATCGGATCCCCAAAATAATTTCTACCAATTCGGAAAGCACAAAAATCTAAGCTATTGCGCAGCCGGAACATACCCCTGCGGCTCAATCGCGGGAACAGCCGGATATATGTGCGCAAAACAGATTATTCGCAACAATAACAGAAACGACGAGAGCGAGAGCGGCAGAGCAAGCTCCTCTGCGAATTAGATCAACAGCTGAAACAAGAACAGAACCGACAAGAGCGATAGCGATAGAGCAAGCTCTTATGCGAATTAAATCAACGGCTGAAACAACAACAACAACAACAACAGCTAAAACGACCACTGCACAAGCTAAGCAAGCACTGCACAAGCAAGGCAAACTCAACAGCACACAATCTCAGCCTTTCAAATAAACGATCAAACAAACACCAACTAAGACACTCAAACAAAGAATCCAATCGACATGACAAAAACTTTAGTGAATAGCTATGAATCAGCCGCCTTAAAATTTGCCCACAATTACGACAAGCCATAGTCAGTGCCGCAAATATCCAATCGCTATTTTTTTAAGCACAATCTGCATAAAGTCCATCTCATAGCATTCGCTATCCCAAGCCAGTACTCTATTGAGCTCTAGACAGCTTCATCCGAAAGGCGGTCCAAAAAATGGGCGAGCACAGAAGTCAAATATTACAAAAAGGACCAGCTAAAGCACTTAGCACCGGCCTGGCAAACTTCCATCCACCCAAACTGGATTCACTGAACGCTCCCAACAGCCGCGAAGAAAGGCTTGAATGGGTGAAAAAATCGTACGAAAGATTCTTCGAAAAAGTTCGCGAATATGATGCCTTGTTAGGATATCCCGAGTTAAACTAAGGCAAGTAACGAGCTAAAGCTGCTTCAGACACAAGCACGATTCTGAACAGCCACGCTATTTGCGCACTTAGTCCATCATTCGGAGTGTCTCATGACACAATCACTGGCAATTATCGAAGAGAAAAACCAAAAGCGCACAAACGCGACAGTCTACATAGAGACTTTCGGCTGCCAGATGAATAAAGCCGATTCAGAAAACATGCTCGGGTTGCTTTCTGAAATAGGCTACAAACAAATCGAAGACATAAACAATGCCGATTTGATGATATTGAACACCTGCGCCATAAGAGAAGGCGCAGAAGATAAGCTTTTCAGTTACCTTGGACGCTGGTCGCGAATTAAAGAAGCCACTCCAGGAAAACTAATCGCAGTAGGCGGATGTGTAGCCCAACACGCCGGCGCAGCACTCCTAAAACGCGGCGTGGACATCGTCTTTGGCACGCACAATCTTTTCCGCCTGCCAGAATTAGTTCTCCAGGCCAAAAATGAGGGACAGCCAGTAGTCGAAATCTACCAGGAATTGCCCGAAGATTTGCCAGAGCTTCCAGTCATCAGACAAAGCAATATCAGCGCATGGGTATCAGTCATCTACGGTTGCGATTATAACTGTACTTATTGCATCGTACCGTATGTTCGCGGCAGAGAAAAAAGTAGAGCAGCAGATCAAATACTAAAGGACATCAAAGAACTAGCCGACGCAGGCTATCTGGAAGTGACTTTGCTAGGTCAAAACGTCACAGCCTATGGGCACGATCTCAATCCGCAACTTCATTTGGGCGACTTGCTTCGCATGACAGCAAAGCTCGATTCAATCAAACGTGTGCGCTTTTTTACAGGACATCCGCGCGACCTCAACGATGAAATTATCGAAGCAGTTGCTGAAAGTCCAAATGCTTGCAATCATTTCCATATTCCGATTCAAGCCGGCGACGATCGCACTCTTCGCCGCATGGCACGCGGATACAAAGTAGATTTTTACAGACGCATGGTCGAAAAAATTCGGGCAAAAATGCCAGATGCAGCAATTAGCTCAGACATGATCGTCGGCTTCCCTGGCGAAACAGAACAAGAGTTCATGAACTCAGTTAACCTGGTAGAAGAAATCGGCTTCGATTCTTGCATCACTGCAGCCTACTCACCTCGCCCACATACGCCGTCTGCAAACTGGCCAGGACAGATTCCCGAAGCAGAAAAATATGAGCGCCTTCGCTTTTTGAATTCAGTAGTGGGCGGAGTCGCCCACCGCCGAAACACTATGCTCATCGGCAAAACTGTAGAAGTGCTCGTCGAAGGCAAAAGCCCACGCAATCCCGAACGAATGAGCGGCCGCACAACAACAAACAAAATTATCAATTTCGACGCTGGCGAAGAACTAATCGGCAAACTAGTAAACGTACAAGTAGAATCAGCTAACGCGTGGGCTCTACGGGGCAAATTGGTCTAAGCTCTCCGTACCAAGCGGGTCCAAGCTCTCCGTACCAAACGGGTCCAGACTCTCCACGAATTCAACCCCAATGTGCACTCAGGCTCGAGTCGGCTTCTGAAAAAACTCCCTCAGAAATCAGTGAAAATCAAATCACTAAATACAAGAACACCAAACGCAGCTACTGAGCCGGCTTAATTACAGCCTCCACAGACTTCTCCCCATTTCGAAAAGTCCACGGAGCAATCGGATTAGCCAGCGACCAGAGCCCCGTTTTGTTTGCCTTTGCCGCATTATGATATTGCTTGAGAATATTATCGTTTGGAGCATACTTGTCGCTCCACCAGGCATACCCCAAGCGCACCAGCTCATGATTTAAATCACTTCCATCCGGCAAATAAATCTCGGCAATCGCTCGCCCATGATGATCATAACCATGCACATTTACGCTGACCGTCTTGCCAAAACAAGCTTGGTCTGTGTACTGGCGAGCCTGCGGTCCATAATCTTGCTTCAACTCAGGACAATCAATACCAAATAAAATGACTTTTTCTTTGCTGTTGTTGTGCAGTACGACAATTGAATCACCATCACTTACGGCCACTACTTTAGCCTTGTATTCGTCTGCATTCGCCGCCGTACAAGCAAAGCCAAGAAAAACACAAACAAAGAAACTCAATATCGCAATTTTGTTATTCATGCTAACTCCTTGGAATATTAAGCGTCTCTGTGATTTACTTGATCGAGCCATAAAGAGCGAGAAAGAAGCACAAGTTCACCCCACAGCAGAACAAATTCTAGATGCTCATTAAAGCCGGTAAATTGAGTTCACCCATAATTTTACCCATAGTCTTCAGTGCCTGCTGGCGCATAATTTCTCTACGAGCATCTTTGTCTAACTTCATAAGCTGCGGGTCGGAATCGATTATGCCCCAATTTGAATTAATCGGTTGAAAATTCTTGGGGTCAGCAGAAGTTATATAGTTAATCAATGCACCAATCATGCAATCAGTCGGCAAGCTCAAAAGCTCGTCCCCATTCAAAAAGCGAGCAGCATTTATAGCAGCAATTATGCCTGTAGCAGTAGATTCGCTATAACCTTCAACTCCGGTTAGCTGCCCAGCAAAAAATACATTTGCTCGATTGTGCAAATTCAAAAACCTGGTCAAAACCACCGGACTATTCAAATAAGTATTGCGATGCATCACGCCCAGGCGCACAAACTCAGCATTCTCAAGCCCGGGAATCATCTTGAAGATGCGCTTTTGTTCCGGCCACTTCAAATTGGTTTGAAAACCAACAATGTTATACAGCGCGGCAGCTGCATTATCTTGACGCAACTGCACCACTGCGTATGCGCTCTTATCTGTTCGAGGATCTCTCAACCCCACCGGTTTCATCGGTCCAAATCTGAGCGTTTTGTGCCCTCTTGAAGCAATGACCTCCACCGGCAAACAAGATTCAAAATATTTGGTGTCTTTCTCAAACTCTTTCAGCTCGACTCTTTCAGCTTCGATTAAAGCTTGCCAAAACGCGTCGTACTGCTCTTTATTCATCGGGCAATTTATGTAGGATCCATCGCCTTTGTCATACCGACTTTTTTCAAAAGCAATGTCCATATTTATCGATTCACGCGTCAAAATAGGCGCAGCGGCATCATAAAAATGCAATTGTTTTTGACCAGTAACTTGACTGATAGACTCAGCTAAAGACGGCGATGTCAGCGGTCCTGTAGCGACAATGCAAACACCGTCACTTGGAATTGAAGTGATTTCTTCCTTGTGTAATTTGATCAACGGATTGTTCAAAATTGCTTCGTTCACTTTAGCCGAGAATGCCTCACGGTCTACAGCTAACGCGCCACCAGCAGGAACTTTGCACTGCCAGGCAGTTTCAACAATGAGCGAGTTTAACAAGCGCATTTCTTGTTTCAACAAAGCAGATGCATTATTGTCTACATACGAACCCAAACTGTTTGAGCAAACAAGTTCTGCTAACTTATCTGTATGGTGTGCCCCTGTCGGTCTGGCAGGGCGCATCTCATAGAGGTCTACATTTATTCCACGCAGAGCCAGTTGAAAGGCCGCTTCGGAACCGGCCAGCCCGCCACCAATTACACACACTCGTTTGTCCGACATCAAATCTGAAGTCCTCTCAAAACAGTTAGAACTCTGCATTATAGCGCAAGCTCAAACTCACTAATGAGCAGAACAATGTTGAACAAAAGAACTTAGCCGGCCTTTACTCGAGCAAAACTTTGCTTTTGGCAAAGTCCAGCGTAAGCCGCCTGCCTGCCAAAAACTTTTCGCCGATAATTGCCCTGGTTTTAATACCGCCGAGCACAACGACTTGATGGGGCTCACTTCCGAGCGCCATAGTGCCAAGATAATGGTCCATCAAAACTGTTTGGAAACCTACTACAACTCGACGCGCTCCAAGCCGGCGCCATCCCAGCCGCACGGCGAGCTCCTCGTTAATAGCCATCGCTCCGCCATATTCAAGCGAAACTGCAGCTTCCACTTCAACTTCAAGACCATCGGCAGCAATCACAATGACGGGCAAAAGTACTTTGCCCTGCTCATCTATTCGCCCCTGAATTGTTGTATTTCTCAAGACTTGCCTTTCTCGCCTAACACAATGAATCTACTGCCGGATTTTCGCTGAGTCTGTAGGCGAAAAACTGCGAACGTGGATGTTTCTTTCTTGCCCTGTTCAGAACTTCGTAATCATCCAGACCGATGAAATAATCACCTGATTCAGGCTCAATCGCTACGATCCAATCTTTATAACGCTCGCCCAGCTCTGTAAAGAGCCTTTCGAAGATAGGAAAGCAAAGCCTATCAAGTTCCTCTCGCGAATAGATTTTAGTTTCGCGGTGGTCTTGTTGGGACATCTTAGTTACCGTGTGTGTAGTCGCTGATTAGTAATATGAAAGCTGAATTTCAGGCAAAATCCCGGAATCGCTGCCAAGAGAGCAGATAAAGGGACTTTAGCCAATTATAACGTCCGCAAGCCTCAAGCGGTCCTCTTGGCGTCAACCCATCCTTATGATAGCCTGTGACCTTGCATTTGAAGACGCCCTTGCTGGGAACCAGCGAACACTCGATTAAGTCTTTCAAATAGTGGTCCAAGCTTGGGCAATAAAGTCATATTGGTTAATGTCACCCAATAACAACACTCGAGGCATGGTGCAGGAGCAGCTAGTCAAAGAGACTGCCGATAGCGTGCCCCCGCAAGACGAGGGGCCGAAGCTCCGCATTATCTTGAAGTTTTTTGGGCTCTGGTTTTCATCCCTGGCAATTTTGGTTGTAATTGCCCTGCTTTGCAATATCGAGTGGGCAAGGCGCCATATTGAAAGTTCACTCAGCCAGAGCTTCCACAGGCAGGTCATTCTCGGCCGGCTTTCCTGGACATTCGGGCTTCAGGGTCTGGCAATTGACTCAGACCGCTTTGAAATGAAAGAAAAAGATGGCAATCCATTCATTTCGTCGGGTCCATCCGAAATCGGTATAGCTGTTTTGCCATTATTCGAGCGCAAACTCGTAGTCAAGCATCTCGAATTCAAAGAACCTGAAGTTTGGGCCAGTCGATTAGATGACAAAAAATGGAATTTCAGCGACTTGATTACAGAGGGTCCTGAAATTCACATGGTTCAAATCGAAGACGGTCAGCTCCACCTTCGCAATTTGAAAGCAACAGAACCCAGCGCAAACAATGTTGAAAACAGCTGGCACGAGTATGACGTAAAAAATCTAAAGCTCTCACTGACTTTGCCTAAAGGCGAACGCAACTGGCCCCTATATTTCGCTTGCAAAATTCCTCTAAAAGACAAAGACGGAAATAAATTCGATACATCAGTCGACTTGTCAGCGACTGGCAAAGGCGCTTACAAAGACTGGCAGAAGAACAAATACGTCGTAGACCTGAAAATAAATAAGTTCGACCCCGAACAATTCCGACCAATCTTGCCCAAAATTCCAGTAATGAAAGGCATTTGCGATGTCAATTTCAAAGGGGAAGGCATTTTCGAAAAAGGATTCCTCGCCACCATATCTGGTGCGGTGCAAGAGCTAAGCTTGCCTGCATCGACTGGAAAAGAGCTGGAGATAGACCACGTCACCAGCTCAGCCAATCTAATTATTGCGCCTAAATCGCTTGATTGGAAAGGATTGAAACTCTCCATTGGCGACTGGGAACTGGATTCAACCGGCAAATTGCTCAATTGGCAAGACGAATTGCCATCTTACGAAGCCAAGGTCGGCGGCAAACTCAAAGACCTGAAGGGATTCTATAAGAATGTAATTTCTCGCTTCTTGCCTGATCAAAGCGAAACAAGCAGCCAGTTTACAGACAAAAAGCTGAACAAAATGTCCAAGGCCGAGGAAAGCGGTCAGCTGCAAGGAAGCGCCACAATTGAGCTCCACCTGAAGGGCGACAAAACAATTCAGAACATTTCAACAAATATCAAAGCTGACGGAATACCGCTGGCCCAGCTGATTGACGAAGAAATGGGCAACAATTTCATGGAAGCTTTCAAGCTAGACCCCAAGGCTCCAATCAAGGGCGAAATAAAAATAGACCCGGGCAAACGACTAGAATTGAAAAACATGGAAATTCCCCTGGAAGATTCCACGGTCAAAGTTACCGGCTTTATTGATCAGCTGGAAAAGAAAACCGAATTCGACTTCCAGGCAGACAATCTTGGCTTTGATACATTGAAAAAACGAATTGGTGACAACAACCAGTACATCAAGGCACTCTGCGCTCCAAGCGCCAAAGGTAAGGCTTATTCAATCTCTGGCAAAATGGACGTCAAAGGCAAGTTCAGCTCAGACGGAAAAGACCAAGACCTGTTTATAGACAGCAACTTGAAAGGTTTGAAGATTGCAAGACAAGATGCTGGAGTTGTTTGCTCCGGCATCAAGGGTGAAATAATTTACGCTAAAGATCAAGTCACAATCAAAGGCTTGGGCGGCGTCACCAGCAACTCTCAGGACAATCACCCGGGCGACTTCTTAATCAACGGCACGTTCTACCCCAAAGACAGCAGCCGCTTCGATCTCGATTTGCGCGCGCATGAAGTGTCTATCTTTCAACTCAAAGACTGGGCAGGCAGGTTTGGCCTGAAGCAAGCTTCGATTTTAGATAAGCTTGGCGGCGACATGCATGAACTGAAAGCTCACATAGCTGTAAATAACAAGCAGAACGACAGCACTTTCACTATTAATCCGGCCGACTTGATAGTCAATCTTTCAGGTAAGACAGGCGAAAGCGCCGCTCAACAATTCAAACTCAGCTCAGGTGTAATTGCTTACCTCAACGGTGAACTCACGGCAACTGATGTTGTTTTGAGCAGCCACGGCGGCAAGCTCACTTTGTCCGGCAACATGCAAGGACCATTGGAATCACTAAAATTCAAAACCGCAAGATTGAGAACAGACGGATTTGAACTTCAAGACTTACAAACAATACTCAAAGGCAATGTCGGCGCTAGCAGCGGCTCTAAATCGGCATCAACCCTGCCTGACATGCTAATGCCAAATAGTTCTTACGGACTGCACGGAAAAGTTTATGGCGATATGAATTTCAATGTGGCTGGCGACGGAACAGATTTGAACGGGGTAGTTGGCTTCAACAACGTCGGCGCACGATTTGGCAAAACTCAAGTTCCTGTCGAAAAGCTAACCGGTGTTGCCATGGTAAGCAAAGGACAGGTGGTAATGCAAGACACCACCGGACAAATCGGCAAAAGTACATTCTCTTTAGACGGCGTCATCAGCAACTATGCCTCGTCAGCTTACACCTGGGAAGGACAACTGCGCGGACAGTTCTATCCCGAAGAAGTTGATTCGATTATGGCTAACCTTGGACACGGAATTGAGCTAGATGCACGCTCAGCTGAAGCACTGGGTTTGCGAGTGACAGGCAGCGGCAATAAACAAAAGGCCAGCCTCAATTTCAGAGGTAAAGCAAGCTCAAGCTACGGTCTTTCTCTCAAAACTGCATTTGGCACATTCCATCAACCAAAAGGCAGACCTCTTGTATTTACTGGAGGCTTAACACTCGATGAAGATCTTTCAGAGCTTGACTTGAACAACTTCCAACTCACTTCTTCAAACGAATTGCTGCAAGCAAACGGGTCATTTATTTGGGCAACAGAAACTGCAGAAAAACCCGCATCTATAGCTTTTTCGCTTAACACTCCAAGTCCTGTCAAAACAGCAACCATTCTTGAAATTATTTCGCAAACAAATACCGAAAGTCCAACCCAAATCGGCGGCACTTCGAATTTGAATTTAAAAATCGAAGGGCCGGTTAATGACCTGGTTTTAAGTGGCTCAGTTGCATTGGACAAGAACTCAATTCCAAACATGCACATGGAAAACTTAAGCGGCAGACTAGACCTTCCTGGTTGGCATGTAAACAAACCGAGCAGCAGCGATGCAGCTACATCACTGGCAAAACTTCAACTAAAAACACTGACGCTGGGCGGCATCTCATTGAATGATGCCAATGCAGGACTCTTCCTCGACAGCTCAAACCGCATAATTTTCAAAGACTGGCGCACAGAAATGGCAGGCGGCAAACTAAGCGTCAGCGGATTCTTCAACCCAGCAAGTCAAGCTTTTCATGCCGATATCAACATTTCAAAATTGCTTGTCGACGAGTTTGTCAAAGACATCATCGACCACTCCGGCGGCGTTACAGGGCTCGCTGACGTAAGCCTCTCACTCGACGGCACGGGCATCGCTAGTAGCAGCCCCGGCAGCGCAGCCAGCGGACTTGAATACATGCGCAACATGACTGGCTCAGGTCAATTCAATGTATATCAAGGTTCTGTAGCCAGCTTCGGCAAATTGCAAGAAAAATTGAATGAATCAAACTTGTTGCAACAAGGTTTGTTTGGTTTCAACGTAAACAACTTACTTCAGGCAATGATGCCTGTTAAATCCGGTCAGTTCAATGAAGTATCGGGCAAATTCAACATGTCCAAAGGCATAATGCACCTGGACCAGTTGCGCTTTGAAGGCAACAATTTGAGAATGCGTGCAGCCGGTAAATTCGATCTTCCAGCTCAAAAAATATCGGTTGAAGTGGCGGGAGACATTCCACGTGTTAGCTCTAGCATCATTCCTGGCGCTATCGGTGAAATGTCCAGAAAGGTCACCATTCAAAGAATGTTCCGCATCGTAACTTTCAAGAAGCTCAAAGACTTGCCCTCGCTTCCACTACTGGGCGACCTGGCTAATGATGATCCGCGAGCCTTTACTTTTGCAGTTCAAGATACAAGCATAGAACCGCCTAAGCTATTAAATCAGGCTGCAGAAAAATCATTCAAATGGCTGCCCAACAAACCATTTGCATCTGCCCACCCTGTACCCGGCATATAATTTCCCCGGCACACGAGTGCAGCATTGGTCTGATAATGAGTTTGTCATTTCGTCAAAGGCCTGTATATTCGTATGAGCATGATACCGCTCATGGTGACAGTCCGTGGCACGAGCAAGCTACAAAAAAAGCAACTCATCACACAGCTTCGCCTCTGATAAGAAGGCAGCGGCTGCAGCTCCTGATACAGACAAAATCGATGCGGCAAATGCTGAAAACACAATCAGCAGCGCTAGCAATAAAGAGCTATTGGCTTTTAAATCCAAATATCTGAAATTCATTTTGAAAGAAAAAGGGCTTGCTGAAAATACAGGCGAAGCATACGACAACGACATCACAGCTTTCTTGCTCTGGCAAAGTCAAAATGGCGGCAAAGCAGACAGAACAGCCCTAACCCGCTATTTGCAAGCCTTGAAAGCTGAGGGTATGCAAGC
This sequence comes from uncultured Candidatus Obscuribacterales bacterium, assembly GCA_964546815.1. Taxonomy (GTDB): domain Bacteria; phylum Cyanobacteriota; class Vampirovibrionia; order Obscuribacterales; family Obscuribacteraceae; genus JAIEPM01. The sequence continues at coordinate 26,148 of CAZJLR010000013.1, read as the reverse complement.
CTCAACTTTATCGCGCAAACTCGCTACATTAAGAGGTTGGTTTGACTGGCAGAAAAGCAATCGCATAATTGAAAAAGACCCCAGCGAAGGCATAATGAACCCCAAGCTGGCACGCCACTTGCCCCAGGTGATGAGTTCAAACGAGATATCATCTATGGTGGCAGCCTGTAGCAACCTCAAAGAGCAAACCATAGTTGAATTGCTCTATGGAGCCGGTCTGCGGGTCTCAGAACTTGTAAATCTGCGCATCGATGACGTCAACTTGACCCACGGATACGTCCGCTGCCTCGGTAAAGGATCAAAAGAAAGAATCGTGCCAATTGGTAAAGCCGCAATCGCAGCCATTCGACAATATCTGGCAGAAGAAACAAGACTGCACGCATCCCCCGAGCCTGCGCAAAAAAAACGTGGACGCCCGCGCTTAGCTCAGCCGCAAAGCCAAAATGCCAGGTCTAAAAGAGCAGCAGAAAGACTCTCTCCTCCGCTACTTGCAGATCGCAAAGGCAAAAATTTGAGTCGCCTCGTGGTCTGGCAAACAATCAAGCGCCTCAGCCAGAAAGCTAAAATGAAAAAGTCGCTTTCGCCGCACTCTTTAAGACACAGCTTCGCCACTCATTTGCTTGAAAACGGTGCCGATTTGAGAGTAGTTCAAGAGCTTCTAGGTCACTCAAGCATTGTCACTACTCAGCTTTATACGCACATATCTCGCAAACATTTGAAAAAGGCCTACATGAGCGCTCAACTTAAAATTGATGACCTGGCCTTCGCCCGAGCAATTGAAAACAGATCTAAAGACGCAGAAAACGATTTTTCTTCGTAATGATCTATAATTAATCTCGAAAGAAGACTAGGTCTTGACTGGAATAGGGTAACTTTAACTCAGGTTGCATGGTCTTCAGTAGCAATCGGTCCTTAGATCAGTACTGGTTCGTCCAAGCAGGGTATGAGCAGCAGCTCCCCAGCATCGCCAGGGGTCAGGACCATAGTCATGGTTAACAACAGCGAGTATGTTTAATGCGCAAAAAAACAGGTGAGGGCACCAAAATCGCCCAGGCAGCCAAAGAACTTGGCGTCACTTCAGTCACTATCCGTCGATATATTACTGAATTCAATATAGAAACAACCTCAGACGACAACGGTATCAAAGTTCTTCCACCACAGGCCATGGAAGAGCTGCAAGAAATCCGCAAACTGAAGGAAGAAGGTCTTACAAATCCTAAGGTTCTCGAAATCCTAGAAGAGTCGCGCACAAAGAGCGCTCCTGCCGAAAAATCTAAGTCCAAAGATAAGGACAAAGAGAAAGAAAAGGAAAAAGAAAAGCCAGAACCGGCAGTAGCAGCCAAGCGTGTCGCGCGCAAAGTTGCAGAACCAGCACCAGTTGCCCGCCGCAAAGCAGCAGTAAAAGTCGAAGAAGTAGAAGACGACGAAGACGAAGACACTGACAGCGACGAACAAGAAGCCTCAGAACAAGCAGCTGAGCAAGAAGACCGCGCCGATGACGCAAAAGGCGGCGACGATCAAGACGACAAAGAAGGCGACGCCCCAATCGCTATAACCAGCGCTGACGGCAAGTCGAAATACTCGCTTACTTGCCAGACATGCCAAAAAACTTTTGAACACATGAACCCACGTCTGCGCGATTGCTTAGATTGCTATCGCATCAAACGCAAAGAAAGACGTCGCGGCGGAGACAAGCACAAAAACGTAATTCAAAATCCGCTGGCACAGCAAGTTTTGAGCAAAAATCAGCAAGCTCAAATGGCTCAACAAGCTCCTGGAGAAATCGAGGAACTGGCTGCTCCAATATCGCCTGTTGTCACAGCAAGAATGCCTGAAGCAAAACGTCCTTCATTGCGCGAACAACTCAATTTTGCGCCAGTCGGCACCACACCTTCAGTTTATAAGAGCACACAGGTTCGCAGTTATCGCAAAGCTATCGAAGAAACTCGCGGCATTACTTCAAATCTAAAACGCCGTCTTGAGCGCCCAGATTTGTCTGAAGCAGAGCGTCGTTTCCTCGAACAGATTTATGCTTATCAGCTAATCTTGCACCAGGGCTGGAAGCACCTTGCTGAATACAGACAGGGCGACAGCGTCGGTAGTGGTGGCAGCAAACACGAAAGCTAATACAGCCTAAAAAGGCTCTGGCATCTGGTTTAACGGTCTCGTTGAGCCAGATGTTTTGTTTAGCGGTGCGTTAAAAGGGTCGTCGCCAATCAGCCCAGGAACAGCCTGTGCTGGGCGTGGAGCCTGGTATTGACCTACGCTATCGGCTCCGGCAAGTCCTGGTATTTGTTGAATTGGCACCATCTGTGATGACATTTGAAAGTTGCCGCCAGATGGCGCAGCAGGCGCCACAATCGAACCAAGAGGACCAGGCACTCCACTAATTCCTGGGCTGCCAGGAATTGCATTTGGCATAGCAGCTGCAACCGGACGAACAACTCCATCAGGCATAGTCAAAGTTCGATTCAAGCGAATCGGCAGTGCTTCGCCTTTATCAATATAAAATTCCTGTCCGCGATAGCGATTTTTATACATGTAACCGCCCAGTCCGCCAGTAAAGCCCGTCATCATCGCAGCCACGTGCGAACCTGTATCTTTCAAATCAAAACCGCCATTTCTTTGTTTAGGCGGATTCTTAAATGCATGATTTGGATTGCTGGCGATGAATCCTGAAAACGGCAAATGATTTCCATCTGGCAAGACCAGAGCTTGCAAGCTCACTGAAATCTGTCCGGGCATACCATGCCTTTGCGATTTTGCCGGCATCACCGACGTGACAGAGCCAACAATCTTGCTTCCTTGTGGTATCACTTGCATACCATTTTGGACAAATCCTTCTTCCAGAGTGATTGCAAAGGTATCACCAGGCTTGCTCTCATCAGAGCCAATTTCATTTTCCAAGATGCCGGTGAGCACGACTCCAGGTTGCACACAATTTACAAAACCAGGATGTTGCCCCTTCCAGAAGTCAGTATTCATTTGCGGCGGCATACCGTTATGAATCTGGCCGGGCATCTGCCCCGGAACATATGTCCCGTCCTGATCTGCGGGCAAGGTCGGATGCTGAATTTCCCATTGAGAACGTGCCAGCGCATGATTTGGCAAAGCCAGTCCCAAAGCAGCAAGTACTGCTGACAAAACTCCGATTCCTAAGCGCCAACGCATCTTTTACAGGCTCCATATATATATAAACGGAGTCTAGCCAAGATTCCAAATAACGCCTATGTGAAGAATACGAATCATGCTAAGATTCATGCCTTGTCTGCTCATTGGCAGACATTTGTGTCCCTTGCCTGCAAGAGCAGGCCGCTAAGCCCATAAGGGGAGTATTCACGTGTCAGAAACAGAACTCAGAAAATATGAAACAGTATTCATCGTTCGCCCAACATTAGACGATGAATCAGTCGACCGTTGTGTAAACACAGTCGAAGAATTCCTGAAAAATCAGGGTGGCAAAATCATTTCGACAGACAAGAAGGGCCGCAAGCGTCTTTCTTACGAAGTGAAAAAATTGCGCGACGGATTTTTTGTCGTACTTCGTTATGAAGTCAGTCCTCAAGCCATTATCGCTTTCAAGCGTGCAATTCAGCTGAATGAAGATATCATTCGCTCAATCACAGTCACATTGCTGGAAGAAGCTCTACAAATCAACCTCTAATCGCTTTTTTGTGCACCACACAAGGGAGATGCCCTGATGAGCAGCCTAAGTAAAATTGTAATTTCCGGACGAGTAATTCGCCCACCAGAAAAGCGTTTTACACCAAACACTAACACTGCAGTCACCGAATTTGCCATTGCCGTAGAAACCAATCCGCGCCAAGATGGCAGTGTCGAGTCGCATTCAGTGAAAGTTATTGCCTGGCGAGACCTTGCCGAAAGACTCGCGCAAGACCTCAAAAAAGGCGACCTGGTTGCCGTAGATGGTCGAATCCAATTCAACTCATATACGAATTCAGAAGGTCAACGTCGCCGCGACGTCGAAATAGAAGCAGTCGCAGTCGACAATCTCTCTAACGCTGTAAATGGCGTCGCAGGCACAGCTGCCACAGCTGGCGCTGCTGCTGAAAAATCGCCGGTACGCGCTGCGGCTAAACCAGCAAAAGCAGCTGCAGCAAGCCCCGACGACCTTGACGCCATTTTCGCCAACGAAGACGAAATACCGTTCTAGATTGCGGAACCTCAAATGACAGCAATGAAAGAAGAACGCGCGAATTTCGCGCGCAGTTCAAGGCCGTGCAAGCTTTGCCTCGCAAAATCTGCTGAAATCGACTACAAAGATGAACGCAGCTTACGACATTACATGTCAGAAGAAGGCAAAATACTGGCGCGCAGAGTCACAGGCAATTGCGCCGAACACCAGCGCCAGATAACACTTGCAATCAAACGAGCCAGAGAAATCGGACTGCTACTTTAAACAAATTGTGGGGGCGGCGCCATGCGTCGCCCTCTACTTAGATCCCCTTCGAATCAGATCGAGCACGCATCTTGAAGGGCGGGCGACGCATGGCGTCGCCCCTAAAATCCTGAATTTTTCCGAGATCGAAACTTCCCACCATTGTCACCAGAGACAAGATCTTGGCAGATGCTCAAAGAATGCCGGCTCCACATGACATCAAAATGCGCATCAGGATGCGGCAATAATCCCTGTCAGGTGGTGGATCTGGCATTAGCGGGTATTGTAAGATTAGACAATCGAAAGCCGAAGTGGTGAAATGGCAAACACGCTACGTTCAGGTCGTAGTGAGAGAAATCTCTTGTGGGTTCAACTCCCACCTTCGGCAATTTATTTATCGTTTTACGGAGTGAAATCAAAGCTAGCTTGACGAATCAAGGACCAGGACAAGGACCCGGCGGACCGGGAGCTCCAGGGGGCCCAGGTGGGCCACCAGGACGTGGTGATGGCAGAAGAGAAATGCCTCTCCTCAACGAAAGAATTAGAGACCGCGAAGTGCGGCTCATTGACGAAGTTGGTACCCAAATGGGTATCATGCCAACGCGCGAAGCTCTTTCTATAGCTCGTGAGCGTGGCTTCGATCTTTTCCTGGTGCAGCCGGACGCAAGCCCGCCGGTCGCCCGTATCATGGATTACGGTCGCTTCAAATTCGAACAAGAAAAGAAGAACCGTGAAGCCAAGAAAAAACACCACATCGTTGATGTCAAAGAAATCAAGATGCGGTACAAAATCGAGGACCATGACTATCAGGTAAAGCTGAAAAGCACAAAAAAGTTCCTGATGGACGGCGACAAAATAAAAGTTTTGATAATGTTGCGTGGACGCGAAGTGCAGCATAAAGGGCTGGCACTGGCTCTCATGGCTAGATTCCTTCAAGAACTCGACGATTTAGCAATCGTTGACAGAGAGGCAAAACTAGAAGGCAAGAGTGTTATCATGATCCTCTCGCCAAATCCTCAAAAGGTGGTAAGGCCAACCATGCCTCCTCCATCAGGGACGACGACGACAACGCCTGGTTAAAAACCAGTCGAGATTTTAGTGGAGCGTGCTATGCCTAAAATGAAAACAAACAAGGCCGCTGCTCGCCGCTTCAAGATTACCGCCACCGGTAAAGTCTTGCACAAGCAGGCAGGCAGACGTCACCTTAACGAATGGAAGTCCGCAAACGTCAAGCGCAACCTGCGCGGCTTTTCGGAAGTCTCACCAGCAATGAAAGAAGCAGTGCTGGAAATGTTCCCTTATAAGAAGTACTTACGCTAAACGCAAACGGCAGCAAGTTCGCTTGCCTGCCGCTCAGGCTCCAAGCCTAAGGGAATCTCCTCCCCGATGGCGCCAGAAAGCTCTGAAGCGGGTGGCTCACTAGCAAATTGCAAGAAGGAGAAGTAATGGCTAGAGTAAAACGTGGTAACGTCCTAAAAAACCGCCACAGAAAAATCCTGAAGTTCGCAAAGGGTTTCCGTGGTTCTAAGTCTACGATATTCATCGCTGCAAACCAGGCTCTTATTCAGTCCTGGCGCAACATGTACCGTGATCGTCGCAAGAAAAAACGCGATTTCCGCCGCTTGTGGATCACACGTATCAACGCTGCTTGCCGTGCTCACGGAGTTAGCTACAGCGTATTCATGAATGGCATGAAGAAGGCAAACATCGATCTCAACCGCAAGGCTCTATCTGAGCTTGCAATTAAAGATCCGGCCGCCTTTGACACCTTGCTCAAACTGGCAAAAGATAAGCTGGCAGTCGCAAGCAAGTAGACAACAAAGAAATGCAAGTGAAGGCGTCACTCATCGAGTGATGCCTTCGCGTATGCAGGGCAAGGATATGAAGTTCAGCAATATTGTCAGCGAATCAAATCCTACTTTGAAAACTGTTCGCGGTCTTCATCGAAGACAAACACGCGAGAAAGAACAGCTTTTTTTGCTGGAAGGAATTCACTGCCTCATCGAAGCGCAAAAGCAAAGGCTTGAGCTCAACGCCATTGTGGTGAGCCAGACTTATCTCGATGAAAAAGCAGAAGAACTCGAAGGTCTTCTTATTGTTGACCATGTACTTGTAGTCGAAGACAAGTTGTTTGCCGACCTTGTCACTACAAATAGCAGTTGCGGAGTGCTTGCCATTGCTCCAATGCCAAAACAAGAGCGCGACAATTTCAGCAACTGGACGCCGAAAGTCATCGCTGTGGCCGACTCGGTGCAAGACCCGGGTAACCTCGGCACAATAATCAGAAGCGCCTTCGCCGCCCAACTAGGTGGACTTCTGGTGCTCAAAGGATCAGTCGACGTTTTCAACCCCAAAGTAGTCAGAGCAGCTGCCGGAGCCATGTTTAGACTCCCTATCATCAGCGATATAGACAGCGACGAAGCTCTTAAACTGCTCAAAGAAAACAAAATAAGGCTGGTAACCTGCGAAGCAAACGCTGAAAAGCGCTATTTCGAAGCCGATATCTCAGACTCAGTTGCTCTTGTATTAGGCAACGAAGGTCAAGGTGTAAGTTCGGCATTGAAAGCAGCCGCAGATGAAAGCATTTCAATACCGATGAATCCACAAAGCGAATCGCTAAATGTAGCCATAAGTGGCGGTATTATTCTATTTGAGTCTCTAAGACAAAGGCTGGAAGTTTCAAACAGGTAAACTACAACGCAGGATGCGTAGCAATAAATGTCCGGACCAGACGCTGACAAAAGCATTGAAGACATGACCCCGCCGAAAGCGCAGGGAGAAACAGTGCTACGTGAAGATGGTCAATCAATCGAACTCGAGCAATTTGAAAATGAAGATGTATCTCAATTGCCTGAAACAGTACCAGCAAAATTTCCCCTGTCCGCGGTTGAATCAAGCGGCGAAGAAAGCGTCGAATACGAAGAGCCTGAACCAGATGGCAAAGTCATGTCAGTCATCGATCACCTCGACGAGCTGCGCACAAGGCTGATACGCTCGCTACTTGCATTTGCAGTCTCAATGGCTGTTTGTTTCTTCTACGGAAAAGACCTTATCCGCATACTTGAAGTGCCTGCCGGCAACATGAAGTTTCAGGCACTGTCAATTGAAGAACCCATAATCGTCTATTGCAAAGTCGCTTTCTATGCGGCACTTGCACTGGTCTCACCTTATTTGCTTTATGAAATTTGTGCATTCATTGCACCGGGTCTAAAGACAAATGAGCGAAAAATTCTGGCACCGATTGTAATTGGTGGGCCACTGTTATTTGTTATCGGCGGAGTATTTTGTTATTACTTCGTGCTGCCACCAATGCTTTTCTTTTTCAATTCATTCGCCGGCGGACTGGCACCAGTGCAGCAGCGGCTTGATTATTACATTTCGCTTGTCACAACAATGATTATCTACATGGGCATTTGCTTTCAGTTGCCCATTGTTCTTTTTGCACTTTCAATTGCCGGCATAGTAAATTCAAAACAGCTTTTGTCAGTCTGGCGCTATGCAATTGTCGGCTCATCTGTGGTTGCGGCAATCATAACGCCAGACCCAACGGTTGTCTCAATGCTCATCGTGATGGCAGCACTGGTGGCACTTTATTTTTTCACCATCCTACTGCTCAAAGTTTTTAAACGCTAAACAACAGGTTAAACATGGACTTTACTTTATCGCTATCGTCCGATTGGTTCAACTTGATGAACATTCCCTTGATCTTGCTAACGCTCAAGGACGTAATACCAAAGTGGTCTTCGATTTGGGACGATAATTTCAGCTCTGAAGACAGACGGCTGATGCTGAGAATCGTGATTTTTCTAGCACTGCCAGTGGTGGTACTCATCCATGAACTGGGACATTTGTTTGCAGCATTTTCAGTTGGAGCACATGTTTTAGACTTTCATTATGGACCAGTTGCAGGTCATGTTACTGTTGAAGCCAATCTTCCCGATGACAAAATGCTCTGGATTGCATTTGCAGGCAACCTGGCTCAAATTGTGCTCGGACTGCTAAGCCTATCTTTAGCACTACTGTGTCGTTCTGCGGCAATGGTGGCATTTCTGGTTTATCTAGGTCTTTATTCAATCGGCGACACAGTTATTTTCTACGCATTATTGTCTTTCGCCAGCAACTTTGGCGACTGGAAACAAATGTATGAAAATCCATGCGTCGGCCTGGTACATGGCATTGAAATTTTCCAGGCAATCATGGTTGTTTTAATATTATGGTGCATATACGCATCGGCGCCAAAAGCCTGGTTTACACGCAAAACACGGCCAGAATGGTCAGACTCACACAAAAGATATGAGCAAGCAGTTGCACATGATCCTAGCGTAGAAAACTTAGTTGCACTTGCAACATCATTTATGGAAGCAGGGCTCTATACAGAGGCGCAAAACTGCTTGAATAAGGCAGAGAAAATTGCATCAGAAAGCCCACTAATACGATATACAAAAGCAGACCTTGAATTGAGCAAAGGCAATACAGATAAAGGCCTGGCTATTTACGAAGAACTGTCCGAAGACCAACAAATTGCCACGTCGATGCGTGCACAAATATTACTGCAAATGGGTGAAATCTATTTGTACAGGCGAGCAAGCGACCTTGCCCTCAAATATTTCAAGAAAGCCAGCCAATTGGATCCTTCCCTCGGTGACGCAAGACTACAAAACGCGCTGCTTTGCGTCAACTTGAAAAAATACGATCATCTGGCAGATGATCTCGAACATCTTAGAAAGCCAGATACATACTGGGTTTACGCCCGCAACCAGAAACTGGCAGAGCAAGAAATACCAAAACTCGAAATTATTTTGTCACGCTTAGCTCCGTAGAATCCAAGGTAGATATCCCAGACTGCAGTCATTGCGGACAAGCGAGACCTAGAGCGCATTGCAGGCGAAATTTTGAGCCGCTAATACTAAGATTAGGAAGCGCAAAAGTTAGTTTTAACCAGATAATGCTATGCTGAACTAATCTGGGGGAAAGATGACCGAAGGCAGCGGCATAGAAGCACAAAGTCAGCAAGCAACGGCAACAGCAGCGGGCTGCGCCGCCTCAGGTCCGTCTGCGATTGATCCAAAATTACTTGATGCCTGCATTCACTGCGGCTTATGCCTGCCCGCTTGTCCCACTTATCTGGCGACAGGAAGAGAAAGCGAGTCGCCCCGCGGACGAATATATTTACTCAAACTTTTAGAAGAAAAAAAATTGCCGCTCGATGCAAGGATTGCAGAGCATATAGACAGCTGCCTTGGTTGCATGGGTTGCCAGACAGCTTGCCCATCTGGAGTGCAATACGAAAAAATATTGACTGCAGCCCGCCCAATGATGCTTCCATTTAGAGACAAGCGCGCTCGACGATTAATGGCACTTGCATTTAAATCAATCCTGCCTGATTATCCGCGACTTCGCTTTCTTGGCAATTTATTGCGCATATATCAGCAAAGCAAACTAAATAGATTTTTGCCTGCGCTGCCAATTCCAAAGAAGCTAAAAAAGCGACTTGCCGAATGGGAAGGATTTTTGCCTAAGGTTCCAAAATTCACACCATTACCAAAACAATCGTGGGCGCCGGGAGAAAAAAAAGGCGAAGTACAGCTTTTCTATGGCTGTGTCATGGACATTTTTTACAACCATGTAAACCATGCCTCTATTCGACTTTTGACAAGACAAAAACGAATCGTGACGACCCCCGAGCAAACTTGCTGTGGAGCGCTCGCATCTCATTCCGGCGAAATGGAAATAGCCAGAGATCTTGCCAGGAAAAATATCGAGTATTTTGAAAAAACGGATGGAGACATTGTCGTAACATCAGCAGGATGCGGCGCCATGCTTAAAGAGTATGGCGAACTTTTGCATGACGATCCTGCATGGTCTAAACGAGCCCACGAATTTTCAGCACGAATCAAAGACATTTGCGAATCACTTGCCGCAGGCGAGTTCTCATCTGCCCCGGGCAAGCTGAACAAAAGCGTTGCCTATCATTCAGCCTGCCATTTATACAACGTGCAAAAAGTGAGAGAGCAACCATTGGCGTTGCTTAACCTTATTCCAGGACTAAAACAAATTCCATTACAAGAAGCAGAACAATGCTGCGGCAGTGCAGGCATTTACAATCTCATGCACACAGACTTGAGCTTGAATGTTCTTGATCGCAAAATGGCATACTTAAAAGAAACCGGTGCAGATGCGGTAGTAACAACAAACCCAGGTTGCCTTCTTCAGCTTGAAGCAGGCATTGCACAAGAAAAATTGCCAATGAAAGTTTATCATCTGGTCGAGTTGCTCGACGAAGCTTACTCCAACAAAGACTAAACTGTTGTTTTCAGATAGCTTGGTGGCATGCATCTACCTTTAGGGGCGCTACCTGCTCCTTACTAATTCGAGAACGAGAAGGAAAAGCGAGTCGCAACGACTTACTTCAGTCGTTTGATCAGAGATAGCATGGCAGCCCGCTGCTCAAGATTTTGATTGGCCAGATCTGAACTGAAAAACTTATCGCTGCCGACGAAGGCTTTTGCAGAAAATTCAGAGCGACTCCAATTGTCGCCACCAGATGTGGTACCAGCACTTTTACCCTGCACAGATTTCTCAGCCTCGCTCAAACTGTGATCAGAAACAATAAAATCGCTTCCAGCACTGAGCTTTAGCTCTTCAGGCTTAGCATTCGAGTTGAATTTCACAGTAACAACACGGTCTGCACCTCCAGACTCAAGGACGCGCACCCTGGTTGTTCCAGCCTTTAAGATTTCAACGAATGCACTTGCGCCTGCTGTAACAGTAACTTTCGCCTCTGGGGCTTCAATAACAATCGGCAAAGCTCGGCTGCATGCAAAAATGCGTCCACTCTTTAACGAGAAAGTTCGTCCGACAACCGACTTTAGACCTTCAGGCGACATCATTACATAAGAACCATCGTAAGTCGCATTCTTTCCAACATTAGGCTGTACAGCAGCCGGTGATGCCGGAATTGTCCAGAAGCGAAATGAGTTTTCGGCGGTAGTAGTTGGATTTTCCACGCTGAGATGCGGTGGGATCATGGCGACAGTGGCGACATCTGGCGTGACAGCCGTTACCTCATTTTTATAGCCAGACACAGCAAGGTCTTTGGAAAACTTATTTACATCAACACTCAACTCGTTTTCTTTCGGCAGTTCAGGTTGTTTGATGCCGCTTCCACTGTTGTTGGGGTCTTCAATGTTTTCAGCTTTGAGCTTAGGAGCAATCGATGGCATCTCGCCCGAAGAATCTGGAATCGAACTCATGGTTAAAGACGGAAAAGATGAATCTTGTTTCTTCAACCTGGTCGGCACAATAATCTTAACCGGTGATTTCAGAACACCTGCCTCGTACAAGAGTATCGTGCGCAAATCAATGCCCGGCCCTGATTTGCTATCAAGCCCGAGGAAAAAACTCGCTGGAAATCCATTTTTTGCCAGTGATTTGGCAAGGTCGGCCAGGAATGGATAAGAGAATGGGTTAGTGGGGTCACCGCTAGGCTTCATTGCCCGAGCAGCCGATATCGGCGCGCCTGTCCCGGGGAAATTGCTTGCCAGCGCAACGGACGACTGCATGAGTCCCCCGGCAAGTAAAAATACCAAAGCCTGAGACCGCCATTGCAAAAACATATAGAAGTGGAACCCCAGCTGCTGACAAGTACGTAATGTGAACCCTCTAACCTTAAATCATATACGGAATCAGCAGAAAAAGTAGCTTTCGCTATCGCAGTTCTGCACTCTTCGGGGATCATTCAGTCCCCATGCGACGGTAAGCGGACAAAACGAGCTTTACAGATGAGCATCCCTGCATCATTGAATGCTTCAAGCGCAATATAATTTGCTCTGTGGCGCCAATTAGCCGCTCTTATCTTGGAGACACCTCTTGAAAGTCGAGCAAATAACTCGCGGAAAGCCCGACCTCTTCGAAACTGATTTGCCTGATAGCCGCTTGCAGCACTATCTGAGCAAGTCGATTGTTGCTGTTGACACTGAAACTAGAGGGCTCATACTCCACCGGGACAGGCTCTGCCTGGTTCAAATATGTGATGACGAAGGCGTTTGCAGTTTTGTGCGCTACACCGACAGAAATGCCCCTAACTTGCAAAGACTGCTGACAGAGAAATCTTTGCTGAAACTATTCCATTACGGACGCTTTGACATTTCAGTTATGCGCTATTACCTCGATGCCTGGACAAACCCTGTCTGGTGCACAAAAATCGCTTCGAAACTGGTGCGCACCTACACCGACAAGCACGGTCTGAAAGACCTCTGCCGCGAAATGCTAGGGCTCGAAATGGACAAAACAGACCAGACAAGCGACTGGGCCAGAGACGATCTCAGCGACTCACAGCTAGAATATGCAGCCAATGATGTGCGCGTGCTTATTCCGCTTTATCGCAAAATGAAAGCAATGCTGGAACGAGAAAAGAAGCTTGAGTTAGCTGAAAAACTATTCGCGTTCCTTCCAACTGTTTGTGAAATGGACATGGCTGGATTTAACAACGTATTTGAACACTAAAGCACAGTTCGTAAAAGAGGTAGAGCAATGCGTAAGCTGATTTATGAGATGTCTACTCCGGGAAGAAGAGCAGAAATACTGCCTCAGCCGGGAGTGCCGCACAAGAAGGTCAGCGAAATCATTCCTGAAAAATTTGTACGCAAAACTCCGCCCGCATTGCCGGAAGTGAGCGAACTTGAAGCAATCAGACATTTCGTCAATCTGTCAAAACTCAACCATTCCATCGAATCAGGGTTCTATCCATTGGGCTCTTGCACAATGAAATACAATCCTAAAGTAAATGACCAGATGGCAGCCTTAGACGGCTTCCGCGAGATTCACCCCAACCAACCTGAAGAACAAGTTCAAGGCGCATTGGAAGTTCTGTACACTCTCAGAGAAAAAATTGCTGAGATTGTCGGACTTCCTGAAGTCACATTGCAGCCAGCAGCAGGAGCCCAGGGCGAATTGCTCGGCTTGATGCTCATCAAAGCTTATTTCAATCAAAAGGGCGACCACAATCGCAAGAAAGTTATCGTGCCCGACACCGCCCACGGCACAAACCCAGCATCAGCCGCGATGGCAGGATATGAAGTTGTCGAAATCGGCTCTAACGAACGCGGGCTCGTCAACATCGACGAATTGAAAAAAGCACTTGGACCAGACGTAGCAGCCATAATGCTCACCAACCCAAGCACGCTGGGCTTGTTTGAAGAAGAAATTATGGTAGTGCAAAAGCTCGTGCACGAATGCGGCGGATTGCTGTATTACGACGGAGCCAATCTGAACGCAATCATGGGTCTTGTCAGACCCGGCGACATGGGCTTCGACGTTTGCCACTTAAATCTGCACAAGTCATTCTCAACTCCGCACGGCGGCGGTGGACCAGGCGGCTGCGCTGTTGCTTGCCGCGATTTCCTTGCACCATTTTTGCCAGTACCGGTAGTAACAAAGAAAGACGATCGCTATTCGCTCGACTGGGACAAACCTCATACAGTCGGCAAAGTAAAAGGATTCTATGGCAATTTTGGTATTTTGGTGCGCGCACTGACTTACATTCTTGCGCACGGAAAAGAAGGTCTTACTCAAGTTTCACGCGATGCCATCTTGAGCGCAAATTACCTCAAAGAAAATCTCAAACGCTCATTCAAATTGCCATACACTCAATCATGCATGCACGAATTTGTGCTTTCAGGAGTTTGGCAAAAGGAACGCGGTTGCAGCACAACACAAATCGCCAAGCGCATGCTCGACTTCGGCATACACGCACCAACTGTGTATTTCCCGCTGCTGGTGCCTGAAGCGATGATGTTCGAGCCAACAGAAACCGAATCGAAACAAACTCTAGATGATTTCATCGAAATCATGCTTCAAATCGACAAGGAAACAAAAGAAGATCCCGACAAAGTCATAGCCGCACCACATACGACTCCTGTGGGCAGACTTGACGAGGCCCTCGCAGCGAGAAAACCAAATCTGCGATGGTCACCAGCGACGGCTCAAGACTAATCATTGCTGTTATAAAAAATCTGCTGTCCAGTTACTGGCATCGAATCAAACGCGTCCGAATTCTGTGCGTTGTATTCACCTGAGTCGAGATAATATGGCTGAGGCACAGGCATTATTTCGCCTAGATAGTCATAAGCTCTTTGTGGAAGATTGTTTTCCAAATACGATTTGACGAGCCGATATTGCACAGATGAAGGAAGCATCAATCCTCCATTTTCCTGCGCATTTAACCTACTTTCCAGCAATTTGAGTGCATCCTTCTTTTTACCGTTTGCGGTCAATAGATTTGCATAGGCAAGCCATACTTGCTCATCACCAACTTCGTTATCAGATAAAATCGAAAAATACCTGGAGAACGCATGCAAGGCTTTATCGGTTTCTTTGTTTGCCGTATAACAAAATGCCAGATTGGCAATATTATCGAGCAGCTCCGAATTATTCATTCCAAAAGCTTTTTCTCTCAGCTTTAATTCTTCTTCTAGCGTTGGAATAGCTTCCTTTGCCGATGACAAATGAATTCTTCTATTTGTTGAGTCCTTCAGCGTAGCGTAATCGATCAAGAAATTTCGTACTTGGAATTGAATTGGAACTGTTCTAGAAATCGTCAATCCACCCCAAGCGGCAAGCTCATCTCCCTCAGCAAGCGCCTCGCACGTCTCTGCAAAATAAGTATCGTTAGACGATGGGTTCATCTTCAATTGTTCCAGGCACGTATCAAGATTTTGCAAATCTGTTCTGCGTTCGTCTCCCGCCACGTCAAAGAGATACAAAGCTCTCTGGAAATAGCGAATGCCTTTATCGGGTTGAAGTCGCGTGCCAACTTCGTTTGCTGCACATGCAGCGAAAACAGCAATTCTCTTTTGATCTGGATCGCTCAGCTTCTTGTAATCGAACAAAGGTTTGTTGTGTATATCATCAAACAGCACCTTCTGGCAAAACTGCAGACAAGCATCATATTTTTTGCTTTTGAATAGGCTCTCCGCCTTTTCAACCTGTTGCCTGGTCAGCTCTTTGGAAAGTGGCTCCGGCTCTTGAGTTTGCATCTGCAAATTTGCAATTCTGGACAACAAATCTATTGAGGAAGCTCTGAAGTGACTTCCATGATTGAAATATTGCAATGCCAATCTGTATTGCTCAATTGCTTCAGCAGAAAGATTTCTTCTGTTGCTATCAGACGAGTCATCATTACAGAGGCCGGAAAACACATCTCCCAATTCCCAGTGTAAATCAGCCCTCAAACTCGGCGGTTTTCTGGACAGATCAGCCTGCGCAATCGCCTCTTTCCATGAGGACTCTGCTGCAACAAGGTTAGCTTCCATCAATGACAACTGTGCCTGGTCGATATGTTTTTGCAACTGAATCTCGCCGATATATTTGACAGCAAGTCCGCCCAGCAGCAAATAACTGAACATACAAGCAACAATTTTTCGATCGAAAAAATCAAGAAAACGAAATAGTAGTAATTTTTCTGCTTTAGGAGGAAGCTTTTTACTGCTGTTGCCGCAGATGCAATCATCAACAAGGCGCAAGGCATCCATCAATTCGCGGATATTGCGAAATCGCTTTGCCGGTTTTTTCTGCAAACATTTGCTAATTATGCAATCAAGCAATTTCAGAGCATTATGCTCTGGTGCTTCAGGACTGTATTGATTTGCCAGCTCATGCAAGTGATTGAGCGAGGCATTGCTCATTTTGTGTCCAACGAATGGAGGGCTACCGCATAGAGCCTCATACATGATGCAAGCAAGCGAATATATATCTGTGCGCGCATCTAGTTTGCTACGGTCTAAACACTGTTCAGGGCTCAAATAAAATGCATTCTGAACAGGGTCTGGTGGCATACCGAAATCGATAACCTTCACCACATCGTTGGCAAAATCATTTGCAACTAAGAGGATCTTCGAAGGCGTTAAATTTCCATGTATCAACTGCCTGGAATGAGCTTCGGAAAGCACCTCACAGACTTGCTTAAAAATGCCCATAAAACGCCCAATATCAAGACGTTTTACCACCGGTAAGACTTGAGCAAGACTGTCACATTCAACCCAGTCCGTTACCACGAATGCTTCGCCACTATCGGCAACACCATTCTCGTAAACCGTAATATGACCAGGATGCGTTAACTCAGCCGCCTTGCTTGCAGCTTGTTGAATACTACGCAACTGAACACCGCTGGTAGCCTTGGCATCGAATATGCGCACAGCCAGCATGTCTTCAATGCCGTCTCGTTTTGCGGCGTAAGTCGTGCTGAGGGCATCGCTTGCTACTTTCCAGACCAATTCGTAAGACTGGAATCTCTTACCGAGCTTCTTTCGATCTGCGACTGACTCAATCGATGAAGATTCTAAAATCGCTCTTGGCGCCTCCGAATGGGCGCTAATCGAAGATTCTGCTATCGAAGACCCGGGAGGCTCCGCTGAATCAGCCTGATTCTCCGATTTGTTAGATGAACAAGACGCCCCTGACTCTGCACTGGGACGTTCTGAAGTTTCATCAGGACTTACAATTTGAACAGAACTTTGTTTACCGGCTTCCGCGACAGGCGCAGCATGATGACTGGGGCTTTGAAGACCCAATCGGTTTCGTTTAAGCATAAATTGCTAAGTTAACCCGTGTGTTAGTAAAAAGTGACCAGTCACTTAAGTATCTACATACACGAAGGGTTGTCAACTGGGGTAAATACCAGTTGCCTAAATGCTCGAAACGCCCCCAGCTAATTCCAGCAAAATTCAGAATAGAGGCGCCGTCGGAAAAATCCTGTAGCGCCTGACTCTGTCTCAATAAACGCATTCTAGCTGCTGTCCTAAACAACAGGTCTGCGTCCTGTTATCAAGTCAAACACAAACACTATAAGTGCCAAAACGAGAAGTCCATGAATCAGACCACCACCAACATGAGCTACCATGCCGACGATCCAGAAAAGTACTAGCAATGAAATTAGTGTGTATAACATTTGTTTGTTCCTCTAACAGTCAGAGGAATTGACTCGTTCAAAGAAGATTGGTTCCTAACCGGTCGCCTGGCTTCTTTTTTCAATTTCTTCTAGAGCATGCAACAATTCGTCCATACTCTGATAGCGATGTTCGGGCAGTTTCTCTAAAGTCTTATGGATTAAGCCTTCCAGTTCTTCCGGCAAGTCGTCCTTATCACGCGCCTTCCGAAGTGCAAGAGGCTTGTCGTTGATTTGTTTTTGCAATGTATCCAGAACATTGTCACCGACAAAAGGAGGATGACCAGAAAGTACTTCGTACATTATGCATCCAAAGGCATAAACGTCACTGCGCTGATCTAAATCTTGCCCAAGACAATGCTCAGGGCTCATATAAGTTGTGGTGCCAAAAACCTTGCCTTCCTTTGTCAGCTGTTCGACAGCCTTAGACTCAGGCCCCATTCGTTTTGCAACACCAAAATCGACTATCATCACATGTTCTTTATCGTTCATTTTGCCGAGAATAATATTTGCCGGCTTAAGGTCACGATGGATAATTCCCATACTATGAGCATGCCCGATGCCGGCGCACGCTTGCTTAAACATGTTAATACTGCGCTGCATCGGAAATGGCTCTAGTCTGTTTAGCGCTCTGTACAAAGACAGCCCCTCAACATAATCCATCACTATATATGGATGCTTAGAATCACTAACACCATAATCATGAATACCAACAACATGAGGATGATTCATCTTGCTAAGAGTTTGCGCTTCAAGTTCAAATCGCTTGATGTACTCAATGTCTTTTTCACGCGATACATCCATAAATTTGATGGCAAAGTCTTTTTTCAAGACTCTATGTTTTGCCTTAAACACAATGCTCATGCCGCCCCGGCCGAGCACACCATTTACTTCATATTTTTCGTCAAATTGTGGGCCACCGAGGAATTCAATTTCTTCTTCATCTAGCCTGATGAAACAATCTGGACAAACTGATTCAGTGGCATCATATATGGTGCCACACATATCACACGACTTGACTTTGATGCGCTGATTCTTTTTCGCAGCAGGTTGGACACGCTTTAGCAACGCTTTTACTTTCGCGCTCAATTCTTTGAGGTGAAAAGGCTTGACCATGTAGTCATCTACGCCGACATCAAAGCCCTTTTCCTTGTCCATAATATTAGACCTTCCGGTCAATAAAATAACAATGGCGTCACCGCCTCTATCTCGATATTCCTGCACCACTTCCGGCCCAGTCTTACCCGGAGGCATTTCCCAGTCTAAAATCAATACATCAAAAGTCTCTAGCTTGAGAATATCGCTGGCAAGATCACCATTAGGAACAACAACAACCTCCTCACCTATGTGCGTAAACCAAGTGAGTAACGAGTCGCGAACCTGTTCGTCGTCTTCTGCAACCAGAATTCTTGCCATCGAACACTTCCAAGCAGCCGTCAGTACAATTGTGCCACAGTCTGCTGCGAGATCACAGCTGCGGAAAGTCCCACTGTCAACGAGCAAAGGCACCCTCATTTCGAAATGATTTCAGAAACGGCGCCTAGCATGGGGTTTCATCCCCTATTTGCCGGTGCCTTCCGATGCCAGATGAATATATTTCCGAATCTGCAGCGTTACAAGAAATGAAGAACGAGCCTGAAAAGCTCGCCCAGGGCATCTGGACAAAGATGCAAGAAGAAAAATGTAGTCACAGCAGCGGGCAGCCTTCAAACTTAGCGGCCGACTTTTACTTTAATGGTCTAAATGTCCGGGCGCTTGGTCTAAAAGGCTTGTCAAATAGCGATTTCATTATCTATTCAGGTCCAGCACAGGTAAGGCTCAATCAGAGCGAGCTCAGCCGTCAGGACCTCGACGGCTCTCACTTTGCACGAATTGGCGATGCAAGCGGCAAAAGCATTGAAGTGCATTGGGGAGAAATGCCAGACCAAAGATACACTCTGGCCGAGCGAGCCGACAAAAATTGGACCGGAAATTATATAGATCGCGATGCTGACGGAAAGGAATACACCGATTACCATTATCGCCATTCAGATGGAAGCCTTGAAACCGTCTACCACACAAGCGAAAATACGCGAGACAGCGATCATCCGCGCAAGCTGCTCATAACAAACGAGCCTGATGGAACGACGATCAAGTCTTCTGCAGGTACGCGTCCGTCTGACAAGTTTTCGCTATTTTCAAATGAAAAACAGGAATTTGCCATCGCACTCGACGGCTCTGGCGAACGAAGTATTAACTTGAAGTTTAGCCAGTCACCGCAAATCAGCAGCGCGAGAAACGCGCTTATTCAGGCTCTGCACGGGCGACATACAGACAGATGGACAGAAACAAAACTCAAGGTAGATATGATGCGCATTGAGTCTGTAAATCTGCCGGCCATGCAAAAGATTTTTATTCGCGCAGGCGAAAAACAAGCGCAAGCCCGCGAATCGGCAGAAAATGAGGTCATCGGACTATATGTAGAAACAACAAAACTCGCGACCAACACAGATCAAGATAAAAACACCACAGCAAAACTTGGCATAAGAGACGAACGACTAAAAATAGCCTGCGCAGAACAAATTATCGAGCACGCAGCAAACCCCACAGAAATCAGCCAGGGCAGCCACCCTACCTGCGCAATGGCTTCACTGGAAACAAGAATCTATTCACGCAATCCTTCAGAGGCTGCGCGAATGGTGGCAGATTTAGCCAGCAAAAATGAATACGAAAGCACATTCAGCTCCATAAAAACTAATATCGACAGTGATAGCCTTGCAGCGCACAGCGACTCAAAATCATATGTGCCACTAGATGGCGATCGCGGCATTGCCAGCCAAATATTCGAAGTAGGTGCCGCAAACCTGATGTACAAAAAAGAAAAACAATCGATGCGATTTTCACAAACAGAACCAAAAGACGAAAAAGACAGCGGTGATGTTCTATACGATTTGAAAGGCAGCAAGATTGATGATTACCCGCGCAATAGGCAAAACTGGATTCTTGATACAAGCCAGGAAATCAGCGGAAGACACGAATATCCCTGGATAATAAGAGCGGAGGACGGTATTGCAGACAGTGACCGCAGCATCAAAGTCAACTCAAGCAAAGAACTTTCCAGACAATTGGAACAAGCTTCAATTCTGGGCAATTTCCCTCTTTCAGCCCATGTATATACCGACCACGAACCACTTTACACAGAAAGCGGAGACAAAAAAACGCACAGTCAGGGCGGCGCGCACCTGCTTTCTATCAGCGGCTATTACCCGACACGCGGCGCTGTAGAAATAGACAACCAATGGTCTAGCAAGCACGACCACCTGGGTAAATCAGCACTTTCGCTTGAAAATACAGTCCAACTGCTCAAATATCCTTACTGGCAAAGATTTTTCCGCTCATTTGCTAAATAAAGGGCGCCCAGAGATCGGCTCGCGATAACTCTCAGAAATTTTTCAGAACTCAGCTCTATTATCTTTCCATCGGATGACGGAGATGATTGAAATGAGCGACAGACACCAACAATCGGTAAACGAAGGCGCCAGACTGGCACATTTGTACGATGGTCGCAGTGACATAGGCGCAGTTGACAAACAAGTTCATGACGCCCTTTTGCAAGATTTCATCAAAGCTCACCATAGCGAAATTGAAATGGACACAGTTCTTTCAAGCATGAAAAAAGAAAGCGAAAAGTCACATAATGTCCAGCTGAAAACAGACAGCAGCACCTCGATGGTTCGCGAATCAAATTTTATGGGCATCAACTTCGACGCTGCCAAATTATTCGACGTCTGTGAAGGAGTCAAAGCTTACGAGGCTGATGACAAGAAAAGAGAACAAGCCGCCAATCCTGAAAACAAAGAGAAGCAATCTCCACTTGAGGTCGTTTTCAAAGATATCTTCGGACTCGTATCAAACCTCGAAATGGCAGCCGAAGCAGCCAGCAAAAAATGATTTGACGGGACAGTAAAAAAAGAAAAATCCCGCTCTCACGAGTCGGGATTTTTCAATATCTTATTAAAAGCAGCTCAATTACATGCCCAGGTGACCGAATTCAATGTTGAACCGTGTGTAGTTCAGCTTTTCTTTGAGCCTTGAAATCTCAGCTCTCGTCCCCTTAATTGGCGGAATGCAAAGCAGTGCCAGAGAATTTACGAATAAAAATGGTGTCATGGCAATCATAGTTTTTGAAACTTCGTCAGCAATGAAGCCCGTATAACAGGTCCAGGCGACCCAGCATCCGAATAAATTGATAGCCAGGAAGGTAAGAATATGCACGTACAAAAAGATGCGTTCGCGGGCAAGCAGAGCCATTACTTTTGATGCTTCAGCATTTAACTCTGTAGTACGCGGAGCTGAGGTCAGCTTTGGCACAGCAAAACTCGGCAGTGACTGGGGCTGAGCACCTTGCTCTTGCTCCATGCTAACCAGTCGAGCGTGCTGCTCTGGAAACTCCAGAATATTAAACGAATTGGGAGCCACGATAAATCCGCAGCTCCCACAGAATTTTGCTTGGGGTTCCATGTGATCATTGCAATTGCTGCATGTAGATCGGACATGGCTCGAAATAGTACTCGCGGTGGCGTATGGCATCACAACGTCCCCTCTAAATTCTTCGAATTTCTTGGCTCACTCTACTATCTTCGTGAACCACCATTTTGTCTATGGGAACTGCCCCCATATGGCGAAATCTGAAGAAATAATTGCTTTATGCAGATGAAAAGTTACCAAAACCTGAGTGGGGTAATCAAGATATTTTTACTAATGTTAAGAGCTGATTTTTTTTCAGAAAAGCCGCAAACGCCGCACAGAAAGCAGATCGCCCAGAGATAGACGTTATTTCACCTGATAAAGCAATCATGGATGTTTCGATATCCAAAAGTGCAAATCGATCTATCTATGTACGTGTGAGCTTGTAAGCAGTCTTCATCAAATTGAACGCTGCAGCCGCATTGAAGCGCCCGTCATTGAATACTTCCTTGATGATTGCCTGCCTGATGCTGGCTCCGCCTTCCTTCCAAATTAGCTTCTGTGCAAACGGGAATGCGGCATCAACGAAATTGAATTCAGGATTGATGGTGACAGCAACGCCTTCCAGCGTCAGCAACGCACGCATGATGTATGTGAAATCAGACGGCAGCTTGAACGGGTAGCGATAAACAACATCAGAGAAATCAAACAAGACTTTGCGGAAACGCACCTTGCTGATTCCTTCATTGAATCTCGCTTCCAAAATTGGAGTGAGCTCATCACACAAGCCCTGACGGTCGGCATCAGGATCTAAAAATCCCATTTCAACAAAGTCATCAACTATGAGTCTGTACTCACGTTTGATCACATGCATAAATGCGTTTGCCATCGCTTGCTTCAAGTGCGGTTGAACACGTCCCACCATGCCGAAATCGAAAACGCCTACGCGTCCGTCAGGCATAATGCGCAGGTTACCTGGATGTGGGTCTGCATGGAAAAATCCATCTTCAAGCAATTGCTTTAAGTAGAAGTTGACGCCAACTGCGGTTAAGTCAGTACGGTCAATGCCAAGCTCCTCAAGAGCAACTGTATCGTTGATGCGCGCACCCGGAACGTATTCAATGGTTAACACGCGGCGACCAGTGAGTTTCCAAACGATGCGGGGAATAAAAATGCGCTCATTTCCACGGAAGTTGTTGCGGAATACATCTGCATTACGCCCTTCTCTGATGTAGTCGATTTCTTCAAAAGTAGTTTTGGCAAACTCTTGAATAATGCTCGGCCAATCGGTGTGACGGCACATGCTGGGATATTTCATGACCTCATCGGCAACTGCGCCGAGAGTTTCCACATCGCGTGTAATCAAATTTGTAAGGTCTGGTCTTTGCACCTTAATTACTACATCGCGTCCATCTTTCAATACGGCGCGATATGCCTGGCTCAAACTTGCAGCAGCAATAGGCTCTGAATTGAACTCAGCAAATAGTTCTTCAGGCGGGCGACCTAATTCTCTTATGATGGTTGCTCGAGCCATCGCATAAGGTGTCGCTTGAACTTCCTCTTGCAATTTTGTCAGCTCTAGCATTGTCGGCAACGGCACGAGGTCTGCACGAGTAGACATGGTCTGACCGATTTTGATGAATGTCGGTCCTAGCTCAAATAATTTAGTGCGAAGCCAGCGACCAAGTTCGCGATATTCTTCGTACTCAACTGCGCTCATAGCTTCGGCTTCACTGTCGTCAGCCGGAGGCGAAAAATCTTCAACGCCAGATTCGTTTTGTTTGACCATGCGGTCATATTCAGCCTGGTGAAAGCGCGCGAAGCCTCTCACTGATTGAATGATAGTCCAGGCGATTGGAATTACCCGCATCGCGCCTTCAAGTCCCTGGCGATGATAAATGCGCCAGAATACGCGCCAACAAGACACAAACAACTTGAAAGGAGTTACGTCTTTGAACGTCTCTTTAATAGGGTCGTAGCCGTAGCCTAGATCTGTCAATTATTTCATCCCAGATTAAGTGGCGGTAAGGAAAGCAGAGCCTGAACTCTTGACCTCTATATTACGAGTATAGCGCCGTTGTCAGCAGCAATGATCCATTTAATTAAGCTGACTGAAAATCTGCAACAAAGTTCCGCAAATTCAATCAGGGCTTAGTTCTCATAGCTTGCTTCTGCAACTCTATTATCTCTTTTATACCTTTTTCAGCCAGCTTGAGTAGATCTTGTAGCTTCGCTGCATCATAAGGCTTGTCTTCAGCAGTCATCTGTATTTCGAGAATTTTTCCAGACTCGGTAAATACAAAATTTCCGTCCATTGCAGCCTGAGAATCTTCCTTATAATCAGGGTCAAGCAGCAATTGTCCGTTGATATCAGCAACGCTTACTGCAGCCATTCCTTCTACTAATGGAAGGGTGTCCCACTGACACGATTTTTGTAGTTTCAAAAGGGCATCATGTAATGCAATGTAGCCACCGCAAATGCTGGCGACACGAGTTCCAGCATCAGCTTGCAAAACATCACAGTCAATTGTGATCGTTCTCTCACCAAGGTGACGGCGATCCATCACAGCTCGCAAGCAACGACCAATCAATCTTTGAATTTCTAAAGTGCGACCACTCGCCTGACCGCGAGTAACTTCACGCTGCGAGCGTACAAGTGTTGAGCCCGGCAAGAGCGAATACTCTGCCGTCACCCAGCCCTCACCTTTGCCCATCAAGAAAGCAGGTACACGCTCTTCGATTTTGGCGGTTGTCAAAACCTTTGTGTCGCCAAATTCGACCAATACGGAACCATCTGCATTTTTGGTAAAACCGCGGGTGAATTTGATGGGCCTCAATTGGTCCCATTGACGACTGTCTCGTCGGCGGATCATTCCTCGCTCGCTTTCTAGTTTGTGTGGGTTAGAGGTATTTTAGCCGCATTCCAAATATATCGTTCAGGGTAGCATTACAACCGATACTGCTTATTGCCATTGGAACTTTTGTGAAGCAGAAGTCTACTCAAGTGCCAAATCGCAGTCTTTTTATTTGGGCAGTTCCCATGAGTTCGAAGCGGTTGCCAGGAATTACGTTTATCTGCGTGAACGCAAATTGCATGTCCTCGTTGTGCTTGCCCCACTTAGCCAGATTGTTTATGCGACCAACCACCATTGAAGAAAGCTCAGGCGATATCGCTTGACCAGAGCTTGAAATCTGGGTGTCAGAAAGATTTACCCAGCCATTGGCTAAACCGAGTTGAGTATTCACTGTAATAGGAATGCGACTTACATTCTTCAATAAATTGATGTCGGCCAAAACATCAATTTGAACGCGATTATTTGCCATTAGATTCAATTTGGCTGACTGAAATTGAACTTGCAGAGCGGCACCTACTAACTCACTCAAAAAACCAGGCAAATGATTTTGCGCACCGGCAGACAATACCTGCAAAGTACGTGGAGCCGCCAGGAATTTATTCAAACTATTCTGGCTTACAACAGCGCTGACACTTGCAATCACAGGGTTTCCAAAGTCAAACGAACGGTGATTCAAAAACGCATCGGTGGAAAACGCCAGAGGATTAGTTGAAGTAATTCTCAATTGGTCGACTGTAAATTCCTGAAAATGCCCGCCCAGCACTAACAAATCCAAATTGCCTACAACGCCCTGGCGCATGTCTAAATTTTTGAGAGTCATATGCAATCGATCGACAGCCGCATCGAGAAATTGAGCAGACTCAAGGTCTAATTCAGTTTTGGCAGAGCGAGCTGAATTAAAATCAATCAGTTTTTCAGGGAATGAGAAAAGCGCACTGCCGTTGCTCGGTTGAGCCGGCTGCATTTGCACGGGCATTTGTCCGGGCTGCATTTGCATCGGGACTTGACCGGGCTGCATTTGCATCGGGATCTGACCGGGCTGCATTTGCATCGGGACTTGACCGGGCTGCATTTGCATTGGGACCTGGCCAGGTTGCATTTGCATCGGGACTTGCCCAGGTTGCATTTGCATCGGGACTTGCCCGGGTTGCATTTGCATCGGGACTTGCCCGGCTTGCATTTGCATCGGCATCTGTCCGGGTTGCATCATCAACTGGCCGTTTTCAACCTGCATTTGTCCAGCTTGAGCTAACAAAGGATTACAGGAAGCAGCATCAGTTGAAACAGAATTTGGATCTTCGTGAGCGTTGGCAAGCTGAGTATTTGTAAGCGCCGCGAGAATAAGCGCAGTGACCGATACAAATTTAAGAGCAAAGAAATTACGCATTACTGCTTCAGCTCCAAAGAAATCCGGAGGAAAGAATCTAGAACGTAAGTATAGCCCGTTCGATATCGGCATAGGGGGAACCCTCGCGGGTTCCGCCCTGCCACACCACCGTGCATAC
>CAZJLR010000012.1:85189-130888 GCA_964546815.1 uncultured Candidatus Obscuribacterales bacterium | reverse complement strand
AGCTCATATCATCGAACTTGATTCGGCTCCATTTTAGTTCGCCAGCAATATCCCACGCGTCGCCCGCAATTTTATAGAGCGAATCTGTCTAAGCGAGCACCGCAGCTTAAGGTCCGGGCGGCGCTATGTGAGTTCGCCAACCGCACCCTATGCGTGGCTCGGCGTTTTCCAGTGTTGCGATGAAAAGAACGGGCGACGCATGGCGTCGCCCGTTCTTTTGAATAAGCAATTTATCTTGAAACAGAACGGATCGAAAAGGAAAGAACGCGGTGAAATAGGATTGGAGAGAATAGCAAGGATTGGAGTGGATTGGAGAGGAGCAGAGAGATTCGGAGAGATTCGGAGAGATTCGGAGAACATCGGAGAGGTTCGTAAGAATAGGAGTGGCTTTGATTGAAACAGCAAGAAGTGGATGAGGATTGAGTATCCTAATCGTAACTAATCACAGTTGGCAATCGCTTGGCAAAATTGCCTCTGCCAAACGTATAAGACCACAGTTTTTTTTCAACCGACTGCTTTTTGATCAACGCACTTTTGTGGTGCTTTCCCAATAAGCAATTTTCTGATGATATTCCTGCAAACTCTGCACGCCCAAATGACCTTGCTGCAATGCCGCAATGGCAGCAGCGGTCGCTTTGGCACCGGACAATGTTGTAACAACAGGAATGTTGTAATTGATCGCAGCACGCCTGATTAGCTGGTCATCTCTATGTGCAGAACGTCCAGATGGAATATTGATCACGAGGTTTATGTCGTGATTTTTGATTCTATCTACAAGATTTGGGCGACCTTCAGAAACTTTGTTGACCACTGTTGCCGGAATGCCACCAGCCAAGACTGTAGAAGCTGTTCCACGTGTTGCCACTATTTCAAAGCCAAGTTGATAAAGGCTTTGTGCAACCTGCACAACTTCTCTCTTGTAGGCATCAGAAACACTCAAGAACACGCGTCCCTTAACTGGCAGATCGTGCCCCGCGGCAATTTGAGCCTTTGCAAACGCAAGACCAAATTGCGATGCGATGCCCATCACCTCACCAGTAGAACGCATTTCTGGTCCTAACGAAATTTCAGAGCCAGGGAATTTCTTGAAGGGAATTACGACTGATTTAACTGAAATGTGCGGAGGAAGCAAACGATCACTGATTTTCAATTCAGCAAGAGTCTTACCTAAAACAACTTTAGCTGCAACCTGTGCCCACGGAACGCCAGTTGCTTTTGAAACAAATGGCACTGTGCGACTTGCGCGCGGGTTTACTTCAAGAACATAAAGCAAACCATCCTTCAAGGCATACTGAATGTTCATCAAGCCGATGACTTTGAGTTCTTCAGCAAGTGCACGCGTACCTTGCCGAATCTCTTCTATGATGCTCAACGGAATTGTCTGTGCCGGCAATACGCAGGTGCTGTCACCTGAGTGAATTCCAGCCTGCTCAATATGTTCCATAATTCCCGCAATTACAGTCTGTTTGCCATCACATACGGCATCCACATCTATTTCAACCGCATTTTCGAGGAATTGATCAATCAACACTGGGTGATCTGGCTGCACAGAAAGCCCGGTGGAAAGCCATTGTTCTAACTCTTCCTGATTGAATATGATTCGCATGCCTCTGCCACCAAGTACATAACTTGGTCGCACCAGCACAGGATAACCAATGGCACTTGCTACCCGAATTGCTTCTTGCGCTTCAGTGGCAGTGCCGCCTTTCGGTTGACGAAGATCTAACTTCGCCAGCACCTTACCAAATCGGGAGCGATCTTCAGCAAGGTCGATCGAGTCAGGCGAGGTGCCCAAAACTTTGACGCCACGCTTTTCCAGACCTACCGAGAGCTTCAACGGGGTTTGCCCGCCGAGCTGAACAATTACACCTTCAGCGTTTTCAATTTGGTTTATGTTGCTAACGTCTTCGAGTGTTAAAGGCTCAAAATAGAGACGATCGGAAACATCATAGTCTGTACTTACAGTTTCAGGATTTGAATTAACCATGATTGCTTCGTAGCCCAGTTCGCGGATAGCGATTGCAGCTTGTACACAGCAATAATCGAATTCAATACCCTGACCAATGCGATTGGGTCCACCACCGAGAATTATGATTTTCTTGCGATCAGTTGGTGGCACTTCAGACTCTTGCTCATAAGTCGAATACATATATGGAGTGTGCGCCACGAATTCGGCTGAGCAAGTGTCTACAGTTTTGAACGCAGGGAACATATTGTTCTTTTTGCGCATTTCAAAAATTTCGTCTTCAGTAACAACGTTCTTGCCGTTTGCTGAAATCAGCCTGGCAATTTGTACGTCGCCAAAGCCCATACGTTTCAGCCTGCGCAAATGTTCTACTTGCAAATCTTGAATTGATTGGACAGCAGAGGACAAAGCTTTGCTTTCTTGCCAAATTTCGAGCAAGTTATCTAAGAACCATGGGTCTATCGACGAAAGCTCATGCACTTCATCTATCAATACGCCTGCATCAAGCGCGCCAAAAATATCTGTTATGCGATGATTGCTTGCCACCGCCAGGCGGCGGCGCCATTCAGAGTGATCTGCTTTCTGGCGAAAAGGCACTGCGCTAAAACCAGGCAAGCCAAGTTCAAGACCACGTAGTGCCTTTTGCATCGACTCCTGGAACGAACCGCCAATTGCCATCACTTCGCCAACAGAGCGCATCTGTGTGGTGAGAGTGTTATCAGAACCGCGGAATTTGTCAAAATTGAAGCGAGGTATTTTAGTCACCACATAATCAATTACAGGTTCAAACGACGCTGGAGTATCTTTTGTAATATCGTTCGGAATTTCGTCGAGCGTCATTCCGACTGCCAGCTTTGCTGCAATTTTTGCGATTGGATATCCAGTTGCCTTACTTGCCAGCGCAGACGAACGCGATACACGCGGGTTCATTTCGATGACTACGATTTTGCCGTCTACCGGGCTAACACCAAATTGAATATTCGACCCGCCGGTGTCTACACCAACAGCGCGAATGACTTTGATCGCTGCGTCTCGCAGAGCCTGAAATTCCTTATCACTCAAAGTTTGAGTAGGTGCAACTGTGATTGAGTCACCAGTGTGAATACCCATTGGATCTAGATTCTCAATGGAACAAATAATGACCACGTTGTCTAGATTATCGCGCACCACTTCAAGCTCGAATTCTTTCCAGCCAAGCACGCTTTGCTCAAGTAGAATTTCATGCACAGGACTGGCGTTTAAGCCCTCAAGTGCAATTGGTTCCAGTTCTTCCTGATTGTAGGCAATGCCCCCGCCGGTGCCACCCAGAGTGAAAGCTGGTCTGATGATGATGGGAAAGCCGATTTCGTTAGCAATGTCTCTTACTTCAGTAATTTTGCGGGCAATGCCAGACTTTGGCACGAAAAGACCGATGTCCAGCATTAACTGCTTAAATAGCTCGCGATCTTCGCCCAGTTTGATGGCTTCGACTTTGGCGCCAATCAGTTCGACATCAAATTCATCTAGAACACCTTTTGAATGTAGCTCTACCGCCACATTGAGAGCTGTTTGACCTCCCATGGTGGGCAACAGTGCATCCGGGCGCTCTCTAATGATTACTTCTCTGGCAAATTCAGCGGTCACGGGCTCAAGATAGGTTCTATCTGCCACCTGCGGGTCGGTCATGATTGAAGCAGGATTGGAATTTATGAGAACAACTTCGTAGCCCTCTTCCTTTAAAGCCTTACAGGCTTGGGTACCTGAATAATCAAACTCGCAGGCTTGCCCAATTGTGATAGGACCAGCTCCCAGAACAAGTATCTTCTTAATGTCGGTTCTTTTAGGCATCGATATTCTCTTCCCGGGAATTTAAGCTACCCGTCTAAACCCCCATAGTTTACACGGTTGTGCTCGCAGTTCCGGCTCTGGGTGAACCTTTGCGAAGATTATGAGGTTGCCGAAGTCCAGTGGCCACGGGTAGTCGCAGCGACTGAATTTATTTTTCGGGGTTTAGAACCCTCTCTCAGGTTGGTAAGAGACAAGTAGGACCGCTAACTACTGGCCCTTTAATCCTACATAAGCTAAGGGGGATCAAGCTTATGACTTTTCGCCGCGCATCTGAACTTGTAATGCGGTGTGCTCTAACAATGTCTTTGCTCGCACCAGCATTGCCCGCTCAAGCTGCTGAGAATTTGGCTGAATGCCAACACCATATTGATCTTGAATATCAGCTCAATATGCCAATTTACCACTGGGCTCCCAAAACAGCACCAAAAGGCGTCGTACTGGCGCTGCATGGTCTGGTTATGCATGGACAAGCCTATGACGAACTCGGGAAAACGCTTGCTGACCAGGGTTTCCTGGTTTACTCCAGCGACATGCGCGGCTATGGGCGCCTGACAAAGGAGTACCCGCATGAGTTTTGCACCGCCAAAGACTG
This sequence comes from uncultured Candidatus Obscuribacterales bacterium, assembly GCA_964546815.1. Lineage (GTDB taxonomy): Bacteria > Cyanobacteriota > Vampirovibrionia > Obscuribacterales > Obscuribacteraceae > JAIEPM01. Next base: position 126,503 of record CAZJLR010000012.1, on the reverse strand, counting down.
CAAACAAAAAGTGCATTATGGAAAATCGGCAAATGATTTGCTGAAGCTGGCAGAACGCCTAAAAACAGACTACCCGGGGCTTCCTTTATATATAGTCGGCGAAAGTATGGGTGCAGATATGGCGATTCGCATTGCCAGTGCCCGTCCTGAGCTGGCCAAAGGCCTGGTACTTTCGTCACCGGCAATCAAAGCGCATACTTTCATAGACACTAACACTATGAAAAACCTGCCTGTGGTTATGACCAATCCAAAACACCAGCTCAACCTCTCGCCATACATTCGGCGTTATGCAAGCGAAGATCCAAAAATCGTCAAAGAAATGTCTAAAGATCCTATGATTCGTCGGCACATGAGTACCGAAGAACTTGTTGCGAGCAGGCGTTGCATCAACGAGACACTTTCGTATGTGCCAACCCTAAGTGCCGACCAACCAATTTTGGTTTTGCAGGCGAAAGACGATAAATGCGTCAGAGCTGATGCCGTTGATACCCTAATGGCAAAGCTAAAATCGCAAGATCAACAAGTGCGCTGGTTTGATGACCGTGGCCATATTTTGATTGAAACTTCACATATTAAGCCAGATACGATGGAAACAATTCTGGCCTGGCTGCAAGATCACAATACCGATTTCGACAACGAAATGCAGGCAAGAACACGCACTGAGCTTATTTCTGCCGATGCAGATAAGAGCACCAGAGACTAACCCTTAGCTCGCCCTCTTGAAAACTGAACAAAAGTCAATTTGACTCTGAAATATATTCAGATAGCATCAATATGGGCTGGTACAGGATTATTTTCATATGGGCGCGGACACAGCGGTGCAAACGGCTGAGCATCAACGCATGCTTAGCCACGACAGTCAATCGGATTTAGAGTCGCAAACCGCGAACAGAAAAATTCAGGCTGAAGTATTTAAAGCGCCGCCAGAAGGTGACGTTAAAGACAAGTCGCCTCAGCAAGCATTTGTTCAACCTGGCAAAGCTGCTGACGGACGCGTCGGCGACCAATCACAGCAATTTCTTCCGGCGCTGAGTCTAAACGGCGGCGTCGAAAAAGACCATGCTTTGCCATGGAATGATTCATCCAAAACCCACATGAGTTATAGGCAAACGAAAGATGCCAAAGTAAAACTCGGTGAGGGTCCATTCCACGTTGCCCAAAGATTGCTAGGACCTGGAGCCAAAGATGGCGACGTCAAAGCATTGACCGATGCGATGACGAAGCAATTTTTGGATGAGCACGCAGATAATCCAAAAATGGAATCACTGAGCAATGGTCATTGGTTGCTAAACGAACAAAACATTGGGCAAATCGTAAATCGCATTCCCGATTTGGAAACAAGACAGCGCATCATAGACCGCTTAAAAGAAGGATTCACAGATAAAGAGCAACCAGCGGCGGTGCCTTTCCCTGCTCATAACAGACCTGGCGAAACGATGCCGAACCGCATTGAAGACCCTGATGAATTCATGAAAGACCTGGCAGCGGCAGCAATAGATGTCGGAGCTGCGGCATATCGAGCAAAGGGTCAATGTGCGGCAGGATTTAGACTAGCCATCAACGAAATTCCCATGTGGCACATCGAGGGTGGCACCGTGGATGTAAGCATCAACAAGGACATAAACGGCTGGCGAAGCGGAGTTCAAATGGCTCTCGATTTTGCACAAACAGGCTTATTTGATGTAATTCCACTTAGCAAATTGGGATATAAAAATCTCAAAGAAGGTTATATCGTTGGACGTTATCACTATCCTGATTACGTAAAAGACCATCCCAGCTGGAAAGGCGAAGACTTCGGCGACATTGACGTTATGACCAAGAAGCACAAACCACCAGATGATGGTGACATGTATCACGATAGCTTTGTGCTGATACCAAAACGCCCAAAGAAACCGACTCAATAAAACGGCTGTTCAAAAACAATCCACCAGAGCAAAGGCTTTCTCGACTTACCTGAAATGGAATCGGGTATATAGACCTGCACAGGAGCTCACGTACTAGCTTCTGCCAAAACGGTTCTGAGGCCAAAAGTCGCCGGTGCTCAAAAACAGATTGCAAATCAGCTTAATATGCGGACTGATTCTTTCAGGGGTCTGCCTGTCCATTACTGGACGCTGTATTGGCTTTGGCAATGTTATCCTTGGCCAGAGTTTTGTAAACTACACAGACTCCACCCATGATCTAGAAGTCCTACTTGAGAATAACTTGGAACAACCGCTACGCGACAGTGGTTGGATCACTTGTAACAGACTAATTGTGGGACTGATTGGTTTTAACATGGTGAATACACGTGCTCAAACAGACCTGGTAGATTGGCCGTCACGCAAGCCGATTAGAGTGCGTGTTAGCCTGTCGTCAGAAATCGGTGTTCCACTTCATTTGATACAGCGCCAGGTAAACACCACATATGAAGGTGATGTGAATGACCTGGCATATAAAGTGCCCGACGAAAATTACAAAGCCATCTTTACTAAAGCAATGTCCCTGCATGTCGAAAAAGTGAAGAAACAGCTTCTTCCAACCTTTCTATATTTGTGGTCTGCTTTTTGTGGACTACCGCTCTCATGCACCGGATTGATTCTCATTCAAATGAGTCGAACCAATCCAAACATTGAAAATTTCCTGGTCAAACATTCAAAGAACATTGAAAGAATCATTTTCTTGCCCTTTTTTATTTACATGGCACTGCAAATCGCCTGGTACTGGTCCGTTTGCTCAGTACTGACATACGTCTTTCACTGCAATCCAAAAGAACTTCTAGGTATCTAGAAGACGATAAAACCTTCGTGAGTCTTTCAAGCAATTGAATCTCATTCAATGAAATACAGCCTGGAGAGTGCATTTCCAGGCATCATTTCAGTTATTTGTGTAAAATAGGAGAAGGAGATATTACCGATGTGCAAGACCACAAGAAAATTGCTGGCATTATTTTTTGCAGGATTGTTTTTGCAATTTTTTTCGTGTGATATTTCAAATGCCTCTGTCGCACAAACTAAACAGCTAGCGACACAAACAAAATCTATCATCGTTTTTCTGCTTACAGCACCCGAAAAAGTCTACGAGCAATCAGAAGAAACGCCAACGCAATTTACTGGTTTTGCTGGTGCAGACCTGGCATTTTATGGCATTGCATCACTATTTGAGCTGGTGCTTGGCGTCACAGTATTTTTGCTGCTACAGAAACATTTTGTGGCTTTACCAGCTAAACTCTGGCTTCTCCATCGTGCGCTCTTGATTTAAATCGATCTTTGATTGGAATCAAGCATGCAAGGCAGGAAGTCTCGAATTGAGCTCTTCTACATTGTCCTGCGCAATTTAGAGAGGTATTGATATGAATGAGTTTGCTTTGATCGCAGATCTGGCTCTGATTTGGGGCGTTGCGCTTGTAGTTGGATACATTTGCATTCGGCTTAAACAACCGGTTATTGCAGGCTATATGCTTGCCGGGGTTGTTCTGGGTCCCCATGGATTGAAACTCATTAGCAGGGCAGACCACATTGGTTTTCTATCTGAATTTGGAGTAGCGATGATGCTTTTCGCTCTCGGCGTCGACTTGTCACTCAAGCAAGTTGTATCGTCAGCGAAGCGCATTGTATCGGCAGGTCTGGTACAGATGTTGCTCACCATAAGCGCAGCAGTCGGCTTATCATACTTCTTTCATGTGGCAACAAGCATGTCAGCCGCCATCATGTTCGGCTGCATATGCGCCATATCTAGTAGTGTAGTTATCTCAAGGTTATTGGTAGACAGAGGGGAGTCCGATTCAATTCACGGACAAATTTTGTTGCCACTATCACTCGTGCAAGACCTTGCTCTTGTGGCAATAATCCCGTTCATGCCTATCTTGCAGAATGGTCAGGCAGACCCAATGCTCATCTTGTTTTCATTTCTAAAAGCAGCTGGATTTATTTTGGCTGTAATAGTCGGCTCAATAAAAATTGTCCCCTACGTGCTATCGAAAGCAGCAAATTCCAATTCAAGAGAAATTTTCATGCTAACGATTTTAGTGCTTTGCTTAGGCGTTGCATTATTGAGCGAAAAAGCCGGGCTATCAATTGCGCTTGGAGCATTTCTTGCGGGAATAATGATGAGCGAATCAACCTATGCTCACCAGGCGCTGCACGATGTTTCGCCTCTCAAAGATGTTTTTTCGACAATTTTCTTTGTCTCTGTCGGACTGCTGCTTGACCCAGTTTTTGTTTTCCAGCATGCATTTGAAGTGCTTTGTTTTGTCGTAATCTTGATACTGGGCAAAGCGCTCATAGGAACTCTAGCCGCATTGTTAGCTACGAAAAATCTGCGCAGTGCGATTTTTGTAGGCGCAGGCTTGGCCCAAATAGGAGAATTTTCGTTTGTTTTACTAACTCTGGGACACGACTCAAAAATCGTCTCAGATGCCATGTACAACTTACTCCTTGCCGGCTCTGTGTTGACCATGATGCTGAGCCCGGCTTTGATGGCACTTGTCCCCAAATTGCTGGTGCGACGCATGGAAAGCTCTACAGATTTTCCATTAGCAGAGCAAAAAAATGCTCTACAAAGCGGCTTGAACGAGCATGTGGTCATTTGTGGATTTGGTCGCATAGGCAGCAATCTTGGGCTTGTGTTGGAAGCTCAACAAATACCATTTGTTGTTATTGAGCTAAACGCAGGAATAATAGAAGAACTTGCCTTGCGTGGCATTCCACACATTTATGGCGATGCAATGAGTCCATATGTGCTTGCCAAGGCAAATCTGAAGCGAGCCGCATGCCTGGTGCTAACTGTACCCGATGCACTTTCTGCCACGGCAGTTGCCAGGCTTGCGCGAAAGCAAAATCAAAAAATACGCATAATCGCAAGGGCTCACAGAGAAGATGATATTCGCACATTGCAGGCAGCATCAGTAAATGCTGTGGTTCAACCGGAATTTGAAGCGAGTATCGAAGTTACGCGCTTAATGCTGCATGTCCTAAATCGTCCGCTAGCAGATGTACAGCGCGCCCTTGAGCAAATCAGAACGCAACGGTATGGACTAATAAGTTCAGACACTGAAGATCTATTTCTATCAAGAGCATACGCCGAACTCAATGAAAGACAAATGGGCATCTGGTTCAAAGTTGAAAATGAACTTGCCGACGCAAAAACAATTCAAGACATAAATATAAGGCAGCGCACAGGAGCCACCATTACCGCAGTCAAACGCGGCAGCAAAACTTTTGGCTTCCCAGAAGCCTCATTTGAGCTGACAATGGGCGATGAACTCTATGCAGTCGGAAGCTTTGAGCAACTCCGCGACTTCAAAGACATACTCGGCTTTGCCGCACTGCAGGCAGCTCTGTGATGAAACAGAGAGCCTGCAGGCGTCATCGCCTGGTTGATTACTTGTTGAGCTTGATTGCAGGTGGATTCCACTGTCCAGTCAAAACAGAGGGTGCTGGCGCATAGAGCCTCATTGTGACGCCGAGAATTCCTTTTGGAGCCGGCAACCAATTAGCTTCTTTTTCTGGACCAGGATTTTCATTTTGCAAATAGAGATCGAGGCTGCCATCGCTGTTTTTCACCAGAGGCATCCACGAACTGATCGCAAATCTGTTTATGCTATTTGCTGCCTGAAAGCCATCTTTGTCATACATGGTTACTGACCAGAATGCGTCAACCGGCGGCAACTCTTCTTTGCTGAAGTGCAGAATATATTTGTTGTTGCCATCGACTGGGTTTCCGTCTGCGTCTGTAAAGTTGATAGGATAGACTGCATCTTCTGGTTGATTGGCACCGAGTCCAACCATGGCTACAATGGCACGTTTCAAATAATTGTTACCATAGACCCCCATGGTATCGGTGTTCATGCGCCAACCATTAACGAATCGTCCCATATTGGGCAATTCTGCAAGCATAGACTTCAATTCATCAGCAATTCCTTTGTCTACAGCTTGCTTTGTATCTCCTTCAAGCACAGAAGAATTAAATGCTTTGCCCACTTCAATGCCGATGCGCTTCATTCTGCAAACCAATGACCAGTCTGTGATGTGCGCAGAATGTTTGTTCAAAAGCTCTGCTGCATAAGCAAAATATGCCGATGCGCTCATGCTGTTTACTTGCTCTAATGGAGGCGTAGTCATATCTACAGTCGGGTCTACCTTAACTTGAGCAGCAGCTGGCTGCTTGCCCCACTGAGAAAGCGGTGTCACCTTGAAACCATCTTGAATTTTGTGCACTGCCGCATAATCGTCAGGACCGTTAGTTTGAGTGCGTCCAATAATCCAGACGTAAGGAGTGGGAGCGTCGATGCGCTCAGTTCCATTTGGCAAAGTTCCAGACCACGATTTGGGCGCTACGAGAAAATGCGATTCCTTGGTGCCGCTTGTGCGCCAGCCGGGACAGGCGAAAACATCAGACCACATGTCGAGCATCGGCAAGAGATAATATCGGTTGTTTGTGTCTGGCACAGATACAATAACGGGCTCGTCTGTGAGGTCTAGCCAGGCAACAGAGTAAAGTGTGTCAAAGTTAGGACGCACAACTGTCTTAAAGTCTGCATCGGGATATGCTCGCATATGGGTGAATTGATTGGCTGGACCAAAGCCTGGTCGCTTGCCCGCTTCGACATTGGTGCACTGCCGACGAGTGATGTCCATCGTTATGAGTGGATAGAAGAATCGATAGGCTTCTCTTGCAATGGTGTAAGCCTCGGCTTCTACCATGGTTTCTTTCTTGATTGTTTGCATAACACACTCCACTAGCGATAGTTGCATCAAAACTGAAAGGAAATCAATGAGACGCGACCCCATTTAGAGAGGCTCTCAAAGACGCTTGTCCGCAGTTTATGACTCCAATATTTGAATTGAAATTTCTGCCAATTATATATCCAATAGTAGACAAGAATGATAGAAACAACTCGTCTCAATCCAAATTTATTCTCATAGGCAAATAAATCGGGGTAAATCTAAAGAGATAATGCTGAACTCGTAAGATTTGATTAGCAGCGCAAACTAAACAGCCGAGATAAGAGCAGATTGTAATAAGGGAAGTTGAATTACAAACTCATTTCCCTGTGATTCATCAGCATTCAGCCTCACGGTGCCACCATGGGCGCTGATTATGCTTTTGCTTAGAGGTACTGCCAGACTAGACATAGCACTTGATCTAGACTCAGAACCGATTGAAAAACGGTCAAAAACATTCTCACGGGTTTCTACGTCTAGAATGAATGACTCATCGCGAATAACTATCTGGTATGAATCGGCTGTCTTTTTAGCAAGTACTTCAATCTGTTTTCCGCTGCTAGAACGATCTATAGAGTTGCTCAACAAATTGGAAAGTGCCTGCACAAAACGATCTCTATCCACCTCCAACAAGCCTTCATCAACGTCTATTTCCAGAGAGATATTTTTCGCGTCCAGCATAGTGCTGCAATTTTTTGCTGCATCTTCCAAAACGCCTCGCAATTCAACTCTTTCAATCGTAAGGGCCATCATACCGGCTTCCATTTTTTCAATGTCGAGCAAATCGCCAATAAGCTCAAGAAGGCGGTTTACATCGCTAATTACAGACGAAAGCTTTTGAGCGGCCGCAGGCGGTGTTTCACCGTAAGCACCCTCACATAGCATGGTAGATGTAACTAAAATGGCAGAAAGAGGAGTTCTTAAATCATGGCTTACCATTGATAGAAACTCATTCCTTAGGCGGTCGGCTTCTTTGCGTTTTGAAATATCATGTGCCATGCAGAAAATTTCTTTTGAGCCGGCAGCTCTTTTTGCACTCCATTGAACATAAGATAAATCGCCATTTTTCTTGACTATTGTTGCTTCAAAACTCAGTGGTAAGACCGACGAGCTTTCATTAAGCAGACGTTTTTTTGTAGACTCTCTGTCTTCAACTGGAACATAGTCGAAAAAATTAGAGCTAAGTAGCTCGTCTTTGGTGTAGCCCCACAGCTTGGAAGCCGCAGGATTAACAGTAGTAAGTTTTGCATTTTCATCAAAAGAGCAAATGACGTCATTTGAATTATCAAATAATGTTCGCTCTCGCTTCCTGGCCGCAGCCAGTTCTTCTGCCGCAGAGTGGAAGCTTGAATCGAGCACGGCAATTTCATCTTTACCTCCAAGTGGCGGAGGCAACTCTTCTTCGTTTGCCAGCAAGCGCGTATTGGCAGCAACAAACTCAAGTCGCTTTCTAATATCATTTGAAAACAGCCGGGCCAGGCCTAAGCCAATTACTATATTTAGGAGCATTCCAAGCACAAGCATATTTGATTGCAAAGTCCGCAAGTTCTTTTGTTTGCTCGGGTTAAGCGACTGCCGTTTGCTTGAGTCGGATACTAAATTTTGCAATTGCTTTTCCAGCTGACCCAGAGGCATCATAAAGCGCAGAGTTAGTCCCACTTTCAGGAATTGATTTGGACCTGGCAGACCCATATCATATCGACGCTTATTCTTATGCGAGCGGATCAAAATATCGTTGCAACTGTGGATGTGTATAACAATCGATTGCAGTTGCTCCAGGCGTTTTTTGTCACCCTTCAAAAGTTTTCGCAGGCGGTCGGCAACAACGTTTGTTTTCTTGATGTTCTCATCAAAGGACTGGTCTCCACCTGGCTTTGCCGGCAAGAGAAGCGAATTTGCGATGTCGCGATAACAAAATGTCAAATCGTTTGCTGCATTTGCAATTCTTCGTTCACGCAAATCTGTCACTGCTAATGCTTCTGATTGCACAAACAAGTTTGTCAAAATGCCAACAAAAACAAGTTCAAATACAAGGGGAATGCCAACGAGAATCAAACCCTTTTGGAAAAGTGACAGATTACGCATGCGACTGATTTTTGGTGCCGGGGTCGCTGAAGGGACGGTGGTCGGCGCAGTTGGGATTGCGGACAAACTCAGATCACTAGCATTTGTTTTTGAATATACTAAATTTTGACTTGAAAGCTTTTTGGCTAATCTAATCCAAAAAATACTACCTTGAGGTGTCCGCGACCTTACGCCAATAGCACCAAGGTGTTGTTCTACAATTTGTTTGCAAATGGGAAGACCCAAGCCAGTGCCGACATTTCTTTTTGCATCGCTATCTTCCACTTGCTTGAATTTTTCAAAAATAGCTTCGCGTTTGTCATCAGGTACACCGCGTCCGGCATCAAGAACCTCTAGCTCTACAAATTCGCCCTTATCTAAAGCGCTAACTAGCACGTCAGCGCCTTCAGGAGAAAACTTAATCGCATTGGAAAGAAGATTGACCAGAACTTGCATAAGCCTGTCAGCATCACCTTGAATCTCTAGTTTGCTTACTTGTGCTAGCACCTTTATCTGCTTGCCCCTGGCAATTCCGTCGACATCAATTACGGCTTTATCTACAAGCACTGGCAGGTCTATTTCAGTAATATTGAGAACATCAGTAGATAAATCAAACGACTTTCGCTCAGACAGCTCGTTTACCAGAGCCAATAAACGTTGCAAATTACTGTTCATAACCGCAGCTTTACTTGCGGCCTTTGGAGTCAAGCCTTCCACATTTTGCACAGCCTGAAAAGACTCAGCAATTGATGTTATTGGCTTTTTCAAATCGCGACCAACAATCGAGATGTATCTCTGCCGAGATCTTTCAAGCTCCTTTTGCTGGCTTACATCATGAACTACGCAATACAAAAGCTTTTGAAAAGGTTCGTAAAAGGCTGACCACTGTGACTCAACAAGACTGCCATCTGGCTTGCGTACTCGACTTTCGAAAGCAACTGATTTTCCTGTCTTTCGTGAGAGTGAAAAATTTTCCAAAGCTAGAGCTTTGTCTTCAAGACAAAGCACCGTATCAATATTTTGACCTATTAGAAAATTGGACAAAATGCCCCAGTTTACCTGTGCCGCGGGGTTGACTTTTACAAACTCATTTTCGCTGTTAAGTACAAAAATCACATCAGCGGCATTTTCGAAGAACAATTCTTCTTTGCGTCTGGCATTATTCAATGCAGATTGCATCGCATGAAAAGATTGATCTAGCACAGCGATTTCATCACTGCCGTCGAGAGCAGGACTCAGGCTTTCTCCTTTGCGAAGCAACTCAGTATTTTTGCGAATTTGAGCGAGCCTCTTTATGATTGATTTGCTGAAGTAAGTCATCAGCGAAATTGCAAGTGCCAAATTCGAAATCAAAGCAAAGAGCAAAATAGCTGAATGCTGACTGCGCAATGCGCTTATTTTTTGACGACTCTCATTTATGCGAATATCGGTTTGCTCAACAAAGCGATGAACATTGCTATTGGTATCCTCCAACAAAGCACTAATTTTCGTAATGGTCTGGTCTAGCTCAACCATAAGTTCGGTTTGAGAGCCACCACTAACAGTGTCAGCTAGAGACTCTATTAGATGCGTTATTTTGTAATTTGCTTTCACCACATCGTCAAAAATGGGGCGAAGAACTGGGTCTTGACTCATAAGTTTATCAACCTTGTGAGTCTGCTCGTCTATTTGTGCTATTTTCGCTTCAAATACGTCACGCGTAACGTCATTGCCGGGCATTCCCATGGCAAACAGCATCATACAAGCCTCGAAGCTTAGTGTGCCTAGCCTGTTTACGCTCTGTGTCGATTCACGATAGCGAGACTCAATTACCTGTTGCTTTTCAACTTTGGCAATGACATCATTGAGCGCGACAACTATGCCAGCTTCCAATAGAATTGGGCTGAGAATTAATATGAGCCCTTTGTGGAAGATGCTCAGACTAGTCGCCATTATTCACTCCGAATAAATAAAGCATAGCAGCTCAGGAAGTCTCTTGAGGATTAGTCTAGTAAAGCTTCAGTCGTTGAGACTGAGCCGAATTAAAACGATTATGCGGGTCAATCGCACGCTTTATTGAAAGCCATTTTTCCAGTTGTTCATACATTATGCGAAAAGACTCTGCAGAAACACAAGCATCTTTCGCCAAATATACACGTCCACCGTGTTTTATTAACAAGCTATCTAGCTCTGCGGTAAACTCGAACAAGCCAGTCTTCACCGGCATGTCGAGCGTAAGAGTATAGCCTGCTATAGGAAACGAAAGCAATCCGTGCCCGTCTCTAAATTTCTTCAGTACTGCAAGAAAGGAGCTGCGTCCTCTCAGGGCAGATAGAGCTAAAATCTCTTCGATGCCCTGCCTGCTCGTTTCAAGAGGCAAAACGCATTGATATTGAATGAAGCCGGACTTTCCATACAGTCGATTCCAATTTGATATTGCATCTAAAGGATAGAAATATTCCTCTATTCCGGAATTATGCTCTTCACCGTCTGCTGCACTCAGTTGATAGTAAAGACTGTTAAAAGCTGAGATTGAATATCGATTTAGCAGAGAGGAAGGCATATCGAGAGGCACCGCAATCGCTTTGCGATTGGGATTGAAGGTAACAGCAGCAGACCCAAGCTTATTTTCTGATTCACTTGCGTGCCGGCCCAGTATAAGGATGCTGCGTCCAAGATTTTTCGACGTGGCTAAACAATCAATCCAGGCGACACTATATTCATAATCATTGTCATGTCGTTCAATCATTTGAAAGGTTTCTGAAAGATTGCAACAGCGAATCTTTTTGACTTTCATCAGAGTTCCTGGCACTTTCTTCAGCGAGAGCTCAAGCTCAGCAATAATGCCAGTCAAGCCCATGCCGCCGGCGCTAGCCCAAAACAAATCAGTATTTTCGGTGCGCGAGCAATTTAAAAGCTCTGAACTTGCAGAAATGATTTTGAATGATCGGACATGTTCAATAAAAGAACCCTGGCTGTGATGATTTTTACCGTGAATGTCGGCAGCAAGAGCACCGCCCATGGTGACATGTTTGGTGCCAGGGCTGACAGGAGGAAAGCAGCCCTGTGGTAGGCAAACGTTCATGAGATCAGCGAATGTCAATCCTGATTCACAGCGCAATATGCCGCTTTCATGATCAAAGAACAGAATACGTCTGAACTTTTCAGTACAAATTATGCGTGAGCTTTTGCTGATAGACGCATCACCATAGCTGAGTCCTGATCCCCTGGCAAGCAGGCTCGAATTGCTTTTCTCAGCGACACAGTTTTGAATGGTATCAAAATTGACTGGGCTGGCATATTCAGCCTTAAGCACAGGAAAGCGCCCCCAGCCAGACAAATTTGCATGAACCCATTTGATTGGATGGCTCACAGATTTTTCAAATGATTGGCCGTCAACTGTCACTTGGTTTTATTTTTGCAGGACTTTATCTAAATTTTGCCAGCCGGTACCGGTTGAATTACCAAAGGGGCTTGAGAAATGCGACGAATAAGGCTTGTTACCGATTGTAGTTGCGGTTGTTGCTGGAATCTTCTCGGGGACATTCGGAAAACCATACTTTGCCTTTGTGCTAGCAATGAAAGCACGCAAGTCTTCAATTGGAGTTATATAAGTGCTACCGCCGTCTTTTAAGTTTACAGTGCCGATTTGCTCGCCCGTATTTTCGTCAAAGGCAGGACCACCGGAATTGCCTTTCATAACGGGACCTTCGCTGCGGATCACTTCGCGTTTAGGATCTTCGCCTGGCAGCAAACCTCCGGTAATCGGCAGCTCGCCAATTTTATATCGCTTCTCTGCAGCAAGTCGTGACACATGCAAATTTTCCTCATTTAAAGGAAACCCGAGTGCCACCAGTTTTTCCGAAGGCGTCACAATTTTGCTATCGCTTGCCAAAACAACTGTAGGAAACTCTTGAGCATTATTATTGCGTTGAATTTGCAGCAAAGCTTGATCTTTAGATGGATCTACAGCAAGAATTTTTGCCTCGTATACCTTGCCGTTATCTACCTGTATGCGCATCGAGTTTGCGTCTTTAACAACATGATATCCAGTGGAAATGATGCCACTCGAATCGACTATAGAACCACTTCCAGTGGATGTACCAACAGAGCCGTCTGGACGCTTATCTAAGGTGTTTATGCGTACAATGGCAGCTTTGTTTTTCAAATATACTTGCGCGACTGGCGAATCAACACTGTAATTGTCTTTGACATTCAGTGCGTCGTTGTTGAGGTGAACGGTTGGAAGAGCTATTTCTCCCTTGTTTGTGGCGCGGTCTGGTGCCGCCATCTGAGAAGGATTTTTCAACCAGTCTGCCGAGAATTTCCAAGGCTGCGCAGGGTCGCTTACGCGTTCCACTGCTTGTATGGGAAATTCTGCGGCCCGATCGGGCATCGAATACGATCTCCGGAGCTCTACCCGCTTTGAATATATCCAAGAGCAGATTTGTTTTTACCGGTGGAAACACGTACTCAAAGCTAAATTCTGTGATTTAGTTAATATTTAATCTCGGCGCGAAATCGATTGGCATAGTCGACATAGTTTTGCCAGCCGTGGCTGATTCGTTCTTTGTCGTCATCGCTGAGGTGACGGATGACTTTGGCAGGAGACCCAAGCACAAGACTGCCTGATTTGACCACCATGCCGGGCGGGACAAGGGCTCCGGCACCCACGATGCATCCGCTTTCGACAACAGCGCCATCCAAAACGATTGCCCCCATTGCGATTAGACAATCGTCTCCTATGTCACAAGCATGAAGAATGACACCATGCCCCACAGTTACGCGCTCTCCAACCGTCAACTTGTGCTTTTTGGTCACGTGGAGCAAGCAGCCATCTTGAATATTGCTTTTCTCACCAATGGATATCGCATTGATATCAGCCCTGACCACACTTTGAAACCAGACACTCGCATCATTAGATATAGTGGCATCACCAATAATGACAACTCCTGGAGCGATGTAAGCACTCTTGGAAATCTTGGGCTCTTTACCTTCAAAAGGTGAAATCATGTGCCTTCCTCGGATTTAATCTTTCTAATAAGTTCGTGCAGCCCATGGTCTTTGGCTGTCTACTATCTATTCTCTCAGGCGACCGGGGCAAAGGGGTGTTAAAATTAAACCTGCCGGGAGGTACGTGCAATGACAGCTTATTACGAACAACCGCTACGCAAACTACTAGGTTCTCTTTCCCAGACCATTGGCTGGCTTACAGAAAGGGGCAGCGTTGAGGTTAACACTGTTCCTCCAGAGCACCTTGAAGCTATCAAACAGCTTGAGCGCATTGGAATTGTCCACAAGCGCAACAACAAGATTTATGAGCTCCAGAAAGTACGCTTGAAAAAGCTGATGGACTCAATGGGAATGGACAGCCTCACACCTGTGGTGGCTGCAGCTAAACCAGTAGCACCTGCTCAAGCAGCAGAACCAACAGTCACTGCTGTGATTGCTGACACACCGATAGGTTAACTAAGGCATTCCAACTCAGTTTCTAAGCAACTTTGCAAAAGCTGCTTAAGCTTGTGTCGCTTTCAATCCGCTAACTCGCAGTTTGCGCTATAGTGTCGCGTCTACCCACGCGCACCATGTCGGCAGATTCGCTTTGCCCAGTAAGGCAACAGAATAATTGGCCCATCATTATATGAATAAGACTAGAGCACTCAGGATCTCTAATTAATCATGGACGTAAATGCACGAACACTAAAATCACTTGAATGGGAAAGGCTCAAGAGCTATCTTGCAGTTGAATGCTCTTCCGATTGCAGTCGCGAACTGGCGTTGCACTTAGAGTTGCATAGCGAAGCCGATTATATAGAACATCTTATGCGGGAAAACGCCGAAGCTTTGATGTTGCTGAACGAAGGGCTCGACCTCGTACAACCTGAATTAGCAGATATTCAAAGCCAGATTGAAAGACTGATTGCAGGCGCTTCGCTTGCTGCCAAAGAATTTTTGGCTCTCAAGCAAGTATTGGAATTGAGTCGCAAACTGAAAATAACATACAGCAACTTAGATGTAGAGTCATATCCGTTGCTACGGCAAAGAAAAGATCGCGTATTTGTTTTTGATGAAATCGTATCTGAAATAGACAACGTCATCGATGAATCGGGTGGTATCAGAGATGATGCCAGCCCAACTTTGCGAAAACTAAGACGCGAAGTGCAGCGAATTTCAGGACAAATTAGAGATCAACTTCAACGAATCATCAATTCGCCAAGCATCTCTAAGTGTCTGCAGGAGCCGATTTTCACAATCAGAAACGGCAGACATGTCTTGCCGGTTTTGGCAAACATGCGGCACTCAATTGAAGGCATTGTCCACGACAGTTCTTCAACAGGGCTGACGATTTACGTAGAGCCAATGGCAGTTGTCGAATTGACAAATACAATTCGCATAAATGAAGCCGAGATAGAAAGAGAAATAGACCGCTTGCTCTGGGAATTAAGTCTGGCTGCCTCAAAGCGCATTGAAGATATTGAGCAGTCATTCTTCTCGTGTATCGAAGCCGATTTCATTGCGGCACGCGCCAGACTAGCCAGAAAATATCAAGCAAATATACCGCGTGTTTCAAAAACTCCGGAGTTGAGATTATTGCAAGCCCGGCATCCGCTGTTGGTTTTGCAATATGGCGGCGTTGACTCGGTTATTCCAAATGACATTATATTGAATGACGAGCTGCAAAGCTTGATAATAACCGGGCCAAACACTGGTGGCAAAACAGTTTACCTGAAAACAGCAGGGCTCCTGGCGCTAATGCTCCGCGCCGGCTTATTATTGCCTGTGGCTGCGGGTTCTTCCTCAGCAATTTTTACTGAAATTTTTGCAGACATCGGTGACGAGCAATCACTTGAGCAAAACTTGTCTACATTCTCTTCGCATATGAGCAATATAGTTGAGATAACGCGCACAGCAGGCAAGTCTAGTCTTGTGTTATTAGACGAAATCGGCGCAGGTACAGACCCGCGCGAAGGTGTCATTCTTGCCCGCGTGATTTTGTCTCATTTAAATAGATGCGGCGCACTTACAATTTGCAGCACTCACTATGGTGATCTGAAAACTCTGGCGCATAGCTTTAAGGGTTTTGGAAACGCCAGCATGGAATTCAACGACAAAACTCTGGCGCCATCCTATAAAATGCGAGCCGGAGTTGCAGGCAGCTCAAAAGCCATTGTCGTTGCGGCCAGACTGGGTCTCGACCCAGAGCTGGTTGAAGAGGCGCAACAAGCGCTCGAATCGGAGAAGGAAGACTTCGAACATAAAGTAGATGAGGTCGAGCAACGATTGCAGGCATTGAGCAAACGCGAAGAAGAGCTTGAACTCAAAATGAAAGAGATGAGCCTGCAAGAAACTGAGCTCAAAGAAAAAACAAGAGCCCTGGAAGAAGAACACCGCCGCTCTAAACACCTGGCAGCAAATCAATTCCAGGACGATTATCGACAGGCAAAGAAATTCATAACTGAACTCACAGCCAATCTGCAAAAGACCCCTTCGCTTGCCAGAGCGCAGCAAGCTAGAGAAGGACTCGAGTCAATCAAGAAAGAACTGGACTGGCTTGAGCCAGAGGAATATGTAGCGCAGCAAACGCAAATGCGCAGCGGTCAGACAGTTAGGGTCCGCTCGCTCAACCAGATTGGTGTCATCGAATCTATGCCCGAAGCTGAAGGTGGCAAGGCTCAGGTTCGCGTAGGCATCATGAAAGTGAAAGTTCCTCTCAGTGATTTAGAGATGAGTGCTGCGGCACCGCTCAAAACAAAAGCGCGAGCCCAACAAAACCAGGCGAGCAAGAAAGTTCAGTCAGCCAAGTCTTCTCAGCCGGAAGACCCTGTTTTTGTGCGAGGCAGCCGCAACACGCTCGATTTGCGCGGTCAGCGGGTAGATGAAGGACTTGCTTTGCTCGAGCGCTTTGTCGACGAATCATATCTGGCACATTTGTCACCACTGATGGTTATTCATGGCCATGGCACAGGAGCCATGAAATCTGCAGTGCGCGATTTCCTAAAGTCGTGCAACTACAAAAACAAATCACGCCCAGGTGAAAACTATGAAGGCGGCGACGGAGTGACAGTAATCAACTTCAGTTGACTGGCAGTGCCTTTCAAGATTTAGGCGTGCAGTCGCTTGTAAAACTAGAGGGCTAGATTAAAGCCCTCACTAGCTACGTCATTGGAAAAAGAATTTGACCAGCCCCTGCCTGGTTCAGAAAAGTACCTATCTAATAGGAAAATCTGACAGGGGAAACGCACTTTTGATTCGCAGAATATGAAATGGCTGAAACTCAACAACGACGGCTGTCAAGAGGATCTTTTGCTGCTTAAAGGTCTTGATAAACGGGAATGATGACTAAGTGAAGTAGTGCTCGAATTACGTGTGATTCCCATTAAACCGGGGATTTACTGTCAAAAATGATGGGGTCTTTGTATAGACCCGAACGGACCAGAGGATTGGAGATTAATTTTGCTTATCCCGAATTTCGGGATTCGTAATTTCCACAGTTACAAGCAACTAATCAATCGATAAGCTATGGATCCCGCAAGGTTTATATTTACGCAAGGGTAATAAAAGAAATGGTTGAAGGATTTGAACCCGAGTCGCCAGAAAAGGCTAGAGAAAAACAACAGGAGCAACAGAAGCCTGAAGTAAGCGCTTCTAATTCGTTGCGCAATGAAGCCTTCGACCAGAAGCGCGATGTGCAAAGAGTTTCGGACAACCAAACTGACAAGCCGAAAGACCCAGCACAAGTCTACCAAACCGTTTTCGCCGAACTTAATGCCGCCAAACAGGGCATGAAAGACGTTGTCGGCATCATCGACAAGGGCGGTGGCCCTTACGCTAAAGGTGATGGCTTCAAGGCATATCAACAAACACTCGACCAGGCTCAACAGCACTACACTAATGCACGCCTGGCTGCAGACACATTCCTTTATCAGTGCGACAAGCAAGGTAATCCTATATTAGATGGCAACGGCAAGCCGGTTCCAACTAAAGAGAATATTGCTCTGCAACAACAGCGCGCCGCACTCGAACAAGACATGAAGAAACTAGCCAACGACCAGACTCCAGAAGGTCGGGCTAAGTTGGCTCAAGAAATGCAACAGAGCCACCAGATTGACGACTTGCTCAGATCATCCGGCTATGCAAGAGCTAACAACGCTTTCGCTTTGATGTTCCACAGCGCAGATTTGAAAGATCCGGAAAGAAAGAATTTTGCAAAAACCGGTGTTGCATTGCTGGGCATGGCAGCCACATTCGATGGAAAAATGTGGGGACCACCGCCAGACCAGAATTTCATGAAGCACTACGACTCAGCGATGGACGCCGTAATGAGCGGCACCAGACCTGGCGATCAAACACAGCCACAAAAACCTGCAGATCAAACTCAACCGCAAAAACCGGCTGATCAAACTCAACCGCAAAAGCCGGCTGATCAACAACGTCCATCCGACCAGGCACAGAAGCCTGCAGACCAGGTTCCATTGAAAGATGTACCAGGAGCCACAGTCGGAGTAGATGGCAACAAGTTCTACATCAATTATGCAAACTATCACTTGCCGACATGGTCGAAGTCCAATCCAGATGGCTCACCAGCTCAGGCATTCAAGGGACCAGACGGTAGCTTGCGTGGTGACGGCATGCTCAGACCTGTACTTGCACCGGCCGTAGGGGCTGATGGCAAGCCAGTTGTCGGACAAGACGGCAAGCCTGTTATGGCTGTGCAGGGTGTCGACGGCAAACCAATCATGGACCAAAATGGTCAACGCCGTTTGGATGCACAAGGCAATCTTGTACCAACGCAATTTGACGTGACAGATCCCAAGACAATGCTCGACGCTGTCGACAAGTCAATCAAAGGACCTCTCGCTGATGCAGATCGCGCCAACTACAATACAGTTATCGAAAGCGCAGACAAAATCGATCGTGTTTCACTTGCAAAAGCAATCGAACAAAATAACCAGATCATTCAATCGAGCCCACTTGGTCAACTCAGCGGCAAGGTTGGTGAACTCAGTAACAGAATGGCTGATGATTTCAAACGTCTTGGTCAATACAACGACCTGACTCAGCCACAAATCGATGGTCTGAAAGCTATGTGGGCTGCTGTAAAACAGCCTCAAGATCTCGACAAGTGGATGAAAGATCCTGCCAACAAGGCAAACAGCGATGCACTCAGTGCTTCACCGCACTGGAAAGAAATCTCGGCGCTGTACACCGATTATTTGACTGCAGAGACTCAAGTCAAAGCACTCAAACCAGAATTGGAAAAACTTCAAGCAGACAAAGCTCAAGTTGCAAAACTAGAAGCTCTCACTGCAATGAACCGGGAACTTGGTCGCATTTACACCAGTTCTCTTGATGCTCGCGCAGGCTACCTGGCAAAACTACTTGTCCAAGATGACGCGAAGAAATTCTTGACTTTGCAAGACAAGAACAGTGCTGATGCGAAGGCATTGGCAGCCAGCCCTAACGTGCAAGAAGCACAGCGCATCATGCTCGATCTGGCTAAGATGAACCCATCTAGTGCCGCTCAATTAGAGATGACAGCTAAAGCTCTCGGCTTAGACCTCAAGGCTGCTGCGGTGCAGAAGCCAGCTGATCAAGCTCAGCCGCAAAAGCCGGCTGACCAAACTCAGCCACAAAAGCCAGCCGATCAAACTCAGCCACAACAGCCAGTTGATCAAACTCAGCCACAAAAGCCAGCTGATCAGACTCAGCCACAAAAACCAGCTGATCAAACTCAGCCACAGAAGCCAGCTGACCAGACTCAACCACAAAAGCCAGCTGATCAGACTCAAGCACAAAAACCAGCTGATCAGACAAATGCAAAAGATAAAGTAGATCCTACAGCTCCAGCAAAACCAGCTGAAAAGCTGAGCGAAGAGCAACTCCAATCTGCAACAACAATATTCCAAGCAGGTCAGGCATACGCTGCGGCTACAGACGGCTTCACCAAGCCAATTCCGAAAGAAAAGTTTGACACCATTGCACCAATTTGGGAAAAGGCTATCGCAGCCAATGCTTCAATCAGCCCAGAAACACTGAATAATTTTGAAAAGCAAACTCAAATTGCCTTCGCATCGAGAATGCAATATCTAGTTGCCCAGCAAAAGAGCGGCAAACAAACTCCTGATGAAAACGACCTGAAGACAGTCACTGTTGATGAAGTTCGCAAGGCTCAAACTGATGCTCTCAATGTTTACGGCAAGGCCGTAGACGATCTGGCAGCTCAACTTAAAACACTAAATCCAGAAAACAGAGCCAAATTCGATGCCGCAACAGAGAAATTCCAGGCATCAATGGAGCAAGCTCAAAAAGATGCCGGCAATCCGCCAGACAGAGCCAAACTGAAAGCAGCTTACGACGTTGCTTACAAAGCACAAATCGATGCACAAAAAGCCCTGAGCCCAGAGCTCGGCAAAGCAATCGACGCACGCGAAGCTGTCCTGAATACAGCAGCCGGAGTTTATGCACAACAGTTTGCTGAAGATATGAATCGCATTGATTCATACCGCCACGTAGACCAGGCTCGCGTACAGTTTGCACAGGCACTTGCTCTACAAGGCAAGGAAAATGATGCCAAAGCTGCAGCGCTCCTAACTGACGCTATGAAAAATCCTGAAGTAGCGAAAGTTCTCCAGGGCACTTCAGATGGTCAAGCTCTGCTTTCCAGACTCAATCTCGCTACACCAGATATGAAGCAAGCTCAGGAAGACGCAGACAAGCTCTTCCCTGAAATGAAATTGCAGAGAGAAGCAGCACTGGCCTTTGCAGACAAGAGCAAAGATCCTAAAGCAGCTTATACTGAAGCAGACAAGCTCTACAAACAAGCCGAAGAAGCCAGCGATAAGGAAATTATGCAAAAGGGCGGCGGCAAAGATGTTGCTGATTCCCTTGCAAAAATCAACCAAACAATCGCTGCAATGGAAATGCAGCTAGGTATGGCTCTTGATGCTTACAAAGCTGGTGCTCGCCAGCTGCCACCAGGACCTGGCGGACCAGAAAGAGACAAAGCGGATGACGCTATCGTCAAAAACCTAGTCAAAGACATGTCGCATGATGACATGGTTCAGGCACTCATGGGTGCTAAAGGACCAGACGCTAAGGCAGCAATGCTACGCATTCTGAATCAGCCTGAAATGCTCACCATGAACAACATGATGGTTCTGTCGCAGAAAGCAGCTCTACCAGCATTGATTCGCATGAACCATGCGCTGGCAACAAGCGAATATGCCACCAAGGCAAACGACAAACCTCTTCAAGAACAAGCCAAAAACATTCTCGTCAGCATCGCTCAGGTCGACCCACAAACATTCAACGGCAGCCCAGAAATCGTGGGCGCGCTGAAGCAGGCCGAGCAAGGCAGACAGATGGACATTTCCAACGGCAAAGCATCAGCGATTGCCTTCACTGAAGCAGCCAAAGACACTATCTCTAAGAGCCAGGTTGGTCTTGTCGACAAACTCGTTCCAAATACATCTTTGATTGCAAACAACGTGCTGAACTCAACTGCCGGTATCTATGCCTCAGACTTGTGGCTGGTAGGCGGAATGTTTGGCGGCAGCAAAGAATCGACTGACAAGATCATCGAGCAAATGGCGCATGCCAGACAGAAGAACGAAGAAGAAGCACTTCTTCAACGCAACCAAGTTGTAAACGATGGAAAGAGCCAGGTACGCGGATTCCTGGGCGATGCTACCGGTGTTGCCACATCATTCGGTACCGGCTGGCTCACAAACCGTGGTCTCAACATGCTGACCACCAGCATGGAGAAAGCTCCGCTACCATTCTGGGGCAAAGCTCTGGTTATCGTGCCAACAGCCCTGGTAGCTGGCGGCGCAGCCAACAACGCTGTTGCCGGCAACGACCTGCTGAGCAGCAAAGGTTACATCAGAAACACTGTTGCCACAGGCACAACCTACGCAGCAATCAAAGGCTTAGAGTACTTGCCAGGCAGACAAACACTGTCGGCAGAAACCACTGCAAAGCTAGCTAACAGACTTGGTTATGCCGAGGGCGCACAAGTCACAGGCATGCAAGTTGCAAGAGATGCTACAGCTGCTGAAGCAGCGCTGGGCAAATCGAAGATTGTGCAAATTGCTGAAGCAATCGGACCTAGAGTCAACCCGATCAACTACACTCCGTTCAAGTTTGTGCCGGCAGAAGCAGGCAAGTCTTCCTGGAACCTCATTTCGAGATTCCGTGTCGCAGGAATGGGCGGCGAGCGCACAGCCGCAATGTTCGCTAACGGCACAATGAGCCTTGCTGAATACAACACCAGACTATTTGCAGCCAAAGCTATGAGCACAGCTGCACTGGGTTATGGCTTCGGCGTCGCAAACAAGGGCGCAGCAATCTACACCGGCGAGCACCTCGACGGCAAGAAATACGATACGCCAGGAGCTATTTGGACTGATATGAACCAGGCAGGTCTCAACACCGCGCTTGCTGCATCAATCACAGTTCCATTCGCCGGAGCATTCGTTCCAGGATTTGCGAAGGATGCAGTCGGTAAGGGTGTAACTTCGATGTTCACCAGGATTGGCGTTGCTGACGTACCAGCGGCAGCATCAGCACTTGGCACTTCAAGCTTGATGTTTGCACAAAGCGGACTCGATTCTGGCGGTAGATTTGGCGAAAGCCGCATATTTGCCGACATGTATCGTCGCTCAGACAAGCGCTTCAATGAACTGAAACTTCAAGAATTAGCGCAGCAGGCAGCACAGCAAGGAGTTGCTCCTAAGCCTGAAGAAAAGAAATAAGCCAAAAGCTTAAGGTCAGTCAGAGCAGTCACCGAAAGTGGTGACTGCTCTTTTTTTGCATTAAATCTAAAAATGCACCCAAAAATCGGTGAATTTCACTCTTTTAACGAAATCTCAGAATGCCTGTCCAAAACCTTGTCAACCCGTATAGATTCACCTACAAGGGTTTGTGGCATATATTCGTTATTAGAAGTTGGGTGAAGAGCAATGTCCGATGAGCATTTGATAGACCATAGTCCATTCGACAAAGTTGCAAAACCGGCAGAATCAGACAATCATGCGGACAAGACTGCACTTGCAGTGCGCATTGGTTTTGGCAGCAAACCGGAATCTGAAAGCCCAAAACAAGAAAAGCCAGCTGAAACAGCTCCAGCAAAAGACAAGCCATCCATTCCTGATGTCACCATTCAAGGCGAACAAAAGAAAGACCGAGTTGCGTCGCGTGATCTTAATGCGCCGGTAGAGCGCGCATCAGAAAGCACAACACAGAAAAAAATTGAAACTGGATCGATCTACGAAATCCAAAAATTATTGACTGAAGTTCAAAACTTGCAAAAGGCAATGGTTGCAGCTTGCTATGACCAGCAACCAGACGGCACTTTGAAAATGAAAACAGGCAAAGTTTCCGATGGTCGTGGTGGCATGGTTGATGTAAGCGCACTGCAAGGTGACTACATCGGCAAGATGAGCCAGGACTACGAGACAGCGGTGAACATGGCTGACAAATCCATGAAAGAACCAAACGAAGTCATCGGCGCAACGATGAGCACCGCAAAGAGACTCGAAGCAATAAACACAAAGACGCAAGAACTGCAACAAGAACTTGCTGCAAAAGGCATTAACCCCGCAGTAGGCAATATTCTTGATAGTGGACTGGTCACACGTTATTTGGAAGAACACAAAGAACTCAACCCACAAACACGCGAGAAACTCAGCCAACTAGGCGACGCTCTCAAAACTCAAACTGAGTTACAAAATCAGTTTAGAGATCTTCGCATTATGCAAGAAACACCGATCGTGACTCGTCAGTTGTACGCCGAATTCTTGGGCAAAATAGGTTTGCCAAATGCAGCCAACGAATGGATGAATGAAGCAAAGAAAACATCTGATGCTTTGAATTCACCGGTTGGTCGCTCTGAATTCATGACCAAGCAAATTGAAAATGCAAAACAAGCAAAGGATGACTCACTCGACAAGCTCATCCAAGACAAATATTTGAAAAATCCAGATAGCCCGTTTCCGCTGCTCGAAAGCGCAAACAAGAAAGCAGCCGCAGGAGATCTGGCAGGTGCGCGCGCCGACATGGAAGCGGCTCGTGTCAAAGCTGCAAAAGGATTTCCTGATGCAGAAAAAGACGGTGAAGCTATCAAAGCTAAAGCCGATCAACTGGTGAAGGACAGAGAAGTTCTTGCGCAAAGACTAAAAGACGGCGTGGCAACACCTAATGAAGTTCGTCTTCAACAAGAAAAAGAACTCAAGATAGTCAACGAAGCAAATATTTTAGATGCTTTCCGTCTTGCCAAGCCAAATGTCAACATTGCTTATGCTGACTTCCTCTTAAACGCAGACAAAGACAAAGACTCAGAATCAAATCGCAAGACAGCACGCGACATTCTTATGAACATTCGCTTTGACGACAATGGCAAAGCCGCTGCGGCCAAACAAGGCGAAAGATTTGATCAATTGCTAGAACAATCTCTCAATGGTTCACTGGACAATCGTGCTTCAATGGTGGCATTCAACAAACTCATGCAAGAGCATGATGAATTGAAAAAGAAAGCCGCAACAGAAAAAGACGACAAAGACGTAGCCAAAGATTTCGCACTTGCACGCAAGAAAGCAGAAGAAGCAGCCAAGATTGCATCAACAATCAACCGCGATGGTGCTGACGGCAACGAAAAAATCATCAAGAGCCAACTGCAAAAGAAGATTGATGCAGAGTTAGCAAAGCCGGCTGCAGAGCAAGACCAGGGCAAAATAAAGCTGCTTCAAGCAGTCATGAAACCAAGCAACCAGATGAGTGCACAAGAAAAAGAAATGGTTGCCGGACTCACCGAAATGATGAAAGAAAATGGCGACCAAAAAGCCATCGACAAATTGGCTGCAACTTTGAAAGACAAGAGCGCGTTGTTTGATGCTGTTAGTGGCTATTCAATGATTCAACAAATGGAATTCCAAAAACAAGCATTGAATCAAGCTCGCGTATCCATGCTGTATATCGATGTCGCCATGCAAAAAGGCGAAAACAATCCGCTCATGGCTCAAATCGAACATGACAAATATGGCGCCGATATGATCAGCCAATTGAATTCACTACCAGGAACTGATGGACGAACCCATTGGGGCGATCTAAAAGAAGCCACCAGAGAAAAAGGCTGGGGCGAAAGTGTTTGGAACTGGTGCAAAGGCACACTCAAAGAAGTAGCGATCTCACTAGCCTCATGGGGCGTTGGTATCGCAGCTGGTGTGGGCGCCGCAGCTTTGTTCTCGTGGACTGGTCCAGGAGCCATTGTAGGTGGTGGCGCAGTTGGTTTCGCAGCAGGCGCAGCAACCGGATCTGCCATAAGGAAATTTGTTTTCGGCGACAAGGTTACTCTGCTTAGTGCAGGCTTCGACGGCATATCAGGCATGACTGGTGGCGTCATGGGCACCACCTATGCAGTAGCCAGAGGTGTTGGCACCGCTGCAGTTGAAAATGTTATCGCCCAGCAAGCTGAAAAAGGAATTGTAATTGGCGCTGGACAAACAGGAAAAGCATTCATGGCTGCCGGCATGGCAGACAAGTTCCGCATTGCCCTTGGTGGCAGCCCATTCCTGGCATCATTCTCTGCAGCAACAGCAGGGTCGGTGGCAAGCAGATATCCAACAGAAGCCCTTGTCGGCAACTATGACAATGCTAAAGACTGGGCAATTGGAAGCACAGAGAAAGTCCTCATGGACATGCCAACAAATCTTGTAACTGCTTACTTTGGTGCCAAAGTGGGCGCACCGGTAGAATCAAAAATATTGGCAAATGGTGGCAATCTCTACCAATCAGCATTGAGACAGAGCGCTAAGAACTTCCTCTGGTCTAGCCCAGACGGACGCAATATGTTTGGTAGACCAAACCACACAATGCGCAGATCTGAATTCAACAAAGATCTGTACGATTACCTGATTAAACCAGAAGGCGATCAAGGCCTGTAAGACTCAATAGATTATCTAAAGCACCCCAGAAACGCAGGCAGGAAGCCACAGTTCTGGGGTGTTTTGCATTTGTCCTTGCTAATGCAGTTTCATTTTTTGAGATGAACAGTTTTAAATCAAGCAGATGACAGATGTCTAAACTTGCTCGTTTTTCGCAAAAATTCGAGACAAGATGTACGCCGTAAATGCGCTCCGCACAGTTCTTTCCAGCTCTGATTCAATAGCCGACAAAATGCAATTTTCAAATTCAAGTGAGTGATCTAGTTAGTAGTTTTCCCATTTGGGCGTGTCCAGTTAATCATGTCAAGGGATAAAGACAAGAGGAATGGGAAGCTGCACTGATCAACAACTTCTATATTTTCCCGCAGGCAAAATTTTCAATAGGTGATTACAAATGGTTGAAGCACATGACTCCCCGTGGGACAAGAAAGCTCCAGAACAAAGCACCACTGATAACAGTCCTTTTCATGAAGCCGCATACACGTTTTTGAAACAGCCAGAAGCACCCAAGCCAAACGATAACAGCAACAAAGCAACAGATACTCCAGTTAAACCAGTTGAGCCCAGCAAGCCTGCTGAAAGCAACACACAAGTTGAGCGCAACGCGGCCAACCAGGCAGCTCTCAACGCAGATCAAGTTGCGTCTGCCACCAATTTGAATGCATCATATGTAGTTTATTCGCAAGCTACAGAAAACGGCAGCAAGCCTATGCCAAAAGAACAATTTGCCAAACTTGCTCCTGTTTGGGAAAAAGCTCTGGCTGACTACACTTCAATCAAGCCAGAAGCCATTGCAGCATTTGAGACTCAAGCTCAAACAAAATACGCAGCCGAAATGAGATATGCCCTTGCACTCGAAAAATCGGGCAAGCAAACATTTGGCGAATTGACACCTATTGAAATCAACGCAGTAAGTGCCGATGATGTGAAGAAGGGTCAAATCGACGCGCTCAACAATTATATGAAAGTCAATGCTGAGCTAAGCAAGCAAGTAGCAGCTCTGTCACCAGCAGATCAAGAAAAATACATGACTCAAGAGAAGATTCTCTCTGTAGCAGTAAACAATGCTATCAAAGCTGCGGGAGCTCAGCCAGATCAGTCCAAATTGGAAGCCACTTGCCGCGCGCTCTTTCAGCAAAAGCTTGATGAACAGAAAAAACTAAGCCCAGATTTAGCCAAAGCAATCGATGCTCACACGGCTTTGATCAGAGACCCCAAAGCAGCATTTGCGCAAGAATTTTCAGAAAGCATGCAACAAGCAGACGCATTCAAGCATGCCGACCAAGCTCGCATACAGCTTGCACAAGCCTACTTGATTCAAGGCGAAGAAAACAAACCCAGAGCTTCAGCTCTAATAAGCGAAGCAATCAAAAACCCTGAAATTGCAGCATTAATGCAAAGCACCGCAGACGGTGCAAAGATGCTGGCAACACTTAACCTGCGCACGCCAGACATGGCGAAAATGGAAGAAGCACAGAACAAATTATTCCCCGACCTCAAAATAAGCAGAGATGCCCTTTCGGTTCTTTCAGACAAGAGCAAAGATCCAAAGCAAGCCTGGGCTCAAGCCGACCAACTCTTCAAGCAAGCAGAAGCCCTTGCAGACAAAGAAGTTATGGAAAGAGGTGGTGGCAAAACCGTAGCCGAGTCGCTAGACAAATTGAATCAGGCAATTGGCTCAATGCAGATGCAACTACAGATGGGCCTTGATTCATTCAAACAAGGCAACCGCCATCTTGAAGGACCGGAAGGACCTCAGCGTGACAAAGATGAGCAAGCAATTCGCAGTGCCATGAAAGACATGAACCAGCAGGACATGTTGCAAGCATTGATTGGCAAGCAAGGTCCGGCGATGCAAGAAGCTATGCAACGTGCGCTTACAGCCCCAGAAAGACTAACACTTCAAAACATGGCCGTACTGGCACAAAAGGTTCAAGACCCAGCCGGCATTCGCAAACAACACGCAGTAGAAGCCAGCAAGGTCGGCATTGAATTGCACGACAAAGGCATTCAAGACAGCGCCAAACCAATCATGGAAAGCATAGCCGCTGTTGATCCGGTTACATTCAACACAACCCCTGAAATTCTTGGTGCTCTAAAACAAGCCGAACTCGGCAAGCAAATGAATATAGAAGATGGCTCAGCAGCAGCATTGGCTTACACGGAAGCAGCGAAGGATGCCATCGACAAAACACAAACCGGCGCAATTGACACGCTACTGCCTGGCGCAACACTTACATTCAACGCCGCAGGCATATCACTCAGCGGACACATGGCCAACGAAATTCCAGTCATCGGCGGCTTCCTCGGCGGCAAGAAAGAAGAATACGACAAAGTTGTCGACAGACTCGTTTTTGCCAAATTGAACAATGCCAAAGAAGCACAGGCACAGCATGACCAGATGCTCAAAGATGGTCATTCTCAATTGCGCAACCTTGCCGGAGACGTAACCGGAGTCGCCACTTCATTTGGTACCGGCTGGCTCGCCAGCAAAGGCTTGCAAGCATTAGAAACAAAAGCCCCGCTTCCGTTCTACGTAAAAGCTCCAATTGTTGGTATCACAGCTCTTGCAGCGGGCGGACTTGCAAATAACGCAGTTGCAGGAAACGACCTGCTCAGCAGTAAAGGGTTCATCCGCAATACTGTTGCAACCGGCACCACATATGCAGCAATCAAAGGCTTGGAATACTTGCCAGGCAACCAAAATCTATCTGAAGCCACAGTTGCTAAGCTAAACCTTGCCGAAGGATCCAAAATTACAGGGCTTGAACTAGCCAAAGATGCAAGCGCTCAAGCATCAGCACTGGGCAAGAGCAAGGTTGCACAATTCCTGGAAGCAATGCCTTCCAGACTAAACCCTGTTAATTACACACCATTCCGCCTGGCCGCAGCTCAGGAAGGCACATCAGCCTGGAATGTCTTAGCCAGAGCCCAATTTGCCGGCTGGGGCGGAGAGCGCACAGCACAGCTTTTTGTTGACGGCGCGATGAATCTTGCCGAGTACAACACCAGACAGTTTGCAGCCAAGTCACTTACAACCTTCGGTCTTGCATATGGATTTGGTGCATTGAACAAGGGCGCAGCAATTTATACAGGCGAACATCTTGACGGCAAGAACTACGACACACTTGGAGCCTACTGGACAGACATGAACAAGGCAGGCTTGTCCGCAGGTGTAATGTCATCGTTGACTCTGCCAATATTTGGCAGCGCCATGACACCAGGCTTCGTTAAAAATGGAGTCGGCACAGGCGTCACCAAACTGTTCACCACAATCGGCGTAGCAGACGTGCCAGCAGCCTCAGCCGCGCTCGGCTCAGCAGCATTGATGTACTCTCGCCCGATGGTTGACACAAGCTCACGTTGGGGACAGGGCGTCATTTACGACCATGCGTTCCAAGATGCCCAAAAGAGAATTGACGATTTGCGCAAACAAGTCAAATCAGAAGTTCCCCAACAGGCTGCAAGCGGAGCAAAATAGATCTTTTGCTGCAAGTAGCAAATTGCATAAACAAAAGCAGACCACAGAATATACACTGAGCTACCAAACGCCGAGTCTTGATTAAGAAGTCGGACGGCTTGAAATCCGCCCGGGTTATAGACCTGAGCCATGGACTATACTATGGCAATGATTGAGCTTAGCGTCATTATTCCCGCTTACAACGAAGAGAGCCGTTTGCCCAAGACGCTTGAATCCGTTTATCAATTTCTAAGCAAACGCGGCAAAAGCTTTGAAGTTGTGGTTGTGGACGATGGCAGTCACGATAGGACAACAGATGTTGTCCTTGAATATTCAAAATCGCATCCTGAAGTGAGAGTTGAGTCATATCAACCAAACAGAGGGAAGGGATATGCGGTGCGCCATGGAATGATGGCTGCCAAAGGCGAGGCTATGTTGATAAACGACGCCGACGGTAGCTCGCCCATTGAAGAAGTAGAGCGGCTTGAAGAAAGCCTGGCCCGTGGCGCCGATGTGGCAATTGGCTCGCGAGCAAAGCCTGACGAATCGCGCAAAGTTGAAGCATTGATGCACAGAAAATTCATCGGCAATACATTCAATGCGATTGTGCAAAGCCTTTTACTGCCAGGCTTTTACGATACTCAATGCGGGTTCAAACTATTCAAGCGAGCTGCGGCAAGAGACATTTTTTCAGTAAATCGCATCGATGGCTTTGGCTTTGATGTAGAGGTTTTGTACATCGCCAAGCTACGCGGATACAAAATCGAAGAAATAGCCATCAACTGGGCAAATATGGAAGGCTCTAAAGTCAATGTACTTGTAGATTCTCCGAGAATGCTTTTTGAGGTATTCAAAGTAACGATGTCTGCCTGGTTTGGGCTTTACAAAAAGGGACAGCCCTGATGCGTCCAAGTTGGATGCCCAGCATTGGCGATATTCTTTTTGTTCTTATTTTGTGTCTATTTTTTGTTTTCCTGCCCAACTTCATTCTTGGTGACGGCTCAACAGGCTGGCACATTGTCGATGGACAGTACATTTTGGCGCATGGACAGCTAGCGCAGAAAGACCTCATTTCATACACATTTGCGGACAAACAGTGGGTGGCATACGAATGGCTGTTTGACCTGATTCTTGCGATTTTCGATAAAATCGGCGGAATTAAAATGGTGGCAGTAGCTTGCTGCAGCTCTATTGCCCTATTATTTGCGCTTATTTACCAGGAATGCCGCAAGCGAGGTAGTCACTTCATTTCCGCAACGTTTTTCTGTGTTCTTGGCGCATTATGCTCGTCAATTCACTGGCTTGCGCGGCCGCATCTGGTTACCTTTTTCGAAGTGTTCATTTTTACAAAATATCTTCAAGATTATGCCGACAAAAAAATCACTTTCCGCAAGCTAGCGATTATTTTGAGCCTTGGGATGTTGGTGTGGGTCAATTCGCATCCTGCGTTTTTAATGGGATTAGTGATTTGCGGCATTTACCTGATATCAGATGGATTCATCTGGTTTTGCAGCGCAGATTCTGAAAGACGCAAAGAATCCACCAAACGCATGAGAGATTTGGCAATACTCATGGCGATACTACTGGCGGTGACATTTGTAAACCCTTACGGTTTAGAACTCTACAAATACATTTTCGAATATTTGCAACAATCGGCAGTCTGGTCACAAAATGATGAGTTTAGCTCTCCTGTTTTCCATGGACAGCTACAAGCTGTTTTGCTTGAGTTCTTGTATTTTGCACTGGCGCTCGGGCTCGTGTGCTCGCAAAAGAAGCCTTCACTTGCGCAATTTTTGACTGTTTTGGCATACGCACATTTGTCACTAGCAAGCCGACGAAACATGCCATTATTTGTAATTGTGTCATTGCCATTAATAACAGAACTAATCGCAAATTCACGATTTGCAGTTCTTGCCAGCACCGACGAAAATGCACTACCAGCATCTACATTCTTAGCGGGAATAAAACAGAGCTGGCAAAAGCTTGGTAAATCCATCGACGCAATGGAATTTTCTTGCACCAGACATGCATTGCCGGTAGTGGCAGTTCTAATTCTATTTATTTCTTGCTTCTCGGGCGGAGAAATTATGGGTGTAAAGCTAGTCAGCTCAGATTTCGACCCACGTACAAAACCAAGCAAGACTCTAGAATGGCTTAAAGAAGACAAGCTAGAACCTAATGTCGGCATGAATTACGACAACTGGGGCGGCTATATTCGATATAAAACAGGCAAACGCGTTTTTATAGATGACCGCAATGACTTCTACGGAGAAAGATTCTATTTGGACTATGCGGCAGTTTCGCAAGTTCAGCCAAATTGGCAAGAAGTTCTAGACAAATACAAAATCGCCTGGGTCTGGTTTCCCAATAACAGTTCTATTGTAGCCAAGTTGAAAACGTCAAAGGATTGGAAATTGTTGAGCCAAGACGAAGCGTCTTCGATTTTCACACGCGCAGAGTGTCCCGACTAAAACGATGCTCTCTTCGCTATGCTCAAATGGCGTAGATAGAGGAAACAGATTAATTCAAAAGTCCAGGGGTTCACCCTGTTGACATCCCTGTAAGTCTAGCCCAGAATTGGCTTGCGAGCATTCTGCGCTTGCGAAACTCTCCCAATTCAGCGCCTTACTAAAATAAATGAATAAAAAGAAGAAGGAACAGCCAAGTGCTCTTCTAGCCGGCGAATCAGAAAGTCTTAGATCGCTAATTTTAAGCGTCGAGAGTTCCATCGATGATGACCCAAAGAGCTACTCAGATGAATCAAGCGAAGTAGTCTTGAAAGAAGAATTAGAGAAAAAATCGATTGGTGATTACACTCTAGAAACTTTGCTCGGTTCTGGCGGAATGGGCGAAGTTTATTTGGCGTCAAAAGAAGGGATTACAAACAAACTTGCAGTAAAAATTTTGAAAAGCAACCTTCTTCCCGATGAGAGTTGCAGAAATCGTTTTGAGCAAGAAGCGAAAGCTTGTAGCATGCTAACCAGTCCTCACCTCGTTTCAGTTCTTGGTTATGGCATTGCCTCGAAGGGCGAGCCATATATTGTTATGAACTACATCGAAGGAGAAAGCCTGGCGGCTCGACTCAGTCGCGAAAAGTATTTGGATATTGCTTTATTTGGAAATATTTTTGCGCAAGTTTGTGATGCCCTGATTCATTCACACACAAAGTCAATCGTGCACAGAGATTTAAAGCCATCAAACATAATGTTGACAGATCTTGAAAGTGGTGGATGTCTGGTAAGAGTAGTAGATTTCGGCATTGCACGCATATTGCCACGCGCAGAAACTGATGAACAGAAGCTGACGCAGACAGGTGAACTCTTAGGAAGCCCCATTTACATGAGTCCGGAGCAATGCACTGGTCAGCCAATGGATGCACGCTCTGATATTTATTCTTTGGGTTGCGTTATGTACGAGTCGCTCACGGGGCGACCTCCATTCTTGGGCGACAATGTTGTGCAAACCATCTTGAAACATTTGAACGAAACACCTGCAAAATTCGACGAGATAATAAATCACAACATCATAGACCCAGAACTCGAAGCAGTTATTCAAAAGTGCCTGGCAAAGAAACCGACAGAGCGTTATCAAAACGTGGGGGAACTCAAAGAAGCTCTAGAGGCGGTTGATCAAAACACTTCTGATGCTCGCAAAAGACTTTTGAAAAGCAAGCACAAGAAAAACAAAATTACAAAGTTCGTCCGACGTTATCAACTGCCTTTCTTTGCTGGCACAGGCTCAATACTGGTAGGCATAACAGCATTATTTGCATTTGTTCAGCATAATATGCTGGAAGAAAAATATCAAAAAACAGTTGATATGGCTCAACTTGCTGACGCAGGAGTTACATATTCCATAAAGGACAACTTCGACCAGCGGGAAAAAATAGCGCTACTTTGGAAAGAAGCAATAAAACTGGGAGAACAGCTAAATAAACCGGCGAAATCAATGGCTGTTTTGCATGAAAAACTAGCCGATGATCTTTGCCGTCAATATGAAATGAGTGAAGCAAAACGTAAGACTGGGCCAGAACAAGAGTACGAAAAAGCAATTAGCATTTACGAAACAACAAGCGGCTCGACATCTGCCTTAAGAAAAGTGCTGGAAAAGCTTTATTCTCGTTTAACCGAAACGCCGTCACAACATAGTTTTGACTTCGACAATCTAAATTTGTTTGGCTTCTGCGGTCCAAATTTGTATATTTTGGAAACCAACGAAGAACGCAACAGCTCAATAAGCAGGCTAAGCATCGATGAAGAAGCACTAAGGAAAAGCAAGAACTTAGTGCCGACCATCTTAGAATTTGAAAAAAATTACAAAAACAAGAACACGTCGGAGCACGATTGGGCTCTTTACGCACTAGCCTGCCACAAACTTGCAATTCAAAATATTGACAGAAATCCAGACCTTGCAATCAAATATCTTCAGCACGCAGTAGCTTCAGACTGCGAAGCACCCACCAAACTTTTTTGTTCAATGAAGCTCGATGATGCTATTGCACGCACACACATGAATCCAAACTCGGCAGCGGACAGAATGAAACTAGCTTTAAGAGCTGCCGCAAACAATGACTTAGAATCTGCAATCTTAGAGTGTACTGTCGCACTTGCAATTGACGAGAATGATGAGTACAAAAAACAACTAATCAGCTGGAGAAAGCAGCTGGATTTCGACCAACATTGCGCCGGCAAGCAGCGAGTAGCGCCGGTTCTCGAAAGATTAATTGCAATGATGAAAGATGAACGGGTAAGGAAAAGTTCAAGAATTAGCGCAGAGGAAGCCTTGAAGGAACTAGCGATTGCCTACGTGGCTGCAGGCAATGCGAAAGGCGTTAGCACAACTCTAAGCAAATTAAATCAAGAAACTTCGAGCGACCTGGACTCCAATAGAAATGCTCGGTGGCAATTGAATCTCTGGTGCGGCAATGTGGCCAAAGCGAAAGAACTGCTAGAAAGCTGGCAAAAGTCTCTGAATTCAAATGGAAGCGCTCCGATTGAGCGGCAAAACATGCACTTCAGGATGGCCAAATTTTTCGTTCTTTGCCGCGATTACAATCGTGCAGATCAAGAAATTGACGAAGCATTCAAGATTGTAGTCCCTGGAGCCGATTCTTTTGACAGTTTCGGCACAGGCGGTTTCCTAACCGAAACAGACTCACCTGACTTGCAATAAGGCTGAGCCAAACTATCAAACACTTTGAGATTGATGCGCGGCATTTTCGCATTCTTGCAAAGCCTGCATAATTTCGTCGTGAATATGCGAATTGCTTGCAAGTACATGGCCTGAGTCTATGTCAAATTTAGTGCCCGTTGGATCTGTGACTTTGCCGCCCGCCTCTTCGACAATCAGAGTGCCAGCAGCCAAGTCCCAGGGACTGAGTTTGTATTCCCAGAATCCGTCGCTGCGACCACAGGCTACAAAACACAAATCTAATGCGGCAGAACCGTCGCGACGCACACCATGACAAAGGTTTGTAAGCTTATGAAACTGAGTCATATTGGCATACTTGGCTTTTGCTGTGTCCGGTGGAAAGCCTGTCGCCAGTAAGCTCTCTCCGAGAGTCGGTGTTTTCGAACAGCGTATCTTGCTTTGCCCAAGATAAGCACCTTTGTTGCGTTCAGCATGAAAGACTTCATTTGACACTGGGTTGTACACCAGGCCAAACATCATTTTGCCGTCATCTTCAAAGCCTATAGAAACGCAGAAGAAGGGGTATGTGTGCGCATAATTTGTTGTTCCATCAAGAGGATCAATCAGCCAGCGCTGTTTTGAAGCTGTTTTGTGCGCACCTGATTCTTCGCCCAAAATTTGGTGGTCTGGAAACTGTTCACGAATTATGCGAATGACCTCTGCCTCAGACTGTTTGTCAGCCTCAGTCACAAGGTTAAAAGCACCCTTGTAATCGATGCCACTGAGTTTCCCCAGCTTGTCACGCAAAATAGAGCCGGCAGCATCGGCGGCTTTCTGGGCTGTGGCACGAACATTTTCAAGACTCATGATGCCTCCAGAGCAAATGGAGCTTAGTTTACTAGATTAAGCCGATTGAATCGACAGACAAAATCCGAATAAGATTCATTAAAAGGCATTGCGGTCTTGTTGATATTGCCATGAGCTTCGGTTCTAATACAAACTAGGTCCTTCAAGTCCGAGCAGCAATTGCTCTGGAGGTTTTGTGAATTCAGCGCTCCGCGTTCAAGCAGGCATTATTAGCAACTAAATAGACTGGTGCGAATTCATAAATGATTCGCTCCAGCGCCCGCCGCTGGATTTTTTGTTATTAGGCGCCTGTCGCTTTGGAAAGGAAACAACAATGAGTAGTGATAAACCGAGCACCGTCCACCTTCCCCAAACTACGTTCCCAATGAAAGCTAATAGTGCTGTTCGAGAAGTGGAAATCCAGAAAACATGGGAAGCCAACGACGTATACGCTAAAAACCTCAAGCAACGCGAGTCGCAGCCAAAGTTTATTTTGCATGATGGACCTCCCTATTTAAGTTCAGCCAAGATACACATCGGTACTGCGCTGAATAAAATATTGAAGGACATAGTCACCAAATACAAAGCGTTGAGCGGCTTTTATTCGCCTTACGTGCCTGGTTATGACAGTCACGGACTGCCAATCGAAAACGCGGTTCTAAAAGACGTAAAAGGCGGGCGGGCTTCTATGACGCCGGTTGAATTGCGCACACGCTGCAAAAATTTTGCTCTGGCAAATTTAAAAGGACAAGAAGCAAACTTCAAGCGCCTTGGTGTTTGGGGCGATTGGGAGCATCCATACATCACGCTAGACCCAAAATTTGAAGCAGCACAAATAAGAGTATTTGGAAAAATGGCTGCAGCTGGCTACCTCTACAAAGGTTTGAAGCCTGTTTCATGGTGTCCAAATTGCGAAACGGCCCTGGCTGAAGCTGAAGTTGAATATGCAGACCACACGTCTGACGCCATCTTCGTTAAATTTCCTGTTAAAGCTGAATCTAAAAGTAAGCTGCCTGAAGCGGTGCAAAACGAAGCAGAAGTTTCGTTCGTAATATGGACGACGACTCCATGGACACTTCCAGCAAACCTGGGTATAGCTGTGCATCCTGATTTCACATATCAGTTTGTCAAAACCGTTGAGCATGGCGTGCTTGTCGTAGCAGAGAAATTGCGCTCGTCCGTTCTGGCGGCAGCAAACATCGATGAAAGTACGACAAGCGTACTAGCTACAGCACGCGGCAAAGAGTTTGATTTACTTGAATGCGTGCACCCGTTCATCGACAGACGCAGCTTGCTCATGGTGGGCGAGCACGTCACAGACGACACTGGTACAGGCTGCGTTCACACGGCACCTGGACATGGTCCGGACGACTTTATCTTGGGCAACAGGTATAAAATCGGAGTTCTTTCTCCTGTCGACGGCAGAGGTATATTCACTGACGAAGGCGGAAAGTTTGCCGGTACGCGCTATGACAAGGCAAATCAACCCATCATCGAACATCTTCAAGAGCTGGGCAAACTACTTCAGCATGCGAAGACGACGCACAGTTATCCGCACTGCTGGCGGTGCAAAAAACCATTGATATTCCGCGCCACCGAGCAATGGTTTGCTTCAGTTGACGGATTTCGCAAACAAGCTCTGGCTGCAATAGACCAGGTCGAATGGCTGCCCGCATCGGGACGCAATCGCATCTACTCAATGGTAGAGAAGCGTTCAGATTGGTGCATCAGCCGTCAACGTGCCTGGGGTGTTCCAATCCCCGTATTCTATTCCAAGAAATCAGGCAAACCAATTCTCAACGACGACGTGATAAATCGCGTCGCCGATGTGTTTGAGAAAGAAGGTTCTGATGCCTGGTGGCTTCACGAGCCAGAACATTTCCTGGGCAAAGGATTTACTTGCGAAGACGGCGGTACTGAATTTACGAAAGAAACAGACATCATGGATGTCTGGTTCGATTCAGGCACCACGCATGCCGCAGTTCTAGACGCCCGTCCCGAGCTTCGCGGTACCCCATGTGAAATGTATTTGGAAGGAAGCGACCAGCACCGCGGATGGTTCCAGAGTTCATTGCTGACCAGCGTTGCCGTTCACGGTCGCGCGCCGTACAAAACCGTGCTCACACACGGATTTGTGGTAGACGAAAGCGGGCGCAAGCTATCTAAGTCATTGGGCAATGGTGTCGAGCCGGAAGAAGTCATCAAACAATACGGTGTTGATGTTTTACGCCTCTGGGTTGCATCAGTTAATTACACTGACGACATACCAATCGGAAAGAACATGCTTGCGCAGCTTGCTGAAATATACCGCAAGCTCCGCAATACCGCGAGATTTCTCCTGGGCAACCTTCATGAGTTCAGTCCTGCTGACGCAGTGAAATATGATGACCTTAGCGACCTCGACAAATACATTTTGCACAGACTGCAAGAAGTAGTTGCACAAGTCAAAGGCGACTTCGACAGATATGAATTTTTCAAGTACTACCAGGTACTGCTCAATTTCTGCAACGTAGAGCTTTCCAGCTTCTATTTCGACATCGTTAAAGACCGCCTCTACACAGACGCGAAAAAATCATCAAAACGCAGAGCAATACAAACCGTATTGCACGAAGTGTTGCAAGTTCTTGTTCGCCTGTTGGCACCGGTAACTCCCCACCTTGCAGAAGACATCTGGAGCCATACTCCAGAGTCACTGAGAGGGAAGGAAGTTAGCGTATTGCTCACAGATTTTCCATCGGTCAAGAATGAATACCTCAAGCCAGAGCTTCACGACTTCTGGAAAGACCTTATCAATGTTCGCAATGTGGTCAACAAGGCGCTTGAATTGGCTCGCACTGACAGAAAGATTGGAAGTTCTCTAGAAGCCCAGGTTACGCTCAAGCTTGAGAATGCCGAAATAGTCAAAAAGCTAAATTCGCTTGAGGCTAATCTAGCCGGCATATTCATCACCTCGCAAGCGAAAGTATTGAGCGCAGAGCAGGGCTTGCCAGAAAGCAACGGATTTTTGGCAGACGTCAACGAATCTGGTATCAGAGTCGTTGTACTTCCTGCTCTCGGTCAAAAATGCGGACGCTGCTGGAAATTCTCCGAAGAAGTGGGCAAGCATGCCGACTTCCCAGAATACTGCGACAACTGCTCACAAGCAGTAGCTATAGACCGAAAATAAGCCAATTGTAGGGGCGGCGCCATGCGCCGCCCTCAGCTTATTCTCAAGCCCAAATTGCACTACTGTGCCTCATCTACTTCTATTCACGAGCTTTTATGCAAGCTCGAGCAAATTTGCATTGTCCGCTTGGATTAGAATAGTTTTCGTGTTGTGGCAGTCACAGCCTGATAAACTAAAGCTTAGATTCCAGAGATGTCGATTTCGGCTTAAAGACAGGGTCGGCGATGATTACGAAAGTACTTTCAATTCTCTATATCTCCTATTTTTTCATAACTTCTGCTTTCCTGGTATGGATATCAGCAGCTATCTGTTTGCTAACAAAATGGTCTGATCCCAATCGAAAACTAGTACACATGTACTCCTGTTGGTGGGGCTTTCACTATATTCAGGTCAATCCATTTTGGAAATGTACTTTTGAAGGCTTGGACAACATTGAGCCAGACAAAACTTACGTACTGGTGGCAAACCACCAATCATTGTGGGACATAATGGTTCTTTATGGGTTGAACAAACCTTTCAAGTGGGTTTCAAAAGAGTCCATATTCAAAATTCCATTCATCGGTTGGAACATGGCTTTCAATCAATATGTCAAAATCGTCCGCAGCGATCTAAAAAGCATCAAAGAGATGATGGCTACTTGCAGAAATTGGCTGAAGCAAGGCGCATCTATAATGATCTTCCCTGAAGGTACTCGCTCAGAAACAGGAGAGATGCAAGAATTTCGCGATGGACCATTTAAGATGGCGACTGATTGCGGCGTGGCGGTTATTCCAATCGTCATCGACGGCACCCAACCATTATTGCCGAAAGGCTCCATGATGCTTAAATTCCGAGGCACAATTCGCGTCAAGGTTCTGCCTGCCGTCTACCCCAGCGAATTTGGTGGCAACGTAAAACAATTTAGAGATCATGTACGCAAGCTTATGGGTGAAACTCTAGACGAGATGCGAGGCAAAACGATCTCCGGCGCAACTGATGCAGTGAAGCACTCCATCGCTTAGACTGATTTTGCAGTAGTTTTTCAAGCAAGCAAAACTAAAGTTTCAATACCATACAATGCCACCACTTCGGACAATTCTTCGTTGTACTCAGGGTCAGCCAATGAATTGGACAAAGCCTTGATGGGCCCAACATTTCGCAACCTTGTGTGGCAGCGGGCGATTTCCTTATCACCCTCTGAAGTGACTTGATCTGTGTTTGCCAGCCATACCGATGTGATAATCGCGTCTAAAATAACTAGAGAATTGGCCGAGAAAACAAACAAGGCAATGCTGCTTAAATACCATGGCCACATTTTAGGCATGCACAATTCAAACAACACTACAGTTTGAATCACAAGGACAATTATGCCTGCCGACGACAGCAATATCAAAACACCTTTCTGAATCACCCAAACGAGAAGTTTCAAAATGGAAATTCTCATGCCCTGCCTTTTGATACCCTTCAAAGCAAGATTTACCTCTTCAAAGAAAGGAACAGATTGAGCCAACTGAGCCAGACCACGCAACACCATTGCGTTACTCAAACTAAAAATTACCAGGACAAAAATAGCAATTGCAGAAATTTGCAACGGGCAAAAATAAAACAGCAAGGCACTAATGCAAAGATGCACAATCGCCAACGTTTTTATTTTGTCGGAACAGCGTTGACGGGAATCTGGGTCGACAAGCAAGCGTTTCAATAATAATGCAGAACGTACGTTATCACCCAATTTGATTTTCAAATTGCTTGCCAGAAGCGAAACCAATAGCCGCACTAATCCACTGACAGAGAAATATTTTCGTATGTGCAGAGGGTCTTTTATGAACTCAGCATAGAAGCCTTTGATTGACTCTAACAAGAAGATGCGAATACGCCAGAGCCCGGTCAATATTTTTACAGGACTTCTGGTCTTCAATTCAGGAAGCAAAGCTTGAGTCTTTTGCTCTGACCAGGTCTTGATGTATTCAGTTACCACCCGCCAAATTTCTTGCTTAAATTCAAGCGCATAAACCTCTTCGCCAAGAGACGACGGACTCTTCAATCCTTTTTGCAATAGGTCGACAGCAGTCACAACCATGCAATGAGTTAAGTCATCTGGGCGAAATAAAAATGCCAATTCAGCAGGCGAAACAGACACCGATGAGGTATTCGAAGCTATTTGCTTCATTTTGTCTAGCATCAGACGTTTGATTGCAAACATAGAAGCAGAGACAAGCACGTAAAGCCCACATAGACTTAGCCACTGCCAGGAGGAATCCATTTCGTTGAGTACAACCCCATCGCTATCTCAGGAAATTAAGCGGCAACCTACCGCCTCCCTAACGCCCTCAGCACCTTCCGCCAGCCGGTGGAGTCATCTCAATAGTAATTTCTTTCAACGGTGGTGGACGATATGAAGATGAGAATGAACTGCCACCACTGCGAGCAGTGCTATAGCGCGAAAAGTTGTTGCCGTTGCCCTGATAAAGCCGATGCTGGTTCCATTGATCTAACGACGCCAGAGCGTATTGCGCATTCTGGCGCAGAGCCGCATTCTTGGAACGAGCAACGGTGTAATATTCCGATTTTGCCGCAGCAATTTGACTTAGTGATTGGTAGCAGAGTGCCATGTAGTAATGCACCATGTCATTACACATACCGGCGTCGTGCATTCGCTTAAACTGTGCCAGCGATTGAGAATATTTCTTGTCTTTATAAGACTGCACAGCTTCACTGTACTGCGCTGGGCGGCTGGTGAGATTGGACGCAAAAGTAGGAAAGGCAAATGAAATTGCCAGAAATGCCGTTAAAATGAGCCGGGTGGTTTTGACAGACTCGAACATTAATTGGCCTCTAACTCATTCCAATATACCCCAAATACTCCCATAAAGTCTTCTTGTTGAATTCTAAGTCTACGGTCGCCTCGGCGATACTGAGTCTATTCCTGCAGGGGTGAAGGACTGCCATACGGCTC
The DNA here is from genome assembly GCA_964546815.1 of uncultured Candidatus Obscuribacterales bacterium. Classification (GTDB taxonomy): domain Bacteria; phylum Cyanobacteriota; class Vampirovibrionia; order Obscuribacterales; family Obscuribacteraceae; genus JAIEPM01. Next base: position 85,279 of record CAZJLR010000012.1, on the reverse strand, counting down.
GATTGGGGGATCTTCATCCGGGTACCTCGGATCTTCCGGCTCCATTCGGGGATCTTCATCCGAATAGCTTGGATCTTCCGGCTCAATTCG